>NZ_CALNWU010000001.1:0-1504230 GCF_940792985.1 Dermabacter sp. Marseille-Q3180
AACACCAAACGTCTTCACGAAGCATTGGGCTACGCCACCCCACAAGAAGTAGAAACCGAGTACTATCTCACCGAGCCCATCAACACAGGGCCGTAAAAGAAGCGGAACCAAACCCAGGACGCTTCACAGTGTGAACTTGGCCGGAAAACGGTGCCTACGGAGGCCTCGGAACGCTCGCGTCTATTAGCGTAGAACTACGTTGTGTACCGCGCTTGCGCGGGACCGCCAACGATGAGAGTTCCCCGCGTGCTGCACGATCGTGCCATGGCGCGCCCCCTGTGAGGAGTTGCGGATTGTCCGACAACGAAAGCTTTGAATCAAACTCGCGGCCTGCCCGCGATGACCGCCCCCGAGCCAAAGGCGAGTATGGATCGCGTAAGCCGCGTTCCGATGCCGGGCGCGGAGAAGGGCGTAAGAATGTGCGCGGTGGACACGATCAGCGGGGCGGAAACGGTCGCGAAGGCAAGCGACGGTCCTACGGATCCGATCGCAGCTCGCGCTACACCCGCGCCGGCCGCGACGGTGAATGGAAGGACCGCCGCACAAAGCGCGATGATCGTGATGGTGAACGGCGCTGGGGTCGTGAGGATCGGCCGCGTCGTGATGGTGAGCGTCGCCGAGGTCGTGAGGATAGGCCGCGTCGTGATGGTGAGCGCCGGTGGAATCGCGACGGCAAGCCCCGACGTGAGAGTGATCGCCGCCGAGGCGAATTCAAGGGTCGCGAAGGTCGCCCGGGTCGCGGAGATCGCGGCTTCCGCCGTGACCGTGATCAGAGGCGTTTTGAGCAGCGCGAACGTCTGTCGAGCGCGGAGGGGTTTGAGGCGGATCGCCAGGAGCGTTTGCGCGAAGGTCGCGAGCCCTTCGTTCCCGCGGACATCACCGGCAGTGAGCTCGCCCCCGAACTGCGCGGCACGCTCAGGGCTCTTACCAAGGAACAAATGGAGCGAGTGTCTCGCCACCTCGTAGCCTGCGCGATGCTGACGGAAAGCGAACCGGAACGGGCACTCGAACACGCCAAATGGGCTGCGCGTTTCGGAGCGCGCGTTGCCTCGGTACGCGAACTTTACGGCGCCTTGCTTTATGAGGCCCGAGATTACCGCGGTGCGATGCGCGAAATGCGCGCAGCGATGCGCATGAGTGGAAACGTCGATCTTTTGCCGATCGTTGCCGACTGCGAACGCGGGCTCGGCAGGCCAGAAAAAGCGTTCGACATTGCGCAGTCCGAAGAGGCGGCAAAGCTGACCAACGCCGAAACGATTGAACTCATGATGGTGGTTGCGGGCGCCTACGCTGACCTCGGCGATCTAGATACGGCGATCGCCACCCTCGAGATTCCCGCTCTGCGCTCCAAGGTCGATGGAAAATGGCAGTTCAGGCTGTGGCTCGCCTACGCCGATCTCCTCGAGGCGGCAGGTCGGGCCGACGAGGCCAAAAAGTGGGTCACGCTCGCCGCCGATGCCGACGTCAACGAAGAAACCGACGCGTATGCACGCCTTGGGCGCGCCCCGCGTCCTCGCGAGGCAGCCATCGAGCGCACCGAGGAAGAAATCGGTGTGTTCGACGTGGAAGCAGACTTCGAAGAAGCCGAGCGTGAAGCCGCAAAAATTGAAGGCCTGAATGCTCAGCAGTCGTCGGACCTCGAAAAGGCGACCGAGCGAACCGAGCCCTCCGCTTCTCCCGAGACTCCCTCATCTGCCCTGACCTCAGGTCCCTCCGATGCAGATTCCCCTTCCGAGGAGGAATGACGTGAAGCTTCCTGAACCGACGTTCGTCGATCTTTTCGATGCGCTCCTGTTTGATATGGACGGGACGCTCATGAACGGTGCGCGCGTGATCGACCACGGTGTAGAGGCGATGGCCCATGCCAGGGCTAAGGGCCTCGCGATCGCCTTCGCCACAAATAATGCCTCGCGCACGCCAGACATGGTGGTTCACCACCTGACATCGCTCGGCTACGAGGCCCATGCGAACGAAGTCGTGAACTCGCCGATGGTGGCGATGAGCCTTGTGAAGAAGCATGTTGAGCCGGGCAGCACCATCCTCGTCGTGGGCGGCCGTGGGCTTGTGGAAGAGGTCGAGCGGCATGGTTATACCGTGACGCGTGAAGACCGCGAGGATGTCAAGGCCGTCATCCAGGGTTTTGCGCCGACCGTCGGCTGGGCTGATCTCGCGGAGGCGGCCTATGCCATTCGCCGCGGTGCGTTTTTCGTTGCCACCAATATTGATTCGACCCTGCCCACGGAAAAGGGTTTTGCCCCCGGTAATGGCTCGCTCGTGCATGCGCTCGAGTTTTCGACTGGGGTGAAGGCCATCGCGGCAGGCAAGCCGGAGCCGGCAATGTTTACGGTCGCGGCGGAAAATGCCGGATCGACGCGCCCGCTCGCGATTGGGGATCGCCTCGATACCGATCTTGAAGGCGGCAATCGCGCGCATGTCCCCACTTTTCACACGCTCACGGGTGTCTCAAGCTGGCTTGATGCTGCACACGCGCCCGCTATTCAGCGCCCCGTGTTCGTGCGCCCGAACCTTTCGTTCCTTGCGCAGAGCGCCGCGCACCCCGTGATTGACGGTGAGCGTGCGCATCTGGGAGGGACTTCAGCTCGTCTTGAGGGAGGCGACATCATCGTGACAGGAGATGCCTCCAGCTGGCGTGCAGCGCAGGTCGTCGTGTCGCTCGTCAATGCCCGTTTCCCCGAAAGCGCCTTCGAAGGCGAGATCCGCGCGGTATCGGGCGAACTCTTCGCGCCGTTTGGCGACTAGCGCTTTCACCGTGCCACGTCTCGATGCCGCTCTTTTCGCTCGCGGCCTCGCACCCTCGCGCACGCATGCGCGACGCATCGTTGAGGAAGAGCGTGCGCTCGTCAATGGCCGCCTTGCCCGAAAGCCCTCGATGAGCGTCTGCGCCACTGACGTGCTTGAGGTGCGCGGTGTACCCGAGGGAGGAGAGTTCGCTTCGCGTGCGGCCCTCAAATTAGAGGGAACGCTCGAGCGGCTCGGCCCATGTGCGCCGCGAATTGAGGGGGCCCGGGTGCTTGACCTGGGAGCGTCAACCGGGGGTTTTTCCGACGTTTGCCTTCGCCGCGGTGCACGCCACGTGTGGGCGGTCGATGTTGGGCACGGGCAGCTTCTTGCACGCCTTGATCGCGAGGAGAGACTCGCCAACCTCGAGGGTACTGATGCGCGCTCTCTCACGAGGTCCGTGCTCGCCGCGGCAGAGCCGAACGGAGTGGGCACTCCCGATCTCGTGGTCACCGACGTGTCGTTTATTTCCCTCACCCACATTCTTGAGGTGGCCGCGGGGCTCGTGGAACCGGGTGCTCCTCTCCTTTTCATGCTCAAACCTCAATTTGAGGTGGGGCGTGCGCGGCTGCCAAAGTCGGGCGTCGTGACCGATCCCAGGGCTTGGCGCGACGCGCTTATGAGCATCGTCGAGTGCGCCAGAAGCGTCGGACTTTCGCTCCTGGCTGTGCACCCGAGCCCGCTTCGGGGGCAGGACGGGAATATCGAGTTTTTTCTTCTGTGCGAAAAATTGCCCCTTGGCACACGCGCGGCCGAGGGTGAATGTGGAATGATCGAGGGTGCCCTTGCCGAAGCCGAGGGTCGTCGTCACGAGGACTGCGCCGGCTCATAGGAGTTGGGCGCGCCGCACGTTCCGGGAGGAGGAGAGTCCTGAGGCGTTTTTTGCTGTACGTTCACACGGGCCGCGTCGTGGCTCTCAAAGCGGCGCGAAGAGTTGCGCAAGACCTCCACGCTGCTGGCGTGAAACCAACCTTGACGCGGGCGCAGGCCGAAGAAATTGCCGCGTGCACCGATGAGCCGGAGGCCCGTGCGCTCGTCGAGACGATTAGTGCCGGCCAGCTCGAGGTTCTCGACCAAGAGAAACTGCCGGCAGAAACTGAACTGTGCATCGTCCTTGGCGGCGATGGCACGATCCTTCGCGCGCTTGAGTTGATCCGCCCGCTGAGCATTCCGGTGCACGGCGTGAATCTCGGGCACGTGGGCTTCCTCGCGGAGAGTGAAGTGGCGGAGCTTGGTGCGACCGTGCGCAGGCTCCTTGCACGCGACTACGTTCTTGAAGCGCGAAGCGTGATCCGCACGAAGGCCTTTGCTGCGAGCGGTGCCCTCCTTTACGCCGATTGGGCTCTCAACGAAGCGAGCCTTGAAAAGAGTGAGCGGGCGCGCATGATCTACGTCGTGGTGGGTATCGACGGACGCCCCGTTTCGGAGTTCGGGTGTGACGGGGTGCTCTTGTCGAGCCCCACGGGCTCGACCGCCTATGCGTTCTCGGCGGGTGGCCCCGTGATGTGGCCCGAGGTCGACGCGATGCTGCTGGTTCCCCTCGCCGCGCACGCGCTTTTTGCGAGGCCGCTCGTGATGGGGCGCTCTTCCGTTGTGGAGATCGAGATTTCGCCTGACTCGCCTTCGCCCGCCCTGTTAACGCTCGACGGTCGCCGCCAGGTTGAACTTCCACCCGGCTCACGTCTCGAGACTCACCTTTCGAAAAGCAGCGTCCATTTTGCGCGTTTTGCGGAGACCCCGTTTGCGGATCGACTCGTGGAGAAGTTCAAGCTTCCCGTGGAGGGCTGGCGCGGTGGCAATCCCGATGCGCGGTACGAGCCGGGCGCGGAGGAGAGCTGAATGCTGCGATCGCTTTCGATTCGCCGCATCGGGGTTATCGACGATGCCACGATCGATTTTGGGCCCGGTTTTACGGCGCTCACGGGCGAAACCGGTGCGGGCAAGACCATGGTGATTACGGGCCTCGGCCTTCTTATGGGGCGCCGTCTTGATTCGCGGCGGGCCGGCGTGTCGAGCACTGTTTCAGGGTGCGTGGGCCTTGAAAAAGGCGCGCCCGTTCTTGCACGACTCGACGAGCTGGGCGCAGAGGTGGAAGACGACGAAGTTCTCGTGGTGCGCCGCGTGACGAAAGAAGGGCGCTCTCGCGCGCATATTGGCGGAGCTCCGGTTCCCGTGGGCACGCTCGGCGAGGTCATGGGGGCAGAAATCACGATTCACGGGCAGAGTGATCAGCTTCGCCTGCGAGAGCCAGCCGCGCAGCTTGCGGCACTCGATTCGATTCTGGGGGAGGAGGGCCGACGCTTGCTCGCCCAGCATCGTGCCCTTTTCACTGAAAGTGTTTCCCTCGAGAAAAACGTCCAGCGCCTCTCGAATGCGCTTCGCGATCGCGAGCGGCGCGAAGGTGAGTTGAACGAGATTCTCCAGGCGATCGAGGCGGCGAGCACTTTCGAAGGTGAGGATGACGCTCTGCGGGAGGAAATTGCGCGCTTGAGCGATGCTGCCGACACCCTCGCGGCGCTCGAGGGTGCGCTCATGCACCTTGCCGGCGATGAGACTTCGAGTGTGCTGACCCATGCCGATGCTGCTGCCGCTTCGCTTGGCTCGGCGCCTGGAACCCCCGAGATCCTCAATCGCCTTCTTGCGCTGCGTGAAGACGCGAGCGAGATCGCACGCGAGATCTCGCTTGTGCGCGACGGATGGGAGGCTTCGCCGGGAAGACTCGAGGAAGCGCAGGAGCGCCTGCACGAACTCAGCGTTCTCGTGCGCGACCTCGGCCCACGTCTGGGAGGGGCGCAGAGTGTGAGTGCGCTTTTGCATCATTCGCGCGAGGCACTGGAGGCTCTCCATGAGCTCGAGGACGGAGCGAAGCAGCTCGAGGAGTACGAGAGGCGCCGCAGGGAGCTCGAGGGTGAGCTTACTGAGGTGGCATCGGCGTTGAGCGCTCAACGGCGCGAGGCGGCCACTCGGCTCGCGGGGGAAATTGAAAGCGAGCTCGCGGAGCTCGAGATGCCAGGTGCGGCGCTTCGCATTGATGTTGAACCCGCGGCGCGCACCGCGAGCGGCAGTGACCAGGTGACGTTCACGATGCAACCGCACCCCGGTGCGGAGTTCATGCCGGTCGCCACCGGTGCTTCTGGCGGCGAGCTTTCCCGCGTGATGCTCGCACTCGAGGTTGCTATTGCTTCGCTTGCCGAGGCGTCGCGCGGCGGCGTCCATCCGGTTTTTGTTTTTGACGAGATCGATGCCGGGATCGGAGGGCGTGCGGCTCGTGCCGTGGGCGAGCGGCTCGCGCGGCTCGCCGAAAGTGCCCAGGTTATCGTCGTCACTCACCTTCCGCAGGTGGCGTCGTGGGCCGGCTGCCACGTGCGGATCGTGAAAGAAACGCGTGTCGAGGATGGCGAGGAGCGCACGCTCTCTCGGATCGAGCCGCTCGAGGGGGAGGCACGCGTACGGGAGCTCGCTCGGATGCTCGCGGGGGATGCAGAAAGCGATGCTGCACTCGAGCATGCTGCGGAATTGCTCGCGACCTCAACGGGGGTCCGTGGCGCGTGAGTAGTGAATATGATTTCCCGATCGCTGGTCGGGCGAAAGTTGGGGCACGCACCAAGGATCTGACGAAACGCGTTGAGCCTGGCGACATTGTGGTGATCGACCACGAGGACATTGATCGTGTCGCCGCCGAAGCGCTCGTTGATCGCCATCCGGGTGCTGTGCTCAACGCCGCCCCATCGATTTCGGGCCGCTACCCGAACGCCGGCCCGAAGATCCTCGTCGACGCCGGTATCCCCGTTTTTGACGTCCTGGATCAGGATTTGTTCGACACGGTGCGCGAAGGGCGGTTCGTCGAGATCGACGAGAGTGGTCTCTCGCTGAGTACCGGCGAGCGCCTTGAAGCGGAACTGTACTCACGAGAGGTTCTCGAGGAAAAGCTCGAGAAGGCCCGCGAGGGTCTCAGCGAGCAGCTCGAAGCCTTTGCCTCCAACACGATGGAGTACATGCTCCGAGAACGAGAACTGCTCATTAACGGTGTGGGAACGCCCGAAGTGCACACGCGTTTCCAGGGGCGGCCGGTCCTGATCGTTGTGCGCGGCTACCACTACCGTGAGGACCTCGCGACCCTCTTGCCGTTCATTCGCGAGAACAGGCCAGTCATCATCGGTGTTGATGGTGGCGCTGACGCCGTTCTCGATGCCGGATATCGGCTCGACATGATCATCGGTGACATGGATTCGGTTTCCGATCGCGCGTTGAAGAGCGGCGCTGAAATTGTTGTGCATGCGTACCGCGACGGCCGTGCTCCGGGTATGGAGCGCATTCGTGAACTTGGCCTCGCGGACGACGCCGTGACGTTCCCAGCCTCCGGTACAAGCGAGGACATCGCGATGCTCCTCGCTGACGATCGAGGCGCTGACGTGATTGTCGCCGTGGGCACCCACGGGACTCTCGAGGAATTTCTTGACAAGGGCCGAGCGGGCATGAGTTCGACCTTCCTCACGCGTTTGCGTGTGGGATCAAAACTCGTGGACGCCAAGGGAGTCTCGCGCCTGTATCGACAGCGCATCTCGACCATTCAGCTTGTCTTCCTCGTTGTCGCGGGTCTTCTCGCGCTTGCCGTCGCCCTTTCGGTGACCGACGGAGGCCAGGCACTCATCCAGATTCTTGGTGCGAGGCTCGATGATGCCTTGCGCTTTTTCACCGCTCTGTTTACCCAGGGAGGACCAATCCCATGATCGACTTTCGCTACCATCTTGTCTCGCTCGTGGCGGTGTTCCTCGCGCTCGCGATTGGTATCGTGCTCGGCGCGGGTCCCCTCCGCGACGGTGTTGGGCAGACACTGACCGCACAGGTCGAACAGCTGAGAGTGGAGCGCGATGAGATGCGGGCGTCGAACGACGCACTCACCGCCGAAAATGACGATCTCGAGGGTTTCGTGGAATCGTCTGGCGCAGGACTCGTGACCAACACGATGCGCGGCGAGAAGGTCGCGACGATTGCGGATCACTCCTCGCTCAGGAAGGAAGCCGAGGCCACGCGCGCCCTTGTGGATGCCGCTGGCGGAGAGAGCGGCCCGCGCATTGAGCTTGGTCAGGCGCTGTGGGATCCGGCGGCGGAGGGCGAGCGCCGATCTGCCCTCGCGACGATCACGAAAACGTGGCCTGGCGTGAAGCCGAGAGGCGCCTCAACCTCCGAGATGCTCGCGTCGATCGTTGCGCGGATCCTCGCACCGAGCGAGGACCTTGATGATGCGGCACGTCTAGAGATTGCGAAGGTCTTGAGCGCGAGCGGTGTCCTTACACTCGAAGGCGATATTTCCGCTGTCGATTCCGTGCTTCTGCTCTCGGGTGAAGAATCGCTGTTTGCGGTGACGAGCGATTCACCAGACTCGGCTTCGAAACGCGCGGATAATCTCCAGAAGGCTCGTCTTTCGCTTGTGACGACTCTCGACCGGCGAGGTGTATCGCTGGCCGTTGGCGGTTCTTCGACCGCGCGCGGCAGTTCGGAAGGGATCGTATCGGATGTGCGCTCGGGCGATCTTCGCGACCGAGTCGCAAGCATCGACATGCTCACGTATGCCTCGGGTCCCGCGACGCTGACGCTTGCGCTTGCCGCGGCCCAAGTCGACATGCCTGGAGCGTTCGGCTCAGCTTCCGATGCCGAGACCCTGACCCCCGACGCGGCGGCGATTCGTGAGGCGTCAAAAACGACGGCCGAAGAAAACGGAGATGAGGATTCGCAGGAGCCGCACACCGAGGCGAATGAGAACGAAGACGCTCCCGCAAGCGATGGCGGTGGGCAATGAACGCTACTGTGCGCTCGATCATGCTTGGGGCGGGAGCAGCGGCAATGGCCTCGCGCGCATGTGCCGAGGTTCTCGATAGGGCCCCCGCGTCGCTACTCACGCACCTCGCGCGCCGCAACTTTCGCGGCGAGCATGTCACGTTGGCCGAGGGGATCGAAGTCGCGTGCGCTCTCACTGCGGGTGCTCTCGTGAGTCTCGGCGCGAAGTCAGCAGCAGCGATGGCTCTCGTAGGTGCGGTTGGTGTTGGCGACGATGTGCTCGAGCCGGTCCTCATGCGGGGCGGCGAAGCGCCCCCGAAGGGACTTAAGGGGCACGTCGGGGCGCTCGCGCACGGACGCCTCACGACAGGGAACGTGAAGATTCTTGGTATTGCCGCGGCAGCCGGCGTGCTCGCGCGAAAATGCGCAAGGGCTCGGGGGGAGAGAGGGGCCGACGCTTCCTGCTCTTCGACTGCTCTCGCCGTGGTCGATTGCGGTCTCGATACCGTTCTTATTGCCGCGAGCGCTAACCTCGCAAATCTTTTCGATCTGCGCCCCTCGCGGGCACTTAAAGCAACGACGCTCGGGGCGATTCTTGCCCTTGCAGGTCCTTCGGGCGCAACTTCCTCGCGCGCGCGTGCCCGCCTTGCCTCCGCGCATGCGGCGGCGATGCTTCTTGCCGCACCTCGCGACTTTGGTGCGCGTGGCATGCTCGGTGATGCCGGTGCCAACGTTCTCGGCGCGAATGCGGGGGCGATGGCGGCGCTTTCCTCTTCACGTGGTTTTCGCGCGGCGGTGGCATGCGTGGCCGTGAGTCTCACACTCCTTAGTGAGCGTGTGAGTTTCACGCGCCTCATTGCCTCCTCTGAAGTTCTCACGGCGATTGACGAATGGGGGAGGTCATGACGGCTCCCTCTCGAACCTCCTCGCTCGTGCGCGCTACGGGTCTTATCGCCGCTATCACGGTCCTCGCGCGTCTCGCAGGATTTGTGCGTTACCTCGTGTTCGGCGCAAGCGTCGGCGCGGGTGAGATCGGAACCGCGTACGCGAGCGCCAACCTCGTGCCGAGCGTCCTGTTCGAAGTTGCTGCGGGTGGCGCGCTTGCGAGCATGGTGATTCCGCTTATTGCGGGAGTCCTTGAGGAATCGCCTCGTGAGCATCACGGCGGAAGTCGCCTCGTTTCGCATGAGAGTGCCTCAGGGATCGTCTCGGCGCTGCTCACGTGGAGTGTGCTGCTCACGCTTGTGCTCGCTGCGGTGCTGTGGGTTGTCGCTCCGGTTCTCGCCGAGGTGATTCTCGGCAGCGGCGCCCTCGCGGCCCAGACGCCCGCGATTGACCTGGGCGCCCGCCTCATGCGGGTCTTCGCTCTTCAACTACCGTTCTATGCCGTGACAATCGTGCTCGGTGCCTACCTTCAGGCCCGCCGTAAGTTCTTTTGGCCTGCTCTTGCACCTCTCGTCTCGAGCGTGGTCGTCATGGGCACCTACGGGATCTATGCCCTCACCATTCCCGTGGGCGTTTCGCCTGCCACCCTTTCGAGCGTTTCCGAGGCCGCGCTCGGCTGGGGCACGACACTCGGTGTCGTGGCTATGGCACTGTGCGTGCTGATTCCGGCGGTGCGTTTCGGTTTCGCCTATAGGCCGCGCCTTGCCCTTCCCCGGGGCGTGCGCTCGCGCGCGCTGGGACTTGCGGGCTCAGGCCTTGCCACCGTCGGCGCCCAGCAGCTCACGACGGCACTGATCCTCGCACTCGCCGTTCGTGCGGGCGGCACGGGAACCCTTCCGCTTTTCCAGTACGGTCAGGCCGTGTATCTCTTGCCCTATGCGGTACTCCTCGTTCCCGTGATGACGAGCGTCTTTCCCGAGCTTTCCGAACTTCGTGCCCTTGGTGATCGGGTGAAATTTTCGGCCCTCACGCTGCGCTCGGTGCAAACGGTCGTGGCCTTTGCAGCGGTGGGCGGTGCGGCGCTCTGGGGTGCGGGCATGCCGATCGATCGGTTTTTCGTCGTGGTCGATCGTTCAGGTATCCTCGGGGTTGGCGCTGTCACGGCGGCACTTGCCATGGGACTCATCGCTTACGGGATTGTGATGCTGACGACCAAGGTGCTCTACGCGGCGCTTCGGCCCGGAGAAGCGCTCGCGATCGGCGCAACCGGCTGGGGAATTGCAGGTGTGCTGATCCTCGTGACGGTTGTGACGTCACCGCCGCGAACGACGGCAACCGCCGGGGTTCTTTTTGGTCTGTGCATTTCCGCAGGAATGTGGATTGCCGCGATCGGTGCACTCAACCTTATTCGCGAACGTGTGTTGGTCCGTGAACACGTGCGGCCACTTTTCACGACGGTTCTCGCGTCCATCATCGCCTCCGCGCTCGGGTCGATTGCTGGGCTCGGGCTTGCGAAGCTGCTGGGCGAACTGTTCCGTGGCGTGTGGGGCACGCTTATTCTCGGCATCGGCACCGGTGTTGCAGGGGCAGCTGTGTGCCTCGGCGTGCTCATGCTCTCCGATCGTGCGCTCGCGGCCCCCGTGCTTGGACTCGTTTCACGCCTCGTGAAAATCCCGAAGGAAGCGTAGCGGCATGCGCCGTGTGATTCTCGTGCGGCCGCGTGCAGAAGGCGGTCTTCTCGCACACGTGCGCGAGGAAGCGCTCCTTCTCGCACATGCGGGTGTGCGCGTTGTGGACGCGGGGGAAGAGGCCCTCGTATCCAAGGCCACCTCTAACGCCAGTGCATCCGGCATCCACCACAGGCCTCTCGCAATCGCGTCCGGGGCGTCGCCGCGTCAAGCATGGGGTGCAGGTCGGGCGCTGCGGGAGATCGTCCGGGAGGAGGTGGAAGGCGCCGACGGGGAGCTGCTCACGGTTCATGCGCACGGTGCGCGAGCGGGAGCGATCGCGGCCCTCGCGCTCACGCCAAAGCTTCGCGCGCGTGTGCGCCTTGTCACGACGCTCCATAACCGCATGCCACGTTCGGGCTTTGCTGCACTCATTGGGCGGGCGCTCTTCACCTTCGCGTCGCGAAAGAGTGCTCTCATACTCGCGGTGTCGCCGGACCTCGCGGTTGCCGCGCGTGCCCGCGGAGCACGCAGGGTTGAGCGCGCAGTCATCCCGGCACCTGGCGCGGCGCTCGACGGTGAACGGGGGCCAGGCCAGAGCGATGTTCTTGAGGTCCTGTGTGTTGCGCGCCTCGCGCCTCAAAAAGACCTTGCGTGCCTGTGCGAGGCTGCGAGGATCGTGGAGGAACGCTACCCCGGCGCGCTTCGCGTGAGGATCGCGGGGGAGGGGCCCGAACGCCAAAACCTCTCCTCACGAATTGCCGCCGAGAAGCTCCCCATAGAGCTTCTCGGCCGGGTAGAAGATCCACGCGCGCTCATGCGCAAGGCCGATGTCGTTGTGCAGACGAGTCTCTGGGAAGGTCAGCCCGTCGCGCTCCAGGAAGCCATCAGCGAGGGCGCCGCGGTTATCGCCACGGACGCGGGCGGTACCCGGTGGGTGACGGGTGAGGAGATCCCTTTGGCCGCGCCGGGGAAGGCGCGAGAGATCGCCGAGCAACTCATAGCCGTGCTTCCCACCGTGCCCGGTTCCCGCGCGCGTCTTGAACAGATGCGTGAAGCCTCGCGAAGACGCGCGAAGCAACTTCCCACCGAGGGTGATTTATTAGCGCAGCTCGAGGGCGCGCTTTTTCCCGACACACGCGACGAGGAGCGATAGTGCATGACTATTCACGAGGACACGCTTGCCGACGAATTCTGCCCACGGCCCGTTGCCGAGAGTCGAACCGTGTACGAAGGGCTCGTGTGGAACGTCGCTCGCGATAGCGTCGATTTCGCTCCGGGCGTGCGTTTTTCTCGCGACTACGTTTCGCACACGGGTGCCGTGGCGATTCTCGCCTTCACGGTCGAGGGCGAAGCGATTGTGATCAGGCAATACCGACACCCCGCCGGTGCTCACATGTGGGAGCTTCCCGCGGGCCTCCTCGACAAGGAGGGTGAAGATCCCGCCGCGGCAGCGTTGCGTGAGCTCGAGGAAGAAACCGGGTACACAGCGCAGAGCGCGCGCCACTTGCTCGACTATTACCCGAGCGCTGGAGGCTCAAACGAGAAAATTCGCGTGTACGTGGCGCACGGGTGCACGAAGGCCTCGAGCATCGATTTCGCGCGCGTCGACGAGGAGGCGGAGATTCTCACGCGCACCGTGCCACTTGACGATCTTGAAAGTGCGGCGCTTTCGGGCCGGCTCCACAACAGTGCACTTCTCATCGCAACCCTCGCCTACACGTCACGCGTGCGGAAAGGCGAGGACGTCGCGATCTAGGTGCTCGGAGGTGTGTAATCGCGCAGCGATTCGATGATCGCGGGTGTCGCTTGTGCAGCCTGCCACGGCCGCGCGCCTACGGCCTCGAGTTCGCGCTCGATCTGTTCGGGGCTCGCGTGAGGTATACGGTGTTCCGCCTCGGCGTTGAAGTGACTCCACACCCAGTGGCGCACATGGCCGGGAGAAATGAGATTCTCGACCGGCATATGTAGTTCATCGGCGCGCGCAAGAAGCCCCTCACGAACCTTCTTGTAGGCGCCGAGAACCTCTGGGAAACGCTTCGACCACGACCGGTGATTGGGGTAGGGGCCCGCGGCTCGCGTTGAGGGGAGGTGCACGCGAGGAAGTTCGCGTGCTTCACGTACGCATCGCCACCACTGCTCGCGATGCTTGAGATTTTTCGGTGCCGCCTTGTCGAATGCCTCGCGGCCTTTGCTCGAGGCCTTCGCCATGGCCACAAGTGGTTTATCGCGAAGCACCATGAACGGCGCGATATCGGCATGACGGGCAATCGAATCGCGTCGCTCCCACATCGCACGTGCGACCGCAAGCTGAAGCGGGCTTTTGAGAGTACCGAGCCCGTGCAGGCTACGCCACGGCTCGTCGGGTGTGTCGGGGTGCGCAAATGTTGCTTCGAACGCAAATTCCTCTTGAGCCCACGCGGTTTTACCGCTCTCGTCGAGCCGCCGCGTGAGAGCAGCCTTGAGCTCGGCGAGGTATTCCACATCGAGTGCGGCATAGTCGAGCCATGATTCCGGAAGCGGCCTCTTCGACCAATTCGCGCTCGAATGCTCCTTGGCGAGCCGCACACCGAGCAGCTCTTCGGTGAGGGCGCCAAGATTCACCTTGGGCAGTCCCACAAGCCTGGCGGCGACCTCGGTGTCGAAAAGCGCGGGTGGTGTCAGCCCGAGCATCGAGAGTGAGGGAAGGTCTTGTCGAGAGGCGTGCAGAATCCACGGGTGAGAGTTCATGATGTCCGTGAAAGTTCCCGGGAGTTGGCACGCGAGCGGATCGAGCAGCAAAATTCCGGCTGCCTCGGTTTTGATCTGCACGAGGTAGGCCTTCGCGGAATACCGGTAACTCGAGGCACGTTCGACATCGATCGCAAGGTCCTCGCCGCTTTCAACGCGCGCGCACCACTCGAGGATGCCCTGGATGGTCGCCACGAGAGCTGGAGTTCCTCCCGCGGGCTTCTTAATGAGAGGCGCGGATGCTGTTTCCGTCGCCTGAGCGTTCGCGTCAGTCATGGATCCTTTAGCGGTCCTTCGCGGCAGAAAGGTGAGGAGCCCTCGCACGGTGCGAGGGGTGAAGGGGGCTTACGGATAGCGGCTGCGGTGGGAGACCACCGGCAGCGCACAGAATCGCGGACCACGCGCCAAAGTGAGGCCCGAGGGCGAGCGAGTCCGGTGTCCACGAGGCACGCATCTCGACGTCCACAGTCGTGGGCCGTGCCGCGAGCGCCCCGTAACTTTGCGACACGACGCGCGTCACGGTGCATCCGAGTTCGTGTGCCTCGGCGCCCGCAAGTTCAAGCGACTCGGTGACCCAGCTCCACGCGACATCGCCGAGCATCGATTCGAGGGCGAATTCGTGCTCCAGTTGGGCTTGGATAAGGGTCACGACCCTGGCCCGGCCCTTCCAGTCATCCTTGCCGTTCGGATCGTAGAGCACGATGAACTTTCCGCTCGCGAGGTCGGTGTCGTGCATGACGACGTCGGCCTCGGCCGCCCATGAAAAAGGAGCCAGGCGAGAAGGCGCGGGGATTTCTTCCCACTGAACCTCGTGGCGGAGGGGAGCGGCAGTGAGCGCGTCGATCGCGCTCACGAATTCTTCGCGCTCCTGAGGAAAGTGATGAATGGCCACGGCTGCAAACCTATCGCCCCGTGTCGTGATGGCGGGGGAGGCGCGCCGCGACCGCGTTACTCGGCTGAGTTACTCGGTCGAAGCCTCCGCATCGTCGCTGTGAACGAGGCAGATGGAATTGATGCAGTAGCGCTCGTTGGTGGGCGTGGGGAACCCTTCCCCCCTGAAAACGTGCCCGAGGTGCGATCCACATGAGGCACAGCGCACTTCGGTGCGAACCATGCCGAGGCTGCGATCCTCACGCAATTCCACGCGGTCGCTTTCGGAAGGTGCCCAGAACGCGGGCCAACCGCAGTGGGCGTTGAACTGTTCGCTCGCGCGGAAAAGCTCTGCACCGCACGCGCGGCACGCGTAGGTTCCCGCCGCCCGCACTTCCTCGTATTCGCCTGTGAACGGTCGCTCCGTTCCGCCCTCACGCAGTACGTGATATTCGTCAGCATTCAAACGCTCGCGCCATTCGTCGCGCGAAAGGGCAAAGCGGTAGTGGCCTTCACCAAGCGGTGAGTTCATCGGTTCTCCTTGAGCGTCGTGGGGACGTAGCGTTCGATGCACGCTCCGGGGCTGTGGAAGAGATCCGTGAGGTGCCACGTGAGTCGGTGCAATTTTCCGACGCTTGCCCGCGCCGCCTCGCCTCCCACGGTGATCGCCGAGCGTGTCCATACAAGTTCATCAAACGCCCCATCATCAAAAAACATTCCATTGACGAAAGGACCGCCCTCAACCTGAATGCCTCGAAACCCTCGCTCAGCGAGGGCCTCGACGATCGCGCGGGCTCCGTCGGCTTCGATGATGGCGTCACTCGAAAAACCACTTTCGCGCGCCACCCGGGAGCCATTCCCGGACGGGCACACGAGGAGTGTCGGCCACGTTTCATCAATGTGCGGGGGGATCTTACCGCTCGTCGTGAGGATCGCGAGCGCGGGAAGTTCCGCACCGCATGGACGCAGCCCTTCGCCGCGGAGCACCTTCCGGCCCGAAGGACGGCGAAAGTCTTCGCGTCGCACGGTTGTCGCGCCGCACACGATGATGTCGGGAAGGGCCCGTAGAACCGTGAGCATGAAGAAATCCCACGGGTTTGAGAGCGAACTGGAGGAACCATCCTCGCCAGCGGTGGCGCCGTCGAGACTCTGATTCATCATCGAACGCACGTGAACGCGGTCGCTCGGGAACGCGAGCAATTCACCGAGGCGAAGCGCGCCTTCGTCGTCGAGCCTGATCGACTCGGCGACGGGATGCCCACCTCCCACGAGGCGGGAGAGAGGGTGGGGGGTATCGGAACTGTGTGTCGCCATCAAGCGTCGGACCTTTCGCACACGAGTGCCCCCGCCCCCTCGAGCGTGAGGCTCTCTCCCTCGAGGTGTGCCCCACCGAACGAGGCCAGTTTCCGCACGGGAGAGGGCGACTGCCACGTCACGGGGGCGTCTCCGCGGGAGGCAAGAATGCTGTAACGGCCCCGATGCATGAGGATGGCCCCCTCGGTGAGCGCCTCCACCTCGATCGAGGCGAAATCGCCGCACTGGAAATCGTTGCGCTCGCGCCGAAGGGTAAGGAGAGTGCGGTAGAACTCGAGGAGCGCCGCGTGCGCACCGCTTTGAGTTTCACTCCAGTCGAGGAAAGACTCCTCAAAGGTGGTGCGCGCCTGGGGGTCGGGAACCGCGTCCCCCCAGCCCATGCGTGCAAACTCTTCCCTTCGACCCGTACTCACGAGTGGGCCGATTTCTTCGCCATGATCGCTGAAAAACGCGAACGGCACCTTCGTGCCCCACTCTTCGCCCATGAAGACCATCGGTGTCGTGGCACCGAGGAGATAGAGCGATGCGAGTGCCGCGTGGGTACCAAAGCCGATCGTCTCCGTGAGGCGGTCACCCGCAGCTCGGTTGCCCACCTGATCGTGGTCTTGGATGAACGCGACGAAGGCGTGCGCGTTGTAATCGCCGCTTGCGGGATCAACCTTCTGGCCCCAGGTCTTCCCCCGAAAGGTCGAAAAGGAGCCATCGTGCTCGAAGATTCGCTCGAGAGTTTTCTTGACGCCCCTCGCTTCTCCGAAGTCGACGTAATAGCCCTCGCGCTCCCCGCTCGCCCACGCATGTAAGTGGTGATGGATGTCATCGGCCCATTGAGCATGCATGCCAAACCCACCCTCGGCCACGGGCGTGACCATTGCGGGATCATTGAGGTCAGACTCGGCGATGAGCGAAAGCGGGCGACCCGCCTCGGTACTCATGCACTCTACGGCCCTGGAGAGCTCAGCAAGAATATGCGTGGGAGAGTCATCGCGAAGTGCGTGTACGGCATCAAGTCGAAGCCCGTCGAGGTGGAAATCACGCAGCCACTGGCGCGCATTCGCGAGGATAAACGCGCGCACCTCGCTTGAACCATCGGCGTCGAGATTGACCGCGGGACCCCACGGCGTGGAATGAGTATCTGTGAAGTATGGGCCGAAGTGTCCGAGGTAGTTGCCGTCGGGACCGAGGTGGTTGTACACGACATCGAGAATGACGGCGAGGCCGCGCTCGTGCGCAGCGTCGACAAAACGCGCCAAGGCCGCGGGGCCGCCGTAGGCCTCGTGCGTGGCGTAAAGACCAACGCCGTCGTACCCCCAGCCGCGTTCACCGGGAAACGCTGCGATGGGCATAATCTCGACCGCATTGACGCCGAGCGCACTGAGGTGGTCGAGGCGTGCGATCGCGGAGTCGAATGTGCCCGCGGTCCCGGCTGTACGATCTGCGCCGAACGTACCGATGTGCAGCTCGTAGATGACCTTCCCGCGAACGTCCATCCCCTTCCATGGAGCCTTGAAGCTCAAAGATCGCGGGTCGAAAACCTCGCTCAGGCCGTGTACGCCCTCCGGTTGTGAAAGCGAGCGCGGGTCGGGCAGCGGTGATGTCGAACCGTTAAGGAGGAAGCCGTAGCGGTCACCGGGCTGTGCCGCGAGACCGGGAGCGTGCCACCAGTCGCCATCGCCGCGTTCCATCGCGATCTCACGGCGATGTGTGCCAGTGCGCGGCTCGAGCGCAAGGGCGACCTCGCGGGCGTTCGGCGCCCAAACCTCGAAGCGCGAATAGTCTCTCATCTTCCATCCTCCTCCAGGCCATCGACATCCTCGCGCACGAGGAGCGCGATGGGCCAGTCGGCGAGCAGCGCGTCGAGCTCGAGCGTTCCGCCTTCGATCCGCTCGCCCGTGAGAACGTTCGTGTAGCGCCCCTCGTCGATCACGATCCGTGCACCCCGCCAGCCCTGAGCGCGCGTGTCGAGCACATGCGGAAGGCGGGTGGCGATGGTCACGACCTCGGCAGGGCCGCCTGCGCGGGCACGGGCAAACGCGACCGCGTGGGCGGACGACGTGGGGAGCGGCAGGTAGGTGGCATCGGGACCTATGAAAGCTTCGCGTCGATCGCGCCGGGCCTTGAGGGCCCGGTGCACGAGCAGGAGCTTCTCATCGGCGATGCCGTCTAGCGCCTCACCGGCAAGAAGGGCGTCGAGCCGACTAGCGTGCGCATCGTGGTTCGCCAGACGGCGGTTATCGGGATCCACGAGGCTCAGATCGAGAGTCTCGTTGCCTTGGTACACATCGGGAACGCCGGGCATGGTGAGCTGGATGAGTTTCTGGCCGAGGATGGCCGTGCGCTGCGAGTCGAACGTGAGCGACGTCCACTCGTCGAGGATCGCGCGCACCTGCGTGCTGTCGAGAGCCCACCGCGCGAAGTCGAGCACCTCGCGCTCGTATTCCTCGTTGCCATCGACCCATGCCGTATGCACCTTCGCCTCGCGCATCGCCTTCTCGAGATAGCCCGTGAGGCGCTCATTCGTGAGGGGAGCGAGCCTCGAACCGGGAAGCTCTGTCATCGCTGCGAGGGTCTGCCACACGAAAAGTTCGATGTGGGGGTCCACGAGAGGACCGCGGTGGTGAGTGCTTGCGGAATGCAGGCGCGCCACGTACACGGCCCATTCCGACGGATACTCGGTGAGTGCCGATAGCCGCGCGCGCACGTCCTCGCTGCGCTTCGTGTCGTGCGTCGAGAGGGTCGTCATCGAGGCGGGGAATGTTTCGAGCATATGCACGCAGAAGGCATGAAGCGCCTCGGGATCCACGCCTATGCGCCTCGGATCCGCTCCCACCTCGTTCACCGCGAGAAAGCGGTGGTAGCGGTAGAAGGCCGTGTCCTCGAGCGACTTTGCGTGAACAGGTCCGCACGTTTGCGCGAACCGCGTCACGAACTCGGCACGCAGCGGATCGAGAGTACCGTCGGGCATGAACTGTCCCTGCCCGGCAGCGAGCGCGGTGACAGTCTCGAGCGCAGCGAGGTCATCCGCGTCATTGCCAATCTCGAGGGCCGCGCGCTCGGCGGCCTCTGCGAGCACCTCGCGTTCGGTAGCGGGGGCTTTTTCACCCGGCACGATGTAGGCACGGTAGCGGTCCATCGCCATCAGGAGTTCGATAATGGCCTGTTCGAGCCGACGCGTGGTCGTATCCCGCAGCATGATGTCCGCATCGCAAATACGCCTCGCAAGGCGAACGAGCCGCGAGATCTCAGCCCACAGTGAGCCGTCGATGATCTCTTTTGCGCTTTCACGCACGATCTGGTCGAACGAACGGGTGTCGGAAGTGAAAACCTGCCACAGGCGCGTGAGCTCCGTGGCACCGACCGGGTCGTGGAACAACCCTTGGACGCGCCAGAGGGCGTCGTAGCCCGTTGTTCCCGCGACCGGGAAATCCTCGGGGAGCGACTCTTCGCCCTCGAGAATTTTTTCGATCACTGTCCAAGCGCCACCGGTCGCGCCCTCGAGGCGTCGAAGGTACCCGCGGGGATCCGCGAGGCCATCGGGGTGATCGATCCGGTAGCCGTCTATGATGCCTTCGGATTGGAGGCGGATGAGCGTCTCGTGAGTCTTTTCGAAGACCGAGGGGTCCTCGACCCGAATGGCGGCGAGGGTTTCGACGTCAAAGAAACGGCGGTAATTCAACTCGTCGGTTCCGATACGCCAATACGCGAGGCGATAGTGCTGGGCCTCGAGCAATTCCACGAGGGGAAGGTCCTCGGTGCCCTTCGCCAGCGGGAAAACGTGATCGTAGTAGCGAAGGACGCTCTCGGTGCGCACCGAACCATCGGGTTGCGGCACCTCCGCCTCACTTCGTTCGAACTCCTCGTCGAGGATCGCCTTTGCCACGGGGCGGCCCAAAACGGGCAGCACGATCCCGTGTTCGCCTCGCCAGTCGATATCGAACCACGAGGCGTAGACGCTCTCTTGCCCCTCCCGCAAGACTGACCACAGGGCGCTGTTGTGCCAGATTGGCGTGGGAATCGTCATGTGATTCGGGACGACATCGACGATGAGGCCCATGCCGCGCTCGTGCAAGGCATCCGCGAGCCTCCTCAGCCCTTCCTCACCGCCGTTCTCCAGGCTCACGTGCGAGTGATCCACGACGTCGTAACCGTGCATTGAACCAGGTGAAGCCTGGAGGATCGGCGAGATGAACGCGTGAGTGACTCCGAGCCGGTCGAGGTACGGCACGAGTTTTTCTGCGTCCTGGAAGGTGAACTCGGGGGTGATCTGTAAACGGTAGGTACTCGTAGGTGCATCGAGCATGGGCGATCCCTCTCGTTGATGAGGCGTGTCTCAGTACTTCTCGCGGCCGTCTCCGCCTTCGGGCTCGCTTGGTGTTGCGGGAGTCAGCACTGACGTATGCGGAGTGAGGGGATTGGTGAGAGACGTGGAGTCGTCATTTTCGCCAGGGGGAGTCAGAGGGCCGCGGCCGAGAACGAGGGTGGTGAACGCAGGGCGCGTGAGTACTTCGCCGGCCTTGACCGTGTCGCCTTGGCTCAGTGCCTTCGAGGTCGAGGCGGTCACCACCCATTCGAGGCCGTACTCTTCGCCCGGCACCGTGAATTCCACGTCTGTTTCAGAGGCGTTAAACATGAGCAGTGCTGAGTCATCAACAATGTGCTCGCCACGCTTATTCGGCTCAGGAATCGCACTCCCATTGAAAAAGACCGTGAGGCATTTCGCGACTGGGTCGTTCCATTCGTCGTCCGTCATCGGGGTGCCGTCAACGCCGAGCCACGCGACATCAGGCAGGGGCGACTCCGCGCCATCGCGCACCTCGCCGAGCAGGAAGCGGCGGCGACGGAAAATCGGGTGGGCGCGGCGAAGCTCGATCAGCATGCGAGTGAAGTTCAGCATCTCCTGCTGGCGCGGACTAATCTCCCAGTTCATCCATGAGATCTCGTTGTCCTGGCAATACACGTTGTTGTTGCCCATCTGCGTGCGGCCGAGTTCATCGCCGTGAAGGATCATGGGGACGCCCTGGCTGAGCAGCAGCGTTGCCATCATGTTTTTTGTGCGTTGAAGCCGAAGATCGAGGATGGATTCGTCATCCGTCGGCCCCTCCGCGCCCGAGTTCCACGAACGGTTATTCGATTCGCCGTCGTTGCCACCTTCGCCGTTGTCGTCGTTATGTCGCTCGTTGTAGCTCACGAGGTCGCGCAGGGTAAAACCGTCGTGAGCCGTAAGGAAGTTGACGGAGGCGATCGGCGTGCGCCCCGTGTGTTGATACAGGTCACTCGAGCCAGCGAAACGATTCGCGAACTTCGCGAGCATGCCCGATTCCCCGCGATGGAAATCGCGCATGGCATCGCGATATTTCCCGTTCCACTCAGACCACAGGGGAGGGAACCCACCGACCTGGTAGCCACCTTCGCCGAGATCCCACGGCTCCGCGATGAGTTTGACCTGGGAGATAATCGGATCCTGCTGAATGATGTCAAAGAAGCTCGAAAGGCGATCGACCTCGTGGAGTTCGCGCGCGAGGGTCGAGGCCAAGTCGAACCGGAAACCATCGACGTGCATCTCGGTAATCCAGTACCGGAGCGAATCCATGATGAGCTGAAGGACGTGTGGCGTGCGCATGCGCAGGCTGTTGCCCGTGCCGGTCGTGTCGTAATAGTGCGCGAGATCCTCGTCCACGAGGCGGTAGTAATTCGCGTTGTCGATCCCGCGGAAGCACAGCGTGGGTCCAAGATGATTGCCCTCGGCCGTGTGGTTGTACACAACGTCGAGAATGACCTCGATGCCTGCAGCGTGGAGGTTTTTCACCATCTGTTTGAACTCTTGAACCTGTTGGCCCGTATCGCCCGCGTAGGCGTATTCATTGTGTGGGGCGAAGAAGCCGATCGTGTTGTAGCCCCAGTAATTGCGAAGCCCTCGATCCTGGAGATGTCCGTCCTGAACGAACTGGTGAAGCGGCAAGAATTCAACCGCCGTGACGCCGAGGGATGTGAGATAGTCGATCGCCACGGGGTGTCCCATCGCCACGTAGGTACCGCGGATGCTTTCGGGGATTTCCGGATGCGTCGCCGTGAACCCCTTGAGGTGCGCTTCGTAAATGATCGAATCGTGGTACTCGTGAGCCGGAGGGTGATCATTGCCCCAGTCGAAGTAGGGGGAGACCACGACGGAGTGCATCGTGTGGTCTTTCGAATCGAGATTGCTGAGCTCATGGGGGTTTTCGAGGTCATAGCTCAGGAGGCTCGCATCCGTATCGGGCATCCCTGCGATTGCGCGCGCGTAGGGGTCGAGAAGCAGCTTCGAAGGGTCACATCGATGCCCCGCCGCCGGATCATAGGGCCCGTGCACGCGAAAACCGTAGCGCTGCCCCGGCTGAACAGCAGGGAGGTACACGTGCCACACGAAAGCATCCACTTCGGTCATCTCTACGCGGCGTTCGGAGAGATCATCGCCTATGAGGCAGAGCTCGACCTTGTCGGCGATTTCTGAATAGAGAGCAAAGTTCGTGCCGCTGCCGTCGAAAGTCGCACCGAGCGGATAGGGGGAGCCTGGCCAAATCTGCACTGTGAAAGATTCCTTGCGCTGAGGCAGCGAGTAGCTGCACGTGAACAGGTCTGCACCGTTATTGTGTCCCGCTGGCCTGGCAGAAAACCGAAGTGCACAAGCATGAGAAAAGGCCTCGTGCGCGTGCACGAGGCCTTTCTACTGGAGCGGATGACGGTGTCCGAGGTCATGACATATTTGACGGGGTGTGCCTGGGGAAGGCGTTGTGATCCTTGACAGGTCAGTCGCGTCACTGTTGACACTTAGGGTTACCTCACTCGTGTCGGTGACGCTTGACTGGTGAGTCGGGACATGGTTGACACCATGAACAGTCCCAACCGCAACCTCGCCATCGTCAGAGCCGTTCAAGACCAAGGCGGCACACCCACCAACGTCGCCAAACGCTTTGGCATCTCACGCCAACGCGTCCACCAGATACTCAACGCCTACGACGCAGGCGGCGCCGAGGCAATCGCACCGAAATCACGTGCCCCTCACACCCACCCACACGCG
Source organism: Dermabacter sp. Marseille-Q3180 (assembly GCF_940792985.1). Classification (NCBI taxonomy): domain Bacteria; kingdom Bacillati; phylum Actinomycetota; class Actinomycetes; order Micrococcales; family Dermabacteraceae; genus Dermabacter; species Dermabacter sp. Marseille-Q3180. The sequence continues at coordinate 23,095 of NZ_CALNWU010000001.1, forward strand.
GTACCGGACGCGTTGCGCAACGAAATCATCGATATCCGCAAACAGCTCACCCGGCACGGACTTGACGCAGGACCCGAAACCATCGCCTACCACCTCGAACAGGCCGGCAAACGTGCCCCGTCAACTTCGACGATCCGTCGCATCCTCACCAACGAAGGCCTGATCACCCCGCAGCCGCAAAAGAAGCCAAGAAGCTCCTACATCCGCTTCGAGGCCGCAATGCCCAACGAATGCTGGCAAGCCGACATCACCCACCTCTTCCTTGCCGACAACACACGCATTGAAGTCCTCGACTTCCTCGATGACCACTCGCGATACCTGTTGTCAATCACCGCGGCCGCCGCATTCACAGGCCCCGCCGTCGCCGCCGAACTCACACGCTTAATCCACACATACGACCCGCCAGCATCCACGCTTACGGACAACGCACTGGTGTTCACCGCACGCCTAGCCGGGCGCAAAGGTGGGAGAAACGCTTTCGAAAAAGTGCTCGTCGCACACAAAATCCAACAGAAAAACGGCCGGCCAGGCCACCCTCAAACCCAAGGAAAAATTGAGCGGTTCCACCAAACCCTCAAAAAATGGATTAAAGCCCGACCCCCAGCACAAAACATTGATGAGCTGCAACAACTCCTCAATGAGTTTCGCCAATACTACAACTGCACCCGGCCCCACCGCGCCCTGGGCAGACGCACCCCACAGCAGGCATACACCACCGGAGTCAAAGCCACACCCAACAACAACCCCAAAGAAGAATGGCGAACCCGAAACGACACAATCGACAAAAACGGCAAAGTCAGCGTGCGCTACGCCGGCAAACTTTTCCACCTCGGCATCGGACGCGCCTACAAACACAAGAAAATTCTCATGGTCATCACCGACAACCACATCATCACATCACTGGTTGAAACCGGAGAAGTACTCACCGAGCACTACATCGACACCGCCCGCGACTACCAAAAGGCCTACTGGAAACACGGCGACCCACCGCTCTACCCCAAATGAACAAAACCGGCACCCCAGAACAAAAACAACTGGGATGCCGGCCCGTCCAGCATGTCGCGACTCATGCGTCAAGCATGACGCGACTCATGACACTGGAGCGGATGACGGGACTCGAACCCGCGACCCTCACCTTGGCAAGGTGATGCTCTACCAACTGAGCCACATCCGCGTGGGCGATACTGGGATCGAACCAGTGACCTCTTCCGTGTGAAGGAAGCGCGCTACCACTACGCCAATCGCCCGCATGAGCGTCGCGAAAATTTTCGGTTTCGCTCTGTGCGACTAGACAACAGTACACCACCTAAGCCGGGTCCCAAACTTTGATCGCCCTCGCGGGCCTCTTTTGTGGTGAGGCTCGCAGGCGCTTGGGGGAGTGCGGATTCTTCTATTGGAGTCGACCCAAAGGAGCGGGATTCCAGGAAGTCTCGTCGCCCACTATCGAGGCTCGGCGTTTCCGGAGCTTCTTTACGGGTCGCGAGTTTTCGCTAGTGGAGAAGGCGCGGGTGGGCTCCGAGGTGATCTGGGTCAAAAGGGGGCCTTTCGCTTTGCGCCGGGGGCCATCCTGACGTAATGTATCTATTCGTTGGTCCGAGCGATCGGCCAAAAATGCGGATGTGGCTCAGTTGGTAGAGCATCACCTTGCCAAGGTGAGGGTCGCGGGTTCGAGTCCCGTCATCCGCTCTGGAATCTCAGGTTTCCACGTGGTGGGTTGGCCGAGAGGCGAGGCAGCGGCCTGCAAAGCCGTATACACGGGTTCGAATCCCGTACCCACCTCTCGTGTGGCTTATGACCACGCATAAATAGACCGCACGGTCTCATACGGGCGATTGGCGCAGTTGGTTAGCGCGTTTCCTTGACACGGAAGAGGTCGCTGGTTCGAGTCCAGTATCGCCCACAAATAAAGGCGCCCCGCGGGGCGCCTTTTGTCATCTCTCGTGTTCCTTGACGTGAGAAGGTGGCAGCATGAGCGAACAGCACGCACTCTTTCTCGACTTCGATGGCACCCTTGCCGACCACGGCATCGTCCCCGCAGCGCACGTCGAGGCCCTCCAACGGGTCCGCGAGGCCGGGCATCTCGCCTTTCTCTGCACGGGGCGCCCACATTCCCTCATTCCGCACGACGTCGAGGATGCCCTCGATGGCGTCATTGGTTCCGCTGGCGCCTACGTGAAATTTGGCGACCTTATTCTCGAGGATTCTCGATTCCCCGACGATCTCGCGAAGCGCACGCTGCGTGTTCTTCAGGAGGCAGGCGATTTTCCCTTCGTGCTCGAATCTCCCGAGGCTACCGTCGGGAATCACACTGCCGAGCGGTACATTCGCGAGCGACTCACGCGCTCCTTCTCAACTCAAGAGGTGCTCCCCGCGAAAGAAGTGGGGACCCTCGGTGGGGGAGCGTCGGAGCTGCTCGACGCCTTCGTTCTTCGTGAAAGCCTTGCGGGGGTATCCTTCGCGAAAATCGTGGCGTGGCAAATCCCCGTGAGTATCACCGAGATCGCCCGGCACATCGGCCCGAAGGTGCGCGACATGCCCTACTCGATCGGCGAGGACAAAGACACTTCGGGTGAGTTGCAGCTTGCCGCGATCGACAAGATCGACGGTGTGAAGCGCATGCTCGCGCACGTTGGAATCCCGTGTGAGCGGGCGGTGGGCTTCGGCGACGGCATGAACGATATCGGCATGCTCAAAGGGGTGGGGCTACCGGTACCGGTTGAAGGATCCGACGCCTCCCGCGCGATCGCCGATCCCGCATTTGTGATGCGCGGCCCGCGCGAAGGCGGCTTCGCCGAGGCGATTGAACAGTTGGGGCTCGTGTGACTTATTCGAGCTCGAGGCCGAGCTCCTCCTGAATCGCGCTGAGCTGTCCGGCCGAGGCTCGGAAAAGCAGAGTTTCACGTTCGTCGAGGGGGATGTTGAGAACGCGCTCAACACCGCCACGGCCCACAACGCTCGGCACGCTCATCGCTACGCCGCTGACGCCGCGGTAGTCATCAAGCACGGTGGAAACGGTGAGAACGGCCTTTTCGTCGTTGATAATCGCTTCGCAAATACGCGCGGCGGAAACGCCGATCGCAAGATTCGTGGCGCCTTTCCCCTGGATGATGGCGTAGGCCGAGTTTGCGACCTCGTCGCGCACCGCATCAAGGTCAGCTTCGGTGAAAGCGAGAGTGCCGTCGGCCCCTCGCCATTCACGAAGCGGAATCCCGCCGATGTTGGCGTTTGACCAGACCGCGAATTCACTGTCGCCGTGCTCGCCGATAATGCGCGCGTGTACGCTGCGGGGGTTCACGCCGATCTTCTTGCTGATCAGGAATTTGAGGCGGCTCGAATCGAGCACGGTTCCGGAGCTGAAAACTCGCGAGGAATCAAGGCCGGTAATCTGCTGTGCCGCGACCGTGAGCACGTCGCACGGGTTCGTCACGAGCATGAACATCGCCTCGGGGGCCTGCTCAAGGAGTTGCGGCATGAGTGAACGCAGAATCTTGACGTTGATGCCGGCGAGGTCAAGGCGAGACTGCCCCGGTTTCTGCCGGGCGCCGGCCGTGATGACGACGACATCGGCGCCGGCGACGCACGTAATGTCACCGCCACCGATGACGGTGGCCCCCGAGCCGAACTGCGAACCGTGAGCGATGTCGAGTGCTTCGGCCTCCGCCTTTTCAGCCGCAAGATCATAAAGGGCGATCGTTTGCGCGCTTCCTCGCAGCATCGCAGCGTAGGCAACGGACGCTCCGACGCTTCCGGCGCCAACGATGGCGATCTTGGTAGGGCGGGGAGAGAGGGCGGTTGAAACATGCTGAGCGGTCATATTTTCATCGTTCGCTTCCCGACCACCGTTTCGCAAGTCATTGATTCTCTTTTCACACCTCCCGCATGCGAAACCGGCGCAGAAACACTTCGTGGGTACTCGTTAGACTGTGCGGTGGAGCCGGCAGCGTAGGTCGGTTCGCCCCCGAGATTAAAGGAGTTACCCGTGTCCCAGCTTTCCATCGTCCTCGACGGCTCGCCCACCACGATCGAGCAGGGGACCACGGGAGAAACGCTGTACGAGGGTCGCCGCGAGATCGTCGCCCTGCGCATCAACGGCGAACTGAAGGACCTGTACATTGCGCCTGCCGACGGCGATGAGGTCGAAGGTGTGGATATCGCGAGCGACGATGGCCTCAATATCCTGCGTCACTCATGTGCGCACGTGCTTGCCCAAGCCGTCCAACGCCGTGACGAAAACGCCAAGCTCGGCATCGGGCCGTTCATCACCGACGGCTTCTATTACGACTTCGATGTTGCCGAGCCCTTCACGCCCGAAGACCTCAAGGCGATCGAGAAAGACATGCAGCGCATCGTCAAGGAAGGGCAGCGCTTCCAACGTCGCGATATCGATGATGCCGATGCGCGCGAAGAAGAAAAGAATGAGCCGTACAAGCTCGAGCTCATCGGCCTGAAGTCAAACGCGGACACCGCAGCTGAAGGCGCAAGCGTCGAAGTGGGCGACGGCGGCCTCACGATGTACGACAACGTCAATAAAAAAGGCGAGGTAGTGTGGACCGACCTGTGCCGCGGGCCGCACCTGCCCTCGACGCGCCTCATCGGCAACGGATTCTCCCTCATGCGTTCTGCTGCGGCCTACTGGCGCGGTAGCGAAAAGAACCCCATGCTCCAGCGCATCTACGGCACGGCGTGGGCCACAAAAGACGACCTGAAGGCTTACAAGTTCCGCCTCGAAGAAGCGCAAAAGCGCGACCACCGAAAGCTCGGTAGCGAACTCGACCTCTTCAGCTTTCCCGATGAAATCGGCTCCGGCCTCGCCGTTTTCCACCCCAAGGGCGCCATGGTGCGCATGGAGATGGAAAATTACTCGCGCCTACGCCACGTCGAGGCCGGATATGACTTCGTGTACACGCCGCACGCGACCAAAGGGCAGCTTTTCGAGACCTCCGGTCACCTGGACTGGTATCGCGACGGAATGTACCCCCCGATGCACCTCGATGAAGAGCGCGATGCCGAAGGCAACGTCACGAAGCAGGGCCAGGACTACTACCTCAAGCCCATGAACTGCCCGATGCACAACCTCGTGTTCGCCTCCCGCGGCCGCTCCTACCGCGAGCTTCCGCTGCGCCTATTCGAGTTCGGCACCGTGTACCGCAACGAAAAGAGCGGCGTGATCCACGGGCTCACGCGCGCACGCGGCTTTACCCAGGACGACGCGCACATTTATTGCACGCGCGAGCAGATGCGCGACGAACTCACGACCCTGCTCACCTTCGTGCTCGACCTTCTGAAAGATTACGGTCTCGACGACTTCTACCTTGAACTCTCGACCAAGAACCCCGAGAAGTTCGTGGGCAGCGACGACGTGTGGGAAGAAGCGACCCGCACACTCGAAGAGGTAGCGACCGCCTCGGGCCTCGACCTTGTTCCCGATCCGGGCGGCGCAGCCTTCTACGGTCCGAAGATTTCCGTGCAGGCGAAGGATGCGATCGGGCGCACGTGGCAAATGTCGACCATCCAGCTCGACTTCAACCTCCCTGAGCGCTTTGACCTCGAGTACACGGCTCCCGATGGTTCGCGTCAGCGCCCCGTGATGATTCACCGTGCACTTTTCGGGTCGATCGAGCGTTTCTTCGGGGTGCTCACCGAACACTACGCGGGTGCGTTCCCGGTGTGGCTTGCGCCCGTGCAGGTCGTTGGCATTCCGGTCGCTGGCGAATTCGTGCCGTACCTCGAAGAGGTCGCCCAAAAGCTCCGTGCGCACGGAGTTCGTGTGGAGGTCGACTCCTCAGACGACCGCATGCAAAAGAAAATCCGCAACCATACGAAGGAAAAAGTGCCGTACATGCTCATCGCGGGCGGTGAGGATCGCGACGCCGGCGCCGTGAGCTTCCGGATGCGCGACGGTAGCCAGGACAACGGTATTCCCGTTGATGACGCCGTCGAGCGGATCCTCGAGGCGATTCGCACAAAGGCTCAGGTGTGAACCCGATGAACACAGAGCACGAGGGCGGAGTCGGGCACGCCTTCGAGAACGCGCACGCGTTCGCCGGGACCCCCGACTCCCTCCAACGCCTGTGGACACCGCACCGCGTGGCGTACATTCAGGGGGAGGGCAAACCCTCGAGCGCGGAGGCTACCGACGAATGCCCGTTTTGCACGGGGCCGGACAAGAGCGATGAGGACGCACTCATCGTTCACCGAGGCGACTTCGCGTTTGTGATCCTCAACCTGTTCCCCTACAACTCGGGGCATCTGCTCGTGTGCCCGTATCGTCACGTGAGCGACTACACCGAATTAACGCGGGAAGAATACACGGAGATTGCGGAACTGACGCGCACCGCCATGAGCGTGGTGCGAGCGGTCTCGAAGCCCGCGGGCTTCAACCTTGGAATGAATCAGGGCGAGGTTGCCGGTGCCGGCATCGCCGCGCATCTGCACCAGCACGTGGTGCCTCGCTGGCTCGGTGACGCGAACTTCCTCCCGATCGTGGGGCGCACGAAGGCTTTGCCCTTCTTGCTCTCGCAGACTCGCGAGATGTTTGCCGCCGCGTGGCCCGCAGCGGGGGAGAAAGGCACGAAGGAGCGCACGTGAGCACTACTGGAAAGGCGCTCGGGTACGGGTACGACGTGGAGCGTGAAATCCCCGCGGATCTTGCACATGTCATGCCGTCGTTTGCCGAGCGAGAGCAGCAAAAAAAGAAGCGCGGAAAGTTCGCCACGTGGGTCATCTTTACCCTTGCCTTCGCTGTTCTCGCGTTTGCCGCAGCAGCTCTTTTCCTGCTAGTGATTGTGCCGCTTGGGATCGGCACAAGCCTCGTCTCGCTCACGGCTGCGCTTGTGCCCTTTAGCATCGTGCTTTTCGCCGTGTGGTGGCTTGACCGAACGACCCCTCAACCGCGCTTCACGATGGCCTACGCCTTTCTATGGGGGGCGATCGGCTCGATCTCGCTCACCTACATCTTCGGCACCGCCGTGGTGATCATCATCGCGCTCCAAACTCAGGATGCCACTGCTCAGGAGTTTCTCTCGGTGGCATTCCAGGCGCCGGTTGTGGAGGAAACAACGAAGGCGTTTGGTCTCGTACTGCTGCTCCTCTTCGGCAGGCGGTACATCTCGGGAACGATCGATGGCGTGATCTACGCGGTACTGATCGCGGCCGGCTTCGCTTTCACTGAGAACATCACCTATTTTGCGCGGTCTTTCGCCGAGGCTCAGGTGATGGGGAACTCGACCGTATTCTGGCAAACATTTTTTATGCGCGGCCTGCTTTCGCCGTTCGCACACGCCTCCTTTACCTCGCTCGTAGGTTTGGGAATTGGCATTGCGGCACAGAGGCGCAGCCTTCCGCTCTACTTCTTCTTGGGAGCAGGCGGTCTCGGTCTTGGCATGGGGCTTCACGCCCTGTGGAATGGCGGCTCGATGCTCCTCGCGCTCAATGGCGTGACGAGCCTCAAAGAGTTGCTCTTTTGGTACGCCGTGATTGAAGTGCCAATTTTCCTCACGTTTGTTCTGGTCATGGTCTTCCTTCGGTGGCGTGAGAAACGTATGCTCCGAAGGCGGCTTTCGGAATACGGGCGCGCGGGATGGTTCACTCCGAGTGAGGTCGATATGCTCGTGAGCCTGCGCGGGCGGCGACGTGCGAAGGCGTGGGCGTCTAGTTTTGGCGCTGTAGCGACGTGGACCATGGCGGAGTTCCAGAGCCTTGCGCTTCGGCTCGCAGCCCAGAGGCAGGCGGCAGTTGCGGGACACACGTCCTCGAGAATCAAGGAATCCGAGGCACTGTTGCTTTCGCAACTCACCGAAACGCGCCGTGTGATAGCTGCACTGACGACTCCCGTCGTACCGGCGCGTACAATGGTTCAGCGATAATTGACGACGAATGAGGGAAACCGATGTCAGGTCACTCTAAATGGGCAACGACGAAGCACAAGAAAGCGGCGATTGACGCCAAGCGTTCCAAGCTCTTCGCGAAGCTCATCAAGAACATTGAAGTTGCGGCGCGCATGGGCGGCCCCGACCCCGCTGGTAACCCGACGCTTTACGACGCCATCCAGAAGGCAAAGAAGAGCTCCGTTCCGAACGACAACATCGATCGAGCGGTCAAGCGCGGCGGCGGCCTCGACGGCGCGGGCGTGAACTACGAAACCCTCATGTACGAGGGTTATGCACCCGGCGGCGTTGCGCTCCTCGTTGAATGTCTCACCGACAATAAGAACCGCGCCGTGTCCGAGGTGCGCGTGGCGTTCACACGCAACGGCGGCAACATGGCTGACTCCGGCTCGGTGTCTTACCTTTTCCACCGCAAGGGCGTTGTGACCGTGGCGAAGGCCGGTCACACCGAAGACGAGCTTCTCGAGATCGTGCTCGATGCGGGCGCGGAGGAAATCAATGACGAGGGCGAGGTTTTCGAGATTATTTCGGAGGCCACCGACTTCGTGAACGTCCGTAAGGCACTCCAGGAGGCCGGGGTCGACTACGAGAGTGCGGAAGCGTCGTTCGTACCGACCATGCGTACGGCTGTTGATCTCGAGGGTGCCCACAAAGTGCTTCGCCTTATCGATGCACTCGAGGATAGCGACGACGTGCAGAACGTGTACTCGAACCTCGACATTCCCGAGGACGTGGCCGCACAGCTCGCGGCTGAATAGTTCCTCCTCGGGGGCTTTGATGCGAGTCCTGGGTATTGATCCCGGTCTCACCCGGTGCGGGTTCGGGGTTGTCGATGGCGGCCCCGCCCGCTCCGTGCGCCTCGAGGGCGTGGGGGTCATTACCTCGAACAGGGGCCAGGGGGTGGATTTACGTCTCCTCGAGATTTACCGCGGGCTTACACACGTGATCGAGCAGTATGCCCCCGACATGGTGGCGATCGAGCGCGTGTTTTCGCAGAATAACGTCTCGACGGTCATGGGGACTGCGCAGGTGTCGGGCCTCGCGATCGTGCTCGCCGCCGAGCGGGGGATTCCGGTTCAGATGCACACCCCCTCAGAAGTCAAGCGTGCGATCACGGGCAACGGACGCGCGGATAAGGCGCAAATCCAGAACATGGTGCACAAAATTCTGAGGCTTGACGCGCTACCGAAACCGGCCGATGCCGCGGATGCGGTGGCGATCGCCATTACGCAACTGTGGCGCGGTTCTGGCCCGGTCAAGTTAGGGTCCGACGGTGCCCGGCGCACGAGTGCCCAAGCTCAGTGGGCTGAAGCCGAGCGGAAGGCTCGACGCGCCCAGGAGAAGTCGACCTCCCGTCTGTAGTCGTACGCGTGTTCTAAAATCGTGGGCGTGATTGCTTCCCTTCGCGGCGCCGTGAGCGCCATCGCTCTCGATTCGTTCGTGCTTGAGGTTGGCGGTGTTGGCTACTTGGTGAACACCTCGCCTCAAACTCTTTCCGCCGTCCGCACGGGGCAAGAGGTTCTCGTGCACACAGAGCTTGTGGTGCGCGAGGATTCGATGACCCTCTACGGTTTCCTCACGAAGGACGAAACCGACCTCTTTCGCACGATTCAATCCGTCTCGGGGATCGGGCCGCGCATCGCCATTGCCGTGCTCGCGGTCATGGATCCCTCTCGATTTGCGCGTGCGGTGCTCGACGAGGATGTGAAGACCCTCACGTCCGTCCCGGGCATTGGCAAGAAGGGCGCGCAGCGCATGGTGCTCGAACTGAAAGATAAGGTCGCACCTTTCGCCTCGAGTTCCAAAGAGGGCGGGGAGCCTGCACCTTTGGAAGCAGATCCCGCGCAAGAATCGGTTCTTGAGACACGTGCGGCAAAGGACGTCGTGCAGGGGCTCCAAGGCCTTGGTTGGCCCGAGAAAGGCGCGCGTGAAGCTGTCGAATCTGTGCTTGCGGGTTACGAGGAGAAAGAGAAGGGCTCGAGTGCGAACCTTGATTCGGGCGTGCTGTTGCGCCTCGCCCTGCGTCATCTAGGTGGCCGTGCATGATCGAGCATTCACATGTGAGCGGCGAGAGCGAGGAGTCGAACGAGACCCTCCAGCGGATTATCGGTGCCGAGGCCGGTGCGCTCGACCGCGCCGCCGAGGGCGCACTGAGGCCGAGAGAACTTGCGGACTTCGTTGGTCAAAAGAAGGTGCGTGAGCAGCTCTCGCTTGTTCTCGACGCCGCTTCGATGCGCGGAACGCCGCCCGAGCACATGCTCCTTTCGGGGCCTCCTGGGCTCGGTAAAACGACTCTCGCGATGATCATTGCCCACGAGCTTGGTTCCCCGCTCAAGATCACCTCCGGTCCGGCAGTGCAGCACGCGGGGGACCTCGCCGCCATTCTGTCGTCCCTTGAGGAAGGGGAGGTGCTCTTCATCGACGAGATTCATCGCCTCGCCCGTCCTGCCGAAGAGATGCTTTACATGGCGATGGAAGATTTCCGCGTTGATGTCGTGGTGGGGAAAGGCGTTGGTGCCACGGCTATTCCACTCGAATTGCCGCCGTTCACCGCTGTCGGGGCAACGACGCGTGCTGGCATGTTGCCCTCGCCTCTTCGCGATCGTTTCGGTTTCACGGGGCACCTTGACTACTACACTGCCGAGGAACTGTCTCGTGTGATCGCACGCAGTGCTGCGCGTTTGGAGATCGAGATTGAGGCGAAGAGCGCCTACGAAATTGCTTCTCGTTCGCGAGGCACACCTCGTATCGCCAATCGGCTCTTGAGACGTGTGCGCGACTATGCCCAAGTACGTGGCGGCGGAGCGATCACGATGGAGTCCACTCTCGAGGCGCTCACGGTCTATGAGGTCGATCCTCGCGGGCTTGATCGACTCGACCGCGCCGTGCTTCATGCGCTTTGTACGAAGTTCGGGGGTGGGCCAGTCGGTCTCTCGACCCTCGCGATCGCCGTGGGCGAAGAAACAGAAACCGTCGAGACCGTCGTGGAACCGTTCCTCGTGCGCGAGGGACTCCTGGGGCGTACTCCGCGCGGAAGGATCGCCACGCCGGCCGCGTGGCGGCACCTCGAACTCGACGCTCCGGCTCCTGATTCGGCGCATGACTCTACGCTCTTCGATGTTTCCGGACGTGAGGACGGTCGCTTTACCTGAATGGGAAATTGAGGGCGATGCGCGGGTAGAGTGGAAGAGACTGTGACCCCCGATGGAAGGCTCGCCTCGTGCAAAACCCCATGTTTTTGTTGATCATCATGCTCGTCGTGATGGCCGTACCGATGTTCCTCATGTCGCGCGGTCAGCGCAAGAGGGTTCAGCAGCATCAGGAGCTCGTCAAGTCCCTCGGCGTCGGTGATGAAGTGCGCACGCACTCCGGGTTCTACGGCATGATCGTCGAAGAAGAAGGCGACACTGTCATTCTCGAAACCGAGGATGGCTCGCAGCTCAAGTGGAACCGCAACGCCATCGCTGAGCGCACCGAGAGCTTCGGTGACAACGCCAACGATCAGTCGGCCGCTGGCAGCAACGAAGCGTCGGTCTCTGACGCCGACCTTCGCAGCGATGCGGAAAAGTCCTCGGATTTCCTCGCGGACGACACCAAAAACTGAACCGTAAAGGGCGACGCGCGGAAGCTTCGCGCGTCGCCTTCGTGTGACATAAAGGACCGTTCATGCCAGCACGACGCATAGCGCTTTCGGCGCTCACCGTCCTGATTCTCGTCCTCGGGGGCATCCTCGGCTTCGGCGTGGCGAACAACGGGTGGAAGGCCGCCCCGAAGCTCGCGCTCGACCTCGAAGGCGGAACCCAGGTCATTCTTCAAGCCAAATCTCACAACGGCGAGACCATCACCTCCGAGCAGATGGAGCAAGCGCGACAGATCATTTCCCAACGCGTCAATGCGATGGGCGTTGCCGAAACGGAGATCTCCGTCCAGGGCGGCACGAATATCGTCGTCAACGTTCCTGGGAAAATTGACGAGGCGACAAGCGATGCCCTTCGACGCACCGCGACGATGAGCTTTAGGCCCGTTCTCCTCCAGGTCGGGCCCAATGCAGGGGTTTCGGATGCTGGTGGTGCAAGCGACGGCACCTCGGGGGAGGACGCGGCGTCTCTCGGGCCCGTTGCCCAGGATGTGGCGTCGGCATCGGACGGTGGGGGCGAGAAGTCGTCTTCTTCGAGCGAGGGCGTGAACACCTACGAAGGTGAGAAGGCCTGGAGCCAAGCTTGGCTGAACACTGTCGACCAAGAAGAGTTCGCGAAGCTCGACTGCACCGACCCGGATACTCTCAACAATCACACGATCTCGGGGCGTGACGACGAGGCTGTCGTCGCGTGCGGGGCAGGCGGTACCTCGAAGCTCATTCTCGGCCCCGTTGTCGTCTCCGGTGAGGCCATCACGGATGCGAACGCCGGTGCTGATCACAACCAAGCGGGGCAGGCCACCGGGTACTACGCGGTCAACCTCTCTTTCAATGACGCCGCAGGCAAGGCCTTCGGGGAAATGAGCTCTGCGCTTTATGGCGGCCAGGGCGCAACTCAGCAGTTCGGTATCGTTCTCGATTCGCTCGTGATTTCCGCTCCGCAAGTGCAAGCGGTCACCACGACACAGTCCACGATCACGGGCAACTTCACGGCTGATCAGGCGAAGGAACTCGCCAGCCAATTGAAATTCGGTGCGCTTCCGCTCGAGTTCACGGTGCAATCCGAGCAGCAGATCTCGGCGACCCTCGGTTCCGATCAGCTCACTTCGGGTCTCATCGCGGGCCTCATCGGCCTCATTCTCGTCGTGATCTACGCGGCCTTCCAATACCGTGTGCTTTCGATCGTCACGACCGCCTCACTCGCCATCATGGGCGTGCTCGCCTATCTGATCATCACACTTATGTCGAACATGCCGGAGATCGGCTACCGCCTGTCACTTGCGGGCGTTGCCGGCCTCATTGTGTCGATCGCCTTCACCGCCGACTCGTTCATCGTCTATTTCGAACGCGTACGTGATGAAATCCGCGATGGCCGCGGAATTGTCGCGGCAATTGATCACGGTTGGGATCGCGCGAAGCGCACGATTCTCGCTTCCGATGCCGTCAACGTCATTGCCGCGGTGGTGCTTTACCTCGTGAGTGCTGGCGGTGTTCGAGGCTTCGCCTTTACGCTCGGACTCACGACGATCCTCGACCTTCTCGTGGTTTTCTTGTTCACCCACCCTCTTCTTCAGAGTCTCGGTCGCACGAATTTCTTCGGCAAGGGGCACCCGGCCTCGGGTCTCGACCCGGCGCTGCTCGGCCGCGACGTTCCCGCGTATGCCGGACGCGCGCGTTTCCGCAGCCCTGAGGAACGTGGGAAGAGCCGCAAGAAAAAAGTGGGCGATCAGGGCTCGGTAAGCGTCGGAACTGAAACGCTCGCCGAACGAAAGGCGCGGCTTGCTCGTGAAGCTGCGGAGGATTCGCACACTTCGGACACCTTAGTTGAGCGCTCTGGCTCGCACGCAGCGGCGAGCGGGGATTCCTCCGCTCCCACCACGACCCCGAAGGAGGATCGCTGATGTCGCGCTTTTCCACGTTCGGCAACGAACTGCACTCCGGTGAGCGTTCGCTTCCCATCGTGACCCGCCGCAAGTGGTGGTACCTCGCCTCCGCAGCCATCCTTGTGATCCTCGCGGTCATCACGGGTGTGCGTGGTGTCAATTGGGGCATTGAATTTACGGGCGGGAGCGAATTCCAGGTCTCGCACGTGCAAAATCCGGACCAGTCGCTCGCGCGTGACGTCGTTCGCGAGCACGTTCCCACGAATGAACCGCGCATCTCCCAGGTGGGCGGCAACATTCTTCGCGTGCAAACCGAGGAACTTTCCACCGACGCCACCAAGGCACTCAGCGCTGACCTTGCGAAGGCCTATAGCGTTCCGGCAGAGGACGTCTCGAGCTCGTTCATTGGCCCGAACTGGGGTGGGGATGTCACCGCCAAGGCCATCCAAGGCATCGTGATCTTCATGCTCCTCGTGACCATCGTGATGGCGCTGTACTTCCGCAACGTGAAGTCGTCGATTGCGGCAATGGCCGCACTGATGCACGACCTCCTGTTCACGGTTGTGGCCTACGGTGCGATCGGCTTCGAGGTCACACCAGCGACCGTGATCGGTTTCCTCACGGTGCTGGGCTACTCGCTTTACGACACCGTGGTGGTGTTCGACAAGGTGCGTGAGAATACCGAGGGCTTCCTGGAGCGGGCGGATGCGACTTTTGCATCGCTAGTGAACCGCGCTACCAACCAAACCCTCGTGCGCTCGATCAACACCTCGGTTGTGGCGCTCCTTCCCGTCGGGTCGATCCTCGTGATCGGCGCATTTATTTTGGGTGCCGGCACTCTCAAGGACATTTCGCTCGCCCTCTTCGTGGGCATCATCGCCGGTACCTATTCCTCCATCTTTCTCGCGCCCAGTTTCCTTGTGGACTTGCGCAAGGGCGAGAAAGCCATCAAAAACCACACCGCGCGTGTTGAGCGCACACATGAAAAGGACGTTGCCACGGCATGACCACCACTCCAGTTCCCCCCGAAATCGCCGAGATCGAGCGCACCCACATCGGGCTCTATCAGGACTTCCCACAGCCCGGTGTGCTGTTTCGCGACATCACCCCGCTGCTGCGCGACCCGAAAGCGATGAAGAGCGTCATCAAGTATTGGGCGAGCACCGTTCCGGGCGACGTGGATCTGATCGTCGGTACCGAAGCTCGCGGATTCGTCTTCGGGGCCCCGCTCGCGTACGAGATGGATCGCGGCTTCGTGCCTGTTCGCAAGGCCGGAAAGCTGCCCGGTAAGCCCACGTCGCTGACGTACGACCTTGAGTACGGCAGTGCAACGATCGAAATCGCTGAGAATGCCGTGCCGAAGGGCTCTCGCGTGCTCGTGCTCGATGACCTTCTGGCAACTGGTGGCACTGCGGCGGCCACGATCAAGCTGGTGGAGTCGCTCGGTGCCGAGGTTGTGGCGGCGAGCTTCCTGATTGAACTTCTTGGCCTGGGCGGCCGCGACAAGCTCGGCGATATTCCCTTGCACACGGTCTGGAGCATTCAGAACTGAAGAGTCGCATCCCGGTGCAGGCCGTGGGCAAAAACGGTCTAGACTGGGATGATTCCACGATGAGGAAGGCGGTGAGCGGCATGGACGCGGATCGTGATGACTCCCGCCCGCGTAGCGTATGGGGAACGAAGGATGACCCTCTGCTTGTGCCGCTCATCGAAGCGATCAGGGAGCTGCATCCTGACGCCGATCTCGCCCTCGTGTATCGGGCCTACGAGGTTGCCGAGTACTGGCACCGCCCGCAGTTTCGCAAAAGCGGCGAGCCTTACATCACGCACCCCATTGCGGTCGCGACTATCCTCGCAGGCATGGGCTCCCCGCCCGATGTGCTCGCTGCTGCCCTCCTTCACGACACGGTCGAAGATACCGACTACACGCTCGAGGAACTGACCGACGATTTCGGTGAAGTGATCGCGGTCATGGTTGATGGCGTGACCAAACTCGACAAGGTGCGTTACGGCGAGGCCGCCCAGGCCGAAACCGTCCGCAAGATGATCATCGCGATGAGCCGCGATATTCGCGTGCTGCTCATCAAGCTCGCCGATCGCCTTCATAACGCTCGCACGTGGAAGTACGTGTCGAGCTCGAGCGCCGAACGCAAGGCGAAGGAAACACTCGAGATTTACGCTCCTCTCGCCCATCGCCTCGGCCTCAACGCGATCAAGTGGGAACTCGAGAACCTGAGCTTCCAGGTGCTGTATCCGAAGCTGTACAACGAGGTGGTCGCTCTCGTGGCTGAGCACGCCCCGGCGCGCGAGGAATACCTCGCAGGCGTGATCGGCACGATTCAGGAAGACATTAAATCGGCACACATCGAGGGCACCGTGACGGGGCGCCCGAAGCACTATTACTCGGTGTACCAAAAGATGATTGTGCGCGGGCGTTCCTTCAGCGACATCTACGATCTCGTGGGAATCCGCGTGCTCGTGGATACGGTGCGCGATTGCTACGCGGTGCTCGGTATTCTTCATGCGCGCTGGAGCCCCATGCCCGGACGGTTCAAGGACTACATCGCGCTTCCAAAGTTCAACCTGTATCAGTCGCTCCACACCACCGTGATCGGTCCGGGCGGAAAGCCAGTTGAAATTCAGATCCGTACGTGGGATATGCACCGGCGCGCCGAGTACGGCGTTGCCGCGCACTGGAAGTACAAGGCGGCGACCGCGCGCGGGGAAAAAATCGATGATTCACCCCAGGATGCGGCCGTGGGTGGGGATATGTCGTGGTTGCGCCAGCTCCTTGACTGGCAAAGAGACACGACCGATTCGGATGAATTCCTCGATTCGCTGCGTTACGAGATGGCCTCGAACGAGGTGTATGTGTTCACCCCGAAGGGCGACGTGGTTTCTCTGCCGCAGGGGGCAACGCCGGTAGATTTCGCCTACGCGGTGCACACGGAAGTCGGGCACCGCACGATGAGCGCGCGCGTGAACGGCAAGATCGTGTCGCTCAAGTCAGAGCTCGCCACTGGCGACGTCGTCGAGGTGTTCACATCGAAAGCCGAAGGGGCAGGCCCGAGCCAGGATTGGCTTAACTTTGTGGCTTCCACACGTGCGCGCACGAAGATCCGCCAGTGGTTCTCGAAGGAGCGACGCGAGGAAGCCCTCGAGCGCGGACGTGACGAGCTTGCTCTCCAGTTGCGCAAGCAGAACCTTCCTCTCCGCCGGATGCTCACGCACGAGATGCTCACGAACGTCGCTGCAGACCTCAACTACGATTCCGTTGATGGCCTTTACACGGCGATCGGTGAACACCATGTGAGCGCCGAGAACATTGTGGGTCGCCTCGTTGCTGAGGTTGGTGGCGCGGAAGGGGCACAGGATGACATCGTTGAGTCGGTCGTGCCCTCGAGGGCACTCGCGAAACCACGCCGTACCACGCACGCTGATCAGGGAGTGGTCGTTGATGGTCAGCGCGACCTCTGGGTGAAGCTTTCCAAGTGTTGTGCGCCCGTTCCTGGTGACGAGATTGTGGGCTTCGTGACGCGTGGCAACGGCGTGAGCGTGCATCATGCGGCGTGCGCGAACGCGATTCAAATGCGCGAACAGCAAGCCGATCGTTTTGTTCCCGTGAGGTGGTCGGGTGCCACGAACCAGGCGTACCTCGTGCATATCAAGGTGGAGGCGCTCGACCGCGCGCGGCTCCTGACGGATCTCGCTGACGTGATTTCGGAGCTTGAGGTCAATATCCTTTCCGCTTCCGCTCATTCTTTGCCGGATCGGATTGGAATCGCGTTGTTCTCGTTCGAGCTTGCTGATCCGTCGCATCTTCGAACAGTGCTCAAGCAGGTGCGAAAGGTCTCGGGAGTGTTCGATGCCTACCGCGTGACGAGCGACGGCAAACCGATGGGATCCACCCTCTGATGGCCCGGCGCTGGGCTGTGGGCCTCGAGTCTTTCCTCAATCTCTCTCGCGAGTGCGGCGAGCCGCTTGTAGAGTGCCCTTCCCGTGCGTGGACCTGAATAACCGCGGCCGCGGCCTGAGCGACGGGCACGATAGGCAATTCTCGTGAGGTCGCTGCTTGTGACCCAGCCCTGTGCCACGAGCCTTTCGGCGAAGTCGCTCGCGCCCTTCGGCGCGCTCGCACGCGTTAATTCGGCGAACACGCGGTGAGGCGCGAGGGTAGGGACTCCTGCCGGGTAGGCGACGTCTCCCGTGGTGATGGTGATTTTCCGCAGGTGGATTCCCTCGTGTTTTTGGCTGTGCCGTTCGGAGGCGACGATGAGGCATTCGTGGGGCTCACCTCCGCACCACACCCACGCGGCTGTGTGGTCGGCGAGCACGGCGCCGGGAGCAGTAGCAGCCTGGGGAGAGCGCTCAAGGGCTATTCCGACGGCGGCTGCTCTTTCTCGAACCCCCATGTCGTGAGTGAGCATGACGGCAAAGCCGGCTCCAATCGGTGCGAGCGGTATATCGCGTGCATAAAACGGGAGGGATGCGCCGGGCGAAACGAGAAGGTCGTTTCCGGCTTCGAAAGCAAACGGCGAGCGGCCAGCGTTGCGAAGCAGGGGAGCGAGGGCCGCCGTGGCGTGTGAGTGCCGAGTCATGACTCAAGGGTCACACGAAGGGCGGGGTCCCGCTGGAACCCCGCCCTTCATTGTGGAGAACTTTCTCTCAGGAGCGTAAGGCGTACCTCGTGAGCCGTAGCTTAGCCGAGATCCTTTGCACTGCGCTCGATCACTTCGAGCCATTCACGCCTCGCATCGAGAGCGGCTTGCGCCTTCTCGATCTTCTTCGCATCGCCTGTAGCTTTCGCCTTCTCGAGGTCGTCCTCGTAGCTCGCGATCGCGGCGTGTAGCTGCGAGGAAGCACCTTCAACGCGGGCTTTCGTGCGCGGGTCGGTGCGACGCCACTCGTCGTCCTCAGCCTTCTGGAAAGCGGCGCGCACGGCACGGATGCGCTCGTCGACGCGGCGCATCGCGTTGCGCGGAACCCGCCCCGCGGCATCGAAGCGGTCTTCGATCGAGCGGAACTGTTCTTTTGCTTTGCCGAGGTCCGTGATGGGCAGGAGTGCCTCGGCTTCGGCGAGGAGGCCTTCTTTGACTTTGAGGTTTTCGGACTGCTCGGCGTCGATCTTCTTGAGGTCCGCGTTACGGCGCTCGAAAAACGAATCCTGCGCGGCCTTGAACTTGGCCCACTGGGCGTCGTCTTTCTTGCGGTTGCCGCGCGGAGCCGCACGCCACTGGTCCATAAGCGAGCGGAATTCGCGTGCCGTGGGGCCGAAATCTTCCGAGTCTTGAATCGCCTCGGCCTGCTCAATGAGGCGCGCCTTGATCTTCTCCGCTTCGGCGTGCTGCTCATCGAGTTCGCTGAAGTGGGCGCGCCGCTTGCGGTCAAACTCGCTGCGGGCAGCCGAGAGGCGCTTCCAGAGCTTGTCTTCGACCTCGCGCTCGAGCGAAACCTCGTTCTTCTGCATTTCCTTCCAGTCCGGAACCATCGAACGCATGCGCGCGGCAGCCTTCTTCCAGGAAATGCGGTGCGAATCAGTTGCGACGAGCTCCTCGATTCCTTCGACAAAGGCCGTGCGCTTCTTGGTCGATTCCTCGCGAGCCTCAAGGCGAGCTTTTTCAAGTTCACCAATCAGTTCTTTGGCCTTTTCTCGAAGCTCATGGGCGCGCTCGCGAAGTGCGGGAATATCGCCGACGACCTTCGGTTCCTTCATGTTTTTTCGCATCTGCTCAAGGATGCGATTGAGATCGGCCTGGGTGAGCCCGGGGACCTGGAGTTTTTGATCCACAACATCGAGGAACGCGCTCAGGTCGAGATATGCGTGGGCGAAAGGCGTGAGAGCCTTGTCGCGCTCGGTGCCCTTTTCGACGGTTCCGATCTCGCGGATCTGCGTGCCGTCTTTCACCGTGACCGTGCCTTCGGCGTTGACCTCGCCGTATGCGAGTGCCTCGGTGACCTTGGCGTCGTCATAGCTCGTTGCGGTGGGAACGATGGGCACCAGGGGAGTGCGGGGGGCTTTGCCCTTGAGCTGCGCGGGGGAGCCGGGCTTCGGGGCCCCGGGCCTTGGCGCTTGCGGCTTTGGAGCGGCGGGTTTCGGTGCCTGGGGCTTTGCAGCGTTACCCGATGCGTCCTTCGCCTCGAGGTCGTTGGCCGCGGTGGAGGCCTCAGATGCGAGCCCGGCTTCCGAACCGCTCGTCGAGGATTCAGGAGCCTCCGTTGCCGTGGATGATTCGGTAGCCTCGGGCACTTCGGTCGTGCTGGGTGTTTCGACGGCTTCGGGAGCTTCAGGCGCGGTGGTCTCGGGGGTTTTCTGGTCGTTCTCGTTCACGAGCTTCTCCTAGGATTCGAGGGCACCGGAGTGCCTCGGACAGGGGGCGGGGCGTATTGCCTCGCACCAACGGCGGCGCTTGGGCCACGGCATCACGTAAAACTGTATCGCGGATAACACTGCTAACGGAATTTCATGTGTCTTTCTGGGAAAAGGGGCACGATGGTGAGTATGAATGCAGAGCGCGCCACCCTCGATTTTGTTGTATCCCCTTATCTCAGCGCGACATGCTCGCTTCTCCACAACGACCGCGATGCGCTCCTCGTCGATCCCGGTCTTGACGTTGCGAAAGATGTGAGTGCGCTGCTCGAGAAGAATGACCGTGAACTTCGCGCGATCCTCGTTTCCCACGGCCACCTCGATCACGTCGCCGATGTGTCGCTGCTTGCCGAGACGTACGGCGTACCCGTGTACGTGGGCAAAGCGGATGAATACAGGCTTGAGAACCCCTTGGGCCAGCTACCGTCGGCCTTTACGCATCACATTCGCCCCCGCTGGGACGAGCGTGGATGGACGAAGCCTCGGGCAGTACATGCCCTCGCCGATGGTGAAGCCCTCGAAGCCGGGACCCTTCGCCTCGGCGCGCACGCCTATCCCGGCCATACCGAAGGCTCGACACTCTACTTCTTCGACGGTGAGGTGCAGATCAATCCACTCGTTGGTGTCACGCCGCGCGCGATGACCGCACCCGCGCTTGCGTTCACGGGCGACGTGCTGTTCAAAGGCACGATTGGTCGCACCGATCTTCCGGGTGGCAATGCCGAGGACATGAAAGCCTCGCTCACCAAGCTTCGTGCGTTCGCACTTGAGCACGCTGAAGCCGTGATCGTGCCGGGGCACGGCCCGCTCAGCACCTTCCGCGACGAACTTGCCGATAATGGATACCTGCGCACCGCTTTCTAAAGCGGGTTTCGCGCACACGACACCACGACCAGAAAAGGAGAAGTGCCCATGGCGAAAGTGACGCCACTTTCCGGATTCCCCGAATGGCTTCCCGCCGAACGCCGAATCGAGCAGCACGTGATGGACACGTTCCGCGAGGTTGCCGAGCTGCATGGCTTCTCCAACATTGAAACGCGTGCGGTTGAGCCTCTCGATCAGCTCCTCCGTAAGGGCGAGACCAGCAAAGAGGTTTACCTGATCTCACGCCTTCAGGCCGAAGAGGAGGAGAGAGAAAAGGAAAGCCAAAAACTCGGCCTTCACTTTGACCTCACCGTTCCGCTCGCGCGCTACGTGCTTGAGCACCAGAACGACCTTGCGTTCCCGTTCCGCCGCTACCAGATCCAGAAGGTGTGGCGCGGCGAGCGTCCCCAAGACGGTCGCTTTCGGGAGTTTTACCAGGCCGATATCGACATCATCGGGCAGGATACTCTGCCGTCGCACATGGATGCCGACGTCGCGATCGTCATGGCCGAAGTGCTTGGCAAGCTTCCGATTCCCGGTTTCACCATCTCGATTAACAATCGCAAGCTCTCGCAGGGGGTTTTTGAAGCGCTTGGCCTGAGCGATATCGAAGGCGTTTTGCGCCAACTCGACAAACTCGCAAAGGTGGGTGAAGCGGAGGTGCGCAAGCTCCTCATCGAACAGGTGGGGGCAAGCGAAGAGCAGGCCGACGGCTGCCTCGCCTTCGCGAGTATCAAGGCGACTCACGAGGACCTCGCCGACAAGGTTGGGGCGCTCGGGGTCTCGAGCGACGACATCACGAACGCACTCGAGGAACTGAGCTTCGTGATCCGCACCGTTAACTCTTCGGTGCCGGGCGCATGCATCGCCGATCTTTCGATCGCGCGTGGACTCGACTACTACACGGGCACGGTGTTCGAAACGTTCGTGGAGGGCCATGAGGATCTTGGCTCGATCTGCTCTGGCGGCCGTTACGACACGCTCGCGACCGACAACCGCCACTCGTACCCGGGCGTTGGCCTCTCGATCGGTCTTTCACGTCTCGTATCAAGGCTCGTGACGCGTTCGCTCGTGACGGCCACGAGGGCCGTGCCGACCGTCGTGCTCGTGGCCGTCACGGATGAGGAGCACCGAGTGGCAAGCGTCGAGGTTGCTCGCGTTCTGCGCTCGCGCGGCATTTCCGCCGAGATCGCGCCGAGCGCGGCAAAATTTGGGAAGCAGATCAAGTATGCGGACCGTCGAGGCATTCCGTTCGTGTTCTTCCCCTCCGAGGATGGCAGGGGAGAAGTCAAAGACATTCGCAGCGGCGAACAGACCCCAGCCGACGCGCACACGTGGCAGCCACCACAAGACGACATGACCGCGCGTGTGGTGGCGACCACCTCGACCAAATAACCTGAAATAAGAACGCCTTTAAGGGAGTTAAAAACGACATGGCTACCGTAGAAATGACCAAGGACAACCACGACGAACTCGTCAAGGACGGGATCGTCTTCATCGACTTCTGGGCAGAATGGTGCGGTCCGTGCCAGCGCTTCGCCCCGATTTTCGAGAAGGCCTCGGAGGAGAACCCCGACCTCACCTTCGCGAAGGTCGACACCGAGGACCAGACGGAACTCCAGATGCAGTACGGTGCGACCTCGATCCCCACGATCGTGGCCTACCGTGACGGCATCCCCGTTTTCGGCCAGCCCGGTGCGCTTCGCCAGGCTGATCTCGATTCGCTTATTTCGCAGGTGCGCGGCCTCAACATGGACGAGGTCCGCAAGGCTTACGAAGAGCAGCAGGCGAAACAGGGCAAGTAAGCACTCGCTCTCCGCAAGAGGGAAGAGGCTCGCCAGGAACGGCGAGCCTCTTCCCTTTTTTGAAAGGGTGCAGTTTTGAAAATGGGGAGCTGTCGGTATAGTGCTGCGCATGACATCGGAAAGCGCCGCAGCCCCTCCCCGTGGCAAAACCAAGCGCCAGCAGGCCGTGCTCACAGTTCAGGACAAGACGCAGGTGAGTAAGAACCTCGTGAGGCTCTGCCTTGGCGGCTCTGACTACGTAAAGCTCAACCGCAATTCGTGTACGGACGCATACGTCAAGCTCCTTTTGCCACAGCCGGGAAGCGGTCTAGCAGCACCCTTCGACATGGATCGGCTGCGAATTGAGGCCCCCGAACTCCTGCCCGCACGCCGCACGTATACGGTCCGCCGCTGGGATGATGCGAATGAACGGCTCTGGATTGACGTTGTCGTGCACAACGCTCCGGGTCAGCACGGCCTTGCATCCGACTGGGCCACACGTGCGCACGAAGGTGACCAAATCGCGCTCATGGGGGCTGGTGGTGGCTATTTGCCGCACCCAGAAGCCGATCTCCACGTCCTCGTGGGGGATCACGCAACAGTCCCGGCGATCGCCGCCGCGCTGGAGGTAATGCCGTCGAGCGCACGAGGCCACGCCGTCATTCACGTCGAAGACGAAGCCGATATTCTCCCCTTCTCTCTCCCGGAGGGCTTTTCGCTCGAATGGGTTGTTGGCGCGCGCGAAGGGCTTCTCGTGGCTGTCGAAACGCTCGATATTCCACACGACATCATCGACAAGCGCGGTGTCCATGTCTTTTGCCACGCCGAACGCGGCCTCACGAAGCAGTTGCGTGCCCATCTCGTGCGCGAAAGGGGTATTGCGCGCGAAGACATTTCGATCTCGGCGTATTGGGCGCTCGGCCGAGTGGAAGATCGATTCCAAGCAGAAAAGCGCGAAGCGATCGGTCGCATCGACCCCGATTGAGGGCGGTCTTGCTACGGCTCGTGCTCCACACCTTGGTGTTTTCCATGTCCTTGCACGGCCGAGAACATGCTGCGAAGAACAGTCGCTAGTCTCGAAGCATGAACAGCACAGTCACGCAGTTGCCGAGCTGGGCGAGCTCGAGCCCGCTCATGGAGAACTACTACCTCACGGAATGGGGTGTCCCTGTCACTGATGAGACCGGCGTTTTTGAGCGTGTGAGTCTCGAGGTCTTCCAATGCGGGCTCTCGTGGTCCACGATACTTGCGCGCCGCGAGGCTTTCCGCGAGGTTTTTCACTCCTTCGAGGTGGACCGGGTCGCAGCGATGGGGGAGAGCGACGTCGAGCGCCTTATGGGGGACCGGCGGATCATTCGCAACCGTCGGAAAATCGAAGCGACCATTGGTAATGCTCGTGCCGCGCAGGTCTTGCGCGAAGAAGGTTCGGACCTCGCCACACTCATTTGGAGTTACGTTCCCGAAGAGACGTACGCCCCTCAAGTACAAGAAGAAATCCCCTCGCGCGATGAAGTCTCGACGCGAATGTCGAAGGACCTCAAAGCTCGAGGGTTCTCCTTCGTGGGGCCCACAACCTGTTTCGCCTTGATGGAGGCGATTGGAGTTGTGGACACGCACCTCGTGACGTCACCGCGACGCGGTAGCTCGGGTGTTTTCGGTTCCGACGGCCGCCGGGCTGACGCCGCGACGCTTTAGGTGAGGTCGAGGTTAGGCGGGATTTTTCGAATCGAGATCAACCTCGATCACGCCGTCACTCACGCGCGAATCGTAAACGGGCAGTGTGTAGGCATCGCTCCCGTAGCATTGACCATTCTCAAGGTCGTAGACCTCTTTGTAAATGGGGCTGGCGAGTGTGGGGCGTGAAGCGCCGTCCACGGTGCGATCGCCCACAATGCCGCGCGACATAACCCCCTGCTGGGTGCGCGGATCCACATTCGAGACAACGTAGATCTTGCCATTCCACGCCTTCACCACGGCAACCTGCTCGGTGCCGAAGAGCGCCGCTTCAGGCAGGTCCTGGTTGATGTCGGTCTCCTTGCAGATGCTCTGCCAGTTGCTCATGGTCGTCCTCGCTTGTCGGTCAAGTGGCGGGCAATGTCGATGGCGGGGGAGTTCGGCCAAAACTGTGTTTGGCCTGCGGCGTAGCGGACCAAAGTCCCCCGTGGAACTCGTGTGGACCGGCGCGAAAAATCCCTCGCTTGTGCACCTCCACTGTACTCGAAAACGGGAGTCGATTTTGTGTAGGGTGGAAAGACATCTACACCCCTAAGCCTTGAAGTAGGAGCTGCCGTGAGCACTACCGACGTTGCCCTCAACTCTGAAACCGCTAACGAGGATGCTCTCGTCAAGCACGTCGTCGTCGTGGGCGGCGGTCCCGCCGCCCAGCGCTTCGCCGAAACGATGCAGGCACGCGACAAAGCCGGTGCCTACAAGATCACCGTCATCTCCGAAGAAAAGGTCGAACCCTACGATCGTGTCAACCTCGCGAAGCGCTGGGACAAGAGCTACGACCTGACCCTCGGCGACCGCTCGCTTTGGGAGGATCCGCATATCGACCTGCGCCTCGGCGACCGCGTGAACTCGATTGAAACGGACTCGAAGCTCGTACGCACGTCCTCCGGCACGGTCTACGGCTACGACGAGCTCGTGCTCGCGACCGGTTCTAACGCCTTCACCCCGCCCATTAGTGGCTGGGATACGAAGGGCGTTTTCGTGTACCGCACCGTTGACGACGTTGACGGCATGAGCGCCACCGTCGAGGGGCTCAAGAACGACGCCAAGCGCACGGGCAAGGCAGTCGTGCTCGGTGGAGGTCTTCTCGGTCTCGAGGCTGCGGGCGGTCTCGCGAGCGAAGGCTACGAAGTGCACCTCGTTGAGCTTGCGGGCTGGCTTATGCCCGCTCAGCTCGACGAGGGCGGTGGCAACCTTCTCAATCGTCTTATCGAGCAGCGCGGCATCGTGCTCCACACGGGCGTGAGCCTCGAGCAGGTGCTGCCCCGCGTCGAATACCGCAAGGGCAATACCGCTGACGAAGAGGCGATTAATGCCGCCGCTTCCAACGTGCGTGGCGTCAAGCTTTCCGACGGCACCGAACTCGATGCCGACCTCGTGTGTCTTGCCGTCGGTATCCGCCCCCGCGACGAGCTCGGCAAGGTCAACGGCTTCGAAATGGGCCCGCGCGGCGGCATTATGGTCGGCCAGGATTGCCGCACCTCGGTCGAGCACGTGTGGGCAATCGGTGAATGCGCCGCCATGGAAGGCCGCACGATCGGCCTCGTGGCCCCCGCCAACACGATGGCCGAGGTCGTTGCCGATCAGCTCCTCGGTGGCGAGAAGCTCTTCGGCGAGATCGACGGCTCGACCAAACTCAAGCTTTCCGGCATTGATGTCGCCAGCTTCGGCGATGCGAAGGGCGCCGAGAAGGACTCGCTCGATGTGGTCTACGCCGACCCCACGCGCGGCATCTACCAGCGCCTCGTGATGAGCCCCGATGCAGCCGTTCTCCGCGGCGGCATCCTCGTGGGCGACGCCTCGAACTACTCGACGCTTCGCGCGTACATCGGCCGCGAGCTTCCGGGTGATCCCGCCGCTTACCTCGCTGCGGGTGGCGGCGAGGTTCCTGACTCGGGCGACATGCCCGACGACGTCATCGTCTGCTCGTGCAACAACATCTCCGCGGGCACCATCAAGGCAGCGATCAACGGTGAGGGCGACTTCGCCGAGGCCTGCCACGATATTCCGTCAATCAAGGCTGCCACCACGGCAGGCACCCAGTGTGGCTCGTGTGTGCCCCTTTTGACCAAGATCCTCGGCAACGAGCTCGCAAAGTCGGGCATTGCCATGTCGCGCGGGCTCTGCGAACACTTCTCGATGCCCCGCGCCGAGCTGTTCCAGATCGTGAAGGAACATGACCTCAAGAGCTTCCCCGAGGTGATCGGTCGCTACGGTCAGGGCAACGGCTGCGATGTGTGTAAGCCGGTCGTGGCGTCGATTCTTGCGTCGCTCCGCGATGATTACATTCTCGGCAGGGGCCTGCAGGAGCTTCAGGACACCAACGATCGCTTCATTGCGAACATGCAGAAGGATGGCACCTATTCGGTGATCCCGCGCATGCCCGGTGGCGAAGTGAACCCCGAAGCCCTCGTGGTTCTCGCCGAAGTTGCGCGC
This sequence comes from Dermabacter sp. Marseille-Q3180, assembly GCF_940792985.1. NCBI lineage: Bacteria > Bacillati > Actinomycetota > Actinomycetes > Micrococcales > Dermabacteraceae > Dermabacter > Dermabacter sp. Marseille-Q3180. Next base: position 49,683 of record NZ_CALNWU010000001.1, read on the forward strand.
GACTTCAACCTTTACACCAAGATCACGGGCGCTCAGCGCATCGGCCTTTTTGGTGCCCGCCTCGAGCAGCTCCCGAACATTTGGACCCGCCTCGTCGAGGCCGGCTTCGAGTCAGGCCAGGCCTACGGCAAGAGCCTCCGCGCCGTGAAGAGCTGCGTGGGTACGGATTGGTGCCGCTTCGGTCAGCAGGATTCGGTTGGCATGGCCGTGCTTCTCGAGAACCGCTACAAGGGGCTTCGTTCACCACACAAGTTCAAGCTTGGCGTTTCGGGCTGTGCGCGCGAATGTGCGGAGGCCCGCGGAAAAGACATCGGCGTCATCGCGACCGACAAGGGCTGGAACCTCTACGTTGGCGGCAACGGCGGCTTCACGCCTCGCCACGCCGACGAATTCGCGCACGACCTGAGCGACGAAGAACTCGTGAAGTACGTTGACCGCTTCCTCATGTACTACATCTCGGATGCTGACAAGCTCCAGCGAACCGCGTCCTGGGTTGAGGCACGCGGCATCGACCATGTCAAGGAAGCCGTACTCGAGGATTCGCTCGGCATGGGCGAGCAGTGGGAACACGAGATGCAGAAGTTTGTGGACAACCACAAGGACGAGTGGGTCGAGGCAGTGAAGGATCCCGAGAAGCTCTCGCGCTTCCGTTCGTTCATCAACGCCCCCGAGACCCCGGACCCGCTGTTCGCGCGTGTACCGATGCGCGATCAGAACCGCCCGGCCACCCTTGAAGAGCGTGAACAGGTGCTCATCTCCGGCCCGGTGATTTCCTTCCGCGATGCCCACGGCCAGGAGGTTCCCGCCGCTCAGGTTCTCGAGCGCAAGTAACTTCGTGAAGGCTTCTGCTCTCTCAGTAGCCCACCGATGGCAGGGCCGCGCCGTGGATCTTTCCGATCATCGCGGCCCCGCCAGCTGGCGGGCGGCGCAAGCCCTCGCGCTTGAGGGCGCTACGGTCTACATCGGCGATTCGCGCGCTCGCGATCGAGCACACGGGTTCGATCGTCTTGCGAGGGAGCGCGGGCTTGAGAAGCTTGCCCTCCAGTGGGCGGCGGAGCTACGTGGGGAGATCAGCTCCGACGCTTGTGCGCCCCACGCCGAGAAGATTGCGCTCCATGAGGCTGAGGAACCGTCGGAAAATGGGGAGAATCCCGCCGGCGTTGTGACGCTCGTAGGCGGTGGCCCAGGAGATCCGAGCCTCCTGACCGTGGCCGCACTTACAGCGATTGCGCGTGCCGACGTCGTTCTTCTTGATCGGCTTGGGATTGCACTGAACGTTGTGGACTTCGCGCCCGCCGCCCTCGTGATCGATGTGGGTAAAGCCCCGGGCCGCCACAAAATGTCGCAAGATTCGATCAACGAGACCATGCTGGCTTTCGCCCGCGCGGGTGCGCGAGTTGTGCGTCTCAAGGGCGGCGATCCGTTTATTTTCGGGCGCGGTGGCGAAGAGTGGCGATTCCTCGCGGAACAGGGGATTCGTGTCGACGTTGTTCCTGGCCTGACGAGCGCCCTGAGCGTTCCCGCACACGCGGGAGTTTCAGCGACGTATCGTGAGGTCACGCGCGCCGTCACGATCATGTCGGGCCATCAGCCCTTCAACCAGGCCGAACTCTCTTCTCTCGTGTCTCTTGGAAGCACCATCGTGATCCTCATGGGAGTCGCGACCTTCCCCTCAACCGTCGCGGGGCTTCGAAAGGCCGGCCTGCCCGATTCTACGGGCGTTGCACTCCTCGAGCAGGGGTACACCGCGAACGAACGGCACACTTTTACGACGCTCGGCGCCGCGATCGACGAGGCGCGCGCCCGAGGCGTCACGAATCCCGCGGTCATCGTCATTGGCGACGTCGTGAACGTCAGGGAAGCGTCGGCAGAAATCATCGAAGCCCGCACCGATACCCCTACCGAAGGAGAGGAACTCGCGTGAGTCACCCCAACCCCACGAGCCCGATTGACTCTCACGAGCGTCCCCTCGAGGGCCTCCGCGTCGCCGTGACCGCGGCACGCCGTGCTAACGACCAGATCGCCGCTCTTGAGCGAGCTGGTGCGAGCACCGTACATGCCCCAACGATGCGGATCGTGCCGGTAGAAGACGACACCGCCCTCATCGACGAGACCCGTGCTCTACTTGAGGCGGCGCCGCCCACGTTTTTCGTGACGACCGGGCAGGGCATCAACTCGTGGCTCCAAATTCTCGACGAGCCCCTCAAGCAGCAGGTTCTCGACTACCTCTCGTCAACTCAGATCATTTGCCGCGGTGCGAAAGGGCGCGGCGCGGTTCGTAAGTGGGGCCTTCCCGACGCGCCGAGCAGTGAAAAGGAAACGAGCACGTCGATGGTGGAACTCGCCCTCGACCTCGGTATTGCCGACGGCCCCGTGGGCCTTCAGCGTCACGGCTACGTTCCTGAAAAGGCGCTTGCCCCGCTTGGCGACCGTGAAGTGTATGTTGTGGCTCCCTATCGTTGGGAGCTTGCGGAGGACCTCACACCAGTGCACGATCTCGTGAAGAGCATCATCGCTCGCGAGGTTGACGCCGTGACGTTCACGGCGGCTCCGGCCGTCGTGGCGCTTCTGGAAGTCGCCGACGGAATGGGTGTTCGCGATCAGCTCCTCGAAGCCTTCGGCAGCGATGTGCGTCCGGTTGCCGTCGGACACGTCACCGCCGAACCTCTCGAAGATGAGGGTCTTGTGCCGCTGTACCCTGAGCGCGAGCGCCTTGGGGCGATGGTCAAGCTGATGGGGGAGAAGCTCAGTCCTCGCGGGCGCTGATCGCTTCCAGTGCGGTTTCGTAGCGTGCCGCCACGATCGGAGCGAGAGCATCGCCGAGGTGCGCGAGAACCTGCCAGCCGGCCCCTGTGGCGCGCTCACGTGCCTTATCGAGCAAAAGCCCGGGCGCAGTGAAAAGGGGCAGAACCGTGCCCGGCGTGTTGGCGGCTTCGAGACGGTCGTTTAAGCGCGGGGCACACGTGGCGAAACGCGCGCGCACATCCCGGCCCGTACGCTTGGCGAGTGCGGTCGCGAGCGACTCCACCGCTTCATTAGCGCCGGGGCGAGAGGAACCAACGGCGAGCAGAACGATCTCGCCGCGTACGCTTTGATCCTCAGTGCCGGCAAGATGTGTCTCAAGAACATCGACGAGATCCTCACCCGTGCCGATCACGTCAGCCTGGACGAGATCGAGGCCGTGGGCGAGCGTCGCGTCGCGCAGCTCGCTCGGCGCATCCTCTGTTGCGTGATAGGCCTCAGTGAAAAGGAGAGGTACGGCAATCGCCGAGGAGTACCCGTGGTCGGCAAGCGCGCCCGCCACCTCTGGAATCGACGGCGAGGCGAAATCCTCGAGGTACGCCGCGTGAGCCTCGACCCCGAGAATCGCGCCCGCTTTGGCCACAAGTGATTCGGTGGCGACCGCAGCGGCGGGGTTGCGGCTGCCGTGGGCGATGCCTATGAGGGCGGGTATTTCGGTGTGCATCATGCAAAAACCCTACCCGAGGTGGGATTTTTTCTCGCTTACGGCGCGCGAGGGCCGCCCGCTCGCGACGGGGTCCGAGCCCCACATCACGAGCGCCGCCGCGACCGTCCCCGTTGCCATGATGCCTGCAAGCACGAGAAGTTGGAACCGGCCTGCTTCGAGGGGGGAGGCACCCGCGAAGACGGCCCCCACGAATGCCCCCGGCATCGTGACAATGCCCGTCACACGCGTTTGATCAACGTTTGGAATGAGCGCCTCGCTCATCGCCCTCGAGGCAATATCGCGCACTGCCCGACGGTTTGTCGCACCGAGGCCGAGCCACCCTTCGATCTCACCCCAATGCTCAGCGACGTCCTGCGAAAGCCTGCGGCCCGAAAGCGTCACGACGCTCATGGCATTCCCCGTGATAATGCCGCCAAAGGCGAGAAGGTTCTGGCCCGTGAACTCGAGTGCCCCGGTGAGGAATACCGTGAGCACGGAGATCGCGACTGCGGCGGTCATGGCCCCTGCGACGAGCGCGACCGTGCGCGCATTGGCCCCGAGTCGGCGTGAGGAGGTCCAAATGCCGAAAGCAAGCATGATGAGCAGTGCGAGGAAAACGTAGGTGACCTGCGTAATCGCGATGCTGAGAACACTCGCGAGGATCGCGAGTTGCACGAGCGCCCGCAGCAGTGCCACGGCGGGATCAGCCCACTTTGGTACCGTCCATGCGCGCCTGAGCGCAAGGGTGAGAGCGAGACAGAGCGCTAAAGCAACCGCTGTTGACACAAGAGAAACGGTGCTCACAGCGCTCCTCCCGAACTATTTGCTTGCAACCCCGAGGCGCTCGAGTTCCTCTTCGACAATGCTGGGGTCGAGCTTCTGGAAAATCGGCTTGGGCTTTGCGACCGGAGCGCCCACCGTGACATCGCGATGCCCCCAAGCAGGAACGTGCGTGTAATCGCCCGTGATGATGGGGTAGGTGGCGTCGGCATCGAGATCCTCAACCTCTTCGATGTGTGGCATCGGCGCGATCTCGAGCGTGCCGCCCAGAACCTTCTCGACTTGGTTCGCGGAGAACGGCAGGAACGGCGAGAGCATCGTGTTGAGGTCGGTCACGGCCTGTGCCAGCACATGCAAAATCGTGAGCAGGCGTGGGCGCTCTTCTTCGGCTTTGAGCTTGAACGGCTCGGTCGCCGACACATACGCGTTCGCTTCTCCCACGAGATGCATGATTTCGGAGATGGCCGCCCTCTGGCGGTGGGTGCGAATGAGGTTTCCGACGGTGTCAAAGCCCTCGGTGATCTTCGTCAGGAGGGCGCTGTCTGCTTCCGTGAGCTCGCCCGCTGCGGGAATTTCACCCACGTTCTTGGCGATCATGGCAGCGGTGCGGTTCACGAGGTTGCCCCATCCAGCAACGAGCTCGTTGTTCGTGCGCGACACGAACTCGCTCCACGTGAAGTCGGCGTCCTGGTTTTCGGGGCCTGCCGCGGAAATGAAGTAGCGCAGGGCATCGGCCTGATAACGCTCGAGAACATCGCGCACATAAATCACGATGCCCTTCGAACTCGAGAACTTCTTCCCCTCCATCGTGAGGAACTCCGAACTCACGACTTCCGTCGGAAGGTTGAGCGTGCCGAGCCTTCCCGGCTCACCGCCCTTGCTGCCGCCGCCGTTGTGCGCAATGAGCTCAGCCGGCCAAATCTGCGAGTGGAAAACGATGTTGTCCTTGCCCATGAAGTAATACGAGAGGGCTTCCGGGTCATTCCACCACTTGCGCCAGGCCTCAGGGTCGCCAGAGCGGCGCGCCCACTCGATCGACGCCGAAAGATAGCCAATCACGGCATCGAACCACACGTACAGGCGTTTCGTGGGCTGATCTTCCCAGCCGGGAACGGGGATTCCCCAGTCGATGTCGCGGGTCATCGCGCGCGGCTTGATGTCCTTGAGGATGTTCTGACTGAAGCGAATCACGTTCGGGCGCCACAGCCCCGTGGCCTCGCGCTCATCGAGCCATTTGCCGAGTGCATCGGCGAGTGCGGGCAGGTCGAGGAAGTAGTGGGTGGTTTCGATGAACTGTGGGGTTTCGCCATTGATGCGCGAGACCGGGTCGATGAGGTCGGTTGGGTCGAGTTGGTTGCCGCATGCGTCGCATTGGTCGCCGCGGGCACCGGCCGTCTTGCACAGCGGGCATGTGCCTTCAATGTAGCGGTCGGGGAGTGTGCGGCCGGTCGACGGGGAGATTGCGCCGCGCGTCACCTTTTCGATCATGTAGCCGTTGTCGCGCACGGTCGTGAACATTTCCTGCACGATCGCGTAGTGATTGCCGGAAGTCGTGCGCGTGAAGAGGTCGTAGGAGAGCCCGAGGTTCACGAGGTCTTCAACGATCACGCGGTTGTTGCGATCGGCAAGCTCGCGCGCCGTAATTCCTTCTTGATCGGCAGCCACGAGGATCGGGGTTCCGTGTTCATCGGTTCCCGAGACCATGAGCACGTCGTGCCCGGCCATGCGCATGTAGCGCGAAAAAACATCGGAGGGGACACCGAATCCGGCAACGTGGCCGATGTGGCGGGGTCCGTTTGCATAGGGCCAGGCGACAGCAGAAAGCACAGTACTCATAGGGCACCAATTCTACGACGTTTTATGAGGGAAGCGCCTTATCCTGGACTCATGAGTTACGACAACGACACGAATGCCACCGGACTCACGCTTGCTCAGCAGAAAATGCGCGAGGCGGGCGTGGCCGAAGCCGCTATCAATGTCTTCAGCGATTTTTACCACCAGCTTGCGCAAGGCGTGACCGGTTCGATCCCGGAAGAGACGATCTCGCCGCTCACCGAGGTGGATCGACTTGCCGATGTCGAGGTTGATCCCGAGGTTGCGAAGGATGCTTTCTCGAAGCTCGTTGTCATTAACCTCAACGGTGGCCTTGGCACCTCGATGGGCATGGACCGCGCGAAGTCCCTCCTCCCCGTTCGTGAGGGAAAGAGCTTCCTCGAGATTATCGTTGAGCAGGTACTCGCGGCCCGTAAGAAGACCGGAGCGCGCCTCCCGCTTTTGTTTATGAACTCTTTCCGCACGCGCGAGGACACCCTCGAAGTACTCGCGAAGTACCCGGATCTTCAGGTGGGGGATCTGCCGCTTGACTTCCTCCAGAACAAGGAGCCAAAGCTCAAGCGCGATGACCTCACCCCCGTGGAGTTCCCGGAAAACCCGGAGCTGGAATGGTGCCCGCCGGGCCACGGCGATATTTATACGGCGCTTCTCACCTCGGGCGTGCTCGATGCGCTTCTTGAGCAGGGCTTTCGTTACGCATCGATCTCGAACTCGGACAACCTCGGCACGGTTCCTTCGCCCGAAATCGCCGGGTGGTTCGCCGCCTCGGGTGCACCGTACGCCGCGGAGTTGTGCCGCCGCACGGCCGCAGACCGCAAGGGCGGGCACCTTGCGATCCGCAAATCCGACTCCCGCCTCATCCTGCGTGATACCGCCCAAACCCCGGCGGAGCAGATGGAGTACTTCACCGATGAACACCGCCACCCGTTCTTCCACACGAACAACCTGTGGTTTGATCTCGTGAAGCTCAAGGAGATCCTCACCGAGCGTGAGGGTGTCATGGGCCTTCCACTCATCCGCAACGAAAAGACTGTTGATCCTTCCGATAAGTCGAGCACCCCCGTCTACCAGATTGAATCGGCGATGGGAGCGGCCATCGAAGTGTTCGAGGGCGCGACCGCGATTGTGGTGGACCGATCGCGTTTCCTGCCGGTGAAAACGACGAGCGACCTGCTGCTCGTGCGCTCCGACGTGTATGCACTCAGCGACGAGTTCGCACTCGAGAAGGTCGTGGACAAGGCGCCGCTCGTCAAGCTCGCCGATGGCCCCTACAAGCTTGTGGGTGACTTCGAGAAGCGTTTCCCGGGTGGTGCGCCGAGCCTTAAAGACGCGTCTTCCCTGACCGTTGAGGGCGATTGGACGTTCAATGAGGGCGCCCGGATTGAAGGCGACGTGACCCTCGGAGCTGAGGGCGGAATCCTCCCGTAGTTCCCCTCCTCGAATTGCATAGAGGTTGCGGGGGTTTGGCGCGGTGTGTGTGGGCCGCCCAGGCCCCCGTTTCCATGCTGAGCCGCCGCTGAGTCGAGCGCATCCCGGCTCGCCAAACTCTCTTTGCCCATGAAGAGCTTCCACAATTTCCAAACACCCGTTGCACAGGCTTTAGCGTTCTGGTTGGCTATGCGACATGGGCCTCGCTCGGGGGAGTGGGGCCGCGTCGAGCTGGATGGGGGAGTGCATGCGGAGCGGGCGGGCACAGGTTCTTGGTGCGTTGAGTGTCGCGGTTGTGGTGGCGGCTGGTTTCGTGGGCTGTGGTGGTGAGTCTGCGGGTGGTCCGACGCCTGCCGCACAGTCATCCAGTTCTCCTCTGAGCAGTGATGCTGGCGGTTCAGATTCTGGTGGTGGCAGTGATGGCGGTGGTGAAGCGTCCGGCCGCACGCCGAATCTTCCGCCCGAAAACGCGGCGCTTGAGGCTCCTGATTTCAAGGACTACACGGGCATAAAGTACGAAACCGATCAGGGTGCCCAGGACGCTTCAGGGCGCTGGGTACCTCAATCAGCGCTTCGTGCGGTCAACTGATTGACGCCGCTTGTGGAAGACGGAAAAACTGGAAAAGAGCGGCGAGGTCGGGAATCCCTGGCTGGAAGGGCGAGGTTAGATCAGGTTGGGAAATCCACGAGGCGGAACCGACTGAAGTAGTGCGGCGGTATGAGGCCGAGGCAACCGTCGGACCTGGGCGCCGACCCCAGTGACCACCGGCCCTGAGTTCACGCCATTGACCCGTCTCGCAAGACGATCGAATTAATCGAAGAAGGGGAGGGGCAAAGGCGCCGCGATCGGTGATTTCTAGGCCTCCCAAACCCCCACAGGGACAATGCAATCCAAGGAGGGGAGGGGGAAAGCCCCCACAACCCCTATGCAATCCGGAGGGGACCCCACCAAACCCCCACAACCCCTATGGAATTCAGTGAGGGAGGGGGTGGGCCTTGAATTTCGTGTCGGGATTGACGAACGCATCCTGGCTTTCGACGATCAAGAGCTCACGTGCATTCACTTTGAGGGTGCGGTCGATGAGCTCGAACACCGACGCGGCTGTTTTCTCAAGCGCCTCAACAGGGCCGGCACCGCCAAGCAAGTGCGCCGTGAAAAGAGCCGTCGTCACATCGCCGCTGCCGTGAACCTTGCGCTTCAGGCGCGGTGTCGAAATAAGGTGAGCGCCGGAAGAATCGGCCACGAGAAGTTCGAGGGTGCCGGGCGTGGTTTTATCGGTGAGTACGCTCGTGACAAGGATGGTCTCGGGGCCCTCGGCGCGCAGTTGTTCGACAGCAGTGAGGGTGCCCTCGAGAGTGGACACATCGGTGTCGGTGAGCACGCCCAGCTCGAAGTGATTCGGCGTCAGCACCTCCGCGGCCGGAACAACCTTGTTCGCCATGAGCGGCGGGATATCGGAATCAACGTAGAAACCTTCGCCCGCATTGCCCATCACTGGATCGGCGATATACACGGCGCGTGGATTGTGCTTCTTGACGCGCTCAACGGCATCGAGGATGACGTCAGTGACGGCAGCGGAGCCCTGATAACCGCTGAGAACAGCGTCGGCTTCGCCGAGGATGCCGAGCTCTTCGATGCCGAGAACGACCTCGTGTACGTCCTTCGCGTCGATCACGGGGCCACGGAATGTGGGGTGGCCCGTGTGATTGGAGAAGAGAACTGTATTCACGGGCCACACTTCGTGGCCGAGACGCTGGAGCGGGAACACCGCCGCGGAGTTGCCCGCGTGACCGTAGGCCACGGCAGATTGGATCGACAGAATTTTCATGCGTCACTCCTTGACGGCTTGGGAACGGGAAACATCGGTGTTTAGAAGAGAGCGGGGCCGAGCGCTTGCGTTTTCTCTTCGAGGTAGCACGTGCCACACAGCGACTCGTAGGTCACGCGGCCCGCGCCATCGATCGCTACTTGGTCGCCTTCGAAGACGAACGCGCCGTTCACGCTGCGGCAATTGAACTCGGCTTGCGACCCGCATCGGCACATCGTGGGGAGCTTCTCGAAGTTGTCGGCAAGCTCGAACAGGCGCGACGAGCCGGGAAATTGACAGGCGAGAAAGTCGGTGCGAAGCCCGTAGCAGATGACGGAGATTTGGTCGTTTTTAGCGACGAGGAACAGCTGGTCGATTTGATCGCGGTCCAGGAATTGGCTCTCATCGACGAGAACGACATGAAAGTTTCGCTCAGGGCGAGCAGCGATGAACGCTTTGATTTCTTCGCGGAGGTCGTGCCCGGACTCAATGAGAACATCGACCCGTCGCTTCGCGCCTCCGCGCGCGAGCACCCAGTCTTCACCCTTCGTATCGACAGCGGGCTTGACGGTAATGGTGCCGAGGCCGCGTTCCTCGTAGTTGTAGGCCGTCTTGATAAGGGTGTCGGATTTTCCCGAGTTCATCGCGCCGTATTTGAAGTGGAGCTTAGCCATCGGTTCCTCCTGAGCATCCCTTCGGCGCGCGTGAATATATCCTCCACAACCTTAGTGCACCTGGCCTTGCTAGCGTGAAGGCGTGACGACAAGCGACAAAAGTGGCAACGGCCGAAAGGTCTTCACCCGTAAGAACCAGGCGAGAAAAAACTCGAGAGCGTGGCGTGAGAGGAGCCGAGCAGGCGTCGGACCCAACGCTTCTCACTCCAGAGATGGGGCGGGCCGAACTGAAACAAGCGAAGCCGCACACCCGAGCACCCGCGCTGGTCGCACTATTCCCGTTGGGCTTTCCACTTCGTCGCTGTTCCCGCTCGGCCTCGAAGACACATTCAAGGCGGCCCGGGAAACGGGCTATGACGGCGTAGAAGTCATGTGTTCGCTCGATCCGGCTACCCGTGACGCCATGCGCCTTGAAACCCTTACGCGTGTGTACGACCTGCCGATTTTGTCGCTTCACGCCCCGACCCTCTTCTTCTTGCAGTTCGCAGGTGGTCTCGACCCCAAAAAGAAGCTTGAGGATACGATGCGCCTTGCCGTGGATCTTGGGGTTCCGACGGTTGTTGCCCATCCGCCGTTTCGGTGGCAGGGGCGTTATGCCCGGGATTTCGTCGATATCGTTGCCGAGCTTGAAGAGCGCTACGGGATCGCGCTTGCCGTGGAGAACATGTACCCGTGGCGCCTTGGAGTGCGCGAGGCACTCCCGTACTACCCGGACCACGACCCGACTGACGAAGATTACGCGCACCTCACGATCGACCTCTCTCATGCGTCGACCGCGGGTGATGATGCCCTTGCGATGATCGAACGTGTCGGGGATCGGCTCAGCCACCTCCACCTCACCGACGGTTCAGGCCACACGCTTCGCGATGAGCATCTCGTGCCCGGAGATGGCGATCAGCCGGTGACCGAAATTCTTCGCACCCTCGCGCGCGCCAACTGGGATGGATCAGTAGTCGTGGAAATCGCGACGGGTGCGAGCCGGAAGTTTGAAGCGAAGCTTCCCCCTATTGAACGCTCCCTCGCCCTCGCGCGCCGAGAACTCAGTCACGTTTGAGTCCTCCAGGGCCTTGAACTGGTCACTTTTTCATCGAATCTCCAGTGCTTCGGTGGACAATAATGTGGCGCTTTGAGAGGCGCGAACCGAGACTGAAAGCGATTAGTAGTAGTGATCCCCAATACCGCGTTTGACCATAAAAACGCCGCCATTCTCTCCGTTTCCGCCGTGGAAGCTCAGGTTCCCGTCACCTCTGACTCGATCGACGAGATGCTTTCACCGGCCCGCAAGCGCCTTCGACTTCCGAAGGGCACACTTCAGCGCGTCGCCGGGGTGTACGAGCGTCGATGGTGGAAGGACCCGGAAAACGGCTGGAAGCAAGGCGCAGTGATTGCCGCCGAGCGTGCGATGGCGAGTGCCGGCATAACGCGTGAGGACGTCGGCGTTCTCATCAATGCGTCCGTGTCGCGTCAGCACCTTGAACCGGCGATGAGTACGCACATTCATGCGGCGCTCGGCATGCCGGCCTCGTGCATGAACTTCGACATTACGAACGCGTGCCTGGGGTTCGTGAACGCGATGACTTTTGCCTCGGGCCTTATCGACGCGGGTCAGATTGACTACGCCCTCATCGTGGGCGCTGAGGACGTTGAAGAGGTGCAGCGACGCACCATCGCGCGCCTCAACGACAAGAACTCGACCCGCCAAGACTTCAACAATCAGTTCGCGTCACTCACGCTTGGCTCGGGTGCCGCCGCCGCGGTCGTGGGGCGCTTCGACAAGCACCCCGAGGGGCACAGGATTCTCCACACGCAAACGCGTGCGGGCACCGAGCACCACGAACTGTGCATCGGCGACATGGACGACATGCGTACCGACACGGCGGGCCTGCTTGAGAACGGCCTGGAGCTTGTGACGCAGACGTGGCGCGCCGCGGAGGAGAGCGGCCGCACCTATTCGAACAAGCAGTGGTACATCACCCACCAGGTGTCGATGGTGTACACGCGTGCCTTCGCGAAAGCCATGGGAATCAACCCTGAGATCATTCCGGTGACGTTCCCCGAACTTGGCAACATTGCCGCCGAGGCCGTTCCGCTCACTCTCGCCCTCAACCAAGACCGCTTCGCGAAGGGTGATGAGCTGCTGCTACTCGGCGTGGGCTCGGGCCTCAACACCGCGATGATGGAGGTGCAGTGGTGAGCGCCAAGGACTTCCACGACGTACAGGACGTTCCCGACCTTCCCGGAGTACAGCCTGAACTACACCACACGCTAAAGGTGCGGGATTCCTACGGCGACATGCGCCGCTGGCACTACCTCGACAACGTCCGCCAGCTAGAGAAGCGAGGCGTCGAGCCCCGTGGCACGCTTCTGTGCGTGCACGGCAATCCCACCTCTTCGTTCCTGTATCGCAGCCTGTTCAACGAGGAGATGCTCGAAGCCGGCTGGCGCGTCGTTGCCGTTGATCAGCTTGAGATGGGGTACTCGGAGCGCACGGGTCACGAGCGCCGCCTTCAGGATCGCATCACCGATCTTTCGCTTTTCACGGATGCGCTCGGCCTTGCGGGCAATGTCGTGACGGTGGGGCATGATTGGGGCGGCATCGTCTCGATTGGTTGGGCGCTCGATAATCGCCACGACGTGATCGGCATGATTCTCACGAACACCGCCATTCATCAGGAACTTGGTGAATCGCTGCCGGCTTCGCTTCAGCTCGCAACGGCCCCGGGTTTCCTGCCGTTCTCGACTTCGCGCACGGACGCGTTCCTTCGCACGACCGTCAATCTTTCCAAGCCACCGCTGCCTCGCGAGGTGCGTGAGGGGTATTACGCGCCCTACCGGTCGAAGGCGCGCCGCCGAGGCATAGAAACGTTTGTGGCCGACATCCCTGCGAGTGCGGACCATCCTTCGCGCGCAACGCTCGAGCGGCTCGCCGAAGGCCTCACAACCATGGACGTTCCCACCCTTATGGTCTGGGGGCCGCGCGATGTGGTGTTCTCGGACCGCTACTTGCGGGATCTTCTTGAGCGCGTGCCCCACGCGGATGTACATCGCTTCGAGGGAGCCTCGCACCTCGTGTGGGAGGACGCACCCGTGGCGGGCGTTGTGGAGCGCTGGCTCGAGGAACGATTCGTCAAGGGGGAAAACCTTCGCGAGCGTTCGGTGTCGAGCTATGCCGAACAGCCGGAGTACAAGCGCCTAGGGTCCCTCATCACCGAGCGCGCGAACGATCCTGGAACCGCATTTGAGCCCGCAGTCGTGGAGATGCGCGCCGAAGGGCCCCGCACTATTACGTGGAACCTGCTCGAAAAGCGTGTTTCGCAGCTCGCGAGCGGCATGCGCGCGCACGGCATCAAAGCGGGGGACCGCGTAAGCGTGCTCGTCACTCCGGGTGCCGATCTCACGGCCGTGCTCTACGCATGCTTGCGCATCGGTGCGGTTGCGGTTGTTGCAGACGCAGGCCTCGGCATCAAAGGCCTCACTCGTGCAATCGTGGGCGCGCACATCGACTACATCGTCGGCATTCCCACCGCTCTCGCCGGTGCGCGGGCGCTCGGCTGGCCGGGCGAACGCATCTCCGTGCGTACGCTCCCCACGATCGATCGCGCCGTGTTCGGGGTGAAAGCGTCGATCGATGAGCTTATGCGCGAGGGCGAACAGATCCATGCTCTCGGCGGCGGCGATGACACTGCCGATGTTGATCCGGATGCGGATGCGCTCGTGTTGTTCACGTCTGGTTCCACAGGGCCCGCGAAGGGGGCCGTATACACGCACCGTCAGGCGAGCGCGATGTTTACTGCGGTCGGCGACACGCTGCAGTTGCGGCCGGAGCGCGGCCTTGTCGCCGGCTTCGCGCCGTTTGCTCTGCTCGGGCCGGCTCTTGGTGCGCCGAGCATCGTCCCCGAAATGGACGTGACGCGCCCCGGCGAACTCACGGCAGCGGCACTTGCCGACGCCGTTGACGAACTCGGCTCGCCCGCGGTTTTCACAGCCCCGGCGGCCCTTCAAAACATCATCGATACGGCAGGCGATCTCAACGACCGCCAGCGCGAGGCGCTTTCACGTGTGCCGAGCTTCTTCAGCGCCGGCGCGCCGATCCCCGCGCCGCTCCTTCGCGCCCTCCGAGACGTTCTGCCAAACGCGCACTCGTACTCGCCGTACGGCATGACCGAGTGCCTCGCAGTCGCCGCGATTGATCTCGACGGAATCGAGGCGGCCGGCGAGAGCAGCGGCGTGTGCGTGGGTGGGCCCGTACCACGCGTGGAGCTTGCGATCGCACCTCTCGAGTCCGACGGTCGCGCAGCCTCGACTGTGACGACAGAGCCAGGCGTCGTTGGCGAGATCATGGTGCGCGCTGCGCACGTTCGCGACCGCTACCTCATGTTGTGGGATACGACCCGCGAGTCGATGCGCTGCGAGGGCTACCACGCGACGGGCGATGTTGGCCAACTTGATGCCGAGGGGCGCCTTTGGGTCGAGGGGCGCCTCGCCCACGTGCTGACCACCGCGGCGGGCCCCGTGACTCCCGTGCAGATCGAGAAGGCGGCGGAAAGCCTCGAGTTTGTACGCCGCGCGGGTGTGTGCGGTGTGGGTCCGTCGGGCACCCAGCAGGTAGTGGTCATCTATGAGGATCCCGCGACGTTCCGCCCGGGCAAGGGCCACACGCCGAAGCCTGCGACCCCGGAGCGTCAGGCTGCGATTCGCGAAGCGGTTGAGGCAGCGACCGGCATCGCCGTGACCGCCGCTTTTGAAACGACAACGCTCCCAACCGATATCCGCCATAACTCGAAGATCGAGCGGGCGCGTCTCGGTGCGTGGGCCGAACGTGAACTTGCTGGTGAAAGGAGCGCGCTGTGAAGGTTCTCGTGACCGGTGCGAGCGGCATGCTCGGCGGTGAAGTGGCGAAGCGGCTCCGCGATGCGGGCCACGAAGTAAGCGCGTTTCAGCGCCGTCCCGCTGGGATCGACGGCGTAAAGGACGTGTGCGGTTCGCTCACCGAAGCGGCCGATGTACGACGCGCCGTTGACGGTCACGATGCAGTCGTGCACCTCGCGGCCAAGGTCTCGATCTCGGGTCCGGAAGAGGAGTACCGCGCCGTCAATATTGACGGCACCCGCAACGTCGTGAATGCACTTCGCGCGCAGGGTGGCGGAAAGCTCGTCAACACGTCCTCGCCGTCTGTCGCCCACTTTGGCGAGGCTATCGTCGGGCTCGACGCGACCGCCCCCGAACCCACGCGTGCCCGCGGGCCCTACGCCCGCACCAAGGCCGCCGCGGAGCTCGTGGCGATGGAGGCTGACGGCAGCGATGGCATTCTCGTGACGACTTTGCGCCCGCATATCGTGTGGGGGCCGGGAGACACGCAACTTGTTGAGCGCATCGTCGAGCGTGGTCGTAAGGGCACGATGCCGCTCCTTGATCGAGGCATGGCGCTCATCGATACCACCTACATCGACAACGCTGCGGAGGCGTTCGTGGCAGCTCTCAACCGCATCGAGCACGTGCATGGCGAGAGCTTCGTGATCACGAATGGCGAGCCGCGCACCGTTCGCGACTTCGTCGTGGGGCTGTGCGATGCCGCAGGCGTCTCACGCCCACGGATCACGGTTCCCGGCCCTGCTGCGCGGATTGCCGGTCGCGTGATCGAGAAGGTGTGGGAGCTTCGCCCAGGTTATGACGAGCCGCCTATGACCGAGTTCCTCGCGGAGCAGCTTTCGACCGCGCACTGGTTTGATCAGCGCCGGACATGCGAGCGTTTGCAGTGGAAACCGCGCGTCAGTATGGACGAAGGCTTCGCGAAGCTCAAAGCGTATTACGATAAGGCGCGTGACTGAAAATTTAACGACTCGCTCGTTCGATGGTGCGGAACTTTCCAAGATAGACGCGGAAATCCGCGCCGAGCAGGACGCGAAGCCCCGGGCTTCCCAGCGCACCGTTGGGCTCGTGCTTCTCATCGGGTCTGTCCTCGGGATTGTGGCGTCATTTGCGCTCATGCAGGATAAGCTCGCGATTTTGGCGGACCCGAATGCCTCGCTCGCCTGCGACATCAACCCGTTCATCTCGTGCGGCACGTTCATCCAAACGTGGCAGGCCCAGACGTTCGGTTTCCCGAATATGTACCTCGGTTTCATGGGCTTCTCGATCATGGGTGTCGTCGGCGCTCTGCACCTTTCGCGACTTGCGCTTCCGCGATGGTTCCAGTGGGCGACCTTCGGTGGGCTCGCCTTTGCCTTTGCGTTCGTGCTGTGGCTCTCGAGCAACGCGCTGTTCGCGATTCGCGCGCTGTGCCCGTGGTGCCTAGTCGTGTGGGCCGTTGTGGCTCCCATGTTCTTTTCCTTCGTGGCTTTCCTCGTTGAGGAGGACGTGATTGACGTGCGGGGGCCGGTGCGCGCTGTACTGCGCTCATGGGTTGCGCTTTCGCTTGCGTGGTACGCGCTCGTGTTTATTGCGGCGTTCTTCGTGTTCCTGCCCGAGTGGGAGGCAATGTTCCTCTAAGCCGCACGGCGCTTCTTACTCCACACGCCCCGCCTGTCCCCAGCGGATAGCCGGGGCATTTTCGTCGGGCTTTTGTGGTCCTAGCGTGGTGGCTATGAACACAGACACGGGGCGCGAGGGGCGGCATCGCGCAGTGACGAAGGGCAGCGCGACAACCCCCTCGTGGGAAGATCTCGAGGAATGGTCGCGCGAGGGTTCTGGTGGGCGCAAGGGGGTTCGATGGTCAGCGCTCAAGGAGCCTCGAGTGCTCCTCGGCATTGTCACGGCGGGTGCACTCGCCCTCGGCGGAGCCCACATGGCGACATCGATGACACCACGTGAGGACACGGTTGCCGTCAATGGGGAGGCGCCACAGGAACTGCCGCACTCCACTAGTTCGCCGCGGGACTTCGCGAGTGCGGCGCCCACGGCCTCAAGCCCTCCCGCAATTGTGGGCGGCGAAGCCCAGCCCGTAGCCTCGCCAGAGGCGCCGCACACCATACTCGTTCATGTTGTGGGAGCCGTGAAGGATCCTCGGGTTGTGGAACTTCCCTCCCAGTCCCGCGTAGGGGAGGCACTCGAAGCGGCGGGTGGCGCCACGGATGAAGCTGACCTCAGCCGGCTCAATCTCGCTCGAGTGGTGAGTGACGGTGAGCAGGTGTTCGTTCCGCGCCAAGGTGAGGATATTCCCGCAGGGCTACCCGCACCTTCGCCGCAGCAAGGTGCAACACCCGGTGAGTCCACGGGAGAGAACCCTTCGGATCACGGACTCCTCAACATCAACACCGCCACGGAAAGCGAGCTTGAAGAACTTCCCGGCGTGGGGCCCGCCATCGCGTCCCGGATTGTTGAACATCGCACCACGAACGGCGCCTTCACGAGTATCGAACAGCTCCAAGACGTCAAAGGGATTGGTCCCGCGATCTTCGAGAAACTTCGTGAACGCATCACCGTGTGACGCCATTGGCGTAAGAGTCGGCGGTTTCGGGGAGAAGCCCGTTCGGGGGTTAAGCCTCATCCCTCACGCTGTGGTGGTATGGCCCGCGACGATTGCAGGGGTGTCCCTCGGCCCCGTTGTTCTGCTCGCCGTGATCCTCCCGGGCCTCCTCATGCTCATGGTTCGCGATAGGCGCGTGCGGGCACACGCCCTCCTTGCCGTCGCTCTCGGGGCGGCGATCGCCGGGCCGGTCGGGCGTGCACACGCCGCAGAGCTGAGCCTCGACGAGGCACTTTCGATAAGAAACGTCGTGACCGAGGTGCAGGTAACGCTTGGCGAGCAACCGTCGGAACCCAGGAAAACACGCGCGTGGGATACGGCACGCGCCCGCGCATCCGCTCTGCCTGCGACGTCGACGATTTTGGTGGGAGCGGGGAAGCAGGAGCTTCCTGGCAACGGACGTATTGTGTTGACGTGGAGCGAGACGACGCGCGGGGAAAATCCGTTGGCGCTTACACGGGGCGAGATTCTCACGGCACGGGGCTACGCCGAACGGGACGGTTCTACCTTTTTCCTCGACGTCACCGAGTGGGAGCGATCGAAGGTCGCGAATGAGAAGAATGAGGGATTTGCGTCACGAATAGGGCGCTTCCTCGACGACTGGCGTAACGCACGCAAGGATCTCGTGCGCGAGACATCGGCATTCCTCCCGCTAAATGAGTCCGCGCTCGTGGTAGGCATGACGCTTGGCGACGTGACCGGGCTCGACAAAGACACGAAGGACGCCATGGCGACTTCGGGTCTCACCCACCTCGTTGCCGCCTCGGGCGCAAACATCGCGCTGACCTACGCGTTTGTCACTCTGCCGCTTCTGGCGTTCGGCGTGCGACGCAAGGCGAGGGTAGTCGCGGGTGCGGTGGGAATCGTCGTGTATGTCGCTGCAGTGGGACCCGAACCTAGTCTGCTGAGAGCCGCGCTCATGGCTGTGCCCCTCTTGATTGGTCGCTACTGGGGGTTTCGCACCCCAGCCGTGAACGCCCTCGCGCTCACCGTACTCACGTGGTGCCTCCTTGACCCTTCACTCGTGGGGGAAGTGGGGTTCGTGCTGAGCGTCGGGGCCACGTGGGCGATCCTCGCTCTCTCGGTTCCACTCGCGGATGTTCTCCAGCAGGTCAGCGGTGGGCGAATCTCGCGGAATCTCGCGCTCGTGCTCGCCGTTCCGACGGTTGCCCAGGCTGCGTGTACTCCCGTCTTGCTTTTGCTCGCTCCCGAAACTTCCGTGTGGGCGGTTCCTGCAAATATCGCTGCCGAAATTGTTGTGGCTCCCGCGACCGTGGTGGGGTTCGCGGGCATTCTTGTCGCGCACGTCTGGCCGCCGCTGGCGATGCCTTTTTTCGCCGTCTCCGGGGCGGGCGCACACGTTCTTGTGCTCATCGCGACGGTGGCCGCCGCACTCCCAGGCGCGCACCTTTCGCTGCCGGCGGAGGCGAGCGGCGCGCTTGCCATAAGTGGACTTCTCGTGCTTGTGGGTTTGACGCTGTGGCTTCGCAAGCGGAGAGAAGTGCGCCTCGCGATTGCCTTCGTTGTGATCGTTCTTCTCGTGGTTGGCGGCTCACGGCTCGTGAGTCACGACGCGGGGGACTGGGATGTCGTGATGTGCGACGTCGGGCAAGGCGATGCCATGCTCGTGCGTGCAGGCGAGCACACGGTGCTCATCGATACGGGGCCCGACCCGGCAAAGCTCGCGAGGTGTCTCGATCGGGCCAGCGTAGAGTCGATCGATCTTCTCGTCGTGACCCACCCTCACGCCGATCACGACGGGGGTATCCCTGCACTTGAGGGGCAGTGGGCACCAAAACGTGCATGGGTGTGCCCTCTGGATACATCTACGGAACCCAAACTCCCGCGTGCAGAGGTGGAAGTGGTGCTCGCACCCCGTACGGAAACCCTGGGGGCGCTTTCCCTCGAGGTTGTGTGGCCGCGTTCGGCCGAGGAAGCGCGAGTCGTTGGTGCTGGCGAGGGTGGGGGAGAGGAGTCCGCGCTTAACGACTGTTCAATTTCGATGCTTGTGAAGGCGCCCGGATGGAGCGCCTTGACGCTAGGGGATCTAGAGCCAAATGCGCAAGCTAGCCTTGCGCGTTCGGGGGTTGTGGAACCTGTTGAGTTCGTTAAGGTTGCGCATCACGGTTCTCGGCGGCAGGCGCCCGAGCTTTATGAGCGCTCGCGAGCCTCTCTCGCCGTCATCGGTGTTGGTGAGAACACCTTCGGGCATCCGCATCCACGAACGCTCACGATGCTCAAGCGGCAAGGGGCGGTGGTGAAGCGCACCGACGCGGACGGAATGCTGGCCTTTGAGCGCACCCCGGAAGGGTGGAGGGTTGTCCCATTGCCATGAGTGTGTATACAAAAGGTCTCAAGATATGAACGGAGTCGACGCCCTCGATGCCACCCCTCTAGGTTGTATACAAAGCTTCGGGGAGGTGCCTCGAAAGCTCCTCTGAAGGGAGGTGCGGGATGAAGCGCAGAACGGTACTTAGCGCAGGCCTCGTGGCGTTCGTCGGTGCGGGGTGCGTCCCACGCCAAAGTCTCGAAGATCCACCGGAGCGGCCCGACATTGTGGACAGTAATTCCACGGGGCAGAGCCTTCGCAATGGTGGCGATCTCGTCATGGCTCTCTCGGCAGAACCCGACAAGCTTGACCCCACGACTTCCTCGTCGCTCTACACGCGATACGTCATGCAAACGATGTGCGAGAAGCTGTACGACCTCAACCACAAGGGCGAGATCATCCCGATGCTGGCCGCCGCTCTTCCCGAGATTAGCGACGATGGGCGTGAGGTCGTGATCCGCCTCCGCGAGGATGCGGTCTTTGCCGACGGCGAGCCGTTTAACGCCGAAGCCGTTCGTATCACGCTTGATCGCCACCTCAATCACGAGCAGTCTTCCCGGCGTTCGGAGCTCGGCCCCATCACCGGCCTCGAGGCAATCGAAGAGTTCGCCGTGCGAGTGACTTTCGAAAAGTCATTTTCTCCCTTTACCGCTGCGCTTGCCGATCGTGCGGGCATGATGCTCTCCCCGAAAGCACTCGAGGAACTCGGAGATGACTTTGCATCGCATCCGGTGGGGGTCGGGGCTTTCAAATTCGTTGAGCGCATTCCGCAAACCTTAATTACCGTCGAACGCGATCCGCTCTACTACGACGCACGCAACGTGCGACTCGACAGCGTGACCTACCGCATCATGGCCGATGCCAACATCCGCGCCGCGAATATTCAAAGTGGCGACGTGCACGTTGCCGACAACATCTCGCCGCAGGACATCGAAGCGGTCAAGGCGTCGCGTGACATCAACACTCTCCAGGTGCTCTCGCTTGGATACCAAGCCATCACCATCAACCTTGAGCCCAAAGACGACGCTGGTCACCCCCTCGATAAGGGCCTCATAGCGACAGACGAGCGAGTGCGACTTGCGTTCACGAAGGCGATCGATCGCGAGGCCCTCGTGAACACGGTGTTCAACGGGTGGTTCGATGCGGCGTGCTCGCCGATTTCTCCCTCGAGTCCGTTCGCGACCGAGGAATCCACTCAATGTCCTGAGTACGATCCCGAGGAATCAAAGCGCTTGCTCGAGCAGGCGGGCGCCCCGGTGCCGTACCCGATCACCCTCAAGGTCTCGAATTCTCAAGATTCGCTCCGCTTCGCCCAGGCCCTGCAGGCCCAAGTAAAGGAAGCGGGGTTCGCCATAAGCGTTGTTCCTATGGAGTACACGGCAATGCTCTCGGCTCAAGATTCGGGTACGTACGAGGCGATTCAGCTCGGTTGGTCCGGGCGTGTGGATCCCCACGGCAACGCCTATAACTTCTGGACCACCGACGCGAACAACAACTACGCGGCCTTCAGCGATCGCACGCTCGACGATCTGCTCACGAAGGCTTCTGAAGTCACCGACCTTGACGAACGCTCCGCGCTGTACGGAGCGGCTGTGAAACGCATGCAGGAAACGAACCCCGTGATCTACCTGTACCGCCAGCGCTCGCTCACCGCCTACAGGGCGAATCTCGTGGGGGTCTCGACCTACGCGGACGGCGTCGTCAAGCTCTCCCACGCGGCTTTTATCGAAGGGGAGCAGCCATGACTCGCTTTATCTCCGTACGCTTCCTCGAATCGCTGTGTACGCTCGTGTTGTCGTCGATCGTGATCTTCGTTGGCGTACGTGCGCTTCCGGGCGATCCCGCCGTCGTAATGGCGGGGGAGGAGGCCTCAAAGGAGCAGATCGAGGCAATTCGGGCAAGTCTTGGGCTCGACGACCCCCTCATCGTTCAGTACGGCGCGTTCGTGAAGAACATGTTTACGCTCAACCTTGGGGAGTCGACACGTACGGGCCAGGATGTTGTGTCGATGCTTGTGACCGCCCTTCCCGTCACGGTCCTGCTCTCGCTGTATGCCATCATCGTCGGGATCGTGATCGGGCTGCTCTTCGGGATCTTTGCCGAGCGCCGCAAGGGCAAAATCGACGAGCTCGGGGCCAATATCGCCGTTCTTTTCGGGCTCTCCGTGCCGAATTTTTGGCTTGGCCTCCTCGCGATTCTCGTGCTTGCCGTCTCGCTCGGGTGGTTCCCCGCCTCGGGGTACGTGTCCCTTACGGAGGACCCGCTGAGGTGCCTGTACTACCTCACGCTTCCTGCCTTCGTGCTGGGATCGGGGCTCGCTGCGGTCATCGCACGCCAAACCCGTGCGAGCCTCATCGACACGATGGCGACGGACTACGTGCGCACGGCCCGGGCTACGGGCATCGCGCCCTCCCGCATCTTGTTTCGATACGGCCTTCGCAATTCGCTCATCGTGCTCGTCACGATCGTCGGTCTCCAGATGGGCGGTCTGATTTCCGGTGCCGTTGTGACCGAGCGTATTTTCGCGCTCCCGGGAATCGGGCGCATCACGCTCGATGCGGTGTTTTCGCGTGACTATCCCGTGATCCAGGCCGTTGTGCTGCTCGTGACGGTTGCCTACATCGTCATTAATTTCCTCGTGGACATCCTCTACTCCGTTGTCAATCCGCGAATCAGAACGGGAGGTGCTGCATCGTGACTGCTACCGCGATCTCGCACTCATCCGATACTTACGCCCCTACGAAAGGCGTGGGCAAGCGTCTCCTCGCTTCCCCCGCGGGCCTCGTCGGTTCCGTGCTCGTGGCGTTCGTGATTCTCGTGGCGCTACTTGCGCCAGTGATCTCTCCGTACCACTACGCCGACACGAATTTCACCTACCCCTTCCAAGTGCCGTTCACGGAGGGCTTTTGGCTCGGAACCGACGACCTTGGGCGTGACGTGCTCTCTCGCTTGCTCTACGGCACCCGAGCATCGCTTCTCGTCGGCCTGCTCGCCGTTGCTCTCGCGGTTGTCGTGGGAACGCCCCTCGGCTTGCTTGCGGGATATTGGCGCAAGGCGGATATGGTCATCTCTCGCTTTGTTGACGTGACTCTTGCATTTCCGTTTCTTGTGCTCGCCGTGGGTCTCGCCGCGATCTCGGGTGCGAGCCTCACCAATGCGGCGATTGCATTGGGCGTTGGCAATATCCCTTCGATGGTGCGCGTTGTGCGCGGCGAAACGATGCGGCTGAAAGGCGAGGCCTTCGTTTCGGCGGCGATTGCTGCCGATGCTTCCCTCGTGAGGATTCTCGGGATGCACATTCTGCCGAACACGCTCAGCGCGATCATTGTGCAGGTCACGGTGATCCTTCCCGCTGCCGTCATCGGCGAGTCGATGCTGTCGTTCCTAGGCCTCGGCATCCAACCGCCAGCGCCGAGCCTCGGCATCATGCTTTCTGATGCGCAGCAGTACATCTACCGCTCACCTACCGTCGCGATTGCGGCTGGCTTGACCATCGTCCTCATTTGCTTCGCGTTCAACCTTTTTGGAGATGCGTTGCGCGATGCACTCGATCCCAACTCGTCGAAGGAATGACCCCATGACGACGTCGTTCACACCCGCCCCGGCTCCGCTCGCTCGCCTCGATCTAAAGGGCACGTTTGGGATGAGCGCATCGACGCACTGGCTTGCGACCGCGAGCGCGCAATCGGTCCTGGAAAAGGGCGGTAACGCGTTCGATGCGGCGACGGCTGCGGCATTCGTGTTGCACGTCGTCGAGCCCCACTTAAACGGCCCCGGTGGTGACATGACGGGGGTGTTCGTGACTGCCGAGGACCCACGCCATCCGCGTGTACTCATGGGGCAAGGCGCTGCTCCCGCCGGTGCGAGTGTCGAAACATATCGGGCGCTCGGACTCGAACGTGTGCCCGGTTCGGGTGCGCTTGCGGCCGCGATTCCTTGTGCTGTGGACGCCTGGCTCCTTCTGCTTCAAGAGTACGGAACGCTCACCTTGGGCGAGGTCCTCTCGTACGCGATTGGGTACGCGCGCGGGGGCCATCCTTTGCTCGAACGTGCGGCAGGCGTCATTGAGTCCATGCGCGAGTTTTTCGAGGAGCACTGGCCGACGTCTGCCGATCTCTGGCTACGTGATGGTGTCGCGCCGAAAGCCGGCGATATCGTGAAGAATCCTGCTTACGCGACTGTGCTCGAGGATCTTGTCGATGTGGCCGCGGCGCATGAGGACCGCGCCAGTGGGATTCGTGCAGCGCGTGAGCGTTGGCGCACGGGCCCTGTCGCCGAAGCGATGACCGCTTTTGTGCAGGAGCCGCACCGGCATTCCGACGGCGGTGATTACTCGGGGGTGCTGACGAAGGAGGATCTTGCGTGCCCGGGCGCGCGCGTGGAGAGTCCGACGGTTGCGTCATTTAGGGGCTTCGACCTCTATAAGACAGGCCCGTGGGGCCAGGGGCCCGTGCTACTTCTTGCGCTCGGTATTCTCGAGGGCTTTGAGGATGAGGATCTCGATCCGTCGACGGCTCGCGGTATCCACACGATCGCGGAGGCACTCAAGCTTGCGCTTGCCGATCGCGATGCGTTTTTCGGCGACGACAATAGTGTGCCGCTCAAGGAACTGTTGAGCGAGGAATACCTCGCCTCTCGCCGCGCGCTTATAGGCGAGAAAGCGTCGGAAGAGCTTCGCCCCGGTCGCCCCGGTGGGCGTGTCCCAACGCTCGTGTGTGCTGAAACCCGTGAGGCATACGATGCGCGCGGCGGAGCCCGCGGTGACGCCGCAGGTGAGCCGACCGTGCGCGTGAACACGGGTGAGGAAGAAACTGATCCTGAAACGGGCGAGTTGCGCGGCGACACCGTTCACATCGATGTCGTGGATCGGTTCGGCAATATGGTGAGCGCGACCCCTTCGGGTGGGTGGCTCCAATCCTCGCCGACGATTCCTGAACTGGGTTTTTGCCTTGGCACGCGGCTCCAGATGACGTGGCTGGACGAAAGGTCACCGTCGGCCCTTACCCCCGGGAAACGACCCCGCACGACGCTGAGCCCCACTCTCGTGCTGAAAGACGGCGAGCCTATCCTCGCGACCGGAACGCCGGGAGGGGATCAGCAGGATCAGTGGCAGCTTCTCTTCCTTCTGCGCGTGCTCGTGGGCGGGTACAGCCCGCAAGAAGCGATCGAATCGCCCATGACGCACACGACCTCGATGCTCGAAAGCTTTTGGCCGCGCACGTGGGAACCCGGTCAGCTCGTGGTCGAGGATTCGCTGGGCGACGACGTCATTGGCGAACTCGAGGCTCGCGGACACCGAGTCGTGCGGGCAGGGACGTGGTCACTCGGGCGTTTGAGCGCTGTGACGCGCGACCCGGCGACAGGAATGCTCGGTGCCGCGGCGAACAACCGCGGCCAGCAAGGATACGCGGCAGGAAGGTGAGGCTCCATGATGCACACAGATGAATTCGTGCTTGAGGTACGCGACCTCGACGTCACGTACGGGAGCGCGGCCAGCCCCACTGTCCACGGAGTGTCTTTCACGCTTAGACCGGGGGAGAAGCTCGCGCTCGTAGGCGGGTCCGGTTCTGGCAAGTCCACGACGATCGCCTCCATCCTCGGCCTACTGCCGGGCGAAGGTCGCATCACGGGTGGCTCGATCACCTATCGCGGAACCGAGCTCGTGAACGCGTCGCCGGCACGATGGCGAGACGTCCGCGGCAAGCGGATCGCGCTCGTGCCTCAGGACCCGATGTCGAACCTCAACCCGACGATGCGGGTTGGCGATCACATTGCCGATGCGCTTCGCGCCTACGGGATGAAGGACAAGAAGGCGATCGAGCGCGAGGTTGTCCAGCTCATGGCGGAATCGGGCATCCCGGATCAGAAGCGGCGTGCGCAGCAGTATCCGCACGAGTTTTCCGGGGGCATGCGCCAGAGGATTCTCATCGCGATTGCACTCGCGGGTGACCCCGACCTCGTGATCGCGGATGAGCCGACGAGTGCACTCGACGTCACCGTTCAAAAGCACATTCTTGACCACCTCGAATCCCTCGTGGAAGAACGCGGGATGTCGCTGCTGTTTGTGACGCACGATCTTGGCGTCGCGGCCGATCGAACCGACACCGTTCTCGTGATGAGCAAGGGCGAGATCGTCGAAAGAGGGGTGCCGGGACAGGTCCTAGCGAATCCCCAGCATCCATACACGCGGGAGCTCGTTGACGCATCCCCCACGCTCGAAGGAACGAAGAAGAGTGCTTCCGCATGCGAGGGGAGAGAAGGCGCGCCGAGCGAAAATGTCCTCGAAGTTGAGAAGGTGACGAAAGTCTTTCGCTTGCGTGGTGCGCGCAAGGGGGAGGTTCGTGCAGTGGACGACGTCAGTTTCACGGTGCGACGTGGATCGACCCTCGCGATCATCGGCGAATCGGGGTCGGGAAAATCGACCCTGGCCTCGATTATCCTCGGTTTGCAGGAAGCAACGAGCGGGGAAGTGAAGCTCGACGGGCGCTCAGTCGTCACCGCGAGCGCACAACAGCGCAAGGAACTTCGCCGCTTCACGCAGCCCGTGTTCCAGGACCCGTACTCGTCGCTCAACCCGATGTGGACGGTCGAACGGATCGTGCGCGAGCCCCTCGACACATTCGGAGTCGGGAACAAGAGCGAGCGCCGTGCGCGTGTACTCGAGGTGCTCGATCACGTTGCACTACCGTCGAGTGCCGCTCGGGTGCTTCCCGGGCAGCTCTCGGGCGGGCAGCGTCAACGCGTCGCAATCGCCCGGGCACTGGCGGCGCATCCCCAACTCCTCGTGTGCGATGAGGCGGTCTCAGCCCTCGACGTTCTCGTCCAAGACCAGATTCTCGATCTCCTCGGAGCCCTCCAAAAAGACCTTGGTGTCAGTTGCGTGTTCATCACCCACGACCTCGCGGTGGTGGCAAATCTCGCGGACGACGTTGTGGTGATGAAGGCCGGAAAGGTCGTGGAAAAGGGCTCGGTGTACGATGTCGTGCGAAACCCTCAGCACGAGTACACGCGAGGGTTGCTCGATGCCGTCCCCGGAAGGGAGTTCATGCGTGTCTGACGCCGCGGCGAAGACTGTGACCGCCACCCTGCGCAAGCGAATTATCGCTGCCCAGTATGCGGCCGGCACTCCACTTCGTGAAGTTGCCTTGGCGAAGGAGTTTGAGCTGTCGCGCGTCCCCGTGCGTGAGGCATTGCGCATCCTCACGGCGGAGGGATTCGTTGATACGCGGGCAAACGTCGGATCCCGCGTGGCCCACCCGCCCTTTGACGATGCGCGCGAGCTGTTTGACCTCCGCATCACCCTCGAAACCTCACTCGTGCGGGACGCAGCCGCGCGATTTGCCGAGTTCTCCGCTCCCGGGGCCGCTCATGTCGAGCGTTCGCGCCGTCTGTGCACGGAAATTGAGGATGCCCTCGCGCAAGGCGACGAGGCGTTTGCGAATCGAGACGGTGCTGGAATCGCGGAGGCGAATCTCCGCGTGCACCAGGGACTTGCGGATCTAGCCATGCGCCCTGTGCTGAGCCACATCCTCCAGCAGATTGGCGGGCGCGTGGAGTGGCTTCATAGCGCGCATCATGGCTTCACGGTTACGCGCGATACGTCTGCCTGGGATCAGCACAAAGTGATTTACGATCTCGTGCGCGCAGGAGATGCGCACAACGCGCCCACGCATATGCGCGCCCACCTGGAGGCGTCGCGCGACGCTTTCCTCGCGAGCCTCTCGAGTTTGGCCGACGAGGATCGGTAACTAGCCCCTTCGCTTTTCCTATACGAACTGTCGCACGAGCGCGACGAGTGCGACGACGACGATGGTCGCACGCAATACCGAGTTCGGTAGACGCTTCGCAACGTGCGAGCCAACATAGCCACCGATCATCCCGCCCGCGGCGAGAATGACGACGCCAGCCCACCACACGTGCGCGTTGAAAAACAAGAACGCCACGAGGTAGATAATTGCGGCCGTCGCATTGACGTAGAGCTGCATGAGGTTCTTGACCGGGTTGACGTCTTTCATGCTGCGGGACGTGGCGACGCCGAGGATCCCCATGTAGAGAACGCCCTGTGCAGCGGTGAAGTATCCGCCATAGACGGCGGCCGCCCCCATGGGCGCGACGAGCCACGGGCTCTCGTATGCCTCGCCTACGGGGCCGGTTTGCGTGCAAGGAGCGGCCTCGCGCCGTTTATTGAGCCACGCCGTCAGGTAGGGCTGACCGATGACGAGGGCGAGCGCAGCGATGATGAGAATGGGCACGACGATGTCGAGAGCGCTCGAGGGGGAGAGGAGGAGCAGTATCGAGCCTGCGCTTGCGCACACGATCGTGGTGAGCGAGAGGGGAGCGAGGTAGCGCTTCTCCGCCGCGATTTCTTTGCGAAAGCCAAGGACGGAGGCGATTGTCGCGAAGGACATGCCGATCGTGTTGGTGCGCACGGCCACGCCGGGCGGGACGCCGAGTGCGAGGAGCACGGGAAGGGTGAGGAGAGAGCCGGATCCGACGGCTGCATTGACGATGCCCGCGAGTATGCCCATGATGAACAGCAGCAGCGCGCTCAAACCCAACACGGGTTCCACCTCCAGTTTGTTGTATACATTTAGATGTCATGAGTCACCGTAGCCGTTGACCTCGCGTCAAGCGCAAAGCGTTCGCCATGCGGTCGATAGACTCTCTTCATGGCCGAAGTCCAGTGGCACAGTATCGAACCCGCGCCCGTTGTGCTTATCGCGGGCAAGGAAGCGCTCCTTGCCCAGCGTGCGCTCGAGCGCATCGTGAACCTTAGTCGTGAACGGCACGCGGACCTCGAGGTTCACCGCTTTACTTCGACCGAGATCACGAAGAGCGATCTTCTCCAGTACACGGCGCCTTCACTCTTCGGTGAACCACGCCTCGTGATCATCGACGAGGTTACGCGCGGTGCCGAGCCCCTCATCAACGCCCTCATGGAGTACGTGAAAAATCCCGAACAGGATGTCACGCTCGTGCTCATCAACCGGGGAGACCAGCGTGCCAAGAAACTCCTCGATGCCGTGAAGAAGTCGGGCGCGCCCTGGGTGAATGCCGCCGAGATCAAGACTCAAAAGGCAAAAATGACGTTCGCGATGAGCGAGTTCTCTCGTGCGCGCCGCCGCGTCAACTCCGATGCCGTCAAAGCTCTCGTTGATGCGTTCGGCACCGACCTCATGGAACTTGCAGCTGTGAGCACCCAGCTCATGCGCGACACCGAACCCGAGCCGGGGCAGCAGCCCGGCCCCATCACGCTCAGGCACGTCGAGGCTCTTACGGCAGGTCGCGCGGAGACAACGGGTTTTGCGATCGCCGACGCCTGCCTCGCCGGCAAAGAACGCGAAGCGCTCGTGCTGCTTCGCCAAGCCGAACTCTCGGGGCTGTCTCCCGTCGCCATCGTCGCGACGATTGTGCGCAAGGCCAGGCAGGTGGCGCAGGCAGCGATCCCCGGTGCGACGGCAAAGAGCACAGGCATGCAGGACTGGATGTTCCGCAACAACGCTCAGCTCGCCCGCCACTACTCGGAGCGAGCGCTCGCCTCAGTGTTCGAGTCCCTCGCTGCAGCGGATGCCGCGGTTAAGGGTAATGATCGTGACCCAATGTGGGCGCTTCAACGCCTTATCGTTGAGATTTCGCGCGCCAGGAGGGGCCGGGCATGAATCGTTTCGACTGGAGAACCGCTCTGTGGGTGGCGGGTGGTGCGCTTCTCACGCTTCTTCTCGTGCTGTCGTTCGCGAAGGACCTCGTCGCGCAGGTGCTGATCATCTTCGGCTAGGAAGGTCGACGCACGGGTCGATCCATTGCCAACAAGGCAACGAAAAAGGCCCCGCCGAAGCGGGGCCTTCCGTCACGCTAAAACGTGAGAACTATGCTCACTTCTCGAGCGTCGCCACAAGCTTCGCGAGACCCGACTTGCGGTTCGCGGCCTGGTTCTTGTGGATAACGCCCTTCGACACAGCCTTGTCGAGCTTGCGCGAAGCCTCACGAAGAGCCTTGGTCGATGCTTCTGCATCGCCAGCGGCAACCGCGGTGCGAACCTTACGCACGTAGGTCTTGAGCTCGCTGCGGTACGCCTTGTTGCGTTCCTGAGCTTTCGCGTTGGTCTTGATGCGCTTGATCTGGGACTTGATGTTTGCCACGAGGTGCCTTTTCTAGATGTTGAGGTGAAACGCCGCTCATGAGAGGTGCTCGCGCTCGACGGGGACGGGCGGTGGGGTATCGCCTGGAGACGTCAAACGTTCGCATCACGAACGGAAAAACTCACGCCGGCGCATGCAGCACTACGCCCCAGAGACACGAAAGGGGTGCAAGTGCGCCGCACTCAGCGCAGTATGTTCACACATACAGCCGTCAACTCTACCAGCGGCCGGCGCGAAAGCACAGGGCTTCAGCTCACCAGCCGTGTTCTTCGCGTGTGGCATTAGCCACCCGATCAAAGCGAGCCTTGTCGAGCTTGCCGCCCTCGCGTCGCACCTTGGAGGCTTCGAGGCGAATGAGGCGATCGACCCTCACTTCCGAGGGACGGTGCTTGGCGTCCCACGAACCGGTGCCGATGTCCACCCAGCGATTGCCGTGTTCATCGGTGTGATCGCCCTTGCCTCGATCGCGCGAGGTGAGCATGAGTGCCACGATCACGCCATTGCCCTCCTCAGCAAGCACGAGAACGGGGCGATCCTTGCCCTTCGAATGATCCTCCTCGAACGGCACCCACGCCCACACGACCTCGCCCGGATCGGGGTTGCCGTCTGCCGCAGGTGCATACGTGATGGTCAGGGGAGCGCTGCTGGCGCGATCGGGGAGCGCGGAGTGCGCTTCGCTTGGGCCGGCACCATCGCGGGTTTGTGGTCCGACGTTTGCCGGGCCGGCGTCGGACCTTTTCCGTTTGTTTTCGAAGGCCCGCACTCCCTCCCGGGCGAGGCGGCCAGCGGCGCGCTGCACCCGCCGGTTTCGGGCGAGTGTGCCAGCGATGGACTTGAGTGACGAGAGAACGCTCATGGTGTGACCGTATCAACCCGTGCGATGGCGGGAGTGAACGGGCCAAAAACGAGTGTGCATGGGACAATGAAGGCATCTTTGCCCGTCGAAAGGATTCCCGTTGACTAGCGCCCCCGCGAACATGCGCGAGATCGAGCCAGCCGCGACCTCCATGGAGAGGATTCGCAACTTCTGCATCATCGCGCACATCGATCACGGCAAATCGACTCTCGCCGACCGCATGCTCCAGCTCACCGGCGTAGTTGATGAGCGTGCGATGCGGGCCCAGTATCTCGACCGCATGGATATTGAACGCGAGCGCGGCATCACGGTGAAAAGCCAGGCCGTGCGCATGCCGTGGGTCGTGGATGGCGAGGCCTATGCGCTCAACATGATCGACACGCCGGGCCACGTGGACTTCACCTACGAGGTCTCGCGTTCGCTCGCCGCTTGCGAAGGCGCGATTTTGCTGGTCGATGCCGCTCAGGGGATCGAAGCACAGACCCTCGCGAATCTCTACCTCGCGCTCGATAACGACCTTGAGATCATCCCCGTGCTCAACAAAATTGATCTGCCGGCTGCCGATCCGGAAAAGTACGCCGCGGAGATTGCCCAGCTCGTGGGCTGCGAACCCGAAGACGTGCTCAAGGTTTCCGGCAAGACCGGCGAGGGAGTTGAGGCGCTTCTCGATCACGTCGTACGCACGATCCCGAAGCCCCATGGGCGCATCGATGCGCCCTCGCGCGCGATGATTTTTGACTCCGTGTACGACACCTATCGGGGCGTTGTCACGTATGTGCGTGTGGTTGACGGGCAACTCGACCCGCGCGAGAAAATTCAGATGATGTCGACCGGTGCGACTCACGAACTGCTTGAGCTCGGCGTGATTTCGCCCGAGCCGAAGCCCACGAAGGGGCTCGGCCCCGGCGAGGTCGGTTACCTCATTACGGGCGTGAAAGACGTGCGCCAGTCGAAGGTCGGTGACACCGTGACCGCTGCGCTGCGCGGCGCCGAAGAACCGCTAGCCGGCTACTCCGAACCGAAGCCGATGGTGTTCTCGGGGCTCTTCCCGATTGATGGCTCCGACTACCCGGCACTGCGAGACGCGCTCGACAAACTCAAACTTAACGACGCCGCGCTCAATTACGAGCCGGAAACGTCGACCGCGCTTGGCTTCGGTTTCCGCGTGGGCTTTTTGGGGCTGCTTCATCTCGAGATTGTGCGCGAGAGGCTCGAGCGCGAATTCAACCTGGACCTGATCTCGACTGCGCCAAGTGTGATCTACCACGTGACCATGGAGGACGGCACCGAGGTTGAAGTTCTCAACCCCTCGGACTTCCCCGAGGGCAAGGTTCACGAGATTCGCGAGCCCGCCGCGAAATCCACGATTCTCGTGCCTAAGGAATTCGTGGGCACCGTTATGGAGCTGTGCCAGTCAAAACGCGGAACGATGAAGGGTATGGACTACCTGAGCGAAGACCGCGTGGAGCTTCGGTACACCCTTCCCCTTGCCGAAATCGTGTTCGATTTCTTCGACCAGCTCAAGAGCCGAACGAAGGGCTATGCCTCGCTCGACTACGACGTGCAGGGTGAGGAAGCGGCCGATCTGGTTAAGGTGGACATGCTGCTTCAGGGCGAAACGGTGGACGCCTTCAGCGCGATTGTGCACCGCGATAAGGCCTACCACTACGGCGTAGAGATGGCCGGCAAACTCAAAAACCTCATTCCTCGCCAACAGTTCGAGGTGCCCATCCAGGCGGCGATCGGCTCGCGCATCATCGCTCGCGAGAACATCCGCGCGATTCGCAAGGACGTGCTCTCCAAGTGCTACGGCGGCGACATCTCACGTAAGCGCAAGCTGCTCGAGAAGCAGAAGGAAGGCAAGAAGCGCATGAAGTCGATCGGCTCGGTTGACGTGCCGCAGGAAGCGTTCATCGCGGCATTGCGCTCGGACGGCGGCTCGGCCGACGGCAAAAACAAGTGAGAGGCGTGAGCATGAACGTTGAACCGCTTTCGGTCACCATTACTGACGCCCCGGCGCGCGTGGTCTCGACGTGCTCGGTGGATTCCCTCTTCCACGTCGAAGCAACGGGGATACGCTCGGGGATCAACAAGGTCCCGCGCCCGGAGGGGATCAAGCTCTTGACGCACGGCGTGCTCGGCGACGTGCAGGGCGATACCGAACATCACGGCGGTCTTTTCAAAGCCGTGTACGCGTTCGCGCGCGAAACTCGCGAAGAACTTGCTCGCCAAGAAGGTTTCAGTGGTCTGCCCGACGGTGCCTTCGGTGAAAATCTGGTCACGGAGGGCATTGATACCGACGAGGTCGTCATCGGCTCGCGCTGGCGGATTGGCGGTGCCGAGCTTGAGGCGAGCGTGCCGCGCCAACCCTGCAAGACCTTTGCCGTCTGGATGGGGCGCTTCGCCGATCAGGCGGGGCTCGAACAGCGGGGCCCGTGGGGACGCCGCTTCACTGCTTACGGCAAGTGCGGCGCGTACTTCCGCATCGTGCGCGAGGGCGTTGTGCGCCCGGGCGATGAGATCGAGGTCCTGTCGGTTCCCGAGCACGGCGTCAGTATCGGCGAAATATTCCGCGGACTCACGGACGAGATTGATCCGGCGAGCGCCAAGGCGCTCCTGACCTGGGCCCGCGACACTGAAACGCCCGTGTACACGTCCATGGCAAAGGGATGCCTCGCGGCGCTCCAAAGTGCCGATATCGCGTTTGAATTCCCCGCCTCGCTCATCACTGATGGCCGCGGCAACTAACGTCAAGGGCCGAGGCCTCTCGGTCTATATTCATGTGCCGTTTTGCGCGGTGCGGTGCGGGTACTGCGACTTCAACACCTACACCGCGAAGGAACTCGGCGGCGGAGGCTCCCAGGCCGAATACCCCGCTAATGCGATGCGCGAAATGGATCTCACGCTCGCGGATGATGAAGCGTCGGGCTTTTCTTACAACCGAGTTGACACGGTGTTCTTTGGTGGCGGAACCCCCACGCTGCTTCCTGCCGATGACCAGGCGCGCATGCTCGCGCACCTCAGCTCGCTCATCCCTCTCGCCCCCGATGTCGAGGTGACGACCGAAGCGAACCCCGATTCCGTCACGCGGGACTCCCTCTTCCGCCTCGCCGATGCCGGATTTACTCGCGTGAGCTTTGGGATGCAATCGGCGGTGCCGCGCGTGCTCGCGATCCTCGACCGCACCCACAACCCCGAATCCGTGCCACGGGCCGTCGCGTGGGCCCGGGAAGCGGGCCTTCAAGTAAGCCTCGACATGATTTATGGAACGCCGGGGGAGACGCTCACGGACGTCGAGACCACGATCGAGGCGATCACCGAGATGCAACCGGATCACGTGAGCGCCTACTCGCTCATCGTCGAGGGCAACACCAAAATGGCGCGTCAGCTGCGGCGTGGAGAGCTCACCGAACCCGACCCAGACTTCATGGCCGATGCCTACGAACTCATCGCGGACCGCACGCGAGCCGCGGGCTTCGAGTGGTATGAGGTCTCGAACTTCGCGCGCGGCGAGGCGTATCAATGCCGCCACAACCTCGCCTACTGGCGGGGCCGCGACTGGTGGGGGATCGGCCCCGGCGCGCATCGACACCGCGACGGCTACCGCTCGTGGAACCTCAAGCACCCCTCACGCTATGCCGCCGCCCTCGCCGCCGGGCGTTTGCCCGTCGACGGGTTCGAGAACGTTTCGCCCGAGGATCGCGCGCTCGAGCGCCTCATGCTCGAGATGCGTATCCGGGAGGGTTTCGAGGCGGCGAGTAACCCGCTCACCTCGAGCGATGAGGCACGCGAGGTGCTCGAGCAGCACGTGGCAGCGGGGCGGTTGGATGCGTGTGCATGGGATAGCGGGATCGTGAGGCTTTCCGACGCCGGCCGGCTCATCGCCGATGCCATTGCGCGCGATGTTTTGCCTTGAGAGCGCCTTTGAAGCGGCGAAGACTCGGGTGATCCCTACGGTTCATCTTGATCACTTTCGTTGTCCGTTTTCTTATGTCGGGCGACGAATTGTTGAAGAACGGTAAAAATTAGAAAGCCGAGAAGCAGGATCGCCACGATCATCACGACAACAACGAAAATGACCATAAACCACGGGGACCTAAAAATCATGAGATACCTACGCTTTCGAAAGTCACCGATAACCCGACCTTGCACCTACCTGAACCTATCACGTGGCTTGGATCACGTTTAGTGCAGATGAGGGCCCGGACAGTCGGACGGGCAGTTGTGGCGTCCGTCAGGGCAGTGCATGATGTCTCGGTTGCGGCTTACGGCTGGATCTTGAATGAATACAGAGCACCGCATGGTTTTGGCAGAAGCGGGGACTCGGCCGCATAGTTAATGCTTCTGGTGGCTCTTGGGCGCGGGCGAGGTAAGCGTCGGATTTGGTTCCGTGCTCAAACCCCCACAAACCCAATGCAATTCAGTGAGTGGCGGTGACGAAATCGATAAGTTCTTCGATGCGCCCGCTAAGGGTCGGCTCGACATCCGCGTACGAGCGCACCCGCCCGAGAATCTTTTGCCACCCTTCGGCGATGTCCGCCTGCGACTCTGCGGGGAGGCCGAGCGCCTTGAGCGAGCCGACCTTGATGTCGACGCCTCTTGGGATGTGCGGCCACTTCTCGAGCCCTACTCGCGCGGGTTTCACGGCCTGCCACACATCGACGTACGGGTGACCGAGGATGAGAACGTGCTCACGTATTCCCGGCTCGCGCATGACGCTCTCGGCGATGCGGGTTTCCTTGGATCCCGCAACGAGGTGATCGACGAGCACGCCGAGCTTGCGGTCCGGCCCCGGCCGGAAAGCCCGAACGCGCTCGAGAAGATTATCGGCGCCATCGAGCATTTCGACAGCAACGCCCTCGATACGCAGGTCGTGCCCCCACACCTTCTCCACGAGTTCCGCATCGTGCTTGCCTTCCACCCAAATCCGCGAGCCCCGCGCCACGCGGGCACGCGCTCCCTCAACGTAGGTCGAGCCCGACGCGCTTCGCTTCGGGCCCGACGTTTGCCGAGCAGCCGGCGGATCACCCTTTGTGGGTGGAACAAGGCGAACGGGTTTCCCATCGATCAAGAAGCCTGGGCCGAGGCGGAACGTGCGGAGGCGCCCATGACGATCCTCGAGTTCGACGATGTGGATGCCGCCGGATTTCTCGACGCGCGTGACGGCGCCAACCCAGCCGGTTTGGACATCCTCGACGACGAGCCCGCGCTCGGCGGGGACATCCCTGCTCGCGGGGCGTTTCGGGTGAAAGGCATCCCCGGTACCGGAAAGGACGTCGTGGCCGTAGCGATCGATATTCACGGCGCTTTACGCTACCAGGGGCGTGTTCGCTCACAGGGGATCGCCACACCGTGCGAGGAGCGACCAGTGCGCGTAGTATTGGCACTCGAAGCCCGTGACTGCTAACGCGCGAAAGGATGAGATACATGGATGAGCGCAAGCTCAGCATCCTCGGCGCAATCGTGGAAGATTACGTGGCGACCCGCGAACCCGTGGGCTCGAAGTCACTGCTGGAACGTCACGAGCTAGGCGTGAGCGCCGCGACCGTGCGCAACGACATGTCGGTGCTCGAAGAAGAGGGGCTCATCATGCAGCCCCACACCTCGGCGGGGCGCATCCCCACCGATAAGGGCTACCGCGTGTTCGTCGATTACGTCGCGCAGGTCAAACCCCTTTCAGCGCCCGAGCGTCGCGCAATCCACACGTTCTTCGACGGTGCCCACGACCTCGATGATCTGCTGTCCCGCACGGTGCGTCTGCTCTCGCGCCTCACGAATCAAGTCGCCGTTGTGCAGTACCCCGCGTTGCGCCAGGCTCACGTGCGTCACGTTGAACTCGTGAAGACTTCCGAAACCCTCTTGCTCGTTGTGCTCATCACCGATGCGGGCCGAGTGGATCAGCAAACGATTTCTCTTCAGCACCCGCAGGATGCCGCGTTCTATGAACGCCTGCGCGAGCGCATCAATCGCGTGTGCGCATCGAGGCCCGTGACCT
The DNA here is from genome assembly GCF_940792985.1 of Dermabacter sp. Marseille-Q3180. Lineage (NCBI taxonomy): Bacteria > Bacillati > Actinomycetota > Actinomycetes > Micrococcales > Dermabacteraceae > Dermabacter > Dermabacter sp. Marseille-Q3180. The sequence goes on from NZ_CALNWU010000001.1 coordinate 86,438, forward strand.
CAGTGGGCGGGGACCTCAATGCACTCCTCGAGGAGGAATCCGCACCAACACGCGCTGCCGCCACCGAAGTGCTCGAGGCGCTCGGCGAACTGCTTGCCTCGCGCCGCGAGGATCGTATGATCGTCGGCGGCGTCTCGAATCTTGCTCGCGGTGAGCAGTTCTCGCGCGAAGTTGGCCCGATGCTCGACCTCCTCGAGGAGCAACTCGTGCTTTTGCGGCTTCTTGGCGAGATGCATTCGAACTTCGGCGAGGTCGACGTGCTGATCGGCGAGGAGCTCAGTAGCGTTTCCGGTGATGCTCTTCAGCGCGCAGCCCTCGTGGGGAGCGCCTATACCGAAGCGGCGGGTGGCGTTTCGCCGTCTTCACGTATTGCGATCCTCGGCCCCTCGAGCATGGATTACGTGACCTCCATATCTTCCGTGCGCGCCGTCGCCCGGTATATTTCCCGTTTCATCGGTTAAGAACTGCACCCAACTCTCAAGGAACCACACTTCGTGAACGACGATTTTTACGAGATCCTCGGCGTCTCCAAGGACGCCAGCGCGGACGAGATCAAGAAGGCCTACCGTAAAAAGGCCCGCAAGCTTCACCCCGACGTGAACCCCGATCCTTCTGCGGCCGATCAAATGAAGAAGGTCTCGCAAGCCTACGAGACGCTCTCCAATCCTGAAAAGCGTCGCATGTATGACATGGGCGGGCAGAGCCCGTTCGGCGGCGGTGGTTTCGGTGGCTTCGGTGGGGGAGCGACGTTCGACTTCTCCGACCTGTTTGAGGCGTTTGCGGGCGCGAGTGGCATGGGCGGCGGGCGCGGGCGCGGTCCCATTCCCCGTGAGCGGCGCGGCAACGACATTCTCCGACGCATGACGCTCGAACTCGACGACGTTGTGTTCGGCTCCGAAAAAGAGCTCACGTTCCCGACGGCTGTGACGTGCAATCGATGCCACGGCAATTGCTGTGAACCGGGAACCGGAACGAAGAAATGCACCGTGTGTAGCGGAAGCGGACACGTGCAGCGCACCGTGAACTCCCTGCTTGGGCAAATGGTGCAGCTCGCGCCGTGCTCGGCGTGCCAGGGCCACGGCACGACCATCGAGAATCCTTGCGCCGAATGCCAGGGCCACGGCCGTGTGCAAGAAGAGCGCACGATTACCTTGCGCGTTCCCGCGGGCATCGATACGGGACGCCGCATTCAGCTTCGCGGCGAGGGCGAGGCCGGTGAGGCCGGCGGCCCCGCGGGTGATCTGTTCGTTGAAGTGCGTGTCAAGGAGCACGAAATCTTCCACCGTGAGGGCAACGACCTGCTTGCGCGCCTCACGATTTCGATGGTGGCCGCAGCCCTCGGCACGAAGGCCACTCTCACCACGTTTGACGGTGAACGAGAGGTCGAGATCAAGCCCGGCACCCAGCCTGGCGAGGTGTACCGCATGCGGGGGCTCGGTGTGAACTCGCTTCATGGTGACACGCGCGGCGACATTCTCATCGAAGTGGGCGTGGAAATTCCGAAGAAGCTCTCCGGTGCCGAGCGCGATGTGCTGTCGCAGTTTGCTGAAATGCGCGGGGAATCCGACCTGCGCGAAGCCGCCAAGAATGCCCAGCACAGCGATGGCGGAGTTTTCGCCAAGATCCGCGAGAAGTTCCGCGAGCTGTGAGCCTCAAAAACTTTCTTCTCCTCGAAGACACGCTCGAAGGAGCGAGCACCGGGGCAGCGTTCTCGATCGGTGGGGATGAGGGCCACCACGGGGCGCGCGTCATGCGTTTGCGCTCGGGAGAGCGCATCCTCGTGACCGACGCGAGCGGGCACCAGGCGGAGGCCTTGGTCGTAAACGTGTCGAAATCGGGTTTTGACATCGAGCTCAATGAAACACCGATTTCCCAGGCAGAGCCTTCGACTCTGCTCGTCCTCGTCCAAGCACTCGCGAAGGGTGGTCGGGACGAATCGGCGATCGAAATGGCGACCGAACTCGGCGTGGACCGTGTGATTCCGTGGCAAGCGGACCGCAGCGTCGTTCAGTGGAAGGGTGTGAAGGAAGAAAAGGGGCGCGAGAAATGGCGCTCGCGCATTATCGCCGCGGTCAAGCAATCGCGCCGCGCACGCATCCCTGCCCTGGAGACCGCTGTGACGAGTGCGGAACTTGTGCCCCTCATCGAGAGTGCGGTTTCTCGTGGGGCCATGGTCCTTGCTCTCCACGAGAGTGCGACCGAAAGGCTCGGTGGAGTGACTCGCGAGCTCGCGATGCGCGCCGCGAACGCGGGAGAAATGCCTGGGGAAGTGTGGGTCCTCGTCGGTCCCGAAGGGGGCATAAGCGACGAGGAGATTCGCCGATTTTCCGCCGCCGGCGCGGCCCCAGTTCTACTCGGGAACGAGATTCTTCGGGCGTCAAGCGCGGGACCAGCGGCTCTTGCCGCACTCTGCTCGGTGATCGGTCGATGGCAGTAGCTCGTTCACAATGACACCCGTGGCCCCAGGTGCACGCTCGAAGGCGTCGGACCCCACACGTGGGCACACCGCTTGCCCACTAGACTGGTGGGGCCAACGCTCTCATGCACCCGAGGAGGAGCCGATGACCACCACCGATCCGAACTGTATCTTCTGCAAGATCGTTGCTGGCGAGATCCCGTCGACCAAGGTCTACGAGGACGCCAACGTCGTGTGCTTCAAGGACCTCGAGCCGAAGGCTCCCGTGCACGTGCTCGCCGTGCCCAAGGAGCACTACTCCAACATCGTGGAACTCTCCGCCAATAAAGACCTGCTCGCCGCGGTCGTCAAGGCCGCGGGCGCCGTTGCGAAGGAACAGGCCCAGGGGGAGTTCCGCTTCATTTTCAACACCGGTGAAAGCGCTGGCCAAAGCGTTTTCCATGTACACGGACATATTCTCGCCGGTACGCCCCAGTCTGAAGGAGACCTCTTCTAACCGTGCAGGAGACCACCGAAATTCTCGAGCGCTACGTCGCGATCCCCGATCACTTGCGCCCCGTCGCCGTCCTCGGCGCAAACGACCAGGCCCTCAACGTCATCGAAAAAATCATGCCGGACATCGACGTGTCGATGCGCGGGCATCAAATCACGCTGCGCGGCCCCGAAGGCTCGCTCGACCGCGCTGCCGCGATCATGAACTCCCTTATTGAAATCGCCGCGAGCGGCGAAACCGTGACGGGTGAGGCGGTCCACCGCGCGGCGGAACTCTACGGCGATGATCGACGCCGGGATCAGCACGTGTCGCAGATCCTCAGCCAGTCCGTGCTCTCGTCCCGGGGCCGTACGATCCGCCCGAAGACCGTTGGGCAAAAGGACTACGTGGACGCGATCGACGAGAACACCATCGTGTTTGGCATTGGCCCCGCGGGCACCGGCAAAACATACCTCGCCGTCGCGAAAGCCGTGCGGGCTCTGCTCGATAAGCAGATCAACCGCATCATTCTCACCCGCCCCGCGGTCGAAGCAGGGGAGAGGCTCGGCTTCCTCCCGGGCACGCTCAACGAGAAGATCGACCCGTACCTGCGCCCGCTTTACGATGCCCTCCACGACATGCTCGATCCCGAGTCGATTCCGCGCCTCATGGGCGCCGGAACCATCGAGGTTGCTCCGCTCGCCTACATGCGCGGGCGCACCCTCAATGACGCCTTCATCATCCTCGACGAAGCCCAAAACACGACCGCCGAGCAAATGAAGATGTTCCTCACGCGCCTTGGGTTCAACTCGACAATGGTGATCACCGGAGACGCGACCCAGGTTGACCTCCCCGGCGGAACGAAGAGCGGTCTCAAGGTCGTTGAGCGAATCCTCGGCAACGTTGACGACATCGCCTTTTGCCACTTGAGCTCGAAGGACGTTGTGCGCCACCGACTCGTGAGCGACATCGTTGATGCGTACGCACGCTGGGATCTTTCCGAGTTCTCTCCGAAAAAGAAGGCCAAGCGATGAGCATCGAAGTCAATAATGAGACCACCGCGAAGATCGACGCGCGCGAATTCGTGGATCTTGCCCGATATGTCTTTGACGCGATGTTCCTGCATCCCGCAACGGAACTCTCCATCACGTTCGTGGATGAGAGCGCAATGAGCGACCTTCACGAGGAGTGGATGGACCTCGAGGGCCCCACCGACGTGATGAGTTTCCCCATGGATGAATTGCGCGAGGGAACCGAAGGCGAGCTCGCCCCCGAAGGGCTCCTCGGCGATATCGTCATCTGCCCCTCCGTTGCCGCCACCCAGGCGCGCATTGCGGGGCACAGCACCGAAGAAGAGATGCTCCTTTTGCTCACGCACGGCATCCTTCACCTGCTTGGCTACGACCATGTTGAACCCGAGGATGAACGCGTGATGTTCACGCTCCAGCGCAAGCTTCTCCTCACGTTCCTCGCGGGCCGTACCTCGCGCGTGGGCATCTCCGATACCGGGGGTCCGCGCCCGTGAACACGATCGCTATTCTTATTCCCCTCGCCATCATCGCGATCATCCTCGCGGTGTGCTTCTCGGCGGCCGATGCTGCCCTGAGCGCGCTGTCGCGCCACAGCATCGAACGTTACTTTGAGGATGAGGAGAAGAAGCGCGACCGCATCCTCACGATGCACGACGACACGCACACGACGTTCGCGACCATCGCGCTCGGGCGCGTCCTTGCCGAGGCAACCTACGCGGTCATCATTACGGCCTGCATGTTCGAGAGCCTCGAGGGCCTGTGGCTTCCGTTGCTCCTCGCGATCACGGTGACGTTCCTCGTGTCCTTCATGGGAGCCTCCGTCTCGCCTCGAACCCTTGGGCGTCGCGCTCCAGAGAAGACAATCTCGTTTCTCGTCCCCCTCGTGCGGTTCGCTCGCATTGTGCTCGCGGTGCCGTCGAAGGTGCTCATCCACATCTCCAATGCCTTTACCCCCGGCGGCAAGGTTGCGGGAGGTCCCTTCGCCACCGAAGAAGAGCTGCGCCACTTCGTTGATCGAGCGAGCGAAACCGAGGCGCTCGAAGACGACGAACGCAACATGATCAAGGGCGTGTTCGACCTCGACGACACGATGATTCGCGAGGTCATGGTGCCGCGCACCGACATGGTGACGATCGATGCGGATGCAACAGCAAATAAAGCGATGCGCCTCTTCGTGCGTTCGGGCTACAGCCGTATCCCCGTGATCGGTGAAGAGGGCGTTGACGACTTAAAGGGCATGCTTTACTTCAAGGACGTCATGCGCGCGATCCACTCGCCGTGGAATCCAGGTGGGGATCGCCCCGTCACCGAGATCATGCGGCCCGTGAAGTTCTACCCGGAATTTCTTACCGCGGACCGGGTCATGGAGGAAATGCGCACCTCCCGCGTCCACGTGGGCATCCCCGTCGACGAGTACGGAGGCGTCGCCGGCATCGTCACCATCGAGGACATCCTGGAAGAAATCGTGGGCGAAATTGCCGACGAGCATGATCGGCGCGAGCACGAGGCGGAAAAGGTTTCCGACGCTGAATACCGCGTGTCCTCGCGCATGACCGTCGTCGAGGTGGGGGAACTCTTCGATCTCGAGATTGAAGATGAAGATGTCGATACGATCGGTGGCCTTCTCGCGAAAACCATTGGCCGAGTGCCCATCATCGGAGCCGAAGGGGACGCGCACGGTCTCCACATGGAGGCCGATCGCACGAGCGGCAGGCGCAAGCAGGTCTCGGCGATCCTCGTGAGCCGCGCCCCGCGCGAGACAGCCAACGATTCGCGCGAGAGCGACGACTAGGAGAGCAAAGGTGGAAACTGTGCATCGAAGTGGCTTCGTCGCGCTCGTGGGAAGGCCCAACGTGGGCAAATCGACCCTCACGAACGCGATGGTAGGCGACAAAGTCGCGATCACGAGTTCGAAACCCCAAACGACGAGGCGCGCGATCCGAGGGATCGTGAGCCGCGAAAACGATCAGATCATTATCGTTGATACGCCGGGTGTGCACCGACCGCGCACCCTTTTGGGTAAGCGACTCAACGATCTTGTACGCGAGACCCTGGCCGAGGTTGACGTCGTGGGCTTTTGCCTTCCGGCGGATCAGAAGATCGGGCCCGGCGACCGCTATATCGCGGAGGATCTTCGGCAGTTGCGAGGCAACCGTCGGACCCCCGCGATCGTGGCGATCGTGACGAAAGCGGACCTCGTGAGCCGTGATGATCTGGCCGCCCACCTCATGGAAGTAGAGCGATTCGTTCAGGCGGAGGACATTGTTCCCATCTCCGCCGTCGAGGGACAACAGATCGACGTTCTCATGGACGTCATCGCCTCGCATCTTCCCGAGGGGCCGGCGCTCTACCCGGATGATCAACTCACCGAGGAGAGCGTGAGCGACCGTATCGCGGAGCTTGTGCGCGAGGCGGCTCTCGAGGGCGTCCGCGACGAGCTTCCACATTCGCTCGCGGTCGTGGTCGAGGAGATCGTCGAGGAGTCTCTCGATGGAGATCCGTTTGCCGAGGTGGTACTAGGGGAGGGGCGGCTTGTGGTACGCGTGTCCCTCTTCGTCGAACGCGATTCGCAAAAGGGCATCGTGATCGGCAAGGGCGGCAAGCGCCTCAAGCAGGTCGGCACGCGGGCGCGCCGCGGTATTCGGGATCTCATGGACCGCCCCGTTCATCTCGATATTCGCGTCAAGGTCGCGAAGGATTGGCAGCGTGACCCGAAACAGCTCGGCCGCCTGGGCTTCTAATATTTTGGGCGTTTTCATCTCACAGTTTGAGTGTCCGACGGTTGCCGCCCTGAGGTTTGCGCCCTCAGGTGTAAGGTGACGGCCATGAACCGTCACGCTCGTACCGTCTCCGCGACCGAAGATCCGAGTACGCCCGTTGTGGGTCAGCACGGCGATGCGCCGCAAACCCCCTCTGGCATGCCTGTGGATCGCTATACGCCCTTCCACGAGCACATTCCCTTCACTCTCGAGGATCGTCAGTGGCCGAACCGCGTGGTGACGCGCGCCCCGCGGTGGTGCGCGGTTGATCTTCGCGACGGCAATCAGGCCCTCATCGACCCCATGAACACCGAGCGTAAACTCCGGATGTTCAACCTTCTCGTGGAGATGGGTTACAAGGAAATCGAAATCGGTTTCCCCTCGGCCTCGCAAACGGATTTCGATTTTTGCCGCACGCTCATCGAACGGGATCTCATTCCCGATGACGTGACGATCCAGGTGCTTGTGCAGTGCCGTGAGCACCTCATCGAACGCACGTATGAGGCGCTTGAGGGGGCGAAGCGGGCGATCGTGCACTTCTATAACTCCACGTCGATTGTGCAGCGTGATGTCGTGTTCCGCGCGAACGAAGACGAGGTGCTCGACATCGCCGTGCAGGGAGCGTTGCTCGCGAAGAAGTACGAGGAGTCGCTTGAGGGCTGCGATATCACGTATGAGTACTCACCGGAGTCGTTCACAGGGACCGAGGTCGAGTACGCGGCGCGCGTGTGCAACGCGGTTATTGACATCATCAAACCCACGCCCGACAAGAAAATCATCATTAACCTCCCCGCGACCGTCGAGATGGCGACCCCGAACGTGTACGCCGATTCGGTCGAATGGATGGATAGGAACCTTCATTCGCGCGAGAGCGTGGTGCTCTCGCTTCACCCGCACAACGATCGCGGTACGGGTGTGGCGGCAGCGGAGCTCGGTTATCTCGCGGGCGCGGACCGCATCGAAGGTTGCCTCTTCGGCAACGGCGAGCGCACGGGCAATGTGGATCTTGTGACACTCGGCCTCAATCTTGCGACGCAGGGCGTTGATCCCCAGATCGACTTCTCTAACGTGCCCGAGATCCGCCGCACGGTTGAGCACTGCAATCAGATCGATGTGCACGAGCGCCACCCCTACGGCGGCGATCTCGTTTTCACGGCATTCTCGGGCTCGCATCAGGATGCGATCAAGAAGGGGCTCGAGCGCATGGAGGCCGATGCCTCCGAGGCCGGCGTCGAGGTGAGCGATGCGACGTGGCGCGTCCCGTACCTGCCGGTTGACCCGAAAGACATTGGCCGCAGCTACGAGGCCGTCATCCGCGTCAATTCGCAGTCCGGTAAGGGCGGCATGGCGTACCTTTTGCGCACCGAGCACGGCCTGGACCTACCGCGCCGTTTGCAAATCGAGTTCTCGAGCATCGTGCAGCATCGCACCGATACCGCTGGTGGCGAGGTGACCCCGGCAGAGCTGTGGGAGACCTTCGTGGACGAATACCTGCCGCACCCCGATGCGGCAAAACGCTGGGGGCGCTACGGTTTCCGCGGTGTCACCCAGCACTCCGAAGGGGACGGCACCGATCGGATCGCCGTACAGCTGCGCGTCGAAGACCACGAGAGCACGGTCGAGGGGCTCGGTAACGGCCCGCTCGACGCGTTCGTCAAGGCTCTTGCCTCACGCGGCGTGAAGCTCAGGATTCTCGACTATGCGGAGCACGCCCTTAGCGAAGGCGATGACTCGCTCGCCGCCGCGTATATCGAAGCGGAGATCGGCGAATCGATCTACTGGGGCGTGGGCGTCGACGGTTCGATTACGCGTGCCTCGCTCCAGGCCCTCGTTTCAGCACTCAACCGGGCGGCACGCGCCGGGATCCTTTAAGGGGCGCCAGTCGGGTGGTCTCGAGGCTGTACCGTGACGATGCGATTGTTCTTCGCACCCAGGATCTGGGGGAGGCCGATCGCATCGTCACCCTCTATTCGAAAAATCACGGGAAGCTTCGGGCCGTGGCGAAGGGGGTAAGAAAAACCTCCTCGCGGTTCGGAGCGCGACTTGAGCCTTTTCAGCGCGTCGACGTGCAGTGCTATCGCGGCCGCTCGCTCGATACCGTCTCGCAGGTCGTGACAATCACGGCCTATGCCGAGCAGATCGCGGGTGACTACGGCCGATATACGGCCGCAGCGGCCATGGGAGAGGCCGTCGAACGGCTCACCAATGAAGGCTTCGACCCCACCAGCGCACACTACATGATGCTCGTAGGAGCGCTTCATGCGCTCGTGCATTCGGGGCGCCCACCCGTGCTCATTCTCGACGCTTTTCTTTTGCGCACGATTGCGATGGCGGGCTGGCGCCCGGAGCTTCGACGCTGCGCCGTGTGCGGCGCCGAAGGCCCACACCACGCCTTCGATGTGGCCCAAGGAGGCGTCGTGTGCCGTGATTGTCGGCGCCCCGGCGCCGTTGCCGCGCGGCCGAGCGTGACCGAGCATATGATCTTTCTCCTCGCGGGCGATTGGGAGGAAGCTCTCGCAACCGAGGCCGCGGCCCAGGGAGAGGCCGGCCGGCTCATTGCGCGTATCCTCGCCTATCACCTGGAACGGCCGCTCACTGCCCTAGACTTGGTGGATCGATCCATTGAAAGCGCCCCGGCGCCGAAGGAGCACGCGTGAAATCCTCGTTTGTGAAACCGCCCGAACACCCCTCGGGCGAAACCGCCCCGATTCTCGAGGAACGCTTTATCCCGAAACACGTGGCGGTAGTCATGGACGGAAATGGTCGATGGGCGAATAAGCGTGGCCTGCCGCGAACAGAGGGGCACGCCGCCGGCGAAGCAGCGCTGCTTGATGTAGTGGCAGGCGCGATCCAGGCGGGTGTCACCCATCTGAGTGCGTACGCATTTTCCACCGAAAACTGGTCGCGATCCCCAAGCGAAGTGCGCTTCCTCATGGGCTTTTCGCGCAGCGTTCTTCGCCGCCAACGCGACACCCTTCACTCGTGGGGGGTTCGCATCAAGTGGATCGGTCAGGCGAAGCGCCTGTGGCCGAGCGTGATTAAGGAACTGCGAGAGGCCGAAGAGCTGACGAAGCACAACCCGGGTCTCACGCTCTACATGTGCGTCAACTACGGTGGCCAGGCGGAACTCGCGGATGCGGTAAAGGAGATCGCCGCGAAGGTCAAAAGTGGCAAACTCTCGCCCTCGCGCGTGAGTGAGAAGACTATCCGTGCGCATTTGTACGATCCGGAAATGCCCGATGTTGACCTGTTCATCCGTACCTCGGGTGAGCAGCGCACGTCCAATTTCCTCCTCTGGGAGGCCGCGTACGCTGAAATGCTTTTTGTTCCCGAGCTGTGGCCCGATGTGGATAGGCGAACGCTCTGGCGCGCAATCCTCGACTACGCGAAGCGCGATCGTCGATTCGGTGGCGCGGTCGACAAAGTCGCGAGTTCGCCTGAGAGCAGCGCGTAGGGCCTGCTAGATCCCACGCCCGTTGGCATCGTTCGTGGTCTCGTCGGGAAGGAGGGGCGCCCGCTCACCCGTCACATCACGCTCATGGGCAAGTTCTCGCGTGGCCCGGTTCCGCTCGGCACGCTTACGAAGGATGTGGAATGTGAGGAGTCCGACGGCTGCCAGGGCAATCGCCGCGGCCACGTAAGGGTTCGAGAGTGCCACTTCCCACCACAGTGCAAAAGCGGCGAGGCCCACGGTCGCGTATATCACGGCCCACGCGATTCCCCCCACGATGAGGGCTGGGAGGTAGCGTGTTAGCGGCATGCGAGTCACGCCCGCCGCGAGGTTTGCGGCCGTTTGGAAGCCGACCGTGAGGAAGCTGAGCGCGACGATCGGCGCACCCCACCTATTGACCTTCTCCGCGGCATTTTCCACGCGTGGGCTCGTGAGGATCGCGTGGAAGCGGCCACGGTTCGCGAGCCTGTAGGCGAGGCGCCCCAAAAGGTACGTGCCTCCTGCTCGGCAATAGATGACGACGAGAAGGAAGGCGATGGCGGGGACGAGGGGGAGTGAAGTGATCCAATCAAGCATTCGAGCGGATCGCGCCTACTTCGACGCTGATGCTGCGGAACACTCGGGGCAGGAGCCGAAGATTTCCATCGTGTGCTCAATCTGGGTGAAGCCGTTTTCGCGAGCGATGGTGTTTGCCCACTCCTCGAGCTCCGGCGGAAGAAACTCGATGGTTTTGCCGCACGTTCGGCACACGAGGTGGTGGTGGTGTGATTCCGTGGTGCACTGGCGGTAGATTGCTTCGCCGGAATCGGTGATGATGACGTCAACGAGTCCGGCATCCACCAGCGGCTGCATGTTGCGGTACACGGTCGCAAGGCCCACTGATTCACCGTCGGCTCTCAAAAGATCGTGAAGCTGCTGCGCGGTCATGAAATCTTTTGCCGATTCGAGCGCGCGCAAAATCGCGGTGCGCTGCTTTGTGGTGCGCAGTGGTTTCGCCACTTCAATCACATGCCCTTCGGTTCCGTCGAGATTCGCGCACGGCCAAGAATCGTTTGCGCGAGAACTCCCAGGATATAGAACCCGATCGCGATCAGCACGATCACGCCGCCAGGTGGGAGGTCGACGTACACGGTCAGTACCAGCCCACTCACCGCGCAGATCACACCGAGGAGCATGCTCATACGCATTGTGCGGGCGAAGCCGCGAACGATTTGTTGCGAAGCGGCGACCGGCACGATCATGAGCGCGGAGACCATGAGAGCACCAACGATTCGCATGGCGAGAGTTACGGTGAGAGCGGCCATGATTGCGATGAGCACGTTCACGGCACGTACGGGAAGGCCGATGGCACGCGCGTGTTCCTCGTCGCTTGTCACGGCGAACAGAAGCGGGCGCGCGCCGACACCGACGACAAGAATGACGAGCGCAAGGGCGAGGGCAACCCACAGATCAGAGTGCGTGACCGTCGCGAGTGACCCGAAGAGATACGCCATGAGGCTCTGCGACGTGCCACCAGCAAGTTGGATGATCACGACACCGCCGGCGATGCCGCCGTAAAAAAGGATCGCGAGGGCTGTGTCTCGGCTCGTGTGGCCGACTTCGCGCACGTACTCGATGAGCACGGCACCTATGACACTCGCGGCGAGCGCCCCCGGGATGGCGAGCGCATCGCTACTGGAAAGTTGGAAGATCGAGCTTGCAAACCACCCGATAGCCACGCCCGTGAGCGCGACATGGCCAAGTCCGTCGCCAAGGAGCGAGAGCCGCTTTTGCACGAGGTAGGTGCCCACGACGGGCGCTGTAAGCCCCACGAGAACCGCGATGATGAGGGGGTAGCGGACGATCGGCGAGAGAAGAAGGTCGAGGGGGCTCACGGGTGAATCTCGTTCCCTAGGCACTGGTCGATGGTCTCGTTCACGTGGTGCTTTCCGTCCTCGCTCTCGCTTGCATCCGCATGCGGATCGTCGTGGGGGAGTGGGCCGTCGTGAACAATTCGACCTTCCTCCATCACGATTGCGCGCGTAATGAGGTCGCGCAGCGGGTCGAGATCATGGAGCACGACAACGACGGTCGTCCCACGCTCGTGGAGCTTGCCGATGAGCTGAGAGATGTTCTCTTGAGTCGCGGCGTCAACCCCGGTAAAGGGCTCGTCGAGGACAAGAATGCGTGGCTCCCGCACGAGAGCGCGAGCGATCATGACGCGCTGACGCTGGCCGCCGGACATTTCCGTGACGGCGCGGCTCGAAAGATCACCGAGCCCCACGAATTCGAGGGCTTGCTGGACCTTGTGCTTCGGCGCCCGCGTGAACAGTCGCGTGCTCGTGAGCAGACCGCTCGCGGTTGTTTCGTACGCGCTTGCCGCGATATTTCCGCTGAACGCGGCCATCTGCGGCACGTACCCGATCGCGTCGTGCACACCGCGCGTAGTCGAGGGGCGCCCGAGAATCTGAGCGCTTCCACCTGAAAGGGGGAGCACCCCAATCATGGCCTTGAGCAGCGTCGACTTGCCCGAGCCGTTTGGCCCAAGAATAGCGACGACTTCACCCTCGTTAATGCGGGCTGTGACATCCTTGAGTACGACGGAGCCGCCGCGTTTGAGATTCACATGTCGAACCTCAAACGCGGCGGCGTCGTGGGTGCTGGCGCTACTCACTGCCAGGAGGCAACGAGTTTGTCGGCGTTGTCTCGCATGACCTGAGCATAATCTTTCTTTGCATCGAGCTGCGTCTCAAGATTGTCAAGTTCCTCAGCCTTTGCGCCGGTGCGGCTCGCGAGTGCCTCCGCAACGGCGGGAGTCGCGGAGGTTTCGAAGAACACGGTCGTGAGCTTTTCCTTCTTCACGAGTTCGGCAAGCTCGAGCAGGCGCTCGGTCGACGGTTCATTCTCGGGGTCGATACCGGCGATACCGATCTGGTGCAGATCGTAGGTGTCTGCGAGGTAAGCGAAAGCCGTGTGGCTCGTAATGAAGGCCTTCTCGCGGTCCACCGACTCATACTTTTGGTGAAGCTCCTCGTCGAGGTCCGTAAGCTCCTTCTCGAGTGCCTCGTAGTTCTTCGCGTAATCCTCGGCATGCTCGGAGTCGATGTCCGAAAGGGCGTCGGCAAGTGCCTTCGCAGCCTTGATCATGCGGTGGGGATCCTGCCAGAAGTGGGGATCGATTCCGCCGTGATCGTGGTGGTGGCCCCCGTGATCGTGATCATCGTGGTCGTGATCGTCGTGCTCATGGGCGTGGTCATCGCCTCCGCCGTCGCTCGCTTCGTGCTCATGATCATCGTGGTCGTGATCGTGTTCGTCGCCGTGCTCATGTTCATGCGCATGACCGTGCTCGTGCTCAAGCTCCTCGCCGCGCGCGGGAAGGATGTCCACGAAGTCGTTGAGGTTCACAAGCTTCTTTGGCTTGTGTGCCCTGATCGCGTCGTCAACCGCGTTCTGGTAGTGCTCGATCTGCACCACGAGATCGGCGTCGGCCATCTGCGCCACCTGCTGCACCGACAGTTCGAGACCGTGCGGGTCGATGCCCGGCTTCACGGGATTAATGATCGACACGTGCTCACCGCCCACCTTTTCGGCGAGGTACTGGGTGGGGTAGCACGTGATCATGACGGAAAGATCGCCGGATCCCGAGGTGGCGTCGGAACCCTTGCCCTTCTCAGAGGTGCCGCCGCACCCTGCAACGAGGGCAGCGAACGAAAGCCCGCCGCCGAGGGTGAAAGCACGGCGCGAGACCGGGGTGGACAGACCGAAAGAAGACCGTGAGTTATTCATGAGAACTATTATCAGTGATGCTTGTGGCATGCGGCAAATCTGTGGCCGTGCATGCGTGAGAAGAAGCAACGTTTTCGCGGTTTCTGGTTAGGGTGGAACAAAGCGTGCAAGCCATGCATGCCCAGCGTCCCAAGGAGATCTCGTGGCGAAGCCCCAACCGTCGAAGCTCGATAACGTCATCGCCCTCGCGAAGAAGCGTGGTTTTGTGTTCCCCGCCGGCGATATTTACGGCGGCACGCGCTCGGCGTGGGATTACGGCCCCCTCGGCGTTGAGCTCAAGGAGAACATTAAGCGCCAGTGGTGGCGCACCTTCGTGACCTCCCGCGCTGACATGGTGGGGCTCGACTCCTCGATCATTCTGCCCACGCGCGTGTGGGAGGCCTCGGGTCACGTGAAAACCTTTACCGACCCCCTCATCGAGTGTCGCAGCTGCCACAACCGTTTCCGCGAGGATCACCTTGTAGAAGAGTTCGAAGAGCGCAAGGGACGCAAGGCCGAAGGCATGAGCGAGATCCCGTGCCCGAACTGCGGCACGAAGGGCGAATTCACCGAACCGCAGCAGTTCTCGGGTCTCATGAAAACCTACCTCGGTGCCGTCGATAACGAAGCGGGGCTTCACTACCTGCGTCCCGAAACAGCGCAGGGGATTTTCGTGAACTTCCTGAACGTTGTGAACGCCGCGCGCGTGAAACCGCCGTTTGGCATTGGCCAGGTGGGCAAGTCCTTCCGTAACGAGATCACCCCCGGCAACTTCATTTTCCGTACGCGCGAATTTGAGCAGATGGAAATTGAGTTCTTTACGCAGCCTGAGCGCGCCGGTGAGTTCTTTGACGAGTGGGTTGAGGCGTGCGAAAAGTGGTTCTTTGACCTCGGCATCAAGCCGGAAAACGTTCGCCGTTTCGACGTTCCAGAGGAGGAGCGTGCGCACTACTCCGATGCAACGATTGACCTCGAATACCGCTTTGGATTCCAAGGCAGTGAATGGGGTGAACTCATGGGCGTCGCGAACCGCACCGACTTCGACCTCGCGAGCCACGCGGAGGCCTCGGGAACAAAGATGCAGTACTTCGATCAGGCGAGCGGCGAGCGCTACACGCCGTACGTGATCGAACCATCGTTCGGCCTTACTCGCTCGATGATGGCCTTCCTGATCGACGCCTACGAAGAGGATGAGGCGCCCAACACCAAGGGCGGTGTGGATAAGCGCACGGTGCTCAAGCTCGATCCACGCCTCGCCCCCGTCAAGGTCGCCGTTCTTCCGCTCTCCAAGAGCGAAGATCTTCAACCCACCGCGCACAACCTCGCCGCGGAGCTTCGCGCCCTGTGGAACATCGAGATGGACCTTTCGGGCGCGATTGGTCGTCGCTACCGTCGCCAGGATGAAATTGGTACGCCCTATTGCGTCACGGTCGACTTCGACACTCTCGATGACCAGGCCGTGACGGTGCGCGACCGCGACACAATGGCGCAAGAGCGCGTGGCCCTATCAAAGATCAAGGGTTACCTCGCTGAGCGCCTTGCGGGCTGCTAAGGAGCGCCTTTCACGCATGAGCCGTTCCCTCACGATTGGCCCTCACACGAGCGATACTCCCGTTGTTCTCGCCCCGATGGCTGGGGTCACCAATATGCCGTTTCGGCTTTTGTGCCGCGAGTTCGGTGCCCGTCATTCGGCGAATGACGGTGGTTTCTTCGTCTCCGAAATGGTCACGAGTCGCGCGATCGTCGAACGTCACCCCGAAACGATGCGCCTCGTCACCATGGGGGAGCGCGAAACTCCGCGCTCGATCCAGCTGTACGGCGTAGATCCCGCCACCATCGCGGCTTCGATCCGCGTACTGCGCGAGCTCGACCTCGTTGACCACGTGGATCTCAACTTCGGCTGCCCCGTTCCGAAGGTCACCCGCAAGGGCGGCGGCGCGGTGCTTCCGTGGAAAACGGAGCTTTTCACGCGGATCGTGACGGAGGCAGTGAAAGCGGCCGAGGACGTTCCAGTGACGGTAAAAACCCGCATGGGCGTCGACGACTCTCATCTCACCTACCTTGATGCCGGTCGGATTGCGGAGGAAGCCGGTGCTGCAGCCATCGCCCTTCATGGCCGCACCGCCAATCAGCATTACTCCGGACACGCTCGCTGGGAGGCGATCGCGAGCCTCAAGCAAGCTGTCACGAGCATTCCCGTTCTCGGCAACGGGGATATTTGGAGCGCCGAGGATGCGCTTCGCATGGTCGAAGAAACCGGGTGCGACGGCGTCGTTGTGGGGCGCGGGTGCCAGGGCCGCCCGTGGCTTTTCGCCGATCTCGCGGCAGGATTTGCCGGCAAACCAGACCGCGTGAAACCCACGCTCGGTGAGGTTGCCCAGGTGCTCATTCGCCACGCGGAACTTCTCATCGAATTTTTCGAGGATGAGGGCCGCGGCGTGCGGGATCTGCGCAAGCACGTTGGGTGGTACTTCAAGGGGTATCCCGTAGGCGGAAAGGCACGGCACGCTCTCGCGACGATGGAATCGCTCGACGACCTCAAGGAAAAGCTTTCCGTGCTTGATTGGGAGGCCCCATACCCGGGCGAGCCGGTCGAGGGCCCGCGAGGGAGAGCGGGCCACCCGAAGCGCACGCACATGCCCGACGGTTGGCTCGACTCACGCGAGATTTCCCAAGAGCATCGCGCCCGCTTACACGAGGCGGAACTGTCCGTCTCGGGAGGGTAAATCGTGCCACCGCATATTCCCGCCCCCTACCATTCGCGCGACATCGAGCGTTTCTTCCAAGAGCCCCCAAAGTCGCAAGCCCGCACGCCCTTTCAGCGCGACCGCGCACGGGTGCTGCATTCCTCGGCTCTTAGGCGCCTCGGTGCGAAGACACAAGTGCTCGGCGCTGGCTCCAACGATTTTTCCCGTACGCGCCTCACACACTCGCTCGAGGTCGCCCAGGTCGGCCGCGACATTGCTCACGAGCTCGGCTGTGACCCAGACGTGGTGGATGCCGCGTGCCTCTCGCACGATCTCGGACACCCGCCCTTCGGGCACAACGGTGAACGTGTACTCAACGATCTCGCGAGCGATATCGGCGGGTTCGAAGGGAATGCGCAAACCTTGCGTTTACTCGCGCGGCTCGAGCCGAAGGTGCTCGGCGGTGAAAAGAGTTACGGGCTCAACCTCACTCGCGCGGCTCTCGATGCCGCGATTAAGTATCCGTGGCAGCGCGCGAAGGGACCGGACCCCGATTCGCCAAAGTTCGGGGTGTACGAAGACGACCTGCCCGTGTACGAGTGGGCGCGCGAGGGCGCACCCGAGCATCGCAAGTGCGTTGAGGCGCAGGTGATGGATATTTCCGATGACATCGCCTACTCCGTGCACGACATTGAGGACGCGATCACGGGCGGATCGATCACGCTCAATGCCCTCAAAGACCCGCAAGAGCGCGCCGCCGCGCTCTACGTCGTGCAGGATTGGTATGCCCCGCACCTCTCCCTCGAGGAGCTGGATGTTGCACTCACTCGGCTCGAAACCGGCACGGTGTGGCAATGGGAGTACTCGGGTGATCCCTTTTCCGCGGCGGCGCTCAAGGATATGAGCTCGCAGCTCATCGGTCGTTTCGTGGGATCGGTCGTTGAGGCGACCCGCGCGGCGCACGGCGATCATGCCCTCGCGCGCTTTGAGGGGAGCGTCGTGGTGCCCGAAGAAACGGAGCGGGAGATCTCGGTGCTCAAAGGCCTCGCCGCCGCCTACGTCATGTCGAGTAGGGCGCAGCAGGGTGTGTACGCGCTCCAGGAGCAGATCCTTAGCGATCTTTTCGCGCTCTTTCGCCGCACGGGAGCGGCGCACCTCGACCCCATCTTCACGGTGCTCTACGAGCGCGCGAACAGCCTCGAGGAGCGCGAGCGGGTTATCGTGGATCAGATCGCTTCGCTCACTGACGTCTCCGCCGTGCGCCTTCATTCTGAATTCTTCTCGGGGGCCTATTCGGACGCTCTCGCGGGCGATGTACCACTCCCGGGCTTTGGCCCGGAAATTCCCTTTTAGAGTGCGAGGAAGGTGCGCGTGAAAGGTCTCATTAAGCGCGAGGACATCGTGGCCGTGCGTGAGCGCGCGAACCTTGAAGAGATCGTGTCCGAGTACGTGTCGCTCAGGAGCGCGGGCCTTGGCTCGATGAAAGGGCTGTGCCCCTTTCACGATGAAAAGACGCCTTCGTTCAACATTCGCCCCGCAATTGGCCGCTACCACTGCTTCGGCTGCGGCGAAGGTGGGGACGTGATCGAGTTCGTGCAAAAAATCAACCACATGAGCTTTACCGAGGCCGTCGAATATCTTGCCTCGCGTTATGGCGTGCAGCTTCGCTACGAGGAATCCTCGTCGAGGGGCGATCGCGATTCGGGACCGCGTACCGACTTTGGTACCCGCCAACGTTTGCTCGCCGCACACGAGGTCGCGGAGGAGTTCTTCCGTGAGCACCTCACGAGTCCCGAGGCTGAGACCGGGCGTCGTTTTCTTGCCGAGCGTGACTTCGGCCCTCGTGCCGCCGCTCATTTCGGTATCGGATTTGCCCCGCAAGGGTGGGACAACCTTACGCGGCACCTGCGCGGACGCGGCTTCACGGAAAAGGAATTGACGCTGAGCGGGCTCGTTTCCGAAGGTCAGCGCGGCGTGTACGACCGTTTTCGCGGCCGTCTCGTGTGGCCCATCCGCGACGTGACGGGCAAAACCATCGGTTTTGGGGCGCGTCGCCTTTTCGAGGACGATAAGGGGCCGAAATACCTCAATACGCCCGAAACTCCCATCTACAAGAAGTCCCAGGTCCTCTACGGCCTCGACCTCGCGCGTAAGAACATCTCTTCCAAGCGCCAAGTGGTCGTCATGGAAGGTTATACAGATGTGATGGCGGCGCATGCCGCCGGGATCGACACGGCTGTCGCTTCGTGCGGAACGGCTTTCGGCTCCGAGCACGTCACGCTCGTGCGCCGAATCATGGGGGATACCTCAGCGCTGAGTTCCTTGAGCCTCGCAAGCGGCGCGGGCAGCGCCTTTGCCGGAGTCGGAGGCGAAGTCATCTTCACGTTCGACGGCGATGCGGCAGGTCAAAATGCCGCACTTAAAGCCTTCCGTGAAGATCAACGTTTCGTTGCCCAGACCTATGTCGCCGTCGATCCGCAGGGCATGGATCCGTGCGATATCCGCGTGAAGCGTGGCGAGGAAGCCCTTAAAGACGTTATTGCCGCGCGTATCCCCATGTTCGAATTCGCGATCCGCGCGGCCCTGCGTTCCGTCGATCTCGACACGGCTGAGGGGCAAATTGCGGGGCTGCGCATGGCCGCGCCCGTGGTCGCCCAAATCAGAGATCACGCGCTCCGGCCCGAATATGCACGCAGGCTCTCCGGGTGGCTTGGCCTCGACGAACGTACGGTTCAGCGGGCTGTTCAGGACGCCGGTAAGGCGGTATATGAGCAGCGCAGGATTGCGCAGCAAGCGTCGGAATACCCCCCGGAGAGCCCCGAGGTGAACGATTCCGACGCCACCCACGCACCCGATGAGAGCTCACCTCTCTTGGCGCCCATTCGGCTGAGGGACCTCACGCAAACCCGCGATCCAATCGAAACCGCCGAGGTGCAGGCACTTGCGCTCATGCTCCAAGCACCCTCGAGTGTGAACCTCGCGGATGTGCACGCCCTCCCCGATGAGCCCTTCCGAACCGTGACGCTTCAGAGCGTGTGGGACTGTGTGATTGCGACCGGCCTCTTCGAAAACGCGGCCGAGAACAACGTAAGCGTGCGGGAGTTCGTCGAGGCAGTGATGGAAATCGCGGGGGAGTCGCTACGGCCACTCATCGGTGATCTTGCCTCGTACCCGCTACCTGCCCGTGACGAGCAACAGCTCAATCGCCTGGGCCCTGCGCTCATACGCCGACTTCAGCAGTTGAGCTTCACGCATGAAATTTCGGAGCTGCGAAGGAAGCTTGGCAGGCTTACCCCGGATCGCGAAGCCGAGGAGTTCCGTGCGACGATGACGGCCCTTCAAGACGCGCAGCAGAAGCTTCGCGCTCTCAAAGAGTAGGGGAGTTCCTCCCGGGGTGCAGGGCGCTGTTAGCCGACGAGGTGAAGGCGGCGCGGCTCCTCACCGCTTGCGGCGGCGCGGAAGCTTTCCAATTCATGGTCCCAAGCCTCGCCGAGGGCCTTGCCGATCTCGTTTTCAATCCGCGCGGCATCGCCTGCCCCGGTGGCAATGCAATAGCGAATACGGTCTTCGGTGAGGGTGACGTTGCCGGCGGCATCGATCGCCGCGTGGTGAATGCCGAGCGACGGCGTGTACATCCATCGCGAGCCTTCCTCGCCCGCGCTTGGCTCCTGCGTGACTTCGAAGCGAACGCTGTCCCAACCGCGAAGGGCGGTCGCGAGCCGCGCGCCCATGCCTTCGGGGCCGGTCCAGTTAATTGCCATGCGCAGCTGTGAAGGGTCGCCTTCGTGGCGGTGCCACCTCACGCGTACGGGCAGGCCAAGAACTCCGCTCACGGCCCATTCAAGATGAGGAGCGAGGGCACGCGACACGGAGTGGATTGTGAGGGTTCCACGAGCCATGGGCTTACCTTTCGTATCAATCGAAACGTCTTCCCCACGATTCGCGTTGATACCTATGGCGACCCGGCTCGGGCCTGAGAACAGTCTAGAGGGTTTCGCGGATCGCCCGCAACGCCTTCTTTTTCTCGCTCTTGTCGAGTCCATCGATGTAGAGGGCACCATCGAGGTGACCGACCTCGTGCTGGATGAGACGCGCGACGATGCCCTCGCCCTCAAGCGTCACCTTTTTTCCGTCAAGATCAATGCCCTCGCATGCAGCTTTCGCCGCACGCTCACGCTCGAACCAAAGCCCAGGAACGGAGAGGCAGCCCTCGTCGCCTCCCTGCTTCTCTTCCGAAAGGTACGTGATCACCGGATTGAGGATGTAGCCGAGTTCGCCATCAATGTTCCACGAGAACGCCCTGAGGCTCACGCCAATCTGGTTCGCGGCAAGACCTGCGCGCCCTTCCTCATTAACGTTTTCGAGGAGATCCTCGACGAGGGCGCGAACACCCGGCGTGATCTCCTTGATCGGATCGCACTCGGTACGCAGAACCGGGTCACCAACAACGCGAATCTCGCGCTTCGCCATTACTTCTCCTCCTCGTCAGACGCAGTGCACGATGCGAGGCCCGCGTCGGTGATTGTGTGGCGCACCTCGGCGCCTGGAACGACAGTGCGTTGAATCGTGCACGCAGCGTCGATCACGCGATCGATCACGGCAGCAAGTTTCTCCCGCTCGCGGTCATCCAGACCGGAGAGGTCAAGCTGAATCGTCTCGTCAATCTCATGGTAACGGTCATGCTCGGCATCGGATGTGCCGTGCGCGTACAGGCGCGCCGCAAAATCGTCACCAAGGCGCCGTGCGACGGCGTGATCCATCGACATGCCCGCACAGCCGATCAGCGCAAGCTTCAAGAGTTCACCGGGACTGACGCGCCCCTCTTCGAGCCCGATGGGAATCTCCACACCGCTTTGCGTATAGCCCACGAACTGGCGCGTGGCGACCCTGTCGACCCACACGCTGCCCGGTCCGAAATCCTCGGGGCGCTCGAAAGACTCGGGCGAGTGAACACTCATGGGTACCTTCCTCCAGGCCTCGGGGCTTAACGCTACCGCGAAAAGTGAAGGCCCCGGGTTTCCCCGGGGCCTTCGGTTGCTCCCCCAATTGGACTTGAACCAATAACCCTTCGATTAACAGTCGAATGCTCTGCCGATTGAGCTATGGGGGATCGACTCGAAATACATTAGCAGCGACCGGGCGCGGATCGCCAATTCAAAGCCCATATTTGGCCGGGATGTGCCAAAGGCCACGCTATCGCCCGCCACGCGGCGAGAACTTTCCAAGAAGACACCCGAGCGGCGATAATAGAGCGCGTATACGGGCCCGTAGCTCAGTTGGTTAGAGCACCGGACTCATAATCCGTCGGTCGCGGGTTCAAGCCCCGCCGGGCCTACCATATGCCCAGGTCACGCAGTGTTTTGGGCTTATTTCCGTCCTAGTCTTGTCACGGACAAAGTGGCGATTGTCCGTTTATCGTCCGTTTTTGCCTTGCCTGCGACGCCTCCAGGGCACGCTGGGGGACATAGTCGAGGGAGTAGGGACGCTCATTTGGTCGGGTCGATTCCGCGGATAGATATTTTCTGACCGCCGCCGACCGGAGCTGAGGCGGATCCCCTGCCGCCGGCGGCGGGGCTACAACGCATCGACAGTAACCCCACGGCCCTTCATGAGGCGTCGAGCAGCTCAATGAACTTGTGGAATACAAATCTCACCGTTCATCCAAGGTTCGCTAGTCCGTTTTATTGAAGCGGATGGCAGATAGTACAGCCGAAGCCGAGCAGTTCACCAGCCCTAGCATTATCGATGCCGTTCTCGCGGCCTGCGACGATTATCCGGTGGTCGTCCCAGGTGATGGCGGAGTCGTAATTGTTGGGATACATGGTGAGATCCGTTCAGCTTCAAATTCGGGCTGTCACCCCGTGAAAGGTGGGTTCTGCTTTCTCATCTCGCGGTATCGAAGTTGAAGTTGTTCGCCCCGCTACCAGGGAATTCGCCTTCACATAGGCCGTGCGCTTGGAGGCCCTGGCGGAGGTCGCAGAGGGTGAGGTTGCGGTCGGATGCAAGTGGGGTCTAGGCGGTTAGGGCGTTCGCTTTTAGGAGGGAGAGGGGAAGACAGCGCATGTGGTGGCCCTTAGCTTGGTCTGCGTCAGCGGGCGTGGATGATTTCGAAGTACGTCGCGGACTTCGGCGATCTAACGCCGGACGAGCTTCGCAGATCCCTTGAGGCTCGCAGCCCGTGGTTCAGCTTCGCTAGTGTGTATCGCGCTAACCTGCCACGTACCGAATGCGGGGGATACCTGTAGCCGCCATGCCGTGCGCCCGTCCGCTAACGTCGTCGGTATCACTTGGCTTGCTTTGATGGTGAAGTAACGTTCTTCGAGGTCTGCGTGGCGTGTCTTGCCGTCGGTGACGGACACGAATGCGCCGGCGCGTTTCGCTGTGTCGGTTTCGGTTAGCCATTGTTCGGCGGCGCGTTTCGTGGTGAAGCCGCGTTTCACGGTTCGGCGTCCGTCTGGTTTGCGCTAGCGGACGAGGTAGCGGGGTTTTCCGGTGCGTTTGTCGTCGTACCGTTTCACACGTGGGTTGCTGGTCGGTTTCATCCCCGGTTGTCCAGGATGCTCATGTCTAGACCCCGTTTCGGGTGGTAAGTCCACTGGTAGCGGAAGCCGTTCTCAGACACGGTTTGCACGCCGTCGATAGCGCGGGTCATTTCGATCTGGTCAATGACGGTTTGAGAGGTGCCGATTTTCTGGAGTACGCACGCGGTTTCGTTGATGTCCCCGTCGAGTGTGATGATCGCACCAGTAATGTCAGGGTTTGTGATGTCGCATGCAGCGGCGGCAGCGCGAAGGATTCCCCCGGGCTTGTATGGCTCAGATTCCTTTTTTTCGGGTGTCATGATGGTCGCGTACACGGTGAGCGCAACCAGTGCGGCCAGGACGATCCCGCCGATTTTTACCCACTTCATAAAGAGTTTGTCCCCTGGGGTGTCTTCCTTTTTGGCGGTGCTCATGTAGCTGTCCTTAGAGTCTCGTAATAGGCGTGGATAACTTCTCGCCACGCGCGGGCTTCAATGTGTGAGGGTTGTGGGTATTGGTCGCCGTGTATGGCGTGGGCGATTTCGTGTGCGAGGGGGCTGCAGGTTTCGGCGTTGGTGAGGTTTCGGGGGAGCCAGATTGATAGGCGTTGGTGGGAGTAGTAGGTGTGTTCGTGTGGTGTCCACCAGACGCGGACGCCTAGGTTATGCGCTCTCGGTATGAGGGCCGTGTGGTGACGTGATGGTCTCAAGGGGGTGAGACATTTCGACGCGACCGTTCAGGACGCGGGTGCGAAGCTCGTCGAGGAGTTCGAGGGAACTGAAATCTGAGGGTCTATGGATAACTTTGGGAATTCGCACCTCGTCGTCATGGAGGTAACCAGCGGCCACTAAGCCGTCAACGGCATTCGCTTTGAATGCGCGTGCTACTTGGATGATGGTCTCTGGACGTGGCGGTGCGCCTTCCCACCGGCCGACGGTGGACTTTGCGATCCCTGTCTTATGGGCGATTTCGGCGTTGGTGGCGTTGCTCGTTGCTTCGTTGAGCCATGTGCGAAAATGAGAGTGCATGTAGTAATCGTATTGCTTCTCGAATGGTATCCGTTTGAGCTTCAGCGAGATGGTTGAGGTTCTAATACCTGGATTGCGATAGCGATGAAATTAATGGTGCTAGGTTAGCGCCAATTGTCACCAACTTATTTGTGGGTGCGAGTCGAGTTAGCGGGGTAATTTTCCGTTCGGATCTATGAGCGCTGATGCCCGTTGACTCCAAGTCGGGTGGCAACGAGCGCGGCGAGTTGTTCGTTCGAGATTTCCTCTACTTTGACGACACTGTAGGAGACGAAAGCGGAGGCTTCGGTGGGGGTAATGAAGCCTGCTGCAATAAGTGCTTCGGTAACTGGACGCTCGTAGGCACGAGCAAAGGAAATTACGTCCGTTGCCTTCGGACGACCCCATCTACTAATAGTGGACGGACCTATGCCTGTGCGGTTGGAGATTTCGACGTTTGTCTCTCCGGCCGCGATCGTTCGGATGTACTGGTTCCAGTCGAGGGGGTCGTGGAATTGCATAGAAACATCATAAAAGGTTTCGCGGGGTATCTGCCTTGGGTGCCTGGAACAGAGCCAGCAAAGAGGTTGAATTACCGAACTATCTAGGATGCGGTGCTGAACGTGACACGAATGAGTTGTCAGAGGTCAGCGGGTCTAACCCCTGAGATACTCAAGATACTCGCTTGCGAAGTTCAGCGAACAGTTCGTCTGTAGTGAGGTCGGACAGTGCTGCTGGACCCGCCCCGGCCTCTTCATCGGTGAGGAAGCCGGCTGCCACGAAGGCTTCAAGTACAGCCCGGCCGTATGCGTGAGCAGCAGCTGATGCTTGTTCGGTAGATGGTGAGCCTCCATCCCTCCATCTGGTTACAGTCGAAGGCTGTATTTGTAAACGACGAGCAATGGCAGTGGGCGTGGATCCTCCGGAGACCTTCTGTAGCCATTCAAACCAAGTCATAGGTCTAGTATGCGTTTAACTGGGAACTTTACGAAACGCCGCCGCCTCTAGCACCTGCGTGAAGTAATCAAGCGACTGAATTGTCATCAATCCCCTGACCTGACATGCGGACCGCTTTTCTTGGAATCCGATGCGTTGGTGCACCGATAGACAACCCTGAGGGGCCCGACAACCGTCGGACCCCGTTTTCGTACGCCTATACGTGCGCGCGGTTTACGCGCTCGCGAATACGACCGACATGTCGTGACCGCCGAAGCCGAAGGCATTGTTGAGCGCGGCGATGTCGCCGCTCGGAAGCTCGCGTGCTGTGCCGTTCGCAATGTCCATCGTGACGCCCTCATCGAGGTTCTCAATGTTGATCGTGGGCGGCGCAACGCGATTGTGCAGTGCGAGGATGGAGAAGATCGACTCGACAGCACCTGCGCCGCCGAGGAGGTGGCCGGTCATCGACTTCGTGGAGGTCACGACGATCTGGTCGGTTTCGCCATCGAGGGCGATCGAAAGAGACTCGAGCTCGTTGAGGTCGCCGAGCGGGGTCGACGTGCCGTGGGCATTGACGTGGACGATATCGCGTGCGGTGAGGCCCGCATCCTCGAGCGACTCGCGGATGGCGCGCGCTTGGCCCTCGGTGCTCGGCGCGGAAATGTGGTGGGCGTCGGACGCCATGCCGCGGCCGGCGAGGTAGGCGTAGATCTGCGCACCGCGTGCCTTTGCGTGCTCTTCGGTCTCGATCACCATGATGCCTGCGCCTTCACCGAGGACGAAGCCGTCACGATCGCGGTCGTAGGGACGCGAGGCTGTCTCAGGTGAATCGTTGCGAGTGGAGAGCGCGCGGATATTTGCGAAGCCCGCGAGGGGGAGCGGGTGCACGCAGCCCTCGGTGCCGCCAACGATCGCGATATCGGCGCGTCCGCTGCGAATGAAGTCGAGGCCGTGCGCGAGCGCCTCAGCGCCCGAGGCGCACGCCGAGACGGGCGTGTGTGCACCGGCTTTCGCTCCGAACTCAATCTCGATATGCGCGGCCGCGGAGTTCGCCATGAGCATGGGAACGGTGAACGGGTTGACGCGGCGCGCGCCGCGTTCCTTCACGGTGTCCCACTGATCGAGGATCGTCCACACGCCACCGATGCCGGTACCAACCACGACGCCAAGTCGCAGAGGATCAACCTCGGGGCTGCCCGCATCCTCCCACGCCTCGCGCGCGGCGATCATCGCGTACTGCCCGTTCGGATCAAGCTTTTTTGCCTCGGGCTTCGAAAGGTGCTCGAGAGGATCGCCCGCGACCGTGCAGGCGAAGTTCACCGCGAGCCCGTAGCGCTCCGCCCAATCATTCTCAAGCGTGTGCGCGGTGGATACTCCCGCAAGGGCAGCCTTCCAGGAGCTCTCGATGTCGACTCCAAGCGGGTTGAATGTGCCGAGGCCGGTGACAACTACGCGAGGATTCTCGCTCATGGGTTCTCCTTGCGGGCGTGGTGAAAAAAGGGGAAATGATTAAGGTGCGCGCCCGCCGCAAACGGGCGAGCGCGCACCAGATAAGAATCAGGCCTGAGCGTTCTCGATGAACTTCACGGCGTCACCAACGGTCACGAGGTTCTTGACCTCTTCGTCGGGGATGCGCACGTCGAACTTTTCTTCGGCGTTCACGACGATGGTCATCATCGAGATCGAGTCGATGTCGAGGTCGTCGGTGAACGACTTGTCAAGCTGAACGTCAGCGGTCTCAACACCGGTCTCCTCGTTCACGATCTCGGCAAGGCCGGCGAGGATTTCGTTTTCGGTGTGTGCCATGGAGGCTCTCCTTTGTGCTTTACGAATTAGATCAGCGGCATTAGCCTACAGCGCCAAACCTGAAGGTTCAGGTTCCGACGGCTGCAAGTTTGACGCGTGTCTCGCTACTGCCGGTCGCTTCCTGCCCCGCGTTCTTCTTCGAAGAACCTTCTCTTTGGGCGCGGCTTCGACCAAACAATACGGGGCACGCGTTACGGCAAAACGACGATCTGGCACGCGTAGGCGAGTCCGGCGCCGAAGCCGATCTGCACGCACACATCACCGGACTTCGCCTGACCCTCGTCGAGGAGGCGGTGCACGGCAAGTGGAACAGATGCGGCAGACGTGTTGCCCGTGTCAGCAATATCGCGGCCAATCACCACACTCTCGGGAAGCTTGAGCTGCTTCGCGAGCTCGTCGATGATGCGCATGTTCGCCTGATGGGGCACAAAAACGTCGATGTCCTCAACGGTGAGCCCCGCTTCGTCGAGCGCCTTTCGAACAATCTCAGCCGTGTGCCACACGGCCCAGCGGAACACGGTGCGGCCATCCTGCTCGAGCGTGGGGAAGCCCAGCTCCGGCTTATCGCGGTAGTCGAGAAGCGAATGGGTCATGCGGATCGTGTCCCAGTGCTCGCCGTCACTGCCCCAAATAGTGGGGCCAATCTTAGGCTCGTCGCTCGCGGAGATGATCGCGGCTCCCGCACCGTCGCCGAGAAGGAAAGAAATCGAACGGTCGGTGGGGGAGATGAGGTCCGACAGCTTCTCGGCCCCCACGATGAGAACGTTTTTTGCCGCGCTTGAACGCACGAGGGCATCAGCCTGGCCCACCGCGTAGCAGAAACCCGCGCACGCCGCCGAGATGTCGTAGGCAACCGCATCCTCAATGCCGAGGCGCGCCGCGAGCAGTGTTGCCGCCGAGGGCGTCTGATATTCGAACGAGATCGTTGAAACGATCACCGTGTCGATGTCCGAAGCGTCAAGCCCGGACTTTTCAATCGCGTCACGTGAGGCTTTCTCGGCGAGGTCGATCACGTGGACGTCGTCGCCGGCGCGTTTGCGAGTGACGATGCCGGTGCGGCGGCGGATCCATTCATCCGAGGAATCAATGGGGCCTGCAATGTCGTCATTTGTGACAACGAGTTCGCCGCGAGCGGCGCCATAGGAGAGAATCTGCGAGCCCGCAACGGGTTTTGAGGGGCGAAGAGTGACCACCGAGATTACGCCTCCTTCGGGGCCTGGCCAGCGTGCTCGCGCACAAAGTCGCGTGCGGCATCGAGCTGATCGGGAGTGTTGAGATCGAAACGTGCAAGAGCTTTTGCATCGCGCTTCACGAGACCCGTGAGGGTACCCGCGGGTGCGAGTTCGAGGATGCCCGTAACCCTCTCGGCCTCGAAGGTGTGCATGCACGCGAGCCAATCCACGGTGTGGGCAACCTGGGTGACGATCGAGTTGAGGAACGCCTGTCCTTCCCGCACCACAGCACCGTCGGCGTTTGAAATCACGGGAATCTGGGGTTGACGCACCGAATAGTCGCTTACGCGCGCGGCAAGCGCCTCGCGAGCCTGCGCCATGTACGGGGAATGGAAGGCGCCGGCAACCTGAAGCGGGATCACGCGAGCCTTCGCGGGCGGGTTCTCCCTCAGCGTTTCGAGCTGCGCGATCGAGCCTGCTGCGACCACCTGGGCAGCACCGTTGATGTTCGCGGGAACGGCACCGGCGGCCTCGATTTTCGTGAGCACATCCTCACGCAACCCACCGACAATAGCAACCATGCCGGTCTTCTCCGCCGCTGCAGCCTCGGCCATGGCCTTCGAGCGGTCACGCACAAATTCCATCGCGTCGGTTTCGGTGAGCGCGCCACTGAGGCCAGCGGCGGCGACCTCGCCCACCGAGTGGCCGGCATAAAAATCGGGGCGTGGCACATCGAGAGCGCCGAAGAGAACGCTATGCACAATGAGGCTGGAGGCGACGAGGAGCGGCTGTGCGATAGCCGTGTCGCGGATCGTGTCGGCATCCGACACGGTCCCGTGTTTCACGATGTCCACCCCCGCGGCCTCACCGAGCGAGCCCGCGTATTCGGCCACGCTATCGATGTCGAGCCACGGAGCGAGGAATCCGGGCTTCTGAGCGCCCTGTCCGGGCGATGCAATGACGAGCACGCCACTGTCCTTTCACGTGTCTATCGGGAAGAGGCCGCTTCTGTGCGCAGCGCGGCCTCAAACATTGCGAGGGAGGCGTCGGACCCCACCCCAGACGAAACTGCCAGGCGCGCGGCATGCGCGAGTGCCTCCTGAAGCGAGCGTTCTACCTCGCCCCAGGGCTTCACGCGCGTGCCACGTCGCCCATCCGTTTCCACAATACCCGCCGCCGCAAGCGACTTGATGGCCTTCGCGGCCGTGTTCGGTGCGACGTTGCAGGCCTTGGCGAGCGAGCGCACGGAGGGCAGTTTCTCACCCGGGGCGAGAGTGCCCTCCGCAGCGGCGTTCGCGATCGCATCATGGAGCTGCGCGGCGGCATTCGGCGTTGAGGCGTCGATGTGCAGCCATGGCAGTTCAGCGGTCATGATGCTCAGGCGTCCCCGCCCGCCATGCCGGAAGAGCCGGCGTTCACGTTGAGCAGATCGTACTTGTCGATGGCCTGCTTGACGACCGAGCGATCGACCTTGCCCTGATCAGCGAGCGACTTGAGGGCGCGTACCACGAGCGACTCGCGGTCGATGTGCAGGTAGCGGCGACCGGCGGCGCGGGTATCGGAGAAGCCCCAACCCTCGGCACCAAGAACGGCGTAGTCGTTCGGGATCCACGGGCGGATCATGTCGGGAACGAGGTAGTCGAAGTCCGTCGTCGCCACGAACGGGCCCTCGGCGTCCTTGAGCTTCTCCACCATCCACGGGGTTTTGGGTTCTTCTTCGGGGTGGAGGAAGTTGTGCTTATCGGCGGCAAGAGCGTCGTTACGCATCTCGCTCCAGGACGTCACCGACCATACGGCCGAACGCACGCCCCAGTCCTTGTAAAGGAGATCGCGAGCTTCGCGAGTCCACGGAACCGCGACACCCGAGGCCATGAGCTGCGCGACCGGGCCATCGCCCTCCTGGACCTCGTCGACCTTGTACATGCCCTTGATGATGCCCTCGACATCAACGTTTTCAGGCTCAACGGGCTGGTGAATCGGCTCGTTGTACACGGTCAGGTAGTAGAAGACCTCCTGGAGGCGCTCCTCGTTATCGCCGTACATGCGCTGGAGACCATCGCGCACGATATGGCCGATCTCGTAACCGTAAGCGGGATCGTAGATGATCGCCGCGGGGTTCGTGTAGGCGAGAAGAGGCGAGTGGCCATCCATGTGCTGGAGACCCTCACCCGCGAGGGTGGTTTTACCGGCGGTCGCGCCGATCACGAAGCCCTTGGCCATCTGGTCGCCCGCGGCGTAGAAGAAATCGCCGGTGCGCTGGAAGCCGAACATCGAGTAGAAAATGTAGAACGGCACGAGAGGAACCTCGTGCGTCGAGTACGCGGTACCGGCGGCGGTGAAGGCACTCGTCGAGCTGATCTCGTTGATGCCCATGTGCTTGATCTGGCCCTGCGCCGACTCCTTGTAGGCAAGGAGAAGATCGCGGTCCACCGAGAGGTAGTTCTGGCCCTTCGGGTTGTAGATCTTCGCGGTCGGGAACATCGCATCGAGACCGAACGTGCGTGCCTCATCGGGAATGATCGGCACCCAGTACTTACCCGTCTCCTTGTCGCGCATGAGGTCTTTGAGCAGACGCACGAGCGCCATCGTCGTGGCGACTTCCTGCTTGCCTGAGCCGCGCTTCGCCACAGCCCACGTCTTTTCACCGGGGACGGTGAACGTCGCCTTCTTATGGCGGTTGTCGGGAACGACACCGCCGAGCTCAGCGCGACGATCACGCATGTACTGCATCTCGGGGGAGTCCTCCGCCGGCATGTAGTACGGCTGATCGTAGAGATCCGCCTCGAGCTGCTGATCGGTGAACGGAATGTGCAGCGTGTCGCGAAGCTGCTTGAGATCATCGATCGTGAACTTCTTCATCTGGTGAGTGGCGTTGCGACCAGCGAACTTCTTACCGAGCACGTACCCCTTAATGGTGTGCACGAGGATCACGGTCGGCTTCCCGTTCTTCACGGTCGTCGCGTGCTTGAACGCCGCGTAGATCTTCTTCGGGTCGTGGCCGCCGCGCTTGAGGCCCCACCAGATATCGGCATCGCTCATGTCCTCGACAAGAGCCTTCGTGCGCGGATCACGGCCGAAGAAGTTATCGCGGATGAAGCCGCCGGATTCGGCGCGGAAGGTCTGGAAGTCACCATCGGGGGTCGTGTTCATGAGATCCACGAGCGCGCCGTCGGTGTCCTCGGCAAAGAGCTTGTCCCAGCCTTCGCCCCACACGACCTTGACAACGTTCCAACCGGCGCCGCGGAACTGAGCCTCGAGCTCCTGGATGATCTTGCCGTTGCCGCGCACGGGACCGTCGAGGCGCTGAAGATTGCAGTTGACGACGAACGTGAGGTTGTCGAGCTGTTCATTGGCGGCGATGTGCAGTGCGCCGCGCGATTCGACCTCGTCCATCTCGCCGTCGCCGAGGAATGCCCACACGTGCTGTTCGCTCGTGTCCTTGAGTCCGCGGCTGTGGAGGTAGCGGTTGATCGAGGCTTGCTCGATCGCGTTGACCGGGCCGATGCCCATGGAGACGGTCGGGAACTGCCAGAATTCCGGCATCGCGCGCGGGTGCGGGTAGCTCGGGATGCCGCGGGGATTCGACTTTTCCTGACGGAAGCCGTCGAGGTCCTGCTCGCTCAGGCGGCCCATGAGGAAGGCGCGCGAGTAGATTCCGGGGGAGGCATGGCCCTGGAAGAAGACCTGGTCGCCGCCACCGCGGTGCTCGCGGCCGCGGAAGAAGTGGTTGAAGCCCACTTCGTACACGGTGGAGATCGAGGCGTAACTAGAAAGGTGGCCACCCACACCGATCTCGGGGCGCTGGGCGCGATGTACCTGCATCGCCGCGTTCCAGCGCACGGCGCGACGAATCGACTTTTCGATCTCAAGGTCGCCGGGGTATTCGGGCTCGTCCTTCGCCGCAATCGTGTTGACGTAGTCGGTGTTCTCCACGCTCGGCACGTCCAGATCCCGCTCGCGTGCGTGCGTGAGGAGGTTGCCGACGATGTGCGAGGCGCGCTCAGCGCCGCCGTTCGCGACGACCGCGTCGAGCGATTCCAACCACTCCCTCGTCTCCTCGGGATCCACGTCGTTTGCGTGGCTGGGAAGACCGATTCCTTGACGCCCGGTGATGTCGTTCGAGTTCACGCTTTTGTTCTCCCTCGTGGTGTGGGTGAAAAAGGGGCTGTGCCTTTGGGCCCGCCTTTGTGCTCATCTAGCGTATAGCGTGCGCCCGAAAGAGACGTGAGCGCGTGGGCGCGAAAGGTGCCGTGGCTCTCACCGGGTTCGGTTATTTCTCGTATTGTTTTTTGTGAGTGACACCGCCATGGACCTTCGGTACAGTTGGAGCGTCCCGAGATCCCCATCTCACTTTCCGAACCCCGAAGGAGTCGCCCCTTGTCACCGGTTGCAGCTTCGAGCGACAACCTTGCCGAAGTTTTTGAGTTCCACGAAGGCCAGCTTGTGCAGGAGTTCGGGTACGACGACGATGTAGACCTCGACCTTCGCGACGCCATCGAGGATCTCATCGACGCCGATCTCGAAGATGAGTACTCCCGCGAAATCGTGGATGGCGTCATCATGTGGTGGCGCGATGGCGACGGCGACCTGACCGATGGTCTCGTCGATTGTCTCTCGAGTCTCGTTGCGGGTGGTCCAGTGTGGCTCCTCACGCCGAAGCCCGGCCGTCCGGGTCACGTGGATCCCGCCGACATCCAGGAAGCAGCGAATACTGCGGGGCTCCGCGGGATGAATGCGGTGTCGCTTGCACCGGATTGGTCCGGTACGCGTCTCGCTTCGCGTTCGTAAGGGGCTGCTGGCAGACGGATCGACGCTCGCTCGCTCCCCGTTTTGCCGAATCGTGCACGTCGTGGGATGATGTCCTGCGCGGGTCTTTAGCTCAGTTGGTTAGAGCGCCACGTTTACACCGTGGATGTCGGGGGTTCGAGTCCCTCAAGACCCACGTAAGATGAGAAAATCGAAACTTGCCCCGCCTGATGGCGGGGCAAGTTTGTTTCTGCGGTGACGTGCGCCGGGGCGTCGAAGCTGGTGTGGGCGAGGACGGTGGCGGTGGTCTGCTCGGGTGTGTAGGTGGCGTTTTCTTCGTCGTTGATGGTGATGCGGGTGAACAGGGCGCGGTTGAGGATGCGTCGTTCGGCTGGGTCGCACTTGTTGTAGAGGTTGTCGAGGAGTTTGGTGAGCCGGTCCAAGCCTGTTCGGGCCTCGGCGTAGGTGTCGGTGAGGTTGTCGAGCCGTGTGCTGATCTGGTCGAGGCTGGCGCGGATGCGGTCTTGCTCGCTCTTGAGGAGGTCGAGGGGGATCGCGTCGGCGTAGTGGGCCTGGACGAGCTTGAGGCGTTCGGCTTCGAGCTTGTCGCGCTGGGCGGTCAGGAGCTTGCGTTCGTCCTCGCTGGATCCTTCGAGCTGGTCGAACACGTCGTTGAGGACCTTCCGGACGTGCTCAGCCTGGGTTGGGCTCAGGGAGTTGCGCTGGTAGGTGCGTTCGATCTCGGCTTCGGCGCGTTCGGCGAGGATCGCGGAGCGGGTGCATGACACTGCGGTGCATGTCGTAGATAGTCGCAGAAGATGATGCACAGCACGCTCGCCTGAGAAGCCCGTCGGTCTCGCGCTAGACAGTGGGAAGCAAGAAACTTGTCCGGCGGTGCCATCGTGCCCGGGGCAATCCGCTGATTCCCCTTGGGTTGCGGTTAGAGCTTGGTAGCGATCTTCATGAGCGTGTTCCAATTTCGAGCGGTCGCCGTCCCCCCGAAGCGCTTCTCCAAGGCAGTATGTGAGACCTTCATCGCCTTGACGCCACCAGGGGTCCACACGAACGCGGTGCGCCCGATGAGCCGTACTACTTCAGGACTGACATCTTCTGACTCTAGGGCCGCAACTTCCGCCATAGCGGGCGTTGCAGACAGGAAGATAGCCAAGTACTTGGAATAGTCGGTAGCGACGTCTGCTAAAGGATTGCTCGCCAAGACCTCGCGTACTTCGTCGGCTTGCCGCACCACCATGGGGACCGTAACTCCAAAGGCATCAGCCATTACCGACTGCACCTCAATGATAACTTGATCCTCACTCCCTGACCGAGTGGCAATAATGTTCCCACTTTGACCAATCGTGACGACAGCCTCGAACCCGGCGTCAGTGAGCGCGGAACGCAGTTCAGCCATTGGTACCCGGTTGTTGTTACCTACGTTGATGCCACGCGGCATGACAAGCCAGCGAGTCATGCGAGTTTGTAGTCAAACGTATAGGAGTGGTCACCGTCAACGTCGTCGATGGTCAAGGTGCCACTGATCCCGGTCAGCTCACCAGTACCCGTCCCAGGAACGATAACCACGGACAACTCCGGTTCCCCATGAGCGACGATTCCATGGTGTTGCAAGACGAAGGTGCCTTCCTTGCCATTAACGGTGCCGGTGAAGTGTTCGATCGCGACATAACCAGCCGAACCGGGATCAGGGGTGCGCGCTGCGATCATATGCGCTTCGGAGGTGCCGGTGACCGCACCTGTGAAGGTCTTACGCACCACATTGCGGTTGATTGTGACCCCGTCCTGTTCATAGAAAGGGGGCTCACTGTCAGTGGTGACCTCGAATGGTCCGCGAAGGATGGTCATTTTTCCCCTCTTCAATTGAGGCGGCGAATCGCCGGCGATAAGTTGGCATCTGCCTGCGGTCTCGGGGGGCCGAGGTCTCCTCAGACGCGCTCTCCCCGGGCACCGTAACACACCTCTTGGGGTTCGGTCATGTTGACGTGACCCTGCTACGACGACCGCCCCTAGAAGGTATGGACCATCAGCATCAACCGATTCAACCGCGGTGAAGTCGACTCTTGGATGATCGGTCAAAGTGCCTCGAGTCAACGTTCGCTCGATGTCCCGAGATTTTTGTGTTCTGGAGCGTTAAGGTGTGACTTATGGTCAACGGTTCATCGCGCACAGCCAAACGGGGGGCGTAGGCGCACCGCGTATATTGTTGTCGCAATTGTTGCTGTCGTTGCGTTTCTTGCGATGGTAGGAGTTGCCCAGTTCACCTCGGGAAATGCCAACGCTTCCAGTGACGGGTTAGCTCAGAGGAGTTCATCATCCTCGAATGAGAACACAAACGACGGGTCATCGTCCGGTCACGAAGGCAATGCCACCGATCGAGACACTCGACCAAACAGCGATGGCGACGTTGCGCTCATCCTCGTCCTCGAACGTGAACCGGATGATCGCGAGTGTCGCGGGCAGCATCAGTGCTGCACCCACCGCGAGTAGTGCCCGCGCGACGATCAGCACCCACACGTTTGGAGAAAAGGCTTCGAGTAGGGAAGCTATCCCGAACGCGCTGATGCCAATCTGGAACACCAGCTTGTGTACGAACCTATCCCCGAGCGTCCCGGTGCCCAGCAGTAGGCCAGTCATGACGAGGGGGTACATGTTGATAATCCACAGTGACTCACTTACGCTCGCCGACAACTCGTCCGTCAGAAGAGGCACGACCACGTAGAGAATCGAAGTGTCGACCGTTGCAAGCAGCAAACCGAGAGAGACGGCGGTGAGCACGAACCACCGTGTGCGCTGCGAGGCCGGCGCAGGGGATCTTGAGTCATCTCAGCCTTGCAATATTCCGATACGTCGTCAGAGCGCGGTAGATTTGGGGGCCGTATACAGGGAGCATGAAAGTCAGACTCCTGATCATTGGCGCATGTGCTCGGAGGCAAGTCGCGCGAAGATGAGGGTGTCGGTCCATTCGCCCTTGCTGAACCAGTCCTGGACGTGATGTGCTTCGAGCCGGAGCCCGACACGAGGAGCCAGTGCTGCCGAGGCGCTGTTGCGGGCATCCATCTGCGCGGTGATGCGGTGGAGCTTGTAGTGGTCAAACCCGAGGGCGAGTACTGCTCGGACGGCTTCGCTGGCGAAACCTTGCCCACCGTGCGCTGGGTCGAGAACCCACCCGATCTCGCCTTGACGGTGCTCGTGATCGGTGAGCCACAACGCGACGTCTCCGATTGGGACGCCGTCATGCTCGATGACCAGCGCAAGCGCGCCAGTCTCGCCATCGATGTCAGTCTTCGCTAGACGTTCGGTGAGCTTGTCGTGGGTGACTTCCGCGGTCCATGGCTCGTCCAGCAGGTAGCGGGCAACGTCGGGTCGCGAGTACAGCTCGTGAAGCCATTCGGTATCGTCGGCGTTATGCGGACGGAGCCGAAGCCGCTCCGTCGCCAACGGCCACTGGGCGGTGGGCTTGAGATCGCGCCGGTAATGGAAAAGTTCCTCGCGCTGTCCTGCGGGCGTGGTCCCGACGGCTCGCTCGACCTCATGGAACCCTGCGTTCGTCAAGCACCGCTGGGAGGCCTTGTTCTCCAGGAGCGTGCGTGCTGTCAAGGTTCGCAGTCCACTGTTGCGTGCGAAGCGCGATGCCAACTCCAGGCCCCGACGAGCGTGCCCTGCTCCCCGCGCATCCGGATGAATCCAGAACCCGACCTCGGCAGCCTCGGAGCTGACGTCGAAGAGCACCAAGGAGCCCATAAACCGGTCCGTCTCGGCGTCGGCAAGTGCGAGAACTGCCAGCGTGCCGGACGACAGACCCTCAGCAACCTCGTCACGGATCATCTGTCGCACGGACTCGGGGGTGTAGTCGGACTCGGGCAGGTGGCCGAAGCGCCGCACAGCTTCATCCTTGGTGCCGGCTGCATACGCGTCTGCGTCCAGCTCAGAGAGGGGACGTAGGCGAGTGTTCTCAAAGGTGATCGGGAGGGTGGTGGCATCCAGCATGCGCGAAACCTAACATAGAATGGATAGCTAACGGAAGCGTGTTTGGTTAGGCTGGTGGGGTGAGCTACTGGGAACATCGCAAACCTGTGCGACGCCTCCGCGCAGTGGACATCGGGGAGGTTGCGAGGGCATTGGTGAGGCTGCTGGACGAAGGCGGGTTGAGGGCCCTCACCCTGCGATCTGTGGCACAACAGGTGGGTGTCGCTCCAGCCAGCCTGTACTCCCGCGTCGAATCCGTCGACGACCTGTTCGACCTCGCCCTCGACACAGCGCTTGCAGACGATCCCGTGGTGTCCGAGTCGATCCGCAACGCCGACCTGTCTGCCCTGATGCACGCCTTCTTCGCGCACCTCACGACCCACCGGTGGGCCGGTCAGGTCATCGGTATGCGCGCTCCCAGGGGCCCGGCGTACCTGGCTCTTTCCGAGCGGATGTGCGTCCTGCTCGAACAAGCGGGTACCCCGGATCCGCTGGGAACTGCCTACCGATTGTCCAACCTGGTGATTGGCGCCTCGCTGACCGCACCCATGGCGTCTGACGAGAAGCGCGTCGCCATTGACCCTGACCAAGCTCCTACCTATGCGCGGCTCCACGCGACGCACCACGTCAGCCCACGCGAGATTCTCTCCGACGGCCTCACGGCACTCCTGTCGTGAGGGGGCCTTTTGATTCGGGGCCGCCCTGCGTTGCTGATGGCCACGGACTGGTCTCCGTGAGAGTGCGCCCCTTCGCAGTGCGCCGATAGTCGGACTGGCTGATCCCGACATCGTTCGCGATCGCGCGGAGCGCCTCGCTATCGTGATATCGCCGTTCCAGAGAGTCGACTGCCTCGCTAGCGATGCTGCGGTGCGGACTTACCGGTTCTGGCTCACGTTGGGTAAGCCGCCCCGCGCGACTGCGGATCGTTCGGTGCAGTGATCTCATGTAGCCCACCGGTGGGGCGAGTTTCTACAAGCTTTCTGCTAGGTCCACCATCGCCACCCTCAATCTTCGCGAAGAGTGAGGGTGTTGTGACGTTGAGTTCTGGTTGCTCAGTCGCGGTGAGCGCACGGCGTGTCGACAATGCGGGCGCAGCGCTTGTATCTTCGCTCCGGACGAAGGGCGGGGCCCGTGGCCCGAACGGCTCGTGTGAGGCTCTGACATATTCCCCACAGATTTGCGCTTTCGGTTTTGCAAAATTCCTATACTGGAGGTCGCACGCTCGAACGGTCGACAAGGAGCATTCATCCATGACACCTGAAGTGTCCGCGCAGCATCCCGGGCTCGACGTCGAGGCTATCCGCCACGACTTCCCGATTCTCCATCAGAACCTCGCGGATGAAAGACCGCTGGTGTATCTGGACTCGGGGGCGACGAGTCAGCGCCCCCAGAGCGTGATCGATGCCGAAGTAGCGTTTCTCACGGCGAGCAACGCGGCGGTTAAGCGCGGCGCCCACCAGCTCGCGGAGGTGGCAACGGATCGTTACGAGGGGGCGCGTGAATCGATCGCAGCCTTTATTGGCGCGACGGATCCTCGCGAGCTTGCTTTCACGAAGAATGCGACCGAGGCTCTCAACCTCGTGGCGTATGCACTCGGCAATGGCGATGCGTCGACTCCGGAACATCTTCGTGTGCGCGAAGGAGACGAAATCCTCGTCACGGAGATGGAGCACCACTCGAATCTTGTGCCCTGGCAGGAACTTGCCCGCCGCAGCGGAGCGACGTTGCGCTACCTTCCGCTCACGGACGATTTCGAGCTCGACCTCACCGACTTTGAGTCCCTTCTCAATGACCGCACGAAGGTTTTCGCCTTCACGCATCAGTCGAACGTGCTCGGCACGATCAATCCCGTGCGTGAGTTCGTGAAGCGGGCCCGCGAGGTCGGCGCGCTCACGGTTCTTGATGCCTGCCAATCCACTCCGCACATGCCGATTGACGTGACCGAGCTCGACGTCGACTTCCTCGCTTTCTCGGGGCACAAGATGCTGGGACCCACAGGTATCGGCGCGCTGTGGGGGCGGTACGAGCTTCTCGCAGAGCTGCCTCCATTTATGCTTGGCGGTTCGATGATCGAAATCGTCCACATGGATCGCACCACGTTTGCGGAGCCACCAGCACGTTTCGAGGCCGGCACCCCAATGATTTCGCAAGCGGTGGGTCTCGAGGCAGCCGTCGGATACCTCCGGAACCTGGGCATGGAGAACGTTGCCGCCCACGAAGCTGCGCTGACCGCGCGGGCCCTCGACAACCTCTCGCAGATCGACGGCGTACGGATTATCGGCAAGGGGCCGAGTACCGGTCGCGTGGGCGCTGTTGCCTTTAGCGTCGAGGGACGCCACCCGCACGATATTGGGCAGGTTCTCGACTCACTCGGGGTCGAAGTACGCGTGGGGCATCATTGCGCGTGGCCGCTCCATCGTCGATATGGTGTTCATGGAACGACTCGCGCGAGCTTTAGCGTGTACAACACACTCGACGAAGTTGATCGCCTTGCCTCCGCGCTCGAGGAAGCCATCTCGTTTTTCAAA
The DNA here is from genome assembly GCF_940792985.1 of Dermabacter sp. Marseille-Q3180. Classification (NCBI taxonomy): domain Bacteria; kingdom Bacillati; phylum Actinomycetota; class Actinomycetes; order Micrococcales; family Dermabacteraceae; genus Dermabacter; species Dermabacter sp. Marseille-Q3180. Next base: position 125,698 of record NZ_CALNWU010000001.1, read on the forward strand.
GGATTTGATCGATGAACCTCAACGCTATGTATTCCGAGCTCATTTTTGAGCACGACAAGCGGCCTCAGAACTTCGGGCTGCGCGAACCGTTCCAATCTGAAGTGCACCATGTGAACCCCTCGTGCGGCGACGAGATCACGCTGCGAATCGAGCTCGAAGGCGATGCCTATAACCCGACTATCAAGGACCTTTCCTACGACGCGACGGGCTGTGCTATGAGCCGTGCGTCCGCTTCGATCATGAGCGACCTGCTCATTGGCGAGAGCCTTGAGGACGCGCAGAAAACCTACGCTCACTTCGATGAGGTCATGCATTCGCGTGGCAAGAACGAGGGTGATGAGGAGATCATTGGCGATGGCATCGCGCTCGTGGGCGCCGCGAAGTTCCCGGGGCGCGTAAAGTGCGTGCTCATGCCGTGGAAGGCGTATCAGGCGGCGCTTGCCGAAGCCCAGACAGCGCGCGCAGCTAACGCCTGATCCCTCATTCCTCACTGCACCAAGGAGCATCCCGTGACAGCGATCAACCGTGTGACCTCTTTTCTCGAAAACCTCTATCCGCTTGCGTGGGCGGAGGATTGGGACCGCGTGGGTCTCGTACTCGGGGATCCGGCCTGGGAGGTCGCTCGCCTGCGCCTCGCCGTGGATCCGACGGTTGCCGAGGCTCGTGAGGCTGCTCAGAACAACGGGACGCTTCTCATCGCCCACCATCCACTCCTTTTGAAGGGAGCGAGCTTCTTGCCCGCGACGTGCGGTAAGGGCGCCGTCGCCACCGAGCTCCTGCGCTCCCAGGGAGGCCTGTGGTGTGGGCACACCAATAGTGACCGCTCGCGTCACGGCACCGTTGGGGCATGGATCGATCTTCTTCGCCTCAAGGAAGCGAAGCCTCTTGAACCCGGAAAGCCCGAGGAGAGCGAGTCATTCTTCGGGCTCGGCGCCGTAGGTGAGCTTCCCGAAGCGTCGACGGTAGGCGAAATCGCCGAGCTCATCAGCAGGGCTGTTCCCGCGACGGCGCAGGGCGTTCTTCACACGGGGGATGCTGGACGAAAGGTCCGCCGTGTCGCCGTGTGCCCCGGCGCAGGTGACTCGTTCCTCGAGACCGCGACGGCCGCAGGCGTGGACCTGTACATCACGTCTGACCTGCGCCACCACCCGGCTCTCGAACATCTCGAATCCCGCGCTGATCATTCCCGCGTGCCCGCGCTCATCGACCTTCCGCATTACGCGAGCGAATCGCTGTATCTTCCACACCTCGCTAGCCTCTTGCGCGAAGAGTTCCCGGAGCTCGAGGTTGAAGTGTCCTCGCTCTCGAGCGATCCGTTCACAGGCGCCGCGCGATGAAGTCCCTTGTGCGTCCCGCTCCCGTGCGCGAGGGTGACAAGGTCGCTGTTCTCTCGCCCGCGTGGGCCGCGCCCGCGTATTTCCCGGCGATCCATGAACAGGCTATGCGCCGGCTCGAAGAGCTGTTCGGTGTGGAGGTTGTCGAATACCCCACGACCAGAGCGCTCGGAGCAAGCCCCGAGGAACGCGCCCGCGACGTCAATGCCGCCTTCGCCGATCCCCACATCCGTGCGCTTTTCTCGACAATCGGGGGCGACGACCAGATAAGGATTCTTCGCTACCTGGACCCGAAGCTCCCGCTCGCCGACTCAAAACCGTTTTTCGGCTACAGCGACAACACGAATCTGAGCGCATGGCTTTTCGCGCGCGGGATCGCGAGCTTCTACGGAGGCTCAACGATGGTGCACCTCGGTAGTGGTCCGACGGTCGATCCCGAACACCTCGCCTCACTTCGCGCGGCGCTCTCGGGTGAAGGGGACCTGACCTACGCTCTTCCGGCCGATAGCCAGGACTACGGTTTCGATTGGAGCGAGGAGCGCGCTCTCACGGAAGCCTCTCCTCGGGAAGCGGCAGCCCCGCTGGAATTTTACGGCCCTAAGGTTCGTGTTCGGGGCGGTACCTGGGGTGGGTGTCTCGAAGTACTCGATCAGCTCGCATGGGCGAATCACCTGCCCGATCCCTGCGAGCTCGACGGCGCGATCCTCATTTTCGAAACCTCCGAGGTGCTTCCGAGCCCCGACCTTGTGGGTCGCTGGATTCGGGGCATGGGGGAGAGGGGCTACCTCGAGGCTGCCGCGGGCGTGCTCGTTGCCCGCCCGGTCGTTGATGATCGCGACAATCCCGCACCCGCGAGCGTACGCGCGGCTCGTCGCGCGGCGCAGCGTGATTACGTTTTAGCCGAGCTCACACGCTACGCCCCGGATACGCCCGTCTGCTTTGGCCTTCCCTTTGGCCACACGCGACCCCAATACGTCATTCCCTACGGCGGCGAGATCACGCTCGATTCCGAGCTAGAGACGATCACGGGTCACTACGGCGCTTAGCGCTTAGTGGCGCTCCCAATCGTCGACGACGGTGAGCGTCGAGCGGGCTTTGCCTGAGCTGAGTTCAAACCCGAGGGAGTCCCCGAGGCCATTCATGAGGATCTCGAGCACGTCATCGGCCGTTTCAGCGGGAGAGGTCGCCTCGCATAGGGCACGCGCCACGAGGCCGCGATAGCGCTTCGCGTCGTGACTAATGACGCGGCGTTTTCCCTCGCGCACTGCCACGGGGGAGACTTCGAGTACCTGCGCCCCCTTGAGCGGCATCATCGAGCGATAAGCCCCTGAGCGGCAATCGATCACGATCTCGCCGCTTTCCTCGATCCCTTCGGCAATGTGCTTGAGGCGAGGCTTCCACCACGCAGCGACTTTCCCGAGCCCTTCAACTTCGCTTCCTGCCGAAAGCCTGTAGGCCGGAATTGCATCGGCATGGCAGTCCACGATTCCGAAAAGCGCGGAGGCGGCGAGGAGCCGGCAACCGTCGGAAACAGAAGGCTGCCCGAGTGCATCGAAAAGCACACCCGAGTACACCTCGAGCGGTGCTGCGACCGGCTCGTTCTCAAGGTGCGCCATGCGCTCGCGAAGTTCCGGTTGCGAGGCCGGAATCTTGAGTTTCTCCACGGCCACATCACCCCTCGCCGTGCGCCCGGCTGCCGCGATCATCTCTCGTCGAGACTCGGTTAGCTCGGGAAAGGCCATGGAAGAAAGATCGAGGCATGGCGCATCCGAGGCTGGCGGGCGAGTTTTCGTTTCCGAGGGTGGTAAGAGGATTAACATCTCGCGCGTGCTCCTTATGCTTAGCAGTGGAGTAAAGTTGAGACCTGGACCAGTCAGCTGGACAGTCGCGAGGCACAGCCTCGAGGAAAGTCCGGGCTCCCCCTGGCGCGGTGGTGGGTAACACCCACCCGGAGCGATCCGCGGGCCAGTGCCACAGAAAGCAAACCGCCTGCTGAAGTAGGTAAGGGTGAAAGGGTGGTGTAAGAGACCACCGCGGCCCCAGTGATGGGGCCGGCACGGTAAACCCCACCGGGAGCAAGGTCATGCAGGAGGCGCCAAGGCTGCCAGGCCGAGCCTCCGGGTAGGCCGCTCGAGGTCACCGGCAACGGTGATCCTAGATAGATGACTGTCGAAACAGAACCCGGCTTATAGGCTGGCTGGTCCGCGCCCTTGGCGCCCCCTCAGATCAGGCCTCTTCGACCGACTCGGCAGCGAGCTCTGCGGCCGACGTGTTCTTCTTGTCCTTCTTGGCTTTCTTCTCGCCCTTGTCTTTCTTCACCTCGAGCTTGCGCTCGGCGTGCGCGAGGGCGGCCGCACCGATGATCCCGGCCTCGTTGCGAAGCTTCGCGGGTACGATCTCGGTGTGGAGGTCGAGGAAGTGGAGGTATTTCTTCGAATCCTTTGACACTCCTCCGCCCACGATGAAGAGGTCGGGAGAGAAGAGGAACTCCACGTGCGAGTAGAACACCTGGAGGCGTTCCTTTGCCCATTCTTCGTAGCTAATACCGAGCTTTTCAAACACCGAACTCGCGGCGAATTTCTCGATGCTCGCGCCCTCGTAGTTCAGGTGGCCCAGTTCCGAGTTGGGGATGAGCTTGCCATCGATAAACATGGCCGATCCGATGCCCGTGCCGAGTGTCGTCATAATCACTAGGCCCGACTTATCTTTACCGACACCAAATTCCATTTCGGCGATACCGGCGGCATCGGCGTCGTTCACCACGAAGACCGAATGGCCCGTGGCCTCTGAAAGAAGCTGGTCCACGTTCACGCCGATCCAGGAATCGTCGACGTTCGCTGCGGATTTTGCGACGCCGTGCTGGATAATCGCGGGGAACGTGACGCCCACGGGCATATCGGAGGGGACATCAAACGAATCGATGAGCTCCTTGACGGTCTTCGCGACCGCCTTTGGGGTTGCCGGCTGCGGCGTAGGGATACGCACGCGCTTCGCGGCGAGCTCACCTTTCTTCAGGTTGACGGGAGCGCCCTTGATGCCGCTTCCGCCGATGTCGATTCCGAATGCTTCCTTAGCCATGGTGAAATGCTTCTCCTTGCGAGGTGACTACGTCGTTCATTTTACGCGGAAATTTCGGCATCGGGATCAGTGAGCACCTCGTAGCCGTCGTCGGTAATAAGGAATGTGTGCTCGAACTGTGCCGTGTACCCCTTATCGCGGGTCGTGATCGTCCAGCCGTCATCCCATTGATCCCACGCGCGCGAGCCGAGAGTCACCATGGGCTCGACGGTGAAAATCATGTTTGGCTCAATGATGTCGTCGTAGTGGGGTGCCGAATCGTAGTGGGGGATGATGAGGCCGTTGTGGAAGCCCTCGGCAACGCCGTGGCCCGTGAAGTCACGAACCGAGTCGTAGCCGAAACGCCCCACGTACTTCTCGATGACACGACCCACGACATTGACCTCGCGGCCCACCTTCGCAGCGCGGATTCCCCGGAACATCGCCGTTTCGGTCCGTTCGATGAGCTCCGCGGCCTCGGGTGCGATCTCACCGATGGGGAACGTGGCGTTCGTGTCGCCGTGGACACCGTCGAGGTAAGCGGTGACATCAACGTTGAGGATGTCGCCCTCCTCCATGACGGTTGAGTCAGGGATGCCGTGGCACACCACCTCGTTGAGGCTCGTACAGCACGACTTCGGGAAGCTCAGGTAGCCGAGGGTTGAGGGGTATGCGCCGTGATCGAGGATGACTTCATGCACGAGGGCATCGATTTCGTCGGTCGTGACGCCGGGCTTCGCAGCCCTGCCTGCCTCGCGAAGGGCGAGGGCGGCGATCTTCGAGGCACGGCGCACGCGTTCGATGACGTCGGGCGTTTGCACGTACGGCCCGCAATTATCGGATTGCGCTTCATCTTTGAACGCATACTCGGGGCGCGCAATCGAGGCGGGGACCGAGCGAAGCGGACTAATGGTGCCGGGTTCGATCACGGAGCGTTTTTCGGGGCGAAGCCAGTGGTCTACAGTCATGACTACCAGTCTGGCAGGTTCTTCTGGATATCGATGAACGAAAGGCCGCGTCGTGAGCGAGTTCTATTACAACACCAAGACGAAACAGATCGAAGAGGGAAACCAGAGTCCGGCGATCGAACTCATGGGCCCTTACGCGACGCGTGCCGAAGCCCAGCATGCGCTCGAGCTCGCCGAGGAGCGTAACGAGGAATGGGACGAAGCGACTGAAGAGTGGAACGAGTATTACAGAGACGACGACGAAGACTCACAAGACGAGCAGTTCTAGTTCACCCTCGTGCGCGTTGCGCGCACTATTTGTCGAATGTGTGCTCGGGGGCGGGGAATTCTCTCGTGCGAACCGCGTCGCCATACTCCACCGCCGCGCGCATGAGGTCCGAGCGGAGGTCGGCAAAGGCCTTCACGAACCGGGGCTTGAAGCCGCTGAGTCCGGCCATGTCCTGCCACACGAGCACCTGACCATCGCAGCCTGCTCCCGCGCCGATGCCGATTGTGGGGACCTCGAGCTTTTCGGTGACGCGCTCGGCGAGAGGAGCGGGGACTAGTTCGAGCACGACGGCGAACGCGCCGGCATTTTGGAGGGCTACCGCATCGGCGAGAAGAGCGTCGGCCTTCTCCCCGCGCCCCTGCACCTTAAACCCGCCAAGCTGGTTGACCGATTGCGGTGTGAACCCGAGGTGCCCGCAGACGGGAATACCCGCGTGCACGAGCGCTTCGACCTGAGGGAGAATTTCGCGTCCGCCCTCAAGCTTGACTGCCTGCGCGCCCGCCTGCATGAGCTCGACACCGTGACGCACCGCGTCCTCGACGCTCGCCTGATACGTGCCAAACGCGAGATCAGCGAGCACGAGCGGGCGCTCGCATGAGCGCGCGACGGCCCCGGTAAAGCGCACGATGTCCTCGTGTTTCGTGTACACGGTGGAGTCGTAGCCGAGCACGGTGTTGCCCGCAGAATCACCCACGAGAAGCACGTCGATTCCGGCCTCGTCAAAGATGCTGGCGCTGAAAGTGTCATAGCTTGTCAGCATCGTGATGGCCCGCCCCTCCTTCTTGAAGTCGCGAAGGGTGTGGGTTCGGATCTTGCGCGGGGTGACGCTCTCGCTCACGTGATGTCCTTTCGTGCGCGCCAAGTGCAGCGCGTTCGTCATCAGCGTATCCGGCCAAGCGCAGGACTTCAGTGGCGAGGCGGAGATGGGGCACAATTGATGTATGGAACGCCACCAGGATTCAGTGCTTCGGCAGGTCGAAGAGCAGGGGATTGACTACATCCGCCTATGGTTCAGCGATGTGGTGGGACGCCTCAAGTCAGTCGTGATCTCGCCGCATGACCTCGAAAAAGCGTTCGATGAAGGCATCGGCATCGATGGCAGCGCGATTGAAGGGCTCACGCGCTCGTATGAGTCAGACATGCTGCTTCGCCCCGATCCCTCGACTTTCCGCGTCATGGGTGCACCGCCAGGTGGTGAAACCGGCGTGATGATCTGTGATGTGTTTACGCCCGACTCCGCCCCCGCGGCATCGGATCCGCGCCGAGTCCTTCGCGACGCCCTCTCTCGCGCCGAGGCCAAGGGGCTTGAGTTCCTCACTCATCCCGAGGTGGAGTTCTACCTTTTCAACCGGCGCTATGAAAAAGGAATTCCCCTTGAGCCCGTCGATCAAGGCGGCTATTTCGACTACGTGCAACGGATCGATGGCAGCCGCTTCCGCCGCGAGGCGATGCAGGAACTCGAACGCATGAACATCCATGTCGAGTATTCCCACCACGAAGGCGGTCCCGGGCAAAACGAGATCGACCTCCGGTACGCTGATGCGCTCACGACCGCGGATAATTTGCTCACCCTTCGAGCCGTCGTCAAAGGCATCGCCCTTGCCGAAGGGAAGTTCGCGAGCTTCATGCCGAAGCCTATGATCGAACACCCCGGTAACGGCATGCACACGCATCTCTCGCTTTTCCATAACGGTACGAATATTTTCCACGAGCCGGGAGCCGAGTACGGGCTATCGCGCACCGCGCGTCACTTCATCGCGGGGCTCCTTGTGCACGCTCGCGAATATTCGATCCTCACGAACCAATTCGTCAATTCCTACAAGCGTTTGTGGGGCGAACAAGAGGCTCCGAGCTACATCGTGTGGGGTCACAACAACCGAAGTGCCCTCGTGCGCGTACCGTTCCACAAGCCAACGAAGGGAACCAGTTCTCGGGTGGAGTTTCGGGGTCTCGACTCAGCGGCGAATCCCTATCTCGCGTTCGCTGCGCTCCTCGGCGCTGGCCTCAAGGGCATCGAGGAGGAATACCCCCTCCCCGAAGGTGCGGAAGACACGGTATGGGAACTCACCGAGCGCGAACGGCAAGCGATGGGCATCAAACCGCTGCCCTCCGACCTCTTGCGAGCTATCGAAAGTTTTGAGACTTCCGAGCTCATGGCCGAGATTCTCGGTGAGCAGGTGTTCGAATACATCCTGCGCGATAAACGCCGCGAGTGGGACGGATATCGCCGCCAGGTGACCGAGTCCGAGCTCCGCACGACATTCGATATTTAACAACCACATGAGGCTTGAGACCGGCGCAATTGAGGCCCTCCAATCCGGGGAGGCCGGGGGCGAGTTCACGCACTTTGATCTCGCACGCCTTGGTTTCGTTCGAACGGACCGGAGCGCCGCGCTCCTCGCGAGCGCTTCACTCTCGTGTGTTCCGCCACAGCTCGTGCGCGCGATGGGGGAGGCGGCAGACCCTGACGAGGCTCTCCTCGGGCTCACCCGCCTTGCCGATGCGGCTCAGGAGGCGGGCCAGACCCACCAATTCGCGCGCGTCGTTGGCGACGAAAGACTCGGGCGCACCCTGGTGCTTGTGCTCGGCAGTTCGATCGCGCTCGGGGATGCTCTCGCGCGGCAGGTGAACGAGCTGGAGGAGATTCTTCAGTGTCCGACGCTTGACGGGCCCACGCGCGAGAGTTTTCGCGAGGTGATGCTGGCCGCCGTCGGCTCTCACCCTTCGGCCGCGGTGCCGGTTGCTGCTCCCGGCCCCGAGCCGCGTAGGGCCTTTCGCCGCGCCTACTATTTTGTGCTCGCTCAAATAGCGGCTCGAGATGTGGAGGCGGAAGCCCCCGTGGACCGCCAAGCCGAGATCTCAAGACTCCTTAGTGACCTCGCCGACGCCGCGCTCGAGGGCGCGCTCGCACTGGCCCGGGCCGCTACCGAGGGGCATGAAAGTGTGCAACTTGCGATCATCGCGATGGGGAAATCCGGGGCGCGCGAGCTCAACTATGTTTCCGACGTCGACGTCATGTACGTTGCGGAGGCAGCACACGAGGGTGTGAGCGAGGATGAGGTGACGAGGGTGGGAGGCGCGCTCGCACGCGAACTCGCTCGAGTGTGCGAGGAGCGCACGGCCGACGGCAGCCTCTGGGCGATTGACGCGAACTTACGGCCCGAGGGGCGCGATGGGGAACTCGTGCGGACGATCGATTCCTACGCTCGCTATTACCGAAAATGGGCTCGGACGTGGGAGTTTCAAGCGCTTCTCAAGGCTCGCGCCTGCGCGGGGGATCGCTCACTCGGTGAGCGATTTGAAGAGATCGCCACGCCGCTTGTATGGCAAGCCTCCACACGCGAGGGGTTTGTTGACGACACTCGCGCGATGCGCGCCCGGGTGCTCGCGCACGCCGATGCCGAGCGCGATCTCAAGCTGGGCCGGGGCGGTCTTCGCGATATCGAATTTACGATTCAATTGCTCCAAATGGTGCACGGCCGCGCTGATGAAGATATTCGTGAGGCTGGAACACTTGACGCCCTCGACGCTCTCACGCGAGGCGGATACGTGGGCCGCGAGCATTCGGCCGAGCTCGCCGGAGCCTATCGATTCTTACGCGTGTGCGAACACCGGCTCCAAATGTGGCGCCTGCGGCGAACCCACATGCTTCCCACCGGGGAGCGCGACATTCGGCGCCTTGCGCGCACAATCGGGGCGCAGCCGGCAAAACTTCCTGCCGAGATCGATACCGTGCGCCGGCGCGTGCGCCAGCTTCATGAGGAGATCTACTATCGCCCTCTCCTCGCCACCTCCGCAGGGCTAAGCGACGGGCAAATCGCCCTTAGTGCCGAAGCTCAGCGCGATCGGCTCGAAGCGATCGGCTACCGCGATCCCAATCGTGCTCTGCAACACATTGACGCGCTTACGAGGGGACTCAGCCGTGGGGCCGCGATCCAGAAACAGCTGCTTCCGGCCTTCCTCGAATGGTTCGCGGGGGGCGTTGATCCAGATCTGGGCCTGCTGTCATTCCGCAGGCTTTCCGAAACTCTGCGCGAAACCCACTGGTTTCTCGGCATGTTGCGCGACTCGGGGGTTGCTGCCGAACGGCTCACGCATATCCTCTCGAGTTCACGCTACGTGGGCGAACAGCTCGAACAGCACCCGAATACCGTGCGCTGGCTATCGAACGACGCCCAGTTGCAACCCCTTACGCGGGCACAGATCACGCAAGAACTCGACTCGATCGCGGGCCTGGCAACGAGCGACGAACACGTGATTGACGCCCTTCGCGGTGTGCGCGCACGCGAGATCGTCAGAATCTGCCTCGCCCACCTCTCGGGCGTCCTTGATCTGCGGGAACTCGCCCGGTCTCTGACTGACCTCGCGGAGGCGATCCTCGCCTTTACCCTGACCCGCGTAAGTGCCGAAGCGGACGTTGCGCTTTGCGTGATAGCCATGGGCTCCTTCGGCGCGGGGGAGATGGGCTATTCTTCCGATGCCGATGTGCAGTTCGTGTGCGAAGGCAACCTCGAGGTCGCGACCCGGATTGCCGCCCGCGTACAAAAGATCCTCAATGCCCCGGCCTCGGGCATCAACATGCGCGTCAATGCCGATCTGCGACCGGAAGGCCGCTCAGGCCCACTCGTGCGCACGCGCACGAGTTTCGAGGACTATTACGCGCATCACGCTGAGAGATGGGAACGCCAGGCGCTTTTGCGCGCTCGGTGCGTTTCCGGCCCCAAAGACATCTGTGAAACGCTCACCGCGATCATGGACCGCGAGCGCTTTCGCCCCGGCGGGATGGACGCGCACGAGCGCCGAGACTTCGCTCGCATGAAAGCCCGCATCGAAGGAGAGCGACTCCCGCGTGGCGTGAGGCCGAGCCATCACCTCAAACTGGGGCGGGGTGGAACGACCGACGTCGAATGGTGCGTACAGCGACTATTGCTTGAACACGCGGGAAACGACGAGAGCCTGCGTACCGTCGGAACCCTCGACGCCCTCGCAGCCCTCGAGAGCGCCGGGCACCTCACTCCTTCCGATGCACTCGCACTTCGCCGCGCCTGGATGCTGGCATGGGAGTTGCGGCGAGCGCTCTTTTTGTGGCGCGGTCGCGAGAGCGATGTTCTTCCTACCGACCTCGTTGACCTGAACGCTATCGCCACCCTCGTACGCGAGCCCGTGGAGAATGCCCGTGCGATCGAGGAGAGATACCTCAAAGTGACGCGCCACTCGCGCCAGGTCGCCGAACGCCTGATCTTTGACGAGTAGCCTGAAAGGGCTATGACCTCACCCGAACTGAGCGCTCAGACCCCTCGCGGCCGCATGTACCGGATGGAACCCGGAGGGAAACTCGTCCACCCATCCATCACCACTGTCGCAGGGATGCGCGCGAAAGACCACCTCAATGGCTGGTACGCGCGTATGGCTTCGAAACGCGCGCTTGAGATGTTCTCGTACCTCGATCGCAACCCCTCACGCGCCTTTGACGAAATCCGGCGCGTGAACCGCAACAGCTGGACCACCCAAAAGCGCATTGCCGAAGCAGCACCCGACTACACGAAAACAACCGCGGATTTCGGCACCTACGTTCATGCGCTATGCGAAGCATGGGAACGATCGGGAGAGCGGCCCACCGAGTCCGACATGCGTGAACTCGCGACAGAGATGCGAAGCGGGGGAGACCTCCTGAGCATGGAAACGAACCTCGGGGCGCTCGTGGGGCGAGCGAATGTTCGGCTCGACGGCTTTGCGGGTTTTCTCGAGGATTTCCAACCGGAATTCGTCGAGATCGAACAAACAGTGGTGAACCGCACCGTGGGCTACGCCGGCACAACCGATGCCATTGTGAAAATCGGCAACACGCTGCTCACGGGGGACATCAAGACCTCGAAGAAGGTGCGGGGTGACTACGCGCTCCAGGGCGTTGCCGTCATGAGGGCCGAAAACCTCCTCGACAATGACGGAACCTTGCGCGAGATGCCCGAACTCACCGGCGCGTTCATCATTCACCTGCCGGAAACGGGCGGGTACAGCGCGGTGCCGCTTCGCACATCCGACGCTGAGTGGGAAACGTTTAAAGCCCTGCGAAAAGCGTGGGACTTCGCGCCCGACGACTGCGCGCTCAGCGAAGCGCAGAGCCCGAAGGAACTGCTGCTTTCGCTCTTGAACGCGAAGCTCTAGCGCGAAGCCCCACGACACGACCCGGTTTAGAGGTCGTAGTAGAGCTCGAACTCGTAGGGGTGGGGGCGAAGCCTGAAGGGCTCAACCTCAAACTCGCGCTTGTAGGCGATCCACGTGGTAATGAGATCCTCCGGGAACACATCGCCCTCGGTGAGGAAGTCGTGACCACGCTCAAGCTCATCGAGCGCTTCCTCGAGCGAGGCCGGGAGAGTCTTGATATCCGCATGCTCTTCCGGCGGAAGCTCGTAGAGGTCTTTGTCGATCGGCTCGGGAGGTTCGATGCGGTTCCTGATGCCGTCGATGCCCGCCATGAGTTGAGCCGCAAAAGCCAGGTAAGGATTTGCCGACGGATCCGGGGCACGGAATTCGAGGCGCTTAGCCTTCGCCGAATTGCCCGTGACCGGGATGCGAATCGCCGCTGAACGGTTCCTTGCCGAATACACCATGTTGACCGGTGCTTCAAAGCCCGGCACGAGGCGCTTAAACGAATTCACCGTGGGGTTGGTGAAGGCGGTAAGCGCGGGGGAGTGCTCGATCAAGCCGCCAATGTACCAGCGGGCGAGATCCGAAAGCCCGCCGTAGCCACTCTCGTCGTAGAAAAGCGGCTCACCGTTCTTCCAGAGCGACTGATGGCAGTGCATGCCCGAGCCGTTGTCTCCAAAGATCGGCTTCGGCATGAACGTTGCCGAGCGCCCATTTTCCCACGCAACGTTCTTGATGACGTACTTGAACTTCATGACGTCATCGGCAGCCTGCAAAAGCGTGGAAAAGCGGTAATTGATCTCTTGCTGGCCTCCCGTGCCAACCTCGTGGTGGGCGCGCTCCACCTCGAGACCCACTTCGTCGAGCACGCGCACCATCTCATCACGCAGATCGGCCATTTGGTCTACGGGAGCCACAGGGAAGTAACCGCCTTTCATTGCGGTTTTGTAGCCCTGATTCCCAAACTCTTCTTCGCGGCCCGTGTTCCACGCGGCCTCGTTCGAGTCGATCTCGTAAAAAGCGCCGTTTGCTTCCGTCTGATAGCGGACGGAGTCGAAAATGTAGAACTCGGCTTCGGCGGCAAAGAAGGCGGTGTCGGCAATACCGGTTGAACGGAGGTATTCCTCGGCTTTCGCAGCGACGGTTCGCGGGTCGCGGCTGTAAGGAGCATCGGTGAAGGGATCGACGATCGCGTAATTGATCACGAGGGTCTTCTGATCGCGGAACGGGTCCACGTAGGCCGTGCTGAGATCCGGGATAAGTTTCATATCGGATTCGTGAATGGCCTGGAACCCGCGAATCGAGGAACCGTCGAACAGCTGTCCCTCGGCGATTGCTTCTCCGTCAAAGGTTTTCGCGGGAACATTGAAGTGCTGCATGACGCCGGGGAGATCGCAGAAGCGAATATCAATGAACTTGACATCCTCTTCCTCGATGAACTTCACGGCTTCGCTGGGATTGCTGAACACGTATCCTCCGTCCGTGCTGAGCGCACGTTAACTTTGAGCAGTTGCCTCTCCTAGTTTACGTCCACCCACGTCAGGGTTTGCCTCACGCACGGCCGCGAACGTACGGTTTTGGAATGAATCGCCCCATAAATAGTGACGAGTCAGTCGAAAACGACGCCCAAGCAGGGGCGCATCCCGGCGAAGTTTTTGGCCTTCCCGACCGCGGCAGATACTCCATTGCGCCGTTGCCGCGGCGTTTCCTCTCCATGTGCCTCGACTGGGCAGCCGCGGCAGCCGTGTCCTTTCTCGCCTTTCACTATGACCCGCTTGCCACTCTCGCGTTGTTCCTCGCACAGGTCACCGTGATGCAGACACTTTTTGGCGCAAGCCTCGGCCAATTCCTGACCGGGCTTCGCGTTCTGCCCGTGACTGGGCGCTCGCCCATGCTCCTTCGCGCCCTCGTACGTAGTGCCATCATGCTGAGCGTGATCAGCGCGTTCGTGGTGAACGAGAACAGGCAGACTCTCCACGACCTCGTCGCGGGGGTCGTTGTCGTGCGCTCTCAATAAGCATCGCCCCCAGCGGCCTGTACCGAAGGGGGCGAATACGCAGGTGTCGGTCGGCTTAGCGACCGCGCATAGCCTTGCGATTGGGGCGAGCGCGCATGGGATCGACGCCTTTGGGGATGGCCTGACGAACGGGATTGGGCAAGGCACGGAGGCGTCGGCCAATCTCGCCGGCTTCCGCCTTCGTGAGTTCATTCTTCATGGCGGTCAGGTGCCGGTTGAGCTTCGGAAGCGGCACTTCGCCCTCGCCGTGGCCCACATACACCGCATGCACCGGAACGTTCGGGAACATGCGGTTCATGCGCTTGACTTCCTTACTCATGAGCTTTCGCGAACCACCGCCGGAGCCCTCCGACACGAGTGCAATGCCCTTGCGGCCGCTCGCACGAAAGAGCATCGAACGACTGCGAGCATCGAAGGCCGCAGGATCCTGCTCAACATTCCACCCTCGCGAAATCTGCTGCATCACGGCAATCGCGGCACCCGGTTGATCCTCGATCTTCGAGTACGTGGCTTTCTGTGCCCTGCGGCCAAGGATGATCATCGCAAGGAGAAGGCCGAAACCGAGACCGATGAAGGCTCCGTAGATCGGGTGGCCGAAGGCCCCGAAAATGAGAGCGAGCAGGACGGTGAGACCCACGATCGAGAGAATCATGAGCGGTGCCGTCGAGCGATCGTACGCCTGAGTTTCCTTGAAGACGTCGATCGTCTGCCGGATGCGGCCGGGCTTCTTCGTCTTAGCGGGGGCGTCGGTCGTGTTCTTGCGTGCCATTAATCCTTGTCCTTAGCGCGATGCGGGTGGTTCGAAAACCATCCCCAAGCATAACCGGGAAATGGGCCTAAGCCGTTGCCGAAGCCTTCCGCTCAGCACGCTCCCTGTCACGCTTTTCACGTGCGGCCTGGCGCTCCACCACGCTCGTGGCTTCCTGGAGGGCGGGCGCCGAGGAATTGAGGTGCGAGAGTTCTTCGGGAATCTCGCGACCAAGTTTCTCCATCGCCTGAGCCCACAGCCGGCCGGCGCGATACGACGAACGCACCATGGGCCCGGCCATGATCCCCGCGAAGCCCATTTCATAACCTGCCTCGGAGAGTTCGAGGAACTCTTGCGGCTTCACCCAGCGATCGATCGGGTGATGAAGTTTCGAGGGGCGCAAATACTGGGTGAGGGTGAGAATCTCGCAACCGTGGTCGCGAAGATCCTGCATAGCTGAAAGAATCTCGCTCGTTTCCTCCCCCATACCCAGGATGAGGTTCGACTTCGTGATCATCCCGTTCGCCTTCGCATCGGCGATGACGCCGAGGCTGCGCTCGTAACGGAAGGCCGGGCGAATCTTTTTGAAGATGCGAGGCACGGTTTCGAGGTTGTGACCGAAGACTTCGGGCTTCGAGTCGTAGACCTGCTGCATCGCGCTCGAATCACCCTTGATGTCGTCGATGAGGAGTTCCACACCCGTACCCGGGCTGATGGCGTGGATCTGGCGGCAGGTCTCGGCAAAGAGCCCCGCGGCGCCGTCTTCGAGGTCATCGCGGGCCACTCCTGTCACGGTCGCGTACTTGAGGCCCATTTCCTTGATGGAAGTGGCGACCTTGAAAGGTTCGGCAGGGTCGATCACTTGTGGTTTGCCGCTTGCGATGTCGCAAAAATCGCAGCGGCGCGTGCAGGTGTCGCCGCCGATCAAGAAGGTCGCCTCGCGATCCTCCCAACACTCGAAGATGTTGGGGCAGCCCGCTTCTTCGCACACCGTGTGCAAGCCGCGTGAATGCACGCGTTTCTTCATATCGGTGTACTCGGGGCCCATGTTTGCCGTGGTTTTGATCCAGCTAGGTTTGCGTTCGATCGGGGTTTCCGCATTGCGGGCCTCGACTCTGAGAAGGCGTCGTCCTTGGGGTTCAACTGCCACGTCACACTCTCCTTGCGAGTAGGGGTCTCAAGATTCTAGTAGGCGTTGCTGCCAACTCCCGCACAGCGCTCATGCGATCTCGGCGGGTGGTGATTGTTTACTCGAGGCCGCGTTCGGCTTCGAGTTCCTTCATGGCGTCTTCGACATCAGCGAGCACATCCTTCGGGCGCACTGTACGGCCGCTTTCAACGGAAAGTGAGGTCACACCTGCGTCGTCGATTCCGCACGGGATCACGTTCATGGCCCACGAAAGGTCATTCTCGCAGTTCAGTGCGAAACCATGCATCGTGCAGCGCTTGGCGACGCGCAGCCCAATTGCGCACACTTTTCGGTCCATCCCGAGCTCATCGAGGACCCACACGCCGCTTCGCCCTTCAACGGGAGCCGTAGGGACGCCAGCCTTGGAGCACACGCCCATGATGGCCCGTTCGATGCCCCGTACGAAGCCCACGACATCGATGGGGGCAGGAAGCTTGACGATCGGGTAGCCCACGAGCTGACCAGGACCGTGCCAGGTGATCTTGCCACCCCGATCGACATCAATCACGGGGGCGCCGTCACGTGGACGCTCGACCTCGAGGGTGCGCCGACCAGCGGTATAGACCGGCTGATGCTCGAGAAGGAGAAGCGTATTTGGGCGCTCGCCCGCAATCACCTCCGCGTGGATCTGTTTTTGCACATCCCACGCAGCGTTGTAGTCAACGGGACCGGGCGGAAGATTGAAATCTTCGTGAGCGGATTCAATCCCGGAATCTTCGGAAAAAGCGAGGTGAATAATGTCGAGCACCTCACCATGCTAGTGGTCGACGTGGATAGGGAAAAGTTTCCGCGGGCGAGTGCACACGTTTGACGAGCGGGTTATCCACAATTTCGGATCAGCCCTGGGATTGGCATCGTCAAAGGGCTGAAATGATCTCATGAGACTTGACACCTCGCGCCTGACATTAGTTTTTGGCACAGGGCTTCAGCCCGTTCGACTGGTCCGCTCGGAAAATGGCCGGCAAGTGTGGCAGGCCCGGGATCACAGGGGCCGACGCTTGACGCTCGTCCGTGCTCGCACACTTCGCGCGGTGAAGCAGGTGCGGCGCGAGATCGCGCTGCTTCGAGCCCTCGAAGCGGGCAATATTTCGGCGGTTCCTTCGCTTAAATGGCGCGGCCTCGCAGCCTATGCGTTTGCGGAGGGGCCCAGTGCACTTGCGCCGCCACGCGGCAAAAGGGCCGCGCGGAGTGCGAACACGCGAAGTGGCGGAACGGTGGCGGAAATGGCGTCGGACCTCGCGGTTCTCCTGAAAGCACTGCATTCGCGAAACCTCACGCTCGGCCTCCCCGGGTTTCGCGGGCTCGAACTTTCGCCGCGCGGCCGTGTCGTCGTCACGGACTTTTCGCATGTAGCGCAGCTGAGTCCGGTGAAAAAGCGCGGTGATGAGCAATGGCTTGCGCGCCTCACAAGTGGTGCGGGAACCTACCGCTACGCGCAGCGCAAAGCTGAAGAGTTGGAGGGGTGGACATGGGAGGCTGGGAGTGAGGCCCCGGCAGCCGTATGCCCTACTCCATCCGGGCGGGGCGTGCCGGCTGGCGCTGCTCCGCGGCAGCGCAAGGGAAAGCCCGGGCGAAACCGCCCCCGAACGCGTAGCAAGCGCTCTTTGACGTTCGTCGCGGTGGCAGCGCTCGCGTGCACGGTTCTCGTAGGCGGAGCCATGAGGGCTTCCACCCCTCAACTGGCACCCTCCGAGGCGGCTGCGGTCGCCGCTGAAAGCGACGACCCGGTCACAATCATCACAGCCCTTGCCCACGCCAGGCACCGCTACCTCACCGGAAAGACTGAGCGCAATGACTCAGCGGTTCCTGGAAGTGAAGCGGAACTGGCCGACCGGAAGCTCCGTGCAGCTCTCGAAGGGGTGCAGGTTGAGGGTGGTGAAGTGCGCGTTCTCGAAGCACACACTCTCGAACAGAGCGAGAATGATGCGCGCGTGCGCGCTCGGCTCAAGGACACCCCCGCGCGCATGGGCGAAGGCGTGCACTCTCTGGAACTTGACCAAAGTAGGCCCTATGAAGTTGACATCCGCCTTGAGCGCATCGCGGGGTCGTGGCGGATCGCCTCCACGACGCCCGTCGGTGAGGGAGGGGAGAGCGCTTAAGAAAAACCCGGGCCGGGCTTTCTCGCGAAAGCACGGCCCGAGCTCTTGTCAGAGGAACTCGGTCAGAGTCCGAGATCCCCCTCGAAGGCGCCGTCCTCGAGGCGCTTCTTCATCGTGGAGAGGAAGCGGGCAGCGTCGCCGCCGTCCACGAGGCGGTGATCGTAGCTGAGGAACAGGTACATCATCGAGCGGATCCCGATCGTCTCATTGCCGTCGGCATCCTTCACGACTGCCGGACGCTTCACGATCGTGCCGCAACCGAGGATGCCCACCTGCGGGTTCGGAACGATCGGCGTATCGAACAGTGCCCCGCCCGATCCGGTGTTGGTGATCGTGAACGTCGCACCCTGCAGGTCATCCGGGGT
The DNA here is from genome assembly GCF_940792985.1 of Dermabacter sp. Marseille-Q3180. Lineage (NCBI taxonomy): Bacteria > Bacillati > Actinomycetota > Actinomycetes > Micrococcales > Dermabacteraceae > Dermabacter > Dermabacter sp. Marseille-Q3180. The sequence goes on from NZ_CALNWU010000001.1 coordinate 143,890, forward strand.
GAGCTTGTTGCCCTTGGCCTTCGCGCCGAGCTCACCAATCTGGCGAGCGAGTCCCGCAAGGTTGAGATCCCCGGCGTTCTTGATCACCGGAACGACGAGACCGCGCTCGGTGTCCGCCGCCATGCCGATGTTTTCCACACCGTGGTACTTGATCATGTCGCCCGCGATCTCGGCATTGAGCTTCGGATGCGCCTTGAGCGCTTCCACAGCCGCCTGCATGATGAACGGGAGGAACGTGAGCTTCGCACCTTCACGCGCGAGGAAGTCGTTCTTCGCCCGGCCACGAAGAGCCGCAATGCGGGTCATATCGACCTCAACGGCGGTGGTGAGCTGCGCCTGTGTCTGGAGCGACTCGACCATGCGCGAGGCAACGATCTTGCGCAAGCGGGTCATCTTCTCCTCGGTACCGCGCAGAGGCGACACCTCGACCTTGGGGGCTTCCTTCTTCGCGGGAGCCGCGGCGGACGGGGCCGAAGCGGCAGCGGGAGCGGGAGCCTCCGCCTTCTTCTTCGCCTCGATCGCTTCCTGTACATCCTGCTTACGGATACGGCCGCCGATGCCCGAGCCCTTGACCGAGCCGAGATCAATGCCGTTATCCGAAGCAAGCTTTCGCACGATCGGCGTCACGTACGCCTGCGCGTTGCTGCTCGACGAGACGGCCTCGGACGCGGAAGCCGCGGGCGCCGCGCTCTCTTCGGCCTTCGGAGCGGCCTCGGCCGGCTTTACAGCGGGAGCGGAAGGTGCCGGGGCATCGCCAGCTGGGGCGCCCGAGCCGATGACGGCGATCGGAGCACCGACCTCAGCTTCCTCATCCTCCTGCACAAGGATCTTCTGGAGCGTGCCTGCGATAGGCGAGGGAACCTCGGTGTCGACCTTGTCGGTCGAGACCTCGAGGAGAGGCTCATCGGCCTCAACCTGTTCGCCAACCTCCTTGAGCCAGCGCACAACGGTGCCCGAATCAACGGATTCACCGAGTGCGGGCATCGTGACCTCTTCGCCCTCGGCGCTACCGGAGTTGCTCGATGAGTCACCGGGCGCTTCGCTTTCACCAACGGGGGCCCCCTGCGTTGTCGAGGGGGCAACCGTAGGATCCGAGGCAAGGTTCTCACCCTCGCTTGGCTCCGCGGAGCTCGATTCAACGCCGGAACCATCGCCGACCACGGCAAGGTCAGCGCCGATCTCGGCGTCCTCATCCTCATTCACGAGAATTTTCTCGAGAACGCCGGCAACGGGGGAGGGGACCTCGGTGTCGACCTTATCGGTCGAGACCTCGAGAAGCGGTTCGTCAACGGCGATTTCCTCGCCAACTTCCTTGAGCCAGCGAACAACGGTGCCCTCGGTGACGGACTCACCGAGCGCGGGCATCTTGACGATTTCAGACATAGGTATCTCTCCTCGTGATCAGGCGTGTGCGTGGAGCGGCTTGCCAGCGAGAGCGAGCGCAGCCTCGCCCATCGCCTCGTTCTGGGTGGGGTGGGCGTGGATGAGCGAAGCAACATCCTCGGGCTCCGCCTCCCAGTTGACGATGAGCTGTGCCTCGCCGATCTGCTCCGACAGGCGTGCACCGATCATGTGGACACCGACGATCGGGCCGTCCTTCTCACGCACGAGCTTGATGAAGCCCTGAGTGCCGAGGATCTGGGACTTTCCGTTGCCGCCGAGGTTGTAGTCGTAGGTCGCGACGTTGTCGTCGCCGAACTTCTCTTTTGCCTGCTTTTCGGTGAGCCCCACCGAGCCGATGTTCGGCTCGCAGTAGGTGACGCGCGGGATGCCCGACTCGTCGATCGGCTGGGGGTTGAGACCCGCGATCTGTTCGGCCACGAAGATGCCCTGCTGGAAGCCGCGGTGAGCGAGTTGGAGGCCCGGAACGATGTCGCCCACGGCGTAGATACCGGGAACGTTCGTTTCGAGGGTGTCCTTGTTGGCGAGCACGAATCCGCGATCCATCTCGATGCCCTGCTCTTCGTAGCCGAGCCCCTTCGTCTGCGGGCCGCGGCCAACAGCGACGAGGAGGTAGTCACCTTCGTAGGTCTTGCCGTTGGCGAGCGTGACCTTGACGCCAGTCTCGGTCTGCTCAGCCTTCTCGAAGAACACGCCGAGCGAGTAGGCGATCTTACGCTTCTTGAACGCGCGCTCGAGATTCTTAGAAATTGCCTCGTCCTCGTTAGCAACGAGGTGGGGGAGGCCTTCGATGATCGTGACCGATTCAGCGCCGAGCGACTTCCACACGGAAGCGAACTCGACGCCGATCACGCCGCCGCCAAGAATGATCGGGTTCTTCGGAACTTCGGGGAGCTGAAGAGCGACCTCGGAGTCAATGATGCGGCCGCCGAGTTCGAGGCCCGGGAGGGTCTTGGAGAAGGAACCCGAGGCGAGGATGATGTTCTCACCCGTGAGGGTCTGCTTCGAGCCGTCTTCCGCCTCAACCTCGACAGTGTTCTTACCCGTAAGGCGGCCGAAACCGTTGACGAGGGTCGCACCGGAGGAACCCACGAGGCCCTGGAGGCCTTTGTAGAGGCGCCCGATGACTTTGTTCTTGAAGTCGAGCATCTTCTCGGTGTTGATCGCGGAGGCGGTCATCTCAATACCCACGGCCTTCGCTTCGGCGGGGGTGTCGGCAATCTCGCCTACGTGAAGCAGCGCCTTGGTGGGCACGCAGCCGCGGTGGAGGCACGTGCCGCCGAGCTTGTCTTTCTCGACAAGGGCAACGCTCTTTCCAAGCTGGGTGGCGCGCAGCGCGGCCGCGTAGCCGCCGCTGCCACCTCCCAGAATCACGATGTCGAACTTCTGGTCTGTGGAGGTATCCGCCACGTTCAGCTCCCTAACTGTTGAGGATTGGGGGCATGTCGCCGAAGGTCCCGGCCTCGAACGCTAAGCCAGCCGGTGCGGCATGCACGCCCATTATCGTAAGACACGCCCCTGGATGTCGCCGTGGGCCGACCGTAAGTGGGGCCAGAGTGTGGGAAAACCCCCAACTCCGCCCGCGGGTGCGGGGCAAAAGCGGGGGCTTTCCGACGGTCGCTGCGCGTGAAGTGCGCAACCTTTTTACTTGGCGACTTCGCGCTCAATTACTTCGACGAGCGTGCGCATACTCATGCCGGTGCCGCCGATGTTGTTGTAGCCGAAAGGCTTCTGCGTGAAAGCGGGGCCAGCGATGTCGACGTGTGCCCACTTCGTCTCGCCAACAAACTCCTTGAGGAAGATGCCCGCGCTCAGCGCGCCTCCGGGGCGTTCGCCGATGTTGCTGAGGTCGGCCACGCGGCCGTTCAATCCCTCGCGAAGCTCTTCCGGGAAGGGAAGCGGCCACATGGGCTCGCCCGCGGCCTTAGATGCTTCCCACACCTCGTCGCGGGCTTCATCGGTCCCCATGACTCCTGCAGTGCGGTTGCCAAGGGCGACGATCGCCGCCCCCGTGAGTGTCGCGACGTCGATCAGGAGGTCGGGCTCAAGCGCCGCGGCATCCACGAGTGCGTCGGCCATGACCATGCGGCCCTCGGCGTCGGTGTTCAGCACCTCAACGGTCTTACCGTTGCGCATCGTGACGACATCGCCGGGGCGCTGCGCTCCGCCTCCGGGGAGGTTTTCCGCGAGCGCAAGGAAGGTCGTGACGTTGACGTCGAGCTCAAGGGCTGCAGCGGTGATGGTCGTGGCGAGCACGGTTGCGGCGCCACCCATGTCCATCGTCATCTCGTCCATTCCGGCGCCGGGCTTCAGCGAAATGCCGCCCGAATCGAACGTGATGCCCTTACCTACAAAAGCGACGTGCCGCTTGGCACGCTTCGGTGCGTAAGAAAGTTTGACGAGACGGGGCGGGCGGGTCGAGCCCTGGCCCACGCCCACGATGCCGCCGTAGCCGCCGTCGGCAAGGGCCTTCTCATCGAGAACCTCGACGCTCACGGGAAGCTTCTTCGTGAGATCCTTCGCGCGCTTCGCGAAGGAATCGGGGTAAAGCAGGTTCGGTGGGGTGTTCACGAGATCGCGAACGATGTGCACACCCTCGGCGATTTTCTCGGCGCGGTTTGCGGCTGCTTCGAGAGCTTTGAGTTCCTTTTTATCGGCCACGGCAAGAACGATCTCCTCGACGGGCTTTTGATCGTCCTTGAGGTCGCTCTTGTGGGAAACGAATGCGTAGGCGCCGAGAGCTGCGCCCTCGAGAGCGGCGGCGATGTGAGCTTCGGAGGCGGCCGGGAATGCGAGCGCGATGCTCTTGTGGCCGGTGAGCGTGCGCGAGGCGGCACCAAAGGCGTAGCGCACAGCCTCGCACGTCACGTCTTCCAGTGCTTCGGCGCCGAGGCCAACGCCCACGATCGCGTGGGCGCGATAGCCGGCGGGAGCCGGGATTGTCGTGAGCGCACCTTTGGCGCCCTCGGCCTTGACGGCCGTGAAGGATTCCTCAAGCGAGGGCAGCCCCACGGGGGTAGCGGGCGCGCCCTTTGCGCCCTTGAGGAGGGGGACCACGAGTACAACGGTCGTGATCGAATCAACGTTGCTGATGCTCATTTTTATATGTGCCATGCGTTTATCGTAGGGGAGTCAGTCAAGTTTGAGGTGGGAGCGGCGCATGCTGGTCGTTTTATACGTCGTGGCGGCGCTCGTCACTGCGCTTGGCGCGCTCTACGTGATCAAGGACCTTGCCGCTGATCTCGTGCTTATGGGCGCTTCACTGCTTCTGTCGTGTGTATGGCTCATTGGTGCTGGTGCGTGGCTGCTCGCTCCGATCGGTCCCACCGATGCGGTGATTTTTTGGGGCTACGTCGCGACTGCTGCGGCTTTGCCGATCGCAGGTGTCTACATTTCGTTCCTCGAACGCACCAAGTGGGGATCATTCGCGATCGCCGCGATAGCGCTCACATGTGTATTTCTCGCCTATCGTCTTCCACAAATCTGGCCCGCGGGGTTCGCGCAGTGACGAGGTCAAAGGCGAGTGGTGCGCCGGAGACGGGAGAGGTCTCTCGTGGGTTTCGCACGGCCCTCTTCGTGGTTTATGGCGTGTTTGCCGTATCAGCTACAGCCCGTGCGCTCGTTCAATCGATTCGCGATTTTTCCGAGGCCCCGCTCGCCTTTTCACTGAGCATTTTTGCTGCGCTTACCTATGTGGCGATTGCCGTTCTTCTCATGAGGAAAACCCCGCACTGGGGCGCAATAATGAGCCTCGTCGGTGTAGAGCTCGCGGGCGTGCTCGCGGTGGGATCCTTGAGCTTTGCGAAGCCCGAGTGGTTCCCCAAGGCCACCGTGTGGTCGCACTTCGGCGAGGGGTACGGGTACGTTCCGCTTGTGTTGCCGTTCGTGGCGGGCATCTCCGTTCTGGTTGCCCGTCGCCGCGAATCCCGTCGCGCCTCGTTACGCTAGAGACGTGGATGACGATCTCTTTTCCCTCAAACCTGGAGTCGAGGCTCCGAAAACTCTTGCGGACCGCAATGTCGATCACCGCGCGCCGCTAGCCGCGCGCATGCGGCCGCGCACGTTGGAGGAGATCGTCGGGCAAAGAAACGCCCTTGCCGATGGTTCGCCTTTGTATCGGCTCGTGGGGGAGGACGATTCGCATACCGCCCCGAGCTCAATCATTTTGTGGGGCCCTCCGGGCACCGGAAAAACAACCATCGCGTACGCGGTCGCGCGCGAGGGCAATCGTGAATTTGTGGAAGTGTCTGCTGTTCTCGCTGGTGTTAAGGACATTCGCGCCGTGGTGGATGCCGCGCGGTCCCGCTTGCGCACGACCGGCCGCGAAACGATCCTTTTCGTTGACGAGGTTCATCGCTTCAACAAGTCTCAACAGGATGCCCTTTTGCCGTCGGTCGAAAACCGCTGGGTGACCCTGGTCGCCGCGACCACGGAAAACCCGTATTTTTCGATCATCACTCCGCTTATTTCGCGGTCGATTGTGCTCACTCTCGATGCCCTTGGAGCCGAAGAAATCGATGCCCTTTTGACACGCGCACTAACCGAAGAACGCGGGCTCGGCGGCTCGGTTGCACTTGATGAAGATGCGCGTGAGGCTCTCGTACGGCTCAGCGGTGGTGATGCCCGCAAGTCGCTTACGGCTCTCGAAGCGGCTGCTGCGTCGGCACTCACAACGCCCGAAAAGCGCATCACTGGCGACATTCTTGCCCACGCCATCAATCGCTCGATGCTGACGTATGACCGCGAAGGCGATCAGCACTACGACGTCGTTAGCGCTTTCATTAAATCAATGAGGGGAAGCGATCCCGACGCGGCGTTGCATTACCTCGCGCGCATGATCGAGTCAGGCGAGGATCCTCGCTTCATCGCGCGTCGCGTCGTGATTGCCGCGAGCGAAGAGGTCGGCATGGCCGATCCGACGGCCCTCCAGGTCGCCGTTTCCGCGATGCAAGCCGTTCAGATGATCGGTATGCCCGAGGGGCGCATTCCTCTCGCGCAAGCGGTCGTGCATATCGCGACGGCACCGAAGTCGAACGCGAGCTATGCGGGCATCAATCGCGCGATTGACGACGTGAGGCACGGCAAAGGGCGTTCGGTTCCCGCGCATTTGCGCGACGGGCACTACAAGGGAGCGGAGAAGCTCGGGCACGGCGTGGGATACGTGTATGCGCACGATGAGCCTCGCGGTGTGGCGCGGCAGCAGTACGCTCCCGATGACCTCGTGGGCGTGAACTACTACGAACCGACCGATCGGGGATTTGAAGGGCGAGTAAAGAGCTCGCTGGCGATTCTGCGCTCGCTCACACGGGGCACGGGAGGGTCCGGGAGGTCCGACGACTGAGATGCGGTGAGCGATCCCACAGCGGCACGGCGCACTCAAGCCTTCTCCACGCTTGAGGTGGGGGCCTAAGCCCGGTAAAGTGTTGCGCTGAATCCGCGGCTGCCAAATGGATTCATCGCATCGAAATTGAGGTAACTTACGTGACCAGTGTCACCAAAGCACGTCGTACTGCACGCCTTTCGCGTGCACTCGGTCTTGCGCTTACCCCGAAGGCCGTCAAGTACTTCGAGAAGCGCCCCTACCCGCCGGGCCAGCACGGTCGTGGCCGCCGTTCGAACTCGGACTACGCGGTTCGTCTGACCGAAAAGCAGCGCCTGCGCGCTCAGTACCAGCTTCGTGAGAAGCAGCTTCACCGCGCCTACGTAGAGGCGAAGAAGCTCCCGGGTCTGACCGGTGAGTCGATGGTTGAGCTCCTCGAGACTCGCCTCGACGCGCTCGTTCTTCGCGCGGGCTTCGCCCGTACGATCCTCCAGGCTCGCCAGTTCGTCTCGCACCGCCACGTTCTCGTGGACGGCGAGATCGTCAACATCCCCTCGTACCGCGTGCAGCCCGGCCAGACCATCCAGGTCAAGCCGAAGTCGCAGACTCTCGAAGCTTTCGCGGATGCCGCTGAGGGTGCGAACTCCGACGTTCAGGCGTCGGTTCCTTCGTACCTCTCGGTGCAGCTCGAGGAACTTAAGGCTCAGCTCGTTGCTCGCCCGAAGCGCTCCGAGGTCCCCGTGACCTGCGACGTGGCGCTCGTCGTCGAGTACTACGCTCGCTGATATCTTTATGAAGGAGGCCTCACGGCCTTCGTCTCAGGCGGCCCCGACCAGTACGAGAACGTATACTTGGTCGGGGCCTCCTGTAGTTAAAACGCCCAGCCAGTCCGTGCCCGCGAGGGCTGAGGGAAGGAAGAATCCATGCAGACAGCCGAGGTCTCGCGCCGCTGGCTCGACTTCTTCAAGAACAAGCACCACGAGATCGTTCCGAGTGACTCACTCGTCTCGTCGGATCCATCGATCCTTTTTACCGTCGCCGGCATGGTGCCGTTCATTCCCTACATCGTTGGCACCGACGAGGCGCCCTGGCCGCGCGCGGCCAGCGTGCAAAAGTGCATCCGCACGAACGACATCGATAACGTCGGCAAAACCACCCGCCACGGCACGTTTTTCCAAATGGCGGGCAACTTCAGCTTCGGCGATTACTTCAAGGAAGGCGCGATCGATTTTGCGTGGGAGCTTCTCACGACCAGCGTCGACGAAGGCGGCTACGGCCTTGACGGTGACCGCATGTGGGTCACGCTTTGGGAAAACGACGCCGAAGCGTTCGACCACCTGACGCGAGTGATCGGTATCGATCCGAAGCACATCGTGCGACTTCCAAAGGAAGAAAACTTCTGGTCGACTGGCCAGCCGGGACCCGCGGGCCCGTGTGCCGAATGGCACTACGACCGTGGACCCGAGTTCGGGCCGGAAGCCGAAGGCGGCAACGTGGATCCGGGTGGTGATCGCTACCTTGAGATTTGGAACCTCGTTTTCGACCAGTTCATGCGCGGCGAGGGCAGCGGAAAGGACTACCCGCTTCTCGGGGAACTTGACCGCAAGGCGATTGATACGGGCCTTGGCGTCGAGCGCCTCGCTTATCTTTTGCAAGGCAAGAGCAATATGTACGAGACCGACCAGGTCTTCCCTGTGATCGCGCATGCCCAGGAACTCACTGGCCGCCGCTACGGCACTGGCGATGAGGAAAGCGACGTGCGCATGCGCGTCGTCGCTGATCACGTTCGCAGTGCGATGATGCTCGCTTCCGATGGCGTGCGCCCGGGAAACGAGGGGCGCGGATACGTCATGCGCCGACTCATTCGCCGCGCTGTGCGCTCGATGCGCCTTCTCGGTTTTGACAAGCAAGCGATGCCCGAGCTGCTGCCGGTATCGAAGAACGCCATGGTCGCCTCCTATCCCGTTCTTGAGGAGAAGTTCGCGGCGATCGAAGATGTGCTCTACACGGAGGAGGAGGCTTTCCGCCGCACCCTGTCTCACGGCACGCAGATTTTCGAGGGCCTCAGCTCCAATCTCAAGAAGAGCGGCTCCGATCTCCTCGCGGGCGAAGATGCCTTTACTCTCCACGACACCTATGGTTTTCCCATTGACCTCACTCTGGAAATGGCGGAAGAGGCTGGTCTGCGCGTTGATGAAGCCGGTTTCCGCGCCGCCATGCAGGAGCAGCGTGAGCGTGCCCGCGCCGATGCGCAGGCAAAGAAAGCCGGCCACACGGATACGGCGCTTTTCCACGACATTGTGAATGCGCATGGTCTTACCCGTTTCGTGGGCTACACGGACGACACGGTCTCGACGACAGTGGGTTCGATCCTCGTGAATGGCGCTCTCACCGAACAGGTGAGCGCGCCCGCAGATATCGAGATCGTTCTTGCCGATACTCCGTTCTACGCCGAGATGGGCGGACAGCTTGCCGATCAGGGCACCATTAGTCTCGCCGGAGGCGGCATCATCGAAGTTGACGATGTCCAGGCGCCCGTGAAGGGCCTTTCGGTTCACCGCGGCCGCCTCATCGAGGGGAGCGCCCGCGCCGGCGAGGCGGCGGTTGCGCGCATCGACACCGAGCGCCGCGGTGCCATCGCGCGCGCCCACACGGCGACCCACATGGTGCACCAGGCTCTTCGCGAGGAGCTCGGCGACGGCGCGACCCAGGCCGGTTCGGAAAACTCGCCCGGTCGCATGCGTTTCGACTTCCGCTACGGCCAGGCCGTACCTCAGAGCTCCCTCGCACAGGTCGAAGGCAAGGTCAATCAGATGCTTCAGCAGAACCTTGACGTCACCGACGCGCAAATGCCCATCGATGAGGCGAAGGCTCTTGGCGCTCAGGCGCTCTTCGGTGAGAAGTATGGCGATATCGTCCGTGTCGTGTCGATTGGCGGCGACTGGTCTCGCGAACTGTGCGGCGGCACTCACGTCCCGATTACGGGCAGCCTCGGCTCGGTTCAGCTCGTGTCGGAATCATCTATCGGTTCAGGCGTGCGCCGCGTGGATGCACTCGTGGGCGAAAGTGCGTACAAGTTCCACTCGAAAGAGCACGCGCTCGTGTCGCAACTCGCGGAAATTCTCAAGGTGGGTGCGGAGGATATTCCCGAGCGCGTTCAGGCGCTCACAAAGCGCGTGAAGGAGATGGAAAAGAACCTCCAGCAGATGCGCGGCCAGCAGCTCCAAGCTCAAGCGAGCTCGCTCGTCCAATCTGCGGCAGTCGTGTCGGGTGTTCGCGTCCTTGTTCACGATGCAGGCGAGGGCGTCGCCGCTGGAGACCTGCGTACTCTCGCCACCGATTTGCGCGCAAGGCTTGGCGAGGCCGAGGCGAGTGTGGTGGCGCTTGCAGGGGAGTCCGACGGTCGCGCGGCTCTCGTCGTGGCCACCAATGCCGCGGCGCGCGAAGCTGGCCTCAAGGCAGGCACGCTCTTGCGTGACGCTGCCGCTGTGATGAACGGCCGCGGAGGCGGCAAAGATGATCTCGCGCAGGGCGGTGGCGGCGACCCCGCGCTCGTGTCTGCCGCGCTCGAGTCGATCACGACCGCGCTTCGTGACCGCGCCTCATGAGTCGTCGCTTTGTGCGCATCGGCGTCGACGTGGGTGATGCCCGCGTCGGCGTCGCTCGAAGCGATGCCGACGGCCTACTCGCGACCCCCGTGGTGACCCTTCCGCGGGAGGACTCCGCGGCTCGGTTACAGGAATTGATCGTCGAACTCGGTGCAGAACGCCTGTACGTGGGAAAGCCTCGCCTCTTGAGCGGGAAAAACGGTTCGGCCGTCGAGAAAGCCAATGCTTTCATTGCGGAACTCGCCGAACTCGAGCCCCTCGCGGAAGAACCCGACTACGACGTGTACCTTGTAGACGAGCGCATGAGCACCGTGAGTGCGCACCGTGCCCTGAGCGATTCCGGCCGCAAGCATCGCAAGCATAGACCGGTGATCGATCAGGTCGCTGCGGTCATGATTTTGCAGACCGCCCTTGACTTTGAACGCGCGCGCGGCGCAGCGGCCGGAGAGCCGTGGATCCCAGACGATTCCCACTAAGGAGTATTTGTGCCAGATTCTTCACTTGAGGACCTGCTGGGTTCGTCAGGCGAAAGTCAGTCTCGATCGGGGCATGGCAAGCGTCGGAACGCAAAGCCGAGCAAACTCAAACGTTTCCTGCCCGCCTTTGTGGTGGTCGTGGTGCTCGCAGCGCTCATCGGCGGTGGATACTTTGCCTACTCGTGGGTTTCACACAACGTGAATGTGGCGAGCGCGTCGAAGGATTTTGATGGCCAAGGTAAGGGCGACGTCGAGATCGTCGTCAACAGTGGTGATACCGGTTCAGACATCGCGAGCACGCTCGTCGACGCCGGAGTGATCAAGACTAAAGGCCCGTTTGTGACGGCGTTCTCGGCGAGCCAGGATGCTTCGAGCATCACTCCCGGCACGTACAAGCTTCGAAAAGAGATGAGCGGAGCCTCTGCCCTGCGCTTACTTCTTGACCCCGCTAGTCGCGTGGGCATTCGTGTGACGTTCCCCGAAGGACTTACCGCCCACAAGATGTACGAGCGTTTGAGCGAAGCCACGGGGTTGCCCGTCGAGGACTTTGAAAAGGCGGGCGCTGACTACGAGGCGCGCGGTGTTCCACGTAATCCGGCGAAGTCGATCGAGGGATACTTGTGGCCCGGTACATATGACTTCCACGAGGGAGATTCCGCCGAAGACATTCTCGATGAGATGGTCTCGCGCATGACAACCGAACTTGAGAAGAAGGGCATCCCGAAAGAGAAGTGGCACGAGACCCTCACGATCGCCTCGATTGCGGAGAAGGAAGCTCGCAACCCTGACGACTACGGCAAGGTCGTGCGAACGCTTGAGAATCGCCTCGCTGGCGTGGGAGAAGCAGGCGGAAGGCCCATGAACCTCCAGCTGGATTCGACCGTGGCCTACTTTACGAAGAGCGAAACGATTTCGACGACCCCCGAGCAGCGTGCGACCGATTCGCCCTACAACACTTATAAGCACCCCGGGCTTCCCGTGGGGCCGATCGCCAACCCCGGCGAAGCCACACTCGATGCCGTGGAGAACCCTCCAGAGGGGCCGTGGCTGTACTGGGTGACGGTCAATACCGACACCGGCGAAACGAAGTTTGCGAGCACCAAAGCCGAGCATGATAAGAACGTGCGGGAGTGGCGCGAATGGGCGAAAAACAAGTAGGCGAGAGCGGGCGGCGATTTGCCGTGATCGGCGATCCCATTGCGCATTCTCTCTCGCCCGAACTGCACGCGGCGGCGTATCGCGCGCTCGGAATTGAAGGCGCGAGCTACGAACGAATCCACGTGCCTCGCGGCGAATTCGCGAAGTTCGTGCACGAAACGCTCCCGACGCTCGATGGCGTGAGTGTCACCATGCCGCACAAGGCTCACGCTCACGACCTCGCCGTGGCGCATGGCCCGCACGCGGAGCTCGGCATCGCGAACACCTTGATCCCTCTCGGCTCCGGCCACTCGCGCCGCTACGCAGCCTTCAATACCGACATCGCAGGTATCACCGGAGCACTCGCAACGGTCGGCATCGGCGCTCTCGAGAGTGCGACACTGCTCGGATCAGGGGCGACGGCGCTTTCGCTTGCGACGGCCCTGTGCGAGTCCGGTTGCACGCGCTTCACACTCCTCGCCCGCTCACGCGAAAAGCTCGCCGCACTCGAAGGACTCGTCGCGCGGTACGGAGCACAAGTTCACATAGGGGAGTGGGAGCGACCCGAACTGAGCTTCCACTCCGACATCGTGGCGAGCGCGCTCGCACTTGACGGTGCCGAAGCCTTCGCCGAACGCGTTTTCCACAAAATGCACGATGTTGCGCGGGTACCGTCGGCCTTTTTTGACGCCCTGTATTTTCCCGATCCCACCCCCCTGACGCGCATTCGAGACGCGCTTTGCCGTGAACGAGCAGTGCACGAAGAGCCCGCGTTCGCGACCGGCGCCCACATGCTCGCGCATCAAGCTGCGAGACAGGTCGAGCTCATGTGCGGTGTTGAGCATGCACCTGCCGAGGTCATGTACGAGGCCGTCTTTGGGCAGGAGCTCTAGAGCGCTCCCGTGTAACCAAGCTGTCGCCACGCTTCATACACCGCAATGGACGCGGAGTTCGCGAGGTTGAGCGAGCGTCGTCCCTCGAGCATGGGAATCCGAACCGATTTCGTGATGCGTGGGTGGTCGAGAACCCACCGGGGTAGGCCCGTGTCCTCGCGACCGAAGAGGAGAACGTCGGTGTCTTCGTAATGCACGTTTTGAAAGTGGGCATTGCTGTGCCCCGTGAAGGCGAAAATGCGAGAGTCGGGAAGCGCCTCGAGCGCGTGATCGAAACTTTCGTGCACAGTCATGACGGCGAGGTCGTGATAGTCAAGGCCGGCGCGCTTGAGGTGAGAGTCATCGAAGTTGAAGCCGAGAGGCTCGATGAGGTGCAAGGGCGCACCTGTCACAGCAGACAGGCGTATGGCGTTACCGGTGTTGCCGGGGATGAGCGGCTCAAAAAACATGATGTGGGGCATGGATTCGAGTCTCTCACGTTGCGCATCCAGGCACCGTAGAAGGACCTTGCGTGATTCCGTTCACGAAATAGCGAAAAACGGCCTCTCAATTTCCCCCGCAGCAACCACGGTGGTAATCTCATTGAGTCGCAAACGACGAGCGACAAAAACCCAGTCCGGGTGGCGGAATAGGTAGACGCGCTAGCTTGAGGTGCTAGTGCCCGCTTAAGGGCGTGGGGGTTCAAGTCCCCCCTCGGACACCACAAGATCCCGTGCAGGAGAGCCTGCACGGGATTCGTGGTTAATTCACCCTGATGAATGGGCCGACGGCGGGGAGGGCGGCGGCTAGTTCGTCAACGTTCACTCAGAGTTATCCGCAGTTCAGGTAAAAGTCTGCCCCTTGTCCTTTTCCTCTGCTTAGTTTGTGATGGGCGTCTCGTGGGGCGGAGAGACGAGTCCCAACCACGCGGAGCGGGCATGCGCTAACGCACCTGCGGTGTGAGGGTGAGGCGGGGGCCTCCCTTCAACACTCACGCTGCGGCATGAATGAAGACTGGTTGGGACCGCGGGCGAAGCCACGCATCGCGATATGCGAGATGCTTCGCCCGCCCCGCCCGCACCACACGACTAGGAGCCGGATAGCGCTTCGCGCACCTTAATGTCTTTGGCGTTTCACACAAGAGGCTCCCGCAGTATCACAGTGCCACGCCTAGGGGGTGTTAGTCCCGTATTCGCCAGCAGGGCGTTACGGTAACTGCGTTACACCAGGGCTACTGCCTGACGTCCGTGACACCTATCGGTCATTTTCACATGATCCGAAAGAGCCTGCGGCGCACACACAAATCTGGTTAGCCGGTTCTATCCAGTCTCGGTCCTTTTCCTAACTAGGGGGAATCATGAAAGCTCTTTACCGCATGAGCACGGTCGCTGCTGCCGCTGAGAACGACTACCTCGACGCTGCCGAGGACGAGTACAACCGCCTCAACGCCGAGCAGGGTGCTGAGGGCGATGTCACAAGGCTTTGAAGGTGCGGATGTGTGCCAGCGCATGCCCTTGCACGGCCCGCAGACCCGCGACACAACACAGAGTGGGAGGGCCCCGTGGACTTTACTGCTTTAGAAGATCCCAAGGAGAGTAAGAGCGAGGCCACCGTAGGGCGCACTCAGGATAATGGGGCCAAAGGCAAAGCGCGTTTTTGTACTCTTCGTTCGCATGAGGACCCACAGCGCAGAGATGGCGCCCGCACCACACACCCAGGCAAGGGCTCCGAGCAGGACTGGTGCGCCGCCTAGGGCCGCGAGGAGCACGGTCGCGGGCGTCACCTTCGCGTCGCCCATCCCGAGGCTCGCGGGGGAAAAGAGAGCAAAGCCAAAAGTCAGGGCACCCACGACGAGAGCGATGATGCAGGCGCCGAGCACGCGGGTGTCGAGTTCGGGAACGATAAGGGCGCCGATCGCCGCCGTGCAAAGGACTGCCCCGTTAAGGGCGAGGGTGAGCTTGTTCGGAAGACGATGCTCGCGAATGTCGTAATAGGAAAGTGGCACGGCGAACGTGAGGTGCGCGCACGTCACGAAAATAAAATGCATGACCGCGACGGTTGATTCGAAACTGCTGATCACGTCTCACAGTCCATCACATCGGTGGTGAACCCGGGCCTTAAACGGCGTGGTGTGGAGAACTTTTAAGGTGCACTCACACGCATGATTCGTCGGCGCAACCACACCTTCTTACCGCCGCCGATGAATTTTTGTGTGCGGGCAAGTTCCCAGCGCCCATACTCCGCCTCATCGGTGAGCGCCTGACGCGCCAGACCGATCGACGTGCCCTTCGGAATTGTCAGCACCTGAAACTCGTAATCACGCACGGAGCGCCCCCGGGTCACGGGAGCATCGCTAAGGTTCGAGGGCTTCGAGACCTTCCACTTCGGAGGAAGTACGAAGGTGCGCGAACGATCCGGAATGTTCGTCATGGGAGCTCCTTTCTCAGGTCGAGTCTGCCACCTTGTGCGAGCCTCGGAAAATTGGTGACGAAATCCGGGCAATCGGCTACCGCTCACTTCTTTTTCGGGGTATTTTCGTTCCATGAACACGAAAGATCCTCGCGCCGCACTGACCGCACTGATTGCCGCCCTTGAGCGCCACTACGATGTCATCGCCGCCACCAATGGCGAGGATGAAGATCAACTCGATGTGGCGACCGAACGCCTCTCGATGGCCTTCGAAAATTACGACGACGCGCTCTTCGATGCGTACAGCGTCGCGACTCCGTTCATCATTTTCGACGACGAGGACGATGACTACGACGACGATGATGACTTCGACGACTTTGACGACCTCGACCTGGATGAGGACGACTACGACGATGAGGATGACGAGGACTGAGCCCATGAGGCGCATCCCGTAACCGATCACACACCTCGCGGTGCCTTCCAAGTGGGGAGGCACCGCGTAGTGTCGCTTCGTGGCGCCAATGTCGCGCGCTGCGCATTGAATCGCCGGGCGTGCATGTTCTTAAGGAGTCGTTGAGTTGAGTTTTCTCGATGCGGTTATTTTGGGCATAGTCCAGGCACTCACCGAGTTTCTTCCCGTATCTTCAAGCGCACACGTGCGCGTCGTGGGTGAACTGCTGAATCCTGGGAAGGATCCGGGCGCGGCCTTCACGGCGATCATGCAGCTCGGTACGGAACTAGCCGTACTTCTCTACTTTTTCAAAGATATCGTTCACATCATCGCCCAGTGGGCGAAATCCCTAGTGGACAAGGTTCCTCATTCGGACCCGGATGCACGCATGGGCTGGTTCGTGATCCTCGGCTCGATCCCTATCGGCATCCTCGGGCTGCTGTTTGAAAACCAGATCGATCACGCGCTGAGGAACCTCTACATCACGGCGGCGATGCTTATTCTTTTTGCCGTGTTTCTTGCCTACGCGGACGCGCGTGGTGCTCAGGAAAAGAGTCTTGAAGAACTCACCCTCAAAGACGCGATTTTCTACGGCCTCGCGCAAGCCCTGGCACTCATCCCGGGCGTGAGTCGTTCGGGCGGGACCATCACGATGGGTCTCATCCTCGGCTATAGCCGCAAAGCGGCAGCGCGATACGCGTTTCTTCTGGCGATTCCCGCCGTCTTTGCGTCGGGCCTCTACAAGGCCTACAAGGAAGTTCCCGCGCTCTTGACCCCCGAAGGGCGTGCCGCAGCGGCCGTAGCGGGGGAACCCAGCCTCACGGCGATCATTGTGGCAACCGTCGTTGCTTTCGTGCTTGGGTATGCCGTGATCGTGTGGTTCATGCGCCTCATCGAAACCCACTCGTACGCGGTGTTCGTGTGGTATCGCTTGATCGCAGGCACGGTGCTCCTACTGCTGCTTCTCTTCGGAGTCGTCTCTCCGATCGGCGGCGCATAGAATCCCGCACTGTGCATCCGGCACGACGAAGCTGAACCTAGCCCTCCTTGCCATCTTCGCGGCTGCGCAGGAACTGCTCGAATTCCGAAGCGATTCGTTCGCCTGACGCCTCGGGAAGCTCAGTAGCATCACGCAAGCTTTCGAGCTGTTCAATGTAGTGCTTGATGTCTTCTTCCTCGTTGGCCATGGCGTCCATCCCGCGCTCCCACGCTCGAACGTCCTCATCCAGCTCCCCGAGAGGGATCTGCATGTCGAGTTCGCGCCCCAAAGTTGTGAGGAGGTACCACGCAGCTTTGGGCACGGGGTTTTGGCCAACGTAGTTAGGTACCTGTACCCATACGGCTAGGGTGCCGACGCCTGCTTCGACCGCAATGTCGTTGAGGATCGTGGGGATCCCTATCGGACCTTCGTAGTCGTTGGCATCAGCAACTTGTGGCGTGTGAGAGCTCCACGTGACCGTCGTGGGAAGCGGCCTTGTGTGGGGCGTATCGGCGAGGAGAGCCCCCAGGGTGACGAGGAGCGTGCAGCCTTCGATGTCAATGCGGTCGAGGATCTCTTCGCAGTACCCCGTCCAGTTGAACGAGGGCTCTGGACCGGTGATGAGGAGAATGCGGGTGCCCTGATGCGGAAGCAACGGAATGATTTGCGTGTGTGGCCACGTGACTCGACGCTGGCCTTCGCTGTCTCGCGCGATGAGGGGGCGGTTGATCTGGAAGTCCACGTAGCCGTTGGCATCGATGGTGTGAGTGGGGGCGTTCTCGTCGACACCGATCGTGTTCATGAGGTGGGAGAGAGCCTCGCTACTGGCGGTCCCCGCATCGTTCCATCCGCCGAACGCGGCGATGGCAATGGTGCGGATTACCTCGTCGTTCGCGGGCATTTCGGCCACCTTTCCTCCTTCATCAAGCACTGTTACGGCGCGTCGTGCAAGTATAGAACTCGATACTGCAGGCTCGAAAAGAGGTGCGTGTGCAAGAGACGTCAGAACGGTCGATGCCGAAGATCTCGATGGGGATCGGAAGCCTTCTCTTTACCCTATTGCTCGCGGTCATGGTGGAACCGCGATTCGCTCAGGTTCTGCCGCAGGGATATGCGATAGGGGCAGCCGCGATTGTAGCCGTGGTGTTCCTGCTTTCGGTTGCTCTTCACGAGGTCGCCCATGCGCTGGTTGCGCACGCCTTCGGTGCGCGAGTGTGCGAGATCGCGCTCACGGTCTATGGCGGGCACACCACCTATGAAGGGCCGCGCCTCAAGCCCGTGCGTTCCATGCTTATTTCGCTCGCGGGCCCCGGAACAAACGCGATCCTCGCCCTTGTTCTCAGTGCTTTCTCTCAGAGCCTGACCCCGGCTTTCATGAATAGCGGCTCCGCGGCGCTACTGATGGTCGCGATCGCATGCCAGTTTTTGGCCACCCTGAATTGGGCCCTCGCAATCTTCAATGTCATGCCGGGGCTTCCCATGGATGGCGGCCGCGCTTTCGAGGCGCTTCTTCGCGCATCAGGGGTCAATTCCGCACGCGCGACCATCATCACGGGGTGGACCGGTCGTGTGATTGCCGTCGCTGTCGTTGCTGTTCCGCTCTTGCTTGCTCTCCTGAACGGCACGTATCCCTCGCCCATTTGGATCGTGTGGAGCGTTCTGATCGCGCTTTCGCTTTTTCAAGGGGCGTCGCAGGCAATTGCCCACGCGCGGCTTCTTGAGGAGGCGGATATGCTTCACACTTCACACGTTTCACGGGAGGTCAGGAGACTGTCGAATGCAGCGACCGTTGGACGCGAACGCGCGTACGTTGAGCGGGGCGGCCTGTACGTCGATAGCGAGAACGTAGTGCTTGCACCGGGTGCCGAGGTCGAGCAAGCCCCGATAACTACCCGGTCCACGCGGTTCTCACGCCGCTCGTGAAAGCGAGTGTTCTTGAAGGGAGCCCCGAAGGCAGCGATCTGCTCGCGGCCATGCAAGCCGACGAAGCGTCCGCTTACCTCGTGCGTAACGACGCCGGTCTGGTCGAGAGCGTGATTTTTGCTGAGGACGTTGCTCGAGCGTTGAACGCTCGCGGGTGACGGACGGTAAATCCACGTAGACTCACGAGTATGACTTTGCCCGATTCCAACGAAAAATCCGTGACCGCGCGCCTTGACCGCACCGGGCCCTTTGTCGTGGGAGATAAGGTCCAGCTAGCCGATCACAAGAATCGCCTCAACACGATCACCCTTAAAGAGGGCGGGGTGCACCACTCGCACCGCGGGTACGTTCGCCACGATGATCTCATCGGGAAGCCCGACGGCACGGTCGTCGAGAACAGCGCGGGGGTTGCCTTTCAAGCCCTTCGGCCTCTCTACAACGACTACATGATGGCGATGCCGCGTGGTGCCGCGATTATCTACCCCAAAGATTCGGCGCAGATCCTCATGTACGGGGATATTTTTCCGGGGGCCCGCGTGCTCGAAGCGGGCGTGGGTTCGGGCGGTCTCACGATCGCGCTCTTGCGCGCGCTTGGTTCCGACGGCTCCTTGCGTTCCATCGAACGCCGCGAGGACTTTGCTGAGGTCGCGAAAGCCAACGTCGAGAATTTCTTCGGGGAGCTTCCCTCGTGGTGGGATCTGAGCGTCGGTGATTTCCAGGACGGAGCGCACGCACTCGCCGAAGCCGGCGGGCGCGTTGACCGGGTTGTCCTCGATATGCTCGCCCCTTGGGAGTGTGTGCAAAGCGCGGGCGAGGTGCTTGAAGACGGGGGAGTCTTCCTTGCGTATGTCGCGACGGTGACGCAGCTGTCGAGAACGGTGGAGGCTCTTCGAGATCACGGTGAGTTCACGGAGCCGTACGCGTGGGAGACGATGATGCGTCCCTGGCATCTCGACGGACTTGCGGTGCGTCCGGAGCATCGTATGAACGCCCATACGGGATTTTTGCTGACGTCGCGGCGTACCGCTCGCGGATCGAAGGCGCTCCTTCGCAAGCAACGCCCCGCGCCCGGATCGCGCGACGAGGCCGAGCTCAACGATCCCGCGAATGAGGGCTTTGGTGGCACGAACAATACATGGACCGGTGAGGATTTCCACGAGCGCAACGTCGCGCCGCGCAAAACGAAACGTGCCCTCCGCGACATTAGGCAAGGGAGGACCAGGTGAAGACTTATCAGGAGCTGAACGAGGAGCTCTCAAAGCTCGCTCGCAGTAACGATCAACTCGTCACATCACTGGCGAAGGCGCGTGAACAAATCGTGCAGTTGCGCAGTGATCTCGAGTCTCTTGCCGACCCGCCGTCGTCGTTTGGCGCCTTTGTCGAGCGTGTGGGGGAGAACCAGATCGATATCCTTCACAACGGTCGCAAACTCCGCGTGCTCGTGGCACCCGAGGTAGACGTGGATGCCCTCATGAAAGGCCAGGAGGTGCGGCTCAATGAGAACCTCATCGCCGTGGAAGCTCTTGCCCACGAGACGACGGGCTTCGTCGCGACCGCTGTCGAGCAGCTCGAGGATGCGCGCGTGCTCGTCCAGGTGCACGCGGATGAGCAGCGAGTGATGAACGTCGTGCCCGCGCTTCGCGAGAGCCGTATCAATCGCGGGGATCACCTCATGGTCGATCCCAAGTCTGCACTCGTGCTAGAGGTGCTCGAGCGCAAGGAAGTCGCGGACCTCATTCTCGAGCATATTCCCGACGTTTCCTACAGTGACATCGGTGGTCTCGGTGATCAGATCGAGGCGATTCGAGACGCCATCGAAATGCCGTTTCTCCACCAGGATCTTTTTCGCGAGTACGGCCTGCGGCCGCCGAAGGGGGTTCTCCTCTACGGCCCTCCCGGGTGTGGCAAGACCATGATCGCGAAAGCTGTGGCCCATGAACTTGCGTTGAAGGCTGCTCGGCAGCGCGGTCAGGACCCGAGCGAAGTCGTGAGCCGATCGTGGTTCCTCAACGTCAAAGGCCCTGAGATTCTGAACAAATACGTGGGGGAGACCGAGCGCTCAATTCGCCTCGTGTTCGAGCGGGCCCGGGAGAAGGCTAGTTCGGGCAACCCCGTCGTGGTGTTCTTTGACGAAATGGACTCGCTTTTCCGTACCAGAGGTTCCGGTGTGAGTTCGGATGTCGAGTCGACCGTCGTACCGCAGCTTCTCGCAGAAATCGACGGCGTGGAGAGTCTTGAGAACGTCATCGTGATCGGGGCGTCGAATCGCGAGGACATGATCGATCCGGCCATTGTGCGGCCCGGAAGGCTTGACGTGAAGATCCGCATCGAGCGTCCAGGGCCGAAGGCCGGCGCGGAAATCCTGCGGCTTTACCTTACGAATGATGTCCCGCTCGCCGAGGACCTCGATGCTCTCGTGAACTTCGCGATCGAACGCGTCTATGCACGTGAAGAGGAGATGGCGTACGTCGATCTCGAGTATGCCGACGGCACGACCGAGGTGCTGTACTTTGCGGAGTTCATGTCGGGTGCAATGCTGCGCAACATTGTGGATCGCGCCAAGAAACTTGCGATCAAGGCCGAGCTTTCTGATGGTGAACGCGGCATTACCCGCGCCCACCTCCTCGAGGCGATCCACACCGAGTTCAAGGAGAACGAGGATCTCCCGTCGACCGCGAACCCCGACGACTGGGCGCGCGTTGCCGGTCGTCGCGGCCAAAGGATTACGCGCATGACTCCGCGCCGAGCCGGCGCCACCGGTGGTGGTGCGCAGTGACCTCGAAGCTTTCACCGCTCACCACGCGTCGAGCGATGGGAATCGAGACCGAGTTCGGAATTGTCCATACCTCGGCGAGCGACCGCGAGCGCGCCGGTGCGAACGCGTCGATCCGCCTCTCGCACTACGCCGTGGCCGCGTACGCACTGCTCGAAGATTCGAATAAGCGTCGCGTGCGCTGGGATTACGGCGATGAAACACCCCTGCGCGATGCACGTGGTTTTGAGCTGCAGCGGGCTGCTGCCCATCCCACTCAACTCACGAACGAAACGCACGACGCTCATGTGCCGAGCGTCGATGCGGAGTTCGAAGTTGCCGTCGGTGACGACATCCCCCTCGAACTCGACGACGCCGCGACTCTTCACTTTGCGGAGCGACGCGCGATCGGCAACGCTGTTCTGCGAAACGGTGCTCGACTCTACGTGGACCACGCCCACCCCGAGTACTCCTCACCCGAAGTCATGACGGCCCGCGAAGGACTCCTATGGGACAAGGCCGGTGAAGAGATCGCCCGCCGCGCGATGGCACGCGTGGAGGGGGCCGACGGCATTTCGCCCCTCGCGCTTTTCAAAAACAACACCGATGGCAAAGGCCAAAGCTACGGAACCCATGAGAATTACCTCGTAGAGCGCTCAGTTCCGTTTGATCGTCTTTGCGAAATCCTCATCCCGTTCTTCGCGACACGGCAGATTCTCGTGGGCGCGGGCCGCGTGGGAATCGGTACCCGGGGCGAAGTCTCCGGCTTTCAGATCAGCTCGCGTGCGGATTTCTTCGAGAACGAGGTTGGGCTTGAGACAACCCTCAACCGCCCGATCGTCAATTCGCGCGATGAGTCGCATGCCGACGCCTCGCGGTTTCGCCGCCTCCACGTCATTATCGGCGACGCCAACGTTTTTGAAACCTCGACGTTCCTCAAGCTCGCGATGACTTCGCTCGTGCTGAATCTCGCTGAGCGCGAGCACGCGACGGGTGAGGTCTTGCTGCCCAACATCACTCTCGTGGATCCAGTCTCGGCCGTGCACGAAATCTCGCATGACCTGAGCCTTTCGAAAGCCTATGAAACCACGGACGGCGGTCAAGCGTCGGCCTTGGACATTCAACGTGCATATGTGAATGCCGTCCACAAAGCCCTCGAAGGTGAACAGCCGGATGCCGAAACGCGCGAAGCCGTGGCGCTGTGGTCCGAACTCCTCGACACTTTGGAGCGTGACCCGCTGGATGCCGCCGACAGGATCGAATGGGTGGGCAAGTATGCACTGGTGAACGCGTTTAAAGAGCGGCACTCACTCACGTGGTCGGATCCGCGCCTTACCGCCCTCGATCTTCAGTTCACCGATCTGCAAGCGGAGAAATCGATATATGAGAAACTCGCGCGGTCCGGGCGTGCCAGGCGCCTCGTGAGTGACGAGGAGATCGCACACGCGGTCACGCACCCACCCGAATCAACCAGGGCCTACCTGCGCGGCGCACTGGTGACGCATCACCGCGAGGATCTTGACTCGGCCGGCTGGGATGTCGTGACGGTCCGTACCAAAGGTGCTGCCATGCGCGTGAGGCTTGCCGACCCGGCGCTCGCGTCACAAGAGTGGTGCGAGGAGTACGGGATTGATCCGAGCGGCGACCTCGAGACGATCCTCGAGAGGTTCCGTCAGATTGCCGAGCACTCTCAATGATGCTGTTCCACGTTTCGCAAGGCGTGTAGCGTGGAAAACGATGTTTAGAAAGGACGAAACCGCATGACCCAGTCGCATATTCACGGCTCCGGCGGGGGCGATGATCACCAGGATGAACCGCTCGCCACGCAGGGCTCTGGTCAGATTCAGGCATCGATCGCTTCGAGCGACGATCTGCTCGACGAAATTGACCTCGTACTCGAATCAAACGCCGAGAGCTTCGTGAAGTCGTTCGTGCAAAAGGGCGGTCAGTGACTGAGCTCAATGACCCCCTCACCTCACTTTCGGCGCACCTGAAAGCCGAGGGACTGCTCGCACCGGAACTTACGGCTACGGGCGACATGGCGGTGAGCACGCCCGAAGCGACAACAATCGTCGCCCTTACACATTCGCAGTGCGCCGCCGTTACGCTTGCCGCCGATCGACGTGCGAGCGCGGGGCACCGTATCGTCAAGGACGATATGACGAAGCTGTTCCTTGCCGATCGCTTTTCGGCAGTGGGTATTGCGGGAGCGGCAGGTCTCGGCATTGAGTTCGCCCGGCTCTTTGCACTCGAACTCGAGCACGTGGAGAAGATCGAGGGGCGAACCCTCAGCCACGAAGGTAAGGTTCGCAGGTTAAGCCTGCTCGTGCGTGCTCATCTCCAGCTCGCCATGCAGGGGCTTGCCGCAGTTCCACTACTCGCGGGTTTTGATACGCGCACCGGCACCGCCCGACTCCATACCTTCGATGCGACGGGTGGGGCCTACGAAGAACGCTTGTGCGCCGCGATCGGATCGGGAAGCGATATTGCGCGCGCTGTACTCGACTCGCAGCGCTCCCGAGCAGAAACGACACAGGAGGACGCACACACACTCGTGCTCGAGGCACTCGCAGCGGCCTCTCGCCGGGATTCAGCAACGTCCGGTCTTCGTGGCGAAGCTCTTCCGGTTCTCGTCGACATAGACATCTCCGGTGCGCGATTCGTGAATGCCGATCGGGTAAGGCACAGTGTGGAGGCTCTCGCATGAGCATGCCGTTTTATATCGATCCCGAGCAGCTCACAAAAGACCGGGCAGATTTCTCTCGGCGGGGCGTGTCGCGCGGGCTTCCCGTGATTGCCGCGAGCAGCGCCGAGGGGATCGTGATTATCGCGCTCAATTCCTCGACCTCGCTCATGAAGATTGGGGAGGTGCACGACCGGATCGCTTTCGCTGGAGCGGGGAAGTTCCATGAGTACGAGGCACTCAGACTCGCAGCGGTGCGCTGGGCGGATACGAGGGCTTACCAATACTCGCGCCGCGACGTCTCGGCTTCCTCGCTCGCCAATGCTCTCGCCCACGCGATCGGGGAGGCGTTTGTGTCTGCACCGAAACCACTTGAGATCGCCCTTCTTCTTCCCGAGGTGGGGGAGCACGTGGGCGATGACCGGATTTTTTCGTTGAGCTTCGACGGATCCCTGAGCGATCACGGTACTTTTGCGGCTATCGGCGGAGTTCCAGAGGGGCTCGCGTCTCGCGCGCTCGGCGCGGATCTCGACAAACGAGGCGCCGAGGACGTCATCGATTTTTGCATCGACGAACTTTCGCACACCCACGCGCATGCCGGTACTCATGCCGAGATTGGTGTCCTCCGTCGTGGCGTTGCACTGCGCGCCTTTGAAAGGCATACCCCTCGAGACATGGGCGGTAAAGAAAGGATGAAGTTGTGAAACGGCGTGTAGGCGGCCTGGAAACGGAGTTTGGCCTCCTTGCTGTCTCGAAAGACGGCCGGCAGGCTCTCGAGCCCGAAGCGGCGGCACGCGAGCTGTTCCGCCCCGTTGTGGCGTGGGGCCGATCGTCGAACGTTTTCCTCACAAACGCGGGCAGGCTCTACCTCGACGTGGGGTCCCACCCCGAGTATGCGACGGCCGAATGCGATGATCCGTGGGAGATCGTTGCGCAAGAGCGGGCGGGGGAGCGGGAACTCCACGCGCTCGTGCAAGAGGCGAACGCTCGGCTTAGTTCCGACGGTTCCGATGCCCGCATCCATCTTTTTAAGAACAATGCGGATTCGCAGGGAAACTCTTTCGGGAGCCACGAAAACTATCTGGTCGAGAGGCGTGGCGAGTTTACGCGCCTTCCCTCACTCCTTTTGCCGTTTCTTATCACGCGCCAAATCATGACCGGTGCGGGCGGCGTTCTCGAAGGCGAAGGCGGGCCGGTATTCGGATTCTCGCTCAGGGCGGACCACATGTGGGAAACCGTTTCTTCGGCAACAACTCGAGCACGCCCGATTATTAATACGCGCGATGAACCTCATGGCGACCCATCGCGCTTTAGGCGCCTGCACGTGATCTCGGGGGATTCGACCATGAGCGAGGTCTCCACGTGGCTCCGGTTTGCGATGACCTTCGCGGTTTTGCGCTTTATCGAGGACGGCCATGCCTTCCCCGACTTCGAGCTTGCGGATCCGATCAGCGATATTCGTCGCATTGCGCGCGATCTCACGGCAAGCGAGCCGTTGCAGCTGAAGAACGGCGGTGTGAGTACGGCGCTTTCTATTCAACGCGCGTACTTCTCAGCGCTTGCGCGCACCTACGACGACCTCGACGAACGCATGATGGACACCTGGGATCGTGGACTTCGCGCCCTCGAGACCGGCGATTTCTCCCTCGTCAATCGTGAGCTTGATTGGGCAATTAAGCACGATCTCTTCACGACGGTTGCTCGCAGGCGAGGTCTTGCCCTCGATGCGCCTGAGATTCAGCGTCTCGAACTCGCCTATCACGACATTGACCCAGAACACGGCGTTTTCTACGCGCTCAAGAGACGCGGGCTTGCCCCGAGCGTGGTCAGCGAGGAACGCGTGGAGAACGCGCGTCATACCGGTCCTTCTACAACGCGCGCGCACTTGCGCTCCAAAGTTCTCAAGGCCGCACGGGACAGGGGCGTGGATATCGCCGTGGATTGGACGACGGTTCGCCCGAATGCTCCCGGAGCGCTCCCGATCACACTGCTCGATCCGTTTGAGACCGAAAACCCACAAATCGAGGCTCTCCTCGTTACGCTTGATGAGAATTCATCGGCACCTGCCGAGTTGAAAGGACTCCAGTGATTAACCGCCGCTCGCTGCTCGCCGCAGCCGCATCTACCTCCGCTCTCATCACTCTCGGGGCCTGCTCTGGTTCCTCGTCGCGAGAGGTCAACGGGGCCGCGCAGGCCTCGGATTCTGGCGGGAAAGCCGCCTCCGATGGCGGCGGCGACAAGCGCGATGAGGCACACGTGCTCGACGGCGTCAAAGTCACGAGCGGATTTGGTGAAGATCCTGCCCTCGAGTTTGATGCTCCCCTCGAGTTTTCTGAGTTTCACTCCGCCGTTGTCAGCGAAGGTGATGGTGCCGCGATCGTTGAGGGCGATTTCATCGTGACGCGTTCTGCCTACTTTGACCCTGAGAGCGGAGACGTACTCGCCTCGCAGTGGGAAGAAGGATCCTACTCGCCGTTCAAGGTGGAAACTAAATCGGTGGGAGATACTGCGACTGAGTTCTTCACGGGCCTCAAAGAGCATGCCCGCTTCCTCATGGCTGGTGTTGCGGGCACCCAAAAGCAGAAGGTGCTTCAGGTGGGAGATGTCGTGGGGATAGCACTCAAGCGTGCCGAAGGGGCGCGCAAGGATCTCCCTCCGGAAGTCCCCGCCTATACGCTTGCGAAGGATGGAGCCCCTGAGCTTGGCGGCAAACCCGAGGGCGCTGCCCCTGCATCGATGCTCATCGCACCTGCGATCGAGGGGGCCGGCCCGGCCGCAAAGAAGGGGGACACTCTCGTGATGCACTACCGAGGCTGGGATTGGGAGACTGGCGAGGAGTTTGACTCGTCATGGGGCCGCGGTGCACCGTTCTCCTTCAGGCTCGGCGAAGGTCAGGTCATCAAGGGCTGGGATGAAGGCCTCGTCGGCGCGAAGCAGGGAAGCCAGGTCGCTCTCATTCTCCCGCCCGCCTCTGCTTACGGTGACGCGGGTGAAGGCAACCAACATCCACTCGCCGGCAAGACCTTGTTCTTCGTCGCCGACGTCCTTTATGTCGCTTCACCCGAAGCCTAAAAAGTCATCCACACTACCGAGGAGATCATCATGGAAAAGCCCGTTGTGAGTGTCGAGGGGTGCTCGGCACCCGAGGAGCTCGTCATCATCGATGAGACGGTTGGCGATGGCCCCGAAGCCCAAGCCGGTGATGTTGTTGATGTGCACTACGTTGGTGTGGGCCTGAGCGATGGCAAGCAATTCGATGCCTCATGGGATCGCGGCGAGCCGTTGAGCTTTAAGCTCGGTGTCGGGCAGGTCATCCCGGGTTGGGATCGCGGTGTACAGGGGATGCGCGTTGGAGGTCGCCGACGTCTCGAAATCCCGTCGTCGCTCGCCTACGGCCCCCGTGGAATTCCTGGCGTGATCAAGGGCGGCGAAACCCTCATCTTCGTGTGTGACCTTGTTGGGGTGAGGGGACGCTGACATCTGAGCCACCAGCGCTCTTTGAACCTTCGCCGCGTGTCCGTGAGCCTGAGTGCGGCGAAGGGCGGCCGTTCGACACGACTTCGGGCTTCACTCTCGCCCCCGAGCGTCCCGTTGTGTCCGTGCACGTGCTGGGGACGCTCGCGCATCTCGATCGGGCTTTCGAATACGCCGTTCCTGACACGCTCGGTGCCGTTGCTCCCGGCATGCGCGTCAGGGTGCGTTTTTCCGGCCGCGAGCACGAAGCGCTGGTGCGGGACCGCTACGAACTTCCGGAAACAACGCGGCCACTCGCCCCCCTCATCAAGATCGTGAGCGAGGATCGCCTCATCTCCGAGGGCATGTTTCGCGTGTGCGAAGAGGTTGCGAAACGGTACGCGGGCTCTCTCAGCGATGTGTTGCGTCTTGCGGTTCCCGCTCGCAGCGCTGCCGCGGAAAAAGCCCACCGCGCACGCCTCGAGCGTGACAGGGACACGAGTGCCCACGCTCCCGGGACTGCACACACCAGAGGCCCCGATCCCCTTCCCGATGAACGCTCCTATCGCGCGAAGTTTGCGGGGCTCGGCGCCTTTCTCGAGCATTCACGCGGAGGGGAGGCCACGCCACGCGCCGCCCTTGTCCTCGACCCCGTTGATTCCTGGATTTCCCTCGTGATCGAAGCGCTAAGAAGCCTCGATTCTGATGCTGGCGCGATCATTCTCGCGAGCGATCAGCGTGATGTCGATCGGCTCGCTCGCGCTCTCACGAAAAGCGCCATTGACCACGTCCAATTCGGTAGCGCCCAAGGACCGCACGCCCGTTACACGGCGTTCCTCTCGGCGCTCGACGGGCGGGCACGCGTGGTGATTGGCACGCGCAGTGCCGTTTTTGCGCCCGTCAGGAATCTCCGCATGATTGTCGTGTGGGACCCGGACGACGATCTCTATGAAGAACCACGCGCGCCATATCCCCACGCGCGCACCGTTGCTCTCACTCGAAGCTTCCAAGAGCGGTGCTCCCTCCTCTATGTTTCGCGGGCCCCGTCGGACTTCGCACGCTACTTGACCCTTGCGGGAACGCTTGCGGCCCTCGAACCCGTGCCCGCACCCCACGCGAGCACCCACCCCCGCATCGAACTTATGGACGCCTATTTGCGCGAGCGAGAGGGTGCGAGTGGATTTTCTCGCTTGCCTTCGCATGCCCATGCGGTTATTCGTCGCGGGCTTGCTGAGGGTCCTGTTCTCGTGCACGTGCCTCGAGCGGGGTATGCCCCGGCTCTTGCGTGCCGTTTTTGCGGGACGAAAGCCACGTGCGTTCAGTGTCACGCGACCCTCGCCGCTCCGGGGCGAGGCGAGCTCAGCTGTAGTGTCTGCGCGCGCCGGTACGGGCAGTACCGTTGTCACGAATGCGGGGGGGTGGACCTGCGCCCTCTTGTTCTTGGACAGGAGCGCACTGCGGCCGACCTCAAGCGATCGTTTCCCCACGCCACACTTCACGTGTCGGGTGGGGCCTCGGGCATCGTGGACGACGCTGACGTCCACGACGGCGACCTCGTCATTGCGACCCCGGGCGCCGAACCTCAAGTGACAGGAAAGTATGCCGCCGCGGTCATCGTCGACGCCTCCGCGTCTCTCGGCCGAGCCGAGTACAACGCCGATACAGAAACAGTTCGGCGCTATTCCCACGTGATCGGCGCTACGCGGACCTTCGATTGTGGCGGGCAGGTTCTCGTGGTGGGGCCGGATCAACATCCGGCACTGCGCTCTCTCGTGCTCGTTCGCTCGAACGCTTTCATTGATCGTGTGCTCGAGGAACGAACCGAACTGGGGTTGCCTCCCTCCTCCAAGGTTATTGAGGTCCGCGGTGAGAGAGCAGCCTGCAGCGATTTTCTTGAGCGATTCGAAGCGCCAAAAAGCACCGAGATTTTCGGCCCTACGGAGGCCGCTTCCTTCGGCATCGACGCCGAAGCCAGAGTCATTCTTCGATGCCCCGTGAACCGCGCCTCGGAGCTTGTTGAGGCCGCTCGAGCAGCGATGCTCGTGCGGAGTGCGAAGAAGCTGCCAGGATCGCTTCGCCTTCAGGTTGACCCGCCGCACGTGTTCTAGACGAGGCCGGTAGACTCGAGGCATCATGCGAATACTTTTTGCCGGAACGCCCGACGTCGCCGCGACGTGCCTTGCTGCACTCGCCGATTCCTCACACGAGGTCGTGGGGGTGCTCACTCAGCCCGATGCGCGTGCGAGACGCGGCAATAGACTCGTCCCCTCACCCGTCGCCTCGCTCGCAAAGGAGCGAGGCATTCCCACGCTTAAGCCCGCGGACGCGAAAAGTGATGAGACCCTCGCCTGGATTCGCGAGACCGGCGCTGAGGTCGCGGCGGTGGTGGCCTACGGCCAAATCCTTGACGCACGCGTGCTTTCGTCTCTCACGCACGGGTTCTTCAATCTTCACTTCTCGCTGCTGCCCGCTTTCCGTGGCGCTGCTCCCGTCCAGCGCGCCATCGAGCAGGGCTTAAGCCAGAGCGGCGTGAGCGTATTTAAACTCGACGAGGGGCTTGACACCGGACCTCTCGCACGACAGGAAGTGCAAGAAATCCCTCCGCTCGCGACGGCTGGCGAGATGCTCGAAAGCATGGGTGCTCACGGCGCGCAGGTGCTCGTCGACGTTATGGAGGCGATCGAAGCCGATTCGCTCACGCTCGTGGAGCAGCCTTCGGAGGGGGCAAGCTACGCACGTAAACTCCACCCCGATGAAGCCGCGATTGATCCCGCTCGACCCGCGAGTGACGTTGCCGCTCACATCAGAGCATTTGCCCCGAATCCGGGAGCTTTTGCGAGCGTCCGAGGCGCCCGCCTTAAAATTTTGGGGGTCGGCGCTGCCGAGGCTCCGGAAGGCATGATTCTCGCCCCGGGGGAGTTCGGCGTGACGAAAAAGAAAGTCTTTCTTGGAACGGCGACGCGACCAATTGAACTCACGATCGTGGGTCCAGCCGGAAAGAAACACATGGGCGCAGCCGACTGGGCGCGCGGCGCCCGACTTGAAACTGGCGAACGCCTAGACGAGGAGAGCGCGGCATGAGTGAGAAGCCGAGGAAATCCCGCGGGGGACACACGCAGCGGCACAGGAATGATGCCGGCCACGAACGCAGCGGCTCGCGCGGTAAGGGAGGCCCGCGTAAAGGCTATTCGCGTCATCGCCCTAGCGAACGCCGACGCCACACAACGCCTTCACGCCTTGCTGCCTACGAGGCTATAAGGCGCGTGAGCAGCGAGGATGCTTATGCGAATATCGTGTTTCCCGCCGTACTTCGTCGTCACCGCATCGAGGGTCGCGACGCGGCTTTCGCCACTGAGCTGTTCTATGGGTCCCTGCGGGCACAAGGCCGCCTCGATGCTGTTCTCGCGCAGTGTGTTGATCGACCTCTCACGAAAATCGAACCGGCCGTCCTCGACGTCCTACGCCTCGGCGCCTACCAAATGCTCGATATGGAAGTCGCGGCGCACGCCGCGGCGTCCGAAACCGTGGGCCTCGCCCGGGAAGTGACGGGCGCCGGCTCGGCCAGCCTCGTGAATGCGGTGCTTCGGCGCGTCGGCGAACGCACTCGTGAGCAGTGGCTCGACATCGTCGTGCCCTCACGCGACGACAACGCTGACCGCTTCCTCTCGATCACGTATTCGCACCCTGAGTGGATTGTGCGGGCGCTGCGGGAGGCCCTCAAGGCGCACGGTCGAGATCCACGCGAAATTGACGCGCTTCTGGCGGCCCAAAACGAGGCTCCGTTCGTCAGCCTTGTGATGCGTCCGGGCCTGACGGATGAGAACGAGCTCACGAGGTCGGGGGCGACGCCCGGTAGGTGGTCATTGTTCTCCATGGCGTGGCCGGGGGGAGATCCGGGCCAAATCCCCGCGGTTGAAGAGGGGCGTGCCGCGGTTCAAGACGAAGGTTCACAGCTCGTCGCTCTCGCCCTTGCGCTGGGCGCGGATACCCTCGTTTCCGAGCCCGATCACCACTGGCTTGACCTGTGCTCCGGCCCCGGCGGGAAAACGGCACTGCTTGCTGGAGCAAGCATTACCCATGACGCCGAGGTCATGGCGGTTGAGCTTCAGGAACACCGCACGCGCCTCGTTGAACGCTCGGTCGCCACGCTCGTTGAGGCAGGTGCCGAGGTGGAAACGCTCACGGCCGACGGACGCGAGGTTGGGCAGAGATTCCCGGAGCAGTTCTCGCGCGTACTTGCCGACGTTCCGTGCTCGGGCCTCGGCGCTCTTCGTCGCCGACCGGAGTCACGCTGGCGGAAGAAGCCGGGAGACCTCGGCGGCCTCGCGCGTCTGCAGCGCGAGCTCCTCGACAGCGCCGTGCAGTCCGCCCAAGTCGGCGGAATCATTGCCTACGTGACGTGCTCGCCCCACGCGAATGAGACTCTTCTCGTGGTGAAGGAGGCTCAACGTCGCCATAAGGATCTCGAGGTGATCGATGCACGAGAGGCCGTTCGCGCGGGACTCCGTAGCGATGCGGGCGACATTGATCTTGGCGATGGTCCCTACGTGCAGTTGTGGCCGCACGTGCACGGCACCGACGCCATGTTCCTCGCGCTTTTGCGAAAGACCGATGCCCCAACCACCTCGCACGTTCAATAGGAGAGTTCCACCGTGTATTCGACGTCTACGACGACCATTCACCCGTCAATTCTCAATTGCGATTTCATGCAGATCGGTTCCGAACTGGACAGGATCAACAACGCCGAGGCCGCGCACATCGACATCATGGATCAGCACTTTGTGCCGAACATGACGTTTGGTGTGAGCATGGTCGAACAGATCGCGAAGCGGTCGCCAATCCCTCTCGACGCGCACCTCATGATCGATTCGCCCGATCGAGACGCCGTTGCTTATGCGGAAGCCGGAGCCCAGTCGGTCACTTTCCATGTGGAAGCTTCGAGTGCGCCCGTGCGTCTTGCGCGGGAACTTCGTGCCAAGGGGGTGAAGGCCGGGGTGGCACTACGCCCCGCTACGCCCGTCGAACCGCTCATGGACATCCTTGGTGAGTTCGACATGCTCCTCGTGATGACCGTTGAACCGGGTTTTGGCGGCCAGTCGTTCATAGAATCAATGCTTCCTAAGGTGCGCCGCGCAAGGAAGGCGATCAGCGAGCGGAACCTCGAGGTTTCGATCCAGGTCGACGGGGGCATTTCGCGCACCACGATTGAGAGTGCCGCGGAAGCGGGCGCGAATGTTTTCGTTGCGGGAAGTGCCGTGTACAAGGCTCCCGACGCTGCGGCCGAAATCGACGCACTGCGCGCTCTTGCGCGCGCTCACCGCCACGCTTAAACCCCTCCATGAATGCCTCATTGCCGCGCACCGATGGAGGTCCTGGCGCCCTTCCGGTGACATTTCGCCCCCGCGCGGTGCGCACGTGGGGGTACATCGTCGCGGGAAGCTTCGCCCTCGCGTGCGTTGCTATGGCCCTCACGCTCCCGCTCATCATTCACCGAATTCTTGACTCTTTCGGTTTTGTTGTGCTTGCCCTGCTCGTGGGGTGGTTCTGCCACCGCCACGCGAGCGTGGAGGTCATGGCGAACGCCACCCACGTGCACATACGAAATGCCTTTTCGTCGCGGAGCTTTGAGTGGCCCGAACTCATCGGGGTGAGCTTCCCGGAAGGCGATCCGTGGGCGCACGTGGATTTGGCCGACGGCGACACCTACGCAGTCATGGCTGCTCAACGGGCCGATGGGGCCCGCGGAGTCGCCATGGCACGCGAACTCAATTCACTTATCGAGGAGCACTCGCTCACCTCGTAGCCCCCGACGCCGCGAGGGCACCCGCGAGGGCGCTATAGAGAAAGCTTGCGTAATCCTCGTCGAGGCCACGGCCCATGGTCGAGACGCGGATGGGGAGGTCGCGCAGTGCCTGTTCGAGGCCGTCAGGTGAGGTTTCGACAACGTGATGCTGCTGCGCCCCGCGCGCAAGGCGTGCCCTATTGATGCTCGCGTATGATCCGGCGATGCTCTCGTCGATCTCGCGCCTGTTCGGCGCCTGCACGCACGGGAGTTCGACACTCGGAAAAAGCATGCGTTCGAGCACGATTCGAGAATGATGGGAAAGACCTACGTGGCGTTCGCGGGGATCGGCTTCGGAAACTCGCGGTGCGTGAATCGCGCGGGCGCCCATGGCACAGGCGGCGTGGAGGGCATCGGCGATCGCGATCGAGCCGAATCCCCAGCGGGTGCCCGTACCGAGGTTGCCGGGGCCTTGGGCGACGATCACGGCATCGGCTTCAAAGTGTGCGCGCGCGGCGGCAAGCGCGGAAGGGATGGACACCGCTTCGGCGTCGCCGCCAAAGGATTGCCCCGCGCTGATCGTGGCCGCGAGGAGGCCTTCCTCGCGCAGGCGCGCATTCGCGCGAGAATACGCTACGGGAAGCGCAGCCCAGTCCGTGTGCACATACACGAGGCGAGCCGCGGGGGAGTGGGTGCGAAAACCTGCAGCGATGGGTCCGACGGCTGAATGCAAACCGGCGACCACCACGCTCATCCCCTCGAGGTCCTCAAGAGCGTCAATGGCGTCGTGAGACTGCGAAGCCGGGTCGTCAAGTGCGTTCACCATCATTTGCTGAGGGGTATAGCGCGCCTTCATCATGTGCCCTTCCGGCAGCGCGGTCTCGCCCTCGGCATCAAGATTGGCGACAACAAAGGCATCCCCGCCCGTCCCGAGACCTTTGCGAAGCGCGTTCGCATTGAGAAGGAGTCGATCACCCGGCTTAGGAGTACCAACTATGTCGAGATACGAGAGCGCACTCACGCGGCTACCGTCGGAATCAAGTGCAACCCACACCCGGCTGACACCCGGCCACGCGTCTCGTTTTTCGAGCACCGTTCCTGTTTCCTGCGCGATCATGCCCCAAGCTTATCGAGCCGCCGCGCTAGTCTTAACGCGTGCCACCCACCCATAATGTCGAGCGTCTTTTGAGCCTTGCCCTGACCCTCACGTCGAGCACGAGGGGTCTCACGCGCGAGGAAATCACCGAGTTCGTTCCTGGCTACGACCGCATGAATCCCACAAGCGTTCGTCGCCAGTTCGCGCGTGATCTGGCGCGACTCAGTCGTCTTGGCCTTGACGTGTCCTCTCACCCTGACCTCGTGAATCCTTCGACCCTTCGATACACCGCATCCGCACGCGAGGGGAGAGCGACGACCGCCTCCTTCACTGAAACTGAACGGCTCATGCTCGCTTCGGCCGCAGCGATGTGGAATGCTGAATCCACCGGGAGTCTCGGTGCGCGTATACGTGCGAAGCTCGCGTCTTACGGGATTTCAACCACGGCGGAAATGGCGCGCGGCGCGCTCGGTTCCTCTCCGGCAACGACGCCGCTGCTCGAAGCCCTTGAATCGCGGCAGTCAGTTGTTTTTTCCTATCGCTCGTCGACTTCGCAGAGCGCGCAAAGGCGCAAGGTCGAGCCGTGGGCACTCGATGTGGTTGACGGCCGCGAGTACCTCTATGGATTCGATCTCGAACGCGAGGCCCCGCGCCTGTTTCGTGTGAGCCGCATCGAATCGATTCCCCTCGAAGGTCCTGAGGCAAAGCATCCACGCCACGCTCATCCCCCTATACGAGAGCTGCTCTCCGAATCGGAAAGTCGCGAGGATGATGAGCCTCAAAGCCCTCCCATACGCGTGCGCATTGCCCCCTTCAAAGCCCTTGCACTGCGCACGGCCCTAGGCTTAAATGCCGCCGAATCCGTGATCGACCTGCCCGCATCGCGGGCGAGGGGACTGCTCGAATCAGCGTGGGCCGAACCCCTGTGGGTGAGCCTCGAAGGAGAGAGGGCGGTTGCCCTCACGTGGAAGCGCACAAGAGAACGCATTGCCGCCCTGCACGCTGGATCGCCTTCACTCACCTGGGAGGAGGCTAGATCCTTTGAAAAAATCAAGCTTAAACGCGCCCGCGACGTGGGAAGCGGCGAAGGCGAACTGACGCGCCTCAGCGCCGAAATTGCTTACCTGCACGCCCACGGCGAGGTCGACACGGCGACGATGGCGAAGGAGTTTGGCCTCACGAACGAGGAACTTGAGGCCGATCTCGAAGTCATCTACAACGCGGGGGACTATTCGCGAGGGTACGACGACTTGGTCGACGTGATTCGCGACGACGGGTACGTGTCCATCTCCGGGGCCGAGTCGCTGGCCCATCCCATGCAGCTCAGCGCGAGTGAAACGAGTGCGCTTCTCATGGGACTCGAAGCGCTTTCCGAATCGGGCACGAGCTTCCCGAGCGAGGATCTCAGGGGATTGACGTCCAAGCTGACCGCGCTGCTGCCCGAAGGGACGGCGGTTGCCGAGGTGCCGTCGGATCCAACACCGACCCGAGAAACTGAAGCCCTCCGTCGCGTTCTTCGCGCCCACGCGCGCCGTGGCTCCGTGCGGATCATGTATTCGCCTCCCACCAGAGAGGGCGTGAGCGTGCGCGATATTAAACCGCTCGAGGTGAGTTCTCGATACGGGATGCTCTACATTCGCGCCTACTGCGAGCTTTCCGAAGCCGAGAGGGAATTTCGATCCGATCGCATCGTCGAATCGTGGGCCCCCGGTGATCCTTACGCCCCTGAAATCGGTGACCGCACGACCCCGCTTTCCTTCCCGCTAGAGGAATGGCCTAGCGTGACGCTCGCC
This sequence comes from Dermabacter sp. Marseille-Q3180, assembly GCF_940792985.1. Lineage (NCBI taxonomy): Bacteria > Bacillati > Actinomycetota > Actinomycetes > Micrococcales > Dermabacteraceae > Dermabacter > Dermabacter sp. Marseille-Q3180. The sequence goes on from NZ_CALNWU010000001.1 coordinate 180,025, forward strand.
ATCGGCCACAAGGCCCGATGGGTCCTCGAGGCGTTTGGGGCGAAGGATCTTCGCGCTGAGCCCGCTTCTGGGCGGATCATCGCGCGGATCGCGCCATCCTCACCCCATGCTCTACTCGCGGCGGTCTTCGAAACCGGAGGCGAGGTAGAAATTCTTGACCCGGATCACATTCGGGAGGCCGTGCGTGGCGTGGCTGAGACCAAGGTCGCGCGTCTAGGGGAGTAGGCTGGAGCGGCCGAGACGATCCGGACTGACCGGTGGTGTCTATGCGAAAATATTTTCACGTGTCGATCTTCTCGGCACATACATCACACGCTTTGGATGGTGATTAAACATGGGTACAGGTTTCATTCGGAGCCCTTGGCCGATTCTGATTCTTCTCGTACTGATCGTGCTGCTCTTCGGCGCGAACAAGCTTCCGGGCCTCGCGCGCAACATGGGTGAGTCCATGCGCATTTTCAAGAGCGAGGTTTCCGAAATGCGCAAAGACGATGAGGATGGCGACCACAGCGAGGCCTCGATCGACGTCAAGCGTGAGCGCGGCGAGCGTTCGTACGACGCACGCGACGACCGTGATCGTGACTACCGCCGTGACGATCGTGATCGTGACTACCGTCGTGACGACCGTGATCGTGACTACCGCCGTGACGATCGCGACCGTGACTACCGCCGCGATGATCGCGACGACTTCCGCCGCGAAGAACCGGTGCGCGAAGTTCGCGATCGAGAGGACTTCCTCGGCGACAGCCGCTCTGACGACCTCTACCGCCGAGACTGAGACGAAACGCATCTAGCGTGCCCGGCCCTCCACTGGCGAGGGCCGGGCAGAAACTGAGGGTAGGCAACACACGTGGCAAAAAAGAAGAAACGCCCCCGCGATCCGGAAGGGCGCATGAGTCTTGGCGAACACCTCGCCGAACTTCGTGACCGCATCTTCATCGTCGCGGTGTTCGTGGTCCTCTTCTCGATTGCCGGTTGGTTCCTTTACTACCCGCTATATGAGGCACTCGCCGTACCGTTCCGCGAACTCAAAGGCCTCGGGTATAACGTTGCGATCAACATCGGCGGTGTTGCCGGTACGTTCGAAACTCACTTGAGGCTCGCCGCCTACATCGGTGTCGCACTGAGCATCCCCGTGATCGTCTACCAAGCGTGGGCGTTCATTTCCCTCGGCCTCAAAAAGAATGAGAAGCGCTGGGCACTGTCCTTCCTGTTCTCCTCGGGGCCGCTTTTTCTCGCCGGCGCGATCTTCGGATACTTCGCGATCACGCGCGCGATACCGATCCTCATGACCTTCGGGCCGAACAAGGAAGTTCTCCAGCTCGTGGAGTTCCGCGACTACATCGAGCTCGTCGTCAAAACCTGCATGGTGTTTGGGATTGCCTTCATCTACCCGGTGTTCCTCGTTGCGCTGAACATCGTGGGAATTCTCCCGTGGCGCACAATCCTCAAGGGATGGCGCTGGGCAATCCTCCTGAGCTTCATTTTTACCGCGGCTATGGTGCCTACCCCGGAGCCGATCACGCTTTTGCTCGTGACCTCGCCGTTCCTTATCCTGTTCTTCGGTGCCGTCCTTGTGGCCTACCTCCTTGAGACTCGGCGCGAAAAGCGGCTCAAGAAGCAAACGGCCTTCACGGAATCCGGCGAGTACATTCCGTCGGAGATCGCGCTTCCGAAGTCTCTCGACGACGCGTACGCCGACTCCCACAAGGATTCGGGCGGCTCGAACGACTCATGAACCGCCTGCGAGTCGGCGTGATCGCGAACCCATATGCGGCAAAGCGTCGAGCCGGCAACATCGGTCATGATGTATGCGCGCTTCTCAGCGTGGCTGGATTGTCGGTCGTCGATCTCTCCGCCCCCGATGCGCGCACAGCCCGGCGCCGTGCACGTGCGGTTCTCGACACGCTCGATGCGCTCGTAGTCGTGGGAGGAGACGGCACGGTCGCACTCGGCGCCTCCCTAGTGTGCAGGACCCGCACACGACTCGGTATCGTCCCGGCCGGCTCGGGAAACGACCTGGCCCGTGCGCTCGCGCTTCCTCTTGGTGATCCCGACGCCGCCGTGCGCACCATCGTGTCCGCGCTAGCACGCCCTGAGCAACGCATCGACGCGATTGAGACTCACTTTGAAGGCGAAGGGGAAACCGAGAGCGTGATCGCCCTCGGCAACCTGAACATGGGCTTCGATGCCATCGTGAACGCACGCGCGAACCGCTCCCGCTACGGGTATACGGCTGCGGTTGCGCGCGAACTTCTCGCGTACAGGCCACGCGAGTACTGGGTTGAGATCGACGGTGGTGCCCGCACCGAGTTCGAAGCCTCACTTCTGACGCTCTGCAACTCGGGCTACTTCGGTGGGGGAATGAAGTATTGCCCGTGCTCGCGCCTTGATGACGGCATACTCGAACTGGTGAGCGTCGCGGGTATCCCGCGCGCTGGACTCGTGCGGTTTTTTCCTCGCGTTTTCTCCGGTACTCATGCGAGTCTCGAGCAATATACGCTCACGCGGTGCACGAGCCTGAAGATCGGCTCGCGCGAGCCACTGGAGGTATGTAGCGATGGGGAGTCGCGTTCGTTCCTCCCGCTTCACGCACGGGTCTTGCCCGGGGCGGTGAGCATCCTGTCCCCGCCCCTTCACGACGACGAGACAGAGGAAGGAACAGTATGAGTGAGCACACGATCGCCAACATCCGCGAGGGCTTCACCGGGCGTTTCTCGTTTGACCTCGATCCCTTCCAGCTCAACGCCATGGACGCGCTCGATCGCGGAAGCTCTGTACTCGTCGCCGCACCCACCGGGGCTGGGAAGACCATCGCGGGGGAGTACGCGGTGCACCGCGCGATTGCCCACGGGGTCAAGGTGTTTTACACAACCCCCATCAAAGCGCTCAGCAACCAGAAATATCAGGAACTCGTCGAGTGGCTTGGGCACGAAGCCGTGGGGCTCGTGACGGGTGACGTCAACATCAACTCCGAGGCACAAGTTGTGGTGATGACGACCGAGATCCTCCGCAACATGATGTATGCCGACTCCCCCACGCTTCACTCGCTCGGCTACGTCGTCATGGACGAGGTCCACTACCTCGCCGACCGCATGCGCGGACCCGTGTGGGAAGAGATCATCATCCACTTGCCCCGCAGCGTGCAGCTCGTGGCACTTAGCGCGACAGTGTCCAATGTCGAAGAATTCGGCGCGTGGCTCGAGGAAGTTCGCGGAAGCACGGAGGTGATCGTCTCGGAGCGCCGGCCAATTCCGCTGTGGCAGCACGTTCTCAGCGATCACGAACTCATTGACGTGTTTCTCGATGAAGATGGCCAGGCGACGCCTTCCCACGGCCCCTTTACGCATAGACGCTACCGCGAGGTCAATCCCTTGCTTGCCGAGATCGGCAAGGACTCGTGGGAGAAGGTCCCCACCGACCGCCGCCACGGATCTCACCGCCGCGGGCGGGGCCGCAAGCACGGAAGGTCGGGCCGGCGGGGGTATCGTGATCGGCGCCAGGACCAGCGCGGGCACCGACGTTCAAGTCGCCATGACCAGCAGATGCGCCCTCGCGCCATGAGCCGCGCGGATGTCGTTTTCCTCCTCGAGAAGAAGGGCATGCTTCCCGCCATCTTCTTCATTTTCTCCAGAAGCGGTTGCGATCAAGCCGTATCGCAACTCATGCGCGCGAACGTGCGTCTGACCGATGACGCGGAGCGCTCTCAGATTAAGGAAGCCTTTCGGGCTGCGCTCGGCGATGTGCGCGCGGATGACTACGAAGCGCTAGGGATCGGCAGAATCGAACGCGCAGCCATGAACGGACTCGCCGCCCACCACGCCGGGCAGCTTCCCGCGGTCAAAGCCGTGATTGAGGATCTCTTCGCGCGGGGCCTCGTCAAGGTCGTATGTGCAACGGAAACGCTCGCGCTCGGCATCAATATGCCCGCACGCACGGTCGTGCTCGATAAGCTCACAAAATTCAACGGCACAGAACATGCGCAGATCACCCCTGGCGAGTACACGCAGCTCACGGGGCGCGCAGGGCGCCGCGGTATTGACGTCGAGGGGCATGCGGTGGTCGTGGTCGGATCCTCGGTAGCGGCCCAGGACGTCGCCGGGCTTGCCTCAACGCGCACGTACAAACTCCGCTCGGCATTCAGGCCCACCTACAACATGGCCGTCAACCTGCTTGGCCGCTACAGCCTCGAAGAGGCCTACGAAACGCTTGAAAGCAGTTTCGCGCAGTTTCACACAGACCGAAGCGTTGTCGCGCAAGCCCGCAAGGCGCGCGAAAAGCACGACGTGGCCGAGCAGTATCGCGAGGCGATGCATTGTTCGAAGGGCGATATCGCCGAATACGCGGACATCCTCGAAAAAATCTCCGCGAGGGAAAAGGAATTGAGCCGCAACCGTGCCGACAAACAGCGCGAGCGCACCCGTTCGATCGTTGGCAAACTTCGACGCGGCGAGATTATTGCGATCCCCGGCGGGCGCCGCTCGGGATTTGCCGTGGTGATCGACCACGAGAAAACCGTGAAGGGGCCACGAGTATGGGTCGTGACCCGCGAAGGGCAGCTCAGGGATCTCTACACCGAGGATTTTTCCGCGAGTCCCATGGTTCTCGAAACAATGAGGGTCCCCTCCCTTGACCGCATACGAAGCGCTCGCGTGCGTAAGGACACAGCCTCGGCCCTGCGCGAAAAGCTTCGCGGTGAGGATTCGCCCCGAAAGGCTGTGAGGGCCCGTTCAACGGGGAAAACGGCCAACCCCAACCACGATCCTCTTCTGGTAGAACTTCGCGAAGCACTGCGCGCGCATCCGTGCCATCACTGCGAGGAGCGCGAGCAGCACATGCGATGGATTTCTCGCTATCGGAAGGCGGCCCGCGAGGCGGCCCGTGCCGAGCGAACAGTCACCCAGCGCACTTCTCATCTTGTGCGGCAATTCGACCGCGTGAGGGCAGTTCTTGAAGCGCTCGGGTATGTGGGGGAGGCCGACGCCGCAGGGCACGTCAGCGTGACTTCGAAGGGCGAGCTACTGAAACGCGTCTATTCGGAGCGCGACCTTATCGTGTGCGAGGCTCTCGATCAAGGGGTCCTCGAGGGCCTCTCGCCGGACGCGCTCGCAGCGGTTGCGAGCGCCCTCAGCTACGAGCCTCGACGCGATGATGGCGGGAGCGAGGACCATGACGATCGCGCCGTCACCCGCGCGCTCTATGCCCTCTCCTTCCTCGTCGATGACATCAACGTTCAGGAAAGGCGAGCCGGGCTCGAGCAGACTCCCGCTCCACACCCTGGTCTGTGCTCGGCCGTGTACCGCTGGGCGCACGGGGAAGGATTCGCACAGTCGGTAGGCAATATTCCCGTGGCGCCCGGAGACTTTGTTCGCCACGTTCGGCAGGTCATCGACCTTCTTGACCATCTCGCTCACGTCCCGGGGGAGGCACACACGGGGGTTGCAGCAACCGCACGTAAGGCACGCCTTCAGCTTTTGCGCGGGATCGTGGCTCAAGATATGTAAAAGCGCTGTTTTGAGAAACAGTCTGTGTCGGTCTACCGGTGAAGGCGAGGAATGACGGTTAAGAAGAGGCGTGCGGCGTTCATCTTCGCTCGCTCCTTGGCGCCGTTGTTCGTCTGCTACGTCGTGCGAGGAGCCGCGCGTGAAGGCTAAGAACAGCAAAGCCGAAACTGAGACCCGCGAAATCCTCGTACCCCATTTCGAGGGCGAAAAGTTTACGCCCCCAATTTTTGCCCTCGTGAGCGCGGTGATTGGTGGTCTCCTGTTCCACTTCGCGTTTGATCCCTATGGCCTGTGGGGCCTTTTGCCGCTTGCTCTCGGCGCCCTCTTTTTTGCGTCGTTTACGCGACGCGCGAGCGTGGCGTTCGTGAGTGGTCTTGCCTTCGGAATCAGCGCTTTCATCCCTCTCTTCTCATGGGCGAGTATCTACGCCGGGCTTGGTCCGCATCTCGCACTCGCCATCTTCGAGGCTCTGTATATCGCCGTGTTCAGCGTGCTCGCACGGTTTATTCTCGTGCGCCGGGGTATCCGTTTCTCGAGCAGTGTGGGTATTGCCTGCCTGTGGGCGATCACGGAGTTTGCCCGCGCAACCGTGCCGTGGGGCGGGCTCTCCTGGGCAATGAGTGCCTTTGCCTACGCCGATTCCCCGCTCTTGAATTTCGGACCGTGGCTCGGGGTGACGGGGCTCGGGGCCATCTCAGGTTTGCTTGGCGCCTATGCTCTCAGCACCGTGGGCGCACTGACGTTCCGCCGCGCACGCGGCCGCAACGGGGTGCACGCCGTGTGGCCAGCCTCCGTGGCCATCATCATCGTGCTGTGCGCGCTAGTGACACCCAGGCCGGCCAACTCTGTGGATGCAGGCCATCATTCGCTTCGGGTCGCTGGGATTCAAGGAAACATCGAACGTCCCGAAGCCGGTTCTTACTACATTCCCGACACGATGTTTGACAACCACGTCGAGCAAACGCGCGACTTTCTTGCGGGCGGAGGTCATGCACGGCTTATCGTGTGGCCAGAGGATTCAACCGGCTGGGATGTGCAAAACAACCATGAGCGCATGGCCACTCTTCAACAGCTCGCACGTGACGCTGGTGCTCCCCTTCTCGTCGGCACACAGAGCCCTGATGGGGAAAAGGCCCGCATGAACACGTCGATTCTTCTTGACGCCGAGGGACCCACTGGCCAGGAATACACGAAACGACACCCGGTTCCCTTCGGGGAATACATTCCGCAGCGTGAATTTTTCTCGAAGATTACCGACAAAGTTTCGCTGGTGGAGCGGGATATGACCCCGGGCACCCAGGTCGGAGTGCTCGACCTTTCAGGCACCGAAGTAGGCGTACTCATTTGCTTCGAAATCGCTTATGAGCAGAGCGTCGCCGATACCGTCAACGCGGGCGCTGAGCTGCTCGTCGTACAGTCCAACAACGCCCTCTTCCTCGACTCCCACGAGTCCGTCCAGCAACTCGCACAGGCCAAGGTATTCGCCGTTATTTCTGGCCGGAGCGTCGTTCATATTTCTACCGTCGGAGATTCCGCTATCTACACCCCTGAAGGGCGGAAACTCGCAAGCCTCGACCACTGGACCGAGGGGACGATGGTTGCCGACGTCCCCGTGCGTACGGGTCGCACTCCCGCGATGGAGCACGGAGTCGTGATCAGAGGAATCATCGCGGCCCTTGCCGGCGTTGTTCTTCTTGCAAGTCTCCTCGCTCCGCCGCGCACGATCAAAGAAAGGCGCTCACGCCCGTGACCACGCTCGTGATCATTCCTACCTATAACGAAATCGACGCGCTCCCGCCGACTCTGACACGGCTGCGGGATGCCGAACCACAGGCTCACGTCCTCGTTGTCGACGATGCCTCACCCGACGGCACGGGAGAGTGGGTCGAGCAGATGTCGACCAACGATGACCACGTGCATGTTCTCCATCGCACCGACAAAGGTGGACTCGGCCCGGCGTATCTCGCTGGTTTCGCGTGGGGACTCGAGAACGGCTACGACGTCTTGTGCGAGATGGACGCCGATTCTTCCCATCGGCCCGAGCAGCTCGGCACCCTCCTCACCGCGCTCGAACGCGGTGCCGATCTCGCGATCGGATCACGCTGGGTCACCGGTGGGGCCGTGCACAATTGGCCCCTGAACCGCGAGTTGCTGTCACGGGGCGCCAATACCTACGTGAATCTTGCCCTCGGTCTCGGGGTGAATGACGCGACGGCAGGCTTCCGCGCGTTTCGTGCTGACGTTCTCGAGACCGTCCTTGCGGGTGAATCAATTGCAAGCCAAGGTTATTGCTTCCAGGTCGATATGACTCGCAGGGTTCGCGCTGAGGGTTTCGTCATCCGCGAAATTCCCATCGACTTTGACGAGCGAGAATACGGAGAATCAAAGATGAGTTCCGCGATCATTCGCGAAGCTATGCTCCGCGTGACGCAGTGGGGCCTTGAGCACCGTCTCTCGCAGGCTCGTAGGCTCGTGAAGGCAGGTGCCCGATGAACACTTCTCAGAAAGCTCGCTCGCTTCCCGCTTGGGCGCTGCCGGTCGGTGCCATCCTCCTTGGGATCCTCGAAATTGCGCTCCTCATTTGGATCGGTTCAGCCACGCGCTGGTGGATCCCACTGCTTCTTATCGCGCTCGGCTGGGTCGTGGGGTTCGCACTCGTGCTTTCCGCGGGCCAGCAATCACTCACGCGTATCATCTCGCTGTGGCGTGCCGCAACGGGGCGAGGGGAGCGCAAGAAGCATCTTTCGCGGCCCGCTTTTACCCTCATTTCCGCCGTGCTTTTCTTCTTTCCCGGCGTTCTCACTGACATCGCGGGCCTCGTACTTCTCTTCACCCCCGTGCAGGAAAAGACCCTCACCTCAATGGGGCTCGGTGCTGGTTCCTCTCCACGACGATTCCTCTTCACCTCTCATCGTGGGGCGGCTATCGAGAGTGAAATCGTGATCGATACAACCTCGCAGGCGTCGGAGCCGCCAAGGGGTGCGTACCAGGGCGGTTCCTCCCACGTGAGCGGAGATACTCCCCAGATCGACGCGAGCGATCGCACTCGACGCGACGGCCACGATCACCGAGACGGAAAAACGCCGCCCCCTTACGAGGGCGACGTTCTCTAAATGGCTTTGATCCCGGCCTGGATGGCCGGGCTTGGCTGCTACAGGAAGTGGCGGTTCGAGTGGAGCTTACCGGCGCGTAGCAGCTCGAGGCGCTTATCGAGAAGCTCCTGGAGTTCTTCCTCCGAGCGACGTTCGAGAAGCATGTCCCAGTGCGTGCGCTGAGGTTTGCCGGGCTTCCCCTCGGGCTTTTCGTGGTCGCGAAGGACGGCGGTCTCGCCGCAGCGGCACTCCCACACGAGGGGCACATCAGCCTCAACCGAGAACGGGAGAATGATGATGTGCTTATTGGGGCAGTCGTACTTCGCTTCTTGGCGCGGCGCGGCGAGTACGCCGTCATCCGTTTCCATCGAGAGCGAACCGAGTCGGGTGCCTCGCAGTGAGCGAGAGTTCATCAAACGACCTTCTTCCCTACGTAGTCCAATATGGACGCCTCCGCCGGCTCTGCGCCGGGCATTCACAAGCTTTCAACGCTTCGGCCGGGGGCGATATTCCCCTCCAGGTCCCGTGCGGCGTGCGGCACGGGCCTCGCGAACCTTCACGAGCCGATCAACACGGTTACTTACGATACCATCCACCCCCATGTCCAGCAGTGCGTGCATGGTCGGTTCCTCATCGATCGTCCACGCGTGCACCTCGCATCCGGCGCGGTGAGCGGCAGCAACAAAGCGTGGAGTGATGATCTTGATCCCCCTGAAACGAATGGGGACTTGGAGCGCTGCGTAAGGCGCGAGCATTCTTGCGTTCAGGCGCTCGACACCGAGGCTGGACGACGCGAGAAAGGCAGCCACGGTAGAGCGGGACGCACTCGCCATCACTGGACGCCCGCACTCCCGGCGCGCCAGTGCGACAACCTCACGCGCGACCGCAGGGTCGAAGCTCGTGAGGCACACGCGACGCCCGGCTCCCGTTTTCGCAATGGCCGCCACCGTTGGCGCAATTGCACGAGCACTTTTCACATCGATGTTGAAGGGCACATCCGAGAAGGCGTCCAGGGCGTCTTCAAGCCGAGTCACCGTTCCCGCGCCTTGAACGCGCACGGAACTAAGCTCTGTCCAGGACGTTTCAGCTACGGCTCGATGGTCTCCCTGGGCGATACGAGAAAGACTCGCGTCGTGAATGGTGAGCGCCACGCCGTCGCTACTCGCGCGTACGTCGGTCTCGAGTACGTCGGCTCCCTGCGCGAGCGCCGCTTCAAATGCTTCGAGAGTATTTTCCCCGCCATGAGGGGCAAAGCCGCGGTGCGCGATGGCACGGGGGAGTGGGCCCGAAAAATATCGACGCTCCATCTCACTCATCACTCTTACCTTTCTTCGAGTAGCGAATCTTCCTCGTCCTCGTCGGTCCCACGAGACCTGTGGTGGCCCCCGCGAGTCGAACCGTAGCGATGCAACCGTCCGTGTGCGGAGGGCGATGCTTGACCCCCGGGTGCCCCGGGCGCTGAGGAAGCGTCGGGCTCCGCTTCTCTTTCTTCGGCCTCATCGCGCAGTGTACGACGCACCGCGACTACAAAGCCGAGGAGGAAGAACACCGAAAAGATCCACCATTGGAACGCGTACGAGAGGTGGGGTCCAATCGACGTCTCGGGTTTGCTAAGGCCGGCAAGACCTTCTGGCGCGGTACCGTTTTCGCGCACGGCCTCGCCGTACGTGCCTTGGAGGACCTGGGTGAGCCCTGGCGCTTGTGAAACGACATCGGGGGCGTTCACGGAATGAAGTTGCCCTTCGACCTGGGGCCTGTCTGTAAGGCGCGGCTCTGTGGGCCTCAGCCGGGCGACAAGCTCCACCTCGCCGCTCGGAACATCGGGGCGCGTCGAGGGAACCGAATCCGTCTGCCCCGCGACAACCCACCCTCGCACCACGAGAAGGGTCTGCCCCGATACCGCCTTAAAAGGCACGAGCTGCCAAAAACCCACGCTTGAGCCTTGCACGCGGTTTCGAACGTAGAGCACGCATTCAGGCTCCGCGCAATAGTGACCGCGAGCTTTCACAACCGTGTAATCGTCACTCGCTGCAAGCTTCGTCCGTGCCGAGGCTGGAGCGTCGGCAAGGGGAATCGGCTCGGCATCGTAGTGCTGTTCGATCACGTCCGCACGGGCGTTCTTTTCCTCGAACCGATGCCACTGCCAGATCCCGAGGCGCACGCACGTCAAAGTAGCAAGGAGGACAAAAAGAAGGGCGAGCGCCCAGCGCCACGTGACGACGACGCGCAGATTCGCACCCCTCACAGGTGCTCACCACCCCAGGTCTCGCGCACCGTGCCATCGTCATCAACCGTGATAAACGGCTGTGAGGCCTCCGCGGTGAGAACGAAAGGCGCAGGTTGCGAGTCGTGACTCTGAACTCCCGTAGCGCTAGTAGGAACTGCTTGATCGTTGGCGACGAGCACTGCAAAAAGAGGGAGAATGACCGCGCCGATCAGCGCGGCGAGCTTCCACGCGCCAGGCACGATGATGAGAAGCACGAGACACACCATGCGGATCGCCATTGCCACGATGTAGGTGCGCGAACGGCGCGAAACATCAACCGATCGGGCAACGGGAATGGCCGCGGGAGGGGTCGAAAACGACGTGTGGTCACTCGCGGGTGGAAAAGAGCTTTCGAGGCGCTCAGAGGGCATGAAAACCCGTCGTTGGCAAATGGTGCGCGAGTGAAGCCGCCGCGCTTTCCCCCTTGGGGAGTTCATTCATCGCATAAGAGTAGAGCTGCGCAAACCCGTACACACTAGCGGCCGCAAGCACAAGGCCCACGAGGCACAGGCACAGATTCACGATGAGCCTTCTCCTACCGGCGTGCGGATCGTGCGGACCGAAAGCACGCGGTTTCTCGGGAGGAAAACCATTCACGAGTGAGGTATCGGTGTCGCGCATTTCGACGTGCCCGGGTAGCTCTACTCGAGCTGGGTACTGGCCTGGGCGCTCGGCAACAACACCGCTCGCACGGAGAGTTTCACTTCGAGTGACGGGAGCCGGAACAGCGGGGGAAGGTCCGACGGTTGCCGGGTCAAAGTCGAGGCGCCACCCAGCGGGTGTTTCGGGCCATCGCGGATCGGGGCTCCACGACGCGGGGAGATCGCCCGTTCCTTCGGGGGGCTCAGGCCATGACGGAGGCGGATTGAAGCGCTTAGCCATCGGTGCTCTCCTCCCAAGCGCGAATCAGGTCCATAGCCATGCCGTTCCATCGTAGGCTATGCGCGGCCGCACGATCTTTAGCGATAGGGTGGGCGCGAGACTCATTCTTCCACAGCGTGAAAGGGCTACCGTGACCTCACGAAGCGTGTTGATTACCGGCGGCAATCGTGGCATTGGCTACGCGCTCGCCGAACACTTTATTTCCCTCGGCGACAAGGTTGCCGTGACATCGAGGTCGGGCGAGGGCGGCCCCGAGGGAGCCCTCACCGTCAAGGCAGATGTCACCGATCCGGCCTCGCTTGACGAGGCCTTTGCCGAGGTCGAAAAGGAACAGGGGAGCGTTGAGGTTCTTATCGCCAACGCGGGCATTACCGACGATCAGCTCATGCTCCGCATGAGCGATGATTCTTTCGAAAGCGTTGTCAACACCAATCTCAACGGGACGTTCCGCACGGTGAAGCGTGCGATTAAGAGCATGATGCGCAAAAAGCAGGGCCGCATCATTCTTCTCTCCTCTGTCGTGAGCCTCCTTGGTTCCCCGGGGCAGGTCAATTACGCCTCCTCCAAAGCCGGACTTATCGGAATGGCCCGCTCACTCACGCGCGAACTCGGCTCACGTGGCATTACGACAAACGTGATCGCTCCCGGCTACATCGAAACGGAGATGACGAGCCAGCTCGACGACGCACGTAAGAAGCAGTATCTTTCGCAAATCCCCGCGGGGCGCTTCGCCGCACCCGCCGAAGTTGCCAAGGTCGCGGCGTTCCTCGCGAGCGACGATGCGTCCTACATCTCGGGTGCGGTCATTCCTGTTGATGGCGGCCTCGGCATGGGACACTGAAACCACCTCACCACGAGTACAAAACTGACGTCGAACGCGCCTTCGGGGCGCAGAATGGGTGAAATTGCGTGAGTGATGAACCTCCTAGTCGCATCCTCCTCCTGATGCGGCACGGAAAAGCAGAATCGGATGCCGCAAGCGATATGGAGCGCGCTCTTACCGACAAAGGGCATTCCCAGGCCCGGCTCATCGGTGATTACCTCCGCGCTCAAGGTGTGAAGCCGAGTCGTGTCCTCGTATCGACCGCGGCGCGCACGCAAGAAACGTGGAGCGACGTTCATCATTCGCTCGGCGACATCGAGTGCGAAGTGAGTGTCCTCGATGATCTCTACCACGGAGGAGTTCGTGATGTCCTCCGGATTGTCCGTGGAGTCGACGAAACTTCGAAGGTCCTGCTCGTTGTAGGGCACGAACCCACCATGAGCCAGTTGGCCGCCTATCTTGGCAACGATGACCGCTCTGATTCCGCGGCGCTTGCACAGGTGCGTATCGGCGTGCCCACCGGCTCGATGAGTGTTCTCACGTCGAGAGCCGAGACGTGGCAGGACATCGCCGAGGACGAACTCGACCTGCTCACCCTCGTGCGAGGTTAGCCTCGAAAGGACAACGAAAAAGAGGCGCCCCTTCGAGGGCGCCTCTTTTTTCAGGTGTTAGTGCTGTGGCTCGATGATGGTGCCTTTGCCGATCACCGTGATGCCCGAATCAGTCACGGTCCAGCCGCGAGCGAGATCTTCCTCGCGGTTGAGGCCAATCTGCGTACGCGGCGGGATATCAATATCCTTATCGATGATCGCGCGATGAATTTGCGAGTGGCGCCCCACGGTCACGTTATCCATAATGACCGAATCGGAGATCGAGGACCATGAGTGCAACTGCGCACCGGGGCCGATGACCGAGTTCGAGATTTGCGCGCCCGAAACGACGACGCCCGCCGAAACGATCGAATCTACCGCGGTGCCCACGCGGCCGGGACCGGCGTGCACGAACTTCGCGGGAGCAAGTGCCGAGCGCGACTCGGTGAAGACCGGCCACGCGGTGTTGTAGAGGTTGAAAATCGGGTGGATCGAAATGAGATCCATGTGCGCTTCGTAGAACGCATCGAGAGTACCGACATCGCGCCAGTAGTCGCGGTCGCGATCGGTCGAGCCAGGCACATCGTTGCGAATGAAGTCGTAGACGCCCGCGTCATCGAGGTTCACGAAGTGGGGGACGATGTCGCCGCCCATATCGTGCTTGGAGTCGGCATCTTCGGCGTCTTTCGTCACGGCCTCAACGAGAGCATCGGCCGTAAATACGTAGTTGCCCATCGAGGCGAGCACCGAGTCTGGGTCGTCCGGAAGCCCCTGAGTCTCCTTCGGTTTCTCCACAAACTGGGAAATGCGCGTGGGATCCTCGGGATCTACCTCGATCACGCCGAACTGATCCGATTGTTCGATGGGTTGGCGAATCGCGGCAACCGTGCACGAACGCCCCGACTCGATGTGTGCCTCCACCATTTGGGAGAAGTCCATGCGGTATACGTGGTCGGCGCCAACCACGACGATGTAGTCGGGCTTTGAATCGCCAATGATATTGAGGTTCTGGTAGATCGCATCGGCACTTCCGAGGTACCAGTGCTTGCCCATGCGCTGCTGGGCCGGCACGGGAGCAACATAATTGCCGAGAAGCGAGCTCATGCGCCACGTCTTCGCAATGTGCGTATCCAGTGAATGCGACTTGTACTGCGTGAGAACCACGACCTGGAGATACCCAGAGTTCACGATGTTCGAAAGCGCGAAATCGATGAGTCTGTAGGAGCCGCCGAACGGAACGGCGGGCTTTGCGCGATCGAGTGTGAGCGGCATGAGGCGCTTGCCTTCACCGCCGGCGAGAACAATTGCGAGGACCTTCGTTGCGACCATGCTTCCATCCTAATGCACAGTTAGCTGCATCACGTCATCGTTCACCCTGTGCTCACCTGGAGGCCGCTGAGCTTTTATTTCGCTGGAAGATCCGGACCACGCGCGGCACGATGAGTGTGACTATCATGACAGTGGGGCTGCGCTCAACGAGCGAGTCGATCAGTGCATCCCTATCACCCGAGAGGATTTCCCACAGTGAGGCAGACCGGCATGCGCGTTGATATCTTGACGAAGGAGTACCCGCCAGCGATTTACGGAGGTGCCGGCGTTCACGTCGATGAACTCAGCAAAGTGCTCCGCAATCGCGTTGACATACGCGTACGGTGCTTCGGGGAGAAACGCGAGGCCCCCGGTGTTCAGGCCTACTCCGTGCCTGCTACGCTCGCCAACGCCAATTCCGCTCTGCAAACCTTCGGCATTGACCTTGCGATGGCGGAGGATTGCGCGGGCGCAGACCTCGTGCACTCACACACGTGGTACGCGAACTTTGCCGGGTTTGCCGCCCAACAGTTGCACTCAATTCCGCACGTGCTCTCGGCGCACTCTCTCGAACCGCTGCGCCCGTGGAAGGCCGAACAACTCGGCGGCGGCTATAGGCTCAGTTCTTTCGCGGAGAAGACCGCTTACGAAAATGCCGATGGCATCATCGCCGTCTCCGGTGGCATGCGCGAGGATATTCTGCGCTCGTACCCCAACGTTGACCCCTCACGCGTTCATGTCGTCCACAACGGGATCGACGTGACCGAATGGAAGCCCAATCCGGCAACCGATGTGCATGAGCGCTA
The DNA here is from genome assembly GCF_940792985.1 of Dermabacter sp. Marseille-Q3180. NCBI lineage: Bacteria > Bacillati > Actinomycetota > Actinomycetes > Micrococcales > Dermabacteraceae > Dermabacter > Dermabacter sp. Marseille-Q3180. The sequence goes on from NZ_CALNWU010000001.1 coordinate 195,296, forward strand.
CGGGATCGACCCCACAGCACCGACCGTCATCTTTGTTGGTCGCATCACCCGTCAAAAAGGCCTGCCGTACCTCCTGCGTGCCTTGCGCACGCTTGATCAGGGAGTTCAAGTCATCCTTTGCGCTGGGGCTCCTGACACTCCTGAGATCGCTGCCGAGGTGGAGAACCTCGTCACGGACCTCAAAACCGCTCGCGAAGGAGTGTTCCTCATTTCCGAGATGCTCCCGCGCCACGAACTTACCCAGCTGCTTTCACACGCCACGACCTTTGTGTGCCCCTCGGTCTACGAACCCCTCGGCATCGTCAACCTCGAGGCGATGGCCTGCGGCATCCCCGTAGTGGGGACGGCGACCGGGGGCATTCCCGAAGTAATCGTTGACGGTGAGACCGGAGTCCTCGTGCCGATCGAACAGGTGAGTGACGGCACCGGCGCCCCGGTCAATCCCGAGAAGTTCGTGGGCGACCTCTCCGATGCCCTCAACGACACGATCGCCAACCCCGAGCGTGCTCGAGCCTGGGGTAAGGCCGCGCAGCAGCGCGCCCGCGATCACTTTTCATGGGAGTCTATTGCTGACCGCACGCTCGAGGTTTACAACGCCGTGCTCCGCGGCGACGCATAGCTGAGCGTCTGCGCCAACACCGCACGCCCCTCGCGTGCAAGAAATCGCAATTCCTCGAGGGCCCGTTGTGCACTCGGCTCACCGGAGGCCGTCGCTTGCGTGATCCCCGCTTCCGCAAGCGACACCACCCGCCCCGCAAGCCTTGCCGCGTGAGCGTGGGTCGCGGGCATTCCACGCGGAGGTTCGATGAGCACCCATCCTTTCGGAAGAGCATCGGGGCGAACGGGTTCTTCAGGAATCATGTCGTATTCACGAAGCCTTTCATGGCTTCCCGACAGGGCGCGATAGAGCCGCTCTCGGGCATGCGCGGCTTCCGAGCCCGCTACGTGGGTTGAAGTGCCAGGCACATCCGTGCGCACAAGATCGAGCGTCGTGGCACCCTCGTAGCGCGGCGAAGCAATGGTGAGCTGATGGGAGGCATGAACACCGTCGCCCACCGTGAGTGCTTGGCCACCCGCGAGCGCAGCCATGACGGCTCGGGGACCGCCCACGAGCCCCGCAATCCTCCCGGGCTCGGGCATGACGAGTGTGAGCGCGGGAGAGGTGAAAGCGCGCACTTCAAGTAACCAGGCGAGAGTGTCGAAGTGTGCGCCTCCAAAGGTTCCTTCGTCCGCATCAAGGAGATCAGCGGCCTCCTCAAGAGAAATGTCTCGGCGCAAGGCAGCTCCCGCAAAAAGCGAGAGTGCCCCGAGGTAAGGGGCCGCAATGAGATTCCCCAGAGAGGAAGGCGCGTGCGATGTCGCAGCGATGATTCTCATGCAGACGTCGGACCCTGCCCCTCACTCGCGTGGCCCGGGCGCCCCGAGCTGACCACCGAGAATTCAGCCCAGTTCCTTTCCTCATCGACGCTTTCGAGCCGCGCCGTGACGCGGGTGCCAATCGGTAGCCGGGCGCCGTCAATCCACCGCGCGACCGGCGGGTTACTGAACTGCACCTCAATGCGGTCGGGCCGAGCATTGGAGGGATTCGAGCCACCATCGGTTTCAGGGCGGAAGTCGAGCACCGTGCCCTCAAATTCGGTTCCCACAAGGGTGGAAAGCACGCCGATCTCGGCGATCTCCCGCGCCTTCTTTTCCAGCATCGAATTGCGTTGCTGAGCCCCCTGCATCAGAGAGGGGAGTTCAGGCAGCGCCGCTCGGATACGCTCATCAAGCGGAGCGCCGGTGATGAGGCTGTGACACACGTGAAGCACGAAACGATCGACGAGTCGGCGTAGGGGCGCGGTCGTGTGCGCGTACGGGGCCGCGATTGCCGATTGTTCAAGAACCTCGGGCAGGGTGCCGTCGAAGGCTTCGTATCCCGCGCCACGGAAAAGTGAGGTTGCCTGGTCGAGAAGGGCGAGATGGCGGCCCTTGCGCCAATCGAGGGTACGCAGAAACTCCCCATAGGGCTGATCCTGAGGCCACGGCTCCTTGAGGGCCGCGGCTTGCGCGCGGAAGCGATCGATCGCCTCTGGAGTCGCGGGCGGCATCGTGCGCAAGATCCCAAGCTTGCCCTCGATCATGATCTTCGCCGCTGCCATGCCCGTCATGAGGGAGATTTGCGCATTGTGTTCCTCGATGGGTTCGGGAAGGCGCCACTGAAGGTGCACCGTATCCTCATCGGTCACGACTTCTTGCTCGGGGGAACTGAGCGAGGCACCACCGCGTTCGATTTCGAGCGCGGCCCGTTTTTCGCCCACTTCAACGAGGAGCTGCATGACCTCTCCAGCCTCCCCTTTCTCGAGTGCATGCTGCACCTCGGTGTAGGCGAGCTTCTGGCGGTTGCGCACGAGCGCGCGCGTGAGATTGACGTTCGTGACGCGTGCGCGTTCATCGAGAGTGAAATCCCATACGAAGGCGGGGGTGTCCTTGTGTGGAAGCAGCGAGGCTTCATCCTCGGAAAGTACTACGGGGTGAAGAGGAATCCGTCGATCGGGGAGATAGAGCGTGAGGCCCCGTTTGCGTGTCTCGCCGTCGAGCGCGCTTTCGGGCTCGACGAAAAGGGGAACATCAGCAATCGCGTATCGCACGCGATAGCCCTCGCCCTCGCGTTCGATATGAAGCGCCTGGTCGAGATCAGTCGAACTCTCCGGGTCGAGGGTGACGAACTCGATCGAGGTGAGATCCGCGTGCCCCGCCGTGTGTTCGCGCCACGTACGCGCCGCGTGCTCGGCTTCTGCGAGGGCCGCCTCGGGGTAGTCGGTGTCGATATCGGACTTCTCGAGTGCCTCATCGATCCTTGCCGCGAGCGTATCGAGTGGTGCTTTTTTGCGGTCGCCGGGCATTGAGAGGCGTTGTACGGGCACAGCTCACTCCTAGGGATAACGGTCCGTTTTAGTCTAGTGAGCACCTCCTGCCGTAGGCTGGAGACATGGTTGCTGTGTGCTCATTGAGCGATGTTGTGGTGCGCCGAGGCGCGAAGACTCTCCTTGATCATGTCGACTTTTGCGCGCGCGAGGGGGAACGTTGGGCGGTGCTTGGCCCGAATGGCGCGGGCAAGTCCACACTCATCCGCCTCCTTTCCTCGCGCCTGCACCCCACGAGCGGGAACGTCCAGATCCTCGAGGAAAAGCTCGGGCGCGTTGACGTATTCGAACTGCGCCCCCTCATCGGTCTTTCGAGCCAGGAGCTGGCCGAGACCATCCCCTCCGAGGAGACGTGCCTCAACGTCGTCATGACCGCTGGTTACGCGGTCGTGGGGCGCTGGCGGGAGCGCTATGACGAGGAGGACGACCAACGTGCCCGGCTGCTTCTTGGCGCGTTTGGCGTCGCCCCGCTTGCCGAGCGCCCTTTCGGTTCGCTGTCGACGGGGGAGAAGAAACGCGTGCTCTCGGCCCGCGCGCTCATGACCGATCCGGAGCTTCTCCTCCTTGACGAGCCCGCCTCCGGCCTCGATGTGGGTGGGCGCGAAGAGCTCGTGCGCTCGCTTAGCACCCTCGCGAAAGACCCCGCCACTCCCGTGACGGTCATGGTCACCCACCATCTCGAGGAAATCCCCGAGGGATTCACTCACGCGCTTCTGCTGCGCGAGGGGCGCGTCGTGGCGTCGGGACCGATCGCGAAGACCCTCACTTCGCAGAATCTCACGCGCACATTTGGCCTTCCGCTCGCACTTGAGGAGCGCGCCGGCCGGTACTTTGCAACGGCGGTTCCTCTTTCGCGATGAATCTTGTACCGATGGGCGCGCATGCGGATCACCCGCTGCTCGCCGATTACGTGTCGATGACCGACGTGAAGCTCCGCTCGAGCCTCGAGGTTGAACGCGGCCTTTTCATGGCGGAGAGCTATAACGTGATCGAGCGCGCCCTCGACGCAGGTGCACAGCCGCGCTCGTTCATGATGAGCGAGAAGTGGCTCGAAAAGTTCTCACCTCTCTTTTCCCGCTTCCCGGATGTGCCGGTATTCGTGGGCACCGAAGGTGAACTCGAGGCGTCGACGGGTTTTCACGTGCACCGAGGCGCGCTTGCCTCGATGCAGCGCCCCGTGAGTCGCTCCGTTGACTCGGTCCTCGAGGGCGCACGCACGGTGGCCGTACTCGAGAACATCGTGGACCACACGAACGTGGGGGCCATGTTCCGAAGCGCTGCCGCTCTTGGGGTGGACGCGGTTCTCGTCACGCCCTCGGCGGCAGACCCTCTTTACCGGCGCGCGATTCGCGTGTCGATGGGCACCGTGTTCCAAGTGCCGTGGGCGCGCATGGAATCGTGGCCGCACGGGGGAGTGGAGATCCTTCGTGCACACGGCTTCAACACGCTTGCTCTCGCGCTTACGGAAAACTCCCGCTCGCTTCATGACGTCGATCTTTCGGCTTCGCGCAAAGTTGCGTTTGTGCTCGGCACCGAGGGGCACGGCCTTACCGCCAGCACGCTTCGTGCCGTGGATGAGAGCGTGATTATCCCCATGAGTGGAGGCGTCGACTCCCTTAACGTGGCTGCGGCAAGTGCGGTGGTGTTCTGGCAACGCGAGGTATGCATGCGCGCGTGAGACGCGTGCGAGTTTAAATGTCCCACCCCTCCCCATAATGAAAACAAGTGTTCGATTATGGGGTGAAACGCTTGTAAATCTCCCTTGATTTCTCCCTCTTTCACTCCTACTATTCGAACACGTGTTCTAGTTCGTGGTGTGGGAAGGAAGAGCGATGTCCGCACAGGCTTCGGCGACACCGCGCGTTGCGGCGGATCCGCAACGCCTCGCGCTCGCGCACTCCATCCTCGGAAAAGCGGAGGCGAAAACCAGGCGTGAGCACAGCCCGCGGCATGAGGAGTGGTCCTCGTGCGAAGGGCGTCAGTTCGCGATCCCCGAGGCCCTTGCCTCACTCATGCCTCAAGGCAAGGTGCGCGCGGGCAGCAGTATTGAAGTCACGGGACCGTGCGGAACCTCTCTCGCACTCGCGTTTGCGGCAGCGGCCATGGGGGAGGAGTCCTGGTGTGCCCTCGTGGGGATGCCACACGTGGGGCTCGCCGCGTGTGCGGATATCGGCATGGACCCGCAGCGCACGGCCCTCGTACCTGCCCCCGGGGTGCAATTGTCGCCCGTACTCTCCGCGCTCATCGATGGAATCGACGTGATCGTTCTCGGTGCAGACCTTGACCTCACACCTGCCGAGTGGCGAGCGGCGGAAAACCGTGCACGCACGCAGGGAACGCTCCTCATTCGCGTGGGGAAAGCACGCTGCGATCTCACCGTGCGCTCCTCCTCTCCGCACTGGCTGGGGCTTGCGCGGGGCTCGGGGAGGCTCAGGCTTCGAAACGCTCGCGTGTCGGCGTGCGGTCGGGGCGTTGAGGGAGCCGGCTCGAGTGTGGGCGTTCGGGTTCCGACGCCCGCTGGGGCACTCTCGAGCGCACCCTGCACAGGGTCTTCCACCCCACACGTGAGTGAAGCACAAACCGAGGCGCGCGCAAGGCTCACGCTCGTGCGATCGGGGGCGCAGTGAAACCTCAGGGCACGCGTACGACGTGCGTATTCATCGAGAATTGGCCCGTGCTCACCGCGGTTGAGGGGTATGAGCGCGCAAACAAAGAAGCACCGAGCGAGATCGCTGTCATGGAGCACCATCGAATCGTGGCCGCAAGCACCGCGGCCAGGCAGAGCGGGGTGGCGCTCGGCATGAAGAAGCGTGCCGCCGAGGCGCTATGCCCGCGTATTGCGATTGTGGAGCGTGACCTCGATGCCGAGTGGCGCGTGTTTGAAAGCGTATGCTCAGCCGTCGACACGGTCGCGTCCGGGATCGAACCTCTCTCACCAGGAACACTCTTGCTTCACACGCGAGGGCCTGCACGACACGCGGGGGGAGAGGAGCCGCTCGTGCGCGCCCTGATCGATGCCGTCGCCGATAACACGGGTTGGGAATGCTCCGTGGGGATCGCCGATGGTCCACTCGGGGCGATTCTCGCCTCCCGCTCGGGGCGTATTGTGCTTCCGGGTGAGTCGGCGCGTTTCCTCGCGCCTTTCCCCATCGACTCACTTGCACATGCCCCCGTGGGCGCTGGTCAGCGGTTTCGGGTACCGGGGGGAGGCGAGGGGGTCGCGCGCGTGAGTGAGCTCATCGACGTGCTTCGCCGCCTCGGTATCAGCTCTCTCGGTGCGTTCGCCGATCTTCCTCGTGCCTCGGTGAGTGCGCGGTTTGGAGCCCTCGGCGTTCTTCTGCATACTCTCGCGTGTGGAGCCGAGATCGGCGAGGGCAAGCGTGAGCGGCCAGCTCAACCGATCCTCGTGGAACGGCACCTCGAGCCGCCACTCGAACGCATCGATCAAGCAGCGTTCATCGCGCGTCCCCTCGCCGAAGAGCTCGAGGAAGAGCTGCGTCAGCGCGGCCTTGCATGCATGGGCTTGCGCATCGTCGCACGCGGCGAAAACGGAAGCGAGATTGAACGCACGTGGCGCCACGAGGGCGCCCTAAGCATTCGCGATGTCGTGGACCGCGTGCGTTGGCAGTGCGATGGTTGGATACTTGCGGCTGAACGCGAGGCTTCCCGTCCCGGCGGGCCCCGTCATGGAGCTCCTTGTGCGGGATCCATCGTGCACATTCAGCTCATCCCTGTGCACACCGAGAGCGCGGGGGAGTATGCGCCGGGGCTGTGGGGGCGTGCGAGCACAGCCGAAAAGCGCGCCGCGCGCGCCCTCACACGCGTGCAGTCGCTCGCGGGGGAGCGGTCCGTGCTTGTGCCCGCCGAAAAGGAGGGGCGTTTCTTGCGCGAGGCAATCGCGGTGCGCCCCTTCCGCACGGCGCCCGCGCGCGAGCGCCGCGAGGGGCCCTGGATTGGATCTCTACCGCGTCCACTGCCCGCCACGGTTTTCACCCAGCAGATTGCGGCGCAGCTTATGGGCGAAGGGCGAGCGGTCTATGTGAGTGCGCGTGGCCTTCTCACGGGCGTGCCTGCTCATCTCGTCCTTATGCGCGAGGAAAGAAGCAGCTGCGAGATGAGAAGCGAGCGCGCGGCGGATACAGCAACCGCAGCAAATCTTCACACCTGCGCACGCGATGTCGCGGCCGTGAGGAGTTCTCGAACGGGTGCGAGCCACGGCGATGAGCACCGTGAGGGTGAGGAGTGCGCTCCCCTTCCCGCGGCACTGCGCCACTTCGGCTACGAGAGGCTTCTCCCTATCGCACACTACAGCGCCCCCATGCTCATCGATCAGCGGTGGTGGAGCGAGGGAGAAGGAAGCCGCAGGGGAGCGCGGCTTCAGGTCGTGCTCGAAAGCGGTGAAGCGCTCGCGCTGCTCTCGAGGGAGCGCACGTGGGAAGTAGAGGCGATCTATGACTAGGTACAGCGCGGGGAAGCGGGATCGCAAGAAAAGAGGCGGGCATGAGTAAATGGTTTCTAGGGCCGCCCTCGTGGCGCGATCTCGAGGCGGGTTTCAGTGATCGGCCCCCACCCCTGCGCCCCACGGGGCGCGTCATCCGTACCGGGGTAGGCGAGAAGCCTGAGCATAGCGGCGAGGGCGAAGAGCAAACACGCCCTCGCCAGGCGGGAAGTAGGCACGAGATCCCCTTCGCCGAGCTCCACGCACACTCACACTTCAGTTTTCTCGACGGAGCTTCGAGTCCCGAGGACATGGTTGAGGAAGCGGCTCGGCTTGGGCTTCGCGGTCTGGCCCTCATCGATCACGATGGGTTTTACGGGGCGATTCGCTTCATGAAGGCAGCGTCCGAAGTTTCGCTTCCCACCGTCTACGGCGCGGAGCTCACGCTTCCCGCGGGGTTTACGGCTGCCCTCACGGGGGAGTCCTCGACCGCCACGCCGGCTCATCCCGCCGTTGCGAGCGCCGCCCGGACGGGAAGCGCCGACCCCGAGGGTGAACACCTCGTGCTTCTCGCTCGCGGAATCGCGGGGTATAGGCGGCTTTCTTCCCTTATGGCGCGCGCACATCTCGCCGGTCCCGGCAAGGGCGAGCCGCTTTATCGTTTCGAAGCTGTGCGGGAGGCCCTCGCGAGCGGGGATGTCGTCGCGCTCACGGGCTGCCGAAAATCACCTTTTGTGCAAGAGGCTCTAGCGGTTCTGCCGCAAGGGGATATGGAGGCTTCGGCATGTGCTGCCGCGCGAGGAATCGAGGCTGCGCTCCAGGCAACCGGAATGCTCCACGCGGGGGATGCCGTGCCTTCTCACATGCCTCGGCCGCCGCGCGTGATCATCGAGCTTCCGCTCACGGGTGAGGCTCTCGAATCAGAGCTTCACGACGCCCTCGCTCAAGGCGCGCGCATCGTGCGCGAAGAGCACGGCCTAAGTGAAGCCGAACTGCCCGTTGCTCTCACCACCAACGCGCACTACGCACGCCCGGAGAATAAGCACCTTGCGGACACCCACGCCGCGCTTCGCGCACGGCGAAGCCTCGCCGACGCCGACCCCTACCTCCCCTCGCGGCTTGCCCATCTCAGGAGCGGGGCGGAACTCACCCAGCTCGTCCCGCGCTATCCGCGCGCGATCACCACCGCCGCGAGCCTTGCGTCAACGCTTGCCTTCGATCTTTCACTCGCCGCCCCCAACCTTCCACCAGCCCCCACCCCCGAGGGGCACGGTGAGGAAAGCTGGCTTCGATCCCTCACCGAGCGCCTCGGCGAGAAACGCTACGGCCCGCGAGAAAATCCCCGTGTTGAGGGGGCGTGGGAGCAGGTCGACCACGAGCTTCGTGTCATCACTGATCTGGGCTTTCCGGGGTACTTCCTCATCGTCTACGACATCGTCGAATTTTGCCGCACCCATGGCATCCTGTGTCAGGGGAGGGGCTCCGCCGCCAACTCCGCCGTGTGCTACTGCCTCGGCATCACGTCGGTCGATCCCGTTTTTCACGGACTTCTCTTCGAACGTTTCCTTGCACCCGAGCGGGACGGCCCTCCGGACATCGACGTCGACATTGCCGCCGATAGGCGAGAGGAAGTCCTTCAGTATGTTTTCGAGCGGTACGGGCGCGAGAACGCCGCGCAGGTCGCGAACGTCATTTCCTACAAGGCGAGGCTCGCGGTACGCGACGCGGCGCGCGCGCTCGGCTATAGCGTGGGGCAGCAGGATGCGTACGCGAAAACAATCGAACGTTCCTTCTCTTCGCTGAGCGATGCGAACATTCCACGCGATGTGAAAGACCTCGCGACTCAGCTTCGCGATGCCCCGCGCCACCTCGGCATTCACTCGGGCGGAATGGTGCTGTGCGATCGTCCCGTGATCGATGTCGTCCCGGTCGAACACGCACGCATGGAGGGCCGAACCGTCGTGCAGTGGGACAAAGACGACTGCGCCGATGCGGGGCTCGTGAAGTTCGATCTCCTCGGCCTCGGTATGCTCACGGCTCTCGATCACGCCTTCGAGATCGTCGCGCGCGTTCACGGTGAAGCGTTCACCCTCGCGAGCATCCCGCAAGAGGACCCCGCGCTCTACGACATGCTGTGCAGCGGAGACGCGGTGGGCGTGTTCCAGGTCGAATCACGTGCGCAGATCGCGACTCTCCCACGCCTCAAACCGCGCGAATTTTACGATCTCGTTGTCGAGGTCGCGCTCATCCGCCCCGGTCCTATCCAGGGTGGGAGCGTGCACCCGTATCTGCGCAGGCGCTCCGGAGCAGAAGATGTCACCTACCTCCACCCGCTTCTCGAAAAATCCCTCGGCCGCACTCTCGGGGTACCGCTCTTCCAAGAACAGCTCATGCAGATGATGATCGACCTCGCGAGCTTCACGCCGTCGCAAGCTGATCAGTTGCGCCGCGCGATGGGATCGAAACGCTCGACACGGAAAATGGCCGCGATGCGCGAATCGATGTTTGAGGGCATGGCCGCAAACGGCCTCACGCCTGAACAGTGCGAACTCGTGTACCGCAAGATCCTCGCGTTCGCGAGCTATGGTTTTCCCGAGTCACACGCGTACTCTTTCGCCTATCTCGTGTACGCGAGCGCGTTTCTCAAATGTCACTTTCCCGCGGCATTCACGGCCGCGCTCCTTCGGAGCCAACCGATGGGCTTTTATTCGCCGCAGTCCCTCGTTGCCGACGCTCGCCGACACGGCGTCGAGGTGAGGGGCGTGGACATCACCCGCAGCGACGCGTGGGCGAACCTGGAGCTCGATGCCGAGCATGCGGCTTATACCTTCGCTGCGCGCGCGCAGACGCACGACGGTGCCCACCCACCACAGGTACGGGGGAGTGAGGCGACGAGTGGCCCCGTGATCCGGCTCGGGCTCGAATCGGTGCGAGGGATCTCCCGCACGCTCGCAAAGCAGATTTGTGAGGAGCGCGCACGCGCACCCTTCCGCTCAATCGCGGATCTCGCGCACCGCACGGGCCTCAACACACGTCAGCTCGAGGCACTCGCCACGGCGGGGGCGCTCGACGCACTCGCGCCTTCGAGGCGCGCCGCCCTCTGGAGCGCGGGCACGGCGGCAGCCGTGAAGCCCGGGATGATCCCCGGACTCACATTCGCGCAGAAGGCCCCGACGCTGCCTGGGATGAGCGACGCCGAGCTCGTGGTCGTCGATACGTGGGCCACGGGAGTTTCCCCCGCGCGCCACCCGTTCACGCTTGCCCGCGAAAGTGCGCGCGAGGGGGGTGTGCTTCGCATCGAGGACGCCAAGAAAGTCGCGCATGGCACGCGTGTGTGGACGGCTGGCATCATCACCCATCGCCAGCGACCCGCGACCGCCACGGGCATCACGTTCCTTGGTCTCGAGGATGAAACGGGCATCCTCAACGTCGTGTGCTCGCACGGTTTCTGGAGTGCCAACAGGGCACTTCTTCGTACCGCGCCCGCGGTTCGCGTGCGCGGCCTCGTCGAGCGCAACGAGGACGGCGTTGTCAGTTTCCTCGCCGATGCCGTCGAGCCGCAGTCGCTCGAGGCGACCACGACCTCGAGGAACTTTTGCTAGCCCGCGGCCCGTGCAACCCCTATGCTCGGCGCCTGTCGCGGGGCCGAGGAAGGCTTCACTCGGCGTGCCCCGCGCGAGAACACGAGCGTGAGGGCAAAACTCACGGCGGCGAAGAGGGCGAGTTCCGCGAGAGTCGTTCCAGTCGAGACGATCGCACCGCCGAGGGCAGCACTCACGAGACCCTGGGATGCAACGGTGAGCGGCATGAATGCAGTGAGGGACTGCAAGAGCGAGGGGGCACTCTCGAGCGGGAGGATCCCCACGAGGGCAACGACTTGAAGCACGAGGACGATGATTGACACCACTCGCCCCACTCGCACACCACACACGGTCAGAAGCATTTGATGCACGATCGCGAAGCACAGGGCCGCGGCTACCGTAATGGCGGCCACCGAGGCAAGCGACGCCACGGGCACGCCGAAGGCCACGAGCAAGCCGATCACCAAGAGCGCCTGGCAAGCGGCAACGACGAGCGGCCACAGAAGCGACCGCAAAGCCACCCGCCACATGGGACGGGCCGAATCGAGGAACCTCTCACGAAGCGCCGGCCACACGAGGAAAATCCCGAAGGCGCCAAGCCACAGGCCGAGTGCCGCGACGAAGGGGAACGTCGCGACGGCGCCGCCATCGGCTTCGTTTTCGCGCGTCGTCGAAAGCGTCACGGCTTTCGTGCTCACCTCGGAGAGGTGCTTGCGTTCAGTTTCGGAATAGCTCGGGACTTCCTCGGCGCCGTCCCGAAGGCCGCTCGCGAGTTCGCCACTGCCGTCCGCGAGGCCGCGAGTGCCGTCCGAAAGCTGAGTGGTGCCGTCGGCGAGGCCATGTGCGCCCTCCACGAGAGGCGCGGTGCCCGAGGCAAGCTTGGATGTGCCGTTCGCAAGCCCATCAGCACCCTCGGCAAGCTGCCCCGTGCCCGAGGCGAGCTCGCTCGTCCCTCCCGCGAGTCCCTTGGCACCCTCGTCGACCTGGGCTGCGCCGCTCGAAAGCTTTCCGGCGCCATCGGCAAGCTGCGTTGCCCCGTCGCGAGAGGCATCGATGCCATCAGCGACTTGCGCCGCTCCCGGGGCCAGCTGCGCCGCACCATCTCCGAGCTTCGCGATCCCACCGTTCAGCTGATTGATGCCGTCCACGAGTTGCGGAGCGGCGTCGGCGGAGGCCGATGCGCCGTCGGCAAGCTTTCGCGCGCTCGGCGTAAGGCCCGGGTTCTCACGCGACCCGTCCCCCTCGAAGACGGTGTCGACGGCCTGGGGAACAACCTGCTCGGAAAGTGCTGATCGCACGCCATTCACGCCTTCCTCGCTCATCTGGGTGAGCCCGCCGCACATGTCGTCGAGACCCAAGACACGCGGGTCCCCGCTAAGGCGAGGATCAGCGCTAAAGGCCTGTTCGAGTTCCGTGCAGCTCGCGGCGAGTGTGCTCATCGATTCCGCGAAGCCCGGTTGACCGTCGCGCCCCGTGTCGAATGCTTGATCGATACCATGCTGAAGACCCTGCGTGAGTCCCTCTTGGGCTTGGGGGAGTCCTGAAGCGTACTGCTCGAGGCCTTCCGCCAGCTGCTGCGCGCCGCCCGCGAGTCCGGGATTTTCCGCGCTCCCGTCGCCATTGACCCCCGACGCGAGCTTTTCGGCGCCCTGGCGAAGCCCGGGCTGCGCGTCGGTGCCGTTGAGTCCGTCGGCAAGCTGGGCAACACCTCCAGAAACCTTATGTGCGCCATCGGAAAGCGCACCGAGGCCCGTCGAGAGGTCGTGCGCGCCACCGGCGAGCCCGTCCGTTCCGGACGCAAGCGTGCCCGTGCCGTCCGCGAGTTTGTGTGCACCGTCGGAGAGTTCCTTCGTTCCCTGATCAAGCCCGCGCACGCCATCGGCGAGTTTCCCCGCACCGTCGTCGAGCGAGACCACGCCGCCGTTCAGTTCGTCAATTCCTGTGGCGAGCTTGCCGGCGCCGTCGTCGAGGCCTTTCGCGCCGTCGGCGAGTTCGTGGGCACCGTCGGACAGTTCACCTGCGCCATCGGCGGACTTGGTGAAGCCGTCTTTGAGGCTGTTGAAGCCCACGTACATTCCCTCGAGGTACTGCTTTGTCATCGTTCCGTTGAACTCGCTCGCAACGACCTGGGTAATGGCCTGGCCCACCATCGAGTCGAGCATGCCCGAGGAGTCATTCGTGTTGACGATCACGGTGGCCTGGCGAGCATCGGTCTTGCCCATGGTTCCCAGGTTGTTGCTGAAGTCCTTGGGGATCACGACGACCGCGGAATAGGTGCCGTCCTCGAGTCCGGCTTCGGCGTCTTTCTGCGTCGTGAGTTGCCAATCAAAGCCCGTGGAGTCGAGGTTTACCGAGCTGCCGTCGGAATTCTCGTTCTTCATGGTGCCCGGCTGCGTGAGCGCCCCCGCGAGAAGCCTTCCGAAGGGGACGGTTTGCGTGTGCCCGTCCACCTCCATTTCCGTTCCCTCATCGAGGTTGACCACGGCTGCGGGCACATTTTCGAAGCCCGACGCGCGGTCTTTGAGCGCCCATATGCCGACCCCCGCCACGAGGAGCGGCAAGAGCACAACGACGAGAAGGGCTTTCGGGAAGCGAGCGAGGGTTTTCATGCGTATGCCTCCGCATCCGTGTGTAGTGGCAGGGGATCGGTGTGGTCGGTGACGAGGTGTGCGAGGGGGAGGACCTCGACGCGTGCGGGGTCCCGCAGACGTTCGGCAAAGCCCTCAGTCAGGGCGTCCACGCCGATGACGATTGTTGTTCCGTGTGAGGCAAGCAGTTCGAGTCGGTCAAGCGCCGTGTCGCCTGCTTCGAGAAGGTCGGAAAGGGATTCGATGACAACAATCCGCGTGTCGCGTTCTCGCACGAGCGCCTGGCCGCATGTGCCACCGCGGCCTTCGGGGTAAAGCTCAACGTGTGCTTGCGCCGCTCCCGTTTCGCCGGGAACCTGACGATCGTGTACGAAGAGTGTGCCGGTTGAGGGCTCGAGGCGCGCGGAGAAGAGTGCGAGGACGCTTGCGCGCGCGTCCGCGTCTTCACTTGCGAGAAGCGTGATGGACCCGGGGGCCAGAGCCCCGGAGAGTGGGCCGAGCGTTCCGCGGCCGCTCACGCGCGGGATTTCGACGTCGCGAAGCCGCAGCGCGCTGGCGCCGTTCGCCGCCGTCCATTCGCGGTGCTCCAGGGCAATTCCTAGCCCTTCGCCTTCAACGTCGAGGTGGGGGAGGAGGCGGTCGAGCACAGCAGGGAATCGCCACGCGCCATCGCCGAGGAGGGCGAGAACGGCGGGCACGAGCGTCATGCGCACAACGAAAGCATCCACGAAAACGCCGACGGCGAGGGAAAGAGCGATCGGCTGAATCATGTACTTCGACCCGGGAATGAAACCCGCAAAGATGAAGATCATGATTGCCGCGGCCGCGATCACCACGGGCGCCGATGCCGTGAACCCTTTAATGATGGCCTGGCGAGGATCGCGGGTATGCATGTACTCCTCGCGCATGCGCGTCACGAGGAAGACCTCGTAATCCATGGCGAGGCCGAAGAGTACGCCGAGTGTCATGATCGGCAAAAATGGAATCACTGGCCCCGTGGCTTTCGCTTGGAGGAGGTCCGCGCCCCACCCGTAGGTGAACACCATGGAGGTCACGCCGAAAGCAGCCCCCGCGGAGAGAAGGAAGCCGACGGCTGCTTTCAGGGGAACCCAGATACTTCGGAACACCATCGCGAGAAGCACGAGGGAGAGCCCCACGACAAAAATTGTGAAGGGAAGGAGGGCCTTGTCGAGGCGGTCGGCAATGTCGATCGCCACGGCGGTGGCACCCGTAACCTTGATATCGGAGATGCCGAGGTCCTTTTCCCACTGAGGCGCATCGGTGCGGAGGGTGTCCACGACGTTCTTGGTGAGCTCTGAGGTGGGGCCTTCGGTAGGTCGAAGCACAACGACGCCCATGTCGGCGCCCATGTTGGGGGTCGCAATCTGCACGCTGTCCACGCCGTCGATCGCGAGAACGTCCCGCTCGAGTTCATCCATGACGCCGAGCGGATCCTTCGTGTTGATAATGTCGGCGGTCAGCATGATCGTCGCGTTGTGGCCCGCGCCGAATTTCTCGGCCACGATGTCGTAGGCTTCGCGACCGTAGGAGCCCGGATCTTCCGTGCCCTGGTCGGGAAGCGCAAGTTCGAGGTCTTTGAACGGAATGGCCACCGCGCCGAGCCCCACCGTGACCACGATGATCGTCACGAGGGGGAAGCGAATGGCGGCGCGCACCCAGCGTTCAAGCAGGGGAGTGCGGGCAGCGCGGGTGGAGGGGTCCGACGCTTGCTGGGCGGTGCGTTGACGCTGGCGTTTGGGGCGGATTTTCTCGCCGAAGAGTCCAAGGATTGCGGGCAGGAGCGTGAGCGCGGCGAGCACGTTGCACGCGACCGCCACTGCGGACACAACACCCATGACGGTGATGAAGGGGATGCCGGTGATGAACAGCCCCACGAGGGCGATCACGACCGTGAGGCCCGCGAAGATGACGGCGCTACCGCTCGTGGCGGTTGCGCGCGCGATGGATTCATACGGGTCGAGACCGCTTCGAAGCTGGTCGAGGTGCCGCGAGACGATGAAGAGCGAGTAGTCGATGCCCACGGCGAGGCCCAGCATGAGGGCGAGAGTTGGGGTTGCCGAGGAGATCGTGAAGATGCTCGTGCCCATGAACATGACGATCATCGAGACGATGATGCCCGTGATCGCAGTGACGATGGGAATGAAGGCGGAGCGCACTGCG
The DNA here is from genome assembly GCF_940792985.1 of Dermabacter sp. Marseille-Q3180. Taxonomy (NCBI): domain Bacteria; kingdom Bacillati; phylum Actinomycetota; class Actinomycetes; order Micrococcales; family Dermabacteraceae; genus Dermabacter; species Dermabacter sp. Marseille-Q3180. The sequence continues at coordinate 210,990 of NZ_CALNWU010000001.1, forward strand.
CGGAAGACGATGCTGAGCACGATGAGGGCGGCGATCACGCCGAGGACCTCCATGATGCTCATCCCCATTTCGGGGGTCATCGTGACCTGACCACCGATGTAGGCGTGGAGGCCATTGCTCGTGTGAGTTGTGTCGTCAACGATGTCCGTGAGCCCGTTCAAGGTTTCTTTGGGGACGACGTCGAGCTCGGGGTCGAGCTGGATGTTCGCGATGATGGCCGTGCCGTCCTCGCTTTTTTCGCCCGGCATGTCCTTGTCGAACGGATTTGTTGCGGTTTCGACGCCCTCGACCTCGCGGGCGCGGTCCATCGCTTTGATGATCTGGTCCTCGTGGGCGGTGATGGGGGAGTCGTCTTCGCTGACGAAAATTATCTGGCCACCCGTGCCACCGAGCTGCGGGAAGCGCGTGGCGAGGGAGTCGAGGCCTTCTTGAGATTCGGTTCCGGGGATGCTGAAGGCGTCGTCAAGGCCTTTCCCGAGGGTGAGCGCGCCGGCGGCGGCGAGGAGGATGATCGCGAACCACGTGCCGAGAACTTTCCAGGGCGAGCGTGCGGCGCTGAGGCCGAGGCGGTACAGGGTCGATGACACGAATGCTCCTCGCTACTCTCGAGACACTGAATACACTTTCGTATCGAGTTCGATACTAAGATGTCTCGAGTAGGACCCGTAAGGCCAACAGGAGCAATATCGTGGACGTCACAGCCTCGGAGAGCGCGCAGCCGGCGCGATCCAAGGAGAACACCCGCCGAAGGCTCGTCGACGCCTCCATCGACGTTTTCACGCAAAAGGGCGTTGAGGGGGCCACGGTCGATGACCTCACTCGGGCCACGGGCTTCACGCGCGGCGCTTTCTATTCAAACTTTTCCTCGAAAGACGAGGTCTTTTGGGAGGCCTTCACCGAGGTCACGACGCGGGCGCTAGCGGCCACGCAGCCCTTCCCGAATGCAGAAGACCAGGGGAGCAGCGCCCCTGAAAGCGCCGGCGAACCAGATCTTCTCGAGTCCCTCGAGTCACTTCGTCCGCTCGGCCTTGCCTGGTACCTCATGCACACCGAGGCCGTGTCACTCTCCCTTCAAAACATCGACGCTCGTACACACCTCGGGCGCGAGCGTGATCGCCTTATCACGGGGATCGCGCAGATCTTCGAAGAGCTTTCGGCGAGATACCCGATCACCCTCACCGTTCCGGCAGAAACACTTGCGGAAACACTTCTCGGGGTCTATCTCAACCGCATGGTCGCTGAACTCGCCACGGAGGAGAGACTCGAGGAAGACACCTCCCGCATTCTCGAAGCGATCCTTGATGCCTTCGTTGAAGGACGTGGCACACACGCTCCCGCAGTGCCTTGGAAGCAATGAGGAGGGCGAAGCGGCTCTAAGGTAGGCGCATGGGAGAAAACACCACGGGCTCACCAAACACCAAGTCGCGCAGCAAGGCCGCGTACGCGACGCGAGGAAATTCGCATTACGACCTTTTGAGCGCACTCATGGCGGTCGTCGTCGTCATTTCCGGCATTGGCGCCGCCAAGGGCGTCACGATCGGATTCGTCATTACCGACGCGGCGTTCTTTCTTTTTCCTCTTGCCTATATCCTTGGCGACATCATCACCGAGCTGTATGGACCGAGTGCTGCGCGCCGCGCCATCCTGACGTCCTTCGCGCTCAATATTTTCGCGGTCGTGTGTTACGCCGTGATCATTTGGCTTCCGGGCTTCGATGACGATTACGGAGTTGCGAAACAGGGAGCGCTCGAGCTGGCGATTGGGCCGGTATGGCAAATCGTTCTTGCCTCGCTGTGCGGTTTTCTCGCGGGTCAAACGCTCAACTCGTTGATCGTGAGCCGAATGAAGCGCCGCACGGGCGAGCCTGGCATCGTCGCTCGACTACTCATGTCAAGCGGCACGGGCGAACTGGTTGACACGATGATTTTCTGCACGATTGCCGCGCCGGTGCTTGGGATCACGACAGTCGGCCAATGGCTCAACTACACGGCCTTCGGCTTCCTGTACAAGGTCATCGTGCAATACGCGGCCATTCCCGTGACGGCTCACGTGATCGCACGACTCAAAAAGGCTGAGCCTAGCTACCAAGAAGCCCTCACGCGAATTGCATAGAGGTTGTGGAGGTTATAGGCATCGGCGCAGTTCCGCCTCGCCACACGTATTACGCCGATAATGTACGTTATGTAAAGTGAGCGCTGGGAGCGCCACCCACTTCAGTCCGACGGTTGCCGATCTACCGTCGGACCCACTCCCCGCACACCAGCACCACGACCGGATACGAAAATCGAGCCCCTAGGCTCCGCACGCGCCGCAATGAGGGGCGAGCCCCTTATCCGTGCACGCCTCGCACCGCAAAAATTGCGTGCGGCACGAGGGGTTTTCACAGTTGACGTAGACCGGCGTTTTCTCGCCGCACGAGACGCACGACCCGAGAGATTCCGCGCCGTCACCGAACTCCATGTGCATACGGCCGTCAAACACGTAGAGCGAACCGTCCCACAGCCCGTCATTGCCGTATTTTTCGCCGTAGCGAACGATTCCGCCGTCGAGCTGGTACACATCCGTAAAGCCGCGATTTTTCATGAGAACCGTGAGAACTTCGCAGCGGATACCGCCCGTGCAGTACGTCACGATCGGGCGGTTCTTGAGGTCGTCATACATCCCCGATTCAAGCTCGCCTACAAAGTCTCTCGTTGTTTCCGTTTCGGGCACGATCGCCCCGCGGAAGCGCCCAATTTCCGCCTCCATGCGGTTGCGCCCGTCGAAAAAGACAACCTCTTCTCCGCGAGAATCCACGAGCGCATGCAAAGCCTCTGGGCTTAGGTGCTCTCCCCCGCCAATCACACCCTCGGCACCCACCTTAATTTCCTCGGGAACGGTGAAGGTCACGAGTTCTTCTCGGACCTTCACGGAGAGCTTCGGGAAGTCGGCACCAGTTCCCTCAGACCATTTAATGTCGGCTCCGTGAAATGGCGCGTAGGCCTTCGTACGCTTGACGTACTGCTTGACAGCGCCAATCTCACCTCCGACGGTCGCGTTGATGCCATCTTTCGAGATGATCACTCGCCCTTTGAGGCCAAGCGACTCGGCGAGGGCAAACTGCCAGAGTTTCACTGCCTCCGGATCGGCGAGCGGAGTGAAAACATAGAAGAGAACGATTTTGTGAACGGCCACGTCACAAGTCTAATCGGCCGAGGAATAACTCTCCGACGACTTGGCGTTCAAGGAAGCATTAGCCGTGCACATTAGGAGGTTTTCGTGCTCGATCCCACCACGCTCTTCACCTATGAGCGCGATGTCGACTCGCGTTCGCTCCACGCGAGCACGCTCGTCGTGACTCTCGGCTCGTTTGTGGACTCCGGGCGTGTCCAGGAGAAACTCGACGAGTTCATTACGGCGAATCATCCGAACCGCCTCGTGGGCACGTTCGATTCCGATCAGGTCATCGATTACACCGCTGTACGCCCTCCCATCTCCCTTGACCAGGATCATCTCACCGGGTACTCCTCCCCTGCGCTGACACTTCGTGAGGTCACGCCCGAGGGCGAGAAGCCCTTCCTTCTGCTCAGTGGTCCCGAACCGAACTTTCAATGGGAACGTGTTGCGCACGCCGTGCGCATTATCGTTGAGCAGCTCGGCGTGACGCGCACCCTTGTTGCCACGAGTTTCCCCGGCGCAACACCGCACACAAGACCCGTGGCCGTGAGCCGCTACGCCGGCGACCCCAAGGACCTCGTTCTTGCGAGCCCGTTCCCCGGCACGATCGAGATGCGGGCCTCCTTCCCCGCTCTGCTGATCGTTCGCATGGCTGAAGCAGGTCACCCCATCATTGGGCTCGCCGCCCATGTGCCGTCCTATGCACATGAAATCGAGTACTACCCCGCGCTCCCTGCACTGTTCACGGCACTTGACATCGAGGGCGGTCCGGCGTTCACGCCCACAAGGGAACTCGAAGAGAAAATCGCCGAGGTGCGCGAGGCACTCGACCACAGCGCAGCGGAAAATGAGCAGCTCTCCTCTCTCATCAAAGGGTTTGAGGAAAACTATTCGCGCATGGACGGGATGGTGCAGCACCTCTCCCCCGGCACCGACACTCCCCTGCCTGGCGCCGAAAAGCTCACCGACGAAGTCGAGGACTTCCTCAAGGAAATTTCTGATGAGCCGGAAAACACGGACGGACGAAGCGATGACCGCGGCCCTGATTCGGTAGGCTAAATTTCGTGTTTGTCGTCAGCGTATATTCACTCAAAGGTGGCGTAGGAAAAACCTCCGTCACTCTCGGCCTCGCATCCGCCGCCCTCAACCAGAGCGTCAATGCCCTCGTTCTGGATCTCGACCCTCAGGGAGATACGACCCTCGGTCTTCTTGGACACCCTGGCGGCGAACCCGATATCGCTGAAGTGATTGCGTCTGCGCGCACCGAGACCGTCGATCGAGCTATCGTTCAAACCCCGTGGGCTCAGCGCGAGGAAAGTACAGCCTCCGCTTCGAGCCACCTCGACATCATCCCTGGAAGCCACCGGTCCTCGCGTTTAGACTCCCCCGCGCTCGCCCGCCGTGGCGTTCGGCGCCTGCGCGAAGCCCTCGACAAACGATCCTTCCACTACGACATCGTCTTGATCGATTGCCCGCCTTCTCTCAACGGTCTCACGCAAATGGCTCTCGCGGCCTCTGATCGCTCGATCGTGGTTTCCGAACCTGGCTTTTTCGCGGTGTCGGCCGCCGATCGCGCTCTCAAACTCGCTGATGAGCTCCACGAAACCGGTATCGCGCCACGCCTACGTCCGCTTGGCATCCTTGTGAACAGGTATCGCCCTCGCAGCGTCGAGCACCAGTTCCGCCTCAATGAATTGCGTGAACTGTTTGGCGACCGCGTGCTCACGCCGGTTCTTGAAGAACGAGTAGGCCTTCAGCAGGCTCAGGGCGGCGCGATCCCTCTTCACGAGTACGAAGGTGCGAGCGCAAAACAGCTCACTCACGACTTCGATCGTTTACTCGCGACGATTATGGATTCACGCCAGGATTCCTAAGCCCAGGCTGTGGCATGGGAGTCGCCCAACCTCGCGGCCGGCTCCCCTCTGTCATGAAAAACTGACGCCCCTCCCGCATGTCGATGATCCCGACGTGACGTGCGAAAAGGGGCGTGAGTTAACGAGGAAACTTGAGGTACGACTTAGCGCCGAGGGGAAAGGCCTCAGCTTGCCTTTCGCGCACGGCGTGCGGCGAGTTCGTCTCGAAGAGCCTCCGCTGCATCGTGCTGCGGGTCAACGCTCGGAAGAATGGCGAGATCGGTCTCGACCTCGCGGGCCACGCGACCAACCGCGATACCAAAGACGCCCTGGCCACCGGAGACGAGGTCGTAGACATCTTCGGCGCTCGTGCATTCATACACCGAGGCACCATCGCTCATGAGGGTGATTTGCGCGAGGTCTTCCACTCCGCGTGCGCGCATGGCATCCACGGCGACGCGGATCTGCTGGAGCGAAACTCCGGTGTCGAGCAGACGCTTGACCACTTTGAGAACGAGGATGTCACGGAAGCCGTAAAGGCGCTGCGAGCCCGATCCGGTGGCGGAACGCACGCTCGGCTCAACGAGGCCGGTGCGCGCCCAGTAGTCGAGTTGCCGATACGTGATGCCTGCCGCTTTGCATGCCGCCGGTCCGCGGTAGCCGAGTTCGCCGGGCGTATCAACGAGATCGTCGAAAAGGACGCCCTGGGCTTCGGTCGCCGGGACGGTGCTCTGTGCACCAAAGGTGCTTTCGCGCTTGCTCACGGTTGCCTCCAGATGGACTTTCGTGTCGGGGAAGGGAGAAAGTCTCGACGACAGAATACCCACCCGGATACGCATCCGGGATTAAACGCGCCGAAATGTGGCGAGAATTTTTTGCGTGTCGCCCCTCACGAGGGGGTGAAGAAGGTGAAGCGGTACTTACCGATCTGGATCTCGTCGCCGTTGTTCAAGCGCGCCTCGTCGGTAAGTTCGCGGTTGACGTAGGTGCCGTTAAGAGAGCCCATGTCGAGGACGAGGAAGCCGCCTTCGCCGCGCACGAACGTGGCGTGCTTGCGGGACACCGTGACATCGTCGAGGAAAATCTCCGATTTCGGGTTACGGCCTGCCACCGTACTCTCAGAGTCGAGGAGGAAACGGGCCCCCATATTGGGGCCTTTCCGCACGATCAACAGTGCCGTACCTGCCGGAAGAGCTTCGACGGCTTGGCGATCCTGCGGGGATAGGCCGTGTTCGGCATCCTCCGCGAACTCGACCCTGCCGTCGATCGGAGAGAGTTTCGTGGTCTGCTCGGGGTTCGAGTCAAACATGTGTTCATTCATGACACAGACCTTCTTTCCACGCTCACCCATTGCACAAAACGGCATGAGAGTTCATTGCTTCCGCATCTATTTTGACACGTCGTTTTGGGCAAGCCCGCGTTTTTTGGCCGATCGCTGCGAACCCTTTAGTTCCTCTTGACTAATTTTGGGCGTGGCACGCCTCACCCTCCTGAATTCGCGCTTCGGCATGCACCTCCGCTATAGTTGACAGGGTCGAAAACCGCGGGCTGTGGCGCAGTTTGGTAGCGCACACGACTGGGGGTCGTGGGGTCGCAGGTTCAAATCCTGTCAGCCCGACGCGGATAAATGGGCGAGGCATCTCATGGGTGTCTCGCCCATTTCTTTATATTCACCCTTATGTGACTGCCCTATAGTCGAGGGCTGAATGAGCCTTGGGAGGTTGATGCGATGTCCACATTTTTCGGTCATGTGTCCTTTGACGGAGACACTAAGGCGTGGCCCGAGGGTGCCGGTAGCGAGTGTTGTGCGCTCGAGGGCTATGTTCTCCCGGTCGGCTCGCAAGAAACCCTTTCGGGCGCCTCGGGTTCCGACGCCTGCATGCGCATTATCGAGTCTGAAGGTCTTTCAGGGCTTGCCACGCTTGACGGCGAATTCGCGGTGGCCTTTCGCGACTCCGACTCTTCGCTCGTGCTCGCGAGGGACGTCCTTGGATCGCGGCCTCTGTACTACGCCAAGACCTCGGCAGGCGTAGCTTTCGGGACGTCGATTGCCACCATCATCGACAAGGCCGAGCTTCCGTGCGAACCCCACCTCGATGTGGTGCGCCAGTACCTTCTTGGCGAAGACCGCCGCGGTGTCGAGACATTTTTCGCGGGGATTTCCCGTGTGCTTCCGGGCGAGGTTGTGCGTATTTCACGGGGCGAAGTGGAACGCACCGTGTTGACGAAGGAAAAGGACCAGTTTTTCTCGGTTCCCTCGAACCCACGACGCGCCGACCACACGTGCGTTGAGGAGTTTCGCACGCGCCTCAGCGATGCGGTCGCACGCCGTGCAGGCGAAAGCGGTGCACTTCTTCTCACTACCGTGGATCCCGTCGCCGCGGCTGCGCTAGACGGCGCCGCTCGGGCCTCTCATGCACCCCTTGACTCGCTTTCTCTCAGCGCTTCTACGGGCGGTCCTGAGCTCGATTCGGGGCACGAGGGTGAAGTGAGGGCGACCCCTCAGGGTTTGAAGAACGATCTTCCGCGTATGCTTCGCGTGTTCGAAGAACCGCCCACGTCGCTCACCTCGTACTTTATGTGGCTTCACCTGCACGCATGTCGGCAGGAGGGCCGTTCTCTCGCGATCGACTCCTACGGTGCTCGCGCACTTCGCGCTCCCGCAAGAGCCCACCGGTCGGTTCTCTCGCGCGCGTTCGCTGCCGCCCGGCGGCGCGAAAAAACCGTTCCAGCATCCCTTCTCGGCTCTGCACTGCACCGTGATCATGCGGGTCAAAGGGTCGCACCCGAGCCGCTTCCCGAATATGCGGGCCCGCTCGCCCCGCTCGGCTATGCGGGGAACGTTGAAGCAGAGCAACGAGCCAAGGCCGCACAGGCTTTCGGCTCGGGCGTTGCGGTGTGCTCACCGTTCACCGATCGCGCTTTTCTTCGCTTCTACGCGTCTCTCGATGACACTGCATTCGGTGCGGGAGCGCGCCCATCCCTGATCGAAGCAGCCGCTGATGTATCGCATGGTGAAGGGACCACTCTCACCGACGGTGAGCGTGAAACCGCGTGGTTCAAGCGCATCAAGGGCACGTACTTTGCGCTGTTTTCGTCGCAATCCTTCGGCACGCGCGGCTGGTTCAACCAGGCGGAGATTCTCAAGGCCTATGACGCGCACATCAATGGTCGTCCGAGCCTGAGCGCCGGTCAGCTTTGGCGCTTCGCGTGCGCCGAGCTGTGGGCGCGCCTCTTCTTTGACGCGGATGATCTTCGAGAGCAACACGAGTGGGAGGACTCCGCACTCCTTGCCGACGATAACGGCCAGTCGCTCCCGCCGGATCCCCACACACCGCTCACGGCGAACGCGGGTAAGCAGCTCGACCTTGCGCTCGATGGCGACGTCGTCGCCCGCCGCTATCCCATCCAAACGGAGAAGTTCTCGAAGGAATCCCGTATGGACGAGGAGATTGCCGGCTACGTGAAGGGCTTCTTTAAAGAGCTCGACGAACGCGGCACCGACGATGATCGTCATGCGACCGAAGGACGCCGATGGAATTTCACGGTCTCGGAAAAGATCATCGCGATCATGCAGGGCCGCTCGTGGTTTGTGTGGGAGATCAAACCTTCCTTCGCCGCGAAGCAACTGTCAAAGTTTGTGACCCGTACACCCGCGGGCATCGGTCTCGGTGACCCGGTAACGATGCAGCTCGCGATCAATGAGGCAGGGCTTGCGCGCATCACCTATGCGGCCGCCCTCGGCGCACTTGGCAAACTGCGAGGCAAGCGAGGAGTGTTCTACGAACTCGCAGGTGCCGATGTGCGGGCGATCGACGGCCCCACCGAATACTCGGTGTATCCGTCGAATGTGTCGGCGAAGCTCCCGCCTAAGGATCCGGATCAGGTCGCGGAGCATCTCGTGCGTGTGATCCGCGACGTTGTTCCCGCGCGTTTTGCCGAGACCTTCGACGGCGTGGTCGTCATGGATGCCAATGACATTGGGCGTAACGTCCTTGGTCTTTCTGCCACCCAGGAACGCGCGCACTACGAGGCGCAGTTCGCGGATAATCCGCTTGGCCAGGGGTCGCAGCAAACGCCCATGGCAGTCGTGTTCGAGCGTCCCACGAGCGAGCGCTAAGAAAGATCCCTACCGCTCAAATTTCGCCACGTGCTCGCCACTCTCGACTTGCGCGAGCGCGTGGCGAAATCCTTCTGTGAAGCGGCGATTGAGCTCCGGCGGCTCACCGATGGGGAACCACGCGGCTTGCAGGTTTTCGCCATCCGCTGGGTGCGGGTCACCCTCCACGTGAGTCGCGACGAACGCGAGATCGAGATAGCTCGCAACGTCACCATTGGGGTGGGTCACCGGGCCGACGCATCCCACATTTGAGAGGAACTCAATTTCGCACGTGCATCCCGTTTCCTCGAGAACTTCGCGCACCCCCGCCCGTGCGGGTGCCTCCCCGGGATCGATGATGCCCGTGACGGGAGTCCACTGCTGATTGTCGGCCCGTTGCACGAAAAGACAGTGCGTGCGCTCCTCATTGAAGACGAAGACCGTGACGCCTGAGAGCCACAGGTGGTCGTGGCCGATCTTTTCGCGCAGAGCAATCACAAAGTCGGGCGCGGGCACGTTCTCTCCCCTCTAGCGGTTCTTTCTCTTTTCGCGCACGCGCACGCTGATCTCCACGGGCGAGCCGTCAAAGGAGAAATCCTCGCGAAGGCGACGCTCGATGAAGCGACGGTAGCCGTGTTCGAGGAATCCCGAGGCGAAAATGACGAAGCGCGGTGGCCGCGTGCGCGCCTGTGTGGCGAAGAGAATGCGAGGCTGCTTCCCGCCGCGCAGGGGGTGCGGGTGCGCCGCCACGAGCGTTCCAAGGAAGGCGTTGAGACGCGCTGTGGGGATGCGCGTATCCCACGACTCAAGGGCGAGGTCGAGCGCTGGAACAAGCTTGTCGGTGTGGCGCCCCGTGAGCGCGGAGATGTTCACACGCGGCGCCCATCGCACGTGGGAGAGATCCTTCTCGATTTCCCATTCGAGCTGTGCGCGGCGCTCCTCATCGAGGAGGTCCCACTTGTTGAATGCGAGCACAAGGGCGCGGCCGGACTCGAGCACCATGTCGATGATCTTGAGGTCTTGGGTCGAGATCGGTTCGGTGGCTTCAAGGAGAACGACGGCAACTTCGGCGCGGTCAAGCGCGGCCTGGGTACGGATCGAGGCGAAGAAGTCGGCGCCTTCGCTCTGGCGGATGCGGCGGCGAATGCCAGCGGTATCCACGAACGTCCATTCACGGCCGTCAAGTTCGATGACTTCGTCAACGGGGTCACGCGTTGTGCCCGCTGTCGAATCCACGACAACGCGATTTTCCCGCGCGAGCTTATTGAGCAGGGAGCTTTTGCCCACGTTGGGGCGGCCGATGAGTGCGACGCGGCGAGGCCCGCTCGGTTTCGCGCGCGTTTGCCCTTCCTCGGGGAGGATTTCAAGGATGCGATCCAGCACATCACCCGAGCCGCGACCGTGCAGCGCGGAGACCGGATGCGGCTCACCGAGGCCAAGGTTCCATAGCGCGGCAGCTTCGAGTTCACCTCGCTGATCATCGACCTTATTCGCGACGAGAAGCACGGGCTTTTGAGAGCGGCGAAGCACCTTGACGAGCTGCTCGTCGGTGTGGGTGATGCCCACGTTCGCGTCGACGACGAACATGACGGCGTCAGCGAGCCCAATCGCGAGTTCAGCCTGTTCAGCCACACGGTAGGCGATTCCCTCGACCTTGTCTTCCCAGCCGCCCGTATCGACGAGCATGAAGTCGCGTCCCGCCCAATTAGCCTCGTAAAACACGCGGTCACGGGTCACGCCCGGGGTGTCTTCGACGACCGCTTCGCGGTGACCGAGAATGCGGTTCACGAGGGTGGATTTTCCAACGTTGGGTCGACCAATGACGGCGAGTACGGGAAGCATGCGCTCGTCCTCGGCGGTAGCGATCGGCGCGTATTCCTCGGTCAGGAGGTGTTGATCGTCCTCGTCCAGGCCGTACTCCTCAAGGCCCGCTCGCAGCGAGGCCGTGCGGGCCTCATCACCGAGCGACTCGAGGTCGTGATCGTCGTGCGGCTCCTCAAGTTCAAGGTCGTCGTCCACGAGCTCGATGCCGGGAACGAGCTCGAGAACCGCGTTAATCACATCGTCAATACCGAGGTTGGTCGTATCGATGAGGGCGACGCCTTCGGCCGCTTCGGTGAATTCGGAAACTGTCGAGTCGTCGGCATCGCGACGAAGAACCTGGTCGCGCATGCGCTCGCGCACGCTCTCCGATTCCTCAAGTCCCAACTGGCCAGCGCGGCGTTTCAGTCGTGCCTCCGCGCTTGCGGTGAGGAGCACGCGAACGTCGGCATCCGGTGCCACAACCGTCGTAATGTCACGGCCCTCCGCGACGCAGAAGCCCTTCTCATTCGCCGTGCGGAAGAAAACTGCGCGCTGGCGTTCCTGAAGAATCGCGCGCACATCGGTATTCGTCGCCACGCGGCTCACGCATGTGGAGATTTCCTCGCTGCGGATCTGCTCAGAAATTTCCGTGCCTTCAACGAAAATGTAGGATTCGTCGGGGTCGGTCGACATCACGAGGTCGAACTCCGCCACGTGCTGCGTGACGGCCTCGCGGTCATCGAGGTCAACCCCTTCGTTGAGGCACGACCACGCCGCCGCGCGATACATCGCACCCGTATCGAGATAGCCGCCTTCAAGAGCGCGTGCCAACTCTTTCGACACCGTGGACTTCCCCGAGCCTGCGGGGCCATCGATCGCGATGGTGACGCCGTTCATGCCTTTACCTCCCCTGTCGCTGGTTATTTTCTCACCCTAATGGTGGGTTGCTCACGCGCGGCGTGCGCGCCTTCACTCGGTGCCCGCGCGTGCCCAACCTCTCTTTTCTAGCATCGCGGTGAGCCGCTGTTCGTCGGCCCTCGCCACACTCACGTGGGCAAGACCCACGCGCTGCCCAAGCGAATGTTCAAGGCGTAAATCCTCGAGGTTAATCTGCTCCTCCCCCATATCACCCAGAAGTCTCGCCAGCTCACCGGGCTCATCGGGAACGAGAACCGTGAGTTTGCAGAAATTCTCCGCTCCCCCGCCATGCTTACCGGGGATGCGCGCCACGCCGTCGTTTCCCGAGGCGATAGCCCGGGCAAGACGTGCCCGCGACCCGGGCTGCGGGTCGGGCTCGTTCAGCACCTCGAGGGCTCGCGTGAGCGCGGCAAGATCCTCGCCGAGGGCGCGGAGAATAGGGGCAATGCGCCCGGCGTTTGCCGAAAGAATTTCCACCCACAGTCGCGGATCGCTCGCGGCAATGCGGGTCGTATCGCGAAGTCCCTGACCCGAGAGCCCCAGGGCGGCCTCGCTCGCGCTCGTAAGCCGGGCTGCCAGAAGACTCGCAACGATTTGCGGCACGTGCGAGACATACGCAACGGCCTCGTCGTGCGCATCGGGGTCGATCTCGACCACGGCCGCACCGAGTTCAATTCCGAGCAGCCTTGCGAGAGCGTAGCTTCGTGGCGAGGTAGCCGGCGTCGGAACGACAACGAAGGCTCTCCCCCGGAACAGGTCTCCACGGGCCGCGACCACCCCGGCGACCTCACGGCCGGCCATGGGATGCGTACCCACGTAACGCGAGGAATCAAGCCCTCGAGCCCTCGCTCCCGCAAGGATCTCCTCGGCGATGTGCTGCTTCACGCTTGCCACGTCGAGCACGCATGCCTCGGGAAACTCCTCGAGCGCCTCGAGAACGATCCGGGCGGAAACATCTGGAGGCGTCGCGACGACAACGAGTTGGGGCGTATCCCCGCGCTCCTCCTGGCGTCCAGCGCCCAGCTCGCACGCGAGAAGTGTGGTGCCCGGCGACGAGTCGCGCACGAGAACGTCAAGACCCGCATGCGCGAGCGCCATACCGATCGAGCCGCCAATAACTCCCGCGCCAATCACGAGGATCGGACCTTCGAGCGCGATAGTTTCGCGCTCCGCCTCGGTACTCACAGACCGACCTCCGCCATGAGGGTTCCGAGCTCTTTCGCCGTCAGCTCGCGCGTGGCGCCCGGGGCAAGATCAGCAAGCACGACCGGGCCAATGCGGGTGCGCACGAGGCTCGTCAGCTCATATCCCAGGGAGGAGAACATTCGGCGTACGATGCGATTACGCCCCTCGTGAAGTGTGACTTCAACGATCGCTTCTTTCCCGTCATGCGCGACGAGACTCGCGCGATCGGCCTTCGCGAGGCCGTCATCAAGATCGAGGCCCGAACGCAGTTTCGCGAGAATCGATCGCGGAAAAGATCCCGGGCAGTCGAAACGGCACACATACGTTTTTGAGACCTCAAAACTCGGGTGCGTGAGGCGATGGGTGAGTTCACCGTCGTTACTGAGCAGCAAAAGCCCTTCGGTTTCGTAATCCAGCCGTCCCACGTGGTAGAGCCGCACGGGGTAGCGCTGCGCAAACTCCTCGAGCGTTCGGCGCCCCTGCGGATCTTCCATCGCGCTCATGATCTTGCGAGGCTTATTGAGTGCGACGGTGAGCTTTTTCTCGTCGAGCTGCACACGGCGGCCATCGACGTGAATCACCGCCGAGCGTGGATCCACGCGCACGCCCTGTTCCTGAACGGTGTGCCCACCGACCGCCACACGGCCCTGCGCTATGAGAGCTTCGCATGCGCGACGCGAACCGAACCCCGCCTGCGCGAGCACCTTTTGAAGGCGCTCCCCGTCGCTGGCGGTGTCTTCCGACGGCGACTGCGAATGATCGCCGCTGGCAGTGCGCGGCGTACCATCGGACTCTCGGAGCCGAACTTTTTTCGGGGCGGTGAAATCACTTTTACGCCGTTGCGGCCCACGCCCTCGCCGGCGCCCCCGTCCTCGCGCGGGCGTCAAGCTGCGGCCCCGCGCGCAATGAGCTCGCGCGCAAGCTGGCGGTAGGCGTCGGCGCCCTTGTTGTTCGAGGCGAATGTCGTGATCGGCTCGGCCGCCACCGAGGCATCCGGGAATTTCACGGTGCGGTTGATCGCTGTGTGGAAGACCTTGTCAGGGAATGCCTCCACCACGCGACTCACGACCTCCCGCGCATGCAGCGTGCGCGGGTCAAACATGGTGATGAGAATGCCGTCCATTTCGAGGCGCGGATTGATGCGGTCCTGCACCTTCTCAATGGTCTCGACGAGAAGCGCAACGCCGCGAAGCGCGAAGTACTCTGCGCCGAGGGGAATGATCACGCCATCGCTTGCGGCGAGAGCATTGACGGTGAGCAGGCCTAGCGACGGCTGACAGTCAATGAGAATGACATCGTACTCGCCCACGACAGGGCGCAGCACGCGCGCGAGCGCCATTTCGCGGGCGACTTCGTTCACGAGCTGCACCTCGGCAGCGGAGAGGTCGATGTTCGCCGGGAGAATTTCCATGTTCTCCGTGGTCGTCGCCTGGATGGCCTCGCGGATGTCATGGTCGCGCTCGAGAAGGAGGTTATACACCGTAAGATCAAGTTCGTAGCTGTTGATCCCCGTGCCTGCACTGAGAGCGCCTTGAGGATCGAGATCCACGAGGAGAACCTTGCGGCCCAGCTCGGCAAGCGCGGCGCCGAGATTGATCACCGAGGTCGTCTTGCCCACACCGCCCTTCTGATTCACCATCGAGATGATGCGCGCGGGACCGTGGGAGTCGAGCACCTTTGGCTCGGGAAATTCCGGCAGCGGGCGCCCCGTGGGGCCGAAGTTCAGCTTGAGATCAAGCTCGCTCTTTGTCACGTGTACCTGTCCCTACGTCGTTGATGTTCGTGGGTTTCCGTGCGCGCAGAGCGCACACCACCCTTGGGCAATATCCTAACCGGCAGCCCTGAACACGGCCGCCACCCTCGCCCGTTCACAGCGCGCGCGGATGAGAAGTCGCGTGGATCTCGCGGAGTGCTTGGGCTCCAAGGTGCGTGTAACGCTGGGTCGTGGTGATCGAGGCATGACCGAGAAGTTCCTGAACCGTGCGAACGTCAGCCCCACCTTCCAGCAAATGCGTCGCGTAACTGTGGCGGAGGGTGTGGGGGCTCACGTGCGACGAAATCCCTGCGTCAGCAGCCGCGTTTTTGACGATGGCAAAGGCCGCTTGGCGTGTGAGGCGCGTGCCGCGGTTGCCGAGAAAAATCGCGGCGCTTCCTTTCCCCTTCGCGAGAAGAGTTGGCCTCGCACGCGTCATATACGCTTCGAGCGCCTCGAGAGCGAAGCGGCCTAACGGAATGAGCCTCTCCTTTTCGCCCTTGCCGCGCACGCGCACGAGGGCATCGGCGAGTCCCGTGTCATCCACGTCAAGGGCGAGAGCCTCGCTAATGCGGCAGCCAGTGCCGTAAAGAAGCTCCACGAGCGCACGATTACGCAGGGCGCGTTCTGTCGCGAAGGGGCCGGTGAAGGGACCCGACGCCGCCTCAATAAGCGCGGAGACCTCAGCAATACTGAGGGCGTCCGGCAAACGCAACGGACGGGAGGCTTCTCGCACCAGGGCCGACGGGTCACCGGTACGCGCTTCACCCTCCTCGTCGAGAAAACGATGAAAAGCACGGATGGACGCGAGCGATCGCGCGGCGGATGAGGCCGCAAGGGGAGCCCTTTCGGCGGTTCCCTCGCGCAAGGAGCCCACGTATCCCGCAATCGTGGGCGTATCAACATCGCGCACATCGATGCCACGAGAGTGAAGGTAGGCGAGGTAGCGATGAAGATCGCGGCGATAAGCCGCGACCGTGTTGGGGCTCAAGCCGCGTTCGATGCGGATGTGAGTGAGGAAGGATTCTGCGAGTCGCGAACCGCTTCCGGCGCGCTCGGGCATGCGTTCTCGCTAGAGCGCCACGAAGGGATCGATCGCGAGAGCGACGAACACGAGCGTGAGATAGGTGATCGACGCGTGGAATACCCCCATGGGGTTGAGCTGCTTACCTTCCGCACCCCGGCGCACACGAACTGCGTAGCGCACGACCAGGAAGAGGAACCAACCACCGAACACGATCGAACTCACGGTATAGACGATTCCCGTGGGCGCGAGAGGAATGATCGCGAACGAGCTCGCAAGCATGAGAACCGTGTGAAACACCATCTGGTTCGCCACGTTTTTTCGCGAGCTGACGACGGGGAGCATCGGAACTTCGGCACGCGCGTAGTCCTGCGTGAATCGCTCTGCGAGCGGCCAGTAATGCGGGGGCGTCCAGAAGAAGATCACGAGGAACAGGAAGAACGCCGTCCACGACACGCTTCCCGTGACGGCGGACCAGCCAATGAGCACGGGCATGCACCCGGCGATGCCACCCCACACGATGTTCTGGCTCGTGCGACGCTTGAGGATCATCGTGTAGAACACGACGTACAGAAGAATCGCGCCGAGAGCAAGAAGCGCCGAGGGAGCATTCACAAAGGCCCACAGGTATGCCACCGAAAGGGCACTCAACACGAGACCGAACGTGAGCGCCGCCTGCGGGGATACTTCTCCCGTGACGAGCGGGCGATTCTTCGTGCGCTTCATCTTCGCGTCGATATCGCGATCGAGGTACATGTTGAGCACGTTCGCGCCGCCGGCAGCGAGGTAACCGCCCACCATCGTGTTCAGGATGAGCAGCCACGAGGGAAAGCCGCCCGCCGCAAGAAACATCGTGGGGATGGTCGTGATCAGCAGGAGCTCGATGATGCGGGGCTTGGTCAGCGCAACGTACGCGAGGACGGTTCGGCGAAGCGAAGGCTCCTGCGACTTCCCACGCTGCGCCGTCGCTTTGTGGGAGAGGGTTGTCGTGCCGGGGCTTTGATTCACTCGCGTTCCTCGATTGCGTGGAGAAGACTGTGGAGGCCGGGAAAAGTGGGAAAGGGCCTAACGTCCCTCCACAATAACCGGCACGACGCGTCCGGGGCCAGGAACTCGCGGGTAAGTCACGCCACTAGAAACTCGGTTCCGACGTCTCCCAGGCAAGCGTCGGAACCGTGACTTCCAAAGATCCCGGCGCCCGCCCCGTCGGCGCACCCCGGATCCCCGAACCTCCCTGCGTTTCCTGAGACAGCAGTCACCTTTCGCCCAAATTCGCGCGATACTATCGACACGATTTTGGCCCCTCGCGCCGAAATGGTGATTCGCCATCGGCGCTCGAGATGGATCAACCGATGGAAGGGAAAAACTTTCGTGAGTAGCAATTTCGTAGCCCCCGAGGGCTGGAGCGATCTCGACAAGCGCGCTATCGACAACGCGCGCATCCTCGCCGCCGATGCCGTGCAGAAGGTCGGCAACGGGCACCCGGGCACTGCCGTGAGTCTCTCCCCCGCCGCGTACCTCCTGTACCAGGACATCATGAACCACGACCCGAAGGACCCGGAGTGGTTCGGTCGCGATCGATTCATCCTTTCGTGCGGGCACACGAGCCTCACTCAGTACCTTCAGCTTTTCCTCGGAGGCTTTGGCCTCGAGCTCGAGGATCTTCAGGCCCTCCGCACCGAAGGTTCGAAAACCCCGGGCCATCCCGAGAATTTCCACACCGCTGGTGTTGAGATGACGACCGGCCCGCTCGGCCAGGGAATCGCCTCCTCCGTTGGTTTCGCGATGGCACAGCGTCGCGTGCGCGGCCTCCTCGACCCGACTGCCCCTGCCGGCGAAAGCCCGTTTGACACGTTCACCTACGTTCTCGCTTCCGACGGTGATCTGCAGGAAGGCGTGAGCAACGAGGCCAGCTCGATCGCGGGCACCCAACAGCTTGGCAACCTCATCGTCATCTGGGACGACAACGAGATTTCGATCGAGGGCGACACGAACATCGCGTTCACCGAGGACACGGCCGCGCGCTATCAGGCGCTCGGCTGGGACGTGCGCACCGTTGACTGGACGAACGGCGGAACGGACTACGTCGAGAACCTCAAGGAGCTCAAGGACGCGATCCTCGCGGGCCAGAAGGTCACCGACAAGCCGACTTTCATTCAGCTTCGCACCGTGATCGCATGGCCCACCCCGGGCAAGTCGGGCGACCACGCCGCTCACGGTTCTGCACTCGGCGATCAGCCGGTCTCGGGCCTCAAGGACATCCTCGGCTTCGATACCGAGAAGACCTTCGAAATTGACGAGGACGCCCTCGCTCATGCGCGCAAGCTCATCGAACGCGGTGCCGAGAAGCACCGCGAGTGGGATGCGAAACTCGACGAGTGGCGCAATGCCAACCCGGATGCCGCGGCGCTCTACGACCGCCTGACCGCTCGCGAACTTCCCGAGGACCTCGACGCGGCGCTCCCGGTGTTCGAGGCGGACGCCAAGGGCATCGCCACCCGCGCCGCTTCGGGCAAAGTTCTCGGTGCCCTCGCCTCGGTCATGCCCGAGCTATGGGGCGGTTCCGCTGACCTCGCCGGCTCGAACAATACGACCATGAAGGGTGAGCCGTCTTTCATCCCCGAAGCCAACCAAACCAAGGATTTCCCGGGTAACCCGTACGGCCGCACGCTTCACTTCGGCATCCGCGAGCACGCCATGGGCGCGATTTTGAGCGGTATTTCGCTCTTCGGTCTTACACGCCCCTACGGCGGCACGTTCTTCCAATTCGCCGACTACATGCGCGGCTCGGTGCGCCTCGCTTCGCTGTGCAAGACCCCGGCAACCTACGTGTGGACGCACGACTCGATCGGCCTCGGCGAAGACGGCCCGACCCACCAGCCGGTCGAGCACCTCGCGGCCTACCGCGCGATCCCGAACCTCTCGGTTGTGCGTCCGGCCGACGCGAACGAGACGGCCCAGGCATGGAAGGCCATCCTCAAGCGCGACGAGGGTCCAGCGGGTCTCATCCTTACGCGTCAGGGCGTTCCCACGTTCGATCGCGACGAGTACGCAGCCGCGGAGAACCTCGACAAGGGTGCCTACGTCATGAAGGACGCCTCGAACGGTGAGCCCGAGGTCATCCTCATCGCCACCGGCTCCGAGGTACAACATGCTGCCGGCGCACAGAAGCTTCTCGAGGAAGAGGGCATCCCCACGCGACTCGTGTCGATGCCGTGCGTGGAGTGGTTCGACGAGCAAAGCGAGGAGTACCGCGAATCGGTTCTCCCGAGCTCGGTCAAGGCGCGCGTCAGCGTCGAGGCGGGTATCGCGATGCCCTGGTACCGCTTCCTCGGCGACGCTGGTCGAGCGGTCTCGCTCGAGCACTACGGCGAGTCCGCCTCGGGTGCGCTCCTGTTCGAGAAGTACGGCTTCACCGCCGAGAACGTTGCGGCAAAGGCAAAAGAGTCCCTCGCCGCAGCCCGAAAGTAGAACAGTCCATCGGAATATCGCGCAAGCAACCTCTTAACGAAAGGTTTTGCCATGACCGAACTGACCCAGAAACTGAGCGACCTCGGCGTCTCGCTGTGGCTTGACGATCTCTCGCGCGCTCTCATCGAGAGCGGCGACCTCGAAAAGCTCATGAGCGAGCGCAACATCGTGGGCGTCACCACGAATCCCGCGATCTTTAAAGCGGCTATCGCCGGAAAGTCGGATTACGACGCGGCGATTGCCGACGCAGCCTCGCGAGGCCTCGATGTCGACGACACCATCACCGAGCTCACGACTGCGGACGTGCGCAGCGCGTGCGACGTGTTCAAGCCGACCTATGAGAAGTCGAATGGCTTCGACGGGCGCGTGTCCATCGAGGTCGACCCCCGACTCGCTCACGAGGAAGAGAAGACCGTCGAGCAAGCGAAGTCTCTCCACGCGCTCGTGGACCGCGAGAACGTCATGATCAAGATCCCCGCGACAGATGAGGGACTCCCGGCGATCACTCGCGCCATCGCCGAGGGCATCAGCGTGAACGTTACGCTGATCTTCTCGCTCAAGCGCTACCGCCAGGTGATCGACGCCTACCTCGCGGGCCTTGAAAAGGCCGCCGAGAACGGCGTAGACCTCTCGCGCATCCACTCGGTTGCCTCTTTCTTCGTGTCCCGCGTGGACAGCGAAGTCGATAAGCGGCTCGAAGCCATCGGCGGCGAGGCCCTCGAGCTTCGCGGCAAGGCTGGTCTCGCCAACGCGCAAGCTGCCTTCGCCGAATACCTCGATTACGTTGGCTCCGAACGCTTCGCCGCGCTCAAGGCGAAGGGGGCGAACCCTCAGCGTGCGCTGTGGGCATCCACGGGCGTCAAGAACGAGACCTACCCCGACACGATGTATGTCGACCGTCTCGTGGCTGACCCCGTCGTGAACACGGTCCCGGGCAAGACACTCGAGGCTGTCGCCGACCATGCACGTGTCGAAGGCACCCTCACCGAAAGTGACTTTGCCGAAGCGCGTGACGCACTCGAGAAGATCAGTGCCGCCGGCATCGATCTTGACGATGTTTTCGCGGTTCTCGAGCGCGAGGGCGTCGAAAAGTTCGAGACCGCGTGGGAGGAACTCCTCTCGGCAGTCCGGGACGCCGCTGCGTCCACCAAGTAAACCTCGAAGCCTCGTGCCCGCGTGCCCTTTCTTGGGTGCGCGGGCACGGGTGCGACACACACATATCCCTACACAAAGGACCACAGTGAGGCAGAACGAAGCTGCACCCGGCAACCCCTTGCGCGACACGCGCGACCGTCGCCTCCCCCTCATCGCTGGACCGTGCTCGGTCGTGATGTTCGGTGTGACGGGCGATCTTGCCCGCAAAAAACTGCTCCCCGCCATCTACGACCTCCATAATCGCGGTCTCCTCCCCCCGGCCTTCGGTCTCGTGGGCTTCGGCAGACGCGAGTGGAGCCACGACGACTTCGCGACGTACATGCGGGAAAGCGTAGAAAAGTACGCGCGTACCCCCTTTAACGAGCATGCCTTTGAACAGCTCCGGGGCGGGCTGCGTTTCGTCACGGGTGCCTTCGATGACACCGAAGCGTTCGAAGAACTCACGCGTGTGGTGAGTGAGCTCGACGAATCGCGCGGCACGGGCGGAAACCATGCCTTCTATCTCTCCATTCCGCCGAGTGCCTTCCCCCAGGTGGCCGAGCAGCTCGCACAGTCCGGACTTAACACACCCTCGGAAAACTCGTGGCGCCGCGTCGTGATTGAAAAACCCTTCGGGCACGATCTCGACAGCGCACGCGAACTCAACGACATCGTCGAAAAAGTCTTTAAGCCCGAGGAAATCTTCCGCATCGACCACTACCTCGGCAAGGAGACGGTGCAAAATCTCCTGGCGTTCCGGTTCGCGAACCAAATGTTCGAACCGGTGTGGAACTCGCGCTATGTCGATCACGTACAAATTACGATGGCCGAAGACATCGGCATCGGCACCCGCGCGGGGTACTACGACGGCATCGGCACGGCTCGCGACGTCATCCAGAACCACTTGCTTCAGCTCCTCGCTCTCACGGCGATGGAAGAGCCCATTACGTTCGATGCAGCCGAGCTTCGCAACGAGAAGGAGAAGGTTCTCGCCGCTATTGAGCTGCCAGAAGATCTCGCTGAAGGTACCGCGCGTGGCCAATACGTGGGTGGCTGGCAGGGCGGCGAGCAGGTCAACGGGTACCTCGAGGAAGACGGCATTTCCCCAGATTCGACGACCGAGACCTTTGCCGCTATTAAGCTCATGGTCAACACGCGCCGATGGGCTGGTGTGCCGTTCTATCTCCGCGCAGGCAAGCGCCTTGGCCGCCGCGTCACAGAGATCGCGATCGTCTACAAGCAAGTTCCGTTCTTGCCGTTCCGCGATACCGACACGGTCGATCTCGGCCAGAACGCAGTCGTGATTCGCGTCCAGCCAGACGAGGGCGTGACGATGCGATTCGGCTCCAAGGTGCCGGGCACGCAAATGGAAGTGCGCGACGTCAATATGGACTTCGCGTACGGCTCGACGTTCACGGAAGAGTCACCTGAGGCGTACGAGCGTCTGATTCTCGATGTTCTGCGTGGCGCTCCCCCGCTCTTCCCGCGGCAAAAAGAGGTCGAACTTTCGTGGCAGATTCTCGACCCCATCCTTGAATTCTGGGATGAGCACATGCCGCCAGCCCCGTACCGCTCTGGCACGTGGGGGCCGCAGACCGCACACGACATGATGGCCCGCGACGGCCGCACTTGGAGGCGTCCATGATTTCCACCCTTGAGAACACCACCGCTTCGCAAATCAGCGCGAGGCTTCGCGATTTGCGCGAGGAGGAGGGGCTCATCTCCCTCAATCGCGTCGCGACCCTCGTGATCGTGACCCACACAGGTTCGCTCGATGACCCGATTAAAGCGGCCGTTCGTGCGAGCCAGGAGCACCCTGCCCGCATCATCGTGATCGTGACCGAACACGGCTCGACGCGCGACGCCCTTGACGCGGAGATTCGCGTGGGCACCGACGCGGGTGCGGGAGAGGTCATTATTCTCCGGGCACACGGGCGCGTGAACGCGGGTCTCGACACGCTCATCACCCCGCTCCTCCTTCCCGATGCGCCGATTGTCACGTGGTGGCCGTACACGCCTCCAGCTTCACCGTCCCAGGACCCGCTCGGGGCGATCGCCCAGCGTCGCATTACCGACGTCTACCAGTGTGAGAACCCGAAATCTTCGCTTTTGCGCTTGGCTCGCGGCTACAAGTCCGGAGATTCCGATCTCTCGTGGTCGCGCATCACCAACTGGCGCGGTCTCGTTGCTACCGCGTACGACTATCCGCCCGCACCTACGCCCACCGCAATCACGGTCGAGGGGATCGAGAACAATCCGTCTTCGCTGCTCATGCAAGCATGGCTGCAGAACTCGCTCGGAGACGATGTGCCCGTGGAGTTCAAGGCGGTTGAGGCCGATCATGGCCTGAGTGCGGTGACGCTGCATCGCACGGACGGCGATATTCGCCTCATGCGCTCAAGCGAGGAGGGCATCACGATGAGTCTTCCCGGCAACAATGACGACCAGTTCGTGACGATGCCGAAGCGCACCATGTACGACCTCTTGAGCGAGGAATTGCGACGCCTCGATCCCGATGACGTCTACGGCGACGTTCTCAAAAAAGCGTTCCCCCTCACGGGCGATCCGGGCAGTTTCGCCGTTGGCAAGCCCGAACCGACCGACGTTTTCACGGCCGATATGGATGCCGTCGTGAAAGCCGTGGCAAAGGACGCCGTTGCGCGCATCGCCACCGCGATCGAGGAACGCGGAATCGCGCATCTCGTACTCACCGGCGGGCGTGCGGGAACGGCAACAGCCGAGCGCATCGCCATTTCTCTCGAGTTCGCCGACGTGGATACGTCAAAGCTCCACGTGTGGTGGGGGGATGAACGGTTCGTCGCGGCGAAGTCCTCGGATCGTAACGATCGGCCCGTGATATCGGCCCTGACGACCGGTGCGGGAATCCCCGTGTACAACGTCCACACGATTCCCGGGGCCGACGCAGGCATGAACCTCGACGAGGCTGCCGCGTGGTACGGCCAACAGCTGACCATTCAAGGTGGTGACTCCGCGTTTACCACCCAGGGCGAAGCGTATTTCGATGTGCTCCTTCTCGGTGTCGGACCCGACGGCCACGTGGCTTCGCTTTTCCCGGAGCACCCCGATGCACGCGCAACCTCGGCCTACGCGGTTCCCGTGCGTCAGTCCCCGAAGCCTCCTTCGGAACGCATTTCGCTTTCCTGGCCGGTTCTCAACAGCTCGCGCCACGTGTCATTCCTCGTGGCGGGCTTCGATAAGGCCCAGGCCGTGAAGACCGCGCATACGAAGATCGATGCGGCACAGTGCCCCGCCTCCGCGGTGCGCGGTACCGAATCAACAACGTGGTTCCTTGATAAGGAAGCCGCGCACTTCCTCTGAGCAATCATCGGCCCCGCACTCGTCGAATGCGGGAAAACATAGATGGAGATCCCATGACAACGGGCGTGATGATCGGTAATGTTCCGCTTGGCGCGGAGCACGAGACGGCGATCATCGCGCCCGTCTTGGGGTCAACGCTCGATGAGCTTAAGGCCGAGGCTCACGCGGCTATCGATGCCCCCGTGGACATTCTCGAGGTGCGCCTCGACCACGTCCTAGCCGCTTCCCAAGCTTCCCCAGCTACTGCCAAAGAACGTGCCTACGCCGCACTTCAGGGCGTTAGTGAGGTCGCTTCCTCACTGCCTCTCCTCGCGACGATACGGACCGCACGTGAGGGCGGTGAGTGGGGTGTTTCCGACGACGTGTACGCCGAGCTGCTCTGCTCGATTACGAGCTCCGGCCTCGCGCATGCCATCGACGTGGAAGTGGCGCGTCACCCCGCCGCCATCAGCGCCGTTCTCGACGCGGCTGAAAAGTCGGGCCTCCCCGTCGTTCTCTCGCGTCATTTCTTCGATGCCACTCCTACGCGTGAAGAAATGCTCGCCATGCTCGAATACATGGCGGCTCTCGCGCCTGCCGATCGTGCCGTCGCCAAGCTCGCCGTCATGCCTCATACCCCCGAGGATGTCCTCGCGCTCCTCGGTGCTGGCCTCGAGGCAAGAAACAGACTTGAGCATGCGCTCATGGCGATTGCCATGGGGCGCCTTGGCAGGGTGAGCCGGCTTGCCGGCGGAGTTTTTGGTTCCGACGCCTGCTTTGCCACCGTCGGACCCGAATCCGCCCCCGGGCAGCCAAGCGCCCGTGCCCTCGCTGCTCTCCTTGAGCGGTAGCGCGCCCGAGGGGCGATTAACCTAAGCGTTCAAGCACGGCGATGCCGATCGCACAACCGAGCCACACCACGCCGACGATGGTCGTGATGATGTTAAGGTTGCGTTCGGCAACTCCCGAAGAACCCGCGCCGGTCGAGATGCCGCCACCGAACATGTCGGAAAGGCCGCCGCCGCGCCCCTTGTGCATGAGGATGAACATCATGAGCAGGAGGCTCGTGATCGCAAGAAGAATGAAGAGTGCGATCTTCAGAATTTCCATGACCGGGCGAATCCTTCGATTGAAAAACGGGCAACGACGTTAACAATACGCTACGCGGCCCAGCCTATGGCCGAGCCGCGTAGCACACTACTTCGTTCGTGAGGGAAATCAAGCAGCCACGTTGTAGGTGGCGATCCTCGCGAACTCGTCAGCCTTGAGCGACGCACCGCCCACGAGGGCGCCGTCGACATCGGCCTGCTGCATGAGGTCCACAATCGAGGAGGACTTCACCGAGCCGCCGTAGAGCACGCGCACGGCGTCGGCAACCTCGTCGCCGAACTTCGTGGCGAGCAGATCGCGGATCTCGTGGCACACTTCCTGTGCGTCCTCGCTCGTGGCGACCTCGCCGGTGCCGATGGCCCACACGGGCTCGTACGCGATAACGACCTTCTTGACCTCCTCAGCCGAGAGGCCTTCGAGACCGCCCTCGACCTGAGCAAGGGTGTACTCGACGTGCTTGCCGGCCTTGCGCTCTTCGAGTGGTTCGCCAACGCACAGGATGGGCGAAAGCTCATTCGCGAGGGCGGCCTTGACCTTAGCGTTGGTCACCTGCTCGGTCTCACCGTGGTACTGACGACGCTCCGAGTGGCCAACAGCGGCGTAGGTCGCGCCGAGCGCCTTGAGCATCTTGCCCGAGACCTCGCCCGTGTAAGCGCCCGACTCGTGCTCGGAAATATCCTGGCCTCCGAAAGCGATGCCGGAATTCGAGCCATCGAGAACGGTCTGCACGGTGCGGATGTCCACGAACGGGGGAAGAACCGCGACCTCCACGGCATCGGCCTTGTGGCCGGCCTCCTTGAGGTTCTCCACGAGATCCTCAAGCAGCGCCTGTGCCTCGATGTAGGTCAGGTTCATCTTCCAATTGCCTGCAATGAGCGGTGTACGAGTCATAATCACTTCTCCTCAAGAATGGCGATACCCGGCAGTTCCTTACCCTCGATGAGCTCGAGGCTGGCCCCGCCGCCGGTGGAAATGTGGGAATAGCGTGCTTCGTCGAAGCCAAGGTTACGAATCGCGGAAGCGGAATCGCCGCCGCCCACAACCGTGTAGCCCGGGCACTCGGCGAGTGCCTCGGCGATAGCCTTCGTGCCGTCGGCATAAAGCTCGAACTCAAACACGCCCATGGGGCCGTTCCAGAAGACCGTGCCGGCATCGCCCAGCTTCGAGGCGAACAGTTCGCGGGTCTTCGGGCCAATGTCGAGGCCTTCCTTTTCGGCCGGGATTTCGTTCGAGGGAACGACGTCCGCGGGGCCATCCGGACCGAAGTTCTCCGACACGACGTTGTCGACCGGAAGGACGATCTCGACGCCCGATTCCTCGGCGCGCTTGAGGTAGCCCTTCACGGTCTCCACCTGGTCTTCTTCAAGGAGCGACTTGCCAACCTCGTGGCCGAGGGCCTTCTGGAAGGTGTAGCTCATACCGCCACCGATCAGGAGGCGGTCAGCCTTGCCGAGGAGGTTATCGATCACACCGAGCTTGTCCGAAACCTTCGAACCGCCAAGGATCACGACAAACGGGCGGGCCGGTTCATCGGTGACCTTGCGCAGCGATTCCACTTCCTTCTCCACGAGGGAACCGGCGGCAGCGGGCAAAAGCTGAGCGACGTCGTACACCGAAGCCTGCTTGCGGTGGACAACACCAAAGCCGTCCGAAACGAAGGCATCAGCGAGCGAGGCAAGCTCCTTGGCGAAGGCTTCGCGCTCAGCTTGATCCTTGCTCGTTTCGCCAGCGTTGAAGCGAACATTCTCGAGCACGGCAACATCGCCATCGCCAAGGTTCTCGACGGTCTGCTTAGCGCTGTCGCCAACGGTGTCGGTAGCGAAAGCCACGGGAGCGTCAAGGAGCTCGCTCAGGCGATCCACAGCGGGCTTCAGGGAAAACTTGGGATCCGGCGCACCTTTCGGACGGCCGAGGTGAGCGGTCACGATGACACGCGCGCCCTTCTCGCGCAGCGCATTGATCGTCGGCAACGAGGCACGGATACGGCCATCGTCCGTGATGGTCGTGCCGTCGAGCGGAACGTTGAGATCGGCGCGCACGAGAACGCGCTTGCCGGCGAGGTCGCCGAGCGAATCGATGGTCTTAAGCATGGGTCACATCCTCATGAAAAGGGGCGGGGCGGCGATTGCACGCCCCGTGTGGGGCACGATGCCCCGGGTGGACGAAGGGTCCGCGCCCACAGCCGTGCCGTGACGCGGACCCTTCATCGAGGTACTCAAGAGTGAGCGTTGGGGAGAATCAGAGCTTCTCGCCGATAAGGACGGTCAGGTCAACGAGGCGGTTCGAGTAGCCCCACTCGTTGTCGTACCACGACACAACCTTGACCTGGTTGCCGATGACCTTGGTGCAGCCAGCATCGAAGATCGAGCTGTGGGGATCGGTCTCGATGTCCTTCGACACGATCGGGTCCTCGGTGTAAGCAAGAACGCCCTTGAGCGGGCCTTCAGCCGCCTTCTTCACGGCAGCGTTGATCTCCTCGACGGAAACCTCGCGCTCAGCCTCGAAGGTGAGGTCAACAACCGAGCCGGTCGGCGTGGGAACGCGGAGTGCGTAGCCATCGAACTTGCCCTTGAGCTCGGGGAGCACGAGAGCAACGGCAGCAGCAGCGCCGGTCTTGGTCGGAATGATGTTGAGGGCTGCGGCGCGGGCGCGGCGCAGATCCTTGTGGGGCGCGTCGAGGATGCGCTGGTCACCCGTGTAGGCGTGAACCGTGGTCATGAGGCCCTTGACGATGCCGAATTCATCGTTGAGAACCTTGGCGAGAGGCGCGAGGCAGTTGGTCGTGCACGACGCGTTCGAGACCACGTGGTGGTTGTCAGCGTCGTAGTCGCCTTCGTTCACGC
Source organism: Dermabacter sp. Marseille-Q3180 (assembly GCF_940792985.1). Classification (NCBI taxonomy): domain Bacteria; kingdom Bacillati; phylum Actinomycetota; class Actinomycetes; order Micrococcales; family Dermabacteraceae; genus Dermabacter; species Dermabacter sp. Marseille-Q3180. The sequence continues at coordinate 238,657 of NZ_CALNWU010000001.1, forward strand.
CGACCACGAAGGTGGCGTCAACGTTCTTGCCGGGAGCCGAGATGATGACCTTCTTGACGGTGTCACCGAGGTGTGCCTTGGCCTTCTCAGCGTCGGTGAAGAGACCGGTCGACTCCACGACGACCTCAGCGCCAACCGACGCCCAGTCGATCGCTGCCGGATCCTTTTCCGAGAACACCTTGATCGACTTGCCGTCGATGGTGATCGAATCCTCGGTGGACTCAACGTCGCCGTTGAAGCGGCCGAGGATCGAGTCGTACTTCACGAGGTGCGAGAGGGTCTTGGTGTCGGTGAGGTCGTTGACGGCAACGATCTCGATGTCCGCACCCTGCTCAAAAGCAGCGCGCGCGAAGTTACGGCCGATACGACCGAATCCGTTAATACCAACCTTTACGGTCACAGTTCCTCCTTGGTGCACGGCGGCGTTTCCGCCGTGTGGGACTGGGCTTCGCGCACCTCGTTGTACGCATGGATCCCGCATGTGCGGGTTGCCTCAACCCTATCAACGTTGTGATGCGAGGCTCACAGGAACCTGGACGAAAAACCGGGCTCAAAAGCGATTTTTTATTCCCCATCTAACAATTCGGGACTAATGTTGGCCTCTGTTCCCGGAATGCCGCGCTCTTCGGCGGTCTTGTCGGCAAGGGCGAGAAGGCGTCGAATCCTCCCCGCCACCGCATCCTTTGTCATGGGTGGGTCGGCAAGTTGTCCCAACTCCTCGAGGCTCGCCTGGCGATGCTCGATCCGCAATTGGCCCGCAGCGCGCAAGTGATCGGGAATGTCGTCTCCCAGAATCTCAAGCGCCCTCTCGACCCGCGCACCAGCGGCCACGGCGGCTCGGGCGGAGCGACGCAGATTAGCGTCGTCAAAGTTCGCGAGCCGATTTGCGGTGGCGCGCACCTCGCGCTTCGAGCGCTTGTCGTTCCACAGTGCCGCGGTTTTCTCCGCTCCCATGAGCGTGAGCATCTGACCAATGGCCTCGCCGTCGCGAATCACCACCCGATCGGTGCCGCGGACTTCCTTCGATTTTGCCTGGATCCCGAGCCGACGTGCCGAGCCCACCATGGCGAGAGCGACTTCGGAGCCAGGGCACGTGAGTTCAAGCGCCGCGCTTCGGCCGGGTTCGGTGAGGCTTCCGTGGGCGAGGAAGGCCCCGCGCCACGCGGCAGCCTGATCCTCAGCGCTACCGCCAACGACGAGCGGCGGAAGCCCACGAACGGGCCGTGAACGCGCGTCAAGAAGGCCGGTTTGTTTCGCAAACATCGCCCCGTCAGAAAGAACGCGCACGATGTAGCGAGTCGAGCGTCGGATGCCCGAAGCCGCGAGTACGGTCACCTCACTTGCGTGACCGTAAAGATCAGCCACGTAGGTTTTGAGCCTGCGCGCGCTCGCCGACTGGTCGAGTTCGGCTTCAATTGACACGCGACCACCCACGAGATGAAGCCCACCGGCAAAGCGCAAAAGGGTTGCCACCTCCGCTTTACGCGCACTTACGCGCGTCACGTCGAGATGGGAGAGCTCCTCCTTGACATCGGCAGTCAGGGCCATTTCAGTCCTTCCGTGGGTGGGTGAAAACGCCATTAAACACGTCGCGATACGCGGTCGCGAGTCGAAGTGGATCGTGTGTGGGGGTTCCATCGCCGGTCGACACCATGCGCATGAGAACGTCAATTCCACGTTCGTGAGCGGCACTCGTCAGTGCTTTCCCACCGTCTCGTTCGGCGGAAGGGTCGGCAATGAGGGCGTCGAACGCGAGGCCTGGGGCCGCATCACACACGATGTTCAGGAGGTCAACCCCGGTGAGTCCGACGGTTTCCGAGCGCCCCGCCGCAAGATTCATCGTGAGAATTTTCCGTGCTTTTGTATGCTCGATCGCCTCGCGCAATTCGGGGATTTTCACGTGCGGGAGAACCGAGGTGTACCAACTTCCGGGGCCGATCACGAGCCATTCGGCCTCATCGATGGAGTCAAGGACCTCGCGTGCGATGGCGGGCTCGGGCGGGATCACGCGCAAGGTTTCGACGTGGCCGGTGGTCGCGGCAACATCCGCCTGTCCACGGATTGTCCGTGTCCCCTCCCCCGGGAACGACACGAGGGCTTCAATGTCGAGAGGCTCGAGTGCCATGGGCAGCACGCGCCCAGAGGTGCCGAGGAGCTCGCCCACGTAGTCGAGCGCGGCGATAGGGTCGTCCAGGAGCTGCCAAAGGGCAACGATGAGGAAGTTGCCGAGAGAGTGGCCATCCATGTCGCCCTCGGAGGTGAAGCGATGCTGTACGACATCGCGCCATGTCACTCCCCATTCCGAATCTTCACACAGGGCGGACAGCGCCATGCGGAGGTCCCCGGGCGGAAGGATCGGCATTTCAGCTCGGAGCCTGCCCGAAGAGCCTCCGTTATCGGCGACCGTGACGACAGCGGTGAGGTCGCGCGTGAGGTGTCGAAGCGCATTGAGGCTTGCCGAAAGGCCGTGCCCACCGCCGAAGGCCACGACTTTGGGCCCACGTGTGCGGCTGCGAAGAGGCGTGGGCATGAGTGAGGACGTACGCCTCGGAACATTCGCACTCACGGTCATTACTCCCGGCCGAGGTCGCGGTGGCGCACGCGCACGGGGTAGCCGAGCTTGCGAAGTTCATCCCCAACGTTTTCCGCGACTGCGACGGAGCGGTGTTTTCCACCGGTGCATCCGATCGCGACAGCCGCAAATTGTTTGTTTTCCTCACGATACCCGCGGAGAACAGGAATGAGCATGTCGACGTAGCGGGCGATGAACTCTTGCGCGTTGGCCTGTTCAAGAACGTAATCCGCGACCTCTTTATCGATGCCGCGCTTGTCGCGAAGCTCCGGAACCCAGTACGGGTTCGGGAGGAAGCGCACGTCGGCAACGTAATCCGATTCAATGGGAATTCCGTACTTGAAGCCGAAGCTAAGAACGTTAACGGTAACGGTGTGGTCGTCACCTTCGCCAAACTCTTTGCGCATGCGCATCGAGAGCTGATGGACGTTGAGAGGCGAGGTGTCGATGACGATGTCAGCCATGCGACGAAGTGGGGCAAGCTGCTCACGCTCACGGCGGATTCCTTCGAGCACTCCCTCCTCTCCCTGAAGAGGGTGGGGGCGGCGCACCGAGTCGAAGCGGCGCACGAGTGTATTTTGGTCGGCACTCAAGAAAACGAGGCGCGTGCGGACTTCTTGCTCGCGCAGGTCCTGAATGACCTCGGGGAGGTCGTTGAAGAACGGGCCCGAACGAGGATCTGTCACGACCGCAAAGCGATTGGCGCGACCTACAGCCTGCGACTGAAGATCGAAGAGCGTGCGAATCAACTGGGGCGCAATGTTGTAGACGACGTACCAGCCCATGTCCTCAAGAGCGTGTGCGGCGGTTTCACGCCCCGCTCCGGCAAGTCCCGTAATGATGACAATTTCCGGAGACACACCGCTTTGGTCCGACGCCTGCTGAGCCTCGGCGTCGCTCAGGTCTTTCGTGTGATCACTCAAGAATCTCTCCCGTCGTCATGTTTACCGCAGGGGCCCGCTCTTCGGATTGTAGTGCGGAGTGGATCGTTGCCGCGAGTGAAGGGCCAATCCCGGGAACACTCTCGAGATCCTCGACGCGGGCCTTACGAATGGCGTCGACCGTGGTGAACCGGTCGAGGAGGGCCCTGCGTCGGCTCGGTCCTAGTCCCGGAATTTCGTCAAGCACGCTCTCGTGCATGGAGCGTCCTCGCTTTGATCGGTGGAAGGTGATCGCGAATCGGTGTGCTTCGTCGCGAAGGCGTTGGATCAAAAAGAGTGCCTCGGAGGTTCGCGGGAGAATGAGGGGGTAGTCGTCATCGGGCACCCACACTTCTTCGAGGCGCTTCGCGATGCCAATGAGGGCAATGTCGCTGATGCCCATCTCCTCCATGACGCGTTTCGCAGCATTGACCTGTGGGAGACCGCCGTCCACGATCATGAGATTAGGCGGGTACGCGAAGCGCGTTGCGGAGGGGTCAACAGCCTCGCCGCTCGCGCGGGCTTCCTTGTGCTCGAGGTGGTGGCGAAGCCGGCGCCGGATCACGTCCTCGATGCTCGCGGTATCGTCCCTTGCAGCATCGCCCGAGATTGAGAACCGTCGGTATTCGCTCTTGCGCGGGAGGCCGTCTTCGAACACGACCATCGATCCCACGACGTTCGTGCCTTGCGAGTGGGAGATATCGAAACATTCGATGCGCAGCGGGGCGTCGTCCATACCGAGCGCTTCACCAAGTTCTTCGAGCGCTTTGGAGCGCGCAGTGAGGTCCCCCGTGCGGCGGAGCTTGCCAAGCCTCATCGCTTCCTTCGCATTAGCGCTCACCGTCTCGAGAAGAGCTTTCTTTTCGCCGCGCACCGGTACGCGGATGTCGATGCTTTGTCTGCCGAGAAGCTCTCGAATCTCGTCCGGACGCAAAGGCATGTGTGTCACGAGAATCTCGTGAGGAGGCTTCGTGTCGGTGCCTTGATACAACTGGGTGAGCGCGCGCTCCATAAGCTCCGCGGGACCCGAATCATCGAGCAGCTCGGCAACCCACCCGCGCTGGCCGCGAATACGCCCCCCGCGCACGTGGAATACCTGCACGCTGGCTTCAAGCTCATCGAGTTCGAGAGCAACAAGATCCGCATCGGTCGCGTCCGACAGCACGACCGAGTTTTTCTCCATGACCTTCTCCAGGGCGGCGATATCGTCACGGTACCGGGCTGCGGCCTCGTAGTCCATCTCGGCCGCCGCGGCTTTCATCTTGGCGCGTCGATCCCTCACGAAAGCGCCCGTATTGCCGTCCATAAAGGCGACGAGGTTCTCGGCAAGTTCGCGATGCTCGTCAAGGCTCACGTTGCCCACGCACGGCGCCGCGCACTTCCCGATGAAACCGAGAAGGCACGGGCGGCCCGAGCGTTCCGCGCGGCTATAGACGCCCTGAGTGCACGTTCTCACGGGGAATACTCGCAAGAGAAGATCGAGCGTTTCGCGGATGGCCCACACGTGAGCGTACGGTCCGAACGAGCGATCGGATTTGTGGCGTTCTTTGCGGGTAATCATCGCCCGTGGAACCTTGTTGCCCATCGTCACGACGAGGAACGGGTAGGACTTATCGTCGCGGAACTTGACGTTAAAGCGCGGGTCGAATTCTTTGATCCACGTGTACTCGAGCGTGAGCGCCTCGACATCGCTTGTCACGACCGTCCACTGCACCTGGCTCGCGGTCGTCACCATTTTTTGGGTGCGCGGGTGGAGATGCGTGAGGTCCTGAAAGTAATTACTCAGGCGCTGGCGAAGGTTCTTGGCCTTCCCCACGTAGATGACCCTCGAATCGGGATCGAGGAATCGATAAACGCCGGGATCCGTCGGAATAGACCCTGGCGCCGGACGGTACGTCGCCGGGTCAGCCATTACAGAAGATCCCTGAGGAACTGCCCGGTGAAGGACTCCTCGACCTTGGCGACTTGCTCGGGCGTACCCGTGGCGATCACGCGCCCACCACCGCTACCGCCTTCTGGGCCGAGGTCGATGAGGTAGTCGGCGCTCTTGATGACGTCGAGATTGTGCTCGATGACGACCACGGAGTTCCCCTTGTCCACAAGTCCCTGGAGCACCGCAAGAAGCTTCTTGATGTCCTCGAAATGGAGGCCTGTAGTCGGCTCGTCCAGCACGTAAATCGTGCGGCCCTTCGAGCGCTTATGAAGTTCCGCCGCGAGCTTCACGCGCTGCGCCTCACCACCCGAGAGCGTGGTGGCGGACTGCCCGAGTCGCACGTAGCCGAGCCCCACTTCCACGAGGGTCGCAAGCTGACGATGGATGGCAGGAACCGCTTCGAAGAACTCGACGGCTTCGGCGATGGGCATGTCGAGTACCTCAGCGACATTCTTGCCCTTGAAATGCACCTGGAGGGTCTCGGAGTTGTAGCGGGCCCCGTGACACACTTCGCACTTCACATAAACGTCCGGAAGGAAGTTCATTTCGATCTTGATCGTGCCGTCGCCGGCGCAGTTTTCGCAGCGCCCTCCCTTGACGTTAAAGGAGAAGCGCCCCGCCTTATAGCCGCGAACCTTCGCCTCGGCCGTCTGCGCAAAGAGCGTTCGAATGCGATCCCACACGCCCGTATACGTCGCGGGGTTCGATCGGGGCGTACGGCCAATCGGCGATTGGTCGACGTGCACGACCTTGTCGAGGTTCTCAAGCCCCTCCACTCGCGTGTGACGGCCAGGAACGACGCGTGCACGATTGAGGTTTTTGGCGAGCACACGGTAGAGGATGTCGTTGACGAGCGTGGACTTCCCCGAACCGGAGACGCCCGTGACCGCGGTGAAAAGACCGAGGGGGACGGTGACGTTGACGCCCTGGAGATTGTTTTCTCGCGCGTTCACCACTTTGAGCACGCGACCGCGATCCACCTTGCGTCGTTCCTTCGGCACCTCAATCGCACGCTCACCGCTCAGGTACTGACCGGTGATCGATCGCGGTTCCTCAAGGAGCCCTTCGTAGGCGCCCGAGTACACCACTTCGCCACCGTATTCGCCTGCTTTGGGGCCGATGTCCACGATCCAGTCGGCTGTGCGAAGCGTGTCCTCGTCGTGTTCCACCACGATGAGAGTATTGCCAAGATCGCGCAGCCTCACGAGAGTGTGGATGAGACGCTGGTTATCACGCTGGTGCAAGCCGATCGACGGCTCGTCGAGAACGTACAGCACGCCCACAAGCCCCGATCCGATTTGGGTCGCAAGACGGATACGCTGGGCCTCGCCGCCAGAAAGGGTTCCCGCAGCACGCGAGAGGTTGAGATAGTTGAGGCCCACGTCCACGAGGAACCCGAGGCGTGCGTGAATCTCGCGGAGGATCTCCTCGGCGATCGTCAGATCGCGCTCGGAGAATTCGACCCCCTCGAGAAACTTCTTTGCTTCGCCAATGGGGAGATCAGAGAACTCCGCAATTGACTTTCCCCCAACGGTAATGGCGAGAACCTCAGGCCTCAGCCTGCGGCCCTGGCACACGGGGCAGGGAGCGTTCCTCATGAACTGCTCATAACGCTCGCGAGCCCAATCGGATTCCGTGTCCTCGTGCCTACGCTTGAGGTAGTGCATGACGCCCTCGAAGCCCGTCGAGTACCGCCGTTCACGCCCGAAGCGATTGCGGTAACGCACGTGAACTTTGAAGTGATGGCCGTTGAGCAGAGCGTCCCTCGCTTCGCGAGAAAGATCCTTCCACGGCGTATCCATGGAAAATCCAAGCTCGCCGGCGAGTGCGCTCATCACCTGCTGGTGGTGGTCGGCGCTGCCGAGTGTCCACGGCGCAATTGCCCCTTCCGCAAGTGTCGCCGATTCATCGGGAACCACAAGTTCGGGGTCAATCTCGAGCCTCGTCCCAATGCCCGCGCACTCCGGGCACGCGCCGTAAGGAGCGTTAAACGAAAAGGATCGAGGTTCGATTTCTTCGAGTTCAAGCGGATGTTCATTGGGGCAGGCCCGCTTCTCGGAGAACCGACGAATACGCTCGGGTGAGCCTTCCTCTTCATCGACGAAGTCGGCGACCACCACACCGCCCGAAAGTCGGGTCGCAGTTTCCACCGAATCGGTCAGGCGCGTCCGTGAGCCGTCCTTGACGGCGAGGCGATCAACGATGACCTCAATCGTGTGCTTCTTCGTTTTCGCGAGCGAAATCTCGCTCGAAAGGCGCGTGACCTCGCCGTCGATGCGCGCGCGAGAAAAACCCTGCGACTGAAGTGAGCTCAAAAGGTCGGAGTGCTCGCCCTTACGCCCCTTCACCACTGGTGCGAGCAGCTGGAAGCGCGTTCCTTCAGGGTAAGCGAGGAGAGCGTCGACCATTTGCTCCGCACTTTGCGAGGAAATCTCTGCTCCACACGTAGGGCAGTGCTGGATCCCCGTGCGCGCAAAAAGGAGGCGCAAGTAGTCGTGAATCTCCGTGATTGTGCCGACCGTGGAGCGGGGGTTGCGGTTGGTCGATTTCTGGTCGATCGACACGGCGGGCGAAAGCCCCTCAATGAACTCCACTTTCGGTTTGTCCATCTGCCCGAGGAACTGCCGCGCATAGCTCGAAAGCGATTCGACGTATCGGCGCTGCCCCTCAGCGAAGATGGTGTCAAACGCGAGGGAGGATTTCCCCGATCCCGAAAGTCCCGAAAAGACCACGAGCGCATTGCGGGGGATCTCGAGGTCGATGTTCTTGAGGTTATGTTCGCGCGCACCGCGCACAATCAATGCTTCACTCACCCTCACAATTCTAGGAGTCGGTTCTGAAAAGCGAAGGGCGCCGCCGTAGCATGGTGAGCATGAGCACCCTCAGAAAGCAGTACACGGGAAGCGTGACGGTCGGCGGAGAAAGCGACGTGCGCACCCTCGGTTCACTTGTGATTCGCAAGGCCTCCGTCGGCCCGCTCGACAATAATGCCTACCTGCTCACGTGCAGAGTTTCGGGCGCGCAATTGCTCATCGATGCAGCTGCCGACGCCCCGCGCCTCATGCGCCTCATTCGGGAGGGCTCCCCCACCTCACGCCTCGATTCGATCCTCACGACCCACTCCCACCACGACCATGTGGGCGCCCTGGCCCAAATGCGCGCCGCGACTCAGGCAAAAACCTTTGCCGGGGCGAAAGACGCTCCGGAGATCCCCACCCCCACCGATGTGCCGCTCTCCAACGGTGACACGATCAGGGTGGGCGTGAACGACCTCGAGATCGTCAGCCTTCGGGGCCACACGCCGGGTTCCATCGCCGTCATCTATTGGGGGCAGGCCGACGGTACCCACGTGTTCACCGGAGACTCCCTCTTTCCCGGCGGCGTCGGCGCAACTCAGGGCGATTCGGAACGCTTCACGTCGCTCCTCAATGACGTTGACATGCGACTCTTCGGCGTGCTCCCCGACGAAACCTGGGTGTACCCAGGCCACGGTGAGGATACGACGATCGGAGCGGAGCGTCCCTACCTTGACGAATGGCGCGAGCGCGGCTGGTAGAGCGCGTTCTCAGGCGCCATCGGATGCAAGCTGGAAACGGCCCGTCAGGCTCACCGAATCGATCTGGTTCGCAAAAATCGCAAAGCGTGCCTGGGCCTGAGTCGCCTCCGCGGGCACGTCGAGCTTTTCGCATGAAAGCGCGTGCACGGTGTGGATGTAGCGATGCACACGGCCCTCGGGCGGGCATGGGCCACCGTAGCCCTCATATCCGTAATCGTTCACCCACTCGCGCACGCCGCCTGGAAGGTCTTCACCTTCCCCGATGCTCGCGATGCTCGCGGGAATATCGAAAGCGATCCAGTGCCAGAATCCCGAGCCGGTCGGGGCGTCTGGATCGAAGACGGTGAGCGCGAAAGATTGCGTGCCCTCGGGTGCCTCCGACCATGAGAGATCGGGGTGGATGTTCTGCCCGTGTGCGGCGTTCTCGGCGAAGCGAACGGGAATGGTCTCGCCCTCGGCGAAGGCGTCGGTGTGAATACGCATGGCGGTGTCTCCTTGCAAGCGATCGAAAACGGAATAACCGAGCGGCGCTGCACGGAGTGATCCGGCAATGCTACTCGGTTATGCGTTCATCGCGATCTAAGCACCCGTGAACTGTCGCAATTCCTTTTTGAGCTCCGTCACTTCGTCACGAATACGCGCGGCTACCTCGAACTGGAGGTTCTCGGCCGCCGCATGCATGTTCGCGGTCAGTTCCTCGATCATCTCGCGCAACGCTTTTTCAGGGTTATCCCCCAGGTCAAGGGCACGATTACCCGTCGTTCCTCCGCGCTCGGGCGAGCTCGAGCCCTTCATTCGCTCCTTGCCCTTGCGGTAGTCAGTCGCCAGCAGCGATTCGGTGTCGATATCCTCACGCGCGAGCATGTCTGTGACATCCGCAATTTTTTTGCGCAAAGGCTGCGGATCGATCCCGTTCTCCTGGTTGTACGCGATCTGGATCTCACGGCGACGGTTCGTCTCGTCGATCGCCTCTCGCATCGAATCGGTGATCGTATCGGCGTACATGTGTACCTGACCGGACACGTTTCGCGCAGCACGGCCAATGGTCTGGATGAGAGACGTGCGCGAACGGAGGAAGCCTTCCTTGTCGGCATCGAGAATCGCGACGAGCGAGACTTCGGGTAGGTCCAGGCCCTCACGCAGCAGGTTGATTCCCACGAGCACGTCGAATTCACCCTGGCGGAGCTCACGCAGCAGTTCAACCCTTCGAAGCGTGTCGACATCGGAGTGCAGGTATTGCACGCGCACGCCGTTTTCCAGCAGGAAGTCGGTGAGATCCTCGGCCATGCGTTTCGTGAGCGTCGTGACGAGGACGCGTTCGTTCTTGTCGACTCGTTTTTCAATCTCCGCGCGAAGATCATCGATCTGCCCTCGCACGGGTTTGACGATCACTTCGGGATCCACGAGCCCCGTGGGGCGAATGATCTGCTCGACGTAGCCGTTTGAGCGTTCAAGTTCGTACTGCGCGGGCGTTGCCGAGAGGTACACGGTCTGTCCCGTACGTTCGATGAACTCATCAAAGCGCAGTGGCCTATTGTCGAGCGCCGAGGGCAAACGGAAGCCGAAATCGACCAACGTGCGTTTGCGGGAACGGTCCCCCTCGAACATCGCACCAATCTGCGGCACGGTGACGTGCGATTCGTCGATGATGAGCACAAAATCTTCGGGGAAGTAGTCAAGGAGCGTGTTCGGGGGCGTGCCAGGCCCACGACCATCGAAATGACGCGAGTAGTTCTCGACGCCGTTCGTCGTGCCTGTTTGGCGGAGCATCTCAATGTCGTGCGTCGTGCGCATCCAAAGGCGCTGTGCCTCGAGGAGCTTGTTCTCGCTCTCGAGCTCTTCAAGACGCTCGGCAAGTTCGGCCTCGATGTCCTTGATCGCGCGGTGAAGCCGTTCGGGACCCGCAACGTAGTGGGACGCAGGGAAGATATGGATCTGCTCTTCTTCCCGGATCACCTCACCGGTCACGGGATGGAGCGTGTAGAGCGCATCGATCTCATCGCCGAAAAATTCGATGCGAATCGCGAGCTCTTCGTACATGGGGATAATCTCGACCGTATCGCCGCGCACTCGGAAAGTGCCGCGCACGAACGCTACGTCATTGCGGTCGTACTGCATGTCGATAAATTGGCGAAGAAGATCGTCGCGCTCAATCTGCTGGCCAACCTTCAAAAGCACCATGCGGTCCACGTACTCTTGCGGAGTACCGAGGCCGTAAATGCAGCTCACCGAGCTCACGACGACCACGTCGCGTCGGGTCAGAAGCGAGTTCGTCGCGCTGTGGCGCAGACGCTCGACCTCGGCGTTAATCGAGGAGTCCTTCTCGATGTAGGTATCCGACTGAGGAACGTACGCCTCGGGCTGGTAGTAGTCGTAGTAACTCACGAAGTACTCGACCGCGTTGTTCGGGAGAAGCTCGCGAAACTCGCTCGCGAGCTGCGCCGCGAGGGTTTTGTTGTGCGCCATCACGAGGGTCGGGCGTTGAAGCTTTTCGATCAGCCACGCCGCGGTCGCGCTCTTGCCGGTGCCGGTCGCGCCGAGGAGTACCACATCTTGTTCACCGGCATTGATGCGAGCGGCAAGTTCTTCAATGGCCTTCGGCTGATCGCCGGCGGGCTTGTACTCGGATACAACTTCAAAGGGCTTGAGCGCACGGGTCAGTTCGGTCACGGGACGCATGGCTTAAGCCTAGCGCCCGCTGCTTACTCGAGAGCGTGGAGCCGGTCACGAATGAGTCTGCGCGCCGAGGCGAGGGCAGCGTCGGCACGCGTCTCGAGGCCCTCGGGTGCCCCCGCATTGTCGATGAACACATCGCCTCGGGCCTGGCGTTCCTTATCACTCACTTGCGCCCGAATCACCCCCTCGACGTACTCGCGGGTCTTGCCGCGCTCGCGGACGACTCGGTCAATGCGCTCCCCATCGGGGGTAAGTACCACAACAATCGCCTCATAATGAGCGTCGTGTCCGAGTTCGAACAGCAAAGGCGAATCGTGGACGACAAGGAGCGATGCCCCCGCGGCCGTCGTCTTCGCCAAGTCCTTTTCGAGCCTTGCTACCTCGGCCCACAAGTAGCGATGAACGATCTCTTCGAGTTCAGCGCGTGCACGGGAATCGTTGAACACGAGGGCGGCGAGTGCCGCACGGTCAGCCGTTCCCGTAGCCGAGTCACGGTATTCCTCACCGAAGTGGGCAATCGCCTCCTCGAGCCCGTCCCCCGGTTGGTCGAGAACAGCGCGCGAAAGGGCGTCTAAATCGATCACGTGGTGCCCTTCTCGGGCCCATATTTTTCCGACGGTGGACTTGCCCGAACCGATGCCCCCCGTGAGGCCGATGCGGTGCACTCCGGGGGGAGCGTCGGGAACGGAAACGTGCGTCATGTGAGTTCACTCCTAGCCTTGGGAGAGTTGAGCAACAGCCTGCTTCTGGACTTCGCGCCCGCTCCAATAGATTAGAGGAGTGAACACCACGCCCGATCACTTTCTCCTCACGAATCAGCTGCTCATTGCAATCGACCTCATCGGCGTGTTTGTGATGGGTATCGTCGGCGGCTCTCTTGCACGCCGCCTCCAGTTCGATGCTGTGGGGTACGCCGTTCTCGGAGTGATCTCGGGCCTCGGAGGCGGCATCATCCGCGACCTCATTCTCAATTACGGCATTCCCGCGGCCTTCGCTAATCCCCTGTACCTTACGGTCAGTCTCGCGGGCTCAGCGATCGCCTACGTTGCGTCATCCGAAGGCCCCATGTGGCGTCACACGACAACCGTGCTCGACTGTATCGCGCTCGGCCTCTGGGCAGCGATCGGCACCGCAAAATCGATGCTCGTTGGCCTCTCCCCGCTGCCCGCGGTGATGCTGGGCGTCACGACTGGTATTGGCGGTGGCATCATCCGCGACATGGCCGTGGGGCGCATCCCGGTCGTGTTCGGCGGCGGTCCCCTCTATGCGACTGCCGCTCTTCTCACGTCGGTACTCACGTGGCTCGTCTACTACTTTGATCTTCCCGCCTGGACAGTGCTCATCGCCGCCGGGTGCGGCACACTTCTTGCGATCTTCGCGCAGTGGAAGCAGTGGAGCCTCCCCACGAAAACTCCCGACCTGACTGTGACCATGAGCCCGAGCCAGCTTCGTGCGTTCGCTCGGCGCGTGCGGAAGGCTGAACGGCGCCGCGTGGCGATCGAGACGGGCGCGATTCCCGTCGTCAACATCGACAACGACGACCTCGCGCGGGACATCCTCGAAAATCCTCCCGAGGTCGAGCCTTAAGCGCGAGCACAGATCCGCGCCCACCACACCTTCCGGGCGATTTCACGCGCTAATCGCGTCGTAGCACTCCTCGAGCAAGTCCTCGCTTGGCCCTTCGAGGCGAACGGGCTTCTCCGTGTCCTCGAGGATCACGAAACGCAGCGTGGCCCCACGCGCCTTTTTATCGCGCGCCATCGCCTCCCGGAGCTTGGCAAATTGCCCCTTTCGATAGCACGTGGGCAGGTCGAGCGACGTGAGAACCGAACGATGGCGAGCGAGCACGTGTGAGCTCAAATAACCTGCTCGGTGGGCGAGCTCGGCCGCAAACACCATTCCGACGGCGACCGCGTCACCGTGACGCCACGTGTACTGTTCGTGGCGTTCGATCGCGTGAGCCAGGGTGTGCCCGTAGTTGAGGATCTCGCGGCGGCCCTTCTCGGTAAGGTCCTCGCTCACGACATCGGCCTTGAGACGGATCGCCCGGGTCATGATTTCGGCAAACTCTGACGCACGCGTGTCGAGAACACGACGCGGATCGGCCTCGATGATCTCGAGAATACGTTCATCGGCAATGAAACCCGCCTTCACGACTTCCGCGAGGCCCGCTGACACATCGTGCCCGGGTAAGCCGTCGAGTGCCTCGAGATCCGCGATCACCGCGAGCGGCGTGTGGAACGCCCCCACGAGGTTTTTCCCCTCCGCGGTGTTGATGCCGGTCTTGCCTCCCACCGCGGCATCGACCATTCCCGCCACCGTTGTTGGCACGTGAATGACGTCGATTCCCCGCAGCCACGTCGCCGCGGCGAACCCCGCTAGATCAGTCGCGGCGCCGCCGCCCACCCCGATGAGGAGATCGCTTCGCGTGAAGTCCTGCGTCCCGAGAATACGCCAAAGCTCCGAGAGAGTTTCGACTCCCTTGGCCTGCTCCGCGTCCGGAATTTCCACGGTGAAAGCCTTGCGACCGTCGGACTCAAGTGCCCTGGCGAGAGCACGTGCCCTGCCCGCCACCGGTTCTTGGTGAACGATGAGCACGCGAAGGACGCTTTCAGGGATCGCGGTGAGGATCGTGCTGTCGAGGCCACGGCCGACCGTCACGCTATAGGAGTGCGTTCCCTCCCCCACTTTGATCACCGTGGCGGCCGTACCGTCATGACTCGTCATGTGCTGTCCCTTCGCTCTCGAGGAGTGTTGAACGCTTGCAAAGTTCACGCACAAGCACCGACGCGAGGTCCTTGGGAGCCGCGCCATTCGTGTCAAGAACCCAGGTGGCAACCTCGGTGAAGAACGGTTCACGGGCGCGGCTCACCGACACCCAGCGCGCGTGCGGGTCACCCCCCGCGAGAACGGGCCGGCCACCACCGCTACCGATGCGCTCGGGGGCATGAGCGGAATCAAGCGCAAGGTACACAACGGTGACATCGCGCAGGCGCTCGCGGGTCGCGGATGACGTCACTGCTCCGCCACCAAGGGCCAGTACGCCGCTATGGAAGGTGAGAAGACGCGCGATCACGCGCTCTTCCAGGGCACGGAAATGTCGCTCTCCATCGGTCGCAAAGATTTCGGGAATCGCACGGCCTGCTTCACGCTCGATCTCGGCATCAGAATCCCGAAAAGCGACGTCAAGAGTTTCCGCAACGAGCCGCCCCACCGTGCTTTTCCCCGCGCCCATGGGGCCCACGAGCACAAGCCTAGGGCCCTGATCGTTCAGCTCGGGCGCACGAAGCCGCGTTAGCCGCGCGTCCTGGTGCGGAGCACTCATGCCGCACCCGCGCCGGAAGTTTCGGCGCATGTGCGAATCGCCTCGACGCGAGGCGCAATCTCGCCGACACTATCGCCGCCAACCTTTTCGAGAAGTGCCTCAGCGAGCGTGATCGCCACCATCGCTTCCGCAATCACCGCGGCAGGAGCCACCGCACACACGTCGGAGCGCTGGTGGTTGGCGGTCGCTTCAGCGCCCGTTACCGTATCGATCGTTCGCAGGGCCCTTGGCACCGTAGAGATGGGCTTGAGGGCACCGCGCACAGAGATAATCTCGCCGTTCGAAATTCCGCCCTCGGTGCCGCCCGCCCGGTTCGAGGCGCGGCGTGTGCCTGCCGGGCCATGCCCACCGGAAAGGATTTCGTCGTGGGCGAGGCTTCCACGTCGCCCCGCGTTAGCGAAGCCCTCCCCGATTTCTACGCCCTTCATCGCCTGGATGCTCATGACAGCCTGGGCGAGGCGACCGTCGAGCTTGCGATTCCACTGCGTGTGTGAGCCGAGGCCCACGGGAACGTCGTACGCGAGCACTTCAACGATGCCACCGAGGGTGTCAGCGTCCCCCTTCGCGGCATCCACCTCAGCGACCATGGCTTTTGACGATGCAGCGTGGAAGCAACGCAAAGGATCGTCGTCAAGCGCGGGGGCGTCAGCGGGGGTCGGAAGCACAGCGCCTTCTGGAACCCGGGCACCACCCACCTGCAGCGTATGGGACACAAGCCTGATGCCAGCGGCTTGCGCGAGAAGCGCCTCGCACAAGGCACCGATAACAACGCGTGCGGCGGTCTCTCGCGCGCTCGCACGCTCAAGCACGTTTCGCGCATCCTCGTGACCGTACTTGGCCATGCCGGCAAGATCCGCGTGACCGGGGCGCGGACGCGTCAGAGGTTTGTTGCGTGCAATTTCACGCTCATCGCCCGTGCCGGCATCGATCAGGAGATCCTCGCGTGACACGGGATCAGCGCTCATGACTTTCTCCCATTTCGGCCACTCGGTGTTCTTAATTTCTACCGCGATGGGAGAACCGAGGGTCACGCCGTGACGCACGCCCGAGAGGATGCGGATCTCATCCTGTTCGAACTTCTGCCGTGCTCCGCGCCCATAGCCGAGGCGCCGCCGCGCAAGCGCGGAGCGCAGTGTTTCGTGCGTGACCTCAACTCCAGCGGGGAAACCGTCAATTATTGCCACGAGCGAGGGGCCGTGTGACTCCCCCGCGGTCATCCAATTCAGCACTGGTGGCCTTTCTGGTATGAGGTGGGCGTGATGCGAGCGCCCGTTGCCGACGCCATTCAGGTTAAAGGCGAAAGCGCCCCCCGCAAAACGAGGAGCGCTTTCGTGAGATCGCTAAGCGATCACTTTGTTCAGTTGTTGCCCGTGAGCTTCTCGCGAAGCGCCGCGAGGGCCTCGTCGGAAGCGAGGGTGCCCTCGTCGCTCGAGGACGACTGGAACGAGGTCGGTGCGGCCTCGCTAGCCGCCGGAGCGGCTGCCTGAGCTTCGGCGTCTGCCTTCGCAGCCTCGGCAACCTGGGCCTTGTGCTGGGTCCAGCGCTCGTAAGCAC
The DNA here is from genome assembly GCF_940792985.1 of Dermabacter sp. Marseille-Q3180. Taxonomy (NCBI): domain Bacteria; kingdom Bacillati; phylum Actinomycetota; class Actinomycetes; order Micrococcales; family Dermabacteraceae; genus Dermabacter; species Dermabacter sp. Marseille-Q3180. The sequence continues at coordinate 255,193 of NZ_CALNWU010000001.1, forward strand.
GGGCGTAGTCGGCCTCCCAGGCCTCGCGCTGCGCCTCGTAGCCTTCGAGCCACTCATTGGTCTCGGGATCGAAGCCCTCGGGGTACTTGTACTCGCCGTTTTCGTCGTACTCCGCGGCCATGCCGTAGAGAGCAGGATCGAAGGTCGAGTCGTCGCCTTCGGGGTCGACGCCTTCGTTGGCCTGCTTGAGCGAGAGCGAAATGCGGCGGCGTTCGAGGTCGATGTCGATGACCTTGACGAAGACCTCCTGGTCAACGCTCACAACCTGCTCGGGGAGGTCAACGTGGCGCTGGGCGAGCTCGGAGATGTGCACGAGGCCCTCGATGCCGTCCTCGACACGAACGAACGCGCCGAAGGGAACGAGCTTCGTCACCTTGCCCGGCACAACCTGACCGATGGCGTGGGTGCGGGCGAAGAGCTGCCATGGGTCTTCCTGGGTGGCCTTGAGCGAGAGCGACACGCGCTCGCGATCCATCTCGACCGAGAGAACCTCAACCTTGACGGGCTGGCCAACCTCGACAACCTCGCTCGGGTGGTCGATGTGCTTCCAGGAAAGCTCGGAGACGTGGACGAGACCGTCGACCCCGCCGAGGTCCACGAACGCACCGAAGTTGACGATCGAGGACACGTGACCCTCGCGAACCTGACCCTTCTGCAGGGTCTGGAGGAAGTCGGTGCGGACCGATGCCTGGGTCTCTTCGAGGTAGGCGCGGCGCGAAAGCACGACGTTGTTGCGGTTCTTGTCGAGCTCAATGATCTTCGCTTCGAGCTCCTGGCCGATGTACGGCTGGAGGTCGCGCACGCGGCGCATCTCAACGAGCGACGCGGGGAGGAAGCCACGAAGGCCGATGTCAACGATGAGGCCGCCCTTGACAACCTCGATGACGGTACCGGTGACGACACCCTCGTTTTCCTTGATGTCCTCGATCGAGCCCCACGCACGCTCGTACTGCGCGCGCTTCTTCGAGAGGATCAGGCGACCTTCCTTGTCCTCCTTCTGGAGAACGAGTGCCTCGACCTCGTCGCCAACCTCGACAACCTCATCGGGGTCGACATCGTGCTTGATCGAGAGTTCGCGGGAAGGAATGACACCTTCGGTCTTGTAGCCGATGTCAAGAAGAACCTCGTCCCGGTCAACCTTGACGACGGTGCCCTCGACGATGTCGCCATCGTTGAAGTACTTGATGGTCGAATCGATCGCGGCGAGGAGTTCCTCTTCGCTACCGATATCGTTGATGGCGATCTGAGGTGCGTTGTTCGTGGTCATGTAGTAAATGGCTCCGTCGGGACAGGTAGTAGTTGGTACAGAAACACGTGTGGGCATAGCGCACACACCTGATCTAGCCTAGCGGTCTGCATACGCGGGGGTCAACGAAATCCCCACTCATAAGCGCCCTCTGCGCCGGGAGGTGACTAATTCAACACTCACGCCCGCCCCCGCACTTCTGAATTGCAGAGGGGTTGTGGGGGTTTGCCGTGCCGCATCGCGGGCTGCTTGGCCTGCGAGGCACGACGTACGCGGCGCCCACTCCACCGTCTGCCTCTCGCACACTCGCCCCACGGCCTGGACGGGCCCACGATCCGCACACACCAAGCGCCTGGAAGGCCCCCTTGCATAAATCTCCGGTTTTTGTCGCGACTCATGGGAAACGATAGTGGGCGCGCTTCGCGGCCCTCACAAACGGACCCGGCCCGATTGCCCTCGGCCGCACCATCGTGAAGGTCGGGCTGCCGGCGATTATCAGCCGCCTCCACCCCAACCTCACTGAATTCCATAGGGGTTGTGGGGGTTTGAAACCACAGGGTTTGGGGGATATTGGCCCCTAAGTCAGTGGGGCTTTGACTCTATAGAGCCCAGGAGTTGTGATCCCAGGGCACTTGCGCGACATAGACCGCCTCATGATGGTGGAGAAAAACGACGAGAGGACTTCCGAAACGGTGCCGCCTCATTTTCTCGCCCCCGCCCAACGGGAGACTAAAACTTAGTTCTTCTTGCGCGGTTTCGTGAGCGTTTTCTTCTCCGCCTCCGGGTTCAACGGCCCCAGCGTATCCTCACCCCGTTCTGGAATATCGAGATACTCCTCGGGGACCTCATCCCCCACAAGACGCGCCTGACGAAGATCCGAATACATCCACTTCGGTTCAGACCTCACCTGCACAGTGCCATCAATCGGCTGCCACGCACCCCCACCAACCGAAAACTCCCCACTAAAAACCGTCACCAACGACACCTCATACCACCCCTCGAACGCATACCCCATCGACACATCCTTATTCGGAAACGGCCTACCGGGAAACGAGGTCGTGAGCACCGTCCCATCACCAAAATCCCAGATATATTTCACCGGCGTCGCCCGCACACTCACAGCCTGACCGAGCATCTCCACCTCAAAAGTCTACACCCGAGACTCCGCCCACACCACCATGTCCAACCCAATCGGGATCCACTCTCCCGGCGGCCCCAAATGTGCCACAAGCGGCTCCACACCAAGCGACCGAAAATCCTCCTGCGACACCACCGGCATCACAGGAGCACCCCCACCCGAGCTCGAAGACGGCGACGAACACCCCGACACACGCTCCGTCCCCAAAATCGGCGCCCCCGTCGACACCTCCACCTCACGCCCCACCACCACTGACGCCCCCGGAAAAGCAACCGGACACGCTGCCCGCACAGTGCGACAAAACGACGTCACAGCAAGCACCCGAAACACATCAGGCCCACCACTTCGACAACCCAAATCCCGATCACTCGCCGACACCCACACCCGCCGCGGGCCATCCGTCACCGCATCACGCTTCCCCGGCGACATATCCACAGGCCGCTCAACAGAATCACCACGACCACGCCCCGGCTTTGGATCACGCCGCACAGAAATGTTGATGCTTTCGTCCCCACCATCACCCGTAAAAATGTCTTCTGAACCTTGATCAGCGAATACGGTAGGTGCCATAACGACCTGCATGTTGAGTACAAGTAAGCAGACTAAGAACCATCGACCTCTACTCCACCTCATCAGAGCCCTTCCACGCAACGCCTTGGATTTGCCATTTGCCGTTAGCAAATTTCATGCGAAAACCCGATGCATATTCTTTAGAGGGAAATTGCTCTAGCTCTTCGCCCTTCTTGAACTTCTTAACGTCATTCACCCTAAAAATATAGTGAACTTCCGAAATTCCGTCTTTCTTGCCAGATACCCAAGAATCAACGTGTTCAATCGTTGCAGGACTGAGATACGTTCCGCGACTTCGCCATTTATCAATTTCATCAATCAGGCGATTACAGGCACCACAGGTCTCCAAATTCGAAGACTCACGTAGCGCTTCAGTATCACCAGTGGCGTACGCATAGTACATAGCATCAAAGAAGTACTTAGCTGTCTCCTGGGCGCCCTGATCGGTCTCGTAAGTAATCCCCGTATAGTCCTTAAAATCAGGAGCCTCGAGAGCCGCATTCTCCGGAGGAAGATTCGGCGTGCGGCCGGTCACTTCACCGCCGCCATCACTGCCACCACCAGAACCTGCACCGCCAGCATCACTGCTCAGCGGAGAACTGGATGACTGCACGGCAGGCGTCGGACCACCCGCAGACTCACCACCACAGCCCACGAAACCAGCCGCCACCACAACCGCGACACTCAACGCACCAAGGACCTGTGCCCGCCCGCTCCGCATACACTCCCCCATCCAGCTCGACGCGGCCCCACTCCCCCGAGCGAGGCCCATGTCACATAGCCAATCAGAACGCTAAAGCCTGCGCAACGGATAAGCCGACATTGTGAATACTTGGGGCACACGAGAAACCGCCTCGGCACTCACCCCTCATGCACAGTCGCCCGAACCACGAGAGACGATTTGCTCCGGTCATAGCAGCCGCTCACAGTCGGCGTGCTCCACTCGGTTCGGGGGTAGCGACGCCTCACTCGGGCTCTCGAGCGGTCAAAGGAGCCGGGTAGAGAGGAAGCGGGGTGGAAGGCGACTCAGGGGAGGAACGAGTCTCGTGAGCCTGCGAAGCGCACGACGATTTCAAACCCCCACAACCCCTATGCAATTCGAGGAGGGCGGGATGGAAGGGGGAGGAATTTCAGTCGAGCCAATCGAAGTGCAGCACAAGCCACTCCCCGTCGCTGAAATCCAGCGTCATTTTGACCGTGTGCTGCTCCGTCGGCTGGCCCTCCGTGGAGTCTCCGTAGGAGCCGGGGTGGAGATCCTCGATGGTGAATTGGTACCGGACCAAGACGTAACCATCTTTCGTGGTGTCAGTACTAATCTCCCCGGGGGTCACACCCACGACGCTCGCGAAATGCTTATTCTCGCGCCACCGGTCCATTTCGGCGAGCGTTTCCCCGCAAGCCTTGCACGCCCCGAGCGAAACGACGCTCTCGTAGGGGGCCGTGTCGCCGGTCGCGTATCCGTAATAGAGGGCCGCAATGACATATCTGGCCGTGGCCTTAGCGCCCTCATCAGTTGCGAAATGGCGTGCCTCGAACACTTCGCCATCCGGCTTCCTCAGTGCCTCATTGTGTGGAGGAAGCCCATCGGTGCGTTCGGGCGCCTCGCCAGTTCCGACGCCTGCTCCGCCCGCATCGCTCCCGCTGGTTGCCGGTGCCGTATGTGCGACAGGAGTCGGGCCGATAACCGGCATCGCGTCTTCGTTGCATGCGGTGAGCGCAGCTGAGGCAATGGCAAGGGCGCCTACAGTCGACAGCATGCGCCATCGCGAGTTCCGCTTCATGTGTTCTCCCGCCTGTCACACCCGTCGATCTGGGACCGACCCACTCGGTACAGCGAACCAGACTGCTCGCAAGCGTGCAATACCTACCGCAGAAAAGAAGCAGGATTTTTCGCGAACAGCTGTGTCGACCTTGGGCTACGTCGATCTGCATCGCAACGATGCGGCACGCGAGCGAGTGAGTGCCCACGGAACATGCTGCCTGGTCAGTGCTTGATCGAGGCCGGGTAGAGGGGCGGCGGCGGACGCTACGGGCGCAAACCCCCATAACCCCTATGCAATCCAGAAGGGAAGATGGGGGCTAGTGCGCGGCCTCCAGCCAGGAGTGGCCAACGCCCACCGAAACGTCCATGGGTACGGAAAGCTCGTAGGCTCCCTCCATGCCTTCGCGCACGATGTCACTCACGAGGTCGATTTCACCGGGGGCGACATCGACGATGAGCTCGTCGTGAACCTGGAGCACGAGACGCGAGGCGGCGGCGGTCTTCTTCAGCGCATGGTCAACGCGCAGCATCGCGAGCTTGATGATGTCGGCAGCACTCCCCTGAATCGGCGAGTTAAGGGCGACACGCTCGGCATTTTCTCGCCGCTGCCGGCTATCGCTCGTAAGTTCGGGAAGGTAGCGGCGTCGACCGAGAAGAGTTTCCGTGTAGCCGAGTGAACGCGCCTTCTCCACACTTTCGTGGAGATAGTGTTGCACCCCGCCAAAGCGCTCAAAATACTGTTCGCGCAGTGCTTTTGCTTCGGCCTGGGAGATGTGCAGCTGGCGGGAAAGACCGAAAGCGGAAAGCCCATAGGCGAGGCCATAGCTGATCGCCTTCGTCTTCGAACGCTCTTCGCTCGTCACCTGATCGACCGGGGTGCCGAACACTTGCGAGGCGACGAAGCTGTGGAGGTCCTCGCCGTCACGGAAAGCCTGGATGAGCCCCTCGTCGCCAGACAGGTGCGCCATGATGCGCATCTCGATCTGCGAATAGTCGGCCGTGAGCAGCGACTCGAAGCCTTCGCTCGCGTGGAAGGCTCCGCGGATCTGACGGCCGGCTTCGGTGCGCGCCGGAATGTTCTGCAAGTTCGGGTGAGACGAGGCCAGGCGCCCCGTCGCCGCGACGTTCTGCGAAAGGGTCGTGTGGATACGCCCTTCCTCGGTCACGGATTTGCGCAGCGTTTCGATAATCTGGCGCAATTTCGTGACGTCGCGGTGCTCGAGAAGCGCCTGAAGGAAAGGGTGCCCAGTCTTCGCGTAAAGGTCGGTGAGGGATTCGGCGTCAGTCGAATGGCCCGTCTTGGTTTTGCGGGTCGGAGGCATCCCGAGCCGGTCGAACAGCACGGTTTGAAGCTGCTTCGGTGAACCGAGGTTAATTTCCTCGCCACCGATTTCCGCGAAAGCGCGAGCGGCAACCTCAGACTGCCGTTCGGCATGTACCGCATCGAGCCGGTCAAGCTCGGTAGCGTCAACGGCAATGCCCGATTCCTCCATCTGCGTCAGCACACGCGCAAGCGGCAGTTCGAGATCATCGTAAATGGCGCGGGTCTCATGCGCATCCATGTCCTTCACGAGGAGAGGGGTCAGACGGTACTCCGCCCTCGCACGTCCCAAAAGATCCTCGTGTAGCGCCTGCGCGGTGGGCTTCTTGTCGAGTTTCGGGAATTCCTCGTGGAGGTGGCGCATCGCCAGGCCGGCCACATCTGCGGGTCGCTGCCCAGGCCTGCACAGGAACTCCGCGAGAGAGAGATCAACGTCGAGCCCGCGAATGGCGAAGCCCGCACCGCCAAGAATATGCGCGAGCTCCTTGGAGTCAAGCGTCCATTTTGGAATGACCGAATTTCGCAGCCATCGCTCGAGCTCACGGCGATCCTGCTCATTCATGCGCGAGGCGCTGATGTCAAGGCTTGCGCTGCCGGTGGCAATCACCAGGCCGCGAAACTCCGCTTCGCCCATCGCCCAGGTGCCGTCGGCCTCAAGGGCGCCTCCCAAAGCGGCATGCTCTGCAAGAAGCGCGCCAAGCTGCCCAGTTTCCGGTTGAATCACGGGAAGGGTGGGGTTCGCAACGATCGGCTGGGTACCGGCATCCTCCGCGGCATCGGCGGGCAAAAGCCCCGCGGGAATATCCCGACGGATGCCCGGCCCAAAGGCGAGTTCATCAAAGCGCGCGTTGATGGCGACACGATCGCCGCGTCCAAGAAGATAAGCGTCGAAATCCTTCGGCAGATCCAGGTCACGCACGGCCTCGTTCATGCGGCGATTGCGCACCACGTCCTCGACGTGATCGCGAAGCGACTGCCCCGCTTTGCCTTTGATCTCATCGCGGTGTTCAAGGATGCCGTCGAGTGTGCCGTACAGTCCAAGCCACTTCGCGGCGGTTTTGGGTCCTACACCGGGAACACCCGGAAGATTATCGGCGCTCTCCCCCACAAGCGCAGCGAGATCCGGGTAGAGCTTCGGCGGAACGAGGTACTTCTCTTCGACAGCCTCGGGAGTCATGCGGCGAAGCTCCGTGACGCCCTTCACCGGCTGCAAAAGCGTAATCGTCTCATCAACGAGCTGGATCGCGTCGCGATCACTCGTGACAAGCAGAGGCTGCACCCCGGCATCCTTCGCATACGTGGCGATGGTGGCAACGATGTCATCGGCCTCGTAGTCCTCGACGCTAAAATGCGCGATGCCCATGGCCTCAAGTACCTGCTGAATAAGGGCGACCTGCCCCTTGAATGCCTCGGGAGTGGCCTCACGGCCGCCCTTGTATTCGCTGTAAATACGATCGCGGAAGGTGCCGCCCGGCAGATCGAAGGCGACCGCCATGTGAGTGGGCTTCTCGTTCTTCACGATGTTGAAGATCATGCGGCAAAAACCGTACACCGAGTTCGTCGCCTGCCCCGCGCTGTTCACGAACGACTCCGGTGGCAGGGCAAAGAACGCGCGGAAGGCCATCGCATGGCCATCGATCACAACGATGCGCCTCTCAGGGGCGTTTTCGATCTCGCTCATGCGTCAAGTGTGTCACGCTAGGCGAATGGACACGAACGCACGCGCGACAACCGCGACACAGGATACTCTCACACGCCTACGCGAGGAGCTCAAGGGAACACTGTGCGAGCGCATGGGAATGGAGGTGCTCTCACTGACCGCGAGGGAAGCACACCTCAGTATGCCCATTGCGCCAAATCGGCAGCCGCACGGTCTGCTGCACGGTGGCGCCACGATCGCGCTCGCCGAAACTGCCATATCACTCGCCGCACAGCTCCATGCGGAAAGTCTCCACGGTGAAGGCGCAGCAGCCGTCGGAACCTCCTTCAGCGCAACCCACCACGCGCCCGCGCGCGAAGGCCTCGTTCACGTGACCGCTCACGCACAGCACCTGGGCCGCACCCACGCGAGCTATCTCGCCGAGATACGACGCGAGGACGGCACTCTCGTGAGTACCGTCCTCGGAACCGCGCGTCTCTTTCCGCCGCGAGAAGAGGTTTCTGCGCGTTAGTCCTTATGAGGGCCGAGCTGGTCAATGACGGCGTCGGCAACCTCGCGCATTGTCAGACGGCGATCCATCGACGTCTTCTGGATCCAACGGAAAGCATCCGGCTCGCTCAGATTCATGTTGGTCTGCAGAAGCCCCTTCGCGCGATCCACGCGCTTACGAGTCTCGAAGCGTTCTTCAAGATCGCGAATTTCCTCATTAAGCGACGTGATCTGCTGATAGCGCGAAAGCGCAATCTCAATGGCGGGAAGCAGATCGTTAGGGGTGAAAGGCTTGACCACGAATGCCATGGCGCCGGCATCTCGCGCACGCTCCACGAGTTCCTTTTGCGAGAACGCCGTCAGCATCACGACGGGAGCAAGGTGCTCCTTGCCGATAGCCTCAGCCGCGGACACGCCGTCCATCTGCGGCATTTTTACGTCCATGACGACGATGTCGGGGCGAAGCTCGCGCACTTTCTCCACAGCGCTCGCGCCATCGCCCACAGCGGCGACGACCTCGTAACCCGCTTCAGTGAGGGTCTCGACAATATCCATGCGAATGAGGCTTTCGTCCTCAGCCACAACAGCCGTGCGCGCCACGAGACCGGAATCCTGTTCGTTCTCGGCGATCTTTTCCACAGCTTCGTTTTCGTTCATGGCATCCAATCTTTCGCCTGTTTTTATCGTTGTGCAGCGAGCGCGCTCCAACTCCATAGTGCAGCACACTCGCCCCCTGAGCGGAATCGGCAGTCGCTTCCCACGATATTACTCACGTGTATGAGACGACGCGCAGCCAGCGCCAGTTAGGCAAGCGCGAACTCGTTGGTTATTCTATAGGGCGTGCCTTAATAAGCGCACAGGGCCGGGTTGGCGGAATTGGTAGACGCGGCGCACTCAAAATGCGTTGTCTTCGGACGTACGGGTTCGAGTCCCGTACCCGGTACAGCACAAGGGTGGGGAGCTCACGCTCCCCACCCTTTTTATATGCGACTGTTCGAGGATCAGGCCTCGGGAATCGCCTTGCCCTTCGCAATGCGGTCGGCTTCCACGCGCGCAGCTTCGGTGCCGTCGAGGTCACCGATGCGGTGCACGCGCAGCGTGTTGGTCGAGCCGTGAACACCCGGAGGCGAACCAGCCGCGATGATCACGAGGTCGCCGGGCTGCAGGCCCTTCTTCTCACGCAGAAGTTCGTCGACGACCTTCACCATCTGATCGGTATCGGTCTGCATTTCCACGTGGTGCGCTTCGATACCCCAGCTAAGCGAAAGCTGGTGCTGGACCTTCTCGTACGGGGTCAGCGCAAGAAGAGGAATGGTGGGACGCAGACGCGAAAGACGGCGAGCGGTGTCGCCCGACTCGGTGAACGTCACGAGGTACTGCGCCGAGAGCTGGTCGCCAATCTCGGCTGCAGCACGAGTGATCGCACCGCCGCGAGTGTGCGGGATGGTGCCGAGCTCAGAGATGCGGTCCGCACCGTTTTCTTCGGTGTTCGTGACAATGCGCGCCATCGTGCGCACGGCCTCAAAGGGGAAGGCGCCGACGGAAGTTTCGCCCGAGAGCATGACCGCGTCGGCACCATCGAGGATGGCGTTCGCACAGTCCGAAGCCTCGGCGCGGGTCGGGCGCGGGTTCGTAATCATCGACTCGAGCACCTGGGTCGCCACGATGACGGGCTTCGCGTTGCGTCGAGCGAGTTCGATGGTGCGCTTCTGCACGAGCGGGACCTGCTCGAGAGGAAGCTCCACACCGAGGTCGCCGCGGGCCACCATGATGCCGTCGAAAGCGCCGACGATACCGCGCAAAGCACGCACTGCCTGGGGCTTCTCGATCTTGGCAACCACGGGGAGGCGAATGCCTTCCTCGTCCATCACGCGGTGCACGTCTTCGATGTCGTGCGCATCGCGCACGAAGCTCAGGGCGATGAGATCCGCGCCGAGGTGGAGGCCCCAGCGAAGGTCAGCGATGTCCTTCTCGCTCATCGCGGGAACGGAAACGGCGACGCCGGGAAGGTTGATGCCCTTATTGTTCGAGACGGGACCGGGCACTTCGACGACGGTCTTGACGTCGGTGTCAGTCACCTCGACAACGCGGACGCCGACCTTGCCGTCGTCGATGAGGAGAGTATCGCCGGGGCGGCAGTCACCAGGCAGTCCCTTGAAGGTCGTGCTCACACGGTCTTTCGTGCCGAGAATGTCGTCGGTCGTGATCGTGAAAATATCGCCGACAGCGAGGTCGTGGGGGCCATCCTCGAACTTGCCAAGGCGGATCTTAGGGCCTTGAAGGTCCACGAGAACGGCAACGTTTTTACCGAGGTCCTCGGAAGCCTTACGAATGTTGGCGTACACCGCTTCGTGATCGGCGTAGGTGCCGTGGCTGAGGTTCATGCGGGCGACGTTCATGCCCGACTCGATAAGCGTGCGGATCTGCTCGTACGAGTTCGTTGCAGGTCCCAATGTGCACACAATTTTTGCTTTACGCATGTCTACCCATCTGTAGCTATGAGAGGCGGGACCCACGTGCGCCGTGTGCTCGGGAGCGAGCGCACGAGGGGCGCGGGTCGCATCGCCGAGATCCACCTATCACCCTACAATTAAGTAATCGGCGCCACTCCCAGTTTGCCCCTTATTTCGTGGGGTTTTTAAGATTTTCTCCCTGCTCCGGGGCTTTTGCTTCCTCATGACCGGTGTGGCCGGCTTCGCGCTGCGCGAGCGGTTCGCCGTTAATACTCTCGTACGCCCCGCGTGCTTCTCCCTTGGTCTTCGCTCGCCTGGTGAGCCACAGGAACACGCCGATCGCGATGAGCCCCGTCACGATGTAGATCACCATGTGGATGCGGAGCCCAAACACCATCGTCGAAGGTTCTGTTCGCATGGTTTCCATGAGTGTGCGACCGGCAGAATAGGCGATGATGTACATCACGAAGATGCGGCCGCCCGCAACTTTGAACCGTTTCGCGAGGAACAGAACGATCGCGCACGCCGCGAGATTCCAGAGCGCTTCGTAGAGGAAGGTCGGTTGATAGGTGCCGGGAACGCACCCGAGGATCGTTCTGCCGTTGGTTTCGCACGTAATGTCGAGGGCCCACGGCAAAGTGCTCGGTTCGCCGTGAAGCTCCTGGTTCGCCCAGTTTCCAAGACGACCGATCGCCTGCGCAACGAAGAGAGTCGGGGCGATCGAGTCGGCCAGCGCGAGGAACTGCACGCCTTTGCGCCAGGTCATAAAGAACGCCGCGAGGCCGCCGACCGCGACCGCGCCCCAGATTCCAAGGCCGCCCTCCCACATGCGCAGCGCGCTAAGCGGATCTTTCCCGGGCCCAAAATAGTCCGGGATATTCACACCCACGTGATACATCCGCGCACCAATAATTCCCGCGATGATCGTCACGAAAGCGATGTCAAAGAAATCGTCGCGGTCACCGCCACGCTCGCTCCAGCGCTTGAGCGACCACGCGTACGCGATGGCGATACCGGTGAGGATAAAGAGCGCGTAGAAGTGAATGGTGATAGGGCCGATGCTGAACGAGCTGACAGGCGGGCTAGGGATCGTCGCGGAAATCATGCGCGTGCCTCCTCAATTCCGTTGCGCAATTCTGTTGCGAGCGTTTCAAGGGCGCGGAGCCCTTCCGACGGTGTATGTGCTTCGAGGAGTCTTCTCACAAAGGCGCTCCCCACGATGACCCCATCGGCATAGGCTGCCACTTCCGCGGCCTGCGCGCCATTCGAAACACCGAGCCCCACGCACACCCGCTCGGCGCCCACGGCGCGCGTGCGTTCGACGAGGGTTTTCGCGGCATCGCCCACGTGTGTGCGAGGCCCCGTGACCCCCATGGTGGACGCGGCGTACACAAAACCAGTGCTTGATTCAGTCACGAGCCGCAACCGTTCTTCGGGAGAGCTCGGCGCGGCGAGGAAGATCCGTTCGACATCGTGCGTGCGCGACGCTTCGATCCACTCTCGGCCCGAGTCGGGCGTGAGATCCGGGGTGATCACACCGGCGCCACCTGCGGCAGCGAGGTCGCGTGCAAAGGCGTCGGGCCCGTATTTGAGGATCGGATTGTAGTAGCTCATGACGAGGAGCGCCGCATCGAGATCGCTCAGGGCGTCGAGTGCCCGCATCACATCGGCGGGGCGCGTGCCTTGGGAAAGCGCAAGATCCGCGGCCTCTTGGATCACCGGGCCATCCATCACGGGATCCGTGTAGGGGATCCCGAACTCGATAGCGTCGACGCCCGCGCCTACGAGTGCGCGGACTGCCTCCACACTCCCCGCAAAGCTTGGGAAGCCCACGGGAATATACGCGACGAGTGCAGCGCGCCCCTCCCCCTTGGCACGGTCAATAACCTCTGCTGAAAGATGCCTCATGTCAGTTCTCTTCCTCGCTCGCAAGCACCGCGCGAATCCGATCTTTGATCTCTTCAAGATCTGCCCGTTTCTCGTCCCCGATGAGTCCGAACCAGGTCGATGCCGTCGTGACGTCCTTATCGCCGCGCCCCGAAAGGTTCGCGACGATGACCGCGTCTTTGCCGAGTTCACGGCCGAGGGCGAGAGCACCGGCAAGGGCGTGCGCGGATTCAAGCGCGGGCATGATGCCTTCCGTCATGGAGAGCAAGGCGAAGGCTTCCATGGCGTCGGTATCGGTAATCGCGCGGTATTCCGCACGGCCCGTGTCGGCGAGGTAAGCATGCTCTGGGCCAACACTCGGGTAATCGAGGCCGGCACTCACGGAGTGGGATTCGATGGTTTGACCATCCTCATCTTGCATCACGTATGAGCGTGCCCCGTGTAAGACACCGGGGCTGCCTGCCCCGATCGTCGCGGAATGCTCGCCCGACTCGATGCCCGAACCTCCGGCCTCACAACCAACGATCCGCACCGAAGAATCTTCGAGAAACGCGTGGAAGAGCCCCATCGCGTTCGAGCCTCCGCCCACGCACGCGACGATCGCGTCGGGAAGGCGACCCGCCTGGGCGATGATCTGCTCGCGTGCCTCGCGCCCAATCATCGAGTGGAACTGCCGCACCATCGTGGGGTACGGATGCGGCCCCGTGACCGTTCCAAGGAGGTAGTGCGTTGTGTGAACATTCGTGACCCAATCGCGGAAGGCTTCGTTGATCGCATCCTTGAGGGTTCGTGAACCGTGGGTCACGGGGATCACTTCCGCGCCGAGAAGTCTCATGCGGGCAACATTGAGGGCCTGGCGTTCCGTGTCGACTTCGCCCATGTAAATGCGGCATGCGAGACCGAGGAGCGCTGCGGCCGTGGCGGTAGCGACGCCGTGCTGGCCAGCACCTGTTTCGGCGATCACGCGGGTCTTGCCCATGCGCTTGGCGAGAAGGGCCTGCGCGAGCACATTGTTGATTTTGTGACTGCCCGTGTGGTTGAGATCTTCACGCTTGAGGAAAATCCGCGCACCGCCCGCGAGGGCGGAAAAGCGCGGGACCTCAGTGAGGAGCGACGGTCGCCCCGTGTACTCGCGATGAAGTCGTTCGAGCTCACGAGTGAAGGCCGGATCATCGTCGGCCGCGTGCCACGCCTTCGTGAGTTCATCGAGCACGGGAATGAGAGCCTCGGGGAGAAACCTCCCGCCGAACTCACCGAAAAACGGTCCGTCCTCAGGGGTAAAAGTGTCGGTCAATGTCACTCCTCCTATTCTCCTCCACACGCGTCAACTCCGTGCGCGCCCTTGTCGCTTGACACTACGAAAGTCGCGCGCGGCTTTGGTGGGCTCTGCGTGGCGCACAAGCGCTTCTCCCACGAGGACCGCGTCTGCGCCCGCGCGGGCATAGGCTTCCACGTCGGCGAGCGTTGCGACCGCCGATTCTCCCACGGCGAGGCGGTCCTCGGGGATCTCGCCCAGCAGAGAGCACGCGTAGTCCAGATCAACCTCAAGAGTTTTAAGGTTGCGAGCGTTCACCCCGATAAGTTCGGCCTTGCTTGCGAGCGCCCGGTCGACTTCCTCCGGCGTATGCGCTTCGACGAGCACACGCATGTCGAGGGAGCGTGCAAGGGCGTAAAGATGCTGAAGCTGGAGGTCGCTCAGGGCCGCGACAATCAGCAACACGATGTCTGCTCCGTGGGCGCGCGCCTCGAAGATCTGGTAATCCTCGACCATGAAGTCCTTGCGCAGCACGGGAATCTCCACGCGTGAGCGCACTGCGTCAAGGTCCGCGAGGGATCCGGCAAACCGGCGCTCCTCCGTGAGAACGCTAATCGCCGTCGCCCCACCGCTTTCATAAGCATCGGCGAGCAGCGCGGGGTGAGGAATGTCGGCGAGCGCACCTTTTGACGGGGACGAGCGCTTCACTTCGGCGAAAAGCCCAAGTGTCGCCTGCGAGCGAAGACGTTCGACCACATCGATCGCGGGAGCCGCCTCGCGCGCACGGTGCTCAATATCGGCTGGGCAGACGTCGGACTTACGCCGATCAAGATCCTCACGCACCCCCGTGATGATCTCGTCCAGTATGCTCACGTGGGACCCTCCTCGAGTGCTCGAACCCGTCGTTGGTAGCAAAATGCCCTGCACGAAAAGACTCTCCTTCGCGCAGGGCGGTAAAAATTCGGGTTAGCGCTTGACCTTTTGACCGAATCCCGCGGTGCGGAGAATGAACCCGACCACGATGGCGAGCACCACCGCCCCAATGCCGACGAGAAGAAGGACGCTCTGGCCAGTAACCATGCCAAGCGCGAAGAGGATCGCACCGAGCAGCACGAGAGCCGAGAAGGTCCATGCGGCAACGGTTTTGCCTTCATTCTGCGGCGGGGCGGGGGGAACGAGATAGGTCTTCGGCATTCTTCACTCCGGTAAAAATTGAGTCTGAGGCTTCTTGGCGAATTTTCGCGTCAGTCCGCGAGAATCATTGTGCCACGTTTCCGCGTGGGATTGCGCGCCCACTCACCTCTCGAAACGCGCATCGCTCGGATCCTCACCAAGGCTTAGCATGTCCCAGGCCTCTGCGTCCGTGCGCTCACTCCGCTTCGCACTTCCTGCCTCGCCGGTCGGCGCATGTCGGGTATAGCGGGTCCGGGTTGCCCCGCCGCCACCCGCCACGCGCGTGCGCGCCACGAGTAGTCCGCCCGCAATCGTCACGAGCACCCCGCACACAATCGTTGCCACGACGGGCCATGACGCCGATACGTCGACGGGCGCATTCACACTTCCCGTGGCCTCGAGTGCGGCACTTGAGGCAGCACGAGCCGGGTCAAGCAACACCAGTACGCCGCTCACTGCAATGCCGATCCCCGCAAGCAAAGACACGAACGCGCACGCGAGAGCCAAGCCGCGCCGAGAGAGGCTGAGAGCGCCCGCGGCTGCAAGAGCCACGAGCGCGCACGCAAGCGAGAGCGGTGACGCCTTCGCGCCCGCGATGCTGAGTTCGGCAATGTTGCCCGCGAGCCCCACGGCTTCTCCCTCGACCCACGTCGGTTGCGTGAGCATAGCGGCCACTCCCCCGGCCACAACAAGCACGAGCAGGAGCGGGGTGCGGAAACCGGTCGATGCCGACGTTTGCCGTGCCATCACTGACTCCTGAGAGTTTCGGCACTCGCCACGGCTCGTTCGGCGGCCGCCGCTTTGGAAAGCGACTCCCGGTGCTCCATCGTGGGGGATGAATCCGCGACAACGCCGCCGCCAGCTTGAACGTGTGCGCGACCGTCCTTCATCACTGTCGTGCGAATGGCGATGGCCATGTCAAGATCACCCGCGAAGTCGAGGTAGCCTACGGTGCCGCCGTAGATCCCTCGTGAGACGGGTTCGAGTTCGTCAATAATCTGCATCGCCCGCGGTTTCGGCGCCCCCGTGAGCGTGCCCGCGGGGAAGGTCGCGGTCAGCGCATCGAAAGCGGTCATGCCGTCCTTAAGCGTGCCCGTCACCGACGAAATCATGTGCATGACGTGCGAGTACTTCACGACATTCATGAAGTCGCGCACAATCACGCTTCCCGCTTGGCACACCTTGTGCAGGTCGTTTCGGCCGAGATCCACGAGCATGAGGTGTTCAGAGCGATCTTTGGGATCGGCCAGCAGCTCATTCTTGAGGCGCTCATCATCCTCGGCATCCACTCCGCGCGGGCGTGAGCCCGCGATCGGGTGCGTGCTCGCCTGACGGTCTCGCACCGTGACGAGAGTCTCCGGGCTCGCCCCCACAATGTCGATCGGCTTCCCATCGCCGTCATGCGCTCGCACGAGGAACATATACGGCGAGGGATTGAGCCTGCGAAGAACGCGATACACCTCGAGGGGGTCGGCGTTCGTGACCTGCGTGTGACGCTGCGAGGGGACGACTTGAAAAATTTCGCCATCGATAATGTTCTCGATCGCAGTTTCGACCGATTTTTCGAATTCTGTTTGGCTTGTCCGCGCCGTGCTCAACGGCGACTCCACGCTCGAGTAGACGACGGGGGTCGTCTCGATCCTCGCCCGAAGCGCTTCTCGCATCGCCTCGATCCGTACGAGTGCCGCGTCGTAAGCCTCCTCCGCACCGCTTTGGTGGCCGTTGAGGTTGAGAGCGTTCGCGACGAGAAGGACCGTGCTATCGGTGTGGTCAAAGACGGCAACGTCCTCAGCGAGGAGCATGCATAGTTCTGGCGTGCCAATCTCGTCAATGGGCTGATGCGGGAGCTTTTCGATCCTGCGCACCGCGTCGTAGCTCACAAAACCCACGAGTCCGCCGGTGAACGGCGGTAGGTGGTCGAAGCGCGCGGATTTAAACGCCGTTGCCGTGGCCCTGAGCGCCTCAAGGGGATCGCCCGAGGTGGGAACACTCGCGGGGACGTCCCCGTACCAACGTGCTTCGCCGTCCTTCTCGGTGAGGGAAGCACGGGCCTTGACTCCGATGATCGACCAACGCGAGTCCTCGCCCTGGCCGGCAGATTCGAGCAAGAAACTGCCCGCTGGGCCCGAGGGAGCCGTGAGCTTCCGGTAGAGGGAAATCGGCGTGTCTTGATCGGCGAGGAGCCGAATCACGACGGGAACGATGCGCTGCGAGCGAGCGAGCTCGAGAAAGGTCTCGCGATCCGGCCATACTTCGCCGAGCTTTGCCCCCTCAAGGCCGCGCACCTTTTCGGGGTAAATAACGCGCTTGGACATGCGCTCTCCTTTCGTCGTCGCCCCCGAAAACTTCGTGGGCTCAGCCAGCTAGAGCGCTCGCGTAAGTTCTTCGGCTCTGTTCGTCTTCTCCCACTCGAACTCGGGAAGAGGCCGGCCAAAGTGACCGAAAACCGAGGTCTTCCGGTAGATCGGGCGCAAAAGATTGAGCTCCTCAACGATCGCCTGAGGGCGAAGATCGAAGACCTTTTCGATCGCGCGTGCGAGCTGGTGTTCGGGCACCTTCCCGGTTCCGAAGGTTTCCACATAGAGACCCACGGGGGCTGCTCGACCGATCGCGTAGGCCACCTGGATCTCGCACCGATCGGCGAGGCCCGCTGCGACGACATTCTTGGCCACCCATCGAAGAGCGTACGCTGCGCTGCGGTCGACCTTCGAGGGGTCCTTACCCGAGAAAGCGCCGCCGCCGTGGCGTGCCATACCGCCGTAGGTATCGACGATGATCTTACGGCCCGTGAGGCCCGCATCGCCTTTGGGCCCGCCCACAACGAAGCGACCGGTGGGATTGATGTGGCGCTTGACGTCGTCGATTGCAAGGCCCAGCTCCGCGAGTTCGTCGAGGACAGGCTGGATCACCACGCGAGAGATGGCCTCGGTGAGTTGCCCGGAAACATCGACGTCCTCCGCGTGCTGGCTCGAGACCACGACAGCGTTGACGCTGCGCGCGACGAAATCATCGTCATAACCTATGGTCACCTGAGATTTTCCGTCGGGGCGCAGGTACGGCAGCACGCCGTCGCGGCGTGCGTTCGAGAGGTTCTGGGCGAGCTTGTGGGCCGCATAGATGGGAAGCGGCATGAGGTCCTTCGTATCGGTACACGCGTATCCGAACATCAGCCCCTGGTCACCGGCCCCGAGCTGGAAGCCCTGCTCAACGCTTCCGCCCTTAAACTCTTCAGAGTTATCCACGCCCAGGGCGATATCGGCAGATTGCGCACCGATCGAGACTTCAATCCCGCAAGAATCCGCGTCGAAGCCCTTCTCAGAAGAGTCATAACCGATCGAACGAATGACCTCACGAACAATCGAGTTCACGTCGCTGTAGCCCTCGGTTCGCACCTCACCGGCGACGTGCACGAGGCCCGTCGTCACAAGCGTCTCAACCGCGACGCGTGACTGAACGTCCTGGGCAATCATGTCGTCGAGAATCGCATCGGAAATTTGATCGCAAATTTTATCCGGGTGTCCCTCCGTAACGGATTCGGAGGTGAAATACCGCAGGTCGCTGAGAGTCATGTACTGCCTTTTCGACGATATCTAGTGGAGAGAATGAGGGCGCACCACACGGCTAGCCGTGCTCACGAGTGAGGAGCGCAGCAACGTGATCGAGCATCGCGTGAGAGACCTCGTCTTTCGACCCTGACGCCGCGCCGAGAATCTCACCGCTGGAGCCGAGAAACGTGAGTTCGTTGTGATCGGATCCGAAACCGTTTTTACTCACGTCGTTAAAGGCAAGGAGGTCTGCGCCTTTCGCTTGAGCCTTGCGTTTCGCGTGCGCGAGGGCGCTCGAGTGCTCATCTCCGGTCTCGGCTGCGAAGCCGCAAATTGCACGCGGCCGGCGACCTGGGACTCGCCGCTCCGTCAGGCCACGCAGGATGTCTTCGGTTTCCGTCAGGTGCAGCGTGAGCCCCGATTCGCCCTCACGCTTCTTGATTTTGCTACCTGAAGCCTCCGGGGTGAAGTCGGAGACGGCGGCGGCCATGATGAGTGCGTCAGCTTTCCCTTCGAGCTCGCGCACGGCCAAGGCCAGGTCCGCCGCGCTCACGGCTCGCACGACCTCAACCCCCGCGGGCGGCACGATATTCGAACCTGCGAGGACAAGCGTCACACGAGCCCCACGCACGCACGCGGCACGCGCGAGCGCAGCACCTTGCTTGCCGCTTGAACGATTGGTGAGCACTCGAACCGGATCGAGTGCCTCGCTCGTACCACCGGCGGTAATCACGATGTGCGAACCTTCAAGATCGCGCTCACGCTCCCCCGCCGCGAGAACCGATTGGGTGAACTGCACGATCGCCTCGGGCTCGGGAAGACGCCCCACACCGGTATCGGCACCCGTAAGGCGACCACTCGCGGGCTCGATCACGTGCACACCACGAGAACGGAGCACGTCAACGTTATCGCGAGTCGCGGGGTGTTCCCACATTTCGGTATGCATCGCGGGAGCGAAAATCACCGGGGCCCGCGTGACGAGAAGCGACGCCGAGAGGAGGTCATCCGCTCTGCCCATGCGCACACTCGCCATAAAATCCGCCGTCGCAGGAACGACGAGGATAGCGTCGGCCTCCTGGCCGAGCCTCACGTGCGCCACCGAATCCACGTCCTCGAAAACCGAGGTGCGCACGGGATTGTGACTGAGCGCTTCCCACGTGGCCGCCCCCACAAACTCGAGTGAATTTTTCGTGGGAACTACGCGCACGTCAGCGCCGAGCTCGGCGAGAGCGCGCACCACATGCGCCGCCTTATATGCAGCGATGCCCGCACACACTCCTACGATGACGCGAAGGCCCTCAAGAGGACGCAGCGGTATTGAGGAAGGCGATGCGGGCATCGTCGAAACCTCGTGCTTAGAGGTTAAAGTCGATCGGTACCTCGGGGGCGTCATCCCCGAGCGTGAGAGGTTCGCGCGCGGGAGGCTTCGGAGCGTTTTCATCGATCTCCTTCGCCTCAAGCAGACCTTCGTCGATCTCGCGAAGTGCAATCGAAAGCGGCTTCTCCTGAGGCTCGGTGTCCACGAGCGGACCGACGTGCTCGAGGAGGCCATCTTCGACCTGCGAGTAGTAAGCGTTGATCTGACGCGCACGCTTCGCCGAGTAGAGCACGAGGGCGTACTTCGAATCGACGGTCTCGAGCAGACGATCGATCGGTGGGTTGGTGATGCCTTCGGGCTGGGCTACGGTTCCAGGCACGAAACGTCCCTTCCTAGTGTGAAGTCAGATGTCGGCACTCGTCCATGACGAGCGCGCAAGGACTCAGTTTACCCGAAACAGGCCCCTAGCGGCAGCGACAAGCGGTGATGTCATTCACGCGACGCCGAGCCCGGCCTCACGGGCGAGTGCATCGACAGCCTCATCGAGGTCGTCGTTCACGATCGTCACGTCGAATTCATTCTCCGCCGCCATTTCGACACGTGCGGTTTCGAGTCGGCGCTGCTGCTCCTCCGGAGTTTCCGTGCCGCGTCCCACGAGACGCTCCACGAGGACGTCCCAGCTCGGTGGGGCGAGAAACACGAAGCGCGCATCGGGCATCGTTCGGCGCACTTGGCGGGCGCCATCAAGGTCAATCTCAAGGATCACGGGCCGCCCTTGGGCGCACGCCTCTTCGACCGCGCTTCTGGGGGTGCCATAGCGATTTTGGCCGTGCACGAGCGCCCATTCGAGCATGTCGCCCCGCTCTATCGCGTCGTCGAACTTCTCAGGGCTCCAAAAGAAGTAGTGAACCCCATCAGCTTCACCGGGGCGTGGACTTCGCGTGGTTGCCGATACCGACAGGTACACGTCGGGGTAGCGCTCGAGAAGCCTGCGCGTCACGGTCCCCTTACCCACGGCGGTGGGGCCAGCTACCACAACGACCCGAGCGCGCTTCACCCCGGCCGGATCGGAGGGCCTCACTCTGCGAAGTGCTGGATGAGCTTTTCCGCCTGGTGGCGGCCAAGGCCCCGCATCTTGCGAGAAGGGGAAATGCCGATCTCCTCCATGATCTGGGCGGCCTTCACCTTGCCGATGCCCGGGAGCGATTCGAGCATCGCGGAAACTTTGAGCCTCGCGACGGCTTCGCTCGTCTTTGCTTCTTCGAGAAGCTTCGCGATTTCCTCGCCGCGGTTGCCGGTCGAATTCTTGAGGCGGTTCTTCACCTGTGCACGCTCCTGGCGGAGCTGTGCGGCCTTCTCGAGAGCGGCTTTGCGCGCTTCGGGGGTCAAAGTGGGGAGAGCCACGTGTTTACCTCTTCAATCTATCGGTGGGTTTTCACCCATTCTCGTGGGGTTCCATAAGAAACACCCAGCAAACCTTCGAGTGCCCCCACCTAGCGGACTGCACTTAACTGGCAGACCGCCCGGCTCGGAGCTACGTATAGAGTTACCCACCAAGTTGATAAAGTCTTGAAGAACGCTGAATTATTGCCATTCCATGACCTAAATGCCACCTTGAGCAGCCCAATCGCCCATGGTTCTCGGGCTCGCCATCACCTCGATCAGGCGATCACTGGTTTTTCAAGAACAATGGAGTCCACGCCATCGACTTCCTCGAGCAGCACGCTTACGCGCTCACGTCTCGACGTAGGGAGGTTCTTTCCCACGAAATCTGCGCGAATCGGGAGCTCCCGGTGGCCACGATCAACGAGAATTGCGAGCCGCACGGCAGCCGGACGCCCGAGGGCGCTCAACGCATCGAGCGCCGCTCGCACCGTACGCCCCGAATAGAGAACGTCGTCAACAAGCACGACGGTACGCCCTGCGATACCGCCGGCTGGGAGCCGAGTCTCGCGCTCCGCGCGCACGGGCTGCGATGTGCGATCGTCGCGAAAGCGCGTAATGTCGAGCTCTCCAACGATGTCCTCGGGATTGCGTTCGGTGTTGCCTGCCCGCGCAATAGCCTCGGCGATGCGGCGAGCGAGTGGCACACCACGGCTGTGGATTCCCATGAGCACGAAATCATCGGCGCCTTTTTCGCCTTCGACGATCTCATAGCCGATACGAGTGAGGGCGCGGCGAATATCGCCCGCCTTGAACACTTCCGTGCGCAGATCCTCGGCCATGGAGGGCTCCCTTCCTTATCCGAGCAGGTCCTTCGCGTCGGCCACGCGTTGAAGAAGCGCGTTGACGAACGAGGCCGAATCCTCGGTGGACAGTTCGGAGGCAACGCTCGTGTATTCCTTGAGCAGCACGGGTGAATCGACGCCGACACCGTGAAGGATCTCAGCGGCCCCCATGCGCAGGATCGCACGGTCAACAGCCGGCATGCGTTCAAGTGTCCAGGCTTCCGAATGAGAGGCGATCGTGTCGTCAACATCGGCGGCGTGCGCGGCATACAGGAGCGCGAATTGCTTTGCGGCTTCCGGCAGCGGCGTTTGCGCAGTCGAGGTAACCGTGCGCTGCTCAGCGAGGTCCTCAACGCCGACCTGGCGAGCGTCGGCTTCAAAGAGCACGTCGATCGCGCGCACACGCGCCCTGGTCTTGGCCCCAAACTTCCCCGCCCGAGACGGGAGGGTCTTGACGAGTTCGACCTCGTCGCCCTCGCGCCCCGGGAGCGGCAGATCCAGCGGATCGAACGGCATCTCAGGCGCGCCCGAGGTAGTCGCCCGTGCGGGTGTCAACCTTGACCTTGGTGTTCTGCTCCAGGAAGAGCGGCACTTGAATTTCGAGGCCGGTTTCAAGGGTCGCGGGCTTCGTCCCACCCGAGCTGCGGTCGCCCTGGAGGCCCGGCTCGGTGTGGGTGATCTCAAGAACAACCGAGGCGGGAAGCTCAACGAAAAGCACGGTGCCCTCGTAGAACGCGACGACCGCATCCTGCCCTTCGAGCATGTAATCCGCGGCTTCACCAACGACCTCGGCGGTCACGTTGACCTGCTCCCAGGTTGTCGTGTCCATGAACACGAAGAGGTCGCCATCCTTGTACGAGTACTGCATGTCGCGGCGGTCGATCGTCGCCGTCTCAACCTTGACGCCCGCGTTGAAGGTCTTGTCCACGGTCTTGCCGGAGAGAACATTCTTGAGCTTGGTGCGCACGAACGCCGGCCCCTTACCGGGCTTGACGTGCTGGAATTCGACAACGCTCCAGAGGTTGTTGTCGATCTTCAGAACCATTCCGTTCTTGAGGTCGTTAGTGCTTGCCATGATTCTCCGTTCGAGGTTGCTGTTGCGCACGCGCCCCTTCGAGGGCGCACACAATCCTTAATTTTAGCGCCCTTCGGGCGCGGAGTTTTCCGACGGTTGCCGGATTCCCCTTGATCCTTCTCACGCGAGCGCGATCAGTTCTTCGTATTCGGCGTTCCAGAGGTCCTCGACCGCATCGGGCATCATGAGCACGCGCTCGGGGTTGAGCGCGGCGACAGCGCCGGGATCGTGACTCACGAGCACGATCGCTCCCTCGAAGGCACTGAGGGCGCCGAGGATTTCTTCGCGGCTCGCGGGGTCGAGGTTGTTCGTGGGCTCGTCGAGAAGCAAGACGTTCGCGCTCGAGACCACCAGGGTCGCGAGGGCGAGGCGAGTCTTTTCGCCACCGGAGAGCACCCCGGCGGGCTTATGCACGTCATCTCCCTGAAAGAGGAAGGAGCCGAGGATCTTACGGACCTCAACCTCGGGAAGATCGCCCGCGGCGCGCTGCATATTGTCGAGAACGGTGCGCTCAAGCTCGAGTGTGTCGTGCTCCTGCGCGAAATAGCCGAGCTTCAGCCCGTGCCCGGCAACCACCTCACCCGTGTCTGGTGTTTCGACGCCCGCGAGCAGACGCAAAAGCGTGGTTTTCCCCGCACCGTTGAGGCCGAGAACAACAACGCGCGAGCCACGATCGATCGCGAGGTTCACGTCGGTGAAAATCTCGAGGCTCCCGTAGCTCTTCGAAAGCCCTTCGGCGCTCAGTGGCGTCTTTCCGCTCGGAGCAGGCTTCGGGAACCGCAGCTTCGCCACTCGCTCAACCTGTCGTTCTTCCTCGAGGGAATCGAGGAGTTTTTCAGCTCGACGCAACATCTGTTGAGCAGCAACGGCTTTCGTCGCTTTCGCGCGCATCTTCTCGCCTTGTGCCTGGAGGGTCGCGGCTTTCTTCTCGGCGTTCGCACGTTCGCGCTTACGGCGCTTCTCGTCGTCCTCACGCTGGCGCAGATAATTCTTCCAGCCCATGTTGTACACGTCGATGACCTGGCGGTTTGCATCAAGGTAGAACACCTTATTGACCACGTGTTCGACGAGCTGAATGTCGTGCGAAATGATGATCATGCCGCCCGGGTACTGCATGAGAAACTCACGAAGCCACACGATCGAATCGGCATCGAGATGGTTCGTGGGCTCATCCAGAACGAGTGTCTCTGCTTGTGAAAACAGAATGCGCGCGAGTTCAACGCGGCGACGCTGCCCACCTGAGAGGGTGCCAAGCTCAGCCTCGAGCAGCCGGTTATCAACCCCAAGGTTGGCCGCGAGTTGCTTGGCCTCCGCCTCGGCGGCGTAACCACCCTGGGCCTCGAGCTCGTTGTTGAACCGCACGTAGCGATCCATCGCTTTCTCACGCTTGCTTTCGCTGAGGCTCATGTCGGCCATGTCATGCTCACTCTGCGCGAGTTTTTCGAAAATGCGCGCGAGGTTGCGGGCCTCGAGGATGCGCGCAAGCACCTTTTGCTTCGGATCCCCCTCAGTCGTGTCTTGAGGCAAGAAGCCGATCTGCCCGCGAATATCGATCGATCCAGCCGCAGCCTCACGTTCGCCCGCGAGGGTACGCGTGAGCGTCGTCTTGCCCGCACCGTTGCGCCCCACGAGACCTACACGATCGCCTTTCGCCACCTGAAAGTTCACGCCGCTCATCAGCATGCGTGCACCCACGCGAATCTCGAGGTCATGGACCGTGATCATGGTGTCCTTTGCAAACAGATGGTGGTAGGGCTTGGCCGTTGTGGGCCGCGCACAAGTCTAATCAGGCGCGTGCGCTGAAGGCCGTGCAACCGTCGGACTCTGCCTCACCGGGTAGCGGATTCCACACGCGCCCTCCGGAGCTTCAGATCTTTCCTCGTCTCCCTTGAACGAGGGGCCCTCGTGCGTCACGATGGGTGGAGACAATTGGCGGCGCGACGGCGCGCTGCGGAACAGGGTGATGAAGCGCCATGAAGATCGGCATCGTCAGGGAAATTAAGAACAACGAATACCGCGTGTCCATGCACCACGCTGGCGTTGAAGAATTGATCCGCTCAGGCCACGAGGTCATCGTGGAAACGGATGCGGGCGTAAACGCGGGCTTTACGAACCGGGACTACGAGCAAGCAGGCGCCCGTATCGCGACCACGGCAAAGGAGGTGTGGGAAGAGGCCGAGTTGCTCCTCAAGGTGAAGGAACCGCTCGAGAGCGAGTACGGCTTCCTCCGCGAGGATCAGATCCTGTTCACGTACCTGCACCTCGCGGCCTCGCGCCCACTCACGGATGCCCTGCTCGAGGCCAAAACACCGGCGCTTGCGTACGAAATGGTGCGCGGATCCGACGGCTCCCTGCCTCTGCTCGCCCCCATGAGCATCATCGCGGGTCGGCTCGCCGCACAGGTCGCCGCGCACCAACTCATGTCGCCCTTTGGCGGAACCGGCGTGCTCATGGGTGGTGCGCCCGGAACGGCAAGAGCAAAGGTCCTCGTCGTGGGAGGAGGTATCGTCGGCGAACAAGCCGCGCTTGTGGCCGCAGGCATGGGCGCGAGCGTGACCGTGCTCGACATCAATTCCTCTCGCCTCGCCGATCTCGACCGCATCCACGGCACACGTATTTCGACGGGGTTCTCCAACGCGCAAGCGATCGATACCTTCGCTCGCGATGCCGATGTTGTAGTGGGCTCGGTTCTCCTACCTGGCCGTGCAGCCCCGAAACTCCTCAAACGAGAAACGATCGAGGCGATGCGCCCCGGCTCGATCGTCATTGACGTTGCCATCGACCAGGGCGGCTGCACCGAGGTTTCTTCGCCCACGACCCACGATGATCCAACCTTCCGCGTGGGAAACGCCACCGTGTACTGTGTCGCGAATATGCCGGGCGCCGTGGCCCGTACCGCGAGCGTTGCCCTCGCAGGGGCGAGCCTCCCGTATGTCCGTGCCCTCGCGAACGGTGGAATCGCCGGCATTGCGGGCCACGCTGGGCTCCTCTCCGGCTTTTCGACGTACCGCGGAGAACTGCTGCACACGGAGGTCGCCGAGAGTCACGGACGTGAAAGCCGCGATGCACGCACCATGCTGAGTTAGCGTTCGGCTCGCGCGTCAAAGGTCGGGGGCGGGCTGTGCGGAACATCCCAGCCCACCACGCCCTCAATTCCGCTTGTAGCGGGCCAAAGCTGGGATAATGCACGCATGCTGCGAAATTATCGATTCCCCCTCATTATTCTCACGTGCGTGATCCTCGGCGCAATCGCCGGACTCGTCTTCGGCCCCGATGCCGCCGTGGTGAAACCCTTCGGGGTGGTGTTCGTGAACATGATGTTCACGCTCGTGGTGCCGCTCGTGTTTTTCTCCATTGCCTCATCGGTTGCCGCCATGGAATCAGCAAAGCGCCTAGGGAAAATCATGGGTTCGATGATGCTCGTGTTTATCTCCACCGGCATCCTCGCGGCCATCATCATGCTCACCGTGCTGTGGCTGTTCCGCTCAAGCGAGCCGCTCAACATCACGCTTACGGATCCCGGCGCGGTGGAAAAACCGGAATCGATCGGCGACCAGATCGTGCAGACCCTCACCGTGAGCGAATTCGGTGAGCTCCTCTCCCCCTCCAACATGCTCGCGCTCATCATCTTTGCCGTGCTCGTGGGCTTCGCGACGAGCGGAATTGGCAAGGCTGGTGACCCTTTCCGCGAGTTTCTCACGTCAGCGAGTGCCGTGTTCTTGAAGCTCGTCTCGCTCGTGATGTACTACGCACCGATTGGCCTTGGTGCCTATTTCGCCGCTCTCATCGGTGAGCTCGGCCCACAGCTCGTGGGCGGTTACGTCCGCGCCTTCGTGATCTACTTCCCCGTCACGATCGTCTACTTCTGCGTGGCCTTCACGCTTTACGCCTATATTGCTGGCGGAGCGAAGGGCATCAAGCGCTTTTGGAGCAACATCCTCGAGCCCACCGCCATCGCGCTCGGCACCGGTTCCTCCGTTGCCTGCCTTCCGGCCAACCTCAAGGCTGCGCAGCGCACCGGTGTCCCCCGCGATATTCGCGAAACGATCATTCCTATCGGCGCGACGATCCACATGGAAGGCTCCGTGCTTTCCGCGATCCTCAAAATCTCGTTCCTCTTCACGCTATTCCAGCGAGATCTCTTCACGGTCGAGAACATGCTCATCGCCGTGGGCATCGCCCTCTTGAGCGGCATGGTCATGAGCGGCATCCCCTCGGGGGGATTCGTTGGTGAGCTCATGATCATCACGCTCTACGGCTTTCCCACCACGGCCCTGCCCGTCATTTCGATCATCGGCACCATCATCGATGCTCCCGCGACGACGATCAACGCCGTTGGCGACAATTCCTCCTCGATGCTCGTTGCCCGCATGATCGACGGCAAAGACTGGATGGGCAAGGGAGATCGCGAGCGAGCTGAAGATGAGGCCCTCGCCGCAGCACCGCGCGCCGAAAGCCCAGCGCTGTAGGTTCCGACGCCTCCCGCACCCAGAAAGGGTGGCCAGCTCCACACGAGCTGGCCACCCTTCTTTTGAGTCGCGGCGCTGCCGCAACATTTTTAGATATTGAAACCGATCGCGCGGAGCTGATCCTTGCCGTCCTCGGTGATGCGCTCCATGCCCCACGGCGGCATCCACACCCAGTTAATGCGGTGCGTCTCCGCAATCGGGTCGAGTGCGGCGAAGGTTTGATCTTCGAGCACGTCCTGAAGCGGGCACGCGGCGCTCGTGAGCGTCATGTCGATCACGGCGTTACCGTTCTCGACCGTGACCCCGTACACGAGGCCAAGGTCCACAACATTGATCCCGAGTTCGGGATCGATCACGTCCTTGAGGGCTTCGGTGACGTCCTCAGCGGTCACATCCTTGGATTCGGACATTGCTAAGCCGTCCTTTCAGGTAGTCGCAGTCGTGCGGCGCTCAGGCCGTAAGGAAGCGGTCGTAGCCCTCGGCCTCGAGACGCTCGGCGAGCTCGGGGCCGCCCTCTTCCGCGACGCGGCCGTTCACGAACACGTGCACGAAATCGGGCTTGATGTACTTGAGGATACGCGTGTAGTGCGTGATGAGCATGACGCCGAGGTCGCTCTCCTCCTTGACGCGGTTCACGCCTTCCGAGACGACGCGAAGCGCGTCGACGTCGAGGCCGGAGTCGGTCTCGTCAAGGATCGCGATCTTCGGGCGCAGGAGCTCCATCTGGAGAATCTCGTGGCGCTTCTTCTCGCCGCCCGAGAAGCCTTCGTTCACGTTACGCTGCGCGAACTGCGGATCCATGCGAAGCTTCTCCATTGCGGAGTTCACATCCTTGACCCACTCGCGAAGCTTCGGAGCCTCGCCGGCAACGGCGGTCTTCGCGGTGCGCAGGAAGTTTGAGACGGTCACGCCGGGAACCTCGACCGGGTACTGCATCGCGAGGAAGAGGCCGGCCTTCGCACGTTCGTCGACGCTCATCTCGAGAACGTCTTCGCCGTCGAGGAGAACCTCACCCGAGGTGATCTCGTACTTCGGGTGGCCCGCAAGCGAGTAGGCAAGCGTGGACTTACCGGAGCCGTTCGGCCCCATGATCGCGTGGGTTTCGCCCGAGCGGAGCGTGAGGTTCACGCCCTTCAGGATCTCTTTCGTACCTTCGGGAGTTTCCACGGTTGCGTGGAGGTCCTTGATTTCAAGAACGGACATGATGTTCCTTTCGAGTCAGGAAAGTTCGATGGGGTCGAGCGAGACGCTGATCGCGCCGCTCGCCTGGTCGATCGTGACGGGATAAACGGGTGTTGCAACATGTGCGGGAAGTTGCCGAGGCACGCCGGTGCGAAGGTCGAACTGACTGCCGTGCTTCCAGCACTCAAGGGCGCCGTCTTCGACGTCGCCATCGGAGAGGTTGACACTGCGGTGGGTGCACAGATCGCCAAGCGCGTGCACAGTTCCATCTGTATCGCGCGCCAGAGCAATCTCGACCCCTTCGACCTCTATGCCCATGACCGTTCCAGGGGCGAGGTCTTCGAGGTGTGCAACCGTGTGTGTCATGGACATTTAGTTCATGCTCCGCTGCAGCTCGACCTCGATCTGCTCCGTGAGGTACTCACGCACCTCAGGAACCTCGATCCTCTGGATGAGCTCCTGGAAGAAACCGCGCACAACGAGGCGGCGAGCCTCGATTTCGGAGATGCCGCGTGCCATGAGGTAGAACAACTGCTCATCGTCGAATCGACCCGTCGCGGCGGCGTGTCCTGCGCCTTCAATTTCGCCAGTCTCGATCTCGAGGTTCGGCACCGAATCGGCGCGCGCCCCTTCGGTGAGCACAAGGTTGCGGTTCATTTCGTAGGTCTCGGTGCCTTCGGCCTCCTTGCGGATGAGCACATCGCCCACCCAGACACTGCGCGCACCGCGGCCCTGGAGTGCGCCCTTATAGAGCACGTTCGAGGTGCAGTTTGGCGCGGAGTGATCCACAAAAAGGCGGTGTTCGAGGTGCTGGCCTTCGTCGGAAAAGTACAGGCCGTCCTGTTCAACTTCGCCACCGGGGCCCGCGAAGGTCGCGGTCGAGTTGACGCGCACGGCTTTGCCGCCGAGCGTGACGACGATGTGCTTGAGGCGCGCATCCTTGCCGATCTTGGCGACGTGGGTGGACACCTGCACCGCGTCGTCGGCCCAGTCTTGGATCGCGATCACGGTCATCTCGGAACCTTCGTCGAGGATCATCTCGACATTCTGGGCATAGAGTGCCGAGCCCGTGTGGTTGACGACGTAGGTCGCGCGGGCGTTCGCTTCGGTGTGGAGCACAATCTCGCCGTGGCTCGCAACCGAGGCATCGTGTCCCCCGATCTCGACGCGCGCCGGCTCACTGATCTCGGCGTTCGAGGGAGCTTTGAGGTAGAGCGCGTTCGCGGTGAGTTCGGCGGCTGCCGCAGCGATCCGGTCCTCGGGGAGGATCGCCGTGTGGCGGGGGGCTTCCTTTTTCCCGAGCGAGTCGACGACGATGCCCTCGGGGGCCTCGACCTCGTAGCTCACGACGCTTTCTTCAACGTGGGTCTCGCGCGCCTCGAAAAGCGGGGCGAGCTGGCGGAGGCTTGCAAAGCGCCACTCTTCCTCACGGCCGGTCGGAATCTCGTGGTTGTCGATTCCGAACGCGGCGTGACGGGTCGCGCGCGAGAGGAGGCCGCTGCGCTCACCGGGAAGGGCGACGCCTTCGGATTCGAGCTGTGCTTTCGAATGATCCGTCGTGGTCATTAACCCACGGCTCCTTCCATCTGCAGTTCAATGAGGCGGTTGAGCTCGAGCGCGTACTCCATGGGGAGTTCACGCGCAATCGGCTCGATGAAGCCGCGCACGATCATGGCCATGGCTTCGGTCTCTTCGAGACCGCGGCTCATGAGGTAGAACAGCTGCTCTTCGCTGACCTTGGAGACGGTGGCCTCGTGGCCCATCTGCACGTCGTCCACGCGAACATCGACATACGGGTAGGTGTCGGTTCGAGAGATCTGATCGACGAGGAGAGCATCGCAGAGGACGTTCGAGGCCGAGTGGTGTGCGCCATCGTTGACCTGGACCAGGCCGCGATACGAGGACCGACCGCCGCCACGCGAAACCGACTTCGACACGATTGAGCTCGACGTATGGGGCGCCATGTGCACCATTTTCGAGCCCGTGTCCTGATGCTGGCCCTCGCCTGCGAAGGCGATCGAGAGGGTCTCGCCGCGGGCGTGCTCACCCTGGAGCCACACCGCGGGGTACTTCATGGTGACCTTCGAGCCGATGTTGCCATCGACCCACTCCATCGTGCCGCCCTCTTCCACGGTCGTGCGCTTCGTGACGAGGTTGTACACGTTGTTCGACCAGTTCTGGATGGTCGTGTAACGCACGCGGGCATCCTTCTTCACGACGATCTCGACGACGGCCGAGTGCAGCGAATCCGACTTGTAAATCGGCGCCGTGCAGCCCTCGACGTAATGCACGTACGAGCCTTCGTCGGCGATGATGAGCGTGCGCTCAAACTGGCCCATGTTCTCCGTGTTGATGCGGAAGTAGGCCTGGAGCGGAATTTCCACGTGGACGCCCTTCGGGACGTACACGAACGAGCCGCCCGACCATACGGCGGTGTTGAGGGCCGCAAACTTGTTGTCGCCCGCGGGGATGACCGTTCCGAAGTACTCCTCGAAGATCTCGGGGTAGTCGCGAAGGCCCGTGTCGGTATCCACGAAGATGACGCCTTGCTTCTCGAGGTCCTCGCGGATCTGGTGGTACACAACCTCGGACTCGTACTGGGCGGCGACGCCCGCGACGAGGCGCTCCTTCTCGGCTTCGGGGATACCGAGGCGGTCGTAGGTCGCCTTGATGTCTTCGGGGAGGTCTTCCCAGCTCTTCGCCTGACCCTCGGTCGAGCGCACGAAGTATTTGATGTTGTCGAAATCGATGTCGCTCAGATCCGCACCCCACGTGGGAAGCGGCTTCTTTTCGAAGAGCGAGAGGGCGCGCAGTCGGCGCTTGAGCATCCATTCCGGCTCGTTCTTCAGGTGCGAGATGTTCCGAACGACGTCCTCGCTCAGCCCTCGCTGAGCGGCGGCACCGGCCGTATCCGTGTCGTGCCAGCCGTATTCGTAGCTGCCAATCGACGCAATGATCTCGTCCTGACTGAGCTGCTCTGGTGCAGTCGTCATGGCTTCCTTCCTTCTGTGAGCAAATCTGTGGTGACGTCCGAGGCAAGTTCCCCTTCCGCCATGGACTCGGCGATCGCTGCGCTCATGGCGGGGGTCAAGTGGGTCGTGCATACGTGCGCGCCTGCCGCTCGGGTGGAGAGGCGCTGGACGGGGACGCCGAGCATACGCGAGAGCGCTGCGGTTTCCACCTCGCACAGCTCCGGGTGCTTGGCCGCGATGTCCTGGACGGGGCAGCGCCCCTGGCACATTTGCACGGTTGTGAGGGTACGCGTCGAGGCGCCGTCTTTCCCGGGTGGGCCAACGGTCACCGTCACGGGCCTCAGTGACGCGGCGTACCCGAGTTCCTTGAGAAGGTCGATGACGAGGCGCACGCGCTTGGATGGGGGCACTTCTCCCCTCGCATTTTCGCGCTCGTACCGCCTCTCAAATTCGGCTTCCCACTCCGAAGTTCGCGCCTTTGCGAGCGTCACGAGTGCCTCGTGACCGCCTGCGCGCTCGAGTTCCCTCATCGCGAGAAGCGCGAGGCTTTCGCATTCGCGTGAGTTCGCATCGGTGTCGGGGGCTTTCGCGGCGAGCACGAACTCTTTGCGGGGCCGTCCACGACCACGGGGGCGATTAGGTGCTTCCTTTTCCTCAATAATGCCTTCGGCGTGTAATTGGGAGAGGTGCCGACGGATGGCCGCGCCCGTGAGGTGGAACCGTTCGGCAAGGTCGCCAGCGGCGATGGGGCCGTCGACGCTGATGGCCTCGATGAGACGTTCGCGCGTTGAATCCGATGCGTGCGCATCAGTGCGAGCATTCACGACATCCTCCTCTCGCCGAAACGGTGGACGCTCCGATTCTACAAGCCGCAAGTTTCGAAAAGATAGGGAGGGTTACCTAAGTCCCGCTAAGCCGCGGTGTAAGTCACACCACGCATCGATCGCCAAGCAACCGTCGGCCCCGGGCCTCGCCTCCCGGAAGCGCGCGGAACAGTACGATGGAGAGCCATGGGCAAGAACACCACCACAGTCAAGGGTTCACCGAAGGCGGCGCCAGCGTCGGCCCTCGAGATCGCGAACCTGAGGAAACAATTCGGAGACGTGACGGCGTGCGAAAACGTCAGCCTCACGGCAAATTTTGGTGAGATCACCGCTCTTCTTGGCCCCAATGGCGCGGGAAAATCGACGACCATTGCGTGCGCCACCGGGCTTCTCAACCCCGATGGCGGCGAAGTTCGACTCCTCGGAAGCAACCCCCGCACTCACGACGCCGAGACTCGCGCTCGCGTGGGCGTGATGCTTCAGGACGGCGGGCTTACCTCCGGTGCCACTGCGAAGCATCTTCTCGAATACGCTTCCTGCCTTTATTCGCACCCTCGAAACTGGCGCGCGCTCTCGAGCGAACTGGGCATCGACGCCTTTGCCTCAACGCTCGTGCGACGCCTTTCCGGTGGGCAACGCCAGCGCCTCAGCCTCGCGCTCGCACTGCTCGGAGAACCGGATGTCCTCTTCCTCGACGAGCCCACCGCGGGCATGGACGCGGCCGTCAAGCGCCGCACGCGTGAACTGATCCGCGCGGAAGCCGAGCGAGGGGCAGCAGTAATCCTCACCTCCCACGCGCTCGACGACATCGCCTCACTTGCCGATCGCATCATCGTGATCTCCGGTGGCGTCGTGCGGGCCGACGGTACCCTCGCCGACGTCGAAAACACCCTCGGGAATGGCACAGCGCTCGCGCTCGACGTCTCGGCGACAGCCCCAGCACAAGAAAATCTCACGGGATTCGAGCGTGCCGTGCGCGAAGCCGCGACGGCGCACGGGGTTTCGCTCACGGTCAATCGTGGCCCCGCCTCGCTCGAGGACATCCTTGTCACGCTCTCCACGCACTCAACGAAGGAGCAAAAGTGAGCATCGCCGATCGTCATTCGCCCAGTGTGAGCGGTACCCGCGCCGCACGAGCACCGCAGCGAATCGCCGCACACGCGAAACTCGAAGCCCGGGCACTCCTCACGAACGGCGAACAGCTCATGGTTTCGCTCATGCTGCCCGCCATGGTGCTCCTCGGTCTTCGGTTCATTCCCGTTTCGCCCGCACTTTTTGGTGGCCACATTCCTTCGATTTCCGACGCGGTTGCTGCGACGGCCGTCACGGCGATCATCGCGACCTCGCTCACCTCCCAGGCGATCTCCACGGGTTTTGACCGCCGTAATGGTGTGCTGCGCTGGATTGCCACGACACCGCTCGGCCGGGGCGGGTACATGCTCGGCAAACTTGGCGCCCTCTCCCTCGTCCACATCCTGCAGATCGTCGTTCTCGGCGTGCTGTCACTCGCACTCGGATGGCGTCCCACAGTAAGCGAAATCCTGTGGTCGATCCCGGCGTGGATTCTCGCGACGTGCGCATTCGGAGGCCTCGGTCTTTTGATCGCGGGTACGCTCCGTACGGAGGCTGTGCTCGCGCTTTCCAATATCTTCTTCCTCCTCTTCATTGCCGTGGGCGGTGTCGCTATTCCCGCGAAGAGTTTCCCGGCTCCCCTGGACGCCATCGTCGCGCTCTTACCGTCAGCGGCGGCCACGAATGCCCTCACCGCTGCGCTTTCGGGGCACGCGCCCTCCCTATGGTCGCTCGCGCTCCTTGCGATTTGGGCCGCCCTCTTTGGCGGCCTGACGGTGAGATTCTTCCGCTGGACGAGCAGCTGAGCCGCGGGTCCCGGCCGGGGTTTCTTACACTTGGCGCATGACCTCTCCGAAGAGCACACCACGCGCCGTTGCCGAGCGCCACAATCGCTGGATTTACGTCATTTTTTGGATCAATCTCGCGTGCCAAATCGGCATCATCGTGACGGGCGGCATCGTGCGCTTGACGAAGTCGGGGCTCGGCTGTTCCTCGTGGCCGCACTGCGAACCGGGACAATTCACGCCGCGGTATCACCCCGAATCGGGCCTGCGCCCCTTCATCGAATTTGGCAACCGTGCCCTCACGCTCGTGTTGCTCATCTTCGCGATCCTCGTGCTCGTCGCAACCTATAAGCACCTTCGCGCCAAAGGCGCGGGATTCGTGCGTCTTTCGTGGGTGCCGCTCGCGCTGACGCTCTTCCAGGCGGTGTGGGGCATGCTCGTCGTCTACCTCCACCTCCACCCCTTCTTCGTGTCGGTGCACTTCATCGTCTCGCCAATTCTCGTGGCGTCCTCCGCGGTTTTGGTCTACCGACTTTACGAGGGCAACGGTTCTGCAAGACTTGCCGTGAACCGCGGCGCTCAATTCGTTTTTTGGCCACTTGCTGCCGTCGGGTTTGCGGTGCTGATTCTTGGAACTCTTACGACCGGCTCAGGCCCGCACTCCGGTGACGCCAACACCCCGCAACGCTTCCCGTTCAACCCGGCGAAAATCGCGTGGCTTCACGCCGATTTCGTATGGCTTTTCTGCGGGCTTCTGCTCGGTGTCGCCATCATCCTTATGATCACAAAGGCGCACACTCGGGCGAAGAATGCTCTCATTGCCCTCACGGTCGTGACGCTCCTCCAGGGCGCGATCGGGTACATCCAATATTTCACCGGCCTACCCGAGGCTCTCGTGGGGTTGCATATGTTTGGCGCGGCCCTGCTCTCCGCGGGCATCGCGTGGCTCGGCGCAAGCCTGTTCACGTGGTACCCGATCGGGGAAGGCACGGCACCGCACGACCACTCAAAGGAGGCGCAGCAATGAGCCTGTTCCGCACGAAACGTTACCCAACCCCCGAAGAAATCAAACCCGCGGGCGAGTTCGTGGCGGGCGTGCTCGCAACGCTTGAGAAAACCGTCTCCGTTGGCGATAACCTCCTCGACATCGACGCCGAGGTCCACCGCATGATTCGCAAGGCCGGTGCGACCTCGTGTTACATCGACTACCACCCCAGCTTCGGCGGCTCCCCCTTCGGAAAAGTTATCTGCTTGAGCGTCAATAATGCGGTGCTCCATGGCCGCCCCTACGATCGCAATCTCGTAAGCGGGGACCTCGTCTCCATGGATTTCGCGATCGAACTCGAGGGATGGGTCGCGGATTCATCGCTCTCAATCGTTGTGGGAGAGCAGCGCGAGGACTACCTCAAACTCATTCGAGATACCGAAAGCGTGATGTGGGCCGGCATCGACGTGGCCCGCGCGGGCAACACCGTGGGCGACATCGGCCATGCGGTGGAGTCGCGCGCTGCCGAGCTCGGGTACACGATCAATCACCAGTTCGGTGGTCACGGCGTGGGACGCACGATGCACGAGGCACCTTTCGTACCTAACTACGGGCCGCCGGGCTCGGGCCAACGATTGCGCGAGGGTATGGCGCTCACGGTCGAGCCGTTCCTCACGCCCACGACCGACGTCATGCGCATCACCGAACGCGACGGCTGGACCGTCGAATCGGGGGATGGCTCAACTGGCGCGCACGCGGAACACACCCTCATCGTCACGAAGGACGAGCCCATCATCGTGACGGCTCGCACCCCTGACCTCCCCCGGATTGCATAGTCGTTGTGGGGGTTACCCCTGCCCTGCACCTGTCCGCGCTACGCGAGCCCGTGGGCGGTGAATTCCGACGGTTGCCAGCGCTCATTCGCGCCTCAAACCCCAGGGCCCCTCCCCTTCTAGCCCCCTCGCGATAAAATTCACCGCAATGTAACATTTTGGTAACGGCATGGTCGCTCCCCGCCTTCGTTCGAAACGGTGTAAGTAGTAATATCCGTAGCGGCCCAGGCCAGACCCCGATCCGAAAACACTGCCCACCACACTCTTTCCCTCAGTGGCGAACAGCGATGGCAACGGTGGCCGAGACACTCGAGCACAGAAAAGAGACTCTCCATGACCCTCACCCGTAAGAAGCT
This sequence comes from Dermabacter sp. Marseille-Q3180, assembly GCF_940792985.1. Lineage (NCBI taxonomy): Bacteria > Bacillati > Actinomycetota > Actinomycetes > Micrococcales > Dermabacteraceae > Dermabacter > Dermabacter sp. Marseille-Q3180. Next base: position 291,790 of record NZ_CALNWU010000001.1, read on the forward strand.
TGGGCCGGTCCTCGGCCTTGGACTCTCCTTGTCGCTCCTCGCTGCGTGCTCCGGTGGCAGTGCGTCCAACGACGCCGCGCAGTCGCCGTCCTCAAGTGTGACGGCCAGTGCGGATTCGTCTTCGAGCTCCTCGACGAGCACAGATGACACGGAGGACAGGCTTCCGGGTTCCGTGGATTCGTCCCCCGCGTCCTCGGAAGAGGAAGACCATTCTGGGGAGTCCCTTGCGCAGCAGTGGGCACGGAAGAGGAACCGTGCTTCCGGCCAAGATTCCAACGTGAACGCCGAGAGCGATGCAAGCTCGGACAGCAGCGGGCGTCGACGTGCCCAGGGTGACTCCGAGTTGAGTGCAGGCCGTACGCCCGAAAATACTCGCGAAAACGGCTCAGGCCAGCAGAGGCCGGCCTTTGAGGTCACGCCTGATACCGCACTTGCTCACGGTGAATCCGATGCGTCGATTCCGCCCGCACAGGATCCCTCGAACGGCCCGGGTCCCTTCCCGGGCAACGTGGTGGCGCAACCGGCGGAGCCGAAGCCCGCGCAGCCGAAGCCACATCCCACACCCGAAAAACCTGGCGACGGTACCGGTAAGCCAGCTCCGAAGCCGCACAAGCCGGGCAAACCGAGCAATCCCGCTCCGGAACCCGGAAACCCCAAGCCCGGAAAGCCGGGCAAACCCGACGACTCTCCTACGGTGACGATCGCCGCTTTCGATGAGAAGGGCTACAACTCCGCCCTCGATGCATGGAAGAACGAGCTCGATAACGCGACCCGCAAAGCAGATCGCGCAAATGCGGCATTGAATGAGGCGCGACAAAACGCCGAGAACGCACGTTCGAAGGCTTCCGCTTCGCAAAGCGCCTACGAAGCCGAGAAGGCGAAGCTCGACGAACTCGTCGCTGCCATGCCCGGTACGGGCGATCTCGCCCAGAAGCGCGACCTCGCGGCGAAGCTGAAGGTCGAAGCGGAGAAGGCCGCCGCCGACGTTGAGACCGCTGAGAAGAAGGTCACCGACGCCGAGAAGAAGAAGCAGGATGCCGATCGCAAGCTCGAGCAGGCCACCAAGCAGCTCGAGGTGCTTTCCGACAAGCGTGACAACATTGCGATTCAGAGCAACCTCGAGTTCGCACAACTGAATTCGGAAGACCAGCTTCGTGCCCTCTCCGACGCCCTCGCGGAGCGTGTGAACGACTACCGCGTGAAGAACGGTCTGAACGAACTCGTGTACGCACCGGTGTTCAACGACAAGGCCGCAGGCTGGTCCACGACTATGGCCACGAGCAAGGACTTCACGCACTCGAATAGGGACGAAGAAGGCTACAGCAGCGAGAACGTCGTAAAGTCCAACTGCAATACCGACGCGGCAACCGTCGGCGAGTGCGCCGATGCATTGTTCGAGCAGTGGCAAAAGTCGGATGACCAGAACAAGAACATGCTTGACGAGACCTTCTCGCACGCTGGTATGGGCCTTGCAAAGGGCGACGACGGCCAGGTCTATGGCACGAACATGTTCTTCATCAAGGACGATGCCCACGAGGCTAACTCCACCACCGTCGTCCCGAAGTCGAAGGGCATGCCCGAAAATCTTGGCGGCGAGTACGTGCCCGAGGGTGCAATCGCGGTCACGGGTGGCACGAAGCTCGCCCACACGGTTGACGATCGCAACACCACCGAGTACGACAAGTGGGAAGGCGGCAAGGACGGCCTCGACTACACGAAGGGCGTGCGCCGCGGTGTTGATAAGCGGATTTCTGAGCTTGAAGAAGCCCCGCGGGTCGATGAATTGAAGAACCTCGATTCGGACATCAGCGAAGCACAGGCCAAGGTCGACGCGGCCCAGGCCGAAGCCGACCAGAGCAATCAGGATCTCGAAGACGCCAAGAGGGCTAAGGGCGACGCAGACATTCGGAAGACCGAGAGCGAGGATGCCTCCTCTAAGGCTCAGGCTGACCTCGCCGAGGCGGAAGCCGCCGCGCCTGAGGCCGAAACTGCACGCAAGCAGCAGCAGGCCAAGGTCGACAATCAAAGTAAGATCGTAGGCGAGGCAGAATCAAACGCCGCTCGCGACAACAAAGCGGCGTCGGATGCCGAGAACGAGCTGAATGAAGCGCAGGCGAAAGCTGACGACGCGAAAGCAGAGCAGCAGCGCGTTGAGGCTCAAGAGCCGACGAAGAAGGATTACACCACGACTATCGAGGTTCCCGCGGAGTGACCTCGCCGCTCCCGTAATCCCAAGGAGGGGCTGCCTCATCCCGAAGCAGCCCCTCCTTCGTCGATTGCATAGGGGTTGTGGGGGTTTGGGAAATCAGCAACGTGCCCGGACCCGAGCGAAGCGGCATCGCTTTCGAGCCATGCGACGCCACAAGCCCGCGCATCAGGCGATACGCGGGCTGCGGAACAGTGAAGCGGCTCCGGCTCTCCCCTACTCGGCGAGCGAGCGCAGGACGTACTGCAGGATACCGCCGGCACGGAAGTAGTCGGCTTCGCCGGGGGTATCGATGCGCACGAGCGCATCGAACTCGATGGGTTCTTCACCTTCGCGCGTTGCGCGTACGGAGACGGTTTTCGGGGTGACGCCTTCGTTAAGAGCGCTCACGCCAGAAATGGAGAAGGTTTCTTCGCCCGTGAGGCCGAGGCTTTCAGCCGACTCGCCAGCGGGATACTGCAGCGGCAGCACGCCCATGCCGATCAGGTTTGAGCGGTGAATGCGCTCGTAGCTCTCGGCGATGACCGCGCGCACGCCCAGCAGCTTCGTGCCCTTGGCTGCCCAGTCGCGAGAAGAGCCGGTACCGTACTCCTTGCCGGCGAGCACGACGAGCGGGATTCCCGCTTCGGCGTAGTCCTGGGCGGCGTCGTAAATAAAGCTCTGCTCACCGGTGAGGAAGTTCCTCGTGTAACCACCTTCGACGCCGTCGAGAAGAAGGTTCTTGAGGCGGATGTTCGCGAAGGTGCCACGGATCATGACCTCGTGATTGCCACGGCGCGAGCCGTAGGAATTGAAGTCTTTACGATCCACGCCGTGCTCGCGCAAGTAGCGCCCGGCCGGCGAGTCGGCCTTGATGGCACCCGCGGGCGAGATGTGGTCGGTTGTCGTCGAGTCGCCGACCTTCACGAGTACGCGCGCACCTTCGATGTCACGAATCGCCTCAAGCTCCATGCTCATCCCCTCGAAGTACGGGGGTTTGCGCACGTAGGTCGAGTCGTCGCTCCACGAGAACGTGTCGCCGTCAGGAGTGTCGAGGCCGCGCCAACGCTCATCGCCGGCGAAGACATCGGAGTAGTCGTTTTCGAACATCTCCTGCGTGATGTTCTCGGCGATCGTGTGTTCGACTTCGGCGGGAGTCGGCCAAATGTCGCGAAGGAACACGGCGTTGCCCTCGGCATCGTGCCCGAGCGGGTCGGAGTCGAAGTCGAAGTTCATCGTGCCGGCAAGCGCGTAGGCGATGACAAGGGGCGGCGAAGCCAGGTAGTTCATTTTGACGTCGGGGTTAATACGCCCCTCGAAATTGCGGTTGCCAGACAGCACAGCGGTCACGGCAAGGTCGCCCTCGGCAATGGCTTCGGAGATTTCGGGGGTGAGAGGGCCGGAGTTGCCGATGCAGGTCGTGCAGCCGTACCCGACGAGGTGGAAGCCAAGCTTCTCGAGGAACGGCCACAGGCCGGCTTTCTCGTAGTAGTCGGTGACAACCTTCGAGCCAGGTGCCATCGACGTTTTCACCCAAGGCTTGACGTCGAGGCCACGTTCAGCCGCGTTCTTCGCCAGCAGCCCCGCGGCCATCATGACCGAGGGATTTGACGTGTTCGTGCACGACGTGATGGAGGCGATCGAGACGATGCCATGGTCAATCGTGTAATCGGTTCCTTTAACCGAAGTGGGGTTCGAGGTGTTCTCGGCATAGGCCGGCAGGGATTTCGCGAAGCTTTCTTTGGCTTCGGTGAGCACGATGCGATCTTGCGGGCGTTTGGGCCCGGCGATCGAGGGGACGACGGTTGCCAGGTCTAGCTCGAGGTATTCGGAGTATTCCGCTTCCCTCTTAGGGTTATGCCAGAGCCCCTGACGCTTGGCGTAAGCCTCGACAAGGGCCACTTGATCGTCGTCACGGCCCGTGAGGCGCAAGTAGTCGAGAGTGACATCATCGATCGGGAAGATCGCGGCGGTCGAGCCAAACTCGGGACTCATATTGCCGATCGTGGCGCGGTTCGCAAGGGGAACCTGCGAAACGCCTTCGCCGTAGAACTCCACGAATTTGCCCACGACACCGTGCTTGCGGAGCATCTCGGTGATCGTGAGGACAACGTCGGTAGCGGTTGCGGCGGGCGGGATTTCGCCAGTGAGCTTGAAGCCCACGACTCGCGGGATGAGCATTGACACGGGCTGGCCGAGCATGGCCGCTTCCGCCTCGATCCCGCCAACGCCCCAGCCGAGCACGCCGAGACCGTTGACCATCGTCGTGTGCGAGTCGGTGCCGACGCACGAATCGGGATAGGCGCGCACAACGCCGTCAACCTCGCGAGTCATGACGGTGCGGGCGAGGTACTCGATGTTGACCTGGTGGACAATGCCCGTGCCCGGCGGGACCACCTTGAAATCATCAAACGCGCCCTGGCCCCAACGGAGAAATTGGTAACGCTCGCGATTGCGCTCGAACTCGAGATCCATATTGAGCTCGAGTGCGTCGATGCGACCTGCAACATCGATCATGACGGAATGGTCGATCACCATTTCCGCAGGAGCAAGGGGGTTGATCTTGGAGGGATCGCCGCCGAGGTCGCTCATCGCTTCGCGCATCGTCGCAAGATCCACAATGCAGGGCACGCCGGTGAAGTCCTGCATGATGACGCGCGCTGGCGTGAACTGGATTTCCTCACTCGGCTCGGCCTGGGGATCCCAATTGGCGAGCGCCTGGACGTGGGCGGCAGTGATGTTTTCGCCGTCTTCAGTGCGCAGAAGGTTTTCAAGGAGCACTTTGAGGCTGTAGGGAAGCCGACGGTACCCCTCAACAGCGTCGAGTGCATAGATCTCGTATTCGCGCGAGTTGACACTCAGGGAGGTCTTCGCGCCGAAAGAATTCACCGTGCTCATCGAGGCTCCTATCGCAAGTGCGGTCGATCGTTGTCAGTATTTATCGTGCGGCTCGTTCGAGCTTCACAACGCATTCCATGTGGTGGGTGTGGGGGTACAGGTCGAAGACTTGGAAATCGGTGATGGCCCAGCCCTCGTGCTCGGCAACTCGCAGGTCGCGCGCGAGAGTTGAGGGTTCGCACGAAACGTAGACCATGCGCTCGCGAGTGAGCTCGGCAAGGCGCGCCATGGCCTTTTCGCCAACGCCCGCGCGGGGCGGGTCCATAATGACGCGGTCAGGCCCTTCATTCGCTTCCGCGAGGAAGTCGCGGACATCCGCGGTGACGGCTTTGGCCTGGGGGTAGGCAGCGAGGTTCTCGGTGGCGTCGGCGCTCGCGCGTTCCGCGCCCTCGACGCTCACAAGTGCACCTGTGCCGCCGACTGCGCGGGCTGCGGGGACCGAAAAAAGGCCCGCCCCGCCGTACAGATCCCAAATCCGCTCACCTTCGTGCGCGTCAAGAGCGTGTCCGACGGCGGCGGTCAGAAGGCGCGGCGCATCAACGTGCACTTGCCAGAAACCGCCTGCGTAGAGAGTGAAAACGTCATCGCCGACGATTTCCCGCACCGAGTCGTCGCCGCGCAGAGCAGTGGTACTGGTGCGCGTGGCGAGCACGATGCTCGCGTTCTCGCAGGCGGCAGGAAGATTGAGATCGTCGAGGGTCAAATCGTTCTCGGAGCGCACGATGATCGCGGGCGCGCTCCCGCTTGGAGCGACTACATCGACTGCAACGACGCCGCTCGGGGCCTTCCACACGTCGATGCCGAGTGCTTGGATTGCGGGATGGGCGAGAGGATTTGACCCAACGGCGTGAATTTCGTGGGAGCGCCAGCCGTGCATGCCAACCTTGCCCTGATCGACGGCGAAGCGGACGCGCGAGCGCCAACCGAGCCCCGTGTGGTCGTCCCGAGCGGGCTCGATTTGGATGTTTTCAATCGGGTACGTGCCAATTCGGGCGCGCGTCATGAGCTCCTGAAGAACTTCGGTCTTGATACGACGTTGCGCTTCGATGCGGATATGGGCATAGTCGGCTCCACCGAGTCCCTCGTATCCGCATTCAGGCCACGCACTGGGGACGCGATCGGGCCCAGCCTCGATCACGTCGATCGTTTCGGCACGCCAAAAGCGCGCGTTCGCCTTCGAGTCGGGAAGCACTTCAGCAACGACGGTTTCTCCCGGGCACGCGCCACGCACGAAGACAACGCGACCTTCGTGACGCGCGACGAAGGTGCCTCCATGTGCCGGCTTATCGACGGTCAGGGTGATCAGCCGCCCTTCCCCTGCGAGCTCCTGCACTTCTTTTGGTCGCTCGGATGCGGGACGGGTCATGGGGCTAGCTCCTTGACAACGGGATTCGTGTACGACGCGATCGATGCTTCGTGCTCGGGACCATCGAGATCCCAAGGGACACGGCGGACCGTGACGCGCTCATACTTTTCGAGTCGGGTCGTGACTCGCCTCAGCACGTGGTTGTGCATGATCGACTCCCACCAGTGTCCCACGAGAAATTCAGGAATGTAGACAACCACGGCGTCACGGGGGTACGTGCGTGTAAAAGATCGCACGTAGTCGTCGAGCGGCGCGAGGAGGGCGCGATACGGCGAATTGATCACGCGTAGCGGGATGGGGATCTTGCGCCTGAGCCACTCCGTGCTAAGCGTGTCGATCGCGGAATCGTTGGTCTTCACGGCCACGGCTTGGAGGCTCAGGTGCGGTGACGCCATCGCTTCCTTGATCGCTCGAATGGCGGGTCGGTTCAGTTGCGTGAGCAGAACGATGCCCCGTGTGGGATCTTTACCGTCGAGGGGGGCGGGTGCAGCGATCGGCCAGCGGCCAAGATCCTCGTCGTGGCCGAGGGCGAGTTTCGAGAAGATCCGAGAGTAGTAGCGGCTGATGATCGTCATCGCTGCCCACATAAGCGCCACGGCAGCGAGTGTCACCCATGCGCCGAGGAGGAAGTTGGCGGTGGCCACGGTCAGAAGAACCAGGGCCAGGCACACGGTGGCAACGAGACTGACCGCGCGTTTGCGGGCAAAGCGCTGGCGTTCCTTGAGCCGCACCGCCACGCGGTGTTTTTTCGTGTAGTGGCGGAACATCCCCAGCTGCCCGATCGTGAAGGTCATAAAAACGCCCACGACATACATGTGGATGAGCAGCGTAATGTTCGCGCCCGTCGCGAGAACCACGATTTCCGCAAGCCCCGCGAGGAGCAGAATGCCATTGGAGTACACGAGCCTGTCGCCCCGTGAGGCGAACACGCGGGGGATGTAACCGGTGCGGGCGAGAGCCGCCGTCAGTACCGGCAGTCCGGTGAAGGCGGTGTTCGCGGCAATGCACAGCACGAGAGTGGCCATGGCGAGCATTGCGAGCGACATGAGCGATCCGGCCCCGAAAATGGCCTCCGCAATCTGGCCGAGCACTGGTGTCGCTTCGCTCACGCGCGCGCCTTCCGCCTCGCGGGGCGAAAGGCTCACGCGCGTCGCGAGCGCGAGTAGCATGACCCCGAGGAAAAGCACCGCCGTCATCGCGCCCGAAATGACCAGCGTGATGCACGCATTGCGGGCTTTCGGGGGCCGGAAAACAGGCACGGTATTCGTGATGGCCTTGACACCGGATACCACGGGAAGGCCGCTCGAAAAAGCTCGCGCAAGAACGAGCGCGCCGCCGAACGCAGTGAGAGCCACAGGCTCCCCCTCCCCCGGTTCCGGATAGCTTCCCGCATGTGGGGATAGCCCGAGCGTCCCTCGCCATGCCTCAATTCCGCCCCACACGAGCGTGATGGTGATCAAAGCGATGAAGGTATACACGGGAAGGCTCACGAGCCGCGCAGATTCCCGCGCACCTCGAAGATTCACGAGTGCAAGGAGTGCAATAATCGCCATCGCCATGCCGGTTTGAAACGGTGCAAGAGGGCTTATCGCACCCCCGATATAGGCGCCCGCTTGCGAGGAGGCGACCGCGACCGTAAGTACATAATCGGTCACCAGAGCCGCACCTGCGAGTCGGCCCGCGTTCGGACCAAGATTGGTTCGCGCGACAACGAAGTCGCTTCCCCCGCCTGGATATTCCTCGATCACGTTCAGGTGGGCGGTCACGACGATCGCCATGACAAAGACGACGGCGATTCCTACCCACGGGCTCCATGCGAAAAGGCCGATTCCGGAAAGGCCGAGCGTGAGAATGATTTCATCGGGGGCATACGCGAGTGCACTCACCGTATCGGCCGCAAAGGAGGGAATAGCGAAGCGCTTCGGGAGGCGCTGGCGCGCGAGGCGATCGGAGCTAAACGGACGCCCGATCACAATGCGTTTGACGGAAGCGAGGGGGCGGGACACACGGATAATCTACTCTCCGCCCGGGCACGGCGCACATCCTCATCCGCGCGCACGCCTCGCGGCGCCCCTCACGCGTTAGGCTGGATTTATCGTCCGGGCCAGCTCCGGCGCGCACCACACCAACCGCATCAGGCGAGGATCAGCAATGCACATCGTCATTATGGGCTGCGGCCGCGTAGGCGCAACGCTTGCCACAAAGCTCCAGACAAACGGACACTCGGTGGCGATTATCGATCGCGACGAGAAGGCGTTCCGCATACTCCCCGATGACTTCGAGGGGATCAAAGTCCACGGAATCGGCTTTGACCGCCGCTCGCTTGAGCGCGCTCGTTGCGACGAAGCCATCGCCTTTGCCGCGGTCGCAGGCGGCGATAACTCCAATATCATCGCGGCCCGCGCCGCGCGGCAGCTCTACGGCATCCGCAATGTCGTCGCGCGTATCTACGATCCGAAACGCGCCGAGGTGTATGAACGCCTTGGTATCGCAACCGTGCCCACGGCGCGGTGGACCACGAATCAGATGCTTACCCGCCTGATCCCTGGCCAGTCAGCTCGTGAGTTTCAGGATATTTCCGGCAACGTGTCGATGCTCGCCTGCGATTTCCACTCCAGCTGGGTGGGCACAACGCTCGCGGACCTCGAAAAACTCACCGCCTCGCGCGTCGCTTTCGTGACCCGCTACGGCGAAGGGTCGTTGCCGAGGCGCGACTACCGCATACAGGAAGAGGACATCGTGCACCTCACGCTCGAAACAGAGCGAGAGGCGGAGGTTTCCGCACTGCTCACCCACCATTTTGAGGAGGACGCCGAATGAAGATCGTCATCGTGGGTGCAGGAAGTGTGGGGCGAAGCATCGCGCGGGAGCTTCTCGACAAGGGACGCACGGTCACCCTGATCGACCGGGAGGGGGCACGTCCCGGTCTTGACGAAGTCACGTGGGTGCAGGGCGACGCCGCCGAACTCGATGTTCTCGAAAAGGCGAAGCTTGCCGAAGCCGACGTGGTTGTCGCCGCCACGGGCGATGACAAGGTGAATCTCGTCGTTTCCCTCCTCGCCAAAACCGAGTTCGGAGTTCCGCGAACCGTGGGCCGCGTCAACCACCCTCGCAACGAATGGATGTTCGACGATGCCTGGGGCGTCGACGTTGCGGTGTCGACCCCGCGGATTATGACTTCCCTCGTCGAGGAGGCCGTGAGCATCGGCACTGTCGTCACGATGTTCTCTTTCGCGAAGTCCGAAACGAGCATGGTCGAGATCACCGTCCCGGAAACCTCGCCGATCGTTGGCAAAGACATCGGTGATGTGGCGTGGCCGAGGAGTGCGACCCTCGTTGGCGTCGTGCGCGAGGGGCATCCGCGCCCGCCTGCCGAATCCGAGGCCCTCGAGCCGCGCGATGAGCTTTTGTTCCTCGCTCACCGCTCATGTTTGACGGCTCTTCAGCGCACGGTGGTGCCAAGGGGACTCGAGGAAACGACCGCAGCGCTGCCCGTTGTGCGGGTTAGTGACGAGGACGAGGACTAAAAACCCTCCAATTTCGCCCTACGAACGCTTGGACTCCTTGAGGGGCGTCGCATCTATGTGAGCGCTGGTAGCGTCGGAAAACCACCGCTTCACAAGCGCGCGGTGCTGCAGAAAAACCACATACGTGACCGCCACGAATGCCGGGATCCCCATGATGAGCTTGGCGATACCGAGCGCGTCCGTGAACCCCGCGAAATACAGGGGCGCTTGCACGGCGACCTTGAGCGCAAAGAGCCCTGCGTACCACAGCGTGGCATACGTGTAGGTGCGCCTGCCCTCGCGAGAGGTGCGCCAGGCTGAAACTCGCGGGTCGACGAGTGCAGCCACGTATCCCACTGCAGGGTGTTTCACAAGGATCGAGACGCTCAGTACCACGGCATAGACGGCGTTGGTGATCAGACCGGGAAGGTAAAAGCCGCTGCCGTCGCCGCTTTTCACGGCGATGAACGCGCCGAGGCCAATCCCGATCGCACCGCTGATGGCGGGTGTGACCTGACTTTTCGTGGCGATACGCCACACGAGTGCGAGAACGACGACGCCGAGCGAAGCGACACTCGCGAGCACGACGTTGCGCGTGAAGAGAAACAGCACAACGAACAGGAGGGTCGGGAGGACCGATTCGATGAGCCCCCTCACGCCACCGATCGCGTTCATGACGCTGTAGTCATCAGAGGTAAAGCTCGCTTTGAGCCCGGTTGCAGGTGGTTCGGGGGCTGACGAAGGTGAGGTCACTGGCCGTCGTCCTTCGCACCGTGGATCGCGTATCGGGGGTTGTACATGATGCGCTTACGGCCTCGCAGGCCTACGAATCCTTCGACCTCCAGGCGCGCACCAGGTTCGATACCGGCGATCGACTGACGCCCGAGCCACACGAGGGCAAGCCTGCCCGTACCATCGTGGAGATCAACGTCGAGCTTCGGATCCTGGCCTGCCGGCTGGACGACGATCGAGCTGACCGTGCCAAGGCAATGCGCCGGGCGGCGGGACGTGATGGACGCAATCTCGTCAAGATTCTCCACGCCGCTCTCGTCGTCGTCATTGGTCGACGCGGACGCAGTCAACAAATCCCTCGCCTTCGTGAGGACGCTCACGGCCTACCTCACCTCGGCGATTGTGGGCCCCTGACCGAGCGGATCCGCGTCATCCGGAAGCGGTGAAGCGTTCCCCTCACCGGGAACCTTCAGTTCGAGAACCTCACGGGGCGCCTTCGCCATGGAGCCACGCACGACAACGATCGAGCGAATGATGTCTTCGACCTCTTCGCGCACCGTACCGGTTTGAAGCGCTGCTCCGGAGATCACGGCGCGCAGAAACCAACGGGGCCCGTCAATGCCCACGAAGCGCATGGGCCTGTGAGCGCGCGCGTTCGATCCCTTAATGGCGAGCGGAATGCGCGCGTAGAGTTCGGTGCCAAACGCCCCTTCACGTGTTTCCGTCGTGCCGCCTTGCGACGCGACTGATTCGCGCAGCGACTTGCGGATGTCATCCCATAGCCCTTCGCTCTTCGGCGCAGCGAAGGCGTTGATCTGAATTTGCGACTCACCGTACGTGAGAGTGAGGCCCGTGACGGCCCTCGAGCGTTTTTCTACCTCGACGGCGATGCTCATGCCTTCGCATGCGGGAATCTGAATCGACCCGAAATCGAGACGTTCGGTATCGGGGGCATCCTTGATATCGAAGGGGCCCTTGACTTCCTCTTCCTCCGGTGAAGGAGTGTGCGCGAGCGGCGCGCTGTCAGTAGCGGAAGTTTTCTTTTTCGAGCGTCCAAAAAGTCCCATGTTTACCCCTCGTGTCCTTCGCCATTGGTCGTGGAAGAAAAACCGCCGCTTGAACCAAAACCAGCTTCGCCGCGCGCTGCCGGGTCGAGGGAGTCGACCTCCACAATCGTGGGGCGCAGGATCGGCACGATCACGATCTGAGCGATGCGATCACCACGCTCAATGTGCAGAGTTTCGGTTGTGTCGGTGTTGAGCAGCGCAACCTTAAGTTCACCCCGGTAGCCCTCGTCTACCACTCCCGGTCCGTTCACGATCGTGATGCCGTGCTTGGCGGCGAGTCCGGAGCGGGGGCACACGAGCCCGACGGTGGCCGGCGGAAGAGCGATCCTGACTCCCGTGGGAATAAGGGCGCGCTCACCGGGGGCGAGGTCAAAGTCAATGGCGCTCGTGAGGTCGAGTCCTGCGTCGTCAGCGTGCGCACGCGAGAGCGCAAGCTCGGGCGCCTCGCACACCGTTGGCAATTCGACGGGGCGCGGGGCGCCGGCGGGCGGCGTAGGCGCGGTGGCGTTTTCACTCATGGGCTCAGCCTATCGCCGCTTGAGCTCTTCGTGCGGATACTTGCACGGTTGCGCCCCTCGTGTGTGGGAGATCTTGCGCGAGTGCGGGCGCGGCTCGAAGTGCTGTGTGAGACGATGGCAGCTATGTCTTCCCTATTTCAGGAGCGCCTGCACCCGGGCCCCTTCGTCACACTCATTGCCGTCATCTTCGGTGTGCTGCTCGGGGCAATCCTCATGCCTCTTAGCGAAATCGTCAGCATCGTGACCGCGCTCGCCCTCGGAATCCTTTTTCCCGTTCTCCTTTTCGCGGCATCCCCGGTCGTCGAGGTTCGCGAAGATGTGGTCGCCGCGGGACCGGCACGGATTGAGGTGGATGTCCTCGGCGAGCCGCGAATCCTTGCGAAGTCCGATTTCGCCAAGATCCTCGGACCCGATATTCGCCCGCTGGATTTTCGTGTGGTGCGAGGGTGGATTTCGACCGGCGTTGAGGTGCCGATCCTCGACCCTGAAGATCCGACCCCCGCTCTCGTTCTCTCGCTTCGGCGCCCCGAGGATTTTGCTCTCGCACTCAAGGCGATAAAGACAAAGCGGGTGCGCGAGGACGATTCCTCGCACACCCGCTAAGGGTCGGGCGCGTCAGTCGCCCGAGCACTCCTTGCAGATAATGAGCTTTCCTTCAACGTGGTCAATTTGGCTGCGATGCTTCACGAGGAAGCACGAACCGCACGTGAACTCGTCGACTTGGCGAGGCAAAACGGTGACCGACAGTTCCTCATTGGAGAGGTCGGCGCCGGGGAGCTCGAACCCCTCCGCAGCTTCGGCCTCGTCCTCATCGACGGAAGGTGAGGCGTTGTCGTTCCGGCGCCCCTTGAGTTCTTCAATCGAGTCTTCGCTCGAGTCGTCGTCCTTCTTGAATGGGGCGTCGTAATCGGTAGCCATGGTTCTCTTTCACGGGGATCTGGGGCGCTGGGGTCCGCGCCCGGTGCGGTGTTCAGCAACGGCGGGAATTCTCGCAGTTTGCCTCGGACTTTGCAAGCTGTGCGAAGAAACTACCAGAGTTCGATACCTCGCGCCCGCATAACCCGCACGGGGGGGTTGGACGAGTGTTCCTCGAAGACTGTCCCGCCGTGTCAGCAGCGTTTTTCGAGTCTCGCGTTTTAGTATTGGCAGCACGCGAGACCTCGATAGAGAAAGAAGGCCGTTAATGCGCGAGCTCACACTCGGCGGGTTGCACGAGAACTCCGATCACCTCATTTTGCTCGACGCTGAGGGCGAGCGATACACGGTGCGCATTGATGAAGCCCTGCGTGCAGCGGTACGCCGCGATGCGTCGTCCGTTGGACTCATCCAGCAAAATCACTCGTCGGCTCTCAAACCCAAGGACATCCAGGCGATGCTGAGGGGCGGATCGACCGTGGAGTCGATCGCGGAACTCGCGGGGATGGAAGTTGAGCACGTGAAGCGCTACGAGGGGCCCGTTCGTGCCGAACGTGATCACACTGCGCGCCGCGCACAGGACTTCCGCACCTCGAAGGGCGGGACCGAGAAGCTCATTGACGTCGTGGAGCCTCGCCTGCGCGCACGCGGGGTTGACGAGGATCTCGAGTGGGATGCGTGGCGCCGCAGTGACGGCACGTGGACCCTCCAGCTCACCTTCGTCGCCGGTGGCCGTTCGCGTGTCGCCACGTGGCAGGCAGATCTTCCTAATCGCGTCGTGACGGCCGAGGATAACGAAGCACGCTGGCTTTCCGACTCCGAGGCCCAACGTGAGGATTCTCCCGCGCGCACGCGCTTCAAAACGCAGCGAGCAAATGTGTTTAACATCGAGGAGAGTACGGCTAATCCCTCGAGCGAGCCGCCTGCCGCCTCCTCGCCAATCTCGGAACGAGAGCTCGACGAACTCAACGCTCGCCGTGGGACGCCGGTTTCTGCTTCGGCACCCGTAGAAACCGTTCCGGAGCCCTCGGCGGTGCAAACCGAAACTCCGGCTCCGGCCTCGCCGTGGCAGAGCCTCGAAGAATACGAGCCTGAGGCACGCGACAACAACGAGAGCGCCGAAGAAGAGGCGCTCGCGGCTCCGGGGGAAGAGCGCCCTGCTCCCGTGCGGATTGTCCCGATCAGCGCCCACCATCACAACCGCGAGGTTCGCGCCGATACCTTTGATACCGAAGAGGTCTCCTACATCGACGGCCCGGACGATCTGAGCGAAGCGCCCGACCCCGCTCACGATCCGTCAGCCTCTGAGGACGACACCCACGAGGGCACCTCGACCGACGCGGATATCGCCGCGAAAGAGGACCTCAATGAGTCCGAAGAGTCCGCTCCCGCCAACGAGGGAGAAGACTCACCGGCAGCTGGCGAGGCTGAAGACGAGAACCTCACGCCTCTGCCCGGCTTTGACGCGGAGCCGAAAAAGCCTCAAAAGAAGACGAAGCGCCAGCGTGCGTCCATCCCGTCGTGGGATGACATCGTGTTCGGCCACAAAGATTGATCGCAGCGAGGCCGCTGCCTTCTACACCGTGAACTGAAGAAACGGCACCGCGAGTTCAGCATCGCTGAGCGAACCGTGAACTCCTCGTTGTGTGAGGGAGGCTGCGGTGACGAAGCCCGTATGGGTGAACTGGTGGCGACCTCGAGCGAAGATGAGCGCGTCACCGAGCCGCTGCGCAACGATTGCTCGCTCCGACCCGCGTGCCTCTCCCAGAAGCCCGCTCGAAAGCATCTGGTCGGTATCGAGAACGTCCCCCCGCTCCCCTACCCACGACCGAAGCTCCGCGAGGGGCGGGTGGCCGTCGGCATCCCCGAACCGGACCATGAGTGCGCGCCCCTCACCCGCGACGGCACTGCATCGTGAGAGCATGCCGGGGGCGTGTGCGAGGTCCATGATCTGCTCAAAATCGGCTTCGACCATGCCGTGATCCGCGGTGATGCTTACGCGCGTGCCTTCATGGACGGAACGCATGAGCGTGTCAAGAAACCTGTCGGTGTCTTCAAGAGCGTCTAGCCACGCGGTCGAGCCAGGGCCGTAGCGGTGCCCCGCTTTGTCGATATCCGGGACATGGAGGTAGCACGCGCCACCGGCACCGACGTGAGAGAGTGCCTTTCGCACGGCGCCAATTCTTCCGCCGGGCGAGGAGTAGCCGAAAAAATCCCAGCGTTCAGCGGGTTGAAGCATGCCCGTGAGGAAGCTATTGCGGTAGCGCACCGGCCCCACGTGCGCGACGCAGCGCTCAGAGCCCTCGGCGTATCCGCGGGCGCGTATCCACTCGCGAGGGTCAAGATTCTTTGCTCCCCTGAGGTTGTTCACGCGAGTGCCGTTCGACGTGAGCCCTTCGTAACCGAGAATCCCGTGCGCGAGTGGTGACACTCCCGTAAAGAGGGAGGCGAGCACGCTGGTCGTGGTGGCCGGTGCGATGGTCGTTTCTCGCTCGAGAGAGTTCGCGTGCGTGCGAAAAAACCGTGTGTGGCCTCGATAGCGTTCGAGGTCCTCAAAGCCCAGGCCATCGACGAGGATCAGGAGGTCGCGGCCGCTGCGCGCCTCGAGCGCCTCGCGCCATCGTCGCACGAGGCGTGGTTCGCCCTCGCGCCAATCAACGGGATCGGTCACTGCGTTGCGTCGTAAAGGGAATCGAAGAAGGCGAGCGCGTCGGCGATGGCCTGTTCGCCGTCGGCGATGGCGCTCACCCGCAAAACGAGGTCCGCTTCGCGGCTCTCACCCGTATATCCGTGATCGGCGCTGCACTGCGGGTCGTCGCACCAGGCAGGTTGCACATCGAGCCGTCGGTTCGCACCCCAGTTCAGGCCGAGTGTCACTTCCGCCTCACGCGGCGCGATTGCGGCGCCATCGGCGTCGTACGCTTGCGCAAGCGCAAGGTTGCCCACGCGCGCGAGCTTGACGCGTTCGGTGGAGACGATCACCTGGGTGGGGTTGAGCGCGTCCGCGCTTTCGTCGTCGAGGTGCACGATGACCAGGTGCTCGTCGGTGAGCACAAGAATCGTGAGGTGGCGGCGCACTTCCGGCCCATCGAAGGTTGTCTCGGGTCGCACCAGGTAGCTGCGAATTCGGCTTTCGCGCACGGCGCGCTCGAGGGCTGCGCGGGCCGTATCGGGGAAATACCCGGCAAGCTCGAGTTCCGTGAGGAGTGTCGGTGGAAGGCTCATGGCTCCAGTGTAGTGAGGTCCGGTGAAGGGCCGTGAGGAGGCCCGACGGTTGCTTCGCATCCGCCGATCTCGAGCCCTTTGGCGTGCACCCGCACGGGATTCAACGTGAGTGAGGCGAGAGAGTCAAGGTGCAAGAATGCAGCGGCGAGAGTGTCGAGTGCCTCGACGAGCCGGGCGCGGCCTTCGCAGTCGCGTGGGACGTGAGCGTCGAGAACAGGCGCGGCCTCGAGCTCCTCGAGCATGGCTTCCGCCGTTCCCTGCCGGAGTGGAAGGCGCGCATAGGAAGCGTCGGCGAATACTTCATAGGCAATTCCGGTGAGGGCGAGTGTGAACACTGGGCCGAGGGCATCGTCGCGTTCGAAGCGAAGGCGAAGCTCGCATTCGCTCTCGCGGGTGCGGCGGGAATCGTTGAAGGGAAGGCCGAGTGCGCCGAGGAGAGCCCCTTGCGCGGGCGTGGGGGAAAGCGCGGCGCGAGCGTGCTCGAGCTGGGTCTCGGTGAGGGCGCGAGTAGCCGGTACCGGGCGGGGTCTCCGAACACGCGAGTGTGCGGCGCGCAGGGAGGTCGCGAGTGCTTCGCTCGCGCGTGAGGCGGTCGCGAAGACCGGCGGGAGGCTCGGATCCTCGCGTAATGCTGACCGCAAAACACGTACGCGGGGTTCATCACTCACGACGACCATGAGGACCTGAACGGCAGAGCCTGACGCGAGGGTTGAAAGCGCCTGGGCAAGGTGTACGAGATCCACCCGTTGTGTGTCGAGGATCGCGGCGATCACACAGTCGACGCCGCCCGGGGCGGCCATCGCGGTGAAGGCGCGCGAGACGAAACGATCATCGCCGACGATCGGCACACGGAAATTCTCGCGTCGAACGTCGAGCCCCGCCTCGTGGGCGGCCGCCCTCAACGTGGCGCCTAGCGCACTCGAATTGGACAGAAGGCCCACTCGAGTGCCGTGAGCACGACCCTCGCGAGAAAGGAGAGCAAGGGTATCGAGCAGGTGGTCGACGCTCTTGGTACGAAGCGCACCGGCGCGATCCAAAATCTGGTTGATGGCGCGATCAGGAAGAGGTGAGGCCTCACGCGCGGTGTCGGCGGGGCCACGTTCCGGCTCGTTGGGCGGGCGAACAATGAGAACGGGGACTCGTGCCGAAAGAGTCTCAATGTGGGACACGAGTCTCGCCGGATCACCGAGGGATTCGAGAGAGAGCGCGACGAATTCGATGTCCTCGTCGCTGTGCCAACGCTCCAGTGCGCTCGTGAGGGAGAGATCCGCGCGATTACCTGCGGAGAGGAACTCCTTCACGCGAAGGCCGCGCGAGTCAGCTCCTGCGAGAATCATGGCACTGAGGGCCGTCGACTGACCGGCCAGTGCGATCGTTCCCCGCTCGGACGTGCGCGGGGCGAGCGAAACGTTGAGAGGGTTCTCCCCCGTGCGGAAGAAGCCGAGCGAGGAGGGGCCAAGAATGCGAATGCCGTGTGCACGCGCAGCGGAAACGAGCGCTTCCTGCGCGGCGAGCCCCTCCTCGCCCGCGTCCGCGAAGCCCGCACTCACCACGACTACGGCTTTCACGCCGCGCTCCGCGAGAGCTTCGAGCGCCGAGATACACCGATCGGGGCGAAGGGCGAGGACCGCGAGATCCACGGGACCGGGGACATCGGCGATGCTTCCGAAGCTTTTAAGACCATTGATTTCATAGGCCTCGGGGTTCACGGGGAAGATCGCACCGCTAAAGCCACTCGCGATGAGCCCGCGAATGATCTGGGCTCCCACCTGGTCCCGGCGACGGCTCGCCCCCACGACCATGATCGATGCCGCGTCGAACAACAGCGCCATGGATGCGGCCTCAGCTCGACGCACACGCTCGCGCTGCGCCGCGAGGGTGGCGGGCGTCGGAACTGTGCTCCAGGAAAGGGCCACGGCCCCTTCCTCGATTTTTCCTCGCTCAAGCTCGACGCCCGTGCGCTCAAGAACGCGGAACATCGCATCGTTATCGGCGAGCACATCCGCCGTGAACGTTTCAATACCCACCGAACGGGCGATAGCCGCCAGGCGTTCGATGAGGATGGTGCCGATTCCCTGCCCATGCAGACGATCCGAAACGACGCACGCGATGTCGGCAACACTCGGCGCTGTGCGGGTCAGGCGCGAAACCCCCACGATGACCCCGCCCCTCAACGCCACGAGGGCGATGCGGTCACGGGCGTCAACGCGTGAGAGACGCTTGAGCTCCTCACGCGAGAGAGTGCGCTTCGAGGTGAAGAAGCGTTGATACCGCGTGCGCTGTGAGAGGCCCGAGTAAAAAGCCTCGAGTGCCCGGGAATCCGAGGCTGCGAGGGGGCGCACGAGAACGCCCATGCCGTTTGCCGCGCACTCGTACGAGGACCACCACTCGGGGTAGTGACCATCGTGTGCGCGCCCTTTTGCGCCTCGCCGTCCTCGTGCCATGTGACGATTCTACGTTCGTCACCTCCCCCGTATATGGGATTGACGCTGGCACAATGGTGCGCATGGCCTCACGTACATCCACGCCCGCACCGGAGCCGATTAAAGAAAACATCGTCGACATCGACGTCACGAGCGAGATGGAGACGTCCTTCCTTGAGTACGCGTATTCGGTGATCTACTCCCGCGCGCTCCCCGATGCGCGCGACGGGCTCAAACCGGTCCAGCGCAGGATTCTCTACACGATGGACAACATGGGGCTCCGCCCAGACAAGGGGCACGTGAAGAGCCAACGCGTCGTTGGCGATGTCATGGGCAAACTCCATCCCCACGGTGACTCCGCGATTTATGACGCCCTCGTGCGTCTCGCCCAAGACTTCAACATGCGCCTGCCTCTCGTCGACGGCCACGGCAACTTTGGTTCGCTCGACAACGGGCCCGCGGCGGCGCGCTACACCGAGGCACGCATGGCGAAGGCCGCGCTTCTGATGACGGCCTCCCTCGACGAAGACGTCGTCGACATGGTGCCGAACTACGACAACCAGCTTCTCCAGCCGGAAGTTCTTCCCGCCCAATACCCGAACCTGCTCGTCAACGGCGCCTCGGGTATCGCGGTGGGCATGGCCACCAACATGGCTCCCCATAACCTCGTGGAGGTCATCGCGGCAGCGCGCCACCTCCTCGATCACCCCGAGGCCACGCTCGAAGATCTCATGCGCTTCGTTCCTGGTCCGGACCTCCCAAGCGGCGGGCGCATCGTGGGGCTCGGGGGCATTCGCGATGCCTACGAGACCGGACGCGGTACCTTCAAGATTCGCGCGACGACGAAGGTCGAAAACGTCACGAGTCGCAAGAAAGCAATCGTCGTGACCGAACTTCCCTATCAGGTTGGCCCCGAGAAGATCGCGGAGAAACTTCGCGACGCCGTTCAGGCGAAGAAAGTCCAGGGCATTAGCGACTACCAGGATCTCTCCGACCGCAAGCACGGAATGCGGCTCGTGCTCACGCTCAAGAGTGGATTCAACCCCGAGGCCGTTCTCCAGCAGCTCTACAAGCACACGCCCATGGAGGATTCCTTCGGCATCAACAACGTCGCGCTCGTGAACGGGCAACCGCGCACGCTCGGGCTCAAACCGCTTCTGCGAGTCTTCCTCGATCACCGCATCGACGTCGTGCGCCGCCGCACCGAATTCCGTCTCGGCAAGCGCCGCGACCGCCTCCACCTCGTTGAGGGCCTCCTGATCGCGATCGTCGACATTGACGAAGTTATTCAGATCATTCGCTCCTCCGACACCGTCGAGAGCGCACGCGAGCGCCTCATGACGGTCTTTGACCTCTCGAGTGCCCAGGCTGAGTACATTCTTGAGCTGCGCCTTCGCCGCCTCACCAAGTTCTCGCGCCTCGAGCTTGAGGCGGAGCGAGACGAACTCGAGCGCGACATCGCCGAACTTCTCGAAATCCTTTCCGAAGAGTCCGCACTGCACCGTGTCGTCAGCGCCGAATTGCAGCAAGTCGCAGAGGAACACGGCACGGCGCGCCGCACGATCCTCCTTGAGGCCGATACCGCAAAGGCCAAAGCCACCCCCGCGAGCCTCGAGATCGAGGATTCACCGTGCGACGTCCTCCTCTCCGGGACAGGCCTCGTGGCCCGCGTCCCCCGACGCAAGCCCCTTGGCGCCGACGCCCACACGCGCTCCCAGCACGACGTGATTCTCGCGCGCGTCAGCACGACGACGCGCTCGGTCATCGGGGCCGTTACCGACCTCGGCCGGCTCCACCACGTCGACGTCGTGGACCTCCCCGCGCTCGCTCCCTCGGCGGGCTCGTCTTCCATCGCGGGTGGCACGCGTCTCGCCGACCTCCTCTCTCTCGAGAAGGACGAGAAAGTCGTGGGCCTCGTGCGCCTCGAACTTCCCGAGGGCGAAACCGATAGAGGCGGCATCGCGCTCGGTACCGCGAACGGCGTCGTCAAGCGTGTCAACAGAGACTTCCCTAAGTCGGACGGTTTCGACATCGTGACGCTCAAGGGCGGCGACCGCGTCGTGGGCGTCGTCGACATGCTCGACGATGCCGACATGGATCTGGCCTTTATCACCTCTCACGCGCACCTCTTGCACTTCCCCGCCTCGGGTGTACGCGCCCAGGGCCGTGGAGGTTCCGGCGTGGCAGGCATCAAGCTCGGCGAGGGCGATAGGGTCATTGGCTTTGGTGCTTTCGATGTCACGAAGCCCGGCGAGGTTGTGACCGTCGCCGGTTCGTCGAGTGCGCTCGACGGTGTGCAATCAGGCTCCCTCAAGGTCTCCGCCGCATCGGAATACCCCGCAAAAGGACGCGCGACGGGCGGTGTTCGCTGTCATCGCTTCCTGCGCGGGGAAGACACGCTTATCTCCGCGTGGATCGCCAATGCGCCCGCACTCGCCTGTTCCGATGCCGGCGCACCGATCGACCTCCCCTCCCCGATCGCCCGGCGAGACGGCTCCGGTTCGCCTCTCACGCTTCCCATCGCGGCGGTTGGTTCCCTCTCATGACGGCCCCCATGCACCTCCCCGAGGGAGTCTCGCTACACGAGCGCGAAGGCGCCCGAGTGCTGAAGGCTCACACCCCCGCATGCGAACTCGAGATTTCTCTTTCGGGCGCACACGTGACGAGTTGGATACCCAAAGGGCACAGCGAGACCATGTGGCTTTCCCCGCTCGCCACCTTCACCCCCTCCTCTCATATCCGCGGCGGAGTACCCCTCATTGGCCCGTGGTTCGGCCACGGTCGCTCAGGCAACGAAGAGCCACAACACGGCTGGTTCAGGCGGGCACAATGGGCACTCACAAGCCTTCATGTCGATCCGAACGGAGTCGTGACCGCAGCTTTCGACCTTGAGGAGCGACGCCACTACCCCGGTTTCGAGGTCGGCGCGGCTCGCCTCCACGTGCGGGCGAGCGCGACCCTCGAACTGAGCCTCACCGTGACCGCTGGCGAACAGCCCCTCGAACTCGAAGCGGCATTCCACACGTATTTTCTTGTGCAAGACGTACGCGAGGCTCGCCTCGAAGGGCTCGCGGGTGTGCCCTTTACGGATGCGGCGCGGGGTCGCGCGGCAGGCGTCGGAACCGAAAACCAGACCTTCGCCGCCCCCACGGACCTCGTGTTCGAGGCGGCTCCACCGCTCGTTCTTGCTGATCCCCGCGCCAATCGGCGCATCGAAATCGCACAGAGCGGGGCGAACCGCACGGTCGTGTGGACGCCGTGGCGCGAAGATGTCGCCTCCACGGCGGACATTCCCGATGAGGAGTGGACCCGCTTCGTGTGTGTTGAAACCGCAGTCAGCGAAGGCGGTGCGGTGCCTCTTGCTCCCGGTGAAGCGCACACGCTCACGGCGCACTACAGCCTCACGCGCGGCTGACGCATTCGCTCTTCTTGGGGCAGGCCCCTACGCGTCGATCCTCTCGACGTCGAGCTCTTCGGCTCCCTCGACGATGAACTGCTTGCGCGGCGCTACTTCGGAGCCCATGAGCAGCTCGAACACGCGGTCCGCCGACTCGGCATCCTGAATGGTCACTCGGCGAAGCAAGCGCTGTGAAGGGTCCATGGTCGTGTCCGCGAGCTGATCGGCGTCCATCTCGCCAAGACCCTTATAGCGCTGGATCGGCTCCTTATAACGTTTCTTTGAACGCTCGAGCTTCTTCAGAAGCTGATGCAGTTCCTTCTCCGAATACGTGTACACGAACTCGTTCTTCTTCGCTCCACCGTGGATGATTTCCACCCGGTGCAGCGGCGGTACGGCGGCATAGATACGCCCCTCTTCGATGAGTGGACGCATATAGCGGTGAAAAAGCGTGAGCAAAAGCGTACGGATATGGGCTCCGTCAACATCGGCGTCGGTCATCATGACGATCTTGCCGTAGCGCGCCTGCTCGATATCGAACGTGCGTCCCGATCCGGCGCCGATCACCTGGATGATGTTCGCGCATTCGGCATTCTTCAGCATGTCCGTGATCGAGGCTTTTTGGACGTTGAGGATTTTTCCGCGGATCGGCAAGAGCGCCTGGAACTCCGAATCGCGGGCACTCTTTGCCGTGCCGAGCGCCGAGTCGCCCTCGACGATGAAAAGCTCGGAGCGGTCGATCCCCGTGTGGCGACAATCCGCAAGTTTCGTAGGCATCGTCGAGGATTCGAGCGCGTTCTTACGACGCGAAACCTCCTTGTGCATGCGGGCGGCGACACGTGCACGCATCTCGCTCACGACCTTGTCGACGACGAGCGCGGCCTGCTCTTTTTCACCCTTTTTGGTCGAGCTGAGGAAGGCGCCGAGTTCGCGCTCGACGACCTTGGCGACAATCTGCCGGGCGGCGGGGGTGCCGAGCACCTCTTTCGTCTGGCCCTCGAACTGCGGCTCATCGATGCGCACGGTCACGACGGCAGTAAGGCCAGCAAGCGTGTCGTCCTTCTCGATCTTGTCCTTCTTCGAGTTGAACTTCACCCGGCGCGACTGCGCCTCGACCGCCTTGCGGATAACCTTCGCGAGAGCCTGTTCGAAGCCTGCGACGTGCGTTCCGCCCTTCGGCGTCGAAACGATATTCACGAAGCTACGCACGGTCGTGTCGTAGTCCGCGCCCCAGCGCAGGGCGATATCAACCTCGCATGTACGCTCGACGTCCTTGGAGACCATGCGCCCGCTCTTATCGAGAACGGGAACGGTCTCGGTGTACTCCCCCGACCCGCTCAAACGGATCACGTCGGTGATCTTCTGATCCTTCGCCAGATACTCGACGAACTCCGAAATACCGCCTTCGTAGTGGAAAACTGTGCGTTCACTTTGCTCGGGGGTGCGTTCCTCGCGCTTGTCAAGCAGCACAATCTTGAGCCCCGGGACGAGGAACGCGGTCTGGCGTGCGCGACGTTGGATCTCATCGAGAACCACGTGCGCACCCTTGATAAAGATCTGAGGGTCCACCCAGTAGCGCACGCGTGTACCCGTGACGCCCCGCTTGACCTTGCCTATCTCACGCAGCTCGCCGGCTCCCGTGAACTGCGTAAACGGCGCGTTGGGATCCGGGGCGTCGGCATCGTCGAACGTGCCCGGGATACCGCGCTGGAAGCTCATCGCATACGTTTTCCCGCCGCGATCAACTTCGACATCCATGCGAGAGGAAAGGGCGTTGACGACGGAGGCGCCAACGCCGTGAAGGCCGCCCGAATTAGAGTACGAGCCGCCGCCGAATTTCCCGCCGGCGTGGAGCTTCGTGTAGACGACTTCAACGCCCGTGAGGCCGGTGCGCGGTTCCTTATCGATCGGCACGCCGCGCGCCTTGTCGCGCACTTCGATCGAGCCGTCGGGGTGAAGGATCACCGTGATCTCGTCGCCGAAACCGCCGAGGGCCTCATCAACCGCGTTATCGAGGATCTCCCACAGGCAGTGCATGAGGCCGCGCGAATCGGTCGAGCCAATGTACATACCTGGGCGTTTACGGACGGCTTCGAGCCCTTCGAGAACCTGGAGGTTCGCTGCGTCGTAGGCAGCCGTTTGGGAGTTTGTCTTTTGTGCCACGCCCTGATTTTAGGCGGGAGAGGGCCCCTTTCGGTGGATTTGAGATTCCGACGATTGCCCCGCGTTAGGCGTGCCACAGGTGATTGCGCTGCGAGCGAACCACGGTGGGAACCGCTCGCTTCACGCGCGCGTAACGGCCACAATGGGGGCATGGAAACGATGCTAGAAGAACGCACTTTGACCGCGCACGATCGCTGCGATCGCTGTGGCGCGCAGGCTTACGTGAAGTTCGAACTCGAGGTGGGCGGCGAGCTTCTCTTTTGCGCCCACCACGCACGTGCCAACGCCGAGGCCCTCGAGGGGATCGCGACCCGAGTCGTCGATGAGACCGAGCGCCTGACTTCCGCGCAGTAGCGCGGGTGAGCTACGGGGAGCGCCCGTAGCTCCTTACAGCACGAAAAAGTGGCCGCGCCCTCCGGGGCGCGGCCACTTTATGCTCACCTCAAAGCGAGTGCTGCTCGCGTCCACGTGGAGGGACGCGAGCAGCGCTTAGATAACCATACGGTTTAGTCGAGGTAGTCGCGGAGCACCTGCGAGCGCGAGGGATGGCGCAGCTTGCTCATGGTCTTCGACTCAATCTGGCGAATACGCTCGCGCGTGACACCGTAAACCTTGCCGATTTCGTCGAGCGTCTTGGGCTGGCCGTCCTCGAGGCCAAAACGCATGGCCACGACCCCCGACTCGCGCTCACTGAGCGTGTCGAGAACGGAGTGGAGCTGCTCCTGCAGGAGGGTGAAACTCACCGCATCGGCGGGCACGACTGCTTCGGAGTCCTCGATGAGGTCGCCGAATTCGCTGTCGCCATCTTCGCCGAGCGGGGTGTGGAGCGAGATTGGTTCGCGACCGTACTTCTGCACCTCGACGACCTTTTCCGGGGTCATGTCGAGTTCCTTCGCGAGTTCCTCGGGGAGCGGCTCGCGGCCGAGATCCTGAAGCATCTGGCGCTGCACCCGCGCGAGCTTATTGATGACCTCCACCATGTGAACCGGGATGCGGATCGTGCGCGCCTGATCAGCCATCGCGCGCGTAATCGCCTGACGAATCCACCAGGTCGCGTAGGTCGAGAATTTGTAGCCCTTCGCGTAGTCGAACTTCTCCACCGCGCGGATGAGGCCGAGGTTACCTTCCTGGATGAGGTCAAGGAAGAGCATGCCGCGCCCCGTGTAGCGCTTGGCGAGCGACACGACGAGGCGCAGGTTCGCTTCGAGGAGGTGATCCTTTGCTGCTCGGCCATCGGCAACAATGAGTTCGAGATCTCGCCCTTCGATTCCCTTCTTGAGAGAGGGATCCTGCTTGAGCTTGTGTTCGGCGTACAGGCCTGCCTCAATGCGCTCGGCAAGCTCAACTTCCTGAACCGCATTGAGCAGCGCAACCTTGCCGATCTGCTTGAGGTAGTCCTTGACGGGATCGGCGGTAGCTCCGGCAGTGACAACCTGCTGAGCGGGCGAGTCGTCCTCGTCGTTGGTGAGAGCAAACCCCTTGCTCGGATCGTCGTCGTCAGAGGAGTCCTCGCCTTTGGCGTCTCCCGCCTCTTCCGCGGCGGATTCTTCTTTCTTAGTGCCGCGCTTACCGGCCTTCTTGGCGGAGGAAGCCTTAGCGGCTTTCTTGCGTGAAGCCTTCGATTCTACGGTCTCAGTGCTTTCAGCTTCGTTCGAGGAATCTTCCGCCTCCGAGGGAGCCTCAGCGCTCTTGTCAGTCGAGGTGGTCTTCTTCGCGCTGCTCTTCTTTGCCGAAGAGGTCGCGGCTTTCTTCGAGGAGTCGCTCGCCTCGGCGGAGTCGTTGCTGCGCGCTTCGGCGCTCTTCGCACTCGACTTCTTCTTGCGAGAGCCGCTCGGGCGATCGAGAATCTCGATGCCGGCTTCCTCGAGCTTCTTCGAGAGCGAGGCAACCTTGTAGGGAGAAATGCCAAGATTCTTGGCGGCGGCTTTGAGTGCCTCGTAGCTCACCGAGGTTTCACCGTCGAGTGCCTTCGTGAGCGACTCAAGGTTCTCGGCGACTTCTTCTTTCTTAGACGTGCTCGTCGACACAGGCTTCCTTCAGTTGGGATCCGAGGGTGGCGTGCGGGCTCAGCTCTCGCACCGGGTGACTGGCGGGCGAATCGCGCACGGACCGTACAATTATAACGGCCCTTGCCCCTCATCTATTCCAACTGAGGCTAGTCCTTCGTCACGAGAACTGGGCAGGGCGACTCGAGTAGCAGCCGCTTGACGGTTTGGCCGAGCATGAGCCGACCTACCGGCGCGCTGTGTCGAAGGCCAATCACGATGAGGCTCGCCTTTTCTTCCCGCACGACGCGCAAGAGAAAATCACCGATATCGCGCGAGCTTTCCAACCCGGCCTCACGCACGCGAACCTCGAGAGTCTCAAGGTAGGCCCGCTCTTCATGGCTCATGTCCGCGGACACGCGCTTGATCGCTTCGTTGACTTCCTCTGCATCGGCGGATCGGGAGCCCTCAAGCGGATCGGAATAGGGGAAGGACGCAACGAGCAGCTCGCGGTCGGTCATGGCAACATCGCGAATGGCCGCAGCGAGCGCGGCATCTCCCTGCGAGGTCGAGGCGTAGGCGGCAACGACAACCATGACGGTCCTTTCGACGGGCAGCGTGTGCTGCGCAGACGGTGCGCGTGTAGCGCTCAACGATCGTGCGCGTCAAGTCTAATCGCTGTGCCCGTGCAGCGTCACGTGCGCCTTTCCTACCCCACGTGCGCGTGTGCCTGTCCGTCGCACGGCACCCTTCTTCACCTGCTCGGGGGAGCGTATGCCTCCTCAAGCCACAGTGGGCTCACTCCACCGGCCCCGAGACCGACGACGAGCTCGGCCATTTCGGACGAGTCCTCCACCGCGATAATGTCGCTCGCAAGCCGATAAGCCTCCCCCATGCGCCCGCTGAACCACAGGAGAAATGCGGCAATCGCCGCCAGGTTGGCGAAGGCAGCACGATAGCGGGCCGAGCAGTCCCACCCGTTCGAGCGCCGCCAAATCTCTGCCAGGGCGTTGATGAGACGGTCGCCCTCTCCACCGGGCATCAGATGTGCTGCGGGGAAAAACTCCGGATCTTCGAAGACGCGTTCGATGGCGTCGGACGGGCTGAGCGGCTCCTCTTCGTCAAGGCCAATCACGCTCGCGATGATGTGGTCGCGGCCCGGTCCTAGCACGGCGAGCGACGCGAGGGTGAGGACAGCCTCGCGGTAGTGTTCCGCGATGCCGGGGTCCAGCTTCTGCTCTCCCTGGCCGGCGAAGGCATGTGGTGTGAGCAGATCCGCGAGGGCCTCGCGGCTTTCATTCTCGAGGCACCTGAGCGAAGGAAAATCCACGTCTCTATCGCACAGTGGTTTCACCGCAGCAATGAGCGCGTCATGGGAGCTAGACTTTTCGATCTTCGAGCGGAACGGAATTCCGCTCGCCACCACACTCGCCGCAAAGGCGCTCTCTTCGAGCTCCCCGAGATGGGAGACGCGCCAGTACTCGGCATCAACGGTTGAGCTGAACGCCCACAGCCCTTCGTAAGCGTGAAGAGCACACGGGATTGTGACCCCGCTCATGAGACACGCCTCGGCAACGAGGTCGCAGAGTGTAATCAGCTGGCTCGTCTCGGCCATGTCACGCCAATGACCATCGAAGCACTCGACCCGCGCCCCCGAACACTCGCCACACTCACCGGGGGTTGGGGTGCCCGTTGCGAGGAGCGCAAGGTGAGTGGCGCCGAGCTCCTGCAGGTTGCGCGCGAGGCGACCAATCTCGCGGGCAAGAAGTTCTGCCTCCGCGCATTCCTCAAGGCGCATGCGGCTAAGGATCACACCAGAATCGCCGTGAAGGCTCGCCCCGCACCCGAAAATGATGAAAGAAGAGTTGAGGTCGAGGTGTGCGAATTGCATGGCGACTGCCGCGAAAACCTCTCGTGCATCGAGGAGATTGACGGTGGGAGCAAGCTCCGTGGATCCTGGCGAAAACTGCTGTGTGTTGTGTGTCATGCCTCCACGATCACCTGCGCAGTCCCCGCATGCGAGCCGCGCTGTCGGATATGGGGAGGCGCCACAGCTGTGGAGCGCGAGCCGCCACGAGTTTTGCTGTGGCACGATGGAAAAGCACAGCAGAACGACGAGAAAACAACGCCCCCGCGCCAAGGAGGACCCGCGTGCAACACCCCCCTTTCGACGACGTCCGCGAAAGCGTGACCGCGATTCTCACGCGTTTCCTTCAAAGTGAACAGGAGAGACTTGCCGCCCTAGCGCCGGAGCCCGCAGCGCTCAGTTCCAAGCTCGAAGGATTCCTCGAAGGCGGCAAGTGCCTACGCCCCATGTTCGTGCGCGCGGGAGCGCTCGCGGCCGCGGGCGACCTCGACGACACGACAGAACACGACATCGCGCAGCTCGGCGCCGCAGTTGAGCTCGTCCAAGCGGCAGCACTCATCCACGACGACGTCCTCGATCATTCCCCTACGCGCCGGGGCCGCCCCGCGATCCACGTCGCCGCCACGGCCCAGCACGAGAAGCACAACCTCAAAGGCAACGCCGAGGACTTCGGGGTGGCGACAGCAGTGATCCTCGGTGACCTCGCACTTTCGCTCGCCCACCAACTCGCTTCCTCCGCTTTTGCGGGCGAAGCCGACCGCGCACATTTCCACGCACTGTGCGCGGAAGTCATGGCCGGTCAATACCTCGATATTCTCAACCAGGCAGGCGCCATCACCTCCACCGACTCCGCAGCTACTTCCGCCCGCCTCGTGACTCGGTGGAAGACAGTTTCCTACACGGTGCACCGGCCCCTCATGATCGGCGCCACCCGATGTGGCGCCTCCCCGGAGCTCCTCACCGCCCTCAGCGACTACGCGCTTCCCGCAGGCGAGGCGTTTCAGCTTCGCGACGATCTCGACGGAGTATTTGGCGACGAATCTGCGCTCGGCAAATCCACGAGCTCCGACATCCTCGAGGGGAAGCGCACGATGCTCCTCGCTTTCACGGAAGAGGGCTCAACCGAAGCTGAGCGCCGCGTGCTGGCGGCCACCGTGGGCAACCCTCAGGCCACCGCCGAAGAGGTCGCCCATGTGCGCGACATCATGGAATCTACGGGAGCGCGCGAAAGCGTCGAGGGCCTCATTCGCACCCGGGAAGACAACGCGCGCGATGTCGTTGCCAGGGAACTCTCAACGCTGACATCGAGGAAGGCGTGCGAACTCCTCGACTCACTCGTGCGACAACTTGCCCGAACGGGACGCTAGAAACCGAGCGACTGCGCGCGTCGACGCACCTCTCCACGCTGGCCGCGACGCAAGTGATCGATCGGGCGACCAGGCAGGGAATCATCCGAGGTGAAAAGCCACTCGAGGATCTCGTAGTCGGAAAGGTGTTGATCGCGCAGCACCATGATCGTGCCACGAAGGTGCGCAATGACCTCGCCCTCAAGAAGAAAATCAGCGGGGACAGAGCGGACCTTGGGCGTCCCGCGACGCACCTGAACGAGATGGTTATCCTCGATAAGGCGCTGAACCTTCGTCACGGAAATATCGAGAATCTCGGCAACGTCCGGAAGGGTAAGCCACCGACCGACGAGCGAGTCGAGGCGGGAAATGTCGTCTTCTGAGATATTCACCCCTTCAGCATATTCCAGGGTGTCGCGCGCGGGCACGCGAGAGAGGCGCGCATAGACTTGCGGCGTGAGTACCGAGTCTTCTTCCCCAGACATCGGCCTCGTCCTTAGCGATCGCTATCGCATCGAGCACTTGATAGCGCGTGGCGGCATGGCCACGGTCTATCGAGGCTTCGACGAGCGCCTGCATCGCCCCGTCGCGCTCAAAATCATGCACCCGCATCTCGCGGATAACCCCGAGTTCATCTCGCGTTTCTCACGCGAAGCGCGAAGTGCCGCTCGACTCACCCACCCGCATGTCGTGAACGTCTACGACCAGGGCGAGGACCAGGGGCGCGTGTACCTCGCGATGCAACTCGTGGAAGGCGAAACCCTTCGCGACGAACTCCGACGTGAAAAAACCCTCACGCTCAAGCGTGCTCTTCGTGTGGGTCGCGACGTGCTTGCCGCTCTCGACGCCGCCCACCGCTCAGGCATCATCCACCGCGATATCAAGCCGGAAAACGTGCTCGTGAACGCCGAGCGCGACATTCTCGTCGCTGATTTCGGCCTCGCGCGCGCCGTAGGTTCCGCGACAACCTCCGCGACGGGCACGATGCTCGGCACGGTCGCCTACGTGAGCCCAGAGGTCGTCACGCGCGGCGTCAGCGACGCGCGCAGCGACCTGTACTCATGGGGCATCATGATGTTCGAGATGCTCGTGGGCCGCACGCCTTTCCAGGGCGACTCGGCGGTGCACATCGCTTACCAGCACGCGCACGAAGACATCCCCGCTCCCTCGCAGTTCGCGCCGGGCGTCCCCGCCTCCGTCGATTCGATCATCACGTGGGCAGCCTCGCGCCTTCCCGCCTCACGCCCGACACGTGCTCACGAAGTTCTCCTTGCCCTCGACGACATCCTCGATACGCTGAGCGCCACCGAGCTCGCGTATCGCGCGCAGCCCGCGGTCGAAGCAGCCGCAGACGACGCCACGGCTAATGTTCCTCGACTTACGCGCCAGATTCCCCCCGACGCCAAACCCGCTGCGGCCCCCTCGTCACCAGCATCGCCACCGTCGCCTTCGCACGCGACACGGGGTGGTGCGTCGCAAGCGGAATTGTTCTGGGAGAAGGGTGCCTCCAGTCCCTTAGGCAACGGTGCTTCGGGTAGCACGGGCGCGACCGCACGCAAGAGTTTCACTCCGAGCGAGAAACCGTCGGACTCCACTGATCCCGATGAGAGTATCCGCGAAGTGGCTCTCACGGGCCCCCACCGTTCACGAGGCGCCCATACCCGCGATTCGCATCCTTCGCCTCTCCTTCGCGCTCTCGCGATAGTGAGCATCCTCGCGCTCCTCGCGGCTTCGATTTTCGGGGCGCTGCGCTGGTACGACACCGAGGGTCCGGGCGGTATGCGGACCGTTCCGCTCGTTGCGGGCGCTCCCCTCAGCGATGCCGAGGCTGCGCTCCAGGCGGAGGATCTCGACGTCACGACCGCCAAGGCCTATAGCAACGACGTCCCCGCGGGGCGCGTGATCTCCTCCGACCCCGCAACAGGGGCCGAAGTGCACAAAGGCACGCCCGTGCGTCTCACGCTCTCGCTGGGCCAGGAACTATTCGATGTGCCGCAGGTGCAGGGACAGCCAATTTCCGACGCCACCTCGGCCCTGGCAGACGCAGGATTCGAGAGCACCGAAACCCGCGCATATTCCTCGGAAGTACCGAAAGATTCGGTGATCAGCCAGGAGCCCGCTGACACATCGCTGCCCCACGGAGCGAACATCACGCTTACCGTCAGCGACGGCCCCGAGCCCGTTGAGGTACCGAGCGTCGCGGGAAGCGAACGCAAAGCCGCCATCAAAGCACTCGAAGACGCGGGGCTCGTCGCGAAAGTCACCGAGCAGTACAACTCGAAAGTGCCGGCGGGGCAGGTCATCTCCCAGGACCCGGCGGGAGCCACTTCCGCGCTTCCCGGTAGCGAGGTGAAGGTTTCGATCTCGCTAGGCCCGAACCTCGTGGACGTGCCCGACGTTTTCCGCAAGAGTGAAGCGGATGCCCGTGCGGCGCTCGAGGGCGCCGGCCTCAAGGTCGAGGTCGTGTACGAACGCGGAACCCCCGTGTTCGATCTCGTGTCGCAACAGTCCCAGCCGGGCGGCACGAAGGTGCCACGCGGCTCGACCGTCACGATTACGGTCTACTAAAGTCGATTAGCTCGGGCGGTTGCCAAGCATATCTGCGACGAGAAACGCGAGCTCAAGCGACTGCGAGTGGTTGAGACGGGGATCCACGAGAGTCTCGTAGCGATGCTGCAGCCCCTCTTCATCAAGCTCGCCTGAGCCACCGAGAACCTCGGTGACATCATCGCCCGTAAGCTCCATGTGGAGCCCGGCGGGTACGGTTCCGACCTCCCAATGCGCTTCGAAGAAGCCCCGCACCTCGTCCATGATGTCGTCGAAGCGGCGAGTCTTGTAACCGTTCGAGCTCGTGATCGTGTTGCCGTGCATCGGGTCGGTTACCCAGACGGCCTCGATTCCCTCGCTCTTTGCGGCCTCGAGGAGCACGGGAAGCTTCTCGCGCACGTTTGCGGCGCCCATGCGGCTCACGAAGGTGAGGCGGCCCGCCTCGCGCTCGGGGTCAAGAACATCGGCGAGGCGGAGCATGTCCTCGACGCTTGCGTTCGGGCCGAGCTTCACCCCAATCGGATTGCGCAGTTGCGACATGAAGTGCACGTGCGCACCATCGAGC
The DNA here is from genome assembly GCF_940792985.1 of Dermabacter sp. Marseille-Q3180. Lineage (NCBI taxonomy): Bacteria > Bacillati > Actinomycetota > Actinomycetes > Micrococcales > Dermabacteraceae > Dermabacter > Dermabacter sp. Marseille-Q3180. Next base: position 324,495 of record NZ_CALNWU010000001.1, read on the forward strand.
TGACGTGTACGTTCCCCAATCCAGAGGAAGTGCCCCGAGCAGCCGTAAATCTCCCCCGTGCGCGAATCAACACGCGCAAGTGCTTCTTCGTAATCCAAAAGAAGCGCCTCGTGAGACGAGTAGAACTCGACCATGCGAATGGGATCGAAGTCCACGCCGATCGCCTCCATGAAGCGCACGGCACGCTCGATGTCGTCCGCGACGCGCACGTACTTCGAGTAGGCGTCGGACTCCACGAAGCCCTTGTTCCAGGCCTGCACCTGCCTGAGGTCGGCGAAACCGCCTCCCGTGAACGCTCGCAAAAGATTAAGAGTCTGCGAAGCGGTCGTGTACATCTTCCACAGGCGTGAAGGATCCGGCACGCGGGATTCGGGCGTGAACTCATACCCGTTTACGGCATCGCCGCGGTAGCTCGGGAGGCTCACGCCATCGATCGTCTCGGTATCGCTCGAGCGAGGCTTCGCGAACTGTCCCGCCATGCGCCCCATTTTGATGGTGGGCAGGGACGCGCCATAGGTGAGGATCGCTGCCATCTGGAGGATCGTCTGAACCTTGTTCTTAATGCGATCTGCGGTCGAATCGGCGAAAGTTTCGGCGCAATCGCCGCCTTGGAGCAAGAATGCCTCACCACGAGCTGCCTTCGCGAGATGCGTGCGAAGCAGGTCGACCTCGCCGGCGAACACGAGTGGTGGCGCTGCGCGAAGCTCATCAAACACCCGCGCGCGCTCCTCCTCATTCGGCCACGTGGGCTGCTGGATGCGCGGATATTCGCGCCACGACGAGAGTGCCTCAAGGTGGGCTGAGGATTCGGAGAGCTCAAAGGGGTGGAAGCTCGCGGCAACGTTTCGGTTCTGGTAACTCACCCGGTCATAGTAGGCGAAACCTGCGTGCGGGGCATGTGCAGTCCACGCGCGGTCGCGCTCAAACGCGCTCGTGCGCCTTCGCGCGCGAAGCCTTGAGGCTCTTCTTCACCTCGGAAGCGTACTCATCCACGTACTCTTGGCCGGACAAGTCGCGAATCGCCTCCATGAGAATACGCGCAAGGGCACGCAGCTCATCGCGCGAAGCGGGGGAATTGCTCGACGCCCCGCCCCTGAGACCTGCCAACTCGGCGCGCATATCGAGCGTGGGGCCGATCGTCGTGTGCAGGCTCGCCCCTAGTTTCGGAAGAATGGATTTCTTCGAGCGCTGGGCCTCAAACGCACCAATTTCAGCAACGGGAAGAATAGGCGCCCCGGTCGCGAGCGCGAGACGAACCGCGCCAGTCTTGCCGCGGTACATGCGACCATCGGGGCTTCTCGTGCCCTCGGGAAAAACCCCGAGGGCGTGCTCACCTTCAAGCACGGCAATCCCCGCGTTCAGCGCCGCGCTCGCGCCTGCCTGCCCCGAACGGTCCACGGGGATGACATTGACAGACCGCATGAGCCACGCGAAAAACTTTCCCGGCAATCCCTTGCCTTTAAAAAGAGCGTCTTTGCCGAGCCAGTGAATCTCGCGCGGGATCATGCACGGCACAACATAGGTTTCAAACGCGGAGACATGGTTGCAGGCCATGATCATGCGCCCCGAGGACGGAACGTTTTCTAGGCCCGAGACTGTCGGGCGCCATACGATCCTCAGGAGGAATTTCACGATGGGCTGCAAGGCAGAATAAAGATGCACGGCTCAACCTTATAGGGCAGCGACCAGCGTGAGGGAACGAATGCGCCACGAAGGCCTGCCAAGGAGGCCCAATCCATCGAAGACGCGTACACTCGACTTCAGCGCCGCCTAGCAGTCAAGGAGCATTCCCCCGTGTCACGCGAGTTCGAAACACCTCAGATCGCTGAGTCGAAACCCGACGAAAACATCACTGATTTCCTCCTCTTGCGCCGCACAAAGCACGCCGATATCCCCCTGTGGGAGCGCCAGCTGACACCGGGCACATGGTCGCCCATGTATGCACCCGAGTTCATCACGCTCGTCAAGCGCCTCGCGCAAGGGCTCATCAACGAGGGTCTCAAGCCCGGTGATCGCGTGGCGATCATGTCGCGCACACGTTTCGAATGGACACTCATCGACTGGGCGCTGTGGTTCACCGGCGCCATTAGCGTGCCGATCTACGAAACCTCCTCCCCCGGGCAAATCGAATGGATTGCCTCTGACTCGGGTGCACGCTTCATTTTCTGCGAGAACGCCGGCCATGCGCAGGACATCGATGAGGTGCGCTCCTCGCTACCTGACCTCGAGCAGGTCTGGGTTATCGATGAAGGCATCATCGACGCACTTTCCGTTGCCGAGAGCGACGTTGACGACGAGGCTGTCGAAAAGGCTCGCACGAGCCGCCACAAAACCGACACCGCAACGATCGTCTACACCTCGGGCACAACGGGCCGCCCGAAAGGCGTGGAACTCACGCACGCGAACTTCATGGACCAATCGCTCAATGCGATTGGGCTTCTCGGTGAGGCCGTGATGCCTCCTGGCTCGCGCCTCCTCATGTTCTTGCCCCTCGCGCACGTGTTCGCGCGCGACATCACTTTCATCACGGTCGTCACCGCATGCACGACCGGTTTTTCGCCTGACGCGAAGCACCTTCTCGACGACCTGGCATCGTTCAAGCCGACCGTTCTGCTCGCCGTACCGCGCGTATTCGAAAAGGTCTACAACGGTGCCGAGCAAAAGGCTGTTGGCGACGGCAAGGGGAAGATCTTCCACCACGCGGTCGACGTCGCAATTGACTACTCCAAGGGCCTCGATACCGGCAAGATTCCCCTGCACATCAAGGCTCAGTACAAGCTGTTCGACAAGCTCGTGTACTCGAAGCTTCGCAACCTCATGGGCGGCAAGCTCAATTACGCCATTTCGGGCGGGGCGCCGCTCGGCGATCGCCTCCCCCATTTCTTCCGCGGGGTGGGCGTCACGATTCTCGAGGGGTACGGCCTTACTGAAACCACCGCCCCCGTGGGCGTCAACAACCCTTGGAACGTGAAGGTGGGCACCGTGGGCCCGCCGTTCCCGGGCTCCAAGGTGAAGCTCAACGATAAGGGTGAGCTTCTCGTGAAAGGCGTCATGGTGTTCAAGGGGTATTGGAACAACCCCGAAGCAACAGCCCAGGCTCTCCAGGATGGCTGGTTCAACACGGGCGACACCGCAACGATCGACGAAGACGGTTACATCACGATTACCGGGCGCTCGAAAGAAATCATCGTGACGGCGGGCGGGAAGAACGTCTCCCCCGCACAGCTCGAGGACGTCGTGCGCCAGAGTCCTGTTGTCAGCCAGTGCATCGTTCTTGGTGACCAGAAACCCTTCGTCTCGGCAATCGTGACGCTCGATCGCGAGATGCTTCCACGGTGGCTGAAGAACAAGGGACTTGGCTCGGTTCCCATGGCTGAAGCGATTTCCCACGAGGACGTCGTCGCCGAGGTCCAAAGAGTCGTCGACGAGGCTAATACTTCGGTCTCGCGCGCCGAGTCGATCCGCAAGTTCGAGATCATCGACGCGGACTTCACGGAAGAAAACGGTTACCTCACCCCGTCGTTCAAGCTCAAGCGCGCCGCCGTCGTCAAAGACTTCTCCGACGTCATCGACCGTATTTATACGAAGAAAAAGTAAGGCGGAAGCGCAATCGCTCACGTAGCGCAGCGAGCGTTTGAGGATCTCGGCCCCGAGCTGGTCGATGTCGAATTCGTCGTCGTCGACCTCGAAACAACCGGGACTAACGCCGATCTCGACGCGATCACGGAAATCGGCGCCGTTCGTGTGGTGGGCGGCGAGGTCGTCGAAGAATTTCAAACCTTCGTCAACCCCGAACGGCCGATCCCCGCGTATATCGCCGCGCTGACCGGTATTTCCGATCACATGGTGAGAGAGGCGCCCACGGCAGAAGCCGTCATCCCCGCGTTTCTCGAGTTCGCGCGTACATCCGTGCTCGTTGCCCACAACGCGCGCTTCGACATCGGCTTCCTCAAGGCCGCGGCACTGAGGCTCGAGTACCGTTGGCCTCCCTTCGAGGTTGTTGACACTCTCGCTCTCGCCCGCAGGGTCTTTGGCCGCGACGAGGTAAAAAACCACAAGCTCTCAACGCTCGCAAGCACCGTGGGGGCGACCACAGTCCCGAATCACCGGGCACTTTCCGATGCGCGTGCGACAGTCGATGTGCTCCACGAAATCATCGCGCGCCTCTCCACGAGTGGAGCGAGTCATCTTTCCGATCTCACCACGAGCGGCAAGAGGGCGACTCCCGCGCAAATTCGCAAACGCTACCTCGCCGCCGACATTCCGGCAGTCCCAGGCGTGTATTCGTTCATCGATGCACACGGCTCCGCGCTGTATATCGGGAAATCCGGCAACCTCCGCTCACGCGTCCGCACCTACTTTTCGCCGCACGAAACGAGGCGTGCCGTTCTCGACATCATCCCTGCGACCGAGCGCATCGACGTGGTGCAATGCTCGAGCGAATCCGAAGCCGCGGTCCGCGAAATGCGCGCGATCGCCCGCACACGCCCTCTCGCGAACCGCCAGGGAGTGCGGCGATCGCTCGGCAATTGGCTGCGTGTGAATCAGGATGGTCTGCGCCTCGCGCGCAAAGTTCATGAGGAAACCGCCGTCCATGCCTATATCGGTCCGCTGCGCTCGCGCCACGATGTCGAACCCATTCGCTCGCTCGTCTACGCGGCCTTGGGCTCGGCGGTCGGGAGCGAGCAAACTCCCGGCTCTGAGGCTGGCCCGCTTGAAAGCGAGGGTCCGACGGTTGCCGAGGGACCGTCGGACCGTCTGTGCGGACACCCGGGCTTCCACGCGCGCATGCACCGAGCCCTCACCGAGGACCCACGTGATGTTTTCGAGTATGCGGCGGCGAAGATGCGTGTCCTCGTGGAGCGCGGACTTTACGAAAACGCCGAAGCACTCCGCACCCGAGTGGAGCTGTTTACGCATGCGGCACGCCGCGCGGCGCGGCTGCGCTCAATCGCTGCCGTGCCGCTCATTGTCGCTGCTCGTAAGGTCGCCTGCCCGGGAGCAGAGGCAGATACGCCATGGCAGTGGGAGATTTTCGCGGTGCGCCACGGGCGTCTCGGAGCCACTCGCACGATGCCCGCGTGGACGGACCCGCTCTCTGTGGTCGCGCAGCTCTCACGCGAAAGCGAACCGGAGACCGAGCTGCGCGCGCCAATGTGCTTCGGCTATCACCACGAGGCCGAGCTCATCCTCGAGTGGCTCGCCGAACCGGGGATAAGGATCGTGCACATTGAGGGCGAATGGTCGATGCCCTCTACAGCGCGCTTCACCCTCGAGGAATTTCAGCGCACGTTCACGCGCTCTGCGACGCCGTAACCCAGCAATCAAGTGCAGCCTGAGCGGCGCCGGAATCGAGTGATGCTTCTGCACGCTTCACCGCGTTACGCATGCGGTCCATGAAAGCGAGGCAGGCGTCGGAATCTTGTTCAAGTCCTTCGGCTGCGACGATGCCCGAAGCGGCATTGAGCACGACGGCATCGCGAACCGGCCCCGTTTTGCCCGCGAGAAGATCGCGCGCGACTTGCGCGTTATAGGAAGGATCGCCTCCTCGAAGTGCGTCGATGCTCGCACGTGAAAGTCCGAAATCCTCGGGCTTGACCACGTGTGTGGTGACGATACCGCCGTGGACTTCCCAGACATCGGATTCGGCGGCGATACTCAACTCATCGAGACCGTCCCGGCCCCGCACAACGACTGCCGAAGCCCCGCGGTCGGCAAAAACTCCAGCGATCACGGGGGCCATCTCCTCAAAAGCAACCCCCACCGAATGTGCCCGAACGCCCGCGGGATTCGTGATGGGACCGAGAACGTTGAAGACCGTGGGGAGCTTGAGGCCGCCGCGTGCGGGAGCCGCGTGTTTCATCGAAGGGTGGAACACCTGCGCGAAGCAAAACGAAATTCCTGCTTCGTCAAGGACGCGTTGAACATGTGCAACGGGAAGGTCGAGGCGCACGCCCAGCGCTTCGAGAACGTCGGCGGAACCCGATTTCGAGCTCACGGCCCGATTGCCGTGTTTCGCGACAGGGATTCCGGCGCCACGAATGACAAGCGAGGCCATAGTCGAGACATTCACCGTATGTGCACCATCGCCGCCGGTCCCCACGATGTCTACGGCACCTTGCGGCGCCGTGATGGTTGTAGAGTGCTCGAGCATCGAGGAGGCAAGCGCATTCACTTCATGCACGACAGCACCCTTGGCTTGGAGTGCCACGAGGAATCCCGCGAGTGGGACCGGATCAACCTTCCCCGTCATGACCTGACCCATGGCCCACCACGCCTCATCGCTCGTGAGATCGCGCCCCTTCGTGAGGGCGGTGGTCAGTGCCGACCAGGTATAGATTTCTTGATCCGTCATAGCGCCCATGCTAAGCCGCGCCGACTCGTGACGTAGGGCATGCTCACCAGGCGGAACAGGGCTTAGATCACGCAAAAAACCGGGACAAAAGCCCCCATTCGATTCAACAATCACGCTCCTAGCGGGTATGCTGAAAAAACCTGCGCACGGACTTTTGTCCCAGCAGGGCCGCGAGGGCTCCTGCCCCACGGCCGAGACCATGTGCCGTGCATGGCCTCGCTTCCCGACCAACGACGAATGAGAACCGTGACAACAGCGACTCTTTCCTCCGCCCCTCGCACCTCCCCCGTGAGCAGGCCGAACACCACTCAGGTCGGCACCATCGTGTGGCTCGCGAGCGAAATCATGTTCTTCGGTGCGCTCTTTGCCATGTACTTCACGCTGTACGGCGTTGTGCCCGAAGTGTTCTACGAGGGCCAGAAGAACTTCACGCTCAACTTCGCCATCACCAACACGATCATCCTGGTCACAAGCTCGATCACGTGCCAGATGGGCGTCTTCGCAGCCGAGAAGCGCCGTAAGCGCCGCACCGGTTCGATCGTCAACATTGCCGGTTGGGGCCTTATCGAGTGGTACACGCTCACGTTCGTGCTCGGCGCGATTTTCGTCTCAGGCCAGGTCTTCGAGTACGCCGAGCTCATCCACAAGAGCCTCACGATTTCGAGCACGCCGCACGGTTCGATCTTCTACCTCGCCACGGGCTTCCACGGCCTCCACGTCCTTGGCGGGCTCATCGCCTTCCTCTTTGTTCTCGCGCGCGCTTACGCCGCGAAGAACTTCACGCACCACGAAGAAGTCAGCGCGATCTGCGTGTCGTACTACTGGCACTTCGTCGATGTCATTTGGGTAGCACTCTTCTTCGTCGTCTACCTCCTCGATCCACTCGTCCTGCACACCGTCGAAGGCAATTGGGTCTTCTTCTAAAGTTTCCCTTGCTCGGATTCGCACCCTTTACCGAAACGAGGTCCTCACAGTGAAGGCTTTGGCCACACACCGCCATCACCCGATGGCGCTCCTTGCCATCATCCTGATGGCGTTGATCGCCACGGGCGGGTTGTTCGCCGTCCTCTCCCCCAAGGATGCTTCCGCCGAGGCCTTCTCGGCGTCGGATGTCGCCGAGGGGAAGAAGCTTTTCGTGTCGAACTGCGCGACCTGCCACGGCATGAACGGCGAAGGCCGCAAGGACGACGACGGTAATACAGTTGGCTCCTCGCTCATCGGCGTCGGTGCCGCAGCCGTCGACTTCCAGGTCGGCACGGGTCGTATGCCAATGCAGGAATCCGGCCCCCAGGCGCAGCGCAAGCCCGTGCAGTTCACTGACAAGCAGATCTCGCAGCTTTCCGCTTATGTCGCTTCGCTCGGCCCCGGCCCCTCGGTCCCGGGTGAAGAGCAGCTCAACACCGAGGGTGCGGACGTCACCAAGGGCGGCGAAATTTTCCGCATCAACTGCGCCATGTGCCACAGCGCATCCGCCGCTGGCGGCGCCCTCACCGAGGGAAAGTGGGCCCCCACTCTTCGCGGTGTTGAGGACAAGCACATCTACGAAGCCATGGAAACCGGCCCCCAGAACATGCCGGTGTTCAACGACAACAACCTGAGCCCCGATGACAAGCGCGATGTCATCGCCTATCTCAACCAGCTCGAAGAGAATGGCTCGCCCGGCGGGTACTCGCTTGGCGCGCTCGGCCCGGTCACCGAGGGCCTCTTCGCCTGGACGGCGATTCTCGCGATCCTGCTCGGCTGCGCAATCTGGTTGGGAGCTAAGGCAAAGTGAACGAACTGACCCACAACATTGACGGCACCTCACCGCGCAAGGGCGTAAGCACCGTCGCGCGCGCAGAGGAAGGTGGTTTCCGGAACCCGGGTATTCCGCCCCACGAATATCGCCAGGCGGACCTCGACCCAAAGGCCGAAAAGCGCGCCGAGCGAATCGTCTCGCTGCTCTTCCTCCTCTCGATCCTTGGTACGGCGTTCTTTATCGCCTCCTACTTCCTGTTCAGCCCCACGGGCACGAACCTCCTTGCCGAGGAAGGCACGCTTTCGGCCGTGCACTGGTCGACACTCACCATGGGCGTTGGCCTCGCCGTGGGCGTGTTCTTTATTGGCGCGGGCGCGATTCACTGGGCGAAAACCCTCATGCCCGACCACGAAGTCACCGAGGAGCGTCACGCACAGCGAGGTGACGAGGAGACCCGCGAAGCTGCGTCGAACATTCTTGTCGACGGCATCAACGAATCCGGTATTGCTCGCCGCCCCCTCGTTGTAGCGTCGCTCGTGGGAGCGCTCGCGGCGCTCCCCATCGCGGTGCTTTTCCCGATTTCTACCCTTGGCCCCTTGCCCGGCAACAAGCTCCACCACACCTACTGGGGCCGGGCAACAGAAAACAAGAAGCGGGTGCGCATCGCTCGCGACCACGACCAGACCCCGATCAAGGCCTCCGACGTCACGGTCGGCTCGATCTTCCACGTGATGCCCGAGGGCCTCACGGAAGAAACGCCCGATTGGATCGAAGAACGTGCCAAGGCAGCCGCCGTGCTCGTGCGCATCGATCCTGCGGATGGCAAGAGCGAAGCATCGCTTGAAGCGGGGCACGAAGGCATTCTCGCGTTCTCCAAGATCTGCACGCACGTTGGTTGCCCGGTAGCTCTCTACGAGCAGCAGACCCACCACATGCTCTGCCCGTGCCACCAGTCGACCTTCGATGTCACTGACGGCGCGAAGGTCGTGTTCGGTCCCGCGCACCGCCCGCTTCCCCAACTTCCCATCGAGGTTGACGACGAGGGCTACCTCGTGGCGACCGGCGATTTCCCCGAGCCCATCGGTCCCAGCTTCTGGGACATTCACAAGGAGAAGTAATTCCTCATGAGTGACACCCAGACCACCGGCCTCGACCGCGACTCGAAGGCCTTCAAACTCGGTTCAGTTGGCGCAAGCTGGCTCGACGAGCGCACGAGCGGCGCCAGCATTGTCAAGGGCTTCGCGCGCAAGATCTTTCCCGATCACTGGTCGTTCATGTTCGGCGAGGTCGCGCTCTACAGCTTCGTGGTGCTGATCATCTCGGGCATCTTCCTCACCATGTTCTTCGTTCCTTCGATGAACGAGGTTGTCTACGACGGCTCGTATACGGCGCTTCAAGGCGCGCACATGTCGGCGGCATTCGAATCGACCCTTCATCTGTCATTCGACGTGTGGGGCGGTCTTCTGTTTCGCCAGATTCACCACTGGGCTGCGCTCACGTTCATGGTGGCGATCTTCGTGCACATGTTCCGCGTGTTCTTCACCGGTGCATTCCGCAAGCCGCGCGAGCTCAACTGGCTCATTGGCTTCGGCCTCATGGTTCTCGCGATGCTCGCGGGCTTCTCGGGCTACTCACTTCCCGACGACGTGCTCTCGGGTAACGGCCTTCGCATCGCCGATGGCGTGATGAAGGCGATCCCCATTCTCGGCACCTACGGTTCGATGCTCATGTTCGGTGGCGAGTTCCCGGGCCACGACATTATCCCGCGCCTCTTCACGGTGCACATCCTCATCATCCCGGGTGCGATCCTTGCACTCATCGCGCTGCACATGTTCTTCCTCGTGATGCACAAGCACACGCAGTACCCGGGCCCCGGTCGCACCGACCGCAACGTTGTGGGCTACCCGCTCTTCCCCGTGTACACGGCAAAAGCTGGCGGCTTCTTCTTCATCGTGTTTGGTGTGTTGACCCTCGTGGGCGCTACGGTGGCGATGAACCCCGTGTGGAACTACGGCCCCTACGACCCCTCCCCCGTGTCGGCGGGCTCGCAGCCTGACTGGTACATGCTCTTCCTCGAAGGCTCGCTGCGCCTCATGCCGGGCTGGGAGCCCACCATCTTCGGCTACCCGATCTCACTCAACATCATCATCCCCGGCATGGTCTTCCCGGGCATCATGTTCGGCAGCCTTGCCCTCTACCCCTTCATCGAACAGTGGGTGACGGGCGACGACCGCGAGCACCACGTCCTCGACTTGCCATACAACACTCCGGTGCGTACGGGCTTCGGTGTGGCGTGGATCGCCGCGTACCTCGTGTCGATTCTCGCCGGTGCGAACGACCTCATGGCCGTGGCGTTCCACATGTCGCTCAACAACCTCACGTGGTTCTTCCGCATCGGTATTTTCGCGATCCCGATCATCTCGTTCATCGTGACGAAGCGCCTGTGCCTTTCGATTCAGAAGCACAAGAAGCAGCTCGCCCTCCACGGCGTTGAAACCGGCAAGGTTGTGCGCATGGAGAACGGTGAGACGCTCGAGATCCACGAGCCGCTTAGCGAGTACGACCGCTGGGTGCTCGTCAGCTACGACAACCACCGCCCGCTCCAAAAGGGCGAGGGTGTCTCGTCGCTGCGTGCAAAGGCGTCGAGCTTCTTCTTCAAGGATCGCGTGGAGCCTGCGACGCCTGCGGAGCTCCGCGAGGCACTCGAGCACTCGGGTCACGAGGAGCATAAGATCAAGGCTCTCATCGGCAGCTGATCGAGTACACTCCTCGAATTCCATAGAGGTTGTGGGGGTTTGCCTCCGAGCGTTTGGCTCGAGGCAGGCCCCCACTTCCGCATGTCGGGGCTTCTTCTGCTTTGCCTCCTGCTTCCCCACCACACCTCCGTTCCCTTCTCTTCTGTTCCCCTCTTCCCTCCTCACCGGGTTGATTAAGGGCAGTCAAACTTCGTTAGTTCGCGTGGTGGTTTTGTTGCGTCGGCAGTCCGACGGTTGCTCGGCTTTCGTGCATGCGCACCGCGCGTCACGAAACCGGCCACACGTCCAGAAGGAGCGCAGCCAAATCGCTCCCACCACAGTTAAAAAGTTCACGTTTGCCCAAACATCCAAATGAGTTTCCCCTGTCGCACCCGCAGATAGTTTGTCGCCCTCTACCCCGGGCACCCCTTGCTTTACACAAGTGCGGCGCTCAACCGCGGTCTCGGCTCCGCCTTCTAACGGCTAGAAATCTCGTCACTGTTGCGTTGGAGCCACCATCAATCACGTATCCCTCGTCGAGAGCCGCCGCAACACTTCTAGACACCACCGGGAGAGCCCAAATCGTCTGAATGTCCGGTGTCACCTCACTGACGGCGTTCGGAATCGTGCAGCTTTTCCTGTACGATAATCGTGCAGCTATTACTGCACGATTAATGGAGGCGCGATGACACCCCGTGAATATCACCACCCAAATCCTGACGACATCAGTTTGCCTAGGGTACTTGCCGCCCTGAGCGACCCTACGCGGTTAGAAATGATCTGCCGCCTAGCCGACGGGCAGGAGCACGACAGCCTTGAGCTCGCGGACGACCTCCCCCGTTCGACGCTGACGTACCACACGCGTATGCTGCGAGAGGCAGGAGTGACGTGGACGAGGAGCGAGGGCCGTGCATGCCTAATCCGGTTACGGCGCAAGGATCTGGATGAGCTGTTCCCAGGGGTTCTTGCGGCACTTATCGCAAACGCAGCCTCCAAGGCGGCACAAGAATGATGCGTCGACTGTGGCCATTCGTGTTGGGCAGCGTCGCCCTCGGCCTAGACGCCTATGTCGTGGCGGGTCTTCTACCCCAGGTCGCCTCTTCATTGGGAACTAGGGAAGCCAATGTCGGGTTGAGCGTTGCGGCATTCACGGGCTCGTACGCAGTCTCGGGCCCCTTACTTGCAGGACGCGCTGGGCAGCGGTCACGACGCAGTTTGGTTACAGCCCTGCTGGTATTCACGGTAGCTAACCTGATCACAGCACTATCACCAACGATCGGGGTCTTCCTGGCCACTCGTATAGTCGCTGGCGCAGCAGCAGGCGTGTACTCGCCACTGTCGTCCGCGGTGGCCTCAGAGGTTGTAGATCAACAGCGTCGTGGTCGTGCGGTGGCTTTGGTTCTTGCCGGTCTGGCCGTCGGTACCGTGTTCGGTGTGCCCATCGGCCTGTTCCTGGCACAACTGTGGGGATGGCGCGCCGCGATACTGCTGATCGTGATCATTGGCTGCGCTGCGCTAGCAGGCATAACGCTGGGCGGCGGCGAGCTACCGTCAATTCCGGCGTCTAGCGCTGCTGACCGACTGCGATCCATCACAAGCCCACGGAATCTCCTCACGATTTCAGTAACTCTTCTCACCGCAGTGGCTTCCTTGGGACTCTACACCTACCTGACCGTCGTGCTGTCCGCCGGAAGTCTAGCGTCGCATCAGAGCCTGGGGATTTGGGTCTGGGGACTCGGTGGGGCGCTCGGTGCACTAGGCATCGGACGGCTCGTGGACAGATGTGACCCCTTGCGCTTGAGCGCTGTCATCCTTGCCGGCCTGACATGCGCGCTGATCGGCATGACTCAAGGGCATCTGCCAGGGGTCACCGTGGTAAGCCTGTTCATTTGGGGGCTGTGTGGTTGGTCGTCCCTCGCGCCCCAGCAACATGTGCTCCTGCAGGCGAATCCAGCAGATGGTGCCACGGCTGTGGCTGCTAACGCATCAGCCAACTACCTGGGATCGGCACTAGGGGCGACTCTTGGCTCGCTGTTGGTAGCTGCGCACGTGGCGCCGGCCGTGCTGTGCGGTTCGGCAGCGGGCGTCGCCGCACTCGCACTGCTCTGCCAGATTATTCGACAACGGGTGGGTTCCAAAGCGTAGCAGCGTGACCCAATACGTCTTCAAGCCGCTTCATCGCTTCTCGTTTCGACAGCCCGTACTCTATTAGGACCCGCCCAGCGCCCCAGCTCCCCCGACTGCCAGGGTGCCGGCCGTCAGCAACGCCCTACCGCATCATTCGCGCCTATGGCGGTCCAAGTCGAAATCATTCGCGCCTATGGCGGTCCAAGTCGAACCGCAGATGACAACCCACCAACAGCCCAGCAATACCGACTCATCCACGGCAGTGCATAGACCCTCGCCGCGATCACCGTCGCTGCCCTGCTTACCCCGTCGGGGAAGGGCTCAATAAGTACCATGCCGTCTAGGAACAGCTTCTGCCCAAACGACGAAAGGAACCTACCGCCAACACCCGCGACGCGGTGGAGCTAGCTAGCCCCGCAAAGTTGGGCCTGACGCCCGCACATTGGGACATCTCGACCCAGCCGGATCGACAATCGAACGTTTCCACAAGAGTCCCGCCAGTGTGCGCCAAGGGCAACATTCCTACCGAATTAGCGAGGATGAGTGGCGTGATGGTTTCGTGGGCGGATTGCACAATTCCTAATCTCCGAAATCAACGCCATCCACGCTAGCCCGGCCACTCCACCTTGAGGCGAACCACCTATCGGCGATCTCGGCCACGAGCCGTCGCGGTGTTCGCGATACGCAGCAAAGTGCCCGGCGGGCTCTTGCGAGCCAGCCGGGCCTTCACTATGTCCAAGATGTCAGCGCCCAATTTCAGGAGCGACTAGGAGTCTTACTCTCAGTGGTTGTTGTGCCCCACGGAGTAGGCCATCACCCACATGACGACGCCAATCATGCCAATCACGATTCCGAGCGCGGTGATCCAGTGGGCGATCGGGAACCCGCCGAACGCGAGGGAAGCTCCGACTGCACACACGAGGGGTGCCCAGCTGTATGGGGCGAAGATGCCCTTGTGGCCAGCCTCTTCGTGAACCTCGGCGTCTTCATCGTCCTGGGCGCCGCCGCCGAAGCGGCGTTCGTTCATCCACACGTAGATGGCGATCATCCAGCACATCGCCGCGAGGGCAAAGAGTGCGGGAACACCGACCCATTCGATCCCGCCGGGATCGACGTTGAGGGTGAGGAGGGTGTAAACGACGCCGACGACGGTCACGAAACAGCCGATGAGGGCGAAGATGATGACGTTGGTGCGCATTCTTACTTACCTCCGTGGGCGCTAGCGAGTGCTGCCTCGTCGCGATTGACGTGAACCTGATCGACGGCGGCAACTTCGGGGAACTTCTGGTCGAAAGCCGGGCGTTCCGAGCGGATGCGCGGTAGTTCGGCGAAGTTGTGGCGCGGCGGCGGGCACGAGGTGGCCCACTCGAGGGAGGCGCCGTAGCCCCACGGATCGTTGACGGTGACCTTCTTGCCCTTCGTGTGGGTAAGCACAACGTTGAGGATGAACGGGAGGGTCGAGGCGCCAAGGATGAACGCACCAATCGTGGAGAACTGGTTCATCCACTGGAAGCCGTCCTCAGAGAGGTAGTTCATGTAGCGGCGCGGAGCACCTTCGACACCCATGAAGTGCTGGATAAGGAAGGTCATGTGGAAGCCTACGAGAAGAAGCCAGAAGTGGATCTTCGCGAGGTCTTCACGGAGCTTGTATCCGAACATCTTGGGCCACCAGAAGTAGAAGCCCGCGAACATTTCGAAGGCAACCGTGCCGAAGATGACGTAGTGGAAGTGGGCGACAACGAAGTAGGTGTCGCTCAGGTGGAAGTCGAGCACCGGGGTCGACAGGATCACGCCGGTGAGGCCACCAAAGAGGAAGGTGGTCATGAAGCCAAGCGTGAAGAGCATCGGTGATTCGAAGGTGATGGACCCGCGCCACATGGTGCCCACCCAGTTGAAGAACTTCACACCCGTGGGCACGGCGATCATCATCGTCATGAACGAGAAGAAGTCGAGCATGACGGCGCCGGTCGTGAACATATGGTGGGCCCACACTGTCACGGAGAGGGCGGCGATCGAAATGGTCGCGTAGACCAGGGTCTTGTAGCCGAAGATGGGCTTGCGGCTGAAGACGGGGATGATCTCCGAGGCAATGCCGAAGAACGGGAGTGCGAGCACGTACACCTCGGGGTGGCCGAAGAACCAGAAGAGGTGCTGCCAGAGGATCGGCCCGCCGTTCGCGGGGTCGAAGATGTTCGCGTCGAGCACGCGGTCGGCGCCGAGGGCGAAGAGCGCGGCGGCGAGCGGCGGGAAGACCATGAGGATGAGAATCGACGTGATGAGGATGTTCCACGTGAAGATCGGCATGCGGAACATGGTCATGCCGGGCATACGCATCGTGATGATAGTGGTGATGAAGTTGACGGCGCCGAGGATGGTGCCGAAGCCCTGCATGCACAAACCGAAGGCCCACAGGTCACCGCCGAGGCCCGGCGTGAAGGTGGTGTCGGAAAGGGGCGCGTAGGCGAACCAACCAAAGGAAGCCGCACCCTGGGGGGTAAGGAAGCCCGCGCACGCAATGAGGGCACCGAAAGCGGTGAGCCAGTAGGAGAACATGTTCAGGCGTGGGAACGCCATGTCGACAGCACCGATCTGCAGCGGCAGAAGGTAGTTCGCGAATCCCGCGAACAGGGGCGTGCCGAACATAAGAAGCATGATCGTGCCGTGCATCGTGAAGAGCTGGTTGTACTGGCCCTTCGACACGACAACCTGGAGACCGGGCTCCCACAGTTCAGCGCGGATCAGAAGCGCAAGCACGCCGCCAAAGCAGAAGAAGAAAAAGGCGGTGGCCATGTACATGATGCCGATCGTCTTGTGATCGGTCGTGGTGAGGAGCTTGAAGAACTGGTTGCCCTTCTTCGTCTCAGGCTGTGCCGGGGCGAAGCGGCGCGTGGTTTCTGTGGTGGTAGTGCTCACTTTTTGGCATCCTCACGACGGTTTTCGATGCGGCGGTCGGAATCGTCCTTCATATTCCAGGACTTCTGGAGGCGGTTGAGGTCGTTCGAAAGCTGCCCCTCATTGCCCTTGGCACGCAGCTCTTCCATGTGCTTGTCGAATTCTTCCTTCGACACGACCTTGACGTTGAACAGCATGTCAGAGTGGTACTCACCGCACAGTTCGGCGCACTTGCCCGCGTAGGTGCCTTCAATTTGCGGCGTGACCTGGAACGCGGTGGTGTGGCCGGGAATCATGTCTTTCTTGTACAGGAAGTCCACGACCCAGAAAGAGTGGATGACGTCGCGGGAGTCCAGCTGGAACTCGACAGTCTCACCGACGGGGAGATAGAGGGTCGGGAGATCCTCGGCTGCGCCTTCTTCGCCGGTGCGGAACGACTGGACACCCGGATCTTCGTGGACATCGGCGTCAACGTAGTTGAAGTCCCAGCTCCACTGCTTGGCAACGACGTTGACCGTGACATCGGGGTTCGGATCGAGACGCTCGATCTCGGAGATATCACGCTGCGTGAAGTAGAAGAGGGTCATGATCATGATGACCGGAATCAGCGTGAAGGTCAGTTCGATCGGCACGTGGTAGCGCAGCTGAACGGGGAAACCCTTGTCGTTCTTCTTGCGGCGGTAGGCGATCGCACACCAGAAGATGAGGCCCCACACAAGGAGACCGACGGCGAGGAGGGTGATCCACGAGCCGCTCCACATCGTGATGATGCGGTCGGTGTGGTTCGTGATCTGGTGGGTGGCGTCACCAGGGAGGAATCCTCGCTGCTGCTCTTCCGTGCAGCCCACGAGAGCAAGCGCCGTAAGGGCGAAAGCGGCGATGGCCTTCGGCATCCGGCGACTGCGTTCCGGGGTTTGGGGGATCACAGGCTGACCTTCCGTGTATCGCGTGGCGAATCGGCTGCGGGGAGATTCGCGCTCGATTGTGCTGTTTTTTCGGGCTCTTCCCTCCCGGCTGGCACGGGGCGCACGCCTGGATCGGGACGAGAGTCCTTAGTCATCATACGCGACTCGCCACTAAATGTGGCCTTCACAGCCGCTTTTCGCGGATTCGGTGGGGTTTGCTCAGTCACGTTTATGCCGGTCGGGATGTTTTCACGGCGCGTGCGCCCCAGTACCAGGCTCCGACGGCTACTCGAGGAAAGTCGAATGGGCCGCCGCATGTGCGGCAGCCCACTCGTATCGCTCTCACTGTGGCGCTCAGGCGAAGGAATCTCCGCAAGCGCACGAGCTCGACGCGTTCGGATTGTCGATCGTGAAGCCCTGCTTTTCAATCGTGTCGGAGAAGTCGATCGTCGCACCGGAAAGGAACGGGATCGAGTTCTTGTCGACAACGACCTCAACGCCGCTGAAGTCCACGGTGGCATCGCCATCGAGCAGACGCTCGTCGAAATAGAGCTGGTAGATGAGCCCCGAGCATCCGCCGGGCTGCACGGCAATGCGAAGGCGCAGGTCATCGCGGCCCTCTTGTGCGAGCAACTGCTTGACCTTATCGGCGGCCACCTGGGTGAGGGTCACGCCGTGGGCGGGAGCCGTCTGTGTTTCGGTCGTAGTCATGGTTCCTCCGTTAAGTCCGAGTAGGTGACGCTTAACGTCACTGTACGCGGGCCCACCTCACGCGGTCTATGACGCGTGGGCATTCCCTCGTCACGTGTGACTTAGGCGGTTTCCTTCGGGTCGAGCTCGGCAGCGCCGAGCAGGATGAGCGCTTCGGCGACGCATACGCGCTCGAAGTCGCCGAGGTGGAGCGATTCGTCGACGCCGTGTGCGCGCGAATCCGGGTCTTCAACGCCGGTGACGAGCACGTCGGCCTTGGGGAACAGCTCGAGCAGATCCGAGATGAACGGGATCGAGCCGCCGAGCCCGGTATCCACGGGCTCGACTCCCCACGAATCATGGAACGCGCGGCGCGCAAGATCCATTCCCGCGCTGCTCGCGGGTGCGAGGAACGGCTTGCCCGCGTCAACGGGCGTGAAGGTGACCTTCGCTGCGGCCGGCGTATGGGCCCCAACGTGCTTTTTGAGCACTTCGGTCGCGTGTGCCGGGTCTTCGCCCGGGGCGATGCGAACGCTCACCTTGGCGCGGGCTTTCGAGATGAGGGTGTTGGAGGCCTGCTGCACGGGCGGCGCATCAATGCCGATCACCGAGATCGCGGGCTTGGTCCACAGGCGCGACGTGATCGAGCCGTCACCCGCAAGGGGCAGCCCTTCGGGAACGCCGGCGTCGCGGCGGAAGTCCGCTTCCTCCATGTCGACCTTGGGGGCTTCGGCAACGTGAAGTCCCTCAACGGCAATGGTGCCGTCCTCGTTGTGGAAGGTGGTGAGGATGCGCGAGAGCTGCGTGAGCGCATCGAGCACCGGCCCGCCGAACATGCCCGAGTGCACCGAGTAGTCGAGCACTTGAACGTCGAGCTCGAAGGCGACAACGCCGCGCAGGCTCGTCGTGAGGGCGGGGCGGCCAACGGCCCAATTCGAGGAGTCGGCCACAACGATGATGTCGCTGCGCATCAGGTCCTGGTGCTTTTCGAGGAATGGGCGGAAGGTCTCGCTGCCGTATTCCTCTTCACCTTCGACGAACACGACGATGCCCACGCCGGATTCTTCGAGCTCATCTTTAAGGGCGCGAAGCGCGGTCACGTGCGCCATAACGCCGGCCTTGTCGTCGGCAGCTCCGCGGCCATACAGGCGGCCGTTTCGCTCGGTGGCCTCGAACGGCGGGGTGGTCCACTCGGATTCGTCGCCAACGGGTTGCACGTCATGGTGGGCGTACAGCATCACGGTCGGCTTTCCGGGCTTCGCTGGACGGCGGGCAAGAACCGCGGGGGCGCCACCATCAACGGACTCGATGCTCACTTCGGGCATGCCCGCATCTTCGAGGAGCGACGCCACCTTCTCGGCGCTCGCCTGCACGTGCGATTGATCGTAGCCATCGAAGGCAATCGAGGGGATCGCTACGAGCGCGGTGAGATCCTCGAGTGCTTGGGGTTGAAGGGCTTTGACCTTGTCATTGATGGCGTCGACGCTGAGCGACATTCCTCTTCTCCTTCCGCGCGGCGAGCGCGATACTGGCTTTGGCTCCACCGTATCCCCGCAAGCGTCGGAATTCCTCACGAAACTCCGTACCAACCGCGCGAGTCCGGCCCCCGGGAGACTAAGATTGGCCGGGTGAATACCGAGACCCCATCCGAGCACTCCCCTAGCCCCACTCGCGCTGAGCACTCCGCGACGACCCCGAAGAAGGGGCGTCCAACCCGCTCGCGCAAGGAAGCTGTCGCCGCGCGCCGCACGCCTCTCGTGCCGAAGGACCGCAAGGAAGCAAAGCGCCGCTCTAAGCAGAAAGATCGCGCCGCTGCAAACCGCGAACATCAAGCTCTGCTCACCGGTGATGAGGCGCACTACCCCGTGCAGCACCGAGGCGCCGATCGCCGTCTCGTGCGTGACATCGTCGATTCGCGCCACAACGTCGCTGAGTATTTTTTGCCGTTCGCGCTTATCGCGATGCTGTTCCCGTTCGCCATGCAGCTCATCGACCCGGTGAAATTCCAGGTCGTCTCGATCGTGTTTCTCGCCGTGCTGTGGGCGGGCATCCTCGTCGTCGTGATCGATACGTTCCTCTTGCGCCGCAAGATTCGCAAGGTTCTTACCGAACGCTTCGGCGTGGTCCCCGCCGGCATGGTGTCGTACGGCCTTCTTCGTTCAACGAACATTCGCCCGTGGCGTATGCCTAAGCCGCAGATCAAACACGGCGAGGCTCCGCGTCCGTAAGACTTCCTCACACACGAAAACCCCCGGCCCGAACTTTCGTTCGGTAACCGGGGGTTTCCTGTCAGGCGGTTTTACTTAGCCGTGTCCGACGCCTGCTCAGCTTTCGCCGAGTCCTTGTCTTTGGCCTTCTTCTCGGGCTTGAAGTCCACGCCCGCTTCCTTGCGTTGCTGCGGCGTAATCGGCGCGGGAGCGGCGGTCAAGGGGTCATAACCGTTACCGGTCTTCGGGAAGGCGATGACATCGCGAATCGAGTCGGTCTTCGCGAGGATCGACACGATGCGGTCCCAGCCAAACGCGATGCCGCCGTGGGGCGGTGCGCCGAACTTGAAGGCTTCGAGGAGGAAGCCGAACTTCTCCTGCGCTTCCTCTTCTCCGATGCCCATGAGCTTGAAGACGCGCTGCTGCACATCGGCCTGGTGGATACGGATCGAACCGCCACCGATTTCGTTGCCGTTGCACACGATGTCGTAGCCGTAGCTCAGTGCCGAGCCCGGGTCGGTGTCGAAGGTGTCGAGGAACTCGGGCTTCGGGGACGTGAAGGCATGGTGCACGGCGGTCCATTCGCCGTGACCCACGGCAACGTCGCCCGCGGCTTCCGCATCGCCCGCGGGCTCAAACATGGGCGCGTCCACGACCCACACAAAGGCGAACTCGTCGGGGTTGATGAGGCCGAGACGGTCACCGATTTCGTTGCGCACGGCACCGAGGAGCGCGCGTGAGCTCTTGGCGTCGCCCGCGGCGAAGAACACGCAGTCGCCTGCACTCGCACCAACCTTTTCGGCGAGGCCGGCCTTCTCCTCGTCGGAGAGGTTCTTGGCGACGGGGCCGCCAAGCGAACCGTCTTCCTGGAAGAGAACGTAGGCGAGGCCCTTCGCGCCGCGCTGCTTCGCGAATTCCTGCCACGCGTCGAGGGTGCGGCGGGGCTGCGACGCACCGCCCTTCATGACGATCGCGCCAACGTAAGGGGCTTGGAACACGCGGAAAGGCGTGTTCTGGAAGTATTCGGTCATCTCGGTGATCTCGAGATCGAAGCGCAGGTCGGGCTTGTCGGAGCCGTAGCGCGCCATGGAGTCACGGTAGGTGA
This sequence comes from Dermabacter sp. Marseille-Q3180, assembly GCF_940792985.1. Lineage (NCBI taxonomy): Bacteria > Bacillati > Actinomycetota > Actinomycetes > Micrococcales > Dermabacteraceae > Dermabacter > Dermabacter sp. Marseille-Q3180. Next base: position 345,249 of record NZ_CALNWU010000001.1, read on the forward strand.
GGCGCTTGATCGGGGTCTCGATGTCGTAACCGATCTGCTTCCACACGTTCACGAGAACCTTCTCGGCGAGCGCAATGACGTCTTCCTGATCCGCGAAGCTCATCTCGACGTCGAGCTGCGTGAACTCCGGCTGGCGATCCGCGCGGAAGTCTTCATCGCGGTAGCAGCGGGCGAGCTGGAAGTAGCGTTCCATACCGCCAACCATCAGCAGCTGCTTGAACAGCTGCGGCGACTGGGGAAGCGCGTACCACGATCCGGGAGCAAGCCGCGCGGGCACGAGAAAGTCGCGCGCACCCTCGGGCGTCGAACGGGTGAGGGTCGGGGTTTCGATTTCGACGAAATCCTCGTTGAGGAGGACCTCGCGCGCGGCCTGATTCACCTTCGAGCGCAGGCGCAGCGCGTATGAGGTTTCCGCACGGCGCATGTCGAGGTAGCGGTAGCGAAGGCGGGCCTCTTCGCCAACCTCGCTGTGCTCATCGAGCTGGAACGGTAGCGGGGCCGCGGGGTTGAGCACCTCGACCTCACTCGCAATGACCTCAATATCGCCCGTGGGAAGTGCCGGGTTCTCGTTACCCTCGGGGCGGCGTTCGACCTTGCCGGTCACCTTGAGCACAAATTCGTGGCGAAGGTGGTGAGCGTCTTCTTCACGCACAACGACCTGCGCAACTCCGGACGCATCACGCAGGTCGAGGAAGGCCACGCCGCCGTGATCACGGCGCCTTCCGATCCAGCCGGTGAGAGTGACGTCCTGGCCGATGTGATCTTCCCTGAGATCACCGGCGCGGTGGGTGCGAAGCATGAGGATTCCTTTGACTTCGAGGTGGTCGGTGGTGGGCGGCGCGTAGACGTTCAGCCGCCGCACGGGGCGGGGCGAGGCGCAAGAGGCCGCAATCCGCACCAGTTTAGCGCGCACCAGGTTCGGGTGCAGTCCGACGCTTGCTGGGCAACCGTCAGATCCCCTTCCCTCCCGCATCCCCCTCCCCCTCCTGCTTCTTGCTTCACTCCTTGCTCGTCCTTCGCTTCCTTATCTCGACAGTGGTGATTTTTCGCGCGAATCGCCTGTTCCATGTCGTGAGGTGGCGATTTTTTGCCGTTTTCACCCGAGTCGCGTGGGCGAAACGGAGCAGAGTGGCAGATGGGGGTGACTATTGTCGCGCGCGGATCCCCTCCCGTAGCGCCTACCTCTTCCGTAAGCTGGTTCCAGCACGTGTGAGCGCCATGAGGGCGCGATGAGAGTGGCGCCGCTCCGGACGGCGAATTTTTTGTGTGCGGGGATGCCCGCGGGAACGTGCTCGACCAAATGAGGGGCCGATGAACGGCCCGCAAGTGTTCACGTGCGTTTTCCGGGGCGGGCGTGTGCGATGGCCCGGAAGGACCCAAAAATGACGACTGATAGCACCGACCGCACCGAAACCGCTCTCGAGAACCGCGAGGAAATTGCGGAAGCGCTCGAAATGGACGGCATGGCAGCTCCGAGCCCCAACAGTGCCGAAGATGCACCGAACGCCGATAGTACCGATGCATCGAACGCGGCCGACGCCCCCGAAGCCTCCCATGACGATGAGCGCGTCCGCTTCGACGAGCTCGGCCTTCCGCCCGAACTGCTCGCCGCCGTCCGTGACCTCGGATTTACTCACCCCTCCCCCATTCAGGAACGCGCAATTCCGGCTCTGCTTGAAGGCCGTAGCGTTTTGGGAGTCGCACAGACGGGCACGGGCAAGACCGCGGCATTCGGCCTCCCGCTCCTCGCGGAGGTCCGCGCCTCGAACCGCGCCACGCAAGGACTCGTTCTTGCACCGACCCGAGAGCTCGCGATGCAGGTGGCGGAGGCGATCCAGTCATTTGCCACAAAGCTCGATGGCGTGAACGTCGTGAGCGTGTACGGCGGTGCTCCCTACGGACCGCAGGAACGCGCCCTCGCGCGCGGCGCCCACGTGATCGTCGGCACGCCTGGGCGCGTCATCGACCACCTCAAGCGCGGCAATATCGTGCTTGATCACCTCTCGACGCTCGTTCTCGACGAGGCGGATGAGATGCTTCGCATGGGCTTTGCCGAGGACGTTGACGAGATTCTTAGTTTCGCTCCACAAAAGAAGCGCATGGCACTGTTCAGTGCAACGATGCCACCCGCCATCAAGCGCGTCGCCGAGGAACACATGCCTGACGCCGTGAGCGTCGCCGTCGCCCGCCAGTCAACGACCGTGACGAGCGTCGAGCAGACGTACGCCGTGGTGCCATTCCGCCACAAGACCGGTGCTCTCACGCGCATCGTCGAGACGACCGACGCCGATGCGACGATCGTGTTCGTGCGCACGCGCAGCGCCGCCGAGGAAGTTGGAACGGCGCTCATTGCCCGAGGCATCGTCGCCGCAACCATCTCGGGTGACGTCCCCCAAAAGGAGCGTGAACGCATCGTCGAGCGTCTACGCGACGGCTCTCTCACGGTGCTCGTCGCGACTGACGTCGCCGCGCGCGGTCTCGACGTTGAGCGTATCGGCCTCGTGGTGAACTTTGACATTCCCTCCGAACCCGAGGCCTACGTGCACCGTATTGGCCGCACCGGTCGCGCCGGTCGCGCGGGTAAAGCCCTCACATTCGTGGCTCCCCACGAAAAGCGCAAGCTGCGCAATATCGAGCGCACGACCCGCCAGGAGCTCGAAGAAATTCACATCCCCTCGCCCCTTGATGTCTCGCGTCACAAAATGAAGAAGGTTCTCGCGGAGGTTCCCGGGCGCCTCGAGAAGGGGCGCCTCAACCTCTACTTCGATCTTCTCAACGAGTTTTTGGCCGAGAACAACGTCTCGGTCGAGCAGGTTGCCGCGGCTCTCGGAGCGATGACGGTTGGCGACGACGGCCCTCGCGCACACGAAGACGACTTCACTGGCGCGAGCTTCCGCGACAAGGGCGAACGCGGGAAGGGCAAGGATCGGAACAAGCGCCGCGACCGTGGGGAGAAGCGTCCCCGCCGTTCGAGCGCGGGATTTACGACCTACCGCATTGCGGTGGGCAAGAATCACGGGGTGCGGCCCCAGTCGATTGTGGGAGCCATTGCAGGTGAGGGCGGCCTCAACGGCCAGGATGTGGGGAAAATCGATCTTTTCCCCTCGTTCTCACTCGTAGAGCTTCGCGACGGTGTCGACGAGGCTGCTCTCGCGCGCATTGGTCGCGCCCGAGTGGGCGGCAAGCCCATGCGCATCCAGGTAGATCAGGGTCCCAAGAAGGGCGGCAAGTTCAAAGCTCGCAAGGGTAAGCACTTCGACGATCGCGGCGCAAAGAAGTCGAATCGCTGGTAGAAGGGCGATACTCCTCACAGCTCCCACCATGCGCTCCTTTACAGGCGTCACAAGGGTGTCCACGGTAGAAGAGTCCGCGTTTTATATGCGTACATAAATAACGCATGTTTTCGCGGCGCCGTATCCCCTATCGCGCCATGAAAGGATTGGCATGGACAACCCCGCATCCACCGCAGGGGACCGCTTTGTGCGTGAAGCCGAGCGAGATCGCGCTGTCCAACAGGACAGCGCGTTCCTCGGCCACCCCCGCGGCCTTGCAACGCTCTTCGGTCTCGAGATCTGGGAGCGCTTCTCCTACCTCGGCTTCCAGGCGATCCTCGCCCTCTACTTTGCCGATGCCATCGCCAACGGCGGCATGGGCTTCGAGGAGGGCGTCGCCTCGAGCATCGTCGCCGCCTACGGCGCACTCGTATACCTCCTCTCCATCGTGGGCGCGTGGATTGCGGATCGCATCATCGGCACCTATCGCACGGTACTCTTCGGAGGCATCATCATTGCCGCCGGACACATCTTCATGGGCATCCCCACGGCCTTCTCCACCTGGTTTGGGCTCGCCCTCATCGTTCTCGGTACGGGGCTGCTCAAGCCCAACGTCTCCACCAAGGTCGGTGAGCTCTATTCGAGCGAGGATGAGCGCCGCGACGCTGGCTTCTCCATCTACTACTCCGGCATCAACATCGGTGCGTTCCTTGGCCCCATCATCGCCGGCTGGCTTGGCCAGGAGATCGGTTGGCACTGGGGCTTCGGTGCAGCTGCGGTGGGCATGATCGCAGGTGTCGTCCAGTACGTGCTCGGTTCCAAGCATCTCGCGGGTAACGAGGCGGCAGCTCGCATCCGCGCCGCCTTCCGTGCCGACCGGGGCTTTTGGGCAACAATTGGGCTCATCGTGGCTGCGGTGATCGCCGCGGCTCTTTTCACGGTCCTCGCGGAAGACGGCATCAATGCCCTCGTGAACGTCATCTCGATCGTGAGTGCGATCGTGCCGATCGTCATGCTTGTGCTCATGGCCCGCTCGCCCAAGGTCACGAAGGCTGAGCGCGCGAACCTCATGCCGTATTCGCTCTTGCTCATTGCCCTCGTGGCGTACAACCTCATGTACTTCCAGACGGGCAATACGCTCAACTTCATGGCGCTCAACCGCACCGAGAACTCTCTGTTCGGTTGGGGTTACCCCTCGACGTGGTACATCTCCCTCACCGCGATCGTCGAGATCATCATGGGCCCGGTTCTCGCGCTCCTGTGGGTCAAGCTCGGTAAGCGCCAGCCGCACGTTGCGGCGAAAGTTGGCCTTGGCACCGTGTTCGGTGGTGCCGCCTTCCTCGTGGTGGCCCTCGGCGCGAGCGTGAGTGGCGAAGCGGCGATGCTCTCGGCGATCTGGCTCGTGATCTGCTATATCTTCCTCGGTCTCGGCGATCTCGTGCTGCAGACGAGCGGCATGAGTGCCACGACGAAGCTTGCACCGCGCGCCTTCGCTTCGCAGACGATGGCCGTGTGGTTCGCGGCAATGGCCCTCTCGCAGGGCATCCAGGCGCAGATCGTGAAGTTCTTCGACTACGACAACGCGGCCCTCTACTTCGGTATTCAGGGCGCCCTCGTCGTCGCCTACGGCGTTTTCCTCATGGCCATCACGCCATGGCTCAAGAAGCGCATGACCCTCGTGGGCTAAAAGCATCTCGCCAATTTTTCACTCAGAAAGGAGCACAGCTCTTTCATGAAATACATCGACGATTTCCCCTATGACGTGAAGATTGTGGAGGACTGGATTCCTCTCGCCGACGGCACGAAGCTGTGGATGAAGGCTTTCATGCCCGTCACCGACGAGAAGGTCCCCGCTCTTCTCGAATACTTGCCCTACCGTGCGGGTGACTGGACGGCGCCTCGCGATCACGAGCGTCACCCCTACTATGCGGGTCACGGTTACGCCTCGATCCGCGTGGACATTCGCGGCCACGGCAACTCCGATGGCGTGCCCGGCGACGAATACGACGAGCAGGAACTGAGCGACGGCGAAGAAGTGCTCGCGTGGATCGCCGAGCAGGAGTGGTGCACGGGCGACGTTGGCATGTTCGGTATCTCGTGGGGCGGCTTCAATTCGCTCCAGCTCGCCGCTCGTAAGCCCCCGCAGCTCAAGGCGATCGTGACCACGTGCTCGACGGACGACCGCTACGACAATGACGTGCACTACCTCGGCGGCTCGATGCTGGCCGTGGACATGCACGCGTGGGCGGCGACGATGCTCGCGTTCGAGTCACGCCCGTCTGACCCGCGCGTGGTGGGCGAGCGCTGGAAGAACCAGTGGCTCGATCGCCTAAACAAGATGGAGCCGTACATCGACGAGTGGATGCGCCACCAGACTCGCGATGAGTACTGGAAGCACGGCTCCGCGTGCGAGGACTACGACAACATCGACGCGGCAGTGTTCGCCGTGGGCGGTTGGTTCGATCCGTACCGCGACACGGCTCTTCGCCTGTGCGAGAACCTCACGTCGCGCGGTAAGAGCGTCAAGGGTCTCATCGGCCCGTGGTCGCACCAGTACCCGGATCGCGATTTGCGCCCCGGCCCCCACATCGACTTCCTCGGGGAGACACTCCGCTTTTGGGATCTGCACCTCAAGGGAAAGAACACGGGCTTCGACGACGAGCCGCTGCTTCGCGCGTGGATGCTCGATTCGATGCGCCCGAGTTCGGTCTATGACGAGGTTGGCGGCGCCTGGGTGGCCGAAGAGTCGTGGAACACCGACGAGCGCCCCAAGGAGCGTTTCGCTTTCGCGTCGGCGAACGCGGTCCCGGCGGCGGAGCGTTCGGGCAGCGAAATCCGTGTCAAGAGCCCGCAGGATACGGGCATGAGCGCGGGCCGCTACTTCCCCTTCGGCAACGCGGGCGATCTGCCCACCGATCAGCGCGTCGACGATGCGAAGAGCGCATGCTTCGATTTCGTTCTCGACGACGACGTGGCGATCCTCGGCAATGCGTCACTTCGCTTGCGCGTCAAGTCGGCGCATCCGAAGGGCCAGGCCTACGTTCGCCTGACCGACGTTGCCCCGGATGGCTCCTCCACTCTTGTCACGCGCGGGAACATGAACTTCTCCGCTCGCGAGGGACGCGACAAAGCCGTTGAGATACCCACTGATCAATGGGTGGATCTCGACATTCCCCTCACGGGAATCGGCTACGTGCTGCCGAAAGGCCATACGCTTCGCGTGGCTGTGTCGAGTGCCTACTGGCCGTGGGTGTGGCCGCAGCCGGGGGCCGACGGTTTCTCACTCGATATCGAGAAGAGCTTCCTCGAGGTTCCCGTGCGCGAGACTCCTGCCGAGGATTCACAGGCGGCGTCGCGCGATGCCGCCGTCGGATTCGGCGAAGCCGTTCAGCCCACTCCCCTCGACGTGAAGTACCCGGAGTCCGGGAAGGCCGGCGCGAGTAGGCCCGAGCGGCTCGTGCAGCAGGATGTGGTGAAGCGCGAGACGATGCTCCAGGTCGATCCCGCGTACGGTGGCACTCGTGTGTACCCCGATGGTTTGCACTACGACGAGGATACGGTCGAACGCTACTGGATCACGTGGGACGATCCTCTTTCGGCACGCACCGAGGCCGTGTGGAACGTCGGTCTCAGGCGCCCGGACCTCGATTGGGACGTGTCCCTGACCGCGACGACGCGCATCACGTGCTCGGCAGACTCGTTCACGACCGAGTCGATCGTTGAATGCCGCGATTCGGGCGAGATTGTGTTTGAGAAGCGGTGGAGCGAGGAGATCCCGAGGATCGCTTCGTAACCAGCCGTCTTCTCCCCACAAGCGGCGTCACCCCGCGAAGGTGGCGCCGCTTTCGCATGCCTGCGTGGTTAACCGCTTAATTGCGAGACACGTTGGCGTGAGATTCCGAGGATCGCGCCTACATCCTCTTGACTGAGGCCGTCTGCGCGCATTTTCCGAATGATTGAACGGCGAATTTCCGAGGCCATTTTTGCGGCGGCTTCGGCTTCGGCACTGGCCTGGTCAGCGCCACGCTTCGCGTCGTCATATTCGGTCGTCACGCGGAGCGTCTCTGCTTCGTGGCCGGCATCACCGAGTGCACGTTCAGCGAGGGCTGTGATCTCGGCAAATGTTCGGGCGCGGATCCGGATCTTCTCGCCGTCAACGGCAAGCGTTGCGTCCCATTCGCGCCCGCTCCGCTCGGCTTTGACCTCGATCGTCATGTGTTCCTCCTTCTCCACTCCCAAGTATGCCACCTTCCCTTGCGTTGAGAACGCAAGGATATCTAGCAACTTTGGGCGTGAAGGGCCAATGGCGTCCCGGTAGAGTGGAGGCATCACCGTCACTCACAAAGGAGGCGCACATGACCCCGCCGAAGTACGCGCAGGCATACCCGAGCGCGACTGATCAGCAAAACATCTCGGCCGCGAACTCTCGCGTCGAAGCACGCATCGCGGGCAAGGGCGCCATCACTCCCCCGCAGTTCGCCACCCTCCTGCAGGCCTGGCGACTCGAGAAGCTCGCATGAGAGGCGGGCAGATCATGCAGAACACCCTTTCGCCCAAGGGCCTGCGGGGCAAGGTCGCATTTGTGACGGGAGCATCTGGTGCGCTCGGTTCCGACACCGCCCGAGCACTCAGCGCTCGTGGCGTTCGGCTTGCCCTTCTCGGCCGCAACACCGAGAAACTCGAGGCGCTCGCCCGCGAACTGGGAGGGCCCGAAAAGGCTCTCGCGATCGAGATGAACGTGCGTAACCTCGCCTCGGTCGAAGCCGCCGCGAAGAATGCCGCCGAGCATTTCGGTGGCATCGATATTGTCGTGGCAGGGGCAGGCATGGTGACGACCGAACTTGTCGAGAACTACTCGGCAACGGGTTTCGTGGACGACATTGATACGAATCTCAACGGTGTGTGGCGCACCGTCAAGGCCACGCTTCCCTACGTGCGCGAATCCAAGGGGCACATCAGCATCGTCGCTTCACTCGCCTCGTTCATTCATATGCCGGAAATGTCCGCATACTCGGCCTCGAAGGCCGGCGTTCTCGCGCTCGCGAATTCGCTTAGGCTTGAGCTCGATGGGAGCTCAGTCACCGTCGGAACCATTCACCCCTCGTTCTTCGAGTCCGCGCTTGGCAATGCACTCACGACCTCACCGCTTCTCAACCGCGCAAGCGGGAACTTCGGCGGGCTCTTCACACCGATCAAACGCGAGGACGTCGTAGCCGCGATCGCCAAAAACATCGAGCGGCGCTCACGTGTCGCCGTACTCCCACGCGCCTTCTCAGCTCTCGCGCTCATGCCGGGGCTCGGCCAGCGCGTCATCGAACCGTATCTCACCCACAACCTGCGAAAAACCGCCGGGAACCTCGAGCGCTAACGCGAGAGACCTTCTTCGCGCGGGCTTCGGCGTCTCAAGCTTCGAGTTCCGGCTGTTCCGCTCGGGCCTGCTCGAACACCTCTTTTGCTGCACCAAGATTGACGAGCCCGATGACGATGCCGACCGCGACATCGGGGAGAACCGAATGCCATACGAGAGTCACGAGCCCCGCGGCGATGATGAGCACGTTCGCAAGCACGTCGTTGCGGGCAGCGAGCCATGCGCCACGAACGAGAGTACTGTGGCCCGTGCGCAGGCTTACGAGGAGCACTGCGCAGCAGGCGTTAATCACGAGCGCGGCGAGGGCCGTTCCGGAGAGCGCAAACGGCTCCGGCGGCAGTCCCGTGAGGATCTTGTGAATCGCCATCGCGAACGCGGCCCCCGCGGGGATCAAAATGAGTCCGGCAAGCGCGTAAGACGCTTTGCGTCTACTGCTGAGCGACCACGAGAGAGCAAGCAGCACGAGCGAGTTGATGAGGAAGTCCTCGAGGAAGTCCGCAGCATCGGCAAGCAGGGAGGCGGAGCCAATCGCGAAGGCGAGTATCGCCTCACCGAGGCAGCCAGCGAGGTTGAGGAGCGCGACGATCAGTATTATTCGTCGCGCACGAGTGTCAAGTTCCGGGGCGTTCATGCCCTCTCCCACGATTCGAGATGTCCTTCCTGCACCCGGAAAAGCGGGTGCGATTCAAGCCTATTTCCCTCTAGTGGGAGTCCCTGCCACTGCGGGGCGCGTTCGCGCACTTTGCGTCGCAAGTGCTCAGCTTCGTACGCGAGTTGACCGGTCGTCACCGAGAGGGCGCCATCGAGGTGGCCCGGCACGTGAATTTTCGAATGATTGAACGTGTAGCCGCGGCAGTCCGCTTCGAGCGCGATTCCCGTGAGGAACGCTCCGATGCTGGCCTCGGGATTTTCGCTTTCACGGAAGCGCTCGAGTTGGGGGTGCTTCGTGTATCCCGTCGTGAGGCCCGCAAGCACCTTCTGCGCAAGAAGAGCCTCACGCCAGCAGGCCACAAGTGCCATTCGGTCGAGGTAGCGCGGGTGGAGCGACCAGAGTCGCATTGAGAACAGCCTTTCCGGGGGAAGAAGAAGAGAAAAGTGGGTTCCTCTAGAGTATCGACCCTCACACACGTACAGTAAGATGCGGACGACTGTTATATGGCTCCGCACGCGGCGCCGCATCGAAGGAGAGCCGATGTCTTCACCCTACGATCCCCGGGAACATCAAAGCGCCCCGCAACCGCCGCAAGGGTCGCTACCACCAATGCCGCCCGAGCAGAAAAAGTCCTCCGGGGGAAAAATCGCCATGTGGTCGTGTATCGCACTCGCGATCATCGCCCTCGCGCTCGTCGCTTTCGGTGTCGCCGGCTTCTTCCTGTGGAAGAACGCCGGGCAGACCCCCTCACAGCCGGACCCTGCGCCTCACGAAAGCACCACGACCTCAGCGCCGGAAAGGGGGGGGGCAACCCCCCCGCCGGCAGGTGAGGAGACAACTCCCGCTGACGACCCCGCCGCACCCGGGACTACGAACGATATTCCGCAGGACCCCGACCAACTACAGGCCGACTTCTACGCTTCGCTCCCCCCGCAGATCGAGAAATGGTCGACGAAAGACGTATCCGGCTCGGTCATCTACACCGACGGGAACGGTGGCCGTATCAGCTTCCTGCTCGTCGACCCCAATGGCACCCCCGACGACCCAACAGGCGGACGCGAAGGCGAGGTCGTTTTTGAGCGCGGCTCATGCGGCACCAACCGCAACAATCCCGAGCACGTGACGTGCACGATCTACCCCAAGAAGTTCGACACCGCGATGTTCACCATGACGTCGAAATACTCGAATGTCGAGGAAATGCAACGCATCGCGACTGCTGTCATCGAGGGGAAGTAACCCCACGACGTACACGTGAAGGTAAAGGGAAACCATGACTGGCCCGCACAACCTGCAGAATCGCGCACGATCGCCGCTGGCGATAATTTTTGCCACTTGCGGCTGCCTCATCGCCGCAGGTGTGGCTGGGATCGTGATCGCGGTCGCCGCGATCATCATCGGTATGCCCAAAGCCGCAAACCCGCCGTCACCAACATCTAGTACGTCGCCGTCATCGTCTAGCCCGTCGGCGTCGGCGGACGAAACCTCGCCCCCACCTGTCTCCCCAGCGCCTGGCGTCCCTCAGCCGACGCCAGGCCGTCCGTCAACGAATACGGGAGATAACATCGACGACACCATAAACGCCCGCCTTCCCGACACCATCGGTGAATGGAACCTCGCCCACATCGGCACAAGGCCCATCTACGCGCGAGGCGAAAACACCATTTCGATCCTCCTCACCGCCATCGCCGACGGTAAAGCCACTGCGGAAAATCCCTCGTGGGGAATCGAAGGTGAGAAGGTTTTCGACCGTGGCGTGTGCGCGCCGCATCCCGATGGCCGCGGAGGCTTCATGTGCTGGGTATGGCCCAAGGACCTCCCCGACACAGTGTTGACGGTGCAGTCTCGCCACGCGTCGATGGACGAGATCATTAAGGTCGCGGAGGCTGTGCGCGGCTAACTCGAGTACCTGTCTCAGGATCCGCACACCTCCTAAGATTGTCTACAATCGGTGTAGGCTTTCGCATATCCGCTCTCACTCGGGTCGGTATGACGAAAGGACTCCCCGTGACTGCGACCCCCTCCTCCCCCGCGTCCCCCTCTCAGGAGGTCGAGCCGAAGGGCTTTCTCGGGCTCGTCGTGCGAGTCGGCAACAAGATCCCCGACATCACGACGCTCTTCGTGAGCGCCCTCGTGATCGTACTTCTCGTCTCGGCGCTTTTGTCGTTCGTGAGCTTCGATTACGTCAATCCGGCGACCGACGAGAAAATCCAGATCGTCAACATGCTCGCGCCCTCCCGTCTCGTTGAGCTCATGGCTACGGCTGTCACGAACTTCGCGACCTTCCCCGCCCTCGGCATGGTCATTGTCGCGACCATCGGCATCGGCATCGCGGACGGCTCCGGTTATATCAACGCGGCTCTTCGCAAGCTCCTCGCCTTCACGCCAAAGTCGCTGCTCACTCCCATGATCATCGTCGCGAGCATGCTTTCGCACCTGGGCCCCGATACCGGTTACGTCGTGATCATCCCGGTCGCGGCGTACATGTTCTACGCGGTCGGCAAGCACCCTCTCGCTGGTATCGCAGCGTCGTTCGCCGGCATCGCAGGTGCCTTCGCCGCAAACTACACGCCCTCCGCGATCGATCCCGTCATCCAGGGATTCACGGAGCCCGCGGCACGCATCATCGACCCGAGCTACAGCGTCAATATTCTTGCGAACTACTTCTACAGCCTCGGCGCAACTTTCACCGTGATCCCCGCGCTGTGGCTCGTGACGGAGAAATGGGTGGAACCTTGGCTCCAAAAGAACTTCCCCCTCGATGTCACCTCCGATGACATCGAAAAGGTCGACACTCCCCTCACCTCCCGTGAGAACCGTGCCCTGTTCATCTCCACAGGCGTCTTCGTTCTCGCGGTTATCGGGCTCGTCATCTCCCTTCTTCCCGCTGATTCAGCATGGCGCGCTCCTGGAACCGGATCGCTCACGGCCCCCGACGCCCCGATCATGAAGTCCATCGTCATGATGATTTTTGTGCTCACCGGCCTCGTGGGTCTTCTCTACGGATTCATCTCCGGCCGTTTCACGGGCCCGAAGGGCGTGTCAAAGGCCATGGAAACGATGACGGAAACTCTCGTCCCTCTCATCGTCTTCTATTTCTTCGCCGCTCAGTTCATGTGGGCCTTCAATCAGAGCCAGATCGGTTCGCTCCTCGCTGTCTCCGGCGCGGAATTTCTCCAAAACCTCAACCTGCCGCCGCAGCTCACGGTCCTCGGCATCATTCTTTTCGTCGCGTGTTTGAACCTCATCATCACGTCCGCCTCGGCAAAATGGGCGATCCTCGCGCCGATCTTCGTGCCGATGCTCATGGGAGTGGGGATCGCCCCCGAGCTCACGCAGGCCACATTCCGCGTGAGTGACTCAGCGATCAATGTCATCACGCCAATGTTCGCGTTCTACCCGCTCATCATCACCTACTGCCAGCGGTACGTAAAGAAGTCGGGCATCGGCACGCTTTCGTCCATGATGTTGCCGTACTCGATCGGCCTCATGGTGACGCTTACGATCACGCTCTTTATTTTCTGGGGCTTCAATATTCCCCTTGGCCTCGACTCAAGCTACGTCTACCCGCGCCCGTAAGGTGCGCGAAGAAAGGATGATTACCGTGACTTCTAGCCCAATCCAAGATGCCCTCGCCGAACGCTTCCTTCGCTATTCGGCGATTTCGAGCCAGTCCGATGCCTCTGCCACGACCGTGCCCACGAGCGAGGGGCAGTGGGAACTTGCGCGATTGCTCAAGCGCGAACTCGAAGAGGCCGGTGCCGAAGCGATTCACCTCAGCGACACGTGTGTACTCACCGCCAAGATTCCCTCGAACATTCCCGGGGATGCCGCGGCACCCGCGATCGGTTTTTGTACCCACCTCGATACGGTCGATGTGAACCTCTCCCCTGAGGTGAAGGCTCGCGTGATCGAGTACAGCGGCGGGGACGTGTGCCTCAATGACGCTAGCGGCGTGTGGTTGCGCGAGAGCGAGCATCCCGAGATCAGCCGCTACGCGGGTGAGCGGATCCTCGTCACCGACGGCACGAGCGTGCTTGGTGCCGACGACAAGGCGGGCGTCACGTCCGTCATGGAGGCGGCTGTGCGCCTGCTTCAGGATCCGACGGTTCCCCACGGCGACGTGTACCTCAGTTTCGTTCCGGATGAAGAGATCGGGTTGAGGGGTGTACGGACGATGGACCTTGCGCGCTTCCCCGTCCAGTACGCGTTCACTCTTGACTCGTGCGAGCTCGGCGAGGTTGTCGAGTCCACCTTCAACGCGGCGAGTGCCACGATCGACATCGTCGGTGTTTCCGCGCACCCCATGAATTCAAAAGGAAACATGGTGAACCCGATCCTCATTGCGCACGACATCATCGCGCAATTCGATCGGGAGGAAACTCCGGAGTGCACCGAAGGCCGCGAGTCCTACATTTGGGTGAACGAGATCGAAGGCAATCAGACGACGGCGCGCGTGGGTATTTCGGTGCGCGACCATGATCTTGCAGGTTACGAGGAAAAGAAACAGCGTATTCGCGATATTGCCGCGCGTGTGCTCGAGGCGAATCCGCGTGCGAAGGTCACGGTCGAGATCGAAGACGTGTACGGCAACATCGAGGACGCGAAAACTGAGGAGAATGCGGTTGCGACCGACAACATCGTGAAGGCCATGGCGGAACTTGGCATCGAGCCGATCAACCTTTCGATGCGCGGCGGCACGGATGGTTCGTGGCTTTCGCGCCAGGGTATTTTCACGCCGAACTTCTTCACGGGCGCGCATAATTTCCACTCGGTGTTCGAGTTTTTGCCGCTTAATGCTTTTGAGAAGAGCTTCGAGATGGTGAACACCCTCATTCACCAGGCAGCTCAGCAGTAGAGTCCGCGCACACCGCGCAAAAAAGGGCCGGCGGCCTCCCGTGGGAGATCGCCGGCCCTACGTATCGGTGAGAGCTACCGATTAATGTTTGCGAGCGGAGCGTGCAACGAGTGTGCCGCCCACGCCAAGAAGCACGAGAGCTCCGAGAGCGGTCACGAGGTAGGCGCTACCGTCGACACCTGTACGCGGAAGCGAGACGTGGCTCTTCGGTTTTTCCGGCTTTGTCAGGCGGATGGGCTGATCAGCCTTCGACGGTGCCTTCGCTGGCGCTTCGACCGGGTTCGACGGTCCGTCGGCGGGAGCGGGGGCAGGTTTCTCGGGTGCCTTACCCGCGCCTTCGTCCGTGTCGTCATCGCCGTTCCCCGGGGCGGGATCGGCAGGGATTGCTTCCGACGGCTGCTCGCTTTCATCGGAGGCGACGTCGAAGGCGTCACCGACTTTGCCCAGGCGGAGGAATACCGTCTCGCCGGTCGCGTCGTCGAGGCCGTCGTTATCGGTGACGGCATACATCGAGCCGTCTTTCGCGACGGTGAAGCCTTCGAGTTTTTCCTGGGTCCAGCCGTTGGTGGCACGAAGCTTCGGGAGGACGTCAAGAACCTTGCCCTTGCCAAGCGCGATCGGCGCGCCGTTCGCCGCAGCCACCTCGTCTTCGCTTGGAAGCGCTACCTGCACAAGCTGCTTCACCTTGGCATCGGGGCCGTTGAGCTTGTCGCGCTCGATGAGCACGAGCGTGTTGTCGACGATCGTGAGTTCGGAAAGGCCCATCCAGTCGCCCTTCGTGTCGGTCGCGGTGAGCTCGACCGTGTACCAGTTCCATTCCTTGGTCGTGGTGTTGTAGCGGCCGATGCGTGCGACGTTGCCTTCGGACTCCTCGAGTGGCTTGACGCTCGGGTCCTTCCACAGCGGACGCTGGATCGCGACGAAAACCTCTTCTTCGCCCTTCTCATTGACGCGGGCGTCGATCCCCTCAAGACCCCACTTGCCGATGTGTGCGGATACGTCCTCCGGAAGGGCGATCTCTTCCTGGATGTTGAGGTCTGCATCAGTGCGCACGAGGCGGTTCTTGTCGCCCGTCTTGCCTTCGGAGGCAAGCCAGAAGCCGCCATCCTCGCGCTGAGTGAGGCCTTCGATGTCAATACCTTCGGCGTGAGCACCGTCGCGCTTGACCGCGCGACGCTCGGTGATGAGAGCCGGGGTGGCCGAAGCGTCGATCGTGTAGAGGTAGGCAACGTCAAGAGCCGAATCGGAAGCGGCGTAAAGCGTGGAGGCGTCGGACTTGCTCCCCGCGAGTGAACCGAGCGCCGTCCACGGAACCGCATGGCCGTCTGCTTGCGTTGCAGAGACAATGCTCGGCTGGGCGGTTTCGGGGGCATCGGCACCGAGCTTGTAGAGGTTCACGGCGCTGCGCACGCGAGCGGAGGCGTCATCGGTCTCGCTCGAGACGGCGAGAAGGTTCCGCCCGGGAATCGGCAGAATCCCCTCTGGTCCGTTGGTCGTGAACAGGAGCTGCTCGAAGGTGGGGTTGGACGGGTCGTTCACGTTGTAGACCGCGACGAAGTTGGAGCGCTCCGAGGCGACGAAGGCGTAGCGGACACCGTCGATCTCAGCGACGGCGAGCCCTTCAATTTCGGGGCCTTTCTTGCCGGCGCGCTTCTCGTTATGGAGGCCGTACGCGTTGGCGAGTTCTTCGATTGAGTTTCCGGCGTCCCAGACCACTTCACCATCGGTGGCGAAGATGGTCCAGCCGCGCGAACCGCCCTTCCAGTCGCCTTCGTTCGCGGTCGCGACGTGTTCATCATCGACCCATGCGATCGCGTCAGGTTCGCGCGGGATTCCATTGAGCGATTCGGTCGGCAGAATGTCGCCATCCTTGCTCGCATCAATGCCGTCGATGTTTGCCCAACCAGCGGTGAAGACGCTCGTAATCTCGTTCGTGTTGAGGTCGATGATCGCAACGCCGTTGTTCTCTTGGAGCGTGACGGCGAGCTCGTTCTTCGAGTTAATCGACACGTACTCGGGCTCGAGGTCCTCCGGGGTGTCAAGGCGCGCGCTCTTCACGATGTCGAGAACGTTGCCCTCGTCATCGGTAAAGTTCACCGGAACCGCGCTCCAGGTTGAAGGATCGCCCTCAAGCTTGAGGGTCTGCACGAAACCGGTGGGCATCTGGGGGAGACCGCCGTCGACGTCCTCGCGTTCTTCATCGCGCTGGTTCTCGATCGCGATCGCGGCGATCGAGCCGTCCTTGTTAATGGCGATCGAATCGGGCTGGCCCTTGAGGTCGATCGAGGCTACCTTCTCGCGAGTGTTGACCTCGAGCACATCGACGCGCCCCTTCGGATGCTCAAAGTCGCCGCCGGTCTCATCAATCACGACGAGCACGTAATCGCCGGCGACAGCAACCGAGGTGGGCTGGTCATCGGCGTGTCCGAGCTCGGCCAGGGAGACGCTGCCCGCACCCTTGGGGTGATGGGGGTCGGAGATGTCGAGGAACCCGATGCGCTTACCCGCGGCATCGGTGTAGATGAGGGTGTTGCCGTCCTCGCTCACGGTCGAGATCTCGGCGACGGTTTCGTCGGCGGGGTCAACGCCCTCGGGGGCGTTCATATATACCGGGTAGGTCGCGGTGCGGGCGAAGGGGCTTTCGACGTTCTCGTCGCCATCGGCGAGAGCGGGGACAGCGAGGCCAAGGCCGAGCGAGCACACGAGGGCACTCGCGGCAAAAATGGAGGAGGTACGCTTCACGTCAGTACTTTCTAAGAGATGCGAGATCGTTCACGTGCGCCGGGGAAAGTTCACGCATCTCCCATGATTCTCCTGCTCGGTAAACGCACGGTTACGCAGCGGAGAGTGTTGAATGAATCGCTCCTCTCCAAGCAGGAAAAACGCGGCTCGACGGCGGCCTAGAAACCGTCGAGCCGCGCAGCGAGTCTCACGCTACCCGAGCAGGTCTGGGTAGTCGGTCTCCACGCCCTTGACGTGACGATCCACGAACGCGAGAACCGTCGAGTACCACGTGAAGGCGTTGTTCGGCGTGAGCACCCAGTGGTTCTCGTTCGGGAAATAGAGGAAGCGATGCGGGTTTTCCTCGGGGCTCTTCCCGCTTGCGCTGAGCAGCTCGTACCAAAGACGCAGACCCTCGCCGATCGGAACGCGATAATCCTTATCGCCGTGAATCACGAGCATGGGCGCGACGATCTCCCCCACTGAATCGGCGGGATTGTACTCGGCCACATGAGCATCATCGAGGTGGGCGCCCCAGTGCTGGCCAGCGTCGGTCGTGTGGCGGAACTGGTCGATGTTCCACAGGGACGCGTGGGTCACAATGCAGTCGAAGAAGTCTCCCGTATGGCCCGCCACCCAATTCGCCATGTAGCCGCCGTAGGATCCGCCAAGCGCCGCCTTCTTCGTCTCATCGATTTCGGGGCGTTCAAGCGCGGCTTTGGTGGCGCGCATGATGTCGTCGAACGGGCTCCCGCCAAGCTGATCCCAACCACGGTCGATCATCTGCTGGCCGTACCCGGTCGAGATGGCGGGGTCAGGAAGAAGCACCGCGTAGCCGCGCGCGACGGCGGTCCACGGGTTCCAGCGCCAGCTCCAGCTGTTCCACGAGCCGAAGGGGCCACCATGAATCCACAGGAGCAGCGGTGCGGGATTGTCGGCGTTCGCTCCGCTCGGCACACACAGCCACGAGCGCACGCTCGTACCGTCTTCTGCCTCGATGCTGAACTCGGTGAGGTCGCCCGGAACCTCCGGGGCCTCAAGCGCGGCATCGATGCGGCTCACCTCGCGCGTGTCGGGATCGAGACGCACGGGAAGAGGCGGCTGGTCGATGGCGTCCTGAAGCGCCACAAGGGTTCTGCTGCGCTCATCAAGGGCGAGGTGGGAGTAGTGGAACTTCCCTTCGGTGAGGAGCTCGACGGTTCCTTCCTCAGTATCGAGCTTGAAGATTCCGCCGCGGCCTTCATGATCGGCCGTGAAGTAAAGACTCTTTCCGCACGGTGTGATCGCGGCATCTCCGATCCAGTCCGAGAAGTTCGTCGCCGTAGCTGTGCGCTCGCCGGTTTCACAGTTGTAGATCGAGTACTCGAGCTTCAGCGGCACGGTGCGGCTCACAGCCGCCTCACGGGAGAGGAGGAGGTAGTCTCCCGCCGGGCTGACCGCCTCGAGCATGTGGTGAACGCCCTCCTCTTCGGCAAGAGTCGTCGCCTCTCCCGATTCGACGTCGACCTTGATCACGATGGAAAATGCGTCGGTGCCGCGCGCCGTGCGCGTGAGGGTCGCGTACACCGAGGAACCGTCGGAACTAATCTGGGCACCCGAGACCCGTTCGTAAGGGGCGAAGTGGGTGAGCTGGCGAAGCTCGAGTTGTGCATCGTCGTCTTCGGCATCGAGCGGCTCGGCCACGAAGATTTGGCTCACGGTGGGGCCAAGATCGTGATCCCACGCGCGCACGGGATAGCCGGTGTGGAGGATGCCCGTGAATTTCTTGTCTTCGCGCTCTTTCGCGATGCGAGCGTCGTCTTCGGCGTCCTTTGCATGAGGATGCACCCCACTCACGAGCGCGATGTGACCGCTCTCGCGCGCGATGCTGAGTCCGGCAAAGCCTGAGTGGCGCTTCGCGACAACGCGGGCCTCTCCCCCGCCGTTCGGAAGCAGAAAGAGGCGCTGTTCACTGTCGTCATCGCCCGTCTCGCGCTTCGCGGTGAAAAGGATGTCTCCGTCGTTCGTGAAGCCTGCGAGGGCCTCCCCTTCGAGGCCGCGCGTGAGCCGGCGGGGTTTAGCGGCGCTTCCGTCGCCGTTCGGGAGTTCCCACAGGGCACTCACGTACGCGTTTTTCTTGTTGTTCAATTCGCTTCGCACGGCGATCAGGCGATCGCCTCCGGGCGAAAGCGCGAGGCCCGTCAGTCGCGGCTCTGCGACGAATGCTGTGAGGTCATGAAAAATTGATGCTGTCTCAGTCATGGAGCAAGCCTAGCGAGAAAAGTGCACAGTGTGCTGCGCGTCTCACCCGGAGGAAGTCGGCCCGCGACAAACGAAAAACCCAGGCCCGATACCGGCAACCTGGGGCTTTAGTTCGGCGTGGACCTAGCGGGAGGCTTGTCGACACTTGCCCCGGCGTTAGCACGGATGAGTTCAATGCACGACGCGATCCGGAGCCGCACAGGCGACTCGGTCGGCCGTGAGGTCTCTCGGGCCCATGGCACGATGAGCGCATGCCCACGCCCGAACAGCGCCGTCACGGCCTCGCGCGGCTGCGGCGCGTCCGGGACCGGATCGACCGCGAGTTCGACCAGCCCCTCGACCTGGAGGGCCTGACCCGCGGCGAGCACATCTCGGCCGGGCACCTGTCGCAACAGTTCACGGCCGCCTACGGAGAGTCGGTGTACTCCTCGCGACACTGGCCAGAATCAGTGCCGAGACCGCCCACCCGTAGGTGTCCATCCCTCCCAGCTCTGAGGCGATGGCCGGCAGAGCCGTGGTCACCCCCAGTCCGTCGAACGCGACGATGCCCACCGAGACCAGCAGACCGACGGTGACCAAGCGCAGCGCGGGCGAGAACACACCTTCAGTAGTGGCGGTCATGCACGCTTCTCCATCATCCCATTGTCGGAACTGAACGTCGCCACGGTGAAGTGGATGTCCTCGCCGGGGTTCTCCAGTTCGTCGACGATGGCGATCGCGAAGTCCGCCGCATTGATGCGAGAGGTTCCGCGCTCGTCCACCAGGAGCGTGTCTGTGCCGCGTTCGTACCGTCCGGTTCGTGGTCCCGGTTCGAAGATCGCTGGTGGGCTGACGTACGTCCACCGCTCATGTGGATGCTGCTGACAAGCGGTGAACTGGTCCAGGCTCGCCTGAGCGATGGTGCGCCACGCTGCCGGAACATAGGTAGGGTCGTCAAAGACTCGACGGCCCGGCAAGCTGGGCGACCACAGGGGTGCGGATCCGCCCACCACGATCACGCGAACATCGTGGAGCCGGGCGGCATCGAGCACGTTCCGGGTGAGGGCAGACAGGCTACTCTCCTGGCCCGGCGCGGGGCGGACGGCGACAACAGCCGCGTCCATGTCGGCCACAGCCGCTGCTACTGACGTGCTGTCTGCGACGTCGACGGCTCGGGATGCGACGTCGGCCGCACCGTCCGCGCGCGGGTGGCGGGATGCGGCGAGGACGTGGTGCCCGCGTCGTGCGGCTTCGTCGGTGATGGCAGAACCTGCCATACCCGTGGCTCCAAAAATGGCGATCTTCATGCGTTGTCCTTTCGTCGATTCGGTGGTGGAAGTTGCCCCGAGGCCAGGGCGATCAGTGCCGTGGCGAAGCCGACAAGCTGGATCGCGGTGAGCGCTTCATCCGCGATGAGCGCGCCCAGTGCCGCAGCGGTCAGGGGTGAGAGCAGGCCGAGCAAGGCGGTCGGCGTGACGGGCAGATGGCGGATACCCGCGAACCAGATCGTGTACGTCAGCAGCGCCCCGACGAGGCCGAGCCAGGCGTATCCGGCGAGCGCGGCGGCGTCGATGCCGGGCGGGCCGTCGATCACCAGCGCGGGCAGCAGCAAGATCAGCCCGGCTGCGGTGAGTTGCCATCCCGCCAGTCCGACGGCGCTCACGTTCACGGGACGTCCCCACTTCTTGGTGAGCACGACGCCGGTCCCCATGGACACGGCACCCGCGAGGCCCGCCACCACCCCGAGCGGGTCCAGCGCGGCCTCCGGTCCGAGGACCACGAGGCCCACGCCCACCATGCCGACCACGCCCCACAGCAGCCGCCAACCAGAGAGCTTCTCGTGCAGGATCACGACAGCGAGGAACGCAATCACGATCGGCTGCACGGCGCCCAAGGTGGCAGCGACCCCACCGGGCAGACGCTGAGCTGTCACGAACAACAAGGGGAAGAACGCCCCCATGTTCAGTCCGCCCAGCACCAGACTCTTCCACCACCAGTTGCCCCGGGGGAGTTGGCGGGCAACCGCGAGGGCGATCAGCCCGGCCGGAAGGGTGCGCATCAACGCGGCGAACAATGGATGTCCCGGCGGAAGCAGGTGGGTGGTGACGATGTAGGTCGTGCCCCAGACCATCGGCGCAACGGCCGTGGTGGCAATCCAGCCGGCACGTGCCGCGGGAGTCGTCGCGCTGTCTGTGCCTGGCGCGGTCGTGGTGTTCATGTGTTCCACCCTCACCCCCACACGGTCATGAGTCCAACACATGTTTGTCATTTCTGGCATGCACAGCGATCATGGATGAATGGAGTTGCAGCAGATGCGCTATGCCGTGGCAGTCGCCGAGGAGCGGAGTTTTACCCGTGCCGCCGAACGGTGTTTCGTGGTCCAGTCAGCGCTGAGCCACCAGATCAAGGCGCTCGAACAGGAGATCGGGGTCCAGCTTTTTGCGCGCACCTCACGCCGCGTGGAACTCACCCCGGCGGGGGAGGCCTTCGTCCAGGCGGCACGGCAAAGCCTGGCCGCTGCCGAGCGTGCCGTCGCCGACGCCGCCGCAGCCGGCGGCGAGGTGCGCGGGTCTTTGAGCATCGGAGTGATCCCCACCGTCACGGCCATCGACGTGCCGCACCTGCTCGCGTCTTTTCACACCAGACACCCCGCGGTTCGCATCGCGCTACGCACCGGAGGCAGCAAACAATTCCTGGGCGACATCCGCTCCGGTCAGCTCGACGTCGCCTTCCTCGGACTTGCCGAGAGCACACCCCCGCATGGGGTCGCCACCAGGGAACTCTCGAGAGAATCCCTGGTCGCGGTACTGCCAGCAGCACACCCACTGGCATCGAGCACGCACGTGACGCTGGAGGACCTCACCCACGAACGGTTCGTCGACTTTCCCAGCGGAACCGCCGGCCGGGCACAGGCCGACCTTGCATTCAGCGCGGCCGGCCTGCAACGCGAGGTGGCGTTCGAAGCGATGACCATCGATCTCATCCTCGGACTCATCCGCAACGGCCTGGCAATAGCCCTCCTATCCGCCCATGTTGTCCCCGCAGACCACACGCTGGCAGCAATCACCGTGCAGGACGCGCCACGGCGAGTGGAATACCTCGCCTGGAACGACTTCAACCCCAGCCCCGCCACCACCGCGTTCCTCGACGCCGTCACCCTCCATCACGCAGAGCGCGCCGAGCATTCCGCGGACCTCTCTGACGAATCACCCTCGTGACGTCTACCTAGCAGGATGAAGCGCCCCCCACCAAAGCGCCTCTGGGCTACCTCAACGTCCGCACCACCGATGCCCGAGGAAGCGAGTCCCGCGAGATCGAGATTGACCCCGAACGCGCCGACCTCGTCCGTTTCGCATTCACCGCCTACGCCACCGGGGGCTGGTCCCTGTCGCGCCTGCCTAACGAACTCACACGTGGCCTGACCACCCAGTCCACCCCTCGCAGTCTGCCAAACCACTCACCACCACCGGCCTGCACAAGATCCTCACCACAATCCCTGCTACCAGGGCACCGTCACCTTCCGGGCGTCACCCACAAGCCCCTCGTCGACGCGGAGACGTGGCTGCAGGTCCACACCAACCTCGACGCCAACAACGCCCGGGGCGAACGAGCACAGAAGTACGACCACTACCTCAAAGAAACCCTGTACTGCGCCTGCGGAGCCCAGCTCATGATCGAACGCACCTACCAGCGCAACTCCCTCAGCCACGCCCAGGCCGCACAGGTCCGGAAGGTGCTCAACGACATGTTCGACCAGCTCGAAGGATCCAGCGAGGACGAACGCAAGCTCCTGACCGCCCAACGCGACAAACCCGAAGCCGAACGCCTCAAACACGTCCAAGCCCACTACGCCGACGCGATCCCACTCGACCTCCTCAAAAGCGAACAAGACCGCATCCGCGCCAGCCTCGACCAGATCTCCACCCGGCTCGACAACCTCACCGACACCTACGCCGACGCCCGAACAGGCTTAGACCAGCTCACCGACCTCCTCGTCGACCTCGACGACCTCTACAACAAATGCGAACCAACCGAACGACGCATCCTCAACCGCGCCCTGTTCACCCGCATCACCATCGACGACGAAGAGAACGCCACCTACACACCCGACAAGACCACCGCCAGCATCCTTGCCCACACCGGCATTAACGCCCCGGCACAACTCACCGCAGAAACAAAACTGCCCCGCCATCAGGCGGGGCAGTTTCGATTATCTAATCTTACGTGGACCTAGCGGGAGGCTTGTCGAAACTTGCCCCGCCGGTGATTCAAATGGTGCGAGCACACCAGTCGATCCGCGCTGGACGGCACACGTCGCACCGTCGGAGGCGCCAACCGCAGCGGGCGGGTCTCTGAAAGCTGTGGCCCGGCAAGTTGGTCTTGGACATGAGCGGCTCTCTCGTCTCCTTCGGGAACGCGGTGTCGTCCTCCGGAACCACTCACCGTCCAGCAGCGACATTCGGCTGATGCGGTCCATATATGAGCAAGGGGCTTCACTGGAGCGTGTGGGCGACAGGTTCGGTTACACAGCCGGGACAGTCCGCATACACTTGATCATCGCCGGCGTCGTGATGCGTGACACGCACGGCCGCGGCGCACTCCCGAAAGTGCAGCAGGCCCATCGCTGAGGATCAACCCGCGCCTAGGCATCCGAGACACGTTACGTAACCTCAAGGTCCAGGCGGAGCGTGCAGCTCTCGTCGCTGGGCGGAAGTAGCTGCACGCCTACCCCTCCCCGCCCCGACCGAGGGGGAGGGAGGGAGCGCAGCGCACGACTGACGACCGCGGCGAGGACTGCGGCTGAGACCGTCGCACACCGACGACCTACCGGCGACCAACAGACCATGCTGTCCTAGCGCGTGCCTTCCGGGATCGCTGTCAGGAGGCGCGACCCATTTGCCGATCATGCGTGGTCAGGAGCAGCTCCGCCACGTGCGTTGCCTCGCGGATCACGTAGCGGCCGGTCTCCTTGCTGATGCCCGTGGGCAGCGTCCTCCCGTGGCCGGTGCCCTGGAGGTTGCGCAGCTCGTTGATCGTCGAGGCCGTTGTCTTGGCCGACTGGTAGATCGCGCGGAGCTGCTTGCCGCCAGGCTGCGAGGCGTCGACCAGCTGTGGCTGGAGTCCGAGCCGCTCCATCGCCAGATGCAGCAGCGGTTCGAAGTCGAGCTTCCCTGTCGGGAGCATCATCTGCTCCTCCAGCACGAACTTGCAGATCGATTCCAAGAGCTCCTTCGCTCCACCCAGAAGGGCCCCCGGATCCTCGACGTTCCGTCGCAACCGAGCGAGCTGTTCGTCGAGGGCCTGTCTTCCGCCGGTCTCCAGGTCGAGCGGCTGCTCGTGCTGGAGCCGCCCTTCGTCGTCCAGCACAGCACCCTGAGCCAGGAGCGCGCGCTGCAGGGTCGCGACCCGCTCCTTGGTCTGCGCGTCCGAGCTGTTGAACGCGCCATCGACGCGCAGCGCCGTCAGCAGCTGATCCAGTGCCTTCGCGGCCACGTCACCCGGACGTCGCCGGGCTGTCCGGCACAGCAGCAGCACTCGGTGCTCCTTGTTCGGCGTGCCGGTAGCGACGTCGTAGGGGTCCTCGTCCGATAGACCACACGCCGTGAAGCACCTCGTGAGGGTCGCGTGGCTCGGGCCCGCGCCGCCGAAGAAGAACTTACCCAACGAGGCGGCGACCTCGTCCGATAGCAGCTGACCTATCACGGAACTCCCCTCGTCTGGCGCCATACGACGGCACGATCCCGACCAGTGTCTCAGGACGACGCGTTCGGTTCCGGCAAGCGGATCGCCTCACCAGCGGTACGTCGGCTTCGGTTCATACCGGCCGTGCCGTGCTCGCTCTTCGTGCGTCCACGTGGGCACGTCGCCCGACGGCAGCACTCGGCGCGGGTCGACCGCCGCCAGGTGACTGCGGGCCCACTCGACAAACGGGTGTCCCTCCTCGCCGATGGCGCGCTCCAACTCGTCGACGAACGCGGCCATCTCGCGGTGCCTGGCCCACGCGTCGGCACCGGCGTGGAGCGCCTGCTCCCACTCCTCGTAGCCGCGGCGCAGCTGCTCGACCCGGTGGGCCTCCTCGCGGCGAAGCCTCTCCTCCTCCTCGCGGCGGCGGCGCTCCTGCTCCATCTGCACTGCGCGCTCGCTGGCGGCCTCGACAGCGGCGATCACGTCAGCCAGCCGCTCCTCGACCTTGACGCGCGCGCCGTCGGTCCACGAGGCCCCGGTCTTCCGTCCGTCGCGGTCCGTCAGATGAAGACGCAGTCTGCCGTCACCGACGTAGTCGTACCTCGGTACCCAGACGTACTGGCCCTTCGCCCGGCGCGCGGCCTCCTCCTTCGTGCCCTCGTGCGGCCGCCGCTTCGTCACCTCGCTGAACACGATCCCCACCGTCGCGTGCCCGGCATCAAGCAGGAGCAACGCTTGGCTCGCATAGTGCAGGTAGGTGCCGCGGTAACCATCGGGCTCGCGGCGCGCCTCCACGGGCGTGACCGTCCAGCCGCGAGCCAGCGCCTCGGTGACGAGAGAGTGGGCCACCAGGACGCAGCGCCTTCGCAGGGGCATCGGAAGCCGGCCCGGCCGATCCCTGAGTTCCTTGACGGCCGGGTGGGGTCGCCGGACGACTTGGCGCAGCGGAACCTGTTCCTGGGGCTCCTGCGGCACTCCGACTGGCTCTCGCGTCTCAGCCGGCGCCGGGGAGGGCTCCGGAGTCCCTGGTCTTGCAGGACTCCCTGCACGGCGTGTTCGTGGAGCCGGTGGCCTCTCGGCCTCACCCGGGTACCTGCCGTGTTCGACGTAGTACCTGCCCGTCTCCGTGAGCTCGGCCGTCCACTTCCCGCCCGGGCGGCGGACCTTGACGAGGCCGCGCGCCGTCAGCGCGGCGGCGCTCAGCTTCATCTCCGGCCGCGGCGGGTCCTGGGAGCCTCCGGCGGCGAGCCAGTCGAGCACCTCACGCTGGGCGTCGTTGACGGGTCGGGGTGGCATGGTGGACTACCTGCGTTGATCGTTCGAGTGTGCTCTCACCCGGATCGTCGATCCGTCGGTGGCCAAGAAGCAGCTCACAGGGAAGCGCCGCGCGGTTCGGGCGAACCGGAAGGCGATACGGGAGTCGAGCTCGGTCACGCCCTCGAACCGGTCCAGCAACCACTCGTCGAGATCCAGTGGCTCGTCATGCAGGAGCTTGTCCACTGGCGCATGAAGACCCGCAAGAACCAAGGTGTCGATATTGAAGGGCCACTGGCCTAGGACCTTCTCGATTTGGGAGGGGCCGAAAGTCGACAAGTCCGCGGCGGAGATCGACTCGGTAGCAGCTTCTGTACCTGCGACGAAGTCCTGCGCACACTGACATAGATAGCGGTTCAGGTCGACCGAAGACCCGGCCGACCGAGCGTGCACTAGGGGCACCTGCCACGTCCCGTCGACGGATCGGGTCGCGAGGACACGCTCTGTCACAGGCATCAACTCCAGGATGTGGCGACGACCCACCGGCAGCATGAAGCCCACGCGCTCCGGCTCCTCGTCGGGGTCGGAGAGCAAGTCGAAGCCAAACCCGAGATCCGGGATGACAATATCCCCATCCAGTTCGAAGACGTACCATTCGCAGACAATCGCTCGTGCAGCGAACCTGTTCATCTCGACCAAGCGATTCAAATTCAAATTCGTCTTGTCAAACAAATCGGGAGCTTCAGTCTGCGGGTCCTCTACGCCCTCCTCCTTCAGACGCGCGACAACTCTCGCCTCGTATGAGCGATCCCGAGCGAAGGTTGCGGCAACGAAGGGCACGAGGATTCGGATCCAGTCCGAGGCGCTGAGGGTTCCGGCGATGAGATCATCCAGAACCCTGGGCAACTGCGGCTCGTACGCGTCCCACAACTTGTCGATGGCGCGCCCCTGCGAGGTCTGGAAGAAGTCCTGGTCGACGCCGTACAGACGCTTCTTGTACCCGATGGAAGCCGCCGTCGTAACCCGGCCGGCGGTATGGCGACTCACGACGTGAAGCCTGCGCTGACGAAGCGGTCCACTCTCGTCTTCGGAAAAACGCCCGAGCAGGGCCGCCGGGATGAAGTGATCCTTAGCCATGCAGTGCCTCCTCGCAGACTTGGCCTGAACCCGGCAACGAGACTATCGGCAGACCATGCAGATGGCCCTGTCCAACACGATGCATCTCAATGACGCCCTCACCTGGATTCAAAGCAGCAACAAGGCCCGATCCGACCCATCGATGACGGCAAAGGTTCGAGCCGTGTGCGTGGGGTGGAGGTAGCGCGACAGTGCTCTAACCTTGCCCCGACCCTCCAGTTGGCGGTCACGTTGCATCGAGCGATCCGACGTCGCCGCAGGCCAACGGTGGGGCCGGCCTCCTCTCGGCCGCTGCCGCGTCCGGTTCCGCGGTTGACGGCGGCGATGCTGGATGAGGCGGAGCGCCGCTACAAGTGCGGCGAGATTCTGCGGGTGATCGCTGACGATCTGGGCGTGAGTCGGCAGCGCCTCGCTGACCGGTTGCGGGATCGAGGCGTGCGACTGCGCCGCGAGAAGCCATCATCGGGAGAGGTTCTCGAAATGTGCCGCCGTTACGAGCAGGGCGAGTCGCTGGCCAGGGTCGGCGAGCGGCTGGGTTTCAACGCGAGCACGGTCCGGACGAACCTGCTCGTGCGGGTGTCTCGCTTCGTGATCCGCACGGGCGGGAACGGTAGGCGAACAAGCAGAAGGATTCGCTCTCTTCCAGTCGAGAGCGGACCCTTGGCGGTGGCGGTAGCGGATCAGTCCGTGGGGTCGCTACCACCGGAGGGGAACGACCGCGGGGCCTCGGCATCGAGGTGTGCCTGCTTGACGGCGATCAGGTTTCTCCTCGACGGAGCTTGTCGTGCGGTCTTTGGTGACGTGGATGTCGACTCCAGCGTCGTGGAGCTGCTGGACGACGGCGACGTGATCGGCGTACTTAGAGCCGAGCCGTGCAAGGTCGGTGACGATGAGCCCGGTCACGTCCTGCCGCTCGACGGCATCGAGCATGTGACGCAGGCCGTGGCGACTGTGCCCGACGTCGGTGAAGACCTCGGTGACGGTCAGGCCGTGCTCGTCGGCGTAGCTGCGGCAGTCGGCTTCTTGCTGGTTCAGCCAGGCAGGGTTCTCCGCCGCGCTGTACCGGTAGGTGACTGCGTTCATGATGCACCGCCGACCATGACCGGAGCATCGTCCGGCGTGCCGCGCCCCTCGGCTTCACCGCGGACAGCGCGGCGTTGGGCGTGCTCGCGGTGCCGGGCACCGGCGAGGGCGATGAGGCTCATCGGGCCGAGCCAGAGCATCTTGAGCGCGTTCCACGCGCACAGCAGCACGACCAGGTGGAGCCAGCCGGGACCGCCCTGCTCGATGTGATCGCTCAGCAGCTTCACCGCTGCGATGTAGGGGGCGGCGAGCAGCATCGCCGGGACGCCCCATTTGAGTCCGCGGCGACTGTAGACGGCATCGCGGATGCGGTTCGTCGGGAAGAGCCGGCGGACCGGCTCCAGGTTCTGGGCGGTGTTCTCGCTCTGGCGCCAGCGGCGCCGCACGCGGTCGCTGAAGAACATCGGTGGGTCTCCATTCAACACGGTTCGAATGTTAGGAAGCGGCGTGTTGGTGGTGGCCCCGCGAAAGGGGTGGTCCCGGAGAACCCGACAGATTGGAAGCCTCCGCTTCGCCTTCCACTCTACGCCGGCGTGCGGACAAGAGGAACCCCCGACCCGGGAGGCCAGTCCGGTCCCATCGGCGCCAGGTGGCGTAGATTGACCGTCAGGAGCTCCTTGCTTCCCGTCAAGATGACCTTCACCCACGACTCGACTCCCCGCAAGTTGACGGATTCTTGATAAGAACTGAAGTACTGTGCTACGCTTCCACTGACGATGGGAGACGACATGCGCGATGACGACCACCTTGACTGGCGTTCGGAGTTCACTCAGGAGGAGATCCAGACTCTGCGGTCTGCGATCCCGCAAGCCATTCATCTCAGCCAGCAACGTTCGGCCCGAGCGCACACCGAGTACCAGGACCCGGACGGAGACCAGGATGTTTACGGCGTCGGGATGGCTCGTGGGGCTCAGAAGGAACTTCAGGCGCTCATCAATGCCCTGCCCTCCTACCATGAACAACGGGTTCCCGGTACGCGTCGGACGCTGACGTATGTCGGCAACAGCCTCGTCTTCCTTCAGCGCGTGGGCAAGAAGATGCCGCGCAATCATCGTCGCTACCGTCCGAGCTATCTCCCCGAGAAGCGGCGAGAGATGTTCGCTGCGGCCAGCAACACGAAGTACACCGAGCCTGGCGGCCTGTTCGAACTCCCGCCCAGCCACATCAATGAGGAAGACGACGTGGCCCGCCTGTCCGATGCGCTCGACATCGTCTCAGATCCGAACGGCAAGGTGACGCTGTTCGTGCCGTATTACAGCAGCACGCCGTTCGGCGTCGGCACAATCTATTGGGCGCCAGCACGACTCAACGGTCGACACCTCGAATTCACCGATCCTGAGCGTCTGACCTACACGAAGGAACCGGCAGAAGCTCCGTCGGTACAGCAGAAGCCTCGTCTGGTCGGCGGCTTCGCCGAGGGAGATCGGCCTCGTACTCGGGCCAAGCTGCGCTCGCGTTCCGAGGAGAAGGAGGGTAGCTGATGCCAGAGCAAAGCCTGACCGATATTGCGCGCCTTTTTGATCCCGCCCGCCTGACTCAGGCGCGACGCATCTGCAAGATGAGTAAGACCGAACTCCATCGAGCGGTTGGAGTCTCTGCCGCCGCGATTGGTCAGTACGAGCGTGGCGAAGTCAGACCGCGTGCAGAGACAATCGCAGCGCTGGCCGACGCCCTCAAAGTTCCAGCAGGTTTTTTCGCACATGGCCGTCCTCGCGCACAAGTCGAGATCGCAGAAGCTTCATTCCGAAGGCTCCGATCGACCACTGTCAGTCAGCAGCAACAGGCCACTGCCTATGTCGAACAGGCGTGGGAGCTTAGCTGCTATCTCGAAGAGAGTGTCGAGTTCCCTGATATCGATCTGCCGGGCTGGGCGCAACCCGACTCGTTCGACGTGCCCGACCCGGTCACCGCGGCACGCGCTATGCGCGAGCATTGGCGGCTCGGTTTCGGCCCGATCCCTCATCTCGTTTATCAGCTAGAGCAGCACGGCATTCTCACGGTGTTCTTCTCAATGAAAGAAGAGGAGCTGGACGACAAGAGCCGTATCGATGCGTTCTCAACGATCGCCCTGCCGCGTCCTATGATCGTGCTCACACCGGACAAGGCCAATGATGTTATGCGCCACCGATTCTCCGCGGCTCACGAATTGGGACACATCGTGCTGCATCACGGGCGTCAAGGAAGTGACACCCAAATGGAGCGTCAAGCCGACGAGTTCGCGGCCGAGTTCCTCACGCCCCGTGATGTCATCTGCAACGAGCTTCCGAAGCGGGTTAACTTCAACCGGATCGAGGAGATCAGCGAATGGTGGGGCGTCTCGGTTCACTCATTGCTGTATCGCATGCGCGAGCTCGAAATCATTTCCGAGTCAACCACCAGGCGAGCCTACATAACGCTCAATAGCTTGCCGCGACGCTCACGACCAATCCGAGACTTCCCTGGGGAGCAACCAGAGCTCCTCAAGAACGCCATCGAGCTTCTCGAAACTGTCGACGTGACCGTTGTCGATATCGCGCGCGACCTACAGTTCACCCCCAGACATGTTCGGCAACTCGCGGGCATCGAGGATCCTCGGCCGAAGCTCTCGCTGGTGCCAACCCCAGACGACCGTCGAACCACGACGGCGCCCCCCGACGACATAGGGGGGAACTCCGAGGAGGAAGGAGCCGACATGGCTCATCGCTCTGCAATCACAGGCCGCTACATCTCGAATGCCGCGGCCGCTCGTCATCCGAAGACGAGCGTTACCGAAACCGGAGGGAACAAGTCGAGCGGCACGCACAACCGCTCGGCGATCTCCGGCCGGTACATCTCGGGCGCTGCCGCTGCTCGTCACCCCAACACGAGCGTGACGGAGAAGGGAAAGTAGGGCCGAACGAGAGAGGGCGGTCGATCTCCCTGGGACTGAGATCGACCGCCCTCTTCTCGTGCCACCCTAGCGGCAACTTCTTCGGCAACGACACAAGAACTCCAGAGACCTGCACCCCTCCTTCTCGCTTTCAAAGAGTGCGGCACTGCCGGGCCTCCACCGTGAGGTCCGGCTGTTCGGAGTCCCGGGTCTGACGGCTGAGCTGCTGCGCCCGCGTGAGCGCGGCAGTCGCGCGGGCGGCGTCGAGCTTCTGCGCATCCGATCCCGCATCGCGGCCAAGCGGGGTGTCATCGGTGATCTGGTACCGGCCGCGGTACGCGGCGACAACCCGGCCGGCCTGCCGCCACCGCTGCGCCGTCCGTGCGTCCGCGGGCGGCTTGCCCAGCGCGGCCGTCCACGGCTTCCCCTGATCCCGGTCGCGGCCGAGGACCGCCGCTGCGCGATGTTCGATCAGCTCTTCGCGTTCAGCGAGGGCGTGGTGCATCTCAGGGTCGGTCACGCCCGAGGCATACGGGATGAGCCCTGCGATCAGCCGCGGCGACCGGCGGGCGCGCCCGGACCCGGCGGGGCGGGCGGTGGCGCGGGCGAGGCGGTGATGCAGGACCGAGGCGAGGTCGTCGGCATCGGTAAAGCCGCGCGCCGCCACCAGCCGCGGAAACAGGGCGTCGAGGTCGTGATGATTCGCCTCGGCGCGGCGCAATTCCGCGGACAGGGCACCGTAGGCGTCCGAGCCGAGCACCACATCGACCTGCCCCTCGGTCAGGCCGGAGGTTTCCAGGAGGGTGGCCCAGCGGTCGTGCTGGGCGGCTTGGGCGATGGTCTCGTACTCCGCCGCCAACTGGGCGATGGACCCCCAGCGTTCGTGTTCGGCGGTGATGGTCTCGTGTGCGGACAGCTCGGCGCCGACGTGCTGGAGCACCCCGTACAGGACGGATCGGGCGGTGGCGTCGGGGTTGTCGGAGGGGTGCGGGGCGACATGCGCGTCGTCTGTGGTGTCGGTGGCGACGTAGGCGTAGTTCCCGTGCCGGCCGCGGGTCATCGCGACGTAGAAGTTCTCCCGCGTGGTCGTCGCCGTCACGACCGCGTGCGCGGTATCGACAGTGATCCCTTGGGCGCGGTGCCCGGTGATCGCATACCCGAGTTCGACCTGTTCGGCGACATAGGCGGCGGGGAGCACGAGCGATCCGCCGAAGCGTCGCCCGGCGGGGCGGACGGTGATCGACCCGTCGCTGGAGATGTCGGTGATGGTCCAGCGGTCGCCGTTGCGCACCCAGTTCTTGCCGTTCTTCGACCGCAGGCGCCGGTCGTTCTCCCTTGTGATGACCCGGTCACCCTTGGATGCCTGGGTGCCGTCGTGCAAGGCGACTTCTCGGCTGGGGGTGATGGTGCCGTCGAGGATGAGGTCGGCGCGGGCACGCTCGTTGAGCTGGGTGACACTCTCGCGGGTTTCGGCGACGAGGATCGACGCCCGCCCCACCTGGACGTCGTGTCGCCAGGCGGTGTAGGCGGCATCGATCATCGCGTCCTGGTCACCGCCGCGCACCCGGTCGTGCTTGATGAGCGTGTCGATCGCCGGGGTACGGCCGTGCCGCAGGGCCAGCGAGTTGGCCTTCTCCCATTGATGGGTGAACCGGTGTACGTCGACCAGTTCGGGGGCGTCGTCGCGGTCGTGGACGAGCATCCCGAACGCCCCGCCCGCATCCACGGCCTGGAGCTGCGACCAGTCACCCACGAGCAGGACTTTCGCGCCGGCTTGTTCGGCGAGGCCGGTGATGCGATCGAGGGAGCCGGTGCCGGCCAGGGATGCCTCGTCGAGGATCACGAGCTGGTCCTTGTCGAACGTGGTCCCGTGGAGGAGGTGCATCTGCCACCAGCGGGCCGTGTTCTCCGTCTCGATGCCCAGTTCCTCGCCGAGCACCTGCGCCGCGTTCTCCGACGGCGCCAAACCGACCACGCTGCCGGCGCCGTGTTGCTTCTCCCACGCCCGTTTCAACGCGCTCATCGCCGTTGTCTTCCCCGCACCTGCGGGCCCGACGAGCACGTCCACGACCCGGCCCGACACCGCGATCCGCTGCAGGGCATCGGCCTGATCGGGGCCGAGCCGGCGCCCTTCCGAGTCGGGCCTGCTGGTGATCTTCTCGACGGTGGCCAGTTCCACGGTCGGCCCGGTCGTCGCGTGCGAGCGGTCGAGGAGCCGGTCTTCCGCGGCTAGCAGTTCCTCGGTGGAGTACAGGACGGCGCTGGGGTGGCGGAAGCGGCTTGATCCGTCGGGGCGGCGGAACACGATCGGGCTCGATGCCAGCTCCGGCGGCGTCAACCGCAGCGACGCCTGTTCGGCGGCGTCGGTCAGCATCCCGGTAATCGCCTCCCTGTCGGCAGCGGTCGCGAACCGCACCCCCATGAGCTGCCGGCTCGCTTCGGAGTGGAGGTTCCAGCGCCGCCACGTCGACCGCTTCTCACCCACCGCCGCGACGACGGACTGGCCGAGGTCGGTGATGGTGTCCACGGGCACGTCGTCGGCCCGCAACAGCGCTGCCTGTTCCCCGCTTGTGAGGGTGCGCGCCCAGGCGGTCGCGTCCTCGCCGAGGACCTCGCCTGCGCGGTGGCGCCAGTTGGCGGTGAGGGTAGCGAGCGACTGGACCTGCTTCTCGGGTCGGGTCGCGAGGGTCGCTTGGGCGCGGAGCTTCAGGATCGTCTTCGTCGACGGTTCACGGCCGTGCTTGGCCCGGTAGGCGTCGATCAGGCGGGTCTTCTCCTCCTCGATCTGCCGAGACCGGGAGGAGAACTCCGAGATCAGCTCCTCCGGTACCGGGGCGAGCTCCCATGCCGGGTTGCGATCCCGGCCCCGTTCCCTGGCCTCCCACTCGATCCCGAACATGCCCGTGATCCGGTCGGCGAGGGTGGCGTTGTACAGCTCGGACAGGGCGACGACCGAGGCGTGCACCGGGCGACCGGCGAGGGTCCGCCACTTCTGGTCCTGCACGGTGAGCACTTTGTTGCTGACCACGACGTGGGTGTGCAGCTGCGGATCGCCACGGCGTGAGTCGTAGTGGTCGAACGCGGTGGCGAGGACGCCGGCGACATCGACATGCGCGACCGCGCCCTCCGGTCCGGCGGCACCGACGCGCGTGGTCGCGACCTCGCGTTCGAGGAACGCGATCACCTCCGCGACCGCCTGATGGTGCGCGTCCGCAATCAGCGATTGCGTGCCCGCATCCGCAACGCCCCACCAGGCCGACAGCGACTTCGGCACCGAGAACGTCAGATCATACCCCGCGACCGCGCGGCGGGTGCCGCGCTCGGCTTCCTCCGCCTCGATGGCCGCGACCTGCTCCGCACGAGATACCGGCCCCAGCTCCGGGTCGAGGTCGGCGACCCGACGATCGACGCGGTCCTGCACGCTCGCGTACTGCCGATACGCTTCACCCAATGGCTCGCCTGTGATGGGGTCGCGGCCCATCCCGACCAGGAGCTGGAGCTGCGCCTCGGTGACTCGGCCGCCCTCGGCCAGCTCACCGCTGCCGAGGGACGGCAGGCCCGTCCCCATCCAAAACCCGGGGGGCGTGCCCTCCTCCGTGTAATACTTCGTCAGCGGAGTCGACAGGGAACGGTCGCCGTCGCCCGCGGCGACGGTGCGTAGCAGGTACTGGTAGCCGTCGCCGGCGCTCATCACTCGCATCGAGACCGTCATACCGAGCAGGTGAGCACCCGAAGTGGTGCATGACGCCACCATGCCCAGCGCGAGATTCCGCCCGCCACCTATGAGGGCCGCGCTTCGTCCGGCCGTACGTTGTCGGCTTCACGCAGTCGGGCTTGAACACTGAGCGTCCTGTGCACGGCAGACGTGTGGCGCGAGCAGGAGCAGCCCGTAGGCGAGGACAAGGAAGAACGCTACCGCCCCTGTTGCGGTCCGGGCAGCACCGGATACCGGCTCGCAGTTGCGCCGTACACCACCGCATCCAGCAGCAGACCGGTCACGGCGATCACCGTACCGAACAGCAGACGGAGCGTGAGCGAGTCGGTACGGGGCCGGCGGAAGATCAGATAGGCCAAGGTTGCGATCCCGAGTGTGAACACCCCGAATCCCGCGACCAGCAGCATGTCACCCCAGCGCGCGGCCCGATGACCTGCGCGGTTGGCCGAGCCCTGGCTGCATAGGAGAGAATGAGGGCACCGTGGATGAGGTCAACACGAAGCGAGGATGCGATGGCCAAGGTCAACTTCAAGCGACTGGGCCAGGGGGCCTCGGCTCCGGCCAATACGATTACCGACCCCCGTGATCTATTCAACGCTCTCCCTGAGAAAGTCTCCGGACTGGACTATCTGAGAGGGCCGCAAGATCAGGTGCTGGCCGCTTGGCACGAGCGTCGCGACGAACGGGACCTCGTGATCAAGATGAATACAGGGGGCGGCAAAACGCTGGTCGGGCTCCTGCTGGCTCGTAGTTGGCTTAACGAGGGAATCCGACCGGTTGCTTACCTCGTGCCTGATGACTTCCTCACGGCCCAGGTCACTAACGAGGCACAACGAGCGGGGATCACCACCACGAACGACCCCAAATCGCCCGAGTATCAGCAGGGACGCGCCGTCCTCGTCGGGACGTTCGCCATACTCTTCAATGGCTTGTCAGTCTTCGGGGTCGGCGGCAGCGTGTCCAAGCCTCCGTCGCACGGACTCGCAGGAGTGATCATTGATGACGCTCACGCCTGCATCGCGCAGGCAGATCATGTGTTCCGGCTCCGGGTCGATGCTGAGTCGTCCGCATACGACGAGCTGCTGGACCTTTTTGCTGCCGATTTAAAGGTTCAGTCTCCTAGCGGATATTTGGACTTGGAATCTCGTCACCGTAGTGCGATTCAGGAGGTTCCATTCTGGGCCTGGCAAGCGAAACAAGATCAAGTCTTGTCCATCCTGCACCCGCTTTCGACCGGCGCTCTGAAGTGGGGTTGGCCCCTTGTTGTTGACAGCCTCCCGCTCTGTACTGGCGTTATTACAAGCGACGCCTTCGAGATATACCCTCCTTGTCACCCAACCGAAGCGCTTCTCGGGTTCTCCCAGGCGCAGCGACGCGTGTACCTCACCGCCACTCTTGCTGACGACTCAGTGCTTGTCCGGCACTTCGGCGCCGCCCCAGAGTCGGTCGCACGACCCATTTTCCCTTCAAGCGCGGGCGATATAGGGGATCGGATGATCCTTGTGCCCCAGCAACTCGTGCCGAGAGCGACAGATAACGAAGTGCGTGAGCTTGTCCTAGATCTGGCAGAAGAGCAAAACGTTGTTGTCATCGTTCCGAGCCATGCACGTGCCGACTGGTGGCGGGACGACGCTGCCCTCGTTCTCGACCGTAACAACATCCACGAGGGCATCGAGAAAGTACACCAGAACCCCCAACTGGGACTCGTAGTCCTCGTCAACCGCTACGACGGCATTGACCTACCCGGCGACGCGTGCCACGTCCTAGTCATTGATGGACTCCCCGAAGCACTCGACGGGCCCGAACGGATAGCGCAGGCGCGACTAACCGGATCAGCAAATCTCCTTGGTCGGCAGATTCAACGCCTGGAGCAGGGTATGGGTCGGGCTACTCGGTCAAACGAAGACCATGCCGTGGTTCTCCTCCTTGGGGCTCGGTTGGCCGAACGCCTGAATGCGCCCGAAGCACGAGGCTTCTTCTCTCCCGCGACCAGAGTGCAACTGGACCTCGCGGCGGAAGTTGCGAGCGAGGTCGAAGCCGAGACCCTTGACGATCTACATGACATCATGAATCAGTGCCTCGAACGCGATAGGGACTGGATCGCTTACAGCAAGGGCGCTCTGGCGCAGGTCCGTTACGACGCTTCGATGGTCGTTGAAACCGCTAAGGCTGAGCGACTCGCATTTAGTGAAGCCATGCGTGGCGACTATGTGTCCGCGGCACGAGAACAGCAGTCAGTCGTCAATAGCATCACGGATGACGACACTACACAAACACTCCAGCAACAGCGACTCGCGACTTACATCAACTTCTTCGATCCATCGCAAGCACAACAGATTCAAAAGACGGCTAATCGCGCGAACATGCGACTACTTCGACCTCTCGCAGGTGTGCAGTACGAGAGATTGAAAGCGGCCAGCCGCCCGCAGGCTGAGCAGGCTTCATCTTGGCTGCAAGCGAGGTACGAGTCCGGTAACGATCTGCTCCTCGGTTTCAACGCCCTAGCGCAAGACCTAGATTGGGGGCCTCGGACGGACCAGTTTGAGCAGGCGGTGCGAGATCTTGCGGAACATATCGGACACGTAGGGCAGAGACCCGAGCAACTTCCCAAGCCCGGACCCGACAACTTGTGGGCGCTCAGCGACGGGAGTTTCTGTGTCATTGAGGCGAAGAGTGACGCGGACGCCGGGCACCCGGTCTACAAGAAGTGGGCCGGGCAACTTTCCCAAGCGATGGATTGGTTCCGTGAACAGTATCCGAGTAGCCAATCGGTTCCTGTGCTTATCCACCCGGAGGAGAGGTTCGATTCACACGCTGCGATACCGTCGGGCTGCCGGGTTATTACCACGGAGCAGCTTGCTCGCCTGAAGAAGGCGCTGGCGTCCTTCGCTACAGGGCTGGCTTCGAATGATGCCTTCCGTGATCCCGCTCGTGTCGCCAGCCTTTTGAACGATCATGGGTTGACCGCCGCCGAGTTCATGCGTCGATTCTCGGTAGAGGGACGATACTGAGTGCCCTGCCAGTTCATCCTCGCGAGACCAGCGGGGCTAGGAGATGCAACCGCATGAACTCAGACCCATTCGAAAGCCTTGCCCCAAGGGCCGAGGGCTACCGCACCTGCGCAGAGTGCGGAGCCGATTGCGCGCCAGAGCCGTTCGACGCGGGCGAGGGCACGGGCCTGCGCATCGCGTTCTCCTGCCCCGCGCACGGCGTGCATACGGTCGTGGACCCGTTCGAGGAGACCCGCTGACTAAAGCCTGCTGATCGATCTGTGCATCCATCTCTCGGCCAGCAGCGCGATCCCCATCACCGTCTTCGACTCACGCCGCATCGACGGCCACCTCACTGTGCGGCACACTGACGGACAGCACGTGGGAGGCATGCAGATCGTCATCGATACGCGCTAGATGGCCCTGGTAGCGACGAAACTCGTGCACGATCGCAGAGCGCTCAGTGCGATCCAGTGACAGCACCTTCACGGGCCAGCCCCTGGCCCCTCCCATCCGGGATGCGCTCACGCCGATCAGGTGCGCTGATGACGACACTTGAACCCGGTTGTCAACTCAAGTTGACGCGGCGAGCCTCGCTTGAAAGACGTGTGGCCTCTCGATCAGGTGCTGTCGGCAGTGGTCTACTGGCTGCCCGAGCTGCGGAATGGGTGATCGCCTCTGCGGCCCGTGGAGGCGAAGGGGACGCATAGTGCAGCGAGGACGAAAGTGACCCAGTCGAGGTCACTGTTGGGGACCGCAACCGCGCGGGAGTAGCCCACCCGAGGCATCCGGTCAGGTGCTCGACACCGTTCCGCGCATCACCGGACGCCTCGGGCGCACCTTCGCCCAGTGGGCACGTGAGAACACCACGGACTGGTGAACCCGCCCCTGCCATGATCCAGCGCGTGTTCTCACTGCCCTCCGTGACCATTCACTCGCGTGCCTCAGCACGTGTTCTCGGCCTACTCCTCACCGGTAAGGCGGGACGGGCCCGGTCGTCAATCTCGCCGACAGCCTCCCCATCGAGCTCTGAGCGCACAAAGTCGCCCGAGGTCGGGATAGGTTTTAAACTTTGCGCCCGACAGGACCCATAGATGCAAGCTAGATCACCAAGCAAGCTTCAATAGCTCATTCAACGTTAAGGTGAAGGCTATGAACGATGAACCAACGAACATCCAGACCTTCCGACTCGAAGTGGATCTTGAGACCGTCGCGGGCGACCCAGCGGAAGAGCTTGGGCGCGTACTGCGCTACTGGGCCGGCAACCTCAAGCACTACTCGTTCGACAAGCCGCATCACGAAGCTGTCATGGACTCCACGTACCGCGAGGTCGGACACTGGTCCCTCTCCTGACCACACCGCATTCCCTGGGCCCAGCGATTGCCTCGGGGGTTGTGGTCAGCTGGATGTCATGCTCCGCCCACACCTCTCGTCGTCTGCGGCGATATCGAGGTACTCGCTGAGCTTTGCCGAAGCCTTGAGCATCGCTATGCCTTGTGCGGTCAGTTTGGCTTGCCAGTCTCCGACGGTCTTCGAAAGTTCATCCGTGCCGCCGGCCGAGCGTATCTGCCCAATCACTACCGCGATCTGGTCGAGCAAATAGCCGCCCCGACGCAGTAGGTGGGCGAGGCGGGCATCGCGAACATCGTCGTTCGCATACACCCGGTATCCTGTGGCGAGGTCACGCTGGGGGTCGAGGATTCCAGCTCGCTCCCAAGTTCGCACGGTTGCCGGGCTCAGATCCAATGCATGCGCCAGTTCCCCAATGGAACGGAAGCCAGCCGAGGGTGAAGCACCTACGGAGAGTTCGTCGGACTCAGCGGCGATGTGCTCCACAGCTTCGCGCACAGTACTCAGAGTTGCGCGGTCGCGCATGAGTTGCTCGTGCCCGGCATCGATCACTGCCAGAGCGTCGTCGGTCCTGCCTTGATGGACCGCCTGCATGATCGACCTGGCGCTAGCGTGCCCGAACCCGCGAACGAGTGCGACATAGGCGCGCAGTGCTGCGGCGTGCACGTCCGTGTAGATCCGGTAGCCCGTCGGCGTCCGATCGGCGGGTGGGAGGCAGCCGTTGCGCTCGTAGTTGCGCACCGCCTGGGTGGACAGGCCATGCTCTCGCGCCAGGTCGGCGGGTCGGAGGCTTCTCATCGTATTGAGACTTTACCACCGCCTGGCCGCAGGAATCGACGCAAAGTATCAACAGCTCGTTCAGAGATACGATTGATGCACATGAGTCATCATGTCAAAGAGTCATCAAGCCCGATCACGGCAGGTTCGTCAACGCCGGATGTCATCCGCGTCCGAGGAGCACACAGCCACAACCTCAGGGGTGTCGATGTCGAAATCCCCAAGCGCAAGCTGACCGTCTTCGCAGGCCTGTCAGGGTCAGGAAAGTCAAGCCTCGCCTTCGGAACGATCGCATCTGAGAGCAGGCGCCTGATCAACGAGACCTATTCCGCGTTCCTCCAAGGCTTCATGCCGACGCTCTCTCGCCCTGATGCCGACGAGATGTCGGGGCTCACGGCGGCTGTCGTGGTCAACCAAGACCCGATCGGCGCCAACGCCCGCTCGACGGTAGGCACGGCCACCGACGCCTATGCCCTCCTGCGGTTGCTCTTCTCCCGCATCTCCACTCCATATGTGGGGCCAGCCGCGTGCTTCTCCTTCAATGCGCCTGATGGAATGTGTCCGGCCTGTGAGGGCATCGGAACGGCATCCGCCATCGACGAAGACATCTTGGTCGACCGCAATCGATCTCTGAACGACGGAGCCATCACCGTGCCGAACTTCGGCGTCGGCACCTGGTACTGGCGCCCCTACGGCGAATCGGACCGCCTCGACGCGGACAAGCCGCTGCACCAGTACAGCCCGGAGGAATGGGACTGGCTGATGCACGCAGAACCCGTCAAAGTCCGTCTCGGACACACCAACACGACGTACGAGGGTCTTGTCCGGAAAGTCCGCCGAGTCTTCCTCGACAAGGCCGGTGAGACGAAGCAGAAGCACATCCGCGACTTCATCGCTCGAGTTGCGACCTTCGCTGAGTGCGCCGAGTGCCGAGGCACCCGATTGAACGAGGCCGCACGGACGGCGACAGTGCAGGGAGCGACCATCTCTGAGTGCACCGCCTTGCAGGTGAGTGACCTGCGGTCCTGGCTGGATCGCATTGACGACTCGGACGTCGCACCGCTGATCGTGCAGCTGCGCCGCATGCTCGATTCCCTTGCCCTCGTCGGTCTCGGGTATCTCTCCCTCGACCGTCAGACCTCCACCCTCTCCGGCGGAGAGGCTCAGCGGATCAAGATCGTCCGTCACCTTGGTTCGGCTCTGACGGACATCACCTACGTCTTCGACGAACCCACCAGTGGCCTCCATCCCCACGACATCGACCGCATGATCGCCCTGTTACTCCAGCTTCGAGACAAAGGCAACACCGTCCTCGTCGTCGAACACAAGCCTGCAGTCATCGCCGCCGCCGACCACATCATCGAACTCGGGCCGGGCGCCGGACGCGATGGCGGAACGATCACGTACGCCGGCGCACCGGCGGGGTTGCTCGACAGCG
This sequence comes from Dermabacter sp. Marseille-Q3180, assembly GCF_940792985.1. Taxonomy (NCBI): domain Bacteria; kingdom Bacillati; phylum Actinomycetota; class Actinomycetes; order Micrococcales; family Dermabacteraceae; genus Dermabacter; species Dermabacter sp. Marseille-Q3180. Next base: position 386,614 of record NZ_CALNWU010000001.1, read on the forward strand.
GCACGGTCACCGCGCGTGCTCTCGGCCATCGCAGCACAGAGGAACGTGAAGCCCGGCAGCCCACCGGAGCGCTGAAGATCCGCAACGCGACAGCACACAACCTCAAGCACGTCTCCGTGGACATTCCCACGGGTGTGCTCAGCGTCGTGACAGGCGTGGCCGGATCAGGCAAGTCCACTCTCATCCGTCAAGGCCTCGACGGCCAGCCCGGGGTACTGCTCATCGATCAGAGCCCGCTGAGGGGCTCGCGACGCTCCATCCCCGCCACCTACACCGGCCTTCTCGACTCCATCCGGAGCGCATTCGCAAAGGCCAACGGCGTCAGCGCCTCGCTCTTCTCCGCGAACTCCGACGGCGCCTGCGCCACGTGCCGCGGGCTCGGAGTCGTCTACACCGACCTGGCAATCATGGCCGACGTTGAAAGCACTTGCCCCGAATGCGACGGTCGCCGCTACAGACCAGACGTGCTGACCCACCGGCTCCACGGCCTGGCCATCGACGAGGTGCTCAGCCTGACAGTTCGCGAAGCCCGCGAGATCTTCCGCACCGGCAAATCCGCCGGGATCCTCGACCAGCTTCTCACCGTTGGCCTGCCCTATCTGACTCTCGGCCAACCACTGAGCACTTTGTCCGGAGGCGAACGACAGCGACTAAAGCTCGCCTCGGCCCTGCGCGACGACGCCAACGTCTACGTCCTGGACGAACCATCCAGCGGCATGCACCTCGCAGACACGCAGATGCTCATCACCATGCTCGGCAACCTCGTTGATTCCGGGCGCAGCGTCGTTGCCATCGAACACAACCTCGCGGTCATCGCGGCAGCCGATTGGATCATCGACATCGGACCCGGGGCCGGAACTGACGGGGGGCGTGTGGTGTTCGAAGGGACCCCACAGCACATGGTCGCGACAGCCGACACGTACACAGCCATTCACCTGCGTGCCTGGACCGAAGCCCACGGTCGCTGACGATCCCCTTCTGCCCTCTTCACGCCGATCATCACTGAAAGGAACCTCTTTGAAGCGTCCTGGGTTTAGTTCCTACCTCTGCTAAGGAAGGATTGGCACTATGCCCAGAAAGTATTCCGCCGAATTCAAGGAGAAGGCGATCCATCAAGTCCTAGAGATGGTCCGTCTGGAATCCTGCTCACGGCAACGCGCGTACGAGGAAGTCGGAGAGCTCCTTGGCGTGTCCCACCACACGTTACGCGCCTGGTACCGTGACAGCGTCGCCCATGAGCAGACGGCACCAACAGGTGGCGAAACCATGGAAGAAGAGCTCAAACGGCTACGCCGGGAAAACCGCGAGCTGAAACGAGCCAACGGAATCCTCAAGACTGCCTCGGCTTTTTTCGCGGCGGAACTCGACCGACCCACGACCAGATGATCTCCTACATCGACGAGTACAAGGAGCAATTTGGGGTCGAGGCCATCTGCCGTGTTCTGAAACAAGCAGACCGTGGATTCATCACCTCCCGCGGCTACCGTAACGCCACCACCCGCGCCCCGAGTGCGAGGGCTTTAAGCGATAGCCTGCTTATCCCAGAGATTCAGGTCGTCCATGCGGAAAACTTCTCGGTCTACGGCATCCGCAAGATGTGGCACGCCATGAACCGTGAGGGCTTTCATATCGGCCGCGACAAGACCGCACGCCTGATGAAACTTGCAGGTGTGTCTGGTCGACGACGTGGACGCACCCCGGCGACCACGATCAGCCCTAAGGTGCCGGATCATCGTCCGGATCTTGTGCAGCGAAACTTCCGGGCCACAGCACCTGGGCGACTTTGGGTCGCCGACATTACCTACGTTCGCACCCTGTCAGGATTCGCCTACACCGCGTTTGTCATTGACGTCTACAGCCGCAAAATAGTCGGTGTTGCCACCCGATCTACGATGCGCACCGATGCGCTGCCGATGGAGGCACTGGAACATGCTTTAACGACTGCCGGTCGAATCCACGGCGACCAGCTGATACACCACAGTGACCGGGGAAGTCAGTACGTGTCACTGAAGTACTCCACCGCACTGGCCGAAGCCGAGATCCGGCCGAGTGTCGGCACAGTCGGAGATTCCTATGACAACGCGCTGGCCGAGACTGTTAACGGTCTCTACAAGGCTGAACTTATCCATCCTCAAGGCCCGTGGACATCAGTAGGAGAAGTCGAGCTAGCCACCTTGCGGTGGGTGCACTGGTGGAACACCAAACGTCTTCACGAAGCATTGGGCTACGCCACCCCACAAGAAGTAGAAACCGAGTACTATCTCACCGAGCCCATCAACACAGGGCCGTAAAAGAAGCGGAACCAAACCCAGGACGCTTCACTTGCATGCCCGCCCATCTCGAAGACACCCCCTCAGCTCCACCCGATCGCTGGGCTAGGAACACCGTCCTATTCGTCACCGGACAGACCGTGTCCCTGTTCGGTTCGATGATCGTCCAGTTCGCCGTGATGTGGCACATCACCCTAGAGACTCGATCAGGCATGGCTCTCGGTCTCTTCATGCTCGCCGCATTTGGCCCTCAAGGCGTGATGTCGATCTTCGGAGGCGTTCTGGCCGATCGGCTGGACCGGAAGAAACTCATCATCGCCGCCGACTCACTGATCGCAGCGACAACCTTGATCCTTGCCGTCCTGATGAGTATCGGACTCACCGACCTATGGCTGATCCTCACGGCAGTCGCCATCCGCTCGGTTGGTGCCGGGGTCCAGACGCCGACCGTTCAAGCGCTGATCCCACAGATCGTCCCCCAGGAACATCTCATGCGCATCAACGGCATCTTCCAGACGATCAATTCGGCGATGGCCCTTCTCGCGCCTGCCGCAGGGGCCGCGATCTACGCCAGCGCCGATATCATCGCAGCCTTCTATCTCGATGTACTCACCGCGGTACTTGGAATCGGGCTACTACTCTTCGTCGGGGTCCCCATAGTGCAGGCGAACGGAGACAAGCGGGAAAGCTACCGCCGTGAACTCGTGGAGGGAATGCACTACATCAGTTCCAACCCATTGATCCGATGGCTCCTGCTCATCCTCGCCCTCTTCTTTCTCCTCTCCCAAGCACCCGCGATGGTTGTCTCTCCACTACTGATCGCTGAGAGCTTCGGCACCGAGCCGTGGATGCTAGCAGTCATGCAAATGCTCCTCAGCATCGGCACAATGCTTGGAGGAATCTTGGTCGCGACGCTCTTCGCCAAGAGCAGCAGGATCGGGCTGCTCCTCGGGTCCGCCTACGCGGTCGCAGCATTCACCGTCGCTCTCGGGTTGAGCCCGAACCTTTGGCTGTACTACCTCTTCACCTTCCTCTTCGGGCTAGCAGTACCTGCATTCTCCGCGCCGTTCATGACGCTGATCCAACAGACAGTTGACCCCGGAATGCTCGGACGCGTCTTCAGCTACGTCAGTATCGCCATGACGCTGTCCACACCCGCCGGAGTAATCATCTTCGGCCCCCTCGCCGATGTCGTCAGCCTGCAAGGACTGCTCATCTCCTCAGGCACTGCACTCATCGTCGTGCTGACCCTCGCCACCGCGATTCCATCCGGACGAGCTGTGATAAGAGCGGCACGCTCCAACTCTGCCACCAACGAGTCAAAGAATCCGACTGGACGGACAACTCAGTGACGGGCTGAAGAACCACTTTCGCAGTGTGAGCTTCGAGAGCCATGCCGAGGCCAGTGCTACCGCCGCCGACGCCCACGGAGGCACGGCTGCTACCTCGTGGACGTAATTCTCCATACCCGATCTTGGCCGACACTCGCGCTTTACACAGGCCGACAGGTCCCATCGGCTACGACTACGTGAGGCTCATGTTTTCCCGAGCCGGTAGCGTTCTGCTGCTAAGCGAGTTCGGTGAGAAACATTTGAACGCGGGGGATGTGGCGGTGATCGGGGCGAATACACTGTGCGCAACCGAACCCGAGGAGTCGGCGACGGTCACGACCATCTACCTGGACCACGACTATGTGGTCGACCAGGTATTTTGGCAACACGCAGCATTTCTCGCGGACCGGCTACAGGCGCGAGACTTCGTTGATGAGCTGTACTCCGAACCAGCGCAGCTTCTGCATATAGGTGAGGACCGTATCGGACTGTTGACACCCTGGCTGGACGAGTTGGTCGCACTCAGTGTTGACGGACCAGCGCCCGAACGGTTCTGTCGGATCCAAGCATTGCTCTTTGCAGTTTTGGACGTTGTCATCCCTCACATACGGACCAGCGCCGTTCACAGAAGGCCAGCCCAGCGTACGTCCACTCTGCCTAGCCTGCCGAGGAAGCGTAGAACCATGGCGCTGAGGACTGAGGCATATCAAGTGGCTGAGCTGCTGCGTAGTAGTCCCGAAGCTCCTTGGACGCTCTCCCGCCTGGCTAAGCACGTCCACCTCTCCCCGAAGCACCTCTCGCGAGTATTGACCGACGCGTATGGCAAGACGCCGCTGGCGTACCTGACCATGTTGAGAGTCGACGTCATGGCCCGGCTTCTCCGCGAAACGGACCTTAGCGTCGCGGCAGCCGGACGAGCCGCAGGTTGGGCAAGCCGTAGCAGAGCCTCAGAGGCATTCCGGCAGTGTGTCGGCATCACCCCCAGCGGTACCGTGACCGACTCAGTGAGATGACGAGCGCCTGACCGGGATCGGGACACCGTTGTAGCCGAAAGGGACTCCACCCCCATAGCCGCTACCCATAGAGACCCAAGAGCTGATAAGTCGTTGGGACACGTCAGGTTCACTGTGGATCCTGGCGGTCACTGTAGGGGTTCCTTGTTGTCCGTCTTCTAGTGCTGGTGGTTCCGGCGTACCTGATGGTCACCGGGTCGGTTCTTCGACCCGGTGGGCAGGTTCGCGGAAGGAGACCGGCATGGCTACGTCGGGCAAGGATGCTCGGGCGGCGCGGGAGGCGAAGCTTGATGCGCTGCATGAGCGGCTGACGGGTGCGGTCGAGCAGCTGGTCTCGGGTGAGGATTGGGCCCGAGCACTGGAGTTCGCAGCCCGGTTTCGGGCGCGGTCGTTCGCGAACACGATCCTGATCTTCACCCAGCATCAGGAGGCCTACGGGCTGGGGCTGGTACCGGAGCCGGTGCCGTCGCATGTGGCCGGGTATAAGCAGTGGCAGCAGTTGGGCCGTCAGGTGTCGAAGGGGCAGTCGGGGTATCAGATTCTGGCGCCGGTGACGGACGGGACGGTTCGCGTCAGCAACCCCGGAGGATGCTGAGTCGTGGCGGCGGCTGGGTAAGGTTGAGAAGCCGCGTGCGGGTGAGACGGTGCGCACGAGGATGGTCGGCGTCCGGCCCGCCTACGTCTGGGATGCCTCACAGACCACCGGCGAACCGATTCCTGAGCCGCCGGCGCCGCGGTTGTTGGAGGGGCAGGCTCCTGCCGGATTGTGGGAGGGCCTCGCTACGCAAGTCGCCGAGGCCGGCTTCGAGCTGCGACTGGTCGCTGACGCGACGGAGATTTTCGGGGCGAACGGGCTGACCGACTACGCCACCCATGTGGTGTCGGTGCGTGAGGATATGGATCCGGCCGCGCAGGTGAAGACCCTGGCTCACGAACTGGGACACGTCCTGTTGCATGGCCCGGATACGGGTGAGGCGCGACAGCATCGTGGGATCGGCGAGGTCGAGGCCGAATCGGTGGCGCTGATGGTCGGGGCCGCGCATGGCATGGATACTTCCGGCTACACGGTCCCGTACGTGTCGACGTGGGCGGCCCGGGTGGAGGGCCAGGACCCGGTCGAGGTGGTCAAAGCCACCGGGGAACGGGTCCGCAAGACGGCTCTGGGGATTTTGGAGGAGCTCGACACGGTGCAGGTCGGCGACGGCACCCCGCCCGGTCTGGAACGCGACACTCCCACTCGCGAACCCGCGACCCGGCAGTCCCCTGCTGCGCCAGCGGTGTCGGACCCGTCAGGGCAGGTGGTGTCCGAGCGTGAGGCGGTGGCACTATGAGCCCGAACCTTTACCACCTCGCCAGTCTCGTGGCCCCTGGCTCGGATCGATCGCTGGGGCGGGTGGCGGCGATCAGCTACCTGCGGGTCTCGACCAAGGATCAGGCCGCCCGCAACGGGCTGGAAGAGGGTCTGTCGATCCCGGCCCAGCGCGAAGCCGCGCAGCGCAAGGCCGAACAGCTCGGCGCAGTGATCGTCAAGGAGTTCATCGAGCCCAGCGAGTCCGCCAAGACCGCCCAACGACGCACGCTCCAAGAGATGCTCGACTACGCCACCACGCACCCGGTGCGGTACTGCATCATCAACAAAGTCGACCGCCTCGCCCGCAACCGGCTCGATGACGCCATGATCCACGCCGCGCTACGGGATGCGAACATCAGCCTGGTGTCGGTCACCGAGAACATCGACGAGACCCCCTCAGGGATACTCATGCACGGCATCCTGGCCTCCATGGCCGAGTTCTACTCGCTGAACCTGGCCCAGGAAGTCCTCAAAGGCATGACCCAGAAAGCGGCCATCGGCGGCACCCCCACCAAAGCGCCTCTGGGCTACCTCAACGTCCGCACCGCCGATGCCCGAGGAAGCGAGTCCCGCGAGATCGAGATTGACCCCGAACGCGCCGACCTCGTCCGTTTCGCGTTCACCGCCTACGCCACCGGGGACTGGTCTCTGTCGCGCCTGGCCAAAGAACTCACAGCCCGTGGCCTGACCACCCGGCCCACCCCTTCGCAGCCGGCCACGCCACTCACCACGACCGGGCTGCACAAAATCCTGACCAACCCCTACTACCAGGGCACCGTCGCCTTCCGCGGCGTCACCTACGACGGCACCCACCAGCCCCTCGTCGACGCGGAGACGTGGCTGCGGGTCCAAACCAACCTCGACGCCAACAACGCCCGGGGCGAACGACCCCAGAGGTACGACCACTGCCTCAAAGGCACCCTGTACTGCTCCTGCGGAGCCAAGCTCATGATCGAACGCCCCCAAGACAAGACCGGGGACCGCTACGAGTACTTCATCTGCTCCGGACGACGACGCAAGACCACCAACTGCACTCGCTCCGCGATCCTCGCCGAACGCGCCGAAGCCGAGATCGAACGCACCTACCAGCGCAACTCCCTCAGCCACGCCCAGGCCGCACAGGTCCGGAAGGTGCTCAACGACATGTTCGACCAGCTCGAAGGATCCAGCGAGGACGAACGCAAGCTCCTGACCGCCCAACGCGACAAACCCGAAGCCGAACGCCTCAAACACGTCCAAGCCCACTACGCCGAAGCGATCCCACTCGACCTCCTCAAAAGCGAACAAGACCGCATCCGCGCCAGCCTCGACCAGATCTCCACCCGGCTCGACAACCTCACCGACACCTACGCCGACGCCCGAACAGGCTTAGACCAGCTCACCGACCTCCTCGTCGACCTCGACGACTTCTACAACAAATGCGAACCAACCGAACGACGCATCCTCAACCGCGCCCTGTTCACCCGCATCACCATCGACGACGAAGAGAACGCCACCTACACACCCGACAAGACCACCGCCAGCATCCTTGCCCACACCGGCATTAACGCCCCGGCACAACTCACCGCAGAAACAAAACTGCCCCGCCATCAGGCGGGGCAGTTTCGATTATCTAATCTTACGTGGAGCTAACGGGATTCGAACCCGTGACCTTCTGCATGCCATGCAGACGCGCTACCAACTGCGCCATAGCCCCAAATTTTTGGGCGCCGCCGAAGCGACTCCAGCAATATTACACGCTTAGGGTGTCCTCGCGAAATCCGGCGGGAGGTTCAGTGATGTGAGCCTCACCCAGCCGGCACCTTCAGTTCGGTGCCTTACTTCGACGACGGCGCGGTGGCAGTTCTCCATGCTTGCCAGCCCGTAGAAATTGCCCTCACCAGCACCGATCATCGCCGCGAGGCCAAGGGAGATCGCAGCGCCGTGCGCCACCACAACAACCGTGCCTGATTCATGCCGCTCAGAGAATTCACGGCAGGCGGCATCAAAGCGGCGCGCGACATCGGCCCGGTGTTCGACCCGCGCCTTCTCGAGACCGCTCGACACACCAGCGCGCCACAGCGCGAATTCAAAAGGCCATTCCTTTTCGATTTCCTCGCGCGTGAGTCCTTCCCAATCGCCGAAGCCGCGTTCACGTAGCCGGGCGTCACACGTCACCTCGAGGTCGTGGTGAGCGGCGATCGCCTCGGCTGTCCTTTGCGCCCGCCCGAGCGGCGAACTGTACACGGCGGCGATGGCTTCTTCCCTCGCAAGTGACTCCCCCACGGCACGCGCTTGCGCGAGACCGGTCTCGTTGAGTGGGATATCGGAAGCCCCCTGAAGGCGACCGTTGAGGTTATAGTCCGTTTGTCCGTGGCGCACAAGAATGAGCCGGGAAGCCATTATTTCTCCTGAGACTCCGCCTCGGGGCCAAGGTCCAGGTCGAGGTCGATCATCGGGGCGTCGCGCCACAGGCGCTCGAGGGCGTAAAACGCGCGGTCCTCGGCATGCTGGACATGCACAACGATGTCGGTAAAGTCGAGGAGGATCCAGCGAGCATCCTTCTCGCCCTCGCGGCGTTTCGGCTTGTAGCCCGCCTTGAACATTTCTTCTTCAACGCCGCTCACGATCGCGTTCACCTGACGCTCCGAGTCGCCCGAGCAGACGACGAATACGTCGGTGATCACGAGCTGCTCCGAAACATCGAGCGCGATCACGTTTCCCGCGAGCTTATCGGCTGCGGCCTGCCCGGCGATACGGGCCATGTCGATGGATTCCTGGGTAGCTGTCACGAAGTGAGTCCTCCGGAAAGGTCAAAGGGGATGGTCTCAGGGGCGGGCGCAAGAGCATTGACGATGCCGGGCCCGATGACGCCGGTCATGAGAAGGGCGACGAGAGTGATCGCGATGGCGGCGACGATCAGCCACGTCACCCACATGCCGACTCCACCGGATGTGCGGCTCGGCTTGTGGAGCACAGCGCCGTCAAATCGTGCGGCCGGTTTCGGCTCGGGCGCCTGGTCTGCAGGAAGGTCGCCCACTTCAAGCCATTCGGAGGCATCGGTGAGATCGCCCGCGTCGGTCGTCTCGTACACGGGACCGGGTTCTGGGGTAGGGTCGGCTGGTTTCGGGGCAAGTGCCTCGGAAGCGCTCGTGTCTTCAACCTCGGGCCCTTCAGTCACGGACGTCCAGGCCGACGCTTGCGCGGCTTCACCTGGTTCCGCCTCGGTACCGATGATGTGTGCCTGGGGTTCGGTAGCGGGCTCGGTGGCGTCGGCCTCAGGAGCCCGAAGTGAACCGGGCCACGAACCCTTTTTCGTTCCGACGCTCGCCGCGGGAAGAGCGTCGCTCAGCGAATCGGGGGACTCCCCCGGCGCGTCCTGTGGGGCAGCTTTGGCCATGCCGGTGCTTTCGGCAGGTGGTTCATCGACCTTCACCTCGGAGGCAGCTGCCTCCTGAGCGCCCTCGTCACTGCCTGGCATCACGGAGACATCGGCGCGGCGTTTCGCACGCTTGCCCGCGTAGTGCTTGAGTTCGGGAAGCTGCTCATCCGCAACCGGGGGAATGACCGCCGTGCGGCGCGCATAAAGCGTGAGGTCGCCCGTCACGCCGCGAGTCGCCGACGTGTTCTGCTCGTCACTGCTCACGGCGCGGGCGCGGCGCCCGTGCCGGCGCCCTGAAAGCTGAGTCTCAGTGCCCGTCATGCTCACTTCCTAAATAGAGCTTGTACTTATTGATGTATTGCACCACGCCGTCCGGAACGAGGTACCACACGGGAACCCCGCGCTTGACGCGCGTACGGCAGTCGGTCGAGGAAATTGCCATCGCGGGCACCTCGATGAGGGTCACGCCGCTCGGCGGAAGGCCCTCGGTGTTGATGTCATGGCCAGGTCGCGTCACGCCCACGAAATGCGCGAGGTCAAAGATCTCGCTGTAGTCCTTCCATGTGAGGATGTTCGTGAGAGCATCGGCACCCGTAATGAAGAACAGGTCATCACCGGGGTATTGCGCACGGAGATCCCGAAGCGTGTCAATCGTGTAGGTCTGGCCGGGACGATCGATATCCACGCGCGAGACGGTGAACCGCGGGTTGGCGGCCGTCGCGACGACCGTCATGAGGTAACGGTGCTCGGGGTCGGAAATCTCCTTGCCCGATTTTTGCCAGGGGCGCCCAGTGGGCACAAATATCACTTGGTCGAGGCGGAAGACCGACTGGACTTCGCTCGCGGCAACGAGGTGGCCGTGATGGATCGGATCGAATGTTCCACCCATCACGCCGATTCGGCGCTTTGCGCTCATACGCGATGAACTAGTGGGACGCGCCGCGGCGGTGTTCGCGTTCCACCTCGGCGACGGTCTTCGCGCTCGACGAAGGCTCCTGGTGGAGGCCGCTGAAGAGTGAGGTGACCACGAGCAATAGCATGAGGATCACAAAGGCGACAACCCCGAAGACCGCGGGGTGGGGGCCATGAGAGTGCGCGGCGGCCTCTTCGGCGAGGATCAGGAAATCAGCGTGCATGCCAGACCTTTCTTCGCAATCGTTCATCCCCTCGAGGGGCTATGCCATTGTTCCACATCTTGCGGGCGGCGCGGTGGTAACACCGCGAAGCTCACGCACGCACGTGGCCTTCACCTCGCACGATCCACGTCGTGCTCGTGAGCTCGCGAAGAGCCATGGGGCCGCGCGCATGGAGCTTCTGCGTCGAGATCCCAATCTCCGCGCCGAAACCAAATTCGCCCCCATCGCTGAAGCGCGTCGAGGCATTGACCATGATGACAGCAGAGTCGAGCCCCTCGATGAACGCCCGTTCACTCTCGATCGAAGCAGTGAGGATTGATTCGGTGTGCCCGCTCGTGTGAAGGCGAATGTGCTCCACCGCTTCGTGCACATCAGCAACGACCTTGAGAGCGAGGTCCAGCGAAAGGTATTCAGTGAAGAAGTCTTCCTCTCGAGCTTCCACCACGTGCGCGGACCCGCCTTTGAGCACCGCGTAGGAGCGAGCATCCGCGTGCAGCACCACGTTTTTCGGGGCAAGGACCTCGGCTAGACGCGGAAGAAAATCCGGGGCGATGCGTTCGTGGACGAGGAGGTTTTCGAGCGCATTGCACACCCCCACGCGCTGGGTTTTCGCATTCACCACGATGTCGATCGCACGGTCAAGATCCGCGCTTTCATCGACAAAAATATGCGTGTTGCCCGTGCCGGTCTCGATCGTCGGCACGAGGCTTTCCTCGACGACGCGAGAGATAAGGCCCGCCCCTCCCCGAGGAATGAGGACATCGACGAGACCACGAGCGCGCATGAGGGCACTGACGCCCTCACGCCCGAACTCATCGAGGGAAGCCACGAGTTCCGAGGGAAATCCCTCGTTTGTGAGTGCGGTCCTGATCGAGTCCACCAGCGCGCGATTCGTGGACGCCGCTGCGCTTCCTCCCCGAAGGATGACCGCATTGCCTGACTTGAGTGCGAGGGCTGCCGCGTCAACGGTAACGTTCGGCCGCGCCTCATAGATCATGCCGATCACCCCGAGCGGGACCCGGACTTCGGTGAGCGACAATCCGTTATCGAGCACTCCCCCACGCACAACCTCGCCGGCGGGATCGGCAAGGGCCGTGGTCGCGCGCACCTGGGCGGCGATCGCCTGCACGCGAGAGGCGTTCAACGCGAGGCGATCCCTCAGGCCCGGATCGATTCCATTCTCATCAGCCCGGGCAAGATCCTCGGCATTCGCCTCGAGGATTCGATCGCAATCCGCGTCAAGCCTCGCGGCGATCGCACGCAGAAGGGAATTCTTTCGCGCGCGGTTCTCGCGTGCGATCGTGCGTTGAGCGCGCTTCGCGCGCGCAGCAATGTCGTGGACCCTTTCGGTCACCGTGGGCTGCTCATTCATAAGCACCACTTATAGCGCATCTATCCCGGTGAAGCGTCTATTTCAACAGCACAAGATCGTCCCTGTGCACAACTGTGTGCCCACCGATCTCGCTTTCGCGCGCGGCAATCTCTTCCGACGTGAGTCCCATGATGCGCGAGATAGCGTCGGACGAAAAATACGTAAGCCCGCGCGCCAACACCCGCCCCGAGCCATCAGCGATATCCACGGGAGATCCGGCTGCGAAGGTGCCCTCCACGCGCGTGATGCCCACGGGCAAAAGCGAACGCCGTTCCTCCACGACCGCGCGCACGGCGCCATCGTCGAGCACGAGAACACCCTCCCCGCGACTCGCATAGCTCAGCCACATGAGTCGCGAGCGCCGCCGCCCCTTCGCACGCGCAGGGAAAAACGTTCCGAATTCCCCGCCCGCAATCGCAGCATCGAAGTGTGCGGGGATGGTGAGAAGGCACGCGGTTCCCGTGATGGTCGCGTCGTGCGCGGCGGAAAGTTTGGTGACCATCCCGCCGGTTCCGACGGTCGACCCTCTCGAGCCGATTTCCACTCCGTCAAGTCGAGCTGCATCTTTCACAACCGAGATACGCTCGGCACCGGGCTCCTTGGGGGGTTTCGTGAACAGGCCATCGACGTCCGTAAGAAGAACGAGGAGGTCAGCCCCCGTCACCTGTGCGACGAGACTCGCGAGGCGATCATTATCGCCGAAGTGAATCTCGCGCGTCGCAACCGTGTCGTTTTCGTTCACGATCGGGACCGCGCCCGCGGCGAGAAGGGCGTGGAGCGAGGCCCTCACATTTTGGTACTTCTCGGGGTTGACCATGTCATCTTCGGTCAGGAGCACCTGCCCCACGAGCACGTTGCTCATGCCAAAAGCCTGCGACCATTCACGAATGAGCATGCCCTGCCCCACGGAGGCGAGCGCCTGGCTATCGGTGATCGACTCCGGGCGCCTCGAGAACCCCATGGGGCGAAGCGCCGCCGCGATCGCACCAGAGCTCACAATCACGACCTCACGGCCGCTGTGCACGAGAGCGGCGACGCTCGAGGCGAGCACCCAGATCGCGTTGCGGTTGAGGTCGCCGCTTGGAAGCGTGAGCGAGCTCGAACCGATTTTCACCACGATGCGCTGTGCGCGCGTGAGAGACGCTCGCGTATCGAGTCGTGCGGGGTCGTGCACGCCGTGCCCGATACGCACCTTGTCGATACGGGCCATTAATCGTCCTTAGAGGGATCCGACCAGTGGCCGGATTTGCGCTCCGCCTCCATCGCACCAAGGCGGTCCATGCGCTCCTGGACGCGCACTCGACGCACCTCGCGCTTTTCTTGGCGCGTGGGGCGAGTGCGTTCCTCGAGCCTCATATCCGTACCGCGCTGACCGAGGAACTCGGCACCGGTGACCATGGTCGGCTCCCAATCGAACACCACCGCGTCTTCGCCGGGGCCGATCACGACCGTGTCGCCAGCCTTAGCGCCCTTCTTGAAGAGCTCATCCTCGATACCGAGTCGGTTAAGGCGATCGGCAAGGTAGCCCACGGCCTCGTCGTTCGCGAAGGCCGTTTGGCGCACCCACCGCTCAGGCTTGTCTCCGCGGATGCGGTACACAAGCTGCCCCTCAAATTCCTCCGGGGTGATCGTGAAGTCGCTCGAGTCCTTATCCTCTGGCGTGAGCGCAATCGTGGGGCGCTCATCACGCTCGGTTTCTGGGGTTTCCTTGCGCTGCTTCTCGACGAGCGCACCGAGCGTGAGCGCAAGCTCGCGAAGACCCTTGCGAGTAAGTGCAGAGACCTCAAGAACGGGAAAACCGCGCTCGGCCAGTTCCTCGCGCACCATGTCGGCCATATCCGAACCATCAGGCATATCCACTTTGTTGAGCACGATGACCGTCGGTCGCTCCATGAGGGGCGGGAGACCAAGCCGACTCGACTCAGAATCGAGCCGTTCAGCGTACGTACGCAGCTCGTTCTCGATCAATTCGAGATCGTGAACCGGGTTGCGGTCCGCCTCCATCGTTGCGGCATCGAGCACGTGCACGATCACGTGACAGCGCTCGATATGCCGAAGAAAATCGAGACCTAGCCCCTTACCTTCCGATGCACCGGGGATCAGGCCGGGAACGTCCGCCATCGTGAAGCGGAACTGCTCCTGTTCGACCACGCCAAGGTTCGGCGTGAGCGTCGTGAACGGGTAATCGGCGATCTTCGGGCGCGCCGCACTCATCGCGGCAATGAGCGAGCTCTTGCCCGCGCTTGGGAACCCTACGAGTGCCACGTCAGCGATGGACTTCATCTCGAGAACGAGAGAGCGTTCCTCGCCAGGCTCACCCAAGAGAGCAAAGCCCGGGGCCTTACGCTTTGAGCTCGCGAGGGCCGCATTGCCAAGGCCACCCTTGCCACCGCGTGCCGCCACGAATTGCGTACCGTCACCCACGAGATCCGCGAGAAAGACCCCCTGCTTATCGCGCACCACGGTGCCTTCGGGCACCTGGAGAACGAGGTCGGCGCCCTTCGTCCCCTCGCGGAAATCACCCTTGCCAAATCCGCCTGACTCTGCACGGCGGTGAGGAAGATGATGGAAGTCCATGAGAGTCGTGACGTTGCGCGAAACCTCGAGGATCACGTTGCCGCCATCGCCGCCGTTCGCGCCGTCGGGGCCTGCGAGGGGCTTAAACTTTTCGCGCTTAATCGAGGCGCAGCCGTTGCCACCATCACCGCCGGTGATGTGGAGAACGGCGCGGTCAATGAAGGTTGCCATGGTGGCCTTTCAACGCGAGCGGAAGCGCCTTGGCGCTCGTGTGAACAGCCTAGGCTGTCCCGCTCATAAGTGTAGGGAGGTTAAACGTGAGGCGGGGAAGAGCCCCATGGGCACTTCCCCGCCTCACCCGTGAAAGTGGGGCCGGCCTCAGGCCGAGGCCACCACGTTCACCACGTTACGGTCGCGCTTACGCGCAAACTCCACAACGCCCTCGGTGAGAGCGAAAAGCGTGTCGTCGCCGCCACGGCCAACGCCCTGGCCGGGGTGGAAGCGAGTGCCGCGCTGACGAACGATGATCTCGCCAGCGCCAACTTCCTGGCCCGCGTAGCGCTTCACGCCGAGGCGCTGAGCGTTCGAGTCGCGGCCGTTCTTCGAGGAGCTAACGCCCTTCTTTGATGCCATGAGTCAGTACCTTCTCTCGATGTTTGAGATCGCTCAGGCGATCTTTGTGACCTTGAGCCGAGTCAGTTCCTGACGGTGGCCCTGGCGCTTTGTGTAGCCGGTCTTGTTCTTAAACTTGAGGATGCGAACCTTGGAACCGCGGAAATCCTCGATTTTTTCAGCGGTCACGGTGACCTTCTCGAGGTCTTCCTTCGCGGAGGTCACCTTGTCACCGTCAACCAGGAGGACGGGAGCGAACTCTACGGTGTCGCCCGCCTCGCCGGCCACGCGGTTGATCACGATGGTGTCACCGACCGACACCTTCTCCTGACGACCGCCTGCGCGGACGATTGCGTACACCACGTCACTGCTCTTTTCTCGTTTGCTGACAATTTATGCTGGGTGTTTCCCCTCAAACCGCGCGGAGCACCGGGCGGGGCTTCTCGGCCGGGGCCGAAAGCGCAACCGCGAGAACCGCTGCGGGAGGGAAAAGTCTACGGCACGAAATGCACCGACGTATAGCTTACGAAATGCGTTCCCCAGATTCAACCGGCACAGGCGCCACGACCTGCAAAAATGCTCGGCTTCACTGTGGAACTCCTCACGTCACTCGCCTTCCGGCTTCTCACTGTGATCCACGGCCGTGGCCTCGGTCTCAGTTGAAGCGTTGTCGACTTCGCTCGGGGCTTCGGTCGCTCCGGCCGACTCAGACTTCTCTTCCGGCTCGGTGGCCTGCTGCTCCTCGACCGGCGCGATCACCTGACCATCGACCACTACTTCGGGAGCCGTGTGCCCCGTGCTCGCCGCGGCGATCGAAGCGATCGTTGCCCTCGCGAGGGCACGCGAGGCCTCGTTCTCCTCGAGGCGGTGGACATCTGAAGCGGTCTTCGAATCCACAAGATCCTGCACGGCGTCTTTCGCCGCATTCGCCTTGTCGTCAGAGGAGGAGCCCTTCGACTCACGCCCCCGTGACTTATTCGAATCACCTTCGGCGTTCCGCGACTTCTTCGAGCGCCTGCGCGACTTCTTCGGTTCGTCATCAAATGCCGGCGGCTCATGGTGGTGCTGGCCGTCAAGATCGATCTGGATGCCGCGCCCGTTGCACGATTCACACATGCTCGAGAAGGTCTCCACGAGGCCCGCGCCCACGCGCTTACGCGTCATCTGTACGAGCCCGAGGCTCGTCACTTCCGCAACCTGATGCTTCGTGCGGTCGCGAGAGAGGCACTCGATCATGCGGCGAAGCACGAGGTCACGGTTAGCCTCGAGGACCATGTCGATGAAGTCCACGACGATGATGCCGCCGATGTCGCGAAGGCGAAGCTGACGCACGATCTCTTCGGCCGCCTCGAGGTTATTGCGCGTCACGGTTTCCTCGAGCGAACCGCCTGTTCCCGTGAACTTGCCCGTGTTGACGTCCACAACGGTCATGGCTTCGGTGCGGTCAATGACGAGCGAGCCACCCGAAGGCAGATAGACCTTGCGATCCATGGCCTTCATGAGCTGTTCGTCCACCCTGTACTTTGCGAAGGAATCCCTCTCCCCCACGTGCTTGGTGACACGTTCGAGAAGGTCGGGGGCGACTTCGCTGATGTACTCGTGAAGCTCCCTGTAGACGTTCTCACCTTCGACGATGAGCGACGTGAAGTCTTCGTTGAAAATATCGCGCACGACCTTGATCGCGAGGTCGGGCTCGGTCGAGAGGGCCGTGGGGGCGTTCTTCCCCTTGGCGCTCGCTTTCTCGATCTTTTCCCACTGCTTCTGGAGGCGCTCAACGTCGCGCGTGAGCTCTTCTTCGCTGGCCCCTTCGGCGGCGGTGCGGACGATCACGCCCGCTTCGGCGGGAACGACCGACTTGAGGATCTTCTTGAGACGCGACCGCTCTTTATCCGGAAGCTTACGGCTAATGCCGGTCATCGACCCGCCCGGGACATACACAAGGTAACGACCGGGAAGCGAAATCTGGCTTGTGAGACGCGCGCCCTTGTGGCCGATGGGGTCCTTCGTGACCTGCACGAGAACGGGGTCGCCAGCTTTGAGTGCTGATTCGATTCGGCGCGGCTGACCTTCGAGCCCCGCAGCGTCCCAGTTCACCTCACCCGCGTAAAGAACGGCATTGCGGCCACGGCCGATATCCACGAACGCCGCCTCCATCGAGGGGAGAACGTTCTGCACCTTACCGAGGTAGACGTTGCCCACCATCGAGGTGTGTGACTTCTGGGCGACGTAGTGCTCCACGAGGATGTTGTCCTCGAGAACAACGATCTGGGTACGCCCAGGGCGCTCCCGCACGATCATCGTGCGCTTCACCGACTCGCGGCGGGCGAGGAACTCAGATTCAGTGATCGAGTGGCGGCGCCTTCCGGACTCGCGGCCCTCGCGGCGGCGCTGTTTCTTTGCCTCGAGGCGGGTCGATCCCTTAACTGCCTTGACCTCGTCGCGGGCCTCGCGGACCTTGACGACAGTGTTCGGCGGGTCATCGGGCTGGGGTTCATCGGAGCTTCCCGAGTGACGGCGGCGACGGCGACGGCGACGGCTCGACGTGCCCGATTCGTCATCGTTGTCACCCGAGCCCTCAGCCTCGGAGGAGTTGCCCGAGGGCTCCTTGGCCCCCTCATCGTCATTGCCGTTCTGGTTCGAGTCGTCGTCGGCTTTTCCGCCGCGACCTCGACGACCACGTCCGCCGCGACGGCGGCGTCGGCGCGAGCTGCGCTGAGTGTCGTCACCGTTCAGATCGCCGGACTTCTCGGATTCGCTGCCGCTCGAATCCTCACCCTCATCACTCGAAGATTCGTCGTCAGCTTCGTGCTTCTTTTTCGCGCTCCGCTCGGTACGGGCCGCTTCGCGCGATTCGCGTTCCGCTCGTTCGATCGCCGCGCGCCGGGCCGCCTCAAGATCGGGCGCACCGAAGGTAATGTCCACCGAGGCCTCGGCGAATGGGTCGCTCGAGTCTTCGCTTTCGTCGTCTGCGCTCGACTCCTCACTCGGCTCCAGGGTGGGGGTCGGGGCCTGGAACAGGAGGGACGCGAAGTCCAACATGTCGGGGGCCGACGCTGCCTCGCTCTCCTCGGCGCTCTGGCGAGAATCGGCAAGGGCCTTGAGGTCACTCGAGAGGTCAGGTGCCGCGAATGGCTTCTCGTCACCCGCACCCGCCTCGTTTCGCGCCTCCGGTGCCCCGTTTTCGGGAGCGGAGCTCCGCGCGTTCTCGGTGGCGGTGTTGGAGGAGGTAACGCTCGTGGGGGTTTCGGCGGCACGTGGCGTGGTCGCGCCGGATACGCTCGCGTCAGCTGAGTTGCCCGGTTCCGAAGACGCCTGCGCGCCTGCTTCCGCCTTATGCGCCTGCTCTTCTTCTCGCTTGGCCGCAAGGCGGCGCTCGCGGAGGTTGAGCGGCTTTGCATCGCTCACAACTGCGCTCTGCTGAGATGCCACGCTCGTGTGCGCGGTACTCGTTTGTGTCTGTTGCTCAGCGCCCACCTTTGGGGCACCCGCGGGAGCCCCCGCGGCGCGGCGGGTTCGTCGTCGTGGGCGCGAGGCGCCCTCGGTACTTGAGGATTCGTGTAGAGGATCCACTTCAGCCATGTGGCTGCTCCGTTCTAGGGCGGCCCAGCGCATCCTGATGCCACCATGTGTCATCGCCCGTGGGCGGAAGCCGAATAAACCTCCCCCTTCGCGCTGCTCTGGTCGAGCGCTGCGACACTCGGAGCCTTGCGTCACGGCCAAAGCGTGGCCGGAGCGGCACCCGAGTAACGGGGGATCCTTTACGCCGGATGCGTCAGCGTAAACATCGCTCCCAAGTATCGCATACGAATGCGCGGATCGTTTGCAGGAAAGTCATCGTCGGACCGGGTTTCGCACCCGTGCCACCCAAGGTGACTGCGAAACTGCCTGCACCTCCCCCACACACCAAGGCTCTTTTCGCGAAGCACCCATTGCATAAATCGCGTGGTCAACACGGTAAAAATGCCTGCGAGGAACGCTAGTAAAGGAGTAGAATGACACCCAACAATGGCGGGGATGAAAGTCCCGACCCGCCAACCTTGAGGTTCCTAGCCTGAAGGTGAATCCCCCTGTCCCTCTCTAGAAAAGGACGCCCATGGAAGCGCTCGATCTCGCGCGGTGGCAGTTCGGTATCACTACCGTCTACCACTTCATTTTCGTGCCGCTCACGATCGGTCTTTCGCTCCTTGTGGCGATCATGCAAACGATCGCTGTACGCGCAAAAGACCCCGTGAAGGCCGATTCGTGGACGCGCATCACGAAATTCTTTGGCTCAATGCTCATCGTGAACTTCGGTATTGGCATCGCGACCGGCATCGTCCAGGAGTTCCAGTTCGGCATGAACTGGTCTGAGTACTCCCGCTTCATGGGCGACATCTTCGGAGCGCCGCTCGCACTCGAAGGTCTCGCGGCCTTCTTTATGGAGTCAACCTTCCTCGGTCTGTGGATCTTCGGCTGGAACCGCCTCCCGAAGGGTCTGCACCTCCTCACGATCTGGATGGTGGCACTCGGCACTACTCTTTCGGCATACTTCATCATCGCCGCGAACTCCTTTATGCAGCACCCCGTCGCCGCGGTGTTCAACCCTGAGACGGGCCGCGCCGAGCTCGACCCGTCGCAGGGCGGCATCTTTGCACTCCTCACGAATGTCACGACCCTTGCCGCGTTTCCTCACGTGATCGCGGGCGCATGGCTCGTGGCAGGTTGCTTCGTGACCGGTATCGCCGCCTGGCACATGGTGAAAAACCACAAGCGCGCCGAGGACCAGGCCCTGACGAGCGAGGATCAGGCCGCTGCCGCCCACCTCGCGAAGAACGTATGGCGGCCCGCGACTCGTTTCGGTGTGCTCGTCATGGTCCTTTCCGCCGTCGGCCTTTTTGCCTCGGGCGACTTCCAGGGCAAGCTCATGTTCGAGCAGCAGCCCATGAAGATGGCGTCGGCTGAAGCGTTGTGCCACACCGAAACCGGCGCGAACTTCTCGATCCTCTCGGTCGCGGGTCCCCGCGCTTTCTCTCAGGACTGCGCAGACATCTCCCACATCATCGAAGTCCCCTACGTGACGTCGATCCTCGCGACGAATGATCCGAACGCGACCCTCAAGGGCGTGACCGAGCTCAACGCCGAATATAAGGAGAAATACGGCGCGACCGCCGTTGACGCGAGCGGCAAAACCGTCGAGGTTGACTACCGCCCGAACCTCTTCGTCACCTACTGGTCGTTCCGGCTCATGATCGGCTTCGCAATTTTCTGCGGCATCCTCGCCGTCTGGGCCTTCTGGATCACGCGTGGCAAGGGTAAAAACGCCCGAACCTCGGGCTCGACCTGGTTCGCGCGCTTCGCGATCCTCGCGATCCCCATGCCGTTCCTCGCGAACGCCTTCGGTTGGATCTTCACCGAGATGGGTCGCCAACCGTGGATCGTCGCGCCTTCACCCGATGGCGACCCGCTCGTACGACTTCTGACGATGCAAGGCGTCTCCGGCCACGAAGGCTGGCAGGTCATCGTCTCGCTCGTGGTCTTCACGCTCCTCTACGGTGTCCTCGCCGTTGTGTGGTACTACCTCATGCACAAGCAGGCCGTCAAAGACATCAAGGCTCCGCGTTCGGACTTGGCGAAGGAGAGTGCAGCTTCCGCTGAGCTCGATACCCCGACCATCAGCTTCGGCTACTGAGAGAAAGGAGTAGACAATCATGGAAGCAACGTTCCTACAGACCCTGTGGTTCATTCTCGTCGCAGTGCTGTTCCTCGGCTACTTCGTTCTCGAAGGCTTCGACTTCGGCGTGGGCATGAACGTCTTCGCGCTTGGGAAAGGCGAAGAAAAGCGCAAAAACCAGATCATCACCACCATCGGTCCCGTATGGGACGCCAATGAGGTGTGGATCCTCGTGGGTGGCGGCGCCCTCTTCGCGGCTTTCCCCGAGTGGTACGCGACGATGTTCTCGGGCTTTTACCTTGCGCTCATCATCATCCTCGTGGCACTCATCGTGCGTGTCTGCGCGTTCAAGTACCGCAACAAGGCGGAAAGCGCCTCGTGGAAGTTCGCATGGGACATCTGCCATTTCATCGGCGGTCTCGTTCCGGCCCTCATCTGGGGCGTGGCAGTGGGCAACATCGTTCGCGGTGTCAACATGGAGGCAAATGCCGGTGGGAAGAGCGTTGTGACTGATTCGCTCTTCGACTTGCTGAACCCCTTCGCGCTCCTGGCCGGCATCGTCTTCGTGCTCCTCTTCTGGCTGCACGGCACGCTGTTCCTCGCTCTTCGTACTACTGGCGAGGTTCGACACGACGCGAACAAGCTCGCGGGCGTCATCGCCATCCCGACCATCGTCGCGGCGGCAGCGTGGGTCCTGTGGGCCCAGCTCGCCTACTCGAATAACGCCTGGACGTGGATCCCGCTCGTCATCGCGGCGCTTGCCCTCATCGGTGCGCTCGTGTGCAACCGTGCAGGTCGCGAAGGCCTCGCGTTCGCCTCAACTTCGATCGCGATTGCCTTCGCCACGATCATGGCCTTCGGCGCAATCTTCCCGAACGTGCTGCCCGCAGCCAATAATCCGGCGCTTTCGCTGACCGTCATAAATGCCTCGAGCACCGAGTACACTCTTCGGGTGATGACGATCGCGACCGTGGTTCTTCTGCCGATCGTGCTCGCCTACCAGGCTTGGGCCTACTGGGTGTTCCGCGCTCGCGTCACGGGCAAGGGCTTCCCGGCCGCCCATGCGGCAAACCTCGCGCGAAAGGCGAAAGAGGGCTACCGCGAAGCCTTCGATACGGAAAGCTAAACCTCCTTTGGCCAAACGACAGCCTCCACTTGATCCGAGACTCCTCCGCCACGTTCATAGCGCTCGCGCGCATGTGATCCGCACGGTTGTTCTCGGCCTCGTGGAGGCTGTCTGCGCTATTACGACCGCGTGGTGCGTGGCCTTGCTCGGTTCCGATTTGCTCGCCGAGCGCACGTGGCCACACGAGAACCCACTCCCCCTTGCGATCCTCGCAGCAGCCCTTCTCATGCGCGCAGCCGCCGTGTGGTACACGCAAGCCACGGGTCATCGCGCCGCCACCGACACGATCGGGGAGCTTCGCCGCGCCGTCGTGGAAAAGAACGCGGCTCTTGGCCCCCGCGGACGCTCCGGCGAAGCAGCCTCGACCGCTGCCCTCGCCACTGCGGGACTCGAGAACTTGCGCCCCTACCTCACGGGCTACGTGCCCCAACTCGCCCTCTCGGCAACCGTCACCCCACTCGCGCTTCTCGCGATTGCCGTGTGGGACGTCACGAGCGCCATCGTCGCGTGCATCGCCCTCCCCCTCATCCCCATCTTCATGATCCTCATCGGGAAAATGACCGAGGGCTCTTCGGCACGCTCTCTTGCCACCATGCGCACCCTGTGGGCGGAAACTCTCGACCTCGTCGAGGGCTTGCCGACACTCCGCGCGCTCGGGCGCGCCAAAGGCTCCGAAAGGATCGTCGCGGATCTTGGCGAGCGCCATAAGAAGTCCGCGATGACGACTCTCGCGTGGGCGTTTCTTTCGAGTTTCGCTCTTGAACTGATCGCTACGCTCGGCGTCGCTCTCATTGCTGTCTCGATCGGGTTGCGCCTCGTCAGCGGCGGTATGGAACTCTTTCCCGGGATCGCCGTGCTCGTGCTCGCGGCCGAGGTGTACCTCCCCTTGCGTCTCGTGGGTCAACAGTTCCATGCCTCGACGGACGGCCTCGCGGCGGTCGATGCCGCCTTCGAGATCCTCAATGCCCCCGCAGCGGCGGGCAAAGTGGATACCGGTGACGAGGCCACCCGCCCCGCTGCCCCCTCGCTATCACGCACGAGTATTGTCCTGCGTGATCTGAGCGTTGCGGGGCGCGACCGTCTCGCGCCAGCCCACCTCACTGCCGTCATCACACCCGGCCAGATCACTGCCCTTCGCGGCGCAAGTGGCGAGGGAAAATCGACGACGATCGCCGCCATCCTCGGGCTCCTCACGCCGACCACGGGCGGCGTCCTGCTTCGCACTGAGGAAGGCAACAGTATTGCACTCAGCGAGATCGATCGAGAAAGCCTCTGGGCGCAGATCGCATGGCTGCCCCAGCGACCCGTCGTGGGCCCTGGCACCCTACGCGAGATCC
This sequence comes from Dermabacter sp. Marseille-Q3180, assembly GCF_940792985.1. Classification (NCBI taxonomy): domain Bacteria; kingdom Bacillati; phylum Actinomycetota; class Actinomycetes; order Micrococcales; family Dermabacteraceae; genus Dermabacter; species Dermabacter sp. Marseille-Q3180. The sequence goes on from NZ_CALNWU010000001.1 coordinate 409,690, forward strand.
TCCACGAGTCCCTTCCCGCGGGAATCGCCCCGGGAACCGAAGAGGCATGCGCCCTCATTACGAGGGCGTCACGTGCGACCGGTCTCGGCACACACGTCGCGGATGTTCACGGCTGGGACGTCGAACTTGGTCGCGGCGGGACCGGGCTTTCCGTCGGTCAGCGCCAGCGCGTCGCCCTCACAACCGCCCTCCTCGAGGCGAAACCGCTCGTCATTCTTGACGAACCCACTTCGCACCTTGACGGGGCGAGCGAGGCGATGATCGTTCGCCTGCTCGAGACGCTGCGCGAACAGGGCTCAAGCGTCCTCGTGACCGCCCATAGACAGGCTCTCCTCGATGTCGCCGACCAGGTGATCGATGTGTATGCGGCGGAGGTGTCCGTCCCGTGAAAATATCGTCGCGCGCTCTTTCGCGCATGCATGAGCTCATGGAGATCGGCCCGCGCCAGCTCACATCAGCGGTCGCCGCAGGTGCAGCGACACTCGCGAGCGCCTTTGCCCTCGCGGTTGTGTCGGGCTACCTCATTACAAAGTCGTGGACGATGCCGCCAGTTCTCGACCTTTCCGTTGCCGTCGTGTCCGTGCGTGCTCTTGGCATCTCCCGCGGCGTCTTTCGGTATTTCGAGCGCCTGCTCACGCACGATGCCGCCCTCACCGGCGTCGCGCGTCTGCGTACCAACATGTACGCGGGGCTTGCGAGCGCCCCCTCAGCCCTCGCAGGGCGCCTCAAACGCGGCGATCTACTCGCGCGTATCGGCGATGACGCCGAAGACATGGCGAACGATGTCATTCGTGCCGTGGTGCCCGCCCTCGTCGCACTCATCATGGCAGTCGCGATCCTTGCGACCATCGCCCCATTCTCGCCGATTGCGGCACTCGCCATGCTCGTTGGCCTCGCCTTCGCGACGATCATCGCCCCGTTCTTCGCCTTCAAGGCGGCGCTCTTTGCGGAGCGCGAACTCGTCGAGGCCCGCTCTCGCCTCAATACGCTCTCGCTTTTTGCCCTCGACAACGCTGATGTCCTTCGCGTAAAGGGGCAATGGAACAGCACCCTCGCCGACCTAGAGGCCGCCCAGGGACAGTTTGATGCGGCCCTCGACAAAGCGGCCGTGCCCTCGGCTTTCGCGCGCAGTAGCACCCAGATCGCTATGATCCCCGCGCTTCTCGGCTCGATTCTCGCCGCGGGCGCCGTCTACAACCTCGACACCACGGGGTTGCTTGGCGGCCTCATGGGCCACACGGCGGGCATCATCGGCGTCATCATTCTCGCCCCGTTGTCGAGCTTTGAAGCGGCATCTGTTCTCCCGCAAGCAGCCAGTCAGCGCGCACGGTCGATTGTCGCAGCTGAACGCCTCCACGAACTCGATCCGGGCAACACCCCGATCGCCTCAGCGTTCGACACTCGGGCAGGCTCGAGCGTGCGCGACGCTCTGCGCGCTGCGACAGAAGACGCGCAGTCGGCGATCGAGGGCCGCCGAGCCGTCGGCCCCACTTCTGCCGAAGACATGCCCGCGCCCGCGCGCACTGAACGCCCCGCCCCCGCCGTCCTGAGTGCATCTGGACTGACGACGGGCTGGAGTGCCGAGCATCCGCTCGCACACGGGCTTGAACTGAGCTTTACCCCGGGAAGTCGCACGCTCGTGTATGGCGCTTCGGGTCGTGGAAAGTCGACGCTCGGCCTGACCCTTGCGGGGCTTCTCACCCCGCTGAGCGGGCAAGTTGTGTATGGCGATACTCCCCTCACGTCGTTCACTCCGGCCGCGCTCGCCTCACGTGTGTCGTTTTACGCCGAGGACGCGCATGTGTTTGCGACGAGCCTTCGCGAGAATATTCGTGTTGTGCGCGGCGATCTCAGCGACGCAGAAATCCATCGCGCCCTCGACCTCGCGGGTCTCGGTGCCTGGGTTTCGGGGCTCGTTTCGGGGCTCGACACAATCCTTGGCAGTGGCGGTGAGGATGTCTCCGGGGGCGAACGGCGAAGGCTTCTTCTCGCTCGCGCGATCGCGCACGCTGCTCCCGTCACGATCCTCGACGAGCCCACCGAACACCTCAACCTCGACCTCGCGTCCTCACTCATGGGGGGTATCCTCACCCCGGGCCGGTTCTTCCCCGCCGATTCCACGGTCATCGTGATTACGCATGATCGACGCTTCACGGATTCGGGAGCGGCGGTTCTCGATCTCGACGCCCACAGCACGCATGAAGGGAGCACCCATGTCAAAAGCCACGAGAATTAGCGAGCTCACAGCAGCGGTTCTCAACGCCGAGGATCCCGACGACCTGCTCGATCTGCTCGCCGACACCGCCTTCGACATTCTCACGCCGGACTCACTTCTCGTGCTCCTCCCTCTCGACGATTCGACATGGGTGTGCGAGCTCGTTCGAGGGCGTTTCGCGCAAGAGCTTCTCGGGACTTCCGTATCCCACGCCTCAGGAAGTTCCAAGGCTGCGCGTCTCCCCTTCGTCCTCGACTACGACTCCCCCGATGACCTCAAGAAGCTCACGTGGAATGATCTCACTCACGCTCTTGCCGGTGAGCAGTTCGGCGATGGTGCGCTCGTAGGCTCGGAAATCGCGGCGTTCCCGATTGATGCGGGGGCCGCGAGGCGGGGTCTGCTCATCGCCGCTCGGCTGACGGATGAGGGTGCCGACGCTCCCTTGGCCTTCACCGAGGCAGAAACCGTGAGCGCTGCTTCGCTCGCCTCCCTCTTTTCGTTCGCTCTCAATGGCGCGACGGGACGCAGTGCGATCGAGGATGACCTCAATAACGAACGTCATCGCATCGCGCGCGATCTCCACGACCTCGCCATCCAAGAGCTTTTCGGCGTAGGGATGCAGCTCGAGACCGTCATGGCGCAAGCGTCGCGCTTTCCCGAGTATTCCGATGAAGGGCCGGTGGCGACGAGCCTCAAGGACTCGGTGGCGGGTATCGAACGCTCAATTGCGGAGATCCGCGGGATCGTTCAGTCCCTGCGTAACGAGACGATCGAGGTGACACTATCGCAGCGGCTTCGCCACGAATGCGGCCTCGCGATCGCTGGCCTCGGCTTCGTGCCGTCGCTCCAGCTCAATGCGCCGATCACCGAGATCGATGCGATCGAGGGTGAGCTCAAGGAAGATGTCGTCGCGGTCGTCAAGGAATGCCTCGCGAATGTGGCTCGCCACGCGCATGCGAGTGCGGTGTCGGTCAATATCACGCTCTTCAAGGAGGGCGTGGACACGGTCATTCAGGTGAACGTGAGCGATAACGGTCGGGGCATAGATCCGAGCATCACGCGCCGTTCGGGACTCGCGAATATGGGCTCGCGCGCACGGCGCCATCTCGGCTGGGTTGACTTCTACAACCTCGACCCGGGAACGATGGTGAGCTGGCGCGCGACGGTCGGCGCTTCCTAAACCGGAAGCAGCGATTCTACTTCCAGTCGGCGCGGCGGCGGGCCACAACCCACGCCGCCACCTGTGTGCGGCGCTGCAGCCCCATCTTGTGAAGGATGCCCGTGATGCGGTTTTTGACGGTTTTCTCGGCGACACCGAGCTGATCGGCGATCTCGCGGTTGGCGAGGCCGTCACCGATGAACTCGACAATGCGGCGTTCGACGGCGGAGAAGTCGAATTCGTCTTCGTTCGCACCACCCGCGGGCCACGCTGTTTCACCGTTCGCCACTTTGATGATCGTCGAGATGATCTCGTTTGAGCGCACGGACTTGAGCAGGAGACCGGAGGCGCCGGCTGCGCGTGACTCGCGGATCGCCGCATCGTCGTTGAACGAGGTGAGCACGAGCATGGTCTGGTTCTCGTTCTCCTGGCGTGCCGCGTTCATCACATCGATTCCGGTGCCGTCGGGAAGTTGGAGATCCGTGACGAGAATGTCCGGCTGCACGGCGGGGAGCCGACGCTTGGCTTCGCCCACGGTGCTTGCTTCGGCAACGACGCTGAGGCGTGCATCCGCGTCAATGACGGCAACGATGCCGCGACGCACGACTTCGTGGTCATCGACAATCATGACGCGGTATTGATCGCCGCTTACTTCGCTCACGCGCTATTCTCCAGTTCGATCGATCGGGTCGTCACATTCACTACCTGGACATCTTAGCCGAACAGGGACCAAATGCCCGCGCAAAACGGCGATTTGCGGGCGGTCTGCCTCACCACCGTTTTTAGCGTCGGCGCTGGCAGTAGGGGCAGAGATGGCTCGAGCGGTTTTGAAACTGGACTCGTACGAGGGCACGGCCGCAGCGTGGACATGGGGTGCCGTGCTTGCCGTAAGCCTTAAGTGACCGTGCGAAATAGCCGCTTCGGCCATCGACGTTCACGTAGAGCGCATCGAAGCTCGTGCCACCCACCTCGAGGGCGCGCTGCATGACATCGCGGCAGGCCGACAGAAGCTCCTTGACCTTTCGACTCGAGATCCCGATCGCGGGGCGCGCGAAATGCAGCCGCGCCTCCCACAGGCCCTCATCAGCGTAGATATTCCCGATCCCGCTGAGGGTGCTTTGATCCAGGAGGACGGATTTGATGGGGGCCGTGCGCATACGAATCCGGCGCACGAGGGAGCCCTCGTCGAGAAACGGATCGAGTAGGTCACGGGCAATATGGGCCGCGCTTTGCGGGATGAGCGGCAGATCGGTGCCCTCGCCTCCTGCACGAGCATCGGCTGTGCCGATCAGCGGGCTCACGTGCATCCCGCCAAAAATTCGCTGATCCACAAAATCGATGCGCGCACCGCCCTCCATGTGAAGGCGAATGCGTAGGTGGGTCGCGGGATCTGGCGCGGGTCCCTCGCTCACGTGCGGTTCCGACGCTTGATACGCCCCACGCCCTGCCCCGTCGCGAACACGAAGCTGGCCGCTCATGCCCAGATGCATGACGAGTGCTTCGCCGAGCGAAGGCGAGCTCGACGTCGCGCGGCAGGCGTCGGAAAGTGGTGCCCACAGGAATTTTCCGCGGCGCGCGACCTCCCGAATTTCCCGCCCCTCGAGTGCGCGCACGAAGCCCTCAACTCCATCCGCGTGGCGCTTGAGCGACCGCGACTCGAACACCTCCACCCGCTCGATCACGCGACGGGCCATAAAAGGCTCAAGACCGCGACGAACCACCTCGACTTCGGGAAGCTCGGGCATAAAGCACTCAGTCCTCGAACATCGTGAAGGTTTCGCCCCGCGCGCTGTAGTAGGCGAGAACGGCCCGGCGCGCAGCCTCCATTTCGGCGCCTTTCTTGCTCGTTCCCTCACCCGCACTCGCGAGCGAATCCCCCACGCTCACGTGTGCGCGGAAGTGCTCGGCGTCGCCCTCGGTCCACTCTTCATAGGTGTAGGTGGGAACGGCGCCGAGGAGCGCACCGATTTCTTGGAGACGCGACTTGTAGTCGAAGGCACCGAGCATGAAGGTGTCGTCGTCGAGGATCGGCGAAAGAAGTTCAAGCACAAACACGCGAGCTGCTTCCGCGCCAAGACTAAGGTGCACGGCTCCGATAATCGCCTCAACAGCATCCTCGAGAACCGAGTCGCGATCGCGGCCGCCCGTGAGCGCCTCCCCCTTGCCGAGCTTGATGTATGCGCCGAGATTGTGCAACCGCGCGATGTGCGAGAGCGCACGCGTACTCACGACCGTCGAACGGCGGCGTGAGAGCGAGCCCTGGGGAGCATCGGGAAAAGCGCGATAGAGGTGATCGGCAACGGCGAGGCCCAAGACAGCGTCGCCAAGGTATTCGAGGCGTTCGTTTTGCGGGCACTCATCATGCTCGAAGCTGTACGAGCGGTGCGTGAGTGCGAGATCGAGCAGATCTGGATCGAGCTCGCCTTTGAGCGGGAGCGAGGCAAGGAGCTCGGAGCGATCCTCGAGATGGGGAACGGCCTTCCGTTTGCTCTTGCGACTCACTTGGCGCCGCCCTCGCTTTCCTCGTCCGTGTCCAGGAGGCCGGCGAGTGCCGCGAAGCGCGGGTCGTACACCACGTGCTCGTGGTCGGGGTCTTCTTCCATGCGCTTGCCGCACTGCGGGCACAGGCCCGGACAATCCTCACGGCACAGTGGCTGGTAGGGAGCGGCCATGGCGAAAGCATCGTGCACGAGAGGACCGAGATCGATCACGTCGGCTTCGAGAACGGGGACGTCCTCTTCTTCGAGTTCCGCGGGAACTTTTTCGGGATAGGTGAAGAGCTCGTCGAAGCGCACGTCGAGGCGCTCCTCGACGGGGTCGAGGCAACGCGAGCATTCGGCGTGTACATCGGCGCTCGCCGTGCCCGTGACATAAATGCCTTCGTCAACCGATTCGAGGCTCGCTTCAACCTCGATCTCATCCCCGGGCCTGACGGCGAATTCGGGGTCGCCCACGGGCTGCGCGGAGGTGGCCGTGCGGCTTACGGTGCGCTGCGAACCAATTTTGTGGATGAGGTCGATCGCGTCGATCTCCAGATCGAGGCCCGCGTTGAAGGGCTTCTCGGCCTGGGCATCTTTCTTGTTGTGGGGGCGCTCCGAGCGCCGGCCCTTCATGTCGGTCATGAGTGCTCCTTTGAGTGTGCGGCGGAATGGGCATGTGCGGCCTCGAGTGCGCGAGCGGAGGCGGCGGGGAGGTACGGCGTGATGTCGCCACCGAGCGAGTAAATCTCGCGCACGAGCGAGCTTGAGACATGCGCGAGGGCCGGATCGGTAAGCAGGAACAGGGTGTCAAGCTCGCCGAGATCCATGTTCGCGCGCGCCATGGGCTCCTCATAGGCGAGGTCCTGGGCATTTCTGAGTCCCTTGACGAGGTGGGTCGCCCCAAGCTTTTTTGCACCGTCCACGAGGAGACCGGCGGGGAGCTTTTCAACGCTCGCCTTTTGGGCGAGTCCCTCGCTTTCGAGCGTCTCTCGGATCGCTTCGGTGCGCGCATCGAAGGGGATGCTCGCGCGCTTATTGGGGTTGTGGGCAACGGCGACGATGACGCGATCGCTAAGCGCGTGCGCGCGCCTCACGAGGTCGAGGTGGCCGAGCGTAAACGGGTCGAAGGAGCCCGGAATGAGCGCGGTGAGCATGCGTTAAGCCTACCGGCTTGCCTCCGTAATCGCAGGGTCGAGGTAGGTGAAGTATTCGACTCTCGTGTCGCCGAAATTGCGTTGTCCTTCGTCCACGAAATACTCGGGCAGCAAGGTCGGCTCACTGCGCGCGGAGCGTTCGAGAACGATCGTCGCCTCGTCCGCAAGCTGTCCCGCCTCTCCAAGCCCGGTCACAAGGCATGCAAGCTGGTCTGTGGCAACGGCGTAGGGCGGGTCGGCACACACGAGGGTGAAGGGCCCTTCGGGCCGGGGTCCGACGCTTGCCTGGCCGCACTCGATCCTGAGCTCATTTTCGAGGCCAAGCGCGCGTGCGGCCTCGCCGATCGCTTTGGCCGTGGGGCGATGAGCTTCGACGAGAACGGCAAACGCGGCGCCGCGCGACAGCGCTTCGAAGGCGAGTGCGCCAGTTCCGGCGTAGAGGTCGAGCACCGTGGCGCCCTCCACTGCTCCCCAGGCGTCGAGCCTCGAGAACATCGCTTCGCGCACGCGGTCGCTCGTGGGTCGCGTGCGGTTCGTGGGAGGGGATGGCACGGTGCGTCCGCCAAGCCTTCCGGCGATGATGCGGGGCACGTTCAACTCCTTTCGAGGTCGTCGACGCCGCGAGCGCTGTGACGCGCGATCGCGGAATCGAGGGCGTCGTGTTCGCTCGGGGTGGGCGGTGTGAGACTACTCGAGGTGAGGGAGCCTCGCGCAAGAGCCTCGGTCACGAGCGCATCTTCGCGGGCCTCGAGGATCATGCGCGCGTCACGCCCCACGTCGAGGAAGCGCACGGCAACGGACGTTCCCGACTGAATATCGCCCACGAGATCGCCGCCACCGCGTCGTTCGAGGTCGAGTTCTGCAAGGGCGAAACCATCGGTCGTCTCCGCAAGCTCCGTGAGCCCTTCATGTTGCGCACTCCCCCGGTCAAACTGCGTCGCAAAAAAGGCGATCCCCGGATGGGTCCCGCGCCCGATGCGACCGCGTAACTGGTGAAGCTGGGCGAGTCCGAAACGCTCGGCATCGAGCACGATCATGACGCTCGCGTTTGGCACGTCGACCCCCACTTCGATGACCGTGGTCGCCACGAGAATGTCAATCTCGCCTGCCGCGAAGGCCTCCATGCGCTCACGCTTGACGTCGCTTGGAAGCCTGCCGTGTAACTCTTCAATGCGCAGAGAGGAGAATCCCGGTTGTGCACGCAGCGTCTCGAGCGTTCCCGTCACCGCGTGAAGCGGCTGTGAAGTTTCTGGAGGGTGAGTGATCGGGGCACTCATATCGACGAGGGCACTCTCTTCTCCACCTTCGACGGTCTCATCGAGGTCGATTCGCGGACACACAACGAAAGCCTGGCGTCCCGCGCGGATTTCCTCGAGGGCGCGCTCCCACATGCGCTCACGCCATGCATCATCCCCGAGAGGCACAACGAACGACGACACCGCCGCGCCTTCGTGCGGGCACCCCTTGAGTGTGAGCGAATCGAGATCGCCTACGAGGGCGAGTGCCGCGGAGCGGGGGATCGGCGTTGCGGTCATCACCAGCATGTGTGGGCGAAGCTCCCCCGGTCCTTTCGAACGCAACTGCCGGCGGTGATCCACACCGAAGCGATGCTGCTCATCAATAATCACGAGGCCGAGCTTCAAAAAGTCGACGTTCTCGGTGAGCAGCGCGTGGGTGCCCACGGCGATCCCAGCTTCGCCGTTCATGAGGTCGAGCAGGCTCTCTCGGCGCTCGGCGGCCCTTTGTGCACCCACGAGGAGCCTCACGCGCGTGGCCGCTTCGTGTGCGTCCAGGTGGCCGTGGCGCGCGAGGTCGCCGAGCATTGTGGTGATCGTCGCGAAATGCTGCCGGGCGAGCACCTCTGTTGGGGCGAGAAGCACCGCCTGATAGCCGGAATCAACAGCACGCGCCATGGCGCGGAGCGCTACGACCGTTTTCCCCGAACCGACGTCACCTTGAAGGAGCAGGGACGTGGGGTGTGGCTCGGCGATCCTCTCGGCGATCTGGTCGCCCACCTCTTCTTGCGAGGGTGTGAGGTCGAACGGTAGGCGTTCGTCAAGGGCCCGACTGAGGTCGCCGTAGGTCGCGAGTGGCGGCGCGGAATCCGCGACGTCCTGAGCCCTGCGCCTCGCAAAGATCGACTGGATAATGAAGGCTTCCTCGAATCGAAAGTAGCGTAGGGCCCGCTCGATGTCCGCACTATTGCGGGGTGCGTGAAGAAGCCGCGCTGCCTCCTGGATTCCCGGCAGGTCGCGCTCATGCCGGATCGCCTCCGGGACCACCTCGCGCAGATCGCCCGTATGCCGCAGAACTTTGGAAAAAAGCGACCGCATCACCTTTTGCGTCACCGAACCGCGAAGCGGATACACGGGAGCGGGTTCGAGTGCCTTCTCGATGTCGCGTGCCTCGTGCGCGGAAGGGTTATCCGCGAGAAGAAGGTAATCGGGGTGGGCGATTTGGTTCTCGCCCCGGTACCGCGAGACCGTTCCGCTCACCAGCACGCGCGTGCCCTCGCGCAAGCGGCTCATGTGCCACGTCACGAGATGCGCTTTGAAGAGGAAGAACGTGAGTGAGAGGCTCTCGCCCTCGTCATCGCGCACACGCACGTCCAAGAGGGTGCCCTTGCGATTCTTCATCGTGCGCTCTCGCGTGCGCTCAACGGTCGCGATGACCGAGATATCCTCGCCTTCGTTCAAATAGCGAAGGTCGCGCAGAGGGCCGGGTGCAGCGTAACGGCGTGGAGGAACCCTCACGAGGTCCTCGAAGTTTCGTGCGCCGAGCCCGCGTGCGGCAGCACTTTCCTTAGGGGTGAGGAGGCCCGCGGGGAAACCGTCGGCCTTCGCCTGAACCACGCATGCTCCTTCCGCGCCGTCGATACTCACCGCATTCTTTCACGCCCCACCCACCGGTGTGGCTGACTACACAGGGGTTGCGGGCGCATCCCTATCGCTCTTCACGCGCAAGTGGGCTATGCTTTTGGGGTTGCCCAGCGCCACGCGGCTCGATCCGCTGCATGAGCCTCGGCGCACAAGATCAAGTACGTTAGCGATTATTCAGGAGAACACCGTGGCTTCCAAGTGTGACATTTGCGCCAAGGGCCCGAGCTTCGGCAAGAGCGTTTCCCACTCGCACCGTCGCACCTCGCGCCGCTGGAGCCCCAACATCCAGTCCGTGCGCACCGTGATCGGCGGCACCCCGAAGCGCCTCAACGTGTGCACCTCGTGCCTCAAGGCCGGCAAGGTTCAGCGCGCCGCCTGAGCATCCGGGCACTGCCCGAGCGAAAGCTTATGAAAGGACCTCCCCCAGGGGAGGTCCTTTTTCGCATGCCGCGGGGATCGTGATTTCGTAAGGAAGCTCCCCCGGTGCAGCCCCACGCGATTCGGTTTCCGGCTAAGCGCCTCTATTCGTGAGCACCCATCGGAGAAATCACGACCGCAAATCCGGGATCATCGCTCGCGGGCCGCAAGTCCCAGGTCGAAAATACCTGCGGGGCCGTGAAGCCCGCTGCCGAGGCATCCGCGATATAACTCTCGAGCGAGTACCCGCGCGCGGTGCCGAACCCCGCGACGAGCCTGCCCCCGGGGCGCAGGAGCCTCGCGAAGTTCTCGAGCACGCGGCGCCTGTCGCTTTCGGCGATGAACGACACCACGTTGCCCGCAGCAACGATCACGTCGAACGAAGCGAGTGCACTCTCCCCCAAAAGGTCGCAAGCGTCCGCGAGATCGCCTGCGATCCACTGTGGCCCGGGCGACGTTTGCGCGGCATACGCCACGAGCGTGGGATCGAGGTCGATACCCACAACGTCATGGCCGCGCCTTGCGAGTTCCGCGCCCACGCGGCCCGTGCCACTGCCGGCATCGAGAATTCTCGCCTCGCGCGGCGCAAGCGCATCGATCAGTCGTGCCTCACCGTCGAGGTCCTTGCCCGCTTCACGCATGCGCTCCCAGCGCGCGATGTACCACTCAGAATGACCAGGATTGCGCTCGAGGTTGCGGGTCCACTGGGACTTTCCACGCGAGTTGGAGGCGGAGTTCGTGGGAATTATTGGCAGGGAAGGCATGCCCCCACCCTAGAGGGAAAAATGGTCCCATCCGTGCATCGCGAGCGGAGCGCCGTCGAGCAACACGGTCCCCTCCCCCTCGCACGGGAGAACACGGCCAATCTCGCGGAATTCGGCGCGCACCTCGGTGCTCTCGGCCCACACGTTCGCAGGGAAGGTCGCAAGCATGAGGTGTTCCTCCCCCGAGCCGAGCACCCACTCCATCGCGTCTACACCGAAAATATCGGCGAGTGGAGCAAGGAGGGCCCGGTCACTCTCAAGAGCGGCTCGTGAAAGATCCAAATTTACGTCGCTCGCACGAGCGATCCGGCTCGCATCGCGCACGAGCCCGTCGGAGATGTCGATCATCGCGCTCGCGCGGCACCCCGAGTTCCATCCCCTTGCGATCGCAGGCTCGGGTGCAAGGTGCCACGCAAATGCGCGCTTGGCGAGCCTCGCGACCGCTCCACCCCCCGCTTCAATATCTGGCAGGGTGGCGTCGGCCTTCCCGAGCACCTGCGCGAGACCGGCACTGCTGAGTCCGAGTAGGTCCCCGCCCACCGCAAGAACGTCCCCGGCCCGTGCGCCCGAGCGCACAATGGCCGTGCCTGGCTCCCTAAGCTCGCCGATCGCCGTGATCGAAATCGTCAGCTCACGCGCCGTACCGAGATCCCCGCCAATCACCGAAGCGCCGTGGGAGTGCGCCTCGAGCGCGATTCCCTCAGCGATCCCCTCGAGCACCGCGATTGGCGTGGCCTTACCCGCGAGAACGGTCGTCAGCAGCCAGCGTGGCCGCGCCCCCATCGAGGCGACATCCGCGAGGTTCTGCACGGCAGCCTTGCGGCCAATGCTCACGGGATCGGAAATACCGAGAATGAAGTCGTATCCCTCGACGATCGCATCGGTCGTGAACACGAGCTCCCCGGCGGCGCGAACAACGGCGCAGTCATCGCCAGGGCCCACGATGACCGCATCATCGCGATGCTGAAAAAACGGGACGATTCGCTCGAGGATCCCCGACTCACCAAGCTCGCCGAGGCTTGTCTCGTGCTGCCGCACTCAAATCCCTCGAAGCTTTCCTTCGAAGCTGATCTCTTTCGCGACGGTGCGATAGCCGAGGCGTTCGTTCACGGCGTTCATATGGGTGTTGGTGTGGTTCGTGTACGTGCGCAGCACATCGACTTTTGACTCGGTTTCGGTCAGGAGGCGATGCGTCATGAGCTTGAGCGCGAGGCCAAGATTATGCCCGCGGTGCTCGGGCATGACCAGGGTGATGGCCTGCTCGCCAAGTCGCGAACCATCCTCGCGAAACATCACGTACGACGTCCCAGCAAACGTGCCGTTCGACGCGAGGGCGACCGCCGTGAGGCGGCGATAGCCCCGCTCAGCGCTCCTCGCTTCGGTCGCTCGGACCCGCTCCTCGTCGAAGTTGGGCTTCTCAAGTGAAGAATCCTCAGTCGGGGCATCCGCGAACATCTGATTCAGCAGCACACACCACTGCTCCATGTGCTCCTCAGGGACGTCCCCTTCCCAGGTAATGATGCGGTACTTGCCGAGGGAAGCTTCGACCTCGACGTGGAGGTCTTCGACGAGGTCGCGATCGAGCGGGAGCGACACCGTGCTCACGAACTCCGTGGCGACCTTCGCGAGGCCAAGCCGGGTCGCGATCCTTGAAGCCGGAAGCTCGTTTTCCGCCTGAGTTGAATCCACGTGGGTGAGCGCATAGCCGAAAGCCTTCGGGCGCTCCTCGTGCGTCATGATGTCCCGAAGAGCATCCGTGAGCATCGTGCCAATGCCTTTGCCTCGCCACGCCGGGTACACCACGAGGTCGATCTCCTGCGTATCAGTGTTCTCCGCGAGAGGAAGCTCAAGTTCAGCGAATCCGGCGATCATGCGCGCGCCTTCAAGACTCTCAACCTCGGCCACGAGTTGATAGGAACGCTTCCGATCGGTGTCCGCGTGTTCAGCACGAAGCTCGGCGGGCGTGCGACGCTCGTGGGCGCCGCAGAATTCTTCGTCTAGCACGCGATGAAGATCCCAGTACTGTTTGAGCTCGGCGTCGCTCGATTCGTCGAGGAATCGCACAGTGACGTGCGGCCCTTCGGGGAAAAGCTGCTCGGTGCGGGGCGTCAGTGCGTACTTCTCGCTCATGGTCACAAAGATTATCAGCTTTCGTCCAGGCACTCACTATGCGGTCAGAGAGTTAGGCTGGTGTTCATGATTGACACACCCACGGCTGCCGCTCGCCCGCGCCACGCCTTCCGCGCGATCACCAGCGTGCTCGCGCTCGGGTGCACCCTTACCCTTACCGCGTGTGGTGCCGTCGCTGTCCCACCCCCCGAAGCCGACGCCACCAACCCCCGCTGCGCGGAGATCATCGTGGCACTTCCGGAGGTGCTCCTTGGCCTCAGCCGCAGCGAAACCACCGCCCAATCAACAGCGGCTTGGGGCTCGGGAGAAGACACAATCGTGCTCCGGTGCGGCGTGACCCCTCCCCCGCCTACAACCGACCTGTGCACGACGATCGCCTCGCGAAGTGGCACGGAGATCGACTGGATCGTCAAGGAAGACGACAAGCGCGGGATCGTGCACATGACGACCTACGGTCGCGAACCCGCGGTTGACCTTACCGTGCCGCGCGAAGTTGCACCCGATCAACCAAGTGCGGCAGCGATCGACCTCGCCGGCCTTCTTTCGCGCATTCCGCAATCGGGAGGGCGATGCCTCGCGTTCGACGACGCTGAAGAGCTCTGAGAGCAAAGCCCCTAGCGGAGCCCCACGCCACGGTCGAGCGCGTTGTCGATCAGGCGTGAGATCAGGTCGGTGTACGAAAGACCCATGTTCTCCCACAGCACGGGGAACATCGAGATCTGGGTGAAGCCCGGCATTGTGTTGACCTCGTTGACGATCACTTCGCCCGCCCCGGTCACGAACACATCTACGCGCGCGAGCCCCTCGAGCTCGAGAGCATCGAATGCACGTGCGGCCACCTCGCGCACCGAGGCGATGTGGGCCGCGGGAATGGACGCGGGGATCTCGATCGTGACGGTTCCCTTGCCGAAGTACTTCGATTCGTAGTCATAAAAAGCGAGGTCTTCGCCGATCACGACCTCACCCGGAAGACTCGTGCGCGGCGCCTGCCCGCTCTCGCCCTGGAGAACGCCGCATTCGACCTCGCGCCCCTCGACTCCCTGTTCGATGAGCACCTTCGGGTCGAAGCGGAAGGCCTCATCGAGGGCAGAATCGAGATTCTCGAGGGCATCAACCTTCGTCACGCCGAAGCTCGAGCCCGCGCGCGCCGGCTTAACGAACAGCGGAAAAGCGAGGCTGGAAGCGCGTTCGCGCACCGCCGCTCGAGGTTCACTCGCACGTGCGACGACCCCGCGGGCGACGTTGAGACCCGCACCTTCGAGAATGCGTTTCGTGAAGTCCTTATCCATCGATACAGCGGAAGCAAGCACGCCTGAACCCACGTAAGGGACGTCCCATAGTTCAAAGAGTCCCTGGATTGTGCCGTCTTCGCCGTAAGGGCCGTGGAGAAGCGGAAACACCGCGTCGATATCGGCGAGATGCTCAAGGCGTCCGCCATCGCGCACGACGCGCAGCTCCACTTTCCCCTTACCAAGGCGCGATTGTTGGAGGATGATTTCGTCGCCCGAGTCTGGCACGTGCGGGGCAGTGCCATCCGTGATCTGCCAGTGGTCGGGGTCACCCGTGACCTCAACGAAACGGCCCTCGCTTGTCACCCCGATCGGGACAACGGTGAAGCGCGAGCGGTCAATCTGGCGCAGAATACCACCCGCGGTCACGCACGAAATGCCGTGCTCGCTTGAGCGACCGCCAAAGATCAGCGCAATGGTATGCACGTGAGCTCCTCTATTCGAATCGGACGGAACGCGAAAGCAGTGCGCTCGTCACCTCGGCAATGTTACGCCCGCAATCAACCACATCGACCAGGGCGCGCGTAATGGGCAGGTCGAGATGCGAGCGGTCGGCGAGGTCCGCCACAGCTCTCGCCGTGGGTACGCCTTCGGCGGTTTGTCCGACGCTTGCTTTGGCCTCCTCGAGGCTCTGCCCTTCACCGAGTGCCTTCCCGAGCCGGAAATTCCGTGACAAAGGCGACGCACACGTGGCGACGAGATCCCCCATTCCCGCGAGGCCCGCAAAGGTCGAAGGTTCGGCGCCGAGGGAAACCCCGAGCCGCGTAATTTCGGCAAGGCCGCGCGTGATGAGGGACGCGCGAGTGTTGTCGCCATAGCCGAGGCCGGCCGCAGCGCCCACGGCAATCGCGATGACATTCTTCATCGCACCCGCGACCTCGATTCCGGTCACGTCTCGACTCACGTACGCGCGAAAATACGGGGCGGAGCACCATGAGGCCACTTCGCGAGCCGTGATCTCGCTCGTGGAGGCAATGACCGAAGCACACGGTTGCTCGCGCGCAATCTCGCGAGCAAGGTTCGGGCCGGACAGCACCGCGATGAGATCTTCGCTCACAGCGCCGGACTGCGCGATGATCTGCGACATGCGCTCGTCGCTTCCCCGCTCGATGCCCTTGATGAGGGAAACGACGGGAACGCGAGGCAGGCGTGGCCACGCCTCAAGGCATGCCCGCAAGGATTGGGCGGGAACCGCAAGCACGATGCCGCGTGCCCCTTCGAGAACATGAGCGATATCGCTCGAGGCTTCGATTCTCGCGGGAAGATGTAGGCCGGGCACGTAACTTGCATTCTCACGAGCCTTCGTGATCTCTGTGGCGAGTTCCTCGCGGCGTGCCCACAAACGCACGTCGTTGCCGCCCTTGGCGAGCATATGCGAGAACACCGTGCCCCAGGAGCCAGCGCCAAGAACGGCGATGTGCCCCGTGCATGCGCCCGCGCTACCGGGAACGTTCACCGTCACCCGACGTCAGCTGGCGGTTGCGACGAATGCCGCGCGTGATACTCGCACGTCGAGACCTGCCTGCCGAGAGCCGCGCGGCCTCCCGGCGCCTCAGAGTGGCCGGTGCGCGCTTCGCGAGAGTGTGGATCGCCGAAGCGTGCATCATGCGGCGCGGCCCGAACGTGAGACGGCCGCGGATCGTGCGGTATTTGACTGCGGTGGTGATGCGCACGAGGTCCCCGCCGGGCTCGACGGCCACACCGATACGGATCGTGAGCGACGGCGTGTCGTCAATAATGAGCGCTTCCGAACCCACGACCTCGCTCACGAAACGCTCACGCTCGGGCGGGGGCACGAGATCGAAGAGGCGAATAGCCTCGTCGCGTACAGCTCGAGCGCCGCGCGAGGTCAGCGTTGCGTTCTCATGGGAAAAGATTGCCTCGGCCCACACACGCGGATCGGGCTCATCCACCCCTTTCGTGGGCACGATGACCACATCGCAGTAATCCGGCACCGGAATATCGCGAAGCGCAAGCGACGCGTAGCGCCCCTGGGACGCTTCGGTCACGCGCACGCCAGGAATATCGTTCACCGCTGGCTCCTCATGTCGAGAGTCGATGAGTTCTCACTCTTCCCAAAAATCCGCGCCAAGCTTCGTGAGCTTGTCCCTGAATGATTCGTAGCCTCGATCAATCAGGTCGATGCCGTGAATCTGCGAGGTGCCGTCGGCACCAAGCGCCGCGATCAGGTAGCTGAACCCGCCGCGCAGGTCCGGAACCGTGATTTCCGCACCTTTGAGCGGGCGCGGACCATTCACGACGGCCGAGTGATTGTAGTTGCGCTGGCCGAAACGGCAACGCGAACCACCGAGGCACTCGCGATACACCTGGATCTGGGCACCCATGTCGTTGAGGGCGCTCGTGAAGCCGAGGCGGTTTTCGTAGACCGTTTCGTGGACGATGGAAATACCGTTCGCCTGTGTGAGGAGCACGACGAGTGGCTGCTGCCAGTCGGTCATAAAGCCCGGGTGAACATCGGTCTCGATCGCCGCAGAGGAGAGCCCCTCGCCCGTGTCGTAGAAGCGAATGCCTTCGTCGTGAATGTCAACGCCGGCGCCGATCTTCCGCAGCACGTTGAGGAACGTGCCCATGGCCTTCTGCTCTGCACCGCGCACGAACACGTCGCCATGCGTCACGAGGGCGGCGCATGCCCAGCTCGCGGCCTCGATACGGTCGGGGAGGCAGCGGTGGCGATAACCGTTCAATTTCTCCACGCCTTCGATCACGATCGTGCGATCGGTGCGAAGCGAAATGATCGCGCCCATCTTTTGAAGCACCGCGATGAGATCCTCGATCTCAGGCTCAACGGCGGCGTTTTCGAGTTCCGTAATGCCCTGGGCACGCACGGCCGTGAGCAGCACCTGTTCGGTGGCGCCGACGCTCGGATATTCGAGGCGGATCTTCGCGCCGCGGAGCCCATCGGGTGCCGTGATGTAGATGCCGTGTTCGCGCTTATCGACATGCGCGCCGAAGTTGCGCAGCACGTCGAGGTGATAGTTGATCGGGCGCGTGCCGATGCGGCATCCACCGAGATCGGGAATGACGGCTTCGCCGAGGCGGTGCAGCAAGGGGCCGCAGAAGAGAATCGGGATGCGTGAGCTTCCCGCGTGCGCGTCGATATCGGCCACGTGCGCGCGTTCAACGTTGGAGGGATCCATGCGGAGGGTTCCCGCCTCTTTGTCACGCTCGATCTTGACGCCGTGCACGCGGAGGAGTTCGCTCACGATCCGCACATCGCTGATGTCAGGAACGCTCGTAAGGAAACTTTCGGTTTCGCCGAGGAGCGCTGCAACCATGGCCTTCGAAACCAGGTTCTTCGCACCGCGAACGGTGATCTCACCTTCGAGCGGCTTGCCGCCACGCACATAGAAGCTTGAGGTCATAGTGGAGTTGATTCCCTTTCCGGGCTGAGCCCACAGGTAACCGTCTCACCATACCGAACAGCCCTGTGGAAATAACGGCACAGCGGCACCGTGTACGCCGAGGGCGCAAAAGACTCCTTCTACTGGTCGTCGGGGGTGCGCGCGGGGAGCGTCTTCGGAAGCCACGAGGGGCGACGCTCTTCAAACTCCGCGATCTCTGCTTCGTGCCGCATCGTGAGCCCGATGTCGTCAAGGCCTTCCATGAGTCGCCAGCGCGTGTAGTCGTCGATTTCAAACGCGAAGGTCGCATCCGCGACCTCTACCACCCGGTTCTCGAGGTCCACGGTGATGTCGGTGCCCGGCTGATTTTCGAGGATCTTCCAAATTTGTTCGATGTCGGCCTGCGAGAGCACCGCGGCCACGAGGCCCTGCTTGCCCGCGTTGCCTCGGAAGATGTCGGCAAAGCGGCTCGACAGCACAGCCTTGAAGCCGTAGTCGCGAAGCGCCCACACGGCGTGCTCGCGCGACGAGCCCGTGCCGAACTCCTCCCCCGCGACCAGCACGGAGCCGCGCGTGTACGGCTCGCGATTCAACACGAAGTCCGGGTCTTGGCGCCACGCGCTAAAAAGCCCGTCATCGAATCCCGTTTTCGTCACGCGCTTGAGGTACACGGCGGGGATGATCTGGTCGGTGTCCACGTTGGAGCGGCGCAGAGGAACGCCAACGCCCGTGTGCGAGATGAACTTTTCCATAATGCGAGTCCTTTCCACGCGTCCGCGGGCCTCAGGCGAGCACGGCCGCGTCGGTTTCACCAAGATTGTCGAGATCGGCGGGCGAGGAGAGGGTTCCACGCACGGCGGTCGCTGCCGCGACAACGGGCGACACGAGGTGGGTGCGCCCACCCTTGCCCTGACGCCCCTCGAAGTTACGGTTCGAGGTCGAGGCCGAACGCTCACCGGGAGCGAGCTGATCCGGATTCATGCCGAGGCACATCGAGCAGCCCGCGTTTCGCCACTCCGCGCCGAAGGCGAGGATGTCCTTATCGAGCCCTTCGGCTTCCGCCTGGAGGCGTACGCGAGCCGAGCCCGGCACCACGAGCACACGAACGTTCGGGTCTTTTTGGCGGCCACGAATCACGTCGGTAAAGGCGCGTAGATCCTCGATGCGCCCGTTCGTACACGAGCCCATGAAGACCGTGTCAACGCGGATGTCCTTCAGGGGTGTGCCGGGTTCGAGATCCATGTACTCGAGCGCGCGCTCACAGGCGGCCTTCGAGTTCTCGTCGGTGAAGTCCTCGGGCGCGGGAACAGCGCTCGAGAGCGGAAGCCCCTGGCCGGGGTTCGTTCCCCACGTCACGAAAGGCTCGAGCTCATCGGCATTGATCACGACTTCGGCATCGAAGGTCGCGTCGTCATCGCTCCTGAGGCTCTTCCAGTACTCGACCGCTTCGTCCCACGCCTCCCCTTTCGGCGCGTGAGGGCGCCCCTTGACGTACTCGAAGGTCGTCTCATCGGGGGCGATCATGCCGGCACGGGCACCCGCTTCGATCGACATATTGCAGATCGTCATGCGCCCCTCCATGGAGAGGCGACGGATGGCTTCACCGCGGTATTCGAGCACGTATCCTTGCCCGCCGCCCGTTCCGATCTTCGCAATGACCGCGAGGATGATGTCCTTCGCACTCACGCCCGGCCTCAGCGAGCCTTCCACGTTGATCGCCATGGTCTTAAAAGGCTTGAGGGGCAGGGTTTGAGTGGCGAGCACATGCTCGACCTCCGAGGTGCCGATGCCGAACGCGAGAGCGCCGAACGCGCCGTGAGTCGACGTGTGCGAGTCGCCGCACACAACTGTAATACCCGGCATAGTGAGCCCGAGCTGGGGGCCCACGACGTGCACGATCCCCTGGTCGACGTCACCGAGCGAGTGGAGGCGCACGCCGAATTCCTCAGCGTTTTTGCGCAACGTATCGATCTGGGTGCGGCTCGTGAGATCAGCAATTGGCTTATCAATATTCACGGTCGGAGTGTTGTGATCCTCCGTCGCGAGCGTCTGGTCAACGCGCCGCGGCGCTCGCCCTTCGAGGCGCAGGCCCTCGAATGCCTGCGGCGACGTCACCTCGTGAAGGAGGTGAAGGTCAATGTAGAGAAGATCGGGCTCGTTTCCTTCGCCCTTGCGGACCACGTGATCGCGCCATACCTTTTCCGCGAGAGTTCCCGCCATGTCATTGACTCCTCGATCGTCGTCTCCCGCGGTGCCCGTCGTGAAAGGCGCGCGGCTCATTGGGCCCAAGTCTCACGGACGTCCAGGGGGCGAGGCACTCGCATTTCATATCTCGAGACGCTAGTCTTATTCCATGAACATTCAAAAGGAAGAGGGAAGCGGCGTCGGCGTGATCGACAAGGCCGCCACGGTACTCGGGGCTCTCGAGGCGGGCCCCGCAACGCTCGCCAATCTCGTGAGCACGACCGGTCTTGCGCGCCCCACAGCTCACCGACTCGCGGTCGCACTTGAACACCACCGGCTCGTGGCGCGCGACATCCAGGGGCGCTTCATCCTCGGCCCTCGCCTTACCGAACTCGCGGCCGCCGCAGGCGAGGATCGACTCCTCGCTTCCGCTGGGCCGATCCTCGCCGAGCTCAGGGACTATACCGGAGAATCCGCCCAGCTTTATCGCCGCCAAGCCGATCACCGCGTGTGCGTTGCCACCGCGGAGAGGCCGAGCGGCCTTCGTGACACGGTCCCGCTCGGCTCCACCCTCACGATGCGCGCAGGCTCCGCCGCGCAGATCCTCTTGGCATGGGAAGAACCCGATCGGCTTCACCGCGGCCTCCACGGCGCACGCTTCACCGCGTCGATGCTCTCGGCCGTGCGCAGGCGCGGCTGGGCCCAGAGCGTTGGCGAGCGCGAATCGGGAGTAGCGTCGGTCAGCGCCCCGGTGCGAGGACCGAGCGACCGGGTCGTTGCGGCCCTCTCGATCTCGGGGCCCATCGACCGCATGACGCGTCAGCCCGGGCGCATCCACGCGGCCTCGGTCATCGCCTACGCCGAAAAACTCAGCGAGCTCGTCCGCCAGGCCGGAGCGTAGCCCCCGCGGGAGGCCGAGCGGCTACTGCCGCTCGAGCCACACGGGAGTGTTGGCGTACTGCAGGAACGCCGTGTTCGACACGACCGGCTGGCGTTCAAGCTCCTCGTGTTTCCCGCGCGCGTTCGCCACAATGAGCCTCGTGCCTTCGCTGCGCCTAATGAGTTCCTTCGCGGTGTGCTGACGGCCGTACTCGGTGATCTCCACGTCAACCTCGGGGGAAACCTTACGCAAGTACGCTTGGGCATCCTCAAGGATGCCCGCCCATTTCTCCTCGGGAATGACGATTGACGGAATGACACGCACACCCGTTCCGTAAATTTTCGCGAACTCAGCGGCGCGCTCGAGGGCGCGATCAAACGCCGTTCCGCCGTCATAGAACACCGCGACAGGGCCGTCGGCAGCGATATCGCCGCGCACAACGACAATCGAGCACTTCGAGCGCGTGAGCAGCGCCGAGCTCGTAGAGCCAACGATGAGCGAAAGGAAACGGCCCAGCCCGCGCGAGCCTACGACGAGGGCATCGGCGGTCTCCGACTGCTTGATCAAAACGTCAACAGCGCGACCATCAACGATCTGGGTCGTCACCTCGCAGCCCGGGGCAACCTCATACGCGATCTCCGCCGCTTCATCAAGGAGGCGCTGCGCGGCAACCTTGAGTCCAGAACCGCTCACGCCCGGCACGGGGTCGACGTCGACGCCCATGAGCGGCCACACGAACGCATGCACGAGGTGCAGGGGCTTCTTGAGAGCCAGGGCATTGCGCGCCGCCCAGCGGATTGCGTGATCGGATTCTTCGGTGTCCTCGACACCCACAACGATGCGGCCTTCATTTGCACTCATGGTTTTCTTCCTTCCACGGCCGGGCTCACGCTTTTGTGAACCTAAACTCCCTGCTGGCTTTAAGGATACGTCGGGAAGGTCCCGGACACGAAAAAGCCCGACCACCGAAGTGGTCGGGCTTTCGCTCTGTACCCCGTACCGGATTTGAACCGGTGTTACCGCCGTGAGAGGGCGACGTCCTAGGCCGCTAGACGAACGGGGCCTTTGCCTCAATGAGGCCTTAGAAACTTTAGCAAAACAGCTGATCGTTTCCAAATCCAGGCCGTGTGACCTGCATCGCTGGGGTACCAGGACTCGAACCTAGAACAACTGAACCAGAATCAGCCGTGTTGCCAATTACACCATACCCCAAGGGCTTCGCTCGGCGAACCGAACGAAATACCACAGTAGTCGAGCCCGGTAGGCCCGGCAACTTTTCGTGACCCGTTTGTGGAAGCCTTCACACGAGAGGGGTTCCGACGCTCGCCCAGCAAGCGTCGGACCCCATTTCTCACGCCTTTTCGTACACCCGAATCGCGTCGCGCACGCCCGCGAAGCGGAAGGGGCCCTGCGCCTCAACGCGCGCCTCAAAATCCCCCGTGCGATCGGCAAGGAGGTGACGCTCGCGGTACTCTTCGTAGCCGATTTCACGCCGTGCCTCAAGCTGGGCGGAAAGCGCACCGGGCCGAAGCTGCGAGCGGTATCCCTCCACGAGCCGGCCGGAGAAGAACTCCGCGACCGCACCCGAGCCGTAGCTGAAGATGCCGACCCGCTCCCCCGCCTCCAGTTCGGCGTTCTCGAGAAGCGAGAGAAGCCCCATGTACACGGAAGCGGTGTAGGTATTGCCGAGGCGCCGGTTGAAAATCATCGTCTCCTCGAGAGTCGAGACGGCATCGGCAACAGACTCGGCACCCGCGTGTTTGGCAAGGGTCTGCATCGCTTTGGTCGCCATTTTCGTGAATGGCTGGTGGAAACACACACGCGAGAGGGAAGAGAACTCCGCTCCTCCGCGACTGACGTAGTCGTCGTAGGCGGCGGTCACGGCGCGCAAGTACACGGTGACGGAGAAACGTCCGTCAACGAGAGCGGTCGTGCGGTCGTTGGGGCGCCAGAAGTCATGGACATTCTCGGTGAAAAGCCCCGAGGCAGGTTCGACCGTCATGATCGCCGGGTCGGCGCTCACGAGCATCGCGAGCGCTCCCGCACCCTGAGTCGCCTCACCGCTCGAGTCGAGTTCGTAGCGGGCGATATCGCTCGCGATCACGAGGACCTTCTCGCCCGGATGGCGGGAGACGATTCCGAGCGCAAACTGCAACGCGGCAGTCGCCGAGTAGCACGCTTCCTTGAGCTCCACCACACGCGTATGCTGCGCGAGTCCGAGCAGCTCGTGCACATAGATGCCCGCGGCTTTTGACTGATCGATCCCCGTCTCCGTTGCAAGAACGAGAGTGCGGATCTCGTCGACACCGTGGCGTTCAACGATGGGTGCCGCGGCACTCGCGGCGAGGGTCACGATGTCCTCGTCCTCGCAGGGCACACTCATCTCGTGCTGACCGATGCCGCGCAAGTACTTCCCGGCACTCGTGCCCTGCGCCTCGGCGAGCGAAGTGAGGGGGAAGAAGAGCGAGGTCGTCGCCGCTGAGATATCGGTGATGCCGATCGCGTGCGTCATCGCGAACTCCTTTCAAACTGGACGTGGGCGGCCATGAGCTCGCCCGGATTAGTCTGCGCGGCCATGAGGGAAAGCTCCCCGCACAAAACGGTCGCCGCGGCGAGCCCCGCGAGTCGCCTCGCGTTCTCCCCCGACTCGCGATCGTCTCGGCACCCAAGCCGCTCGAGGTTCTCGCTCACGAAGTCAAGGCCTTTGCCGTTGCCCACGGAACCGACGATGAGGTGCGGGATCGTACACGAGAAATAGAGGTCCTCACCATTGTTGCCACGGCGCTCGGTGTGCGTGATTCCCTGGCTTCCCTCAACGATGTTTGCGGCATCCTGGCCCGTCGCGAGGTAAAAGCCGAGCAGCATATTCGCGTAGTGCGCGTTTGCGCTGCGGAGCGAGCCCGCGGCGATTCCGCCCACGAGATTCTTGCGCACGTTAAGGTCCATCATGCGTTCGGCACTCGTGCGGAGTCGACGGCGAAGCACCTCTTCGGGCAGCACGATTTCTGCAATGACATTCTTGCCTCGGCCACGAATGCCATTGACGGCGGAGGGCTTCTTGTCGGTGCAGTAGTTACCGGAAATGCTCGCGTAACGGAGCATCGGCTCGCGGCTCGCGATGTGAGGCATGAGCGCATCGGCGGCGAGGGTCACCATGTTGTGGCCCGCAGCATCCCCCGTGAGGAACTCGAGGCGAAGATACAGGAGGTTGCCCACGATCTCGGGGGCAATATCGATGAGGCGGGCGAAGCGACTCGTCGAAGAGACGACCTCTTGCAGCCCTGCAAGGTCCGCGCAAATCCGCTGTGCGGCTTCATAGGCCTCGGCTGCGGAATCCGCTTCGAATAAGATCGAGCGGGTCATGCGTTCGTCTACGAGGGTTGTGCGAATACCGCCCTCCACAAGGCGGGACACGGTGGCGCCGCGCTTGACCGAGGGGAACAGTGTCGTCTCATAGGTCGCAAGCGGAACCTCGACCTCGCCTTCGGCCACGTTTCCGCTGATCCGCAGCGGGCCGAGCCATTTCATGGGGATCTGGGCGAACGCGCCCTGATCGCGCTTGTCACTCATGAGAACCTCCACTTGCCTTGCCGCTTCGCCGTGCGAAATGGGAAAGATCGAAACCTCGCGCATTCGCGTATTCGCGCACGCTTCCCGTGAGCACGAGATCGGTGTGCGTAAGCGCCTCAACATTTCGTGCTCCCACCAGCGCCATCATTGAGCGCAGCTGTGCCTCCCACGTGCGGATCTCGCGGATGAGCGCCTCGGGCCCGTCCTCGCGCACCGTGGCGAGGAAACCGCCCGCGATGCCTACGGCTTTGGCACCCAGAGCGAGGGCCTTGAGCACGTCGAGGCTCGTGCGCACGCCTCCGCTCGCGAAAAGTGGAATACCCGTGTCGCGCGATGCCCCCCGTGCGTCAATGAGGCTTTCGACCGCGCTTTGGCCCCAACCGTTGAGGTGGGAGAACCGATCAGCTCTGCGCGCACTTTCGATGCGCGCGAAATCGGTTCCACCGTTGCCCGCGACATCCACGTAAGCAACGCCGAGAGAGGACAGCGTTCGCACCGTGGCGCCCGTCATCCCGAAACCGACTTCTTTCACCACCACGGGGACATCCACGGCTCGTGCGATTGCCTTGATATGCCCGCTCCAGTGTTCGAACTCGCGATCGCCCTCGGGCATCACGATCTCTTGGACGGCGTTCACGTGAATCTGGAGGGCATCGGCGTCGATCAGTTCGATCGCTTCGCGCGCTTGCTCAGGGCTTGCGTTTGCCGAGAGGTTCGCCATGAGGAAGCCGTGCGGGTTCTCCTCGCGAAGAACGGTGAAGCTCGGTGCACACGAGGGATCCTTGAAATACGCGCTCATCGAGCCCGAAGCCATCGCGATGCCCGTCTCCGCGGCCGCGATCGCGAGAGCCTGGTTGATTTTCCCCGTGAATTCGCTTCCGCCCGTCATGCCGTTGATGTAAAACGGCAGCGTCCAGACTCGATCCGCGACCTCA
The DNA here is from genome assembly GCF_940792985.1 of Dermabacter sp. Marseille-Q3180. NCBI lineage: Bacteria > Bacillati > Actinomycetota > Actinomycetes > Micrococcales > Dermabacteraceae > Dermabacter > Dermabacter sp. Marseille-Q3180. The sequence goes on from NZ_CALNWU010000001.1 coordinate 435,108, forward strand.
ACGTCAAGACTCACCGAGTCCACGTTGACGGCTCCGAGGGCGTGGTGCACCACGCGCACGTCGTCGAAGTCCCTCGAACGGAGCTTTGCGGTCTCTTGCTCCAGTGCAAGCCGCACGTGGTCGTCCTTGCGCGAACTACTCATGGGCGCTCCTTCGCTTTCCAGTCGTGTCCTCTTCGCGATGCGCGAATTCCGACGCTTGCACGCCCACGTCGAGCGCAATTTTTCCCGCCGCTCGCCAGGCTTTCCTCACGGCTTCGGCCACGCCCGCCCTCGACGCAAGAGCGATGACGCAGTCGCCGCCACCCGCTCCCGAGAGTTTCGCGGCGGCACCGTGCGCGTTGGCGATCTCGGTCATGGCGCGCAGTTCTGGAGTTTCGATCCCGAGTGGCTGCGTGCCTCCAGCCGCCTTGTCGAGGGCGCCAAGCTGTGAGAGGACGGCGTTGAGCGTCACCATCGCGGCGCTCGCTTCACCCGCGCGCAGTTCGCTCGCGAATCGGTCAACGTAGGCGGCGTTTTCACGCGAAAAAACCTCGAGGTCCACGAGCCCTTCTCTCGCGGCCTCATCAACGTGAGCGACGAGTGACCTGGTCGAAGCCGGCGCGCCGCTCCAGCCGATCACCACATCGAGATTCGCGGGCACGTCGAGAGCCTCGAGTGCGAGACCCGGCCACGGCGCGGCAAGTGCAGCCTTCACACCGTGGTGCGCACACAGATCGCGCACGGCTTCCCGGTCGAATGAGCGGTAAAAAATCCACCCGCCCAGAACGCTCGTCGCCACATCGGCACACGAAGCGCGAACGTTGCCCTTGAGCACGGCGAGGGCGGAAAGCTTGAAGAGTTCGAGTGGGGAAACGTCTTTTTTGAGGGCCCGCAGAACGGCACCGATCGTCGCGACAACCACGGCGCCCGAGGAGCCAAAACCGAACTTGCGCCCGTCACTTTCCTCGAGGGTCGAGGAAAGGTGAAGATCGAGAACTGGCAGAGTGCCAAGGTACTCCTCGAGCACGTCGAGAGCGAGGAAAACTGGCTCACGCGACTGCGCCGCCTCCCCCTCGTGAGCGGGCGCGTAATCGCGCTCTTCGCTCCACAGCTCGCTCGCTACGCGTACGCCGAAGGCGCGACGAACGGGAAGGGCGCGCGCGGTCACGGCCCGATCCACCGCGATCAACACTGCCGGATTGCCCGGGTGCACAACGCCGTATTCGCCCGCGACAAAAAGTTTGCCGGGCGCACGGAACTCAAAAGCGCTCATGCTGCGCTCGGGCGCTCACCCTCGTCAAGGAGGTAGGCGCCGGGGCCGGCGTTCGCAACGTGCATCTTCACGTCTTCGATCCTCTCACGCACGGACTGCGTCACGAGAGCGGCCTCACGCGAGCGACACAGAATCTTCACGTTGGGACCCGCATCCGCGCTTGCATAGGCCCCTAGCCCTTCTTCACGCAGCGCCTGGACTGCGTCAAAAATCGCGAAGCTCTTCCCCGTGAGGTACCGCACGGGCGGCTCGGCACCAAGCATCGAGGCGTGCATACGCAGCGCACTCATCTCGGCAATCTCACCGAGGCTCGTGAAATCCGCCTCGGCCACAGCTCGCGACGCACGCTCCACGAGAGCGGCATTCGAACGGACCCACCCCTCGAAGTACGGGGAGGTCTCCACAGTGTGGTTCATCCCGGCGCGGCTACCGATCTTCTTGCGAGCGCTCGAGATCACCGCGACGACCATGGCAAGGTCTTCCCCCTTCCACTCGAGGGGTTCCGCGACGCTCGTCTCATCGCTCGTGCCCTGGTTCCAGCGGGCGAGGCCACCAAAAATTGAGCGACATGCTGACCCTGAGCCACGGCGGGCAAGCCGCGAAAGCTCCGCATCGCTCAGCGAAAGCCCATAGGCAACGCTCGACGCCTTCGCAAGCGCCGCGAACGCGGCTGCACTCGACGCGAGCCCCGCAGCCGTCGGAACCGTATTCGTGGACGTCACCCGCGCATGCGCACCCGAACCTGCCCGCTCGCGTGCGAGATCAAGAACCGTGCGCACGCGCGCGGATTCCTCCCCGGAAAGCGTGGCGCCGTCAAGTATGACCTGGTCGGTGGCCTCCTCGGTGAGTTCAACGGTCGTGGTGGTGGGGAAGATGTCGAGGGTAAGCGAAAGGGAGCCAGTCGCGGGAAGGTTCAGTTCGCGATCGGCTTTGCCCCAGTACTTCACGAGGGCGATGTTGGGGTGGGCAACAGCGGTGGCGCGCGTCATGAACTCTCCTCACACGCGGTGTTGATCGGCCAAACGTTTGTCGCACCAGCCGCAAGGAGCGCCCGCTTGAGCGCGGGCACGGCGCCGTGGGACGGTGCAAGCGCAATGATGCAACCGCCCTGACCGCCGCCCGTGAGTTTCGCGCCAAGCGCACCAGCCTCACGCGCCGCACCTACGAGACGTTCGAGTCGCGGATGCGATACATCGAGTTCCGCAAGAATCTGCTGGCAGTCATTCATCGCGCGGCCAACGCTGCTCATATCGCCAAGGCGGAGTGCTTCACGCGTCGTGTGCGCGAGCGAAGCGATCGTTTCGAGCGCGAGATCCACGAGCCGGGAATCCCGTTCGCGCCGTTCGCGGATCCCCCGAACGGCATCGAGTGTGTGTCCGGGAAGGCCCGTGTCGGCCACGACAAGCGCGGGGGTCACAGAGAGTTCGAGAGGCTCCGCTTTTCCTGCCTGGAACCACAGGGGAACCTTCGCCATGGTCTGGTAGGCGTCGAGCCCGCTTGGGGTTCCGTGCGCGATGCGCTCCACGAACTGCACGAGTTCGAAGCGCTCCTCACTCGTGAGTTCATGGCCGTACAAGCGCGCGACAGCAACAGCGATCGCGCTCGCCATCGCGGCGCTCGAGCCGAGTCCGCGGGCCGTGGGAATGCTCCCCTCGACCGTCACCTCAGCGCGTCCCGGCTTCTCCCCCACATAGCCGAGAATCGTGCGCAGGGCGGATTGGGCGAGTTCGTCTTCCGCTTCTTCCGTATCAACATCGAGATAGATCGCGCCCGTCGACGGATCGCCAACGGTGGCAATGCGCCGCCTGCCGCGCCGCTCCCCCGTGCGGGTCGATGGCACGTCGAGAGTCAGCCCGCTCTCAAAGCGAACCTCGCTTCCCGGAACGGTCTGCTCGTCAAACGACAACCCCTCCGCGAGCGAATACGATCCACTGATCGTGCCAAAGCCCTCGGCCGAAACCGAGCCCTCAATGCGACCGGCATGCGCGCTCACCGAGTCCGGGTACGGCAAGAGTCTCGCGGTCGCCGTGAGGCTCAAATGCGGGATGGGAAACGCGATCGCGGGATGGCCGTACACGACCGCGTGCTCGCCAATGAGGATCGTCTTGGCGTGCGCGCGGCCGTGCCCGGTCGCGTATTCGAAGGTCTCGTCACTCACCGCGATGCGAGAAGCGTGGCAAACGAGTCGAGGCGGGCGAGGGTCGAGTCGAAACCGAGAAGTTCCATCGATTCAAAAAGCGGCGGGCTCACGCGACGGCCCGAAATGCCGGAGCGAAGCGGCCCAAACGCGAGGCGCGGCTTGACGCCCATGCCTTCGATAATGGCCGCGCGCAGCGACGCTTCGAGTTTCTCGGTCGTGAAGTTCTCTTCACCGCCCTCGTTGATGACCTCGATCGCGCGGCGCACCACAGAAACCGGATCGTCGCCGAGCTTTTTAAGGGCGTCCTCCTCGATCACGAGGTCGGCATCGTCGATAAACAGGAAGCGCAGCATGCCCGGGGCCTCGCCGAGGAGGTTCATGCGCGGCTGCACGAGAGGCGTGGCCTTCGCGAGAAGTGCGCGCTGTTCTTCCGTAATGGGCGTGGAAACCACGCCCTCCTTCTCAAGGTACGGGATCATGCGCTCGGTGAACTCGGCTTCGTCGAGCATGCGCATGTGGTCAGCGTTAATCGCGAGCGCCTTCTTGTAATCCACGCGAGCCGGATTCGGGTTGACGTCGGCGACGTCGAACTTCGCAACGAACTGCTCGCGCGTGAAAATGTCCTGATCACCGCTGTAGCCCCAGCCGAGAAGCGAGAGGTAGTTGATCATGCCTTCGGGCACGAAGCCTTCGTCGCGGTAGAGGAAGAGGCTGGATTCGGGATCGCGTTTCGAGAGCTTCTTGTTGCCTTCACCCATAACGTAGGGAAGGTGCGCATATTCGGGCGTGAACTTCGCGATGCCGATCTTCTTGAGCGCTTCGTACAGCACGATTTGTCGAGGCGTCGAGCTGAGGATATCTTCGCCGCGCAGAATGTGGGTGATGCCCATGAGCGCGTCATCGACCGGGTTCGTGAGCGGGTACAGTGGTTGACCGTTCGCGCGCACGACCACGTAATCGGGGGTCGAGCCAGCCTTGAAGGTGATCTCCCCGCGCACGAGATCGTTGAACGTGATGTCGTCGTCGGGCATGCGCACGCGCCACACGGGCTCGCGGCCTTCGGCGCGGAACGCCGCTTTCTGCTCCTCGGTCAGGTCACGATCGAAGCCGTCGTAGCCAGATTCTTTGGGGCGGCCGGCCGCAATGTGGCGCTGCTGAATTTCCTCGGGAGTCGAGAACGACTCGTAAATGAACCCGCCGTCCTTGAGCTTCTGAATGACGTCCTGGTAAATCTCGCCGCGCTGAGACTGACGGTAGGGGCCGTCCTCGCCGCCGGCATCGACGCCTTCGTCCCACGTGATACCGAGCCAGCGCATCGCGTCGAGAAGCTGGTTGTAGCTTTCCTCGCTGTCGCGCGCTTGGTCGGTGTCTTCGATGCGGAACACGAGCTTTCCGCCCGTGCGCTTCGCGTAGGCCCAGTTAAACAGCGCGGTGCGCACCATACCGATGTGGGGCGTGCCTGTGGGCGAGGGGCAAAAGCGCACGCGCACCTCGCTGTGACCGCGCGTGCTATCGAGGGTGGGAAGGGTCGCGAGATCGATGTTCTCAGCGCTCACGTGGATGTTCTCCTTTGGGAGGTTGGCGGAGCGAGTGCCCCGGTTGCGGATTTTAGGCCTCGAGTTCTTCGGGCGAAACGACGCGATTGGTCAGGGTGCCGAGCCCGTCGATATCGACCTCGACGGTGTCACCAGCTTCGAGCAGGCCAACGCCCGCGGGGGTTCCGGTGAGGATGACGTCGCCGGGCAGAAGCGTGGTCGAGCGGGTAATCTCCTCGATCAGCTCAGGGATCGTGCGGAGCATCTGCGCGCTCGTGGCGTCCTGTTTGACCTCGCCGTTGACTCGCGAGCGGATGCGCGTTTGCGCGGTGTCGAGATCAGTTTCGATCCACGGGCCGAGAGGGCACGACGTATCGAACGCTTTCGCGCGGAACCACTGCGATTCTTCGCGCTGGGCGTCACGCACCGTGAGGTCGTTCGCGCACGTGTACCCGAGGATGACGTCGGCAGCGCGCTCGGCCGGAACATTCTTCGCGAGGGACTTGATGACGATCGCCAGCTCAGCCTCGAAGCTCAGCTCCTTCGCGTAAGAGGGATAGATCACCGGGTCGTTCGGGCCGATGACGGACGTGTTCGGCTTGAGGAAGAGCAGAGGAGTCTCGGGCGCTTCTGTGCCCATCTCGCGCGCGTGCTCGGCATAGTTTTTGCCCACGCCAACGACCTTGGAGCGGGGAATGACCGGAGCGAGGAGGCGAACATCCTCGAGCGGGAGGATCGTACCGTTCGGCTGAATCTGCGTGTAGAGCGGATCTCCCGTAATCCCGTACACCATGTCCACGCCATCTTTTTCTTGGACGATACCGAACATCGGGTTCGAGCCGGTGGTGAATCGTGCAATGCGCATGCCCCCAGTCTAGTAGGGCCGTTCGGCCCTCACGGGTGTGCTGCCTATGCCCTTGACCACCCCTCACCCTTTCTTCACATTCGCCGCCCGCGAGCGCGGCCCGGCTCACGTGCACATGGCACGTAGGCTTGTGGGGTGCCCCATTCTTCACTGGTATTGGATTCGACCCCCGCCCCGGGCGGCCTCGTGACCCTCATGTCTGCGTCGGAGGTGGCGCGTGCACGCGAGGCTCATGAGAACCGCGCCGACGCCCTGAGCGCCCCGCACCGCGAGCGCAAGGCGCGGGGTGAAAAGCATCCGATTGAGGATTTTCTGCACACGTACTACCCCTTTAGCCCGGGACAGCTTCGGCGGTGGCACCCGGGCTGGCACATCGGTTACGACGCCGCGGCGGATGAGGAGCTTCGGGGGCGCGGGGATGTGGACTCCGACGGCACTCGGCGCTGGTATCGCGAGCTTAAGGATTCGTCGAGTGGGGAGCCAAACGGCGTGCGGGTGGCGGATCTCGAGCGTTTTGTGCGTGAGCGCGGCGATGCTGCCTATTGGATTCATCGCCTGCTCACGAATTCGAGTTTCGCTGAAAAGCCGGGAAATTTCTCGTGCTTTGGGCTTCATGAGTGGGCGATGGTGTATCGGCTTGGGGCGGGCGAAAAACGCCACGAGTCACTCCCCTTGCGCCTTAGCGCCGAGGAAACGAACCGCGTCGTCGAGGAGAACCGTCTGGTGTGTTCACATATCGATGCCTTTCGCTTCTTCACGCCTGACGCGGCTCCGCTCAATGCTTCGCATCCCACACGGGAGACTCAGCCGATGAGGGATGATCCCGCATGTCTCCACGTAGGGATGGACCTCTACAAGTGGTCGATGAAGCTTGCGCCCCTGCTTCCAAGCGACATCGTGCTCGATTGCTTCGAGCATGCCCTGGACTTGCGTATCCTCGACATGGAGGCTTCCCCGTACGACTGCCGAGGTTACGGTTACGGGGTGGTTCCGATCGAAACCGATGAGGGAAAAAAGGAGTATGTGCGGCGTCAGCGGGCACTCGCCGATCGCTCCAACGAGCTACGCATGCGCATCCTCGCGATTCTTGATCCGCTTGCCTCGCTTTTTGCTGACGCTGCGGGGGCTCACGTCGAAAATGCGCGATAGCTCATCGTTGTACCAGCACCCGGACACCCCGCAGGAAACCTCATGATTCGTCGCTCAAGCGGGCACAATGGTGTCATGCCCCCTTCGCCCGCTTCGACGCAGTCCTCACCCGCGCCCGTTAGGCGCGTGCGTGTCGCGACCTTCAATATTCATCACGGCGCGAATTCCAGAAACGTCCTCAACCTGGAATCGACGGCACATGCCCTCGAGGCGCTTGAAGCTGATGTCATCGGCTTGCAGGAGGTCGATCGCTTCTTCGGTACACGCTCGGATTTCGTGGATCAGGCGGCCTGGCTCGCGGATCGGCTCGATATGCACGCCCAGTTCGCACCCACGATTGATCTGGATCCCTCGCGGCGCTCCGTCGAGCGGGTAGGGATCAGCACGCGTCGCCAGTACGGGGTCGCGGTGCTCTCGCGCTTCCCGATTCTCGAGTCACACATGGCGCGTCTGCCCGAGAACCGCCTGATTGAGCGCCGCGCGGTGCTCCGAGCCCGGATCGACGCGGATGGGGTGCCGTTTGCGTTTTCGGTGACCCACCTTGCGCTCGGTCCCGCGAAGTCTCGGCGCGCGCAGTTTCGGGCCGCGCGCGAGGTGGCCTTCGCGGGCGAGGAGCCGGCGGTCCTCGTTGGCGACCTCAATGCCGCGCCTTCGCAAGTGCGCGATTACGCGGTTTTCACGAAGGGCCTCATCGATGTGTGGGCCGCGAAGCACCGTTTCCCCCTTGCCAAGCGCCTGCTTGGCCGCACGAATCCGGTGCTCCCTATCCCCATGAGGCGAATCGATTACATTCTCGCGAGCCGCTCCATCCGGCCGATCTCGGCCAAGACCCATCGCACGCACGCCTCGGATCACCTACCGGTGGTGGCCGAACTCGAGATCCCTCACGCAGATCCAGCTACGAAGTAGCGGCTGGCCCTGCCAGGGCTGCCACAATGGAGGCATGCCACTTCTTCACGACTTTCTCCCCCAGGACTCGAGCGAAGACGCGATCGCCCAGGGCTTTATCGCCGCGCAAGCCGAGGTAGGCCGCACACTCTACCCCCACCAGGAAGAGGCGCTTCTCGCGATCGCCGCGGGTGATCACGTCATTGCCGCCACCCCTACGGGCTCGGGAAAGACGACGATTGCGTACGCGGCTCTCTTTGCGGCGATGGCGCGCGGAGAGAAGGCATACTACACGGCCCCCATCAAGGCGCTTGTGAGCGAGAAGTTCTTCGAGATTGTCTCGATGTTTGGGGCGGAATCCGTGGGCATGATGACGGGCGATTCTTCCGTCAATCACGAGGCTCCCATCATCGTGTGCACCGCGGAGATTCTCGCGAACCACGCCCTTCGCGACGGCGAGACGAGCGACATCGGTCTCGTCGTCATGGACGAGTTTCATTTCTACGACGATGCGCAGCGCGGTTGGGCCTGGCAGGTGCCCCTGATCGAACTCCCCCGCACACAGTTCGTTCTGATGAGCGCGACTCTCGGCGATGTGAGCTTCTTCGAGAAGGATCTCGCCGAGCGCACTGGCCGAAGCGTGAGCACGATCGCGGATGCTGAGCGTCCCGTTCCGCTCGATTTTCGCTGGGCAACCACCGATCTTCCCGACACGATTAAAGAGATCCTCGAAAATCGCGACGCACCCGTATACATCGTCCACTTCACGCAAAAAGACGCCCTCGAGCAAGCACAGCATCTCCTCGGTACGAAGATTCTTACGCGCGAGGAAAAGGACACGATTCGCGAGCTCATCGGTGATTTCCGCTTTTCACGAGGCTTCGGCTCGATTCTCTCGAAGCTCGTGCGCGAGGGTATCGGCGTGCACCACGCCGGCATGCTCCCTAAATACCGCCGTCTCGTCGAACGCCTCGCCCAATCGGGCCTGCTCAAGGTCATCGCGGGCACCGACACGCTCGGCGTAGGCATCAACGTTCCCATTCGCACGGTGCTGATGACGGGGCTTGCGAAGTTTGACGGTCGCCGCCAGCGACTTCTCAATACGCGCGAGTTCCTCCAGATCGCTGGCCGCGCCGGTCGAGCGGGCTACGACACCGTGGGCCACGTTGTCGTCCAGGCACCCGAATGGGCCGTCGAATTCGAAAAGGAGAAGGAGCGCTTCGCCAAGCGGACCGAAAGTGGCGCGAAGCCGAACAGCGCGAAGAAAAAGCGGCGCGAGCCAAAAATGAGGATTCCCGAGGGGCGAGTGAACTGGACCGAGGAGAACCTGAAGAAGCTTAGTGAAGAGCAACCGTCGGAACTCAAACCGCACATGGCGATGACGAGCGCGATCCTCCTCGCGCTTATCTCCCGACCGGGTAGCGCCCTTAAAGCGGCCCAGCACCTCATCGACGAAAGCCACCAGACCCGCACCCAAAAATTCGCACTCAAACGCCGCGCCCTCGAACTTTTCCGAGGCCTCAAAGAGGCAGAAATCATCACGGTGAGAGAAGAGCCGGATCACCTTGGCCGCACCGTGACGCTCGTGGACGACCTCCAGTGGGACTTCCAAATGAACCAGCCCCTCGCGGCGTTCGCGATCGCGGCCCTCGATATCCTCGACGAGGACTCCCCGACCCTCACAATGGACTCGGTATCGATCATCGAAGCGATCCTCGAAGACCCGTTCCAGATTCTCCTTGCTCAACAAAATGCCGCGAAGAGCGCGCTGCTTGCCGAACTCAAGGCCGACGGCGTCGAATACACCGAGCGCATGGCGCGCCTCGACGAGGTCACGTGGCCGAAACCCCTCGAGGAAGAACTCACGGCGGCGCTCGAGATCTACGCAAAAAACCGCCCGTGGATCAACATGCACGACCTCTCCCCCAAGAAAATCGTGCGCGAGTTCTACGAAACGGGCGCGACGTTCAGCGAATTCGTCTCGCGCTACAGGCTCATGCGCTCCGAGGGCATCGTGCTGCGCTATCTTTCCGACGCCTACCAGGCCCTGCGGCGTACGCTCCCCGTAGAGCTCCGCACCGAAGAGCTCGAAGATGTGATCGAGTGGCTCGGCGTGCTCGTGCGGGGTGTTGATTCCTCGTTGCTTGACGAGTGGGAGGCACTGTCGAACCCCGAGGACACTGGCGACGCGGCCAGCGAGGTACGCCCCGATTCACCCCGAGCGTTGAGTGCGCAAACGAAAGTGCTCACGCAGATGGTGCGCGCAGCCATGTGGCGCCGAGTCGAGGATTTCGCGTTCGAGCGTGAAGAACAGCTCGGCGAGCTCGATAGCGAAAGTGGCTGGAACGCCGACCGCTGGGGGGAAGCCATGGACGACTTCTACGACGCGCACGACCACGTTGTCATCGAGGACTACGCCCGTAAGAGCCAATACCTCCGCATCGAGCACGAATCCAAACGCTGGCTCGTGACCCAAACGATCGTGGATCCCGAGGGAGACAACGACTTCGTCATGCAAGCAATCATCGATCTCGAGAAGACCGATGAGGAGGGCGAGCTCGCCCTCACGCTCGAATACGTGGGTGACCTCGTGAAAGCGCCGTGGCGATGAACACCCCCGTGATCTTCGTGCTCGATGTGCCGAGTGCCGAGTGCACGGATTTTGCCTCGCTCGCGCGCGTTGTAGCCGCGCGCCTTGAGGCGAGCGGCTGCGTCAAACCCTCCTGGCGCGACGCCGTGATCCTCCGCGAAGAGCGCTTCCCCACCGGGCTCCCGCTCGAGCCTCCCGCGGCGATCCCTCACGCTGACGGTGAGCACACGCTCGCGGACGCCTTCGTCATCACCCGGCTCGCCGAGCCGCTCGCGTTTGGTGCGATGGGAGATTCCGACGCCGGAGCGCTCCAGGTGCGCCTCGCCGTCTTTATCGTTGCCCGCGACGGGATGGCCCAGGTCGAGGCACTCGAAAGGCTCCTCAGCATCCTTGGTGACGGCGCTCGGCGCGAAAGGCTCGAAGTCGGCTCTGCCGAGCACGCATGCCGGTCCTTCGAAACGATGCTCGAACAACTCGCCGCACTCACCACAACCCCCGACAACCCCCCACACCCGCGTACACCTTGATCCTTCAAGCCAAAGCCAACCGCGAACGCGCTCAACGCATGCGCGCCCTCTCCGACGAGCTCGACGGCCTCAGCGTCGAAGAACTCGAACGCCACGACCCGTCCTACATCCAAGGCGTCCGCGTCCTCTACGACGCAGCAGGAGTCCCACAACGCGACGAAACAGCCTTCCGCCACGCCCTCAAAACCGCACACCGCGCACACAAACGCGGCCAACGCCTCAAAGACAACCTCATCATCGACGCCTACGAACACGCCTACCGCACCGCCCACGCCCAAGACACCCTAGGCCGCCCCGACGAAATGCCACCTATGCGCGACCGCCTCACCATGGCCCGCCGCGTCCGCGCCTACGCCACCACCAACAAGACCACCAAAGAGGCCGGAACAAGCCTCAGCTCCACCCAACACGTCACCCCCACCGAACGCAACGCACTACGCACCTTCGGCTCACGCGGCGGCAAGAAAGCCGCCCAGCGGTGGGACGACCCCACCCAAACCGAGTACCAGACCAACGCCCGCAAACCCCTCGAAGCCGCAAACAAACGCCGCAAGCTTGGCGCTTCCTCGATAAGGCTTGAGATTGCCGCAGCTGTTCAAAAGCACGAGTTCGAACTAGGTGCTCCACCCACGATGGCAGAAATCGCGGAGGAGTTTGGTGTCTCGCGGGAAACGGTGAAGCGTGCTCTCAAACAGGCAGGAATCAGTCTGCCGCGAGGACGGCGCAGCAGCTCCAAATAAATGGGTCAGGCCGTAAGCATAGAACGGTTCCCCCTCCATTAGGAGGGCACATGGCTTCCAGTCTTTTCACCCATGCAAACCCCGCTTCTCTAGCCACGTTTCCGTGACTGTTCCAGGGGCCGCCCCGGGTGGCTCGTGACTGTCTGCTCAGAGGGGCTTCACATATGCGGACTTTCCTTCTCGAAGGCTTCCGCGTAGCAGGCCGTAGAGGGTGCTGGGGCTGGTGTATCGAGCCGTCCAAAGAAGGCGCTCCAGCAGAAGATAACGGCGGCTAGGACATGAGCAATTTTTTTCATCATGCCCTGTGGTGTACCGGCAACCGCGAGCGGCCGTTGCCGACAAAATAAGAGCTGTACGTAAGTGCATGAATGTGCACTTACGTACAGCGGTTGTTACGTGCGTGTTCTTCGTCGGGCTTTGTGTCGCTCTGCGACCTTTTCACGGACAAGCAGTACAGCAAGTACAGCGAGGGTGGGGGTTGCGATAGTCGACGCGATCGTAAGCGGGGTGAATGTCCCGCCCAAGAGCCAGAAGACCACTGCACTTACTGCGATCGCTGCCAGAACAAGAGCAGACTTCTTTTGCCATGTCATTGAGACTCCTTGGGTTACCTTCTTGTTCTGCATTCTTACTTCGCCAGCAATCCGAGGACAATACTCACGCCGACCGATGTGACAATGTTGCACGTGAGGGAATTGTTAGAACACCACTTCTGTGCATCTCTATATCCTTTTTTGAAGACCGTTCTCGCGTCGACCCAATTGGGGGATTTGACTTCGAGCAAGAGGCCTGCTCTTCCTCTACTGATATCCCAGAGCTGGTAAGTACCTTTACAGGTCTTGGGATTCTTACCGTCCCAGTCTTTGCTAGCTATGCCAGATCGCGTACTCACAATGCAGATCGCGCTTGTAGCGGGGGCAGCTTCGGCTGCTGAGACCGTCCCGAAAGCCGTAAGAAAAATGATGATTGAAGCGGTAAGCCTCTGCATGAACTTTTTGTGCATATTTCATCCAAGGTGAAGAGAATCGGGTGGAGGGATACAACTGGTGTCGAGAAGGGAGCTATTGGCCTCGTTGCCCACTCTTCTTTGAACGAAGCCAAAGGCCTTTGCCGAGCCAGCTCCCGAGAAAGCCAAAGAGGGCAATCCAGCACAGGCCGAATATGGCCTCGGCGAGTGATGGCAGTACGAAAGTCATGAGCTTTCCTTGCTCTTGTTGTTTCCAGAGACTCCGCTACGGAGTCCCTGGTGTGGCGTCATCGCCGCTCGAAAGGTAACACTTTGATAAAAGGGTCGAAAGGGGTTTTCTCGAGATCCGGGAAACATCCGGGTTGTTTGCGTGTGGTCTGGTTGGGTACCCCACAACGCGACGAAACAGCCTTCCGCCACGCCCTCAAAACCGCACACCGCGCACACAAACGCGGCCAACGCCTCAAAGACAACCTCATCATCGACGCCTACGAACACGCCTACCGCATCGCCCACGCCCAAGACACCCTAGGCCGCCCCGACGAAATGCCACCTATGCGCGACCGTCTCACCATGGCCCGCCGCGTCCGCGCCTACGCCACCACCAACAAGACCACCAAAGAGGCCGGAACAAGCCTCAGCTCCACCCAACACGTCACCCCCGTAGAACGCAACGCACTACGCACCTTCGGCTCACGCGGCGGCAAGAAAGCCGCCCAGCGGTGGGACGACCCCAACAGTGAATATGCCCAAAGGGAACGCGCAAGGCTCGCGAAGCAGCACCGCAGAAAGAAGCTGCAGGGCCAAACGACCCGTGCTCAAATTCAAATGATTGTCGGACGCTACTACGAAGAGCTAGAGCGTGTCCCAACCTGGGCGGAGCTGATGGAAGAAGCGGGAGTTTCGAGGGCCACTGTAGCCCGCCACATGAGCGCCCTTAGGGCAGCTGGGATGCTCCCCGATTAGGGGGTCTCATACCGTAAGCATAGAACGGTTCCCCCTCCCCCCTGGGGAGGGCACAAGACTTCTAACCCACTAACTACCTGGAGCACTCATGCCTAAGCCTCCTGTTCTCTCCGATGTCCGGACTCGTGCCGGAGCCTTCGTGGCTGACTGGCGTGAGGCGGAAGGCTATGAGAAGGGGGAGGCGCAAGAGTTTGTTCGAGGACGGCCACAATGAGCCGGGCGGGCTGTGTCCGCCTCGGGCAGAGTCCACGAGGAGTCAACGAAGGCGGCGCCATGAAAGAGCGGGGCGCGAGTGAGAGCGTTGTGGGGGAAGTGGCGAAGGGCCTCGTTCAAGCCGTCCTCGTCAGCGAGGGAGGCCAGGGAGGGGGCGAGTGCGCTGTAGGGGGTGGAGAGGGTGACGCCGTCAACGAACGCGTCGAGTGTGGGCGCGCCGTGAAGTGCCCCGGACTGACAGATGCGTCGCAGAAAGAGTCATCTGGACCCCACAGGGAACCATAAAATTACCGTTGCGTAATTTTTAAGAAAATGACTTGAGCTGCCGCGAGCGTTAAGTTTCGCAGCTTTCTTCCGCAACATACTCCTCGTACTTGTCTGAGGTAGGTATGTGTCGCAGCCTAGAGGTTGATGCCAGGTGAACAAGGCTGGCTGCGACAGCAGCAACCGACACAAGGAGTGTGGGCGTGTAGCCGAAGTGTTCGTACAGGCTGGATACCGCTACAGTCGTTATTGCGGTCAGGGTCAGCTCAACAAGGCCGATTGCCGCGACGAAGCGCCCAAGCGCGCTTCTGGGAACAGAAAGCATTTGAATTGAGCCCATCACAGCGCTTCCTGCAGGCAGTAAGAACATTGCAGGGATAAGGAACGCTACCTTCGCGAAGGTGTGCTCGACCAGAAGCAACCCAATGAGCGATACCAGCGGTAATAGGTATGCGCATAGCACCAACGCTCCCCCCTGAAAGCGGGATGCGAACTTTGGTGCAAAAACTGCGCCGATCACCACACCGACAGCAACACCAGTGTTAACGAGACTCGCTGCTACAGCACTGTTTTCCCTGCTCAATATCTCCCAAGTCGTGACAAGGATGGCGGTATTGAATATCGCAAGCGCGAGATTGCCAGTTATGGAAATTGTGCGCAAAAGGGGGCTTCTCCACATGTACCCGAATCCCGCTAAGACCTCACGTACTGAGACTGGCTTCCTTACTTCCCCCGTGGAGCTCGCTTCCGGATCGAAGATGGCTTTCGGGAGGAACAGTGACGCGAGCAGTGCGCATAGGTTTAAGACTGCGTTGGTTACAAAGGGGAAAGCTCTACCCACTTCAAGGAGGAACCCGGCGGCAGGGGGGCCAAGAAATTCGATCGATGCGTCTCGAGCTTGATTCACAGCAATTGCTTTTGGTAAGAGCGACGCTGGAATGAATGATCGCAGCATGACATTCGTTGTTGAGCCGACCAACCCCGCCCGGAGTCCAAGGAGGCAAGCCAGCGCTGATGCGGTGATGAATGTGAACTGACCTGTGGCGAGAAGCAGGACCCCCGAAATAAACAGAGCCATGCCCGCCACACTGCTGAGTATCACGAGACTTCGCTTATTGATGGTGTCTTGCAGCCACCCACCGAAGACATGACTTACCCCTGCTGTCGCTGCCCCTATGGCAGAGACTGTGCCAGCTTCGGATGCCGTGCCTCCTTCGAGGAGTACGAGAATAGGTAGCGCGAACCCGTTTACCGCAATGGCCAGCGCAAAAGAAGCATCGGTGAGAAACCACGGCCGGTATCCGCGAACAGCTGAGAGGTGACCTGGGCTAACCTTGGTTGGCGGTAAGTTTCCATCCATCGATCAGCCCTTCGAGAGATCCGATTCGGTAGTTACAACTAATGGAGTCCCGCCCAGTAAACACTTCCCGCTGAGCGTAAACAGCCCCGGGGCACCCCCTGCAAACCTCCTTGATGTCACAATCCTGGCACTCGCTCGCTTTCAAAGGGGTGGCCTGCTGTAGCTCTAGGAAAATATCTTCGCTCCGCATGCTTGGCATGAAGGAAGTGTCGCTTAGGTGCCCGAGCGTCCACCGATTCTTGTGGTCAAGCAGTGTGTAGCAGGGGACTACTGTACCGTCCGCGGTAACGGTGCACGTGGATCGCCCCAAAGCACACCAGCCGTGGGTGGACTTGGGACCGAAAAGCACCCCGAGGTTGTCCTCAGTAATTGCCCTGTACGAAACATGCTCTTCTTTGCGGCGCACGCACTCGCGCACGTAGTCAGTCGCTGTTTCTCTGATCCATGCAGCGAAGTCAACCTGCTCTGGATGCTCATCTGGCAGAGCAGCCTGCAAAGGTGTGAGGATAACGCGCCTCGGGTTGAGTATGGAGAGAATGAACTCGTGGAGATCGAGCATGCTGATCCCGGCCGCCTTGTGTGCGGGAGAGTAGACGCACTCAACGCCATCGATAGAGATGCCTGAATCGGCATAGCGTTTCGCAACGGAAATGATCCGATCGAATGACCCGCGCCCGTTACGGAAACGACGGTTGAGGTCATGGATTTCGCGTGGACCATCGATCGAGGCGGTGATGCGAATGTTCGCTCGCTTGATGAGGTCTACTAGCTTGGCAGAGTAAATCGTTAGATTTGTTACGCATCCGACGGAGATCTGCTTGTGTCGATCAGGATTGCGAGCGAGATGCTCTTCGAACGCGTCAACAAAGCCAGTAATTGCTGGAATATTCATGAATGGTTCGCCCCCGAATAGCTTGATCCGAGAGATATTCGGGTGAGACTCGAGCATCTGCTGAGTGTATCGATACGAATGTTCTCGTGACATCCAAGCGGGTGACTCTTCGGAGTAGAGCCCCTCTTTCGCAAAACAGTACCCACAGGTGAGGTTACAGCCCTCTGAAATATTGAGCACAAGTTCAGAGAGGATAGGGGCGCGGGTAGCGGCTGCACTAACTTTGCTGCGGGCTTTGGTGTAAGTATCCAGCGCTAGCGTGTCGGCGAATTTCATGACTTAATTTCCAGTCGAAAGTGGGAGGGTGGAAGCCTGGGCGACCGCCCTCCCTGTCGGTTATTAGAATCCCATGCCGTTGCACCCAATTCCGCACCAGCCCGGTGCTTCCACTTCATTAGCGTGCAGGTAGTTGGCCATCAAATCCAGGATTTCCTCGGACATTTCTTCACCTCCTTGTGAGGACTCGAGTAATAAAAGAGTAGGGCACATATCACAGCAACTTCGGGACGAAAGGCCACGCTTGCGTTGCCGGAGTGTGGTGGCGAGCGACCTAGAGGGGTGGTTTCGTTTGGGTACAGGGCAACGAGACGCGCGGTCGCATCCACCTCGCCGTCTCCAGTAGCTATAGCGATACCGGACGTATACCACCCCGCCGCGATATCTCGGAAGAAGTGGGCTGCACTCCCCGCACCGCTACGACGCACGTAGCGACGCTCCGAGAAGCTGGCTTGCTGCCCGCGAGTAGGGGTGGAAATGCCATAAGCATAGAACGGTCCCCCTCCCCCCCCCTAGAGAGAGCACATGGCTTCGACCCTTCTTCACGCCCCACCACCACGGGCCTCCCGGCTCCCCTTCCGCCCTTCTCACTGCGGGCTTGAGATGTGGTCCCGCCTACCGCTGGCACTGCTGTCCATTCAGGATCCGCAAGCTGAAAGATCTCGAAGCGATGCTCTAGTACGATTCTCCGCTTTCGCGCGCGGGTGTCACACCGAGCTTGTGGAGGCCGTACCAATAGGCATCGAAAAGCGCTTCCCACGAGGCCTCGATAATGTTCGGGCCCACGCCCACCGTGGTGAAACGACCAAACGGCGCTTGGCTCGTGACAAGAACGCGAGTGGTCGCATCGGTGCCCTGCTGCGAGTCGAGGATGCGTACCTTGAAGTCCACGAGCGCGAAGGACGCGATCTGGGGGTAGGTATCCATAAGTGCCTCGCGAAGGGCTTTATCGAGCGCGTTCACGGGGCCGTTTCCCTCGGCGATCGTCACACTGCGGTGGTGGGGCGCTGTGCTCAGTCGCACGGTCGCTTCTGATTCGAGCGAGCCGTCGCGCAATTGATGCGAGGAGGTGCGCCACGACTCGACTTCCACGTACGTGGGCAGATCCCCGAGAACGTGGAGAACAAGCATCTCAAAGGAAGCGTCGGCAGCTTCGTAACTGTACCCCTCGGCTTCACGCCCCTTCACGGTTTCGGCGAGCAGCGCGAGCGTGGCGTCTTCCCCGGAGAGGTCGTAGCCGAGCTCGCGGCCCTTCAGCTCGATCGAGGCCTTGCCCGCCATATCCGAGATGATCATGCGCATGTCGTTGCCCACGACCATGGGATCCATGTGTTGATACAGATCCGGATCGACCCTGATGGCACTCGCGTGCAAACCTGCCTTGTGTGCGAAGGCGCTCGCGCCCACGTAAGGGGCGCGCGACTGTGCAGGAATGTTGGCGACTTCCGCGATCGCGTGGGCAATGCGAGTCGCATCGCCGAGCTGTGCGTCAGTCACAAGCTTTCGGCCGAGCTTGAGCTGGAGATTCGCGAGGACTGGGATGAGATCGGCGTTGCCCGTGCGTTCGCCGTAACCATTGACGCAGCCCTGGACATGCACCGCGCCAGCCTCGACCGCAGCGATCGTGTTCGCGATCGCGCAACCCGAATCGTTGTGCATATGCGCGCCCAGGAGATCAGGATCAAGCCCTTCGGCTTCGAGCCGTGCGCGCACATCCGCGTAGATTGCACTGACCTTGTGTGGAAGCATCCCACCGTTCGTGTCACACAACACCACTATCGAGGCACCCGCGCGGAGGGCCTCGGCTACCACACTTACCGCGTAGTCGGCATCGTAGGCGTAGCCATCGAAGAAATGTTCGGCGTCGATGAACACCTCACGGCCACACTCGCGCAGAAACTCGATGCTCTCGCGCACCATGGCGAGATTTTCCTCGGCGCTTGTGCGAAGGGCCGCTTCGACGTGTCGAAGATCGGACTTCGCCACAAGAGTGAGCGTGGGGGCGCCCGACTCGACGAGCGCACGCAACTGAGGATCCTCCTTGGCCACGGCGTCCTTCTTGCGCGTCGCACCGAAGGCCGCGAGTCGCGCATTTTTCAGCGTGAGATCGCTTTGGGCACGCGCAAAAAATTCGGTGTCTTTCGGAACCGCACCCGGCCAGCCACCCTCGATGTAGCTCACGCCAAGGTCGTCGAGAAGTCGCGCAACCTGGAGTTTATCCTCAACGCTCAGCGTGAGGCCCTCCTGTTGGGAGCCGTCACGAAGGGTCGTGTCGTAGAGGTGAAACACTGCCGTGACCTCCGAAATCTGCAGGGGAACGAAGAAAACTGATGCTAGACGAGTCGCGTGAGCCAGCCGTGACGGTCCTCGATACGGCCGTACTGGATTCCCGTGAGCTCCTCGCGAAGCGCCATCGTGACATCACCACTACCGCCATCACCGATCGTCCACGTGGAATTTTCGTCGCGTAGTTCGCCGATCGGGTTGATCACGGCGGCCGTGCCGCACGCGAACATTTCGGTTACGCGCCCTTCGGCGATATCGGCCGTGAGTTTCGCGTAGTTCACGGATTCTTCGCTCGGGCGAAGCCCCCGATCAGCCGCCAGCGTGAGGATCGAATCGCGTGTGACCCCGGGGAGGATCGAGCCGGTGAGGGTCGGGGTCACGATACGGCCATCGGCGTACACCACGAAGATGTTCATGCCGGAAAGCTCATCGATGTTCGTATGGGTCTCCGAATCGAGGAACATGACCTCATCGGCGCCTGACCGGGCAGCTTCGTACTTGCCCTGGAGAGAGCTCGCGTAGTTACCGCCGCACTTCGCAAAGCCAGTACCGCCGCGGCCGGCACGTGCCGCGAGGGGCGAGACCCACACGACGAGCGGTTGAATGCCGCGCGGGAAGTAGTTGCCTGCGGGCGAGGCGATCACGTAGTAGTCGACGGTGTGCGCGGCGCGCACGCCGAGGAAGTTTTCCGAGGCAAACATGAACGGTCGAAGGTAGAGGCTCGTCTCGCCGCCCGTGGGCACCCAGGGCTCATCGGCGCTCACGACCGCGCGAAGGGACGCGAGGAAGTCCTCGGTTGAAATTTCCGGCAAGGCGAGGCGCCGAGCCGAGTTCTGAATGCGCGCGGCGTTCTTCTCGGGACGGAACGTCCACACGCTTCCGTCGGCGTGGCGGAAGGCCTTGAGGCCTTCGAAAATTTCCTGAGCGTAATGGAAAACAGCCGCGGCGGGCTCGAGCGAAAGGGGGCCGTACGGGAGAATCTCTCCTTCCCCCCACCCCTCGGTCTCGGTCCAGCGCTGGTGGGCCATGTAGTCGGTGAAATTGTCGCCAAAGCCAGGGTCGCGGAGAATTCGCTCGCGCTCCTCACTCGAGATTCGACGCGGAGCCGAACTTGCGCGGTACTCACCCATGGGTTTCTTTCCTCTCACATGCTTTCGTGGATTCCCCCAGTTTACGAGCCCGAGCTCCCCTTTTCTCGCACCGCTTTCGCGATCACGTCCCCGAGCTCGGCGCACGATCGCGCGGAGTTCGGATTGTTCGCGAGATCCTCGGTGACAGCTTCTCGAACCCTGCGCGCGGCATCGTCCTCACCGATCGACTCGAGAAGGAGCGCTACGGAAAGGATCGTCGCGGCGGGATTCGCGATGCCCTTGCCCGCGATATCGGGGGCGCTGCCGTGCACGGGTTCAAACATCGAGGGGAACTCGCCCGAGGGGTTGAGGTTGCCGGAGGCCGCAAGGCCGATGCCCCCCGAGATCGCGCCCGCGAGGTCGGTGATGATGTCACCGAAGAGGTTGTCAGTCACGATGACATCGAAACGCGAAGGATCCTGCACGAGATAGATCATCATCGCATCGATATGGGAGTAATCCACCTCGACGTCCGAATACTCGGGGGCGATCTCCTCAACGATGCGTTTCCACAAGCGGCCGGCGTGCACGAGCACGTTGTGCTTATGCACGAGCGTGAGTTTCTTTCGGCGCTTTCGTGCGAGGTCGAACGCGTAGCGCACAACGCGTTCGACTCCGTGGGCGGTATTAATTGACACCTCGGTCGCGACCTCATTTAACCCGCCCTCGCGGAGCGCGCCGCCGGCACCCACGTAAGCACCCTCGGTTCCCTCACGCACGACGACGAAGTCGACTTCACCGGGATTCGCGAGCGGAGAATCCACGTGCGGGAAGAGGGTCGTGGGGCGAAGGTTCACGTAGTGCTCGAACGCGAAGCGCAACTTGAGGAGGAGCCCTCGCTCGAGCACACCCGAAGGCACGCTCGGATCTCCGACGGCGCCCAGCAACAAGGCGTCGTGACACTTGAGCGAGGCGAGGTCCGCATCCGTGAGGGTCTCACCGGTCTCATGCCAGCGGCTCGCGCCGAGATTGTAGTTGGTCGTGACGAGGTCGCGTCCAGTGCCCTCGAGTGCCGCCCGAAGCACCTTGAGGCCCTCGGGAACAACTTCCTGGCCGATCCCGTCTCCGGGGATCACGGCGAGGTCGACTGTGTTCATGGTTTCTCCTTCGGCGACGCTAGCGGTGTGGCACGGGGCAAAGGGCGGATCAGCGTTCCGCCGTACCCTCGGTGTAGTCGGAATCGAGCTGCTCGGCGCTCCACGAGAACATCGTGCGAAGTTCTTTGCCAACCTTCTCGATCGGGTGCTCCTGCTCGCGTGCGCGCAGTTTCGTAAATTCGGTCGCTCCCGCCTTCTGATCGTCAACAAAGCGTTTCGCGAAGCTGCCGTTTTGGATGTCGTCGAGAACGGCTTTCATGGAGGCCTTGACGTGCTCGTCTACGACTCGCGGGCCCGACACATAGTCGCCGAACTCGGCGGTATCGGAAATGGACCAGCGCTGCTTGGCGATTCCACCCTCGATCATGAGGTCAACGATGAGCTTGAGTTCGTGGAGCACTTCGAAGTAGGCGATTTCGGGCTGGTAACCGGCTTCGGTAAGGGTTTCGAAGCCCGCCTGCACGAGGTGGCTCATGCCGCCACACAGAACGGCCTGCTCGCCAAAGAGGTCGGTCTCGGTTTCCTCGGTGAAAGTCGTCTTGATCGCGCCCGCACGAAGCCCGCCGACGGCCTTCGTATATGAGAGCGCGAGCGGCCAGGCCTCGCCCGATTCGTCATTCTCCACCGCAACGATGCAGGGCACGCCGCGCCCTGCGACGAACTCGCGGCGAACGGTGTGTCCCGGGCCTTTCGGGGCAACGAGCGCAACGTCCACGCCCTTCGGTGCCTCGATGTAGTTGAAGCGGATATTGAATCCGTGGGCAAAGAAGAGCGCGTTGCCGCTTTCGAGGTTGCCCGCGATCTCGTTTTCGTAGATCTCCGCCTGGTGCTGATCGGGCGCGAGAATCATGAGGACATCGGCCCACTTCGCCACCTCCGCAACCGTGTCAACGGCGAAGCCTTGTTCTTCAGCCTTGGTGCGCGACTTCGAGCCTTCCTTGAGGCCCACTCGCACCTCGACGCCCGAGTCGCGGAGGTTGAGGGCGTGGGCGTGGCCCTGCGAGCCGAAGCCTACGATGCCAACCTTTTTCGACTGGATCACTGCGAGATCGGCATTGTCGTCATAAAACATTTCCGCCACGATGAACTCCTTCGGTTCTCCTGTGTGATTCGGTTGAGGGCAGTCTATCCACCACTCGTCTTACTTTATGGATACGTGTCTCATATTGAGAAACGCTTGTGGGCCTGCGGGCGTCGGACCTCGCCGCTCCCCTAGCCGAGTAGCGCGCGATCAGTGATCGAGCGCGGGCCGCGACCGATCGCGACGGCCCCCGACTTCACGATTTCTTTGACGCCGAACTGTTCGAGCATGGACAACAGCGCCGCAAGCTTATCCGCCGACCCCGTCGCCTCGATCGAAACGGAATCGGACGCCGCATCGACGACCTTGGCGCGGAACATTTGCACGATTTCGAGCACGGACGTACGGGTCTGGTTATTGGCCTTCACCTTCACGAGCACGAGCTCGCGCTCAACCGACTGCCTTGGTTCAAGCTGCACGATCTTGAGCACGTTCACGAGCTTGTTGAGCTGCTTCGTGATCTGCTCAAGCGGCATTTGATCCACCTCGACGACGACCGTAATGCGCGAGATTCCTTCGTGCTCCGTGGGACCCACGGCAAGGGAAGCAATGTTGTAGCCGCGCCGCGCGAAGAGTGCCGAGACGCGCGTCAGCACGCCGGGTTTGTTCTCCACGAGAACGGACAGCGTGTGGTTCTTTTCCGGGTCGCGCGAAAAGTCCATGCTCAGATCTCCCTTTCCCATTCGGGCGTCATCCCCTGCGCGATTTGAATCTCGTCATTGCTCACGCCAGCGGGCACCATGGGCCACACCATCGCGTCAGCACTCACCTGAAAATCGACCACGACGGGGCGGTCGTTGATCGCCATCGCCTCGCCAATCACCCGGTCAATATCCTCATCGCGCTCACAGCGCAGGCCCACCGCACCGTAAGCCTCGGCGAGCTTCACAAAATCGGGAATGCGACGCGTGCCGTGACCGGTGTTGAGATCGGTATTGGAGAATCGCTGGTCGTAGAACAGGTTCTGCCACTGGCGCACCATGCCAAGCGAGGAATTATTGATCACCGCGACCTTCACGGGAATGTCGTTCAGCACGCACGTCGCAAGCTCCTGATTCGTCATCTGGAAACAGCCATCACCATCGATCGACCACACAACCTTGCGCGGTTGGCCAACCTTCGCCCCCATCGCCGCGGGGAGCGAGTAGCCCATCGTGCCAAGGCCACCCGAGTTGATCCACGAGTACGGCTCCTCGAAGTCGATGAACTGGCTCGACCACATCTGATGCTGGCCCACGCCGGCAACGAAGATCGACGCGGGTCCACTGATCGCGCTGATCCGGGAGATGACGTGCTGCGGCGCCGTGTAGCCGTCGGCCGTCGCGGTCCATCCGAGCGGATAGTTCTCGCGAAGCCCCCTCATGAGCTGCCACCAGGCCTCATAGTCGCGCGGGTCGTCCTCGGCGAGGCAATCGCTCAGCTCTGCACGAAGAGCACGCGCGACATCGGCAGCATCGCCCACGATCGGGACGTCGGCGACGCGATTCTTCGAGATCTCGGCCGGGTCGATATCGGCGTGCACGACTTTCGCACCGGGGGCGAAGGAATCGAGTTTGCCCGTGACACGGTCGTCAAAGCGCGCGCCGAGCGCGATGATAAGGTCACTGCGCTGGAGCGACGCCACGGCTGCGACATCGCCGTGCATACCGGGCATACCGAGATGCTGCGGATGCGAATCGGGAAGCGCTCCGCGTGCCATAAGCGTCGTCACGAACGGAGCGTTCGCCTCTTCCACAAGCGCGCGCACTTCCTCGCTTGCGCCAGAGCGGAGCACACCGCCGCCAAGCAGAAAGACGGGCCGCTTAGCGCGAAGAAGCAGGTCAACAGCCTCGCGGATCTTCTTTCCGTTGGGGCGGCCCGGAACGCGATAGCCGGGCAGATTCAGCTCTTCGGGCCACTCGAACACGGTCTCGGCCTGCTGCGCGTCTTTCGTCACGTCTACGAGCACGACTCCAGGCCTGCCCGTCGAGGCGAGATGGAAAGCCTGCTTGATCGCGAGCGGGATCTCCTCCGCGCTTTTCACGAGGATGTTGTGCTTCGTCACGGGCATGGTCATGCCCACGATGTCGGCCTCTTGAAACGCGTCCGTGCCAATAAAACTCGAACCCACCTGACCGGTGATGACCACCATGGGGATCGAATCCATCTGTGCATCAGCGATCGCGGTGATGAGATTCGTTGCGCCGGGACCAGAGGTGGCGATGCACACCCCGACCCTGCCCGTCGCATGGGCGTATCCGCTCGCCGCGTGGCCAGCCCCCTGTTCGTGGCGCACGAGAATGTGCCGAAGGTGCTGTGCATCGAGTAGCGGATCGTAGGTGGGCAAAATAGCGCCGCCGGGGAGGCCGAACACGACCTCCGCTCCCGCCGCCTCGAGCGACATAATGAGCGATTGCGCTCCCGTGACCGTTTCAGTCATGACGCCTCCAACTATGCACTGAAGAAAAAGCCCCTCGTTCCTTGGAGGAATTCGAGGGGCGCGGCTTATCGTGCGGGGGCGTTAGCCGCGCCCGGTGACGATAAGAAGAATGGTCTGCATGGGAGTAAAACTACACACTCACAAAACATGAAACGAAAAGGTCCATATTTTGGGATCCGACGGTTGTCGAGAACCGTCGGCCCCACTCCGCTCACTGTTTACGGCAGCGGCCTGCGCGTTGCCCCAAACGTGGCCGAGCGCACGTGGTGGGCGTAAACCTTGAGCGCCTGACTCACCTCACGGCGGCGATTCTTCGGTCGCCACGGGAGCGGGCCGCGCGCCTCGCGACGGCGCTCAAGCTCCTCCTCGGGGACGTCGAGCGTGAGCTCGCGCCTGTGGACATCAATCACGATCCGATCGCCTGTTTCGACAAGGCCAATCGCCCCGCCCTCGGCCGCTTCCGGCGAAATGTGCCCGATCGAGATCCCCGAGGTGCCGCCCGAGAATCGACCGTCAGTGATAAGCGCGCAGGCCTTGCCGAGCCCACGCCCCTTGAGGTAGGAGGTTGGATAAAGCATCTCCTGCATCCCGGGGCCTCCCTGAGGGCCCTCGAACTGGATGACAACGACATCGCCCTCTTTGACGGACTTATCGAGAACGCGTTGAACGGCTTCTTCCTGGGATTCGACCACGAACGCGCGCCCCTCGAAGTGGAAAAGCTCCTCGTCGATCCCCGCGCTCTTGATAACCGCACCTTCAGCCGCGAGGTTTCCCCGAAGCACGCATAGTCCGCCATCCTTCGTGTGCGCGAACGGAACGGAGCGGATCACGCCACCCTCGGGATCGAGATCCAGCTCTTCCCAGCGCATATCCTGACTGAACGGCACCGTTGTGCGCTTTCCGCCGGGCGCGGCACTAAAGAGGGTAAAGGCTTCATCGGCCGCCTCACCCCCGCGAATATCCCAGTGGGCGAGCCACTCGGCGAGTGAATCAGCGTGAATCGCATGTACCGAATGATCGAGGAGGCCCGCGCGATCAAGCTCGCCGAGGATTGCGGGGATACCACCCGCACGGTGAACATCCTCGACGTGCGCAAAGCCGTTCGGCGCCACCTTCGAAAGGCACGGAACATTGCGCGAAATCCGGTCGATATCCTCAAGCGTGAAGTCCACTTCGCCCTCGATTGCGGCCGCGAGGATGTGCAGCACGGTGTTGGTTGAGCCCCCCATCGCCACATCGAGGCTCATCGCGTTCGTGAAGGCCGCCTTCGTGGCGACAGCGCGGGGAAGCACGCTCTCGTCGTCATTGTCGTAGTAGCGCCGACACAGCTCCACAATGCGCGTGCCCGCCTCCACGAAGAGGTTGCGGCGAAAAGCGTGAGTCGCGAGCGTCGTGCCGTTGCCTGGGAGTGAGAGGCCAAGGGCCTCGGTCAAGCAATTCATCGAGTTGGCCGTGAACATACCCGAGCACGAGCCGCACGTAGGGCACGCGTTGTTTTCGATCTGCGCGAGCTGATCATCACTCACGGCCTCATCGACCGCGTAGCTCATCGCATCAACGAGGTCAATCTTGTGGTCGATCACGCCCTCCACGGGCTTTCCCGCCTCCATGGGGCCGCCCGAAACAAAGACCACGGGAATGTTGAGTCGCATGGCGGCCATGAGCATGCCCGGCGTGATCTTGTCGCAATTGGAGATGCACACGAGTGCGTCCGCGCAGTGCGCGTTGACCATGTACTCCACGCTGTCGGCAATCACGTCGCGGCTCGGGAGCGAGTACAGCATCCCCTGGTGCCCCATCGCGATACCGTCATCGACCGCGATGGTGTTGAATTCCTTCGACACGCCCCCGGCCCCGCGAATGGATTCAGCGACCATCTCGCCAACGTTTTTGAGGTGAACGTGCCCGGGAACGAACTGCGTGTACGAGTTCGCGATCGCGATGATCGGCTTACCGAAGTCGTTCGAGCCCATGCCGGTCGCGCGCCACAGCGCGCGAGCTCCCGCCATGTTGCGGCCGTGAGTTGAGGTACGTGAACGAAGATGTGGCATGCAGCCCAGCATAGGGCGAAACGTGAGATCCCCGCCCAAATCTTGGACGGGGATCTCACGTTTCAAAACACTCAGCGAACTACTGAGGCGGATCAGCCTTCGCGGTGCGGCCAATCAGGATCATCCGCAAGGCGCTGCTTGAGAGCCTCGTAATCCGCCTGCTCTTGCTCCTCGAGCGCACGCGCCTCGGCCACCTGCTCCTCCGTAGGCTCGTGATCACCCATACCCACGGCGAGATCGGGATGCACGACCGCAATCGCGCCCGTCTCGAGCTTCACCTTGTGGCGAAGAATCTCGTAACGCACAACCTTCGCGAGGAAGTAGATACCAAGGAGGTTCGGGATCGTCATGAGGAAGAACACGGCATCCGAGAAGTTGATGACAGCATCCATCGACACGGCAGAGCCAAGAATGACGGCCAGAATCCACACGATCTGGAAGGCACGCTTCACAAAGGTCGAACGGCCAAAGAGGAACTCAGCGGCGAGATTGCCGTAGTAGTAGTAGCTCAGGATCGTGGAGAAGGCGAAGAGCGCCACGGCAACGGTCAGAATGTAGGGGAACCAGCTTGCCACCGTGCCA
This sequence comes from Dermabacter sp. Marseille-Q3180, assembly GCF_940792985.1. Lineage (NCBI taxonomy): Bacteria > Bacillati > Actinomycetota > Actinomycetes > Micrococcales > Dermabacteraceae > Dermabacter > Dermabacter sp. Marseille-Q3180. The sequence goes on from NZ_CALNWU010000001.1 coordinate 462,380, forward strand.
AACGCGGTCGCCGTCATCACAATGCCATCACCGCTGCTATCGGTGTAGACGCCCGTCACGGTGATAGCGATCGCCGTGAGGGTACACACGATGACCGAGTCCACGAGAGGCTCCCACATCGCGGTGAAGCCCTCCGTTGCCGGCTCCTTGGTTTTCGAGGCCGAGTGCGCCATGCCCGCGGAACCCACACCGGCGGCGTTTGAGAACAGCGCGCGCTGAATACCAACGATGGCTACGCCGATCGCGCCACCGGTCACGCCCTCGCCGGTTGTCGCCGTCGTAATGATCTCGACGACCGCCTCCGGAACAGCCTGAATGTTCATCACGATGATCGTAAGAACGCAAAGGAAGTACACGATCGCCATAAGAGGAGTGATGCGTGCCGTCCACGTGCCGATCGATTGGATGCCACCAACGATCACGAGCGCTGCAAGCGCCGCCATGATCGCGCCGATCACCCAACGGTTGTCTTGGAGGAAGGCAATCCCGAGCTGATCGCTGAGAATCGCCGCTCCCTGATTCGACTGGAAGAGGTTGCCTGCACCGAACACACCGATGAGGGTGAAAGCCGCGTACATAAACGACAGCACGATGCCGAACTTCTTGAAGCCAATTTCTGCGAGACCGTGCTTGAGGTAGTACATGGGGCCACCGTGAGTGTGGCCATCCTCATCGATTTCGCGGTACTTCACGCCGAGGGTCGCCTCGGCCATCTTCACACTCATCGCAAGGCAGCCGAAGAGCACGATCCACAGGGCCGCGCCAGGGCCACCAACCGAAATTGCAACCGCGACACCCGCGATGTTGCCGAGACCAACGGTGCCCGAAAGTTCGGTGGCGAGCGCCTGGAACGAACTCACCTCACCAGGATCAGTCTTGCGCGTGAATTTTCCTCGAATCACGTCAATCGAGTGCGCAAAGCCCGTGATGGGCTGGAAGCGCAGCCACACCGTGAGGAAAAGGGCGGCGGCGATGAGCCACAACACGATGATCGGGACCTCGACACCCGCGATGGTCGGGGCGTAGAACACGATTGCCGACAGGAAGTTCGCAAAGGGGGCAAAGTAGGTATTTAAGAACTGGTCGATCACACCAGAACTGTGCATCGGTCTCTCCTAGTGGGGAAAAATTTTCGCCAAACAAGCACTACTTTTCGGAAGCACGGGGACGGACTCAAGCACATTCGCCAAAACGAAATCTTGGCGACAAAAGGCATTTGCCCGCATCCACACTCCCCTAGACAAGGGCTCACCTCAATAAAATCACAGGTCAGAGGCTTGACGTAGCAGGCGTCGGAAAATCAGTCAAGAAGTTCCTCGCTGATCCCCGCCGTGTGACTTACGCAACCTGGTGGTCCCCATCACTCTTTTTCGCTCTGCTGGCCCCACTCGCCGTCCTCGTAGAGACGCTCGCGAATCTCGTGCCACTCGCGTGCCTCTTCTTCGTCGCGCTCGCGCGCCTCGGCGATCTGCTCTTCGGTGGGCTCATGATCGCCCATGCCCACCGCGAGCTCAGGATCAATCTGCGGGATCGCCCCCGTCGTCACCTTGACCTGGTGACGGAGAATCTCGTAGCGCACGATCTTCGCGAGCGCGTACACGCCGATGAGGTTCGGAATGGTCATGATGAAGATCAGCGCATCCGCGAGGGTCACGACCGAATCAATCGTGATAGACGAGCCGACCACGAGCAGCCCAATCCACAAGACCTGAAAACCGCGCGTGACCCACTTCGAGTTGCCGAGAATGTACTGGATCGCGCTCAGCCCGTAGTAGTAGTACGCGAGCGCCGTCGAGAACGCGAACGGCACAACGATCACCATGAGCACGTACGGGAACCACGGCGCGACGGTGCCGAAGGCGCCTGCCGTCATGACGATGCCATCTGCCTCCCCGCTTTGGTAAGCACCGGTCACGACCACCACGAGAGCCGTGATCATGCACACCACACACGAGTCGAGGAACGGACTCCACATACCCGTGTACCCCTCGGTCGCCGGGTACCGAGTTTTCGCGGTCGCGTGGGTCATGCCCGCAGTTCCGACGCCTGCCGCGTTCGAGAAGAGCGCACGTTGGATGCCGATCACCGCGGCACCGGCAGCACCGCCGGCAACACCTTTCGGCTGGAACGCCTCCGTGACGATCGTCATGAAGGCCGAAGGAATCTGCGGAAGGTTGAACAGGAGAATGAGGATCGCGCTCACCATGTAGATGGTGGCCATGAGCGGAACAGCCTTCGACGTGATCTTGCCGATCGACTTCACACCGCCGATCACCACGAGAGCGAGAAGCCCACCGAAGATCACGCCCACGATCCACCGGTTGTTCATGAGGAAATCGCTGCCGAGCTGTTCGCTGAGGATGAGCGCAGTTTGGTTCGACTGGAACATGTTGCCGCCGCCGAACACGCCGAGGAACGCCGAAATGGCGTAGATCATCGCGAGAACCTTGCCGGCCTTTGCCCAGCCAATCTCCTTGAAGCCGTACTTGAGGAAGTACATGGGGCCCGCGTGAACGGTGCCATCTTCATCAATGACTCGGTATTTCGTGCCGAGAGTCGCCTCGGCCATTTTGAGGCTCATCGCGAAGAAGCCGAAGATCGCGATCCACAGCGCCGCGCCCGGCCCACCGAGCCCAATCGCGACCGCAACGCCCGCGATGTTGCCGAGCCCAATCGCGCCCGAAAGCTCGGTGGCAAGCGCCTGAAAGCTGCTCACCTCACCGGGGTCGGTTTTGCTCGCGTAGCGGCCGCGCACGACATCGATCGCATGCTTGAAGCCCGTGATCGGCTGAAAACGCAGCCATACGGTCATGAAGATCGCCGCGACGGCGAGCCACACGACAATGAGCGGGACTTTGATACCGCCGATATTCGGAGCGTAAAACACAACGGAGCTCATGAACTGAGCAATGGGCGCGATCAGTTGGTCAACGTACTGGTCGAAATTCATGGGTGCCTCTCGGTGGGCCCGGATCTGTTTTAGGCCGCAAAATGGGGCCTCGGTCTGCTAAGCCCGGGGCCCCATTTCATGCTAGGTAGTTCTTGAATACCTATTATGTCCGGCGGATTAGCCCACCTCAAGTTTGGCCATGATGATCTCGCGGACGCGGCCGGCATCGGCCTGACCACGGGTAGCCTTCATCACCGGGCCGATGAGCGCGCCGATCGCCTGGACCTTGCCCCCCTTGATCTTCTCGACCACGTCGGGGTTGTCGGCAATGGCCTGATCGACGGCGCCTTCGAGAACCGAGTCGTCGGAAACAACGGCGAGGTTCTCCTTCTCAACGATCGCGGCGGGGTCACCTTCACCGTTGAGAACTTTCGCGAGAACCTGGCGGCCGATCTTGTCGTTGATCTTCTTCCCTTCGACGAGCGACACGAGTTCGGCGACCTGCTTCGGGGTAACCGAAAGCTCCTCGATTTCCTTTTCCGCTTCCTTCGCGATGCGGGCGAGTTCGCCCATCCACCACTTGCGCGCAGCCTGCGGCTTCGCGCCTGCAGCGACGGTGCCCTCGATGAGGTCGAGCGCGCCGGCATTGATCACGTCGCGCATCTCGAGATCGGTAAAGCCCCACTCGCCGAGCAAACGGCGGCGACGCGCCGCGGGAAGCTCGGGAAGTGCTGCACGCAGTTCCTCGACCCATTCGCGGCTCGGCGCCACGGGAACGAGGTCCGGTTCCGGGAAGTAACGGTAATCCTCGGCGTCGCTCTTCACGCGGCCCGGGCTCGTGTGGCCCGTGTCGTCGTGGAAGTGGCGGGTTTCCTGGATAACTTCGACGCCGCTTTCGAGAACACCGGCCTGGCGGCCGATCTCGAAGCGCACGGCGCGCTCGATCGAGCGGAACGAGTTCACGTTCTTCGTCTCGGTGCGCGTGCCAAGCGGAGCTTCCGGCGAGGGGCGAAGCGACACATTGATATCGGCACGCACATTGCCGCGTTCCATGCGGGCTTCCGAAACCTCGAGGGTTCGGAAAATATCGCGGAGAGTACGCACGTACGCCGCGGCGACCTCGGGTGCGCGGCCACCCGTGTTCGGGATCGGTCGCGTCACGATCTCCACGAGGGGCACGCCCGCGCGGTTGTAGTCGACCTGCGAATGGGTCGCACCCTGGATACGGCCCGTGCCACCAATGTGGGTGTTCTTACCGGCGTCCTCCTCCATGTGCGCGCGCTCAATGTCCACGCGCACGATCTCGCCATCGTCGAGCTCGACATCAACGTAACCGTCAAACGCGATCGGTTCGTCGTACTGCGAGGTCTGGAAGTTCTTCGTGAGGTCGGGGTAGAAGTACTGTTTGCGTGCGAAACGGCAGTTTTCGGCGATCGAGCAGTTGAGCGCGAGACCAATCTTGATCGCGTACTCGACGGCCTTCTCATTCACGACCGGGAGCGTGCCCGGGAGACCGAGCGAGACGGGCGTGATCGCCGTGTTGGGTTCGGCGGCGAAAACATTGGGCGCGCCGTCGAACATTTTGGTTGCCGTGCCGAGCTCGACGTGGACCTCGATGCCGAGGACCGGGTCGTACTTCTCAATCGCCTCATCGTAGTCGAGAGGCTCGATGTCGGTGTAGGCGTTCACTTGGCGCCTCCTTCCAGGGCCGTAGCGTTGTTCAGGATCGGCCCTCCCCAGGAATCTTCGAGCAGTGCCTCGAGCGCACCACCGGCGCGGTAGAGACGGTCATCGCCCATCGCTGGTGCGAGGAACTGGAAGCCCGCGGGCATCGAATCCTCAGCGAGGCCGCTCGGGAGCGAGAGGCCGGGAACGCCCGCGAGGTTCGCGGGGATCGTCGCGATGTCGTTGAGATACATCTTGAGGGGGTTGTCGGTGTTCTCACCGAGGCGGAAGGCCACGGTTGGCGCGGTCGGCGAGGCGAGAACGTCACACTTTTCGAAGGCCGCGGTAAAGTCGCGCTGCACGAGGGTGCGCACCTTCTGGGCACTTCCGTAGTAGGCGTCGTAGTAGCCCGAGCTCAGTGCGTAGGTGCCAAGCAGAATGCGTCGCTTGACCTCCGCACCAAAACCCTGGCCACGGGTCGCGGCCATGACCTTTTCGGCGGTCGGGTGATCCTCGGGAACGACACGCAAACCAAAGCGCATGCCGTCAAACTTCGCGAGGTTGCTGCTCGCCTCGGACGGCATGATGAGGTAGTAGGCGCCGAGCGCATACCTGAAGTTCGGGCAGCTCACACGGACAATTTCCGCACCTGCCTTCTCGAGAAGCGCGAGCGCCTCTTCGAAGCGCTGCTTCACGAGCGGATCGAAGCCTTCGCCCTCGAGCTCTTCGATGACGCCGATGCGCATGCCCTTGACGTCCTTGGTGCGCGCGGCTTCAACAAAGTTGCCGAAGCCGCCCTTGATCGAGGTCGAATCCTTCGGATCGTAACCGCCGATGACCTCGTGCAGGAGCGCGGCATCTTCGACCGTGCGCGTACACGGCCCGGCTTGGTCGAGCGAGCTCGCCATCGCGATGAGGCCGTAGCGCGACACGGAACCGTAGGTGGGCTTCACGCCAACGGTGCCGGTCACAGCCGCAGGCTGGCGGATCGAGCCGCCCGTGTCCGTACCGATCGCGAGCGGAGCTTCAAAACCGGCGATGGCCGCGGAGGAACCGCCGCCCGAGCCACCGGGGATACGGTCGAGATCCCACGGATTGTGGGTGTTGCCGTAGGCGCTCGTCTCGGTCGAGGAGCCCATCGCGAACTCGTCCATGTTGGTCTTGCCAAGGATCGGGAGCTTCGCCTCTTTGAGGTTCTCCACGAGCGTTGCGTCGTACGGCGGGATCCACCCTTCGAGAATCTTCGAACCGGCCGTGGTCTGGGTGCCCTTCGTGACGACGACGTCCTTCACGGCGACGGGAACGCCCGCGAGCGGCGCAAGGTTTTCGCCCTTGGCGCGCGCCTCATCGACGGCGTCGGCGGTGGCACGTGCATCTTCGCCAGTCACGGTGAGGAAGGCGTTGAGCTGGCTCTCGACGGCCTCGATGCGCGAAAGGTGCGCGTCGGTCAGTTCACGCGCGCTGAACTCGCCGCTGTCGAGGCCCTTCGCCATTTGCGCGGCGGAAAGCTTCACAAGGTCAGTCATCGGTTACTCCTCCCCCAGGATCTGCGGAACGACAAAGCGGCCGTCGGCGGCTTCGGGCGCGCCGGAAAGAGCCTCTTCTTGCGTGAGGGTTTCGGTGACCTCGTCCTTGCGGAACACGTTGGTCATGGGGATCGGGTGGCTTGTGGCCGGAACGTCTTCACTCGCCACTTCGCTCACGGACGCAACCGCGTCCAAAATGGCGTCGAATTCGCCCGCGAAGCGTGCGATTTCGTCGTCGGTGAGCTCAATGCGAGCGAGGGACGCCAGGCGTGCGACTTCTTCAGAACTCATTGCTGGCATGGCATCCATTCTAGGCGCTACGCCAAGGCGTTTTCTCCACCCTCGAGGAGCGATGTGAAACCTTCCTCATCGAGGATCGTGATTCCCAGTTCCTCGGCCTTGGCCGCTTTCGAGCCGGCGTTCTCGCCTACGACCACGTAGTTCGTTTTCTTCGAGACGCTTCCGGAAGCCTTGCCCCCACGCTGCAGGATCGCCTCTTTCGCACCGTCACGCGTGAAGTTTTCGAGCGATCCCGTGACCACAATCGTGAGTCCCTCGAGGGTTTTCTCGATCCCGCTCGCGGATTCATCAACCATCACCACGCCCGAGCGCTTCCACGCCTCAACGAGCTCGGCGTGCCATTCCTCCTGGAAGAACGCCGCGACGCTCTTCGCGATCGTCTCTCCCACACCATCGGTTTCGGAGAGCTCCTCGACGCTCGCGTTCGCGATCTGGTCGATGGAACCCCAGGCGGTCGCGAGAGCGCGGGCAGCCGTCGGACCCACGTGGCGGATCGAAAGGGCCACGAGTACTCGCCAGAGACCTGCCGATTTAGCCTTGTCAAGTTCGCTCATGAGAACCTCGGTGGTTTTTCCGACGGTCGCCGGCTTCACGAGGCTCCAGGATTTTTTGGACTTGTAGTAGCGCCACTGCGGGCGGTTCCAAAAAGCGCTCACGGTGCGCCACTCGCCCGTTTCCTCACCGTCGCGGCGCACGCTCTGGTACACGGTCACGTCGCGCAGATCCTCGGGGGTGATCTCGAAGAGGTTCTCCCCCGTACGCACGACGCCGTCTTGGGGCGCGGGGATGCGGGGATCCTCGGGGTCGGTGATGCGGAGCATGGGAACGCCGTCGATGTCGTCTGTAGCGATGCCATTCTTGAGCGTCACGAAGGCATCGCTCGCAAAATCCTCTTCCGTGAGTACCGGGAGGTAGAGCGCATGGCCGGCCTTGAGGGAGGCGAGGGCTTCGGCGCGGCGCTTATCGGGGTCGGTGAGGGCGATCGCGGACTCGTCGCCGAGCGCTTCGATGTCGAAGGCCCCTCGGCTTGCGGCGTGCGCGATGCGGCCGGTGACCTGGGAGGGGCAGTCCTTCTGGTTGGGGCAGCGCCAGTCTTTATCGCCCTCTTTTTCCGGCCGAATCTCTGCCCCGCAGCTCGGGCATGTTTTCGGCATGACGAACGGTTTTTCGCTGCCGTCGCGGAGCTTCTCAACGGGGCCGAGAATCTCGGGGATCACATCGCCGGCCTTGCGCAGGATGACCGTGTCGCCGATCAGCACGCCCTTGCGTTCGACATCGAATTGGTTGTGGAGCGTCGCACGCGCGACCGTCGAGCCCGCAACCTTGACCGGTTCCATCACACCGAAGGGCGTCACGCGGCCAGTTCGGCCCACGTCGACCTGAATGTCGAGCAGCTTCGTTGTGACCTCTTCGGGCGGGTACTTGTAGGCGATGGCCCAGCGCGGAGCCCTCGACGTTGCTCCGAGAGCACGCTGATGAGCGAAGTCGTTGATTTTGATGACGATGCCGTCGATGTCGTGCTCGAAGTCGTGGCGTTTCTCCCCCGCCCGCGCGATGTACTCCGTGACCTGCTCGAGCGAGTCGAAAACCTCAAAGTGTGGAGAGGTGGGAAGGCCCCACGAAGCGAGCATCTCGTAGACCTCACTTTGGCTCTCGGGGTATCCGACGGCGCCTTCGTGCGCGCCGATCCCGTGGACGTACACCTCGAGGGCGCGTGAGGCCGTGATCGAAGAATCCTTCTGGCGAAGCGATCCCGCGGCGGTGTTGCGAGGATTCGCGAACTCGCGAAGCCCCGCCTCGCGGCGCTCCTCGTTGAGTTTTTCGAACTCGTCGACCGGGAAGAACACCTCGCCGCGCACTTCGAGAAGCGCGGGCGGCTTTTCGGTGCTCAGAGTGTGCGGTACGTTGCGAATCGTCTTGACATTCGCGGTGACGTCCTCGCCCACGCGGCCGTCGCCGCGCGTCACGCCGCGCACGAGTGTGCCGTTTTCGTAGACGAGCGAAATGGCGAGGCCGTCAATCTTGAGCTCCGTCAGGAACTGGGGCGTTTCGGGCGCATCCTCCTGGCAGCGCTTCGCCCACTCGCGAATCTCGTCGAGGCTGAAGGCGTTGTCGAGGCTCATCATGCGCTCGATGTGGGGCACCGAGGCGAAGCCCTGGGCAACCGCGCCGCCTACGGTTTGTGTGGGCGATTCTTCACTCGCAAACTCGGGAAACTCCTCCTCGAGACTCTTGAGCTCGCGTTCGAGGGCGTCGTATTCGCCGTCGGCCATGATCGGTGAGTCGTTCTCGTAGTACTCGATGCGCGCCTCGCCGAGGCGTTCGCGCAGTTCGAGAATGCGTCCTTCGGCCTCGAGTGCGGTCATCTCCGAAAGGTCAGCGCTTGCCGAGGGGTCGATGGCGTGTGTGCTCGGTGTCTGCTCGGTACTCACGCTCTCAGTCTACGGGCCGCTCCGCTTCACCCTCCTGCTCGCGCTTCGCTTTTCGCCACAGGAAGAACGAAGAGAGTACACCCACCGCAAAGATCGCGAGCCACAGGATGAGCGCTCCCGTGCCGAAGGCACTCTTTGCCTCACCGCCCAGGTTCAAGGTCAGCACGATACCGGCGAGCACCACGAGGGCAAGCTGGAAGTACAGCTTGCGCTTTGCGACCGTCGCGCGATCCTTCGGGAGGCTACGCGCGTAGCGCACGGGATCGCCGCACTCCTCCCCCACGCTCCGGTGCGCGGCCCCGGCGCGCGCGTACGCGTCGTCTGCGAGCGCCTCGATGCGCTTGTCTGTGAGATCCCCGCGCACGCGTGCGGCGCGGATGAACTCTTCGCGCCAGTCGCCCCGGTCCTCGCCCGGACCAAAGAGCCGCGGCTCTTGCTTCTTTGGCGCAGGCCAGAGAGCGAACACGGCCCACGCGAGAGCACCGTACACGGGCACACCGATGAGGAACACAAACGACGAAAGCGCATACCTCTGGTCCGTGGTGAGCTCGAAAATTTTCGCACCCACGAGCGCGAGCACAAGGATGCTCACGGCGACAACAACGCACATCCATGCAAACGGCAAACGCCGAAGCGTCACGTCATACACCGCACGGCCGACCGCAATAAAAACTCCGAGCATGAGTGGGGCGATGAGCCCGCCGAGCGAGATGTCGGCGCTGAGACCATCACTGAGAAGCCACACGATCGTGAAGAGTATGGAAAGGCCCGCGGCCGCGATGAAGGCGAAGGCAACCATGAGACGCGCCGTCATGGGCGCGTCATCGTCAAGAGTTCCATTGCTGTTGCTCATCGCATCTCCGGTAATTTTCCGCTCGCATGTGCACTGACGTGACACTCTCACACGCTGGCGAGCGGGCGCAAGGCATTCAGGGCACCGGTATAGGCTTCCAAGACATATATAGGCGTTCTATGAGAACGCCATTGGTGCGGTAAGGAGGGAGATTCGCGATGAAAGTCGAGCGGTTTTTTCCCGCACTCATCGCGATTGCCTGCGCCCTTCTCTTCGGGTGTGCAACGGCCGCGCATATGCCGCCGCTTGTGGACATTGGCGCTGGCCCCTCGGCCCTCGATGTTTTCCACCGAGAGAACGAGACGAGCGAAACGCCACACGCCAATACGGAAATCTCGGGCACTTTCGAGCAGTATCAACCCGAGGGGAAAGGCCCGTTCGGCCCCGCCCTCGAGGTCATCGTGTGGGTGCTTCTCGCACTCGCAGGCCTGTGCCTCCTCATCGTCGTCGCACGCGTAGCCTTTCGCGCGTGGCATTCGAGGCGCGCCCTCACCCCGGAAACCGGCGTCGACGAGACACCGCTCGAGGTCGAGGCCTCCACCGTTGCCGCATCGCTCGAGGATGCTGCGGCGGCGCTCGAGCACCATACCGGCGACGATAAGCCCATCGTCGCCGCCTGGCTCGCGATCGAAAGCCGCCTCACGGCCGAGGGACACGGCCGCCACTCCTACGAAACCTCAAGCGAGTTCGTGCAGCGCGTCGTGGGCCCCGTGGGCCTCGACCTCTCTCACCTCGCGCGCCTCGCCGAGCTCTACCGCGCCGAACGCTACTCGAATCACGAAACGCCACCCGCCGTTCTCGAGGAAGCGCGCGATCTCTTACGACTACTGAGCCAACAGCTCGCACTCGGCCGCACCGGAGGTGGGCCTTCGTGAAACGTCTCGCGCTCACCTTCGCGGTCACGACAGCGGCAACGGTGGCGATCGTCCTCGCGCTGCACCTCGTGGATGTTCGCCTCAACCTCGCCTACGCTCTTGTATTCGTTCTCGGTGCACTGCTCGCCAGGGAGCTTACTGCCACGGGGCTCGCAGTCCATGAGGCACCTGAATTTCCACGCGTCCTCTACCGCGCAACCCCTGAGCTCGAGGCCGCGAAAGATCGCCGCGTGCGGCGCATCGAGGACGACCTCTTTCGCACAATTGAAACGAAGCGGCAAGGCCCGCGGCTTCCCGCGACGTATCTCCACAAGATCGCCTGCGAACTCGACACGCTCGCCGCCTCGCGCGGGGAAAGCCTCGCGCTCACGCAGCAGACGTCGGACCTCATCGCCCTTGCCCACGAAACCGGATCCCCCACCGATTCCCCGCGCCCGCGAGGCCCACGAGCACGGCTCACGCGACGCGCACTCGTGGCGGCGCTGCGCGACCTCGAACACGAATACACACGACTCACCGCCCCCGCCACCCACGCCAAGGAGAGGCCATGACCGACATCTTCACCCCCCGCGAGGCCGCCGAACTCAGCGCGCGCATCCTCGATGAGGCAGGCCGCGCCGTTGTGGGCAAACGTGAGGCCCTCACCAAGCTCCTCGCGGGCATCCTCGCGGGTGGCCACGTGCTCCTCGAGGACTATCCGGGCCTCGGCAAAACCCTCACGGCGAGGTCGTTCGCCCTCGCGCTCGGGCTCGAGTTCCGGCGCGCCCAGTTCACGCCTGACCTTCTTCCGGGCGACCTCACGGGCTCCGAGGTGTTCAACCAAAAAACGGGCGAGTTCGAATTCCGCCCAGGCCCCGTGTTTACGGGCCTCCTGCTCGCCGACGAGATCAACCGTACGCCCCCAAAGACCCAGGCCGCCCTCCTCGAGGCGATGCAGGAGCGCCAGGTGAGCATCGAGGGCACAACCCACGCGCTTCCCCACCCCTTTCACGTGCTCGCGACAGCGAACCCCGTGGAGACCGAAGGCACCTATCCCCTGCCCGAGGCCCAGCTTGACCGCTTCCTCATGCGCCTCACGTTCGGCTACCCGAGCGCGGACGACGAATGGGACGTCATCGCGCGTCGAATCGAGCGCCGCGAGGACACCATCGACGTTGAGCGCGTGCTCGCGGCCGGTGAGCTGGAGAAGCTCCAGCACTCGGTCGAAGCAATCCACGTGAGCGAAGCCGTGGGCCGCTATGCGGTCGCGCTCGTGCGTGAAACTCGCGAGCACAGCGATACCGCAATGGGGTCGTCTCCACGTGGTTCCCTCGCCCTCATCCAGAGTGCGCGTGCCCTCGCGCTCATCAATGGCCGCGAGTTCGTGATCCCCGAAGACATCAAGGCTCTCGCCCACGCGTGCCTCGAACACCGCGTGGTGATTCGGCCCGAACTGTGGCTCCAAAACATCTCCTGCGCGAGCGTAATCGACTCGATCCTCACACGCATCGACGCACCTGAGGCAGCTGCCTGAGCATGCACAGAACTCAGGCCTACACGCGCGCGGTGCTCGCTTCGGCGGCCTTCGTGCTCTACGGCGTTCTCGGCTCGCGGCTCGATGCGCTGCTCGTGGGATGCGGGCTTCTCGCGTGGATCGCGGTTGCACACGCCCTTCGCCCTCGCGCCAATACTCCGGCAACGCTCGAGGCTGCGGAGGCCAAAGTCAACGAGGGCGAGAGCGTCACCGCGACCGCCCGGGGTGCGCGCGGCATGCTTGTAACCATCGGTGCGCGTATGAAGGGCGGGCTCGAATACTCGCCGCGCTGGGCGGTCACAACCGATCTCGAAACCGCGCGCGTGAGTGCTAAAGCGCGGGTGTGGGGAACACATGAGTTTGGCCCGTTCACGGTGCAGGAAACGGATGCGCTCGGGGCATTCCGACGCCACCGGCGCCACGAAGCGCGCAAAATTTCCGCGGTTGCGGGCGCAACGGCGAAGCCGAGGCCTCTGGCACTCACGCATGTTCTCGGGGTGAGCGGTCCACACGCGTCTCGCACGAAGGGCGAAGGCACGGCGCTCGCCGACATTCGCCCCTACCGCCCAGGCGACCGTCTCAACAAAATCAACTGGCGCGTGACGTCACGCCGCGGCATCCTCCACACGAACGAAACGTTTTCCGAGCGAGACACCGACGTTCTCATCGTCGTCGACACGATGGCTGACATCCGCCCGATCGGCGCCGAACCCGGCGACGGGCGCGCCTCGAGTCTTGATATGAGCGTGGAAGCGGCAACCGTGCTCGCGCGCCACTACCTCGCCCTTGGGGACCGCGTGGGCATCCACGACGCGGGAGCGTTGATCGGCTCGATCCCCTTTGGCACGGGTGAGCGCCAGATGAGGCGCATCCTCGAAGCGCTCTCGCGTCTCTCGCGCGAAGATGCCGTGTCCCCGCGCCTTCGTCGAGCTCCACGTCTCCGGTCGGGCACACTCACCATCGCGTGTACCCCCCTTCTCAGTGAGGAGTTCATTGAGCAGATCGGCCTCATGCGCGCGCATGGCGCCGACCTCACGATCATCGATACGCTCCCCGCCGAGCTCACCGACACCTCGCGACTCACGGGTACGCCAATGCGGCGCATCGATGGCCTCGAGGATCCGCACCTGTGGGACGAAGCGTGGGTGATCCGCGGTTTTGAACGGCGCTTCGTGATCGCCGACCTTGAACGCCGCGGGATCCCAGTACTCACGCTCGAGGAGGCGCTGTGATTCGTCACCTCACCGATCGCCTGCTCGACGCGATCGACCTTCTTCGCTCGGTCGCACCTGCCCAGTGGTGCGCGAGGCTTGGCGCGCTCGCGTGCCAACTCGCCGCCGCCGTGCTCGTCGCGTGCGAAGCCACGAGTAGCTTCGCCGCTCCACTCACGATGGGGCTCATCCTCCCGTTCATCGCGCTTGCCGTGCTGAACCTGCTTCAGCTCGCCCAGCCCGGTTCGGAAGCGGGGCTTCTCACGTTTGCCGCGTGGCTTTTCGCGCTGTGGGCCTCACCGCCGCTCTCGATCGCCGCGTCGATCGGCCTCGCGGCTTCCTTGCTCGCGTCGCATTCCCTGTGGGCTATTGCTGCGCGTTCCCCCGCTCACGCGCACGCGAGCGGGCGTGCTGTCAGGCGGGTGCTCGGCACGCTCGCGCTCGTTTTCGGACTCGCGACCGCGCTCGTCGTATTTGCCCTCGTTCCGCTCTTGTTCATGCCGCAAGGGGCAATTCCGAGCGTCATCATCCTCGTGGCGATTCTCGTGGTATTCGGGGCTCTCGCGTGGCTCCTTTTGCCCCACAAGGATGAGGAAGAGAGCCAATCCCCGGTGAGTGGAAAGCGCTAGTCGCTCACACGCTCGGCGAACGCGGGGGCGGCGTGCATGATCTCGTCCATGTCACACGACCGCACGAAGGCCGAAGCGCCTTGTTCGCGCGCGGGGTCAGCGGCCCGGCGCCTTGTCACGGCGAAAGCGAAGCCCCGCGCCTCTTGGGGTGCATAGCCAAGCTCGTGCCACGCGGCGAGGACGTGCCTCATCGACGCCTCAACCGCACCCGCCGTCGTCAAAAAACGAAGCTCAACGCCCTTCTCACGCGCCTCGGCGAGGGCCTCCCACGCTCCGCCAACGGCCGCGAGGTCCCGCGAGAGTGGGTCAACGGCAACGCTTCGCACGCCTGCGTCAAGCGCCGCACGCACGATGCCCACGCGCGCGTCAACAGCGAGCGTGAGTTCTTCCGTGGCGATCCCGCGTTCAGCGGCTCCGGTCACGCACGCCGAGAAAAGGTCGGTGAGCGCCGCGCGGCCAATGGCGCGATGGAAACGATAACCGGAAGCCGTGCGCACACGGCCTTCGACAGCCCTGAGCGCGCCTCGCTCATCGAGCATGACGCGCGGCCGCGCGCCGGGTACCCGTTCGCGCAGCACAGATACCTCCGCGCCGATGCCCTCGGCAATGAGGGTGGGAAGTTCGCGCACGAGTCCCGCATCGGCGAGCGCGAGCTCGCCGGAGGCCATAAACACCGAAGAGGCGCACGAAACGGGCCCGAGTCGCACGAGGCTCAACGGGCCCTCATATTCGAAAAAAGCAAGACGGGCCGCGTCGAGACGCGCAAAGGCCGCGTCGCGGTTAGCGCGCCATCGTGTGCCTTCGCCCGGACCGATCCGCCAACCATAGGGCGCGAGGTCTCCCGAAACTGGAAGCATCGCAAGGGACGCGGGGAGCACGTGATCGAACGGGCCCTCGCCACCGAGCGCGAGCGACGGCTCGGCCTCGATTCCTTCCTCGAGGCTCGAGCCGAGTAGGGAACGCATACGCTCAAAGCGCGCAAAGAGCGGCCCGGCGACGGATGTCGACGTGGCCTCGCTCAGAGCGAAGGTTCCGTCGGAAAAAAGCGTGAGGAGCGAAGAGGGCGCTCCCTCGTGCACTGTCATGCGCGTGAGTCGAGAGTTGCCGAGGCGAGCACGCGATCGCCCGAATAGAGCACGAGAGTCTGCCCGGGGGCGACACCTCGAATCGGCCTCGAAAGCTCGACCGTGAGACCCGCGATTGCGCTCGCGCTGTCGTCGCCAGGCTCAACATCCGTGATCACGCCCGGGATCGCCTCTCCGTGCGCGCGAATCTGCGCCTCGACCTCGCGCCCGGAGTCGAGATCTTCGAACGGCACGACCTCGCTCGCCATGAGCGTGCGCGTTGAGAGCAGTTCCGCCGCCCCCACGATCACCTGGCGCGTGTCGGGCTTCACGTCGAGAACGTAGCGCGGCTTGCCATCGGGGGCCGGGCGGCCCAAGTTGAGGCCCTTGCGCTGGCCCACGGTGTAGCCATACGTGCCCGAATGCTCGCCAAGCACGCGGCCATCCACATCCACGATCTCGCCTGGCTGCGCACCGAGCTCGCGCTCGAGAAAACCGCGCGTGTCGCCATCGGGGATGAAGCAAATGTCGTAGCTATCGGGCTTGTGGCCCACGCCGAGCCCACGACGGTCCGCTTCGGCGCGCACCTCGGCCTTGTCGGCGAAGCCGCCGAGCGGGAAAACCGAGCGCGCGAGACCCTCGGGCCCCATGACGGCAAGAACGTAGCTCTGATCCTTGTGCATGTTGGCGCTCCGGTGGAGCGAGCGCGCCCCACCGGGCCCCTCGTTTCGCACCGAGGCATAATGCCCCGTGCACACCGCATCGAAGCCGAGAAGACGAGCACGGTCCATGAGGGCCGCGAATTTGATGCGTTCGTTGCAGCGCACGCACGGATTCGGGGTGCGGCCGCGCGAATACTCCGAAAGGAAATCCTCCACCACGAGGTCGTGGAAGTCGTTCGAAAGGTCCCACACGTAATACGGAATCCCAATGTGGTCGGCCGCGCGGCGGGCATCAGAGGCATCTTCGACCGTGCAGCAACCGCGCGAGCCGTTGCGGGTCTGTTCGCGGTTTTTTGAGAGCGCCATGTGGACGCCTACGACGTCATGCCCCTGCTCAACGGCAAGCGCCGCGGCTACGGCCGAATCGACGCCGCCACTCATCGCGGCAAGAACCTTCACCTCGCACCTTTCGCTCGAAAATCTCGAAAACGCCCTCCACTGTACAAAGCCCAGACACCGCGCACACGCGATGCGCGGGGCATCTCACGAAAATTTTCCACCATTCGAGGCAACCGCGCGTGCCTTCTCAAGAACGCTCGGAAGAACCCTTACAAGCGCCTCCACATCGGCCTTCGTGCTCGTCCAGCCAAGTGAGAAGCGAATCGCGCCGCGCATGAGGCGATCGGAATACCCCATCGCGGTGAGCACGTGGGAGGCCTGCGTGACGCCCGCGTGGCACGCGGAACCCGCAGAACAATCGATGCCCTCCTGGTCGAGAAGAAACAGGATCGCATCCTGATCCGCGCCCTCGAAGCACACGTGGATCACGTGCGGGGATCGCGGCGCATTTTCGGCCGTGAAGTGGGCCCGCGGGTCCATCTCGCGGATGCTCTGGCGCAAAAGCTCGGCGAGCTCATCGCGCTCAGTGCCACGAGCCTTCCGTTCCTCGGCGCTCTCGCGCAGCGCCACCGCCAGCGCGGCGGCGTGGGGCGCATCGAGCGTGCCTGAACGGATCCCGCGCTGCTGGCCACCGCCCGTGCCGAACGCGGAAAGCTTCACGGAGGGATCTGCAACGAGAAGACCCGCGCCCACGGGCGCGCCGATCTTGTGCCCCGTGATGGAACATAGCGGGATCTTCGAGAAATCCGGCGGTGCCATGTGCGCCATGGCCTGCACGGCATCGGTATGCACCACTGTTCCGTAACGCGAAGCAATCTCGACGAGAGCCTCGAGATCCTGAATCACGCCCGTCTCGTTGTTCACGAGGGCCGCGCTCACAAGGGCTGCGGCTTCACGACCCTCGACGGCCGCAAGAAGTTTTTCGGTCGCGGCAAGATCAAGGCGACCGTCGGAATCCACCGGCGCAAGCTCCCCACCGAGCGCACGCACGGTGTCCACGACCGCGGGGTGATCCGTCGAAAGCCCCACGACGCGTCCGCCGATCCCGCGCAGAGCAAGGTTATCGGCCTCCGTGCCACCCGAGGTCATGATGATCCAACCGCGCGGAACACCGAGCACATCCGCGATCTCCGCCACGGCGTCGTCAAAAATCCCTCGTACGCGGCGGCCCGACGCGTGCTGACTCGAAGGGTTGCCGAGCGTGCGGGCAGCCTCCGTGTATGCCTCGAGTGCGCTCGGGCGGATCGCCGTTGTTGCGGCGTGATCGAGATACACGCGGCTTTCTACCATGGTTTCGTTACTCCCTCGTCGTCGCCCTTGCCGCCGTCGTCGCCCTCGCCATTCGAGGGATCGTCGCCGCCGTTTTGCTTCTTGAGCTCTTCCTGCTTCTTCTGATCCTCGGGGTCAGGCGTGGGGCTCTGGCCGTCCTTGCCATCACCGTCAGGGTCGGTCTTCTTGGGATCGTTTTCGGGGTTCTCCTCGTCGTTCTCCCCTTTGTCGCTCGGCCCCTCGCGCTCTTCTTTGCCGGCCTCGCGGTCGGCCTCTTTGCGTTCTTCTTCGATCTGCTCGCCCGATTTGCCGGTCGAGCTCTTGTCCTCATTTGAATCGGAGGCACTACCGCCGTTTTGACATGGCGCAAGAACCTCTTCTGCCGAATACAGAAGATCCCCGCGCTCGCCTGGATCCTTCACACCCCGTGCCTCGCCCGCCATCGCCACCGCGAGGTTATTTCGGATCTTGCACTCGGCATGCGGCGGTTTGTTGAGGTCCATCCCCGTCGTCCACTCGCTCAAGGCTTTTTCAAGCTCTCCTCGCGCCTCAGAAAACTTGTTCTCACGGAGGTATGCGGTGCCTTTGGTGAGGTGCGGGAGGTAGGGCTCGAAGATATTGACCTTCTCGACTGGGCCTAGACGGTCCCTCGCGTCCTCGTAGTGTTCATTCGAATACGCGCCAAGCGCCCAGGCCTGGGTCAGCGGCATCGAAACGAAGCGCACGATACCCGCGGTGAGCACGAGCACGGGGATCGCGATCAGGAGCGCGCCGATGATCCGCAATGAGCGAAATCGTGAGCGGTCAATCCCGAAGTTTCGGCCCTGACGGGCCGAACGGCGAAGGCCTAAGCGCTCTCGCCACGTGAGCTTTGGAGCATCGTGCCTGTTCTTCACCATGGCTATCTCCTTCCGGCACGAGCCACATCTGCGCGACTCAGGGACTTGGGCAGGCGGAGAGTCAGCTCTGCGAGCTCCCAGATCGCCAACAGCGTAAAGGCGATCGAGGCGATCCAGTACCAGTCTTCAAAACTCGGAACGGCCTGCTCCTCGGTCGTATCAATGAGCGTGAGGTTGAGGTTCTTCCACGTGCCTTCAAGGCCGTCTTTTCCGCCCGTGCGGTGAAGGTAGCTCACGCCCATCTGCTGCGCGATAAATTTGAGGTTCTTTTCGTCTATTTTCGAAAGGCCGCGGCCACCCGAGGGGTCCTTGATGTATTCGCCATCGTTCTCGCCGCCAACGGCCTTCATGGGCCCGCCTTTGGGGGTACCGTAGCCCAGGACCGCCCCGCCATCGAGCTTCCCACCGAGCGCCCCGAACGGTTCGGATTCTTTGTTGTCGGTGTTTTCGCCGTCGCTCAAGAAGTACACGAGCAGGCGCGAGTGAGGATCGTCTTTTCGCGTTTGGTCCACGAGTTTCTGCAACGCTCCGCGCGGGCGGTCCACGTTGGAGCCTCGCGAATAGGCCGTCAATTCGGTACGTGCCGTGTCGATCCACGCCTTGACAGCGCCGGCATCAGTTGTGAGTGGAAGCTGCGCGGAGGCACTCGAATCGAACGTGATAATCGAGAATCGCGCGCCCTCCATGCCGTCCATAATTCGCCTCATGTCGGCTTTAGCCCCGTCGAGGCGCGGCTTCGAGCCATCGAAATCCTCGGCACTCATCGAGCCCGTGAGGTCCACAACGAAGATGACGTTGGCGTTGAGGCGCTGCGTACTGAGCGCTTCATCACCAGTCACGGGGCGCAGGGCCACAACGGCGAGTGCGAGCACCATGAGAAGACGCCGCAGCCAATCGAAGCGCGAGCCCTTGCGAACGCCGAGAAGAACGGCGCATGCGCTCACGCTCGGCACGAAGATGAGTACGATCGCCCACCACGGCATGATCGGGTGGATTCCCAGGTTCATCGCTGCCTCCATCCCACGACGATCATGGCGAGCAGCCCGATAAGAGAAATCGTGAAGAACAGTGCCGGGTGGTCGGTGCGGATCACACGCGGAATCGCGCCCATGTCGGCAGCTTGAGCCTTTTGAATCTCGGCGATGATCGAAGGGATCGCCCCAGGATCGCCCGAGGCCCAAAATTTTCCGCCCGAACGCTCGGTCTCGCTCTGTAGCTCTTGCGCGCAGTTACCCGTGCATGAGGTCGCTCCTGGGTAGAACGTCCACATCGTGATATCCCTGTTGATAAGGGTGTCGACCGCAGCGGGGGTTTCGTAGATGCCCGTGCCTCCCGGTTCATTGTCGGTCGCGACCACCACGAAGCGGGAGCGCTCCTCTTCCGCGTGATCGAAGAGCTGCCCGCATGAGGCCAGGCCATTGCCGATAAGCGAGGGCGGCAATGTTTCATCGTAGGTACCGCCCATAAAGTCCCAAAACTTCTCGATGTCTTCTTCGCTGTATTGCGCCGTACCCATGCGGTGGGCAACGGGATTGTATTTGAGCGCGTCGATCCCTCGCTTAAGTTCGCGGCGGATCAAGCCGTAGTCATTTGTGAGCGGGAAAACTGTGCGTGAGGCCGAGTTGAACACCGACAGGCCCACGCGCTCCCCCTTAAAGCCCTCCACGAGCTTGAGGTAACTCTCGAGGATTTCGCGGTCATAGGGCAGCATCGAGCCGGAAACATCGAGACACAGCACGATGTCGCGGTTCTTGAACGAGGGAGTTTCCACGCGCTCACTCGCGAGGCGTCCCGAAAGGAGCGCCCCCGTGAGCACGAGTGTGCCCGCGAGTGCAACGCTCACGAGGCGGAGAACGCGCGAGGCGCGCTGGGCACGGCGCACGCTTGGGAGGTGGTCGAGGTAACTCGTATTTCCCACGAAAAGTGCGCGATGGCGCACTACGCGTCGGTTGAGGTACGCGAGGGCCCAAGCGATGAGGCCCGCGATGAGAAGCAGACAGCTCAGCCACCAGAAACTCATGACCATGCGCGCACCACCGCTCTCGCTGCGTGAAGGCTTTCGGAAAGGCGCGTGCGGCTTTCGCGCGCATATCCGGCTTCGTGCGTGCGGGTGAGGAGAGTTCCGACGGTTGCCGTGCGGGGATCGAGCACGACTCTCTCGAGGGGTTCTTGGCGAATATCGAGCCCCTCGCTGCGGAGCACAAAAACGCGCAGAACTGCTTCGAGTTCGCGGTGGCCATCACGGGCGCTCATGGTGCCTGCCTCGACCTTCTCGCCGATGGCATTGATCGCGCGGAGGAACTCGGCCTTGAGGGCATCGGTCGCGCCGGGACGCTTTGCGTAGGCGCGACGCTCCACGAGCCATCTCGTGAGCCGAAGAAGCGTAAGGATGAGCGCGATGATCATGAGCGCGCACAGCACGGCGAGAATGAGCCACGCGATCGAATACTGGGGTGGGTCAATAATCTCAAGGCCGTCCATGGCGCGCCCCCTGCCTGCGGAACATCTCGATCATGTCGTCGACAACGTGGTCGTCGCCGTCGGTGAGAGTGTGGACGATCCCGAGTGAATCGAGCATCGCCGTGATCTCGGCTTCACGTTTCTCACGGAAGGCATCGGCTTCTTTTTGTACGGCCGCGACCGTTCGCGTGTGGCGCAGAATCTCGCGGGGATAACCCGGGTCAATGATGTCGGCTTCGAGGTCAACGCGACCGAGTGGGTCGGCGTCACGAATGCGCACAACGAGCACGTCGTGCCGGGTCATGAGGCGGCGAAGCACGCCTTCGCACTCGGGGCCCGGGTTCGCCTCATCGGTGATCAGGAGCATGAGGCTTGAGCGGCGCGTGAGACGCAAGGCGCGCGTGAGCGCCCACTCGACGTTCGCGGGAGCTCCGCCGAGGACTGTGTTCTTTTGGAGGGTACGCAAAAGAAGTTCAAGATGGCCACGCGAGGAGCGCGCAGGCAGCTGCAATTGATCGCCGGGGGTGCCCGCGACTAGGCCCACCAGATCGCCGTTCGCGTGCGCGAGGTAGCACAGGACACCGGCCGCGGTCACGAGCGCATCGCGTTTCACTGTGCCATCGGCGGCATTCGCTGCCATCGCACCCGAGGTATCGCCAATCACGCACAGGTAGCGCACGCGCTCCTCGTTGAATTGGCGAATGAGGGGCTCGCCGCTTCGCGCGGTTGCCTTCCAATCAATATCCGAGATCTTGTCACCCGGCTGGTAGTACTTCAGGTCGTCGAAATCCTCGCCACTGCCCTTGAACAGGGAGCGACCACGACCAGCGATCAGACCACGCACCTTTTTGGTGGTCGTGATCTCTACCTTGGCCTTGACCCTCGTGAGAAGCGACGCCAAAGCGGCCCCTACGGAAGCGGAACCGCGGAGAAAACCGCGTCGATGATCGTCTCGGGCGTAATTCCGCTCGCGAGCGCATCAAAGGTGAGCACGAGTCGGTGACGCAAAACCGAATAGCGCAGCGCGCGCACATCGTCCGGAGTGGCGTAGTCGCGCCCCTCCACGAGCGCGTGCGCCTGCGCGACGCGCATGAGGGCGAGCGAGCCACGGGGCGAGGCGCCCACGCGCACCGACTGCGTGAGGTTCTGAATGGGGCGCGGGCCGGAGCCACGCGTCGAAAAGACGAGGTCGATGATGTAGCGCTTGACCGCGGCATCCACGTATACGCGATCGACAGCTCGCTGGAGGAACTCAATGTCGTCGAGGCTCACGCTCGGCTGCACACTCTTCGGCGCGCTGAGCGTGCCCGATGTCGAGCGGTCGAGAATTTCATGCTCTTCCGCGGGCCTCGGATAGGTGAGGATCTCCTTCATGAGGAAGCGGTCCATCTGCGCCTCGGGCAACACGTAGGTGCCCTCTTCCTCAATCGGGTTCTGAGTCGCGAGCACCATGAACGGGTGCGGAAGGGGATACACCTCGCCACCGATCGAGGTCTGGCGCTCCTGCATCGCCTCGAGCATCGCCGACTGGGTTTTCGCACTCGAACGGTTAATCTCGTCAAGGAGCACAATGTTCGCGTGCACGGGGCCGAGCTGGGTCGTGAACTCGCCCGTACCGTAATTGAAGATCTGGGTACCAATAATGTCGTTCGGCATGAGATCTGGCGTGCATTGAATACGGCGGAACGAGCCGCCGATCGCACTCGCGAGCGCCTGTGCCGCGGTCGTCTTCGCGAGACCGGGAACGGATTCGAGGAGCACGTGGCCGCCAGCTGCGAGGCTCGTCAAAAGTGCAAGCCTCAAGCGTTCCTGGCCCACAACGCGCGAGCCGAACACGCGGGCAATGCTCTGGACGATATGCGCCGCCCGCTCGCGCTCGGCTGGCCCGAGTACGGGACTTTCTGGCTGGAATGTACGCGTACGCCCTGGCTGCTCGCCCACCGGACGCGGCGCGGGAGCCCCACCATTCACACTCATGTACGTACCTCTTTTGCCGCTTCCCAATCGATCACTCGTGCGCGAAGGCGCGCACCACGCCTCGACAATACCGAACCGCCCTCCAACGCACGTCATAAACACGGCAAACAGCGGAAGTCTGGAACAATGTTGCCGTGAACGTTCCTCCTCCCCCCACGACACCCGGCCTCACCGTAAACGCGGCAGGCGTCGGAACATACTCGATCCCCGCCCCGCGCGCCGAGCGAATTGACCTATGCATATTCGAGGGAGGGGATGAGCGCCGCATCCCGCTCCCCCACGTTGATGCGGGAGTGCACTGGGGTGCTGTTGAGGGACTCACCGAAGGCACACACTACGGTCTGCGCGCCCACGGACCCTGGGCTCCCGAGCAGGGCCTCGTGTTCAATCCGAACAAACTCCTCATCGACCCCTACGCCCACGGTATCGACCACGCCTCCTCACTTCTCGAATCGATGTTCGCCCACACGGTCGATTCGGGGCTACGCCCCGTCGAACCCCTCCAACTCGACCCGCACGACAATGCTGCCTCAGCGATCCACTCCGTCGTCACACGCGTGAGCCCCGAACGCTTCGACCCTTCACTGCGCCCCCGGACCTCGCTTCGCGACACCGTCATCTATGAAGCGCACGTGCGCGGTTTCTCAAAGCTCAATCCCCACCTCCCGCCCGAGCTGCGCGGTACTTACGCCGGGCTCGCCCACGAGGCGTCGACCACCTACTTACGCGATCTCGGCATCACCGCCCTCGAACTTCTCCCGATCCACGCGGCTCTCGACGAAGTTCACCTCACGCGCCTCGGCCTCACAAACTATTGGGGATACAACACCCTCAGCTTCTTCGCGCCAAACCCGCGGTACGCGACCAAAGCGGCACGCGAGATGGGCCCCGGCGCCGTGCTCGCCGAAGTGCAAGACATGGTGAACGCCCTTCATGCCGCTGGGATCGAAGTGATTCTCGACGTCGTCTACAACCACACGGCCGAAGGCGCTAAGGATGGCCCCACCGTCTCCTTCCGCGGGCTCGATGCGCGCGAATACTACTGGCAGGATTCGGGTCACCTCGCCGATTTCACGGGCACGGGCAACACGTTCGACGCACGCAGCCCCTACGTCGTCGACCTCGTCATGCGCTCGCTGAGGTTCTGGGCCAACATCGTGGGAGTCGACGGCTTCCGCTTTGACCTCGCGACGACCCTCGCCCGCACCTACCACGGCTTCGACCCGCGGCACCCGCTGCTCACCGCGATGCGTACCGACCCCGCGCTCGCGGGCATCAAGCTGATCGCAGAGCCTTGGGATGTGGGCAGCTTCGGCTGGCAAACAGGGAACTTCCCCGCAGGCATGAGCGAGTGGAACGATTCGTTCCGGGACGACATACGCGGATTTTGGCTCTCGAGCAATCGGGAGCTGAGCGAGCACGGGGCTCCGCAGCACCCGTATATTCGCGATCTCGCCACGCGGTTCGCAGGCTCCGCGGATGTGTTCCGCCGGGCTGATCCGCACGACCTTCCCCGAGGCCGCTCGATGCGCTCGCCACTTGCGTCCATCAACTTCGTGACCGCGCACGACGGTTTTACACTCGCCGATCTCACGACCTACAACGACAAACACAATGTCGACAACGGCGAGGACGGCCGGGATGGCACCGATAACAATCGCTCGTTCCACCACGGCACCGAAGGCCCCGATACCGCGCTGGAGGCCGTCCGAGATCGAAGCGCACGCAACCTTCTCGCAACGCTCCTGACGAGCGCGGGAGTCCCCATGCTGACCGCCGGCGACGAACGCCTGCGCACGCAAGCGGGCAACAATAACGCCTACTGCCACGACAGCGCTCTCACGTGGCTTTCATGGGAGTCAAACGAGCGAGTGGAGCGCCACCTCACCTTCACAAAACAGGCCATCGCTGTGCGCCACTTGCTCAGCTCTCTTCGCCCCTCGACCTTCTTCGACGAAGCGAGCCTTGAGGATCGCGACTCGGGAGGCATCACGTGGCTTAAGGGCGATGCCTCCCCCATGAGCCACGCCGACTGGTTCAATCCCGAGCGCCGCCATTTGAGCATTGCCATCCCTCACCGCGACGGTCTCACCGTGGTGGTCATGAGCAACGAGCAGGGCCCTCGAGAGGTGCAACTGCCCGCGAGCGCCTGGGGCGCGGGCCCGCTTCGCATCGCCCTCGACTCCTCACTCGGCGGTGCACGCCTCGACGTCGAACACGAGCGTCTCCACCTCGATGGGCCCACGCTCGTCGTGGTCCAGTCCAACGGTTGGCGCTCGTCCACATCGCAGGCGGAAAGTGCCGACAATCTCCCAGCGCATCCCGATAAACTTTGAGGCGCAGATCACGACCGGGCCGAGTTTGGGAGGCACAATGGCCACGAGGGCGAAAGCAGCGATGACCACCGGGATCGGGCGCATCCCGATCACGTACGTTTCACCGAATGTCGACGGTGGTCGCTTCCCCGTCAAAGCGGTCGTGGGTGAGCGCGTTCGGGTGCACGCCACGAGCTTTCGCGAGGGCCACGATCAGATGGGCATGCAGCTCCTCGTGACCGACCCCGAGGGCGAGACGCTGCGTTCCCCCATGGTGTGCACGAACCCCGGTCTCGACCACTGGGAAGGCAGCTTCCGCCCCGACCGCGAAGGGGAATGGTCCTACCGCGTGGAGTCGTTTGACGCTCCGTATCTCACGTGGGCCCATAACGCCGAGGTCAAAATCGCCGCGGGCATCGATGAGGAACTCATGTGCGCCGAAGGCGTGATCGTGCTGCGCGCCGCGCTTGCCGAAATCGCCAAGAAGAAAAGGCCGAAAGCCTATAAGGCGCGCCTCGAAGCGGCGATTGATGCCCTCACCAACACGAGCTTGCATCCGTCGGCCCGCATCGCCCCCGCGATCGCCACCGATATGCACGAGGCGATGACCGAGTACCCCCTGCGTCGCTGGCCCACGCGCTCCACAAAAATCGCGGTGCGCGTTGAGCGCGAACGCGCACTCTACGGCTCGTGGTACGAGTTCTTCCCGCGCTCCGAGGGCGCCCACTTTGACCCCGAGCGGGGTGGCTGGGTCTCCGGCACCCTCGAAAGCTCTCTCCCACAACTCGAGCGCATCAAACGCATGGGCTTTGACGTTGCCTACCTCACCCCAATCCATCCGATCGGCACGACCCACCGCAAGGGTCGCAATAACACGCTCGAGGCACTCGAGGGGGATCCGGGCTCGCCTTACGCGATCGGCTCTTCCGACGGCGGCCACGAAGCCATCCATCCCGACCTTGGCACGATTGAGGATTTCGATCGCTTCGTCGCGCACGCGAAGAGTCTCGGGCTGGAGGTGGCCCTCGATATCGCGCTTCAGTGCTCGCCCGATCACCCGTGGGTGAAGGAGCATCCCAAGTGGTTCGTTGTGCGTGCGGACGGATCGATTGCGTACGCGGAGAATCCCCCGAAGAAGTACCAGGATATTTACCCGCTCAGTTTCGACACCGACTACCGGGGGCTCTACAACGCCATCCGCGATGTGCTGGAGTACTGGATTTCGCACGGCGTGACCCTCTTCCGCGTGGATAACCCGCACACCAAGCCCGTGCGTTTTTGGGAGGAGCTTCTCGCGGAGTTCCGCGAAACCCACCCCGAAGTGCTCTTCCTCGCCGAGGCGTTCACGAAGCCGGCAATGATGCACACGCTCGCGAAGGTTGGCTACCACCAGTCGTACACGTACTTTGCGTGGCGCCACAGCCCCGAGGAGCTGCGCGAGTACATGGAGGAGCTCAAGGCCTCCGCGCACTACATGCGCCCCAGCTTCTGGCCCACGACTCACGACATCTTGACGCCGTTTATGTCGAATGGCGGCTGGAACGCGTTCCGCCTCCGCGCGATCCTCGCGGCCACCCTCTCGCCCACGTGGGGCATCTATTCCGGCTTCGAGCTCGTGGAGAGCACGCCGCGGCCGGGGGCGCAGGAGAACATCGACAACGAGAAGTACGAATACAAGCCTCGCGACTACGAGGGCGCATTGAACTCGGGTCGTTCGCTCGAGCCGCTCCTCACTCGCCTCAACGAAGTGCGCAGGGCCCACCCTGCGCTTCAGACTCTTACGACGACCCGCTTCCACGGCTGCGACGACGACCGCGTGCTCGTGTTCTCGAAGCACGTCGAAGGCCGAGACACCGAGAACGGTCTGGATGACACGATCATCGTCGTCTCGATGACCGAGGCGCAGGGCGGAACGTCGACGTGGGTGCACATCGACACCGAAGCGCTCAACATCCACTCCGACTACATGGTCGAGGATCTCCTCACGGGCGAGCAGTTCCTGTGGGATCGCGACAACTACGTCGAACTGAGCGCCGACTACCGCCCCGCCCACATCCTCCGCGTCATTCGCTACTGAGCGCCGTCACCAAAGGAGATAGACATGAGCGCAGCACTTCCCCTCCTGCCCGCGAGCGAGCACGAGCTCGGTTCGGTCGCCACCGGCTCGTACTATTCACCGCACTCGATCCTCGGCCTTCACGAGTACGAGGGCGGGTACACGATCCGCACCCTCAAGCCTTTCGCCGACAAGGTCGAAGCCCTCGTGCGGCTCGAGAATGGTGAGCGGCTCGAGATTGAGCTCGCCCACGAGTACAACGGCATCTTTAGCGCCGCTTTCGAAACCCCCGATTCACCGATCGTGCTGCATCGCTTACGCGTCACATGGCCGGGCGGGGGCACCGAAATCGTCGATGAGCCTTACCGTTTCCTCCCCACGATCAGCGACTTCGATCTGCATCTCATCCGCGAGGGGCGCCACGAGGAGCTGTGGCGTGCGCTCGGTGCGCATGTGCGCACGCTCGACGGCATCCAGGGCACGAGCTTCACCGTGTGGGCACCGAATGCAGCGGCCGTGCAGGTGATCGGTGACTTCAATGGTTGGAATGGCCGCCGCACGGCCATGCGTTCGCTCGGTGACTCGGGCGTGTGGGAGATTTTCCTTCCCGGTGTGCGCGCGGGCGCGGTCTACAAGTTCCGCATCCTCGGCGCCGACAAGGTGTGGCGCGAGAAGGCGGACCCGATGGCACGACTCGCAGAAGTGCCCCCTGCAACGGGAAGCGTCGTCGTCGACTCAGATTTCGAGTGGAGCGACGACGCGTTCCTCGCCGAACGCGCCGCGAAAAACCCACTCGAATCGCAAATGTCGATCTACGAAGTGCACCTCGCCTCGTGGCGCCCCTACACTTCGTACCGCGATGTTGCCGAGCCTCTCGTGGAGTACGTCAAGGGCATGGGGTACACGCACGTCGAGTTCCTTCCGCTTGCCGAGCACCCCTTCGGCGGCTCGTGGGGCTATCAGGTCACGGGCTACTATGCGCCGACCTCGCGTCTTGGCCACCCCGATGACCTGCGCTATCTCATCAACGCGCTCCACGAGGCCGGGATCGGCGTCATCATGGACTGGGTTCCCGCGCACTTTCCGAAGGATGAATGGGCGCTCGCCCGCTTCGACGGCACCGCGCTCTATGAACACGCCGATCCGCGCAAGGGTGAACACCCCGATTGGGGCACCTACATCTTTGATCTCGGCCGCACCGAGGTGCGCAACTTCCTCGTCGCGAACGCGTGCTACTGGCTCGAGGAATTTCACGTTGATGGCCTCCGCGTCGATGCCGTGGCGTCGATGCTCTACCTCGACTACTCACGCAACGAAGGCGAATGGATCCCGAACGAATACGGCGGGCGCGAGAACCTTGAGGCGATCGACTTCCTCAAGGAGGTCAACGCGACCGCGTACAAGCGTGCTCCCGGCATCACGATGATTGCCGAGGAGTCCACGTCGTTCCCGGGCGTCACGAAGCCCACTGACCAGGGTGGTCTCGGCTTTGGCTTCAAGTGGAACATGGGCTTCATGCACGACACACTCGAGTACCTCGGTCAGGATCCGATCTACCGCCAGTACCGCCACCACGAACTCACGTTCGCGATGGTGTATCAGTACTCGGAAAACTTCATCCTGCCGATTTCTCACGACGAGGTCGTGCACGGCAAAGCTCCGCTCTTGCGCAAAGCTCCCGGCGACGATTGGCAGCAAGCCGCGAACCTCCGCGCCTACCTGAGCCTCATGTGGGCGCATCCCGGCAAGCAGCTGCTGTTCATGGGCTGTGACTTCGCGCAGGGAACGGAGTGGAACGAAAACCAGGCCCTCCCGTTCTGGCTGCTTGATTTCCCGCTTCACCAGGGCGTGAACGATTACGTGCGCGACCTCAATCGCGTGCAACGCACGTACCCGGCACTCTTTGAGCTCGATCAGGAGGGCGCGGGATTCCGCTGGCTCGATGCCGATGCCGCGGGCCACAACCTCGTGGCATTCGCGCGCTATGACCGCGCAGGAAATCCCGTTGTCGCGATCATCAACTTCTCCCCCGAGCCCTGGCGCGCCTTCCGCATTGGGCTTCCCGAGGGCGGAGCGTGGGCCGAGATTCTCAATTCTGACGCCGTGAGCTACGGCGGCAGCGGCGTGGGCAATCTTGGCCGCGTCCAGGCGGAGCCGGTCCCGTACGGCGGCCTCGACTACTCGGTACGCGTGAGCGTTCCGCCGCTCGGAGCCGTGTTCTTCACCCCCGAGAGCAACGTGCGCCAATAACTATGCGAGCGTAGAAAAGAGGCTTGCGATCCCCGAAGGGTCGCAAGCCTCTTTTTCTCTGTGTTCTGTGCCTTCGCTCGGGGCTTCTAGAACATGAGGCGGCTGAGTTTCTTTCGTGCCTGGAGCACGCGGTCGTCCTCGGCTCCTACAACATCGAAGAGTTCGAGCAAGCGCGCGCGGATGCGATCCCGTTCGGCGGGCGTATCGCGGAAAGAGGTGAGAAGGCGCGCGAAGGCATCGTCCACGTGCCCGCCGAGAAGGTCGAGGTCGGCGGCCATAAGCTGCGCGTCGGTGTCCTTCGGGTTCGAGGCGGCGGCCTCACGGCCTGCCTGCAACTCAACGTCCTGAGTCCGTCGCATGAGTGCGATCACCGCGAGCCCCTTCTTGGCCTCACTTTCGTCGGGGTGCTCCTCGAGATAGGCGGTGAACGCCGCCTCAGCACCGCCCATGTCGCTGCTTTCCATCGCGGAGTAGGCCTTCTCAAGTGCCTCGGGAAGCGCCGGCTGCTCGGCCTCCTCTCGCGGTGCTTCGGTGTGCATGCCTTCTTTCGCGGCGAGCGCGGCAAGCTCGTCCATCACGGGGGCAAGCTGTTCCTTCGTCACC
The DNA here is from genome assembly GCF_940792985.1 of Dermabacter sp. Marseille-Q3180. NCBI lineage: Bacteria > Bacillati > Actinomycetota > Actinomycetes > Micrococcales > Dermabacteraceae > Dermabacter > Dermabacter sp. Marseille-Q3180. Next base: position 492,228 of record NZ_CALNWU010000001.1, read on the forward strand.
ACGCCTTCGAAAAGCGGCTGCACCTGCCCTTTCATGAGCAGCACTGCCGTGGGGAGGGACTGAACGCGAAGCGCCGCCGCAACACGCGGCTGCTGATCGGCATCGAGGATCGCGAGGCGAATCGTCCCGGCATGTTTCGCGATGACCGAACGGAGTTCGTCGGTAAAGGCCGCACCGCCGTTCACTCGCGCACTCGTCACGAAAAGGATCGTGAGGTGCTGCTCAGAATCCTTGATGAGGCTCTCGAGGTTCGCCTCGCTCACCGCTACTTCGCCCTCGAGCGGATCAGACGTGCCGCCAGTCTGGTTTTCTTTCTTGAGCGTGTTGAAGTCCATCACGCCATATGAGCTCGTCATCGTTTCTCCTTCGTCGTTCGCCTGGTTCTCGATCAGCTGCCAGAGACCGAGAGGAGGACCTTATAGGCCCCGATCGGCTGGATTTTTGCGCCAGATTCAGCCGCGGGAATGTGCAAGAGCACCGTGGTGCCGTAGGTGCGCACGAGTTCTTTTTCGAACTTCTTCGTGCCCGCGAGCTTCGTGTAGAGGTTGTCATCCGAGTACGAGATTGAACCGGAGTTCACGCTCACGCGACGAGTCGAGGTGAGGGTGCCCATCACGACGGCGCCGCCTTCTGCGGTCGCGAGGCCAAGGAACTCGCCCTCCTTGACCGCGTACTCCTCACGAACGGAAGCGACTTCATCCCAGTCCACCCCCTCGTTCATTTGCGCGCGCTCACCTTGAATTTCCGCGTGGGCGCTCTGCTGGAACGGGTCCTCGAGAATCAGGTCGTCAGGATCAGCGTTGTCATGCCCGTCGGTGAGAACGGCGGCGTACTTGGCAAACGCCTCCTTGGGCGTAAGCACGAGGCCTTGTTCCTCGAGGCCAACCTGCGTCGTTCCAGCCTCGGCACTCGGCACGGTCGGCATCTCAATACCGGCGGCCTGGCGCGCCCAACCCCACGAGGTGTATTCGGAGCGTGCGTCCTTTTGTTCGAGGCCAACGAAAAAACGCGCCTCGCCCGCGTTCGCCGCGTCGTCGACGAGCGCGAGCGCGTAGCGGGGGAAGCCTTCCGCTGTTGAGGAGATCGGTACCACTAGCGAGTCACTTGGGCGCTGGAGGGCGCTTTCGTGTTCGGGAACCTTCCCGATGATGTCGTATGTCGCGCGGCGGAACTCGGCGGCACTTCCCGAGATGCGCGGGGCGAGGAGATCGGCATTCTTCTCTCCGTCAGCCTTTTCAAGTGCACTCGCGTACTGCGTGAGGATCTCACCGAGCTTCGTTCCCGTGAGTTCAGGGGTGGGGCTCGCGAGTTTGGGGCCGGGATCGACCTTGGGCGGTTTTGTTTCGCTTCCGCATGCACTCAGCGCCCCTGCGGCGGTGAGCGCGGTCAGCCCGAGGAGGCTGCGCCTCGAAAGTCCTGTCATCGTTCTTCCTCGATCGGTGTGGCAATGGGGTCGGTCATCGTGGTTGTGGCGTTGCTTCCGTTGGCGCGCCTGCGGCCGGGGCGCACACTCGCGCCTCCCGCGCTGGTCTCGCTCTTATCGAGCTCGAGAGCCTTGAGCCGGTCGGTCACGTCATCGGGCGTGCCGCGGCGGCGGCCTGGACGCGTAACCGTCACGGGAGTATTGGCGGCGGTCGCCTCGACGGCTGGAGCGGGTTCGGAATCCTCCGCCGTTTCGGCAACAGCGGCTGCGGCAGGCTCGGTTTCGGTCTCCCGAGCCTCGACCGGCTCAGGTTCGTGGGATGCCTCAGCCTCAGGGGCCGGTTCCGGCTCGAGCGCCCGCCCGGGCTCAGCGGCAATCTGAGATTCGTGGGAGGCATCGGCCTCGGGGGTCAGCTCCGATTCGGCGGGCTCACCGGTTCCGACGCCTGCCTCCGCGACGCGTGAGCCCTGCGATGAGGCCTCTTGCACCGACGGCTCCTCCTCACCTGAAGCCTCACCCGGGGTGGAGCTAGCGTCGGACTCTCCTTCGCCCTCGTTGAGAACGGGCCGGTCTCGCAGCACTTCTTCGAGCTCCAGATCACGCTCAGGACGCGAATTGAACGCGATGAGGAGCAGCACGAGACCGATGATGAGCAGCACGGCGCCGACGGCATACGCGTACGGCGTCCACGGGTTCGAGGCGTGAGACGGCCACGTAATCTGGACCTCGGTGATGGTCGAGGCATCGCTATCGTTCGCGAGGAGAATTGCCCGATAGGGCTGACGGTTCTTCGGATCGAGCTCCGCCTTCGACCAATCCTCGATGGCAAAGGTCTCTCCCGATTTTTTCTGCTCGACGTCGGACCACAGATCCGAGTTCTGGACGCCCTGGGTCCCCTCGCTCTGATCGGCATTCTCGGTGCTCGTGGCAAGGGTCGACCAGTTCGAAGCACCCGTGATCGCCGTGTACTTCGATTTTGCGAGGTATTCCTTCACGGTGCCTTCGGGGGCAGAAATCATGAAGTAGTCACCGCTCGACTTAATCGTCACGGTGCCTTTCTGCCCTCCTACGTACAGCACTCCGGGGTTGATCACGACCGCTGCCCCGGGATTATTGAAGCTTGCTTTCGCGGTGTGGTTCTCCTTTGGTGCCCACACGGTTTGGCCGGCCCATCCGAGCGCGAGTCCCGCAAGACCGAGGAGGATGAGGATGCCCGCTAGCCACTTTCGCACGAGGACACGACCTTTCGCTCTTCCGACGTCATGAATGCTGCTTTTCACAGTACCCACCTATTTTGTCGAAGTTTCCCGGCGATGGTCTGAAGGCCGCGAATGGTAGTGGGCAGGCCAACACTTCATGTAAAGAGCGTTCAAAGACCCATCACGTAGGCTTTACCGGTGCGATTAGTTCTAGCGGAATGCTCTGTCAATTACGTCGGTCGGCTTACGGCGCACCTCCCGCGAGCCCCTCGGCTTCTCGTGGTGAAAGCTGACGGAAGTGTGCTCGTCCACTCCGACGGCGGCAGCTATAAACCCCTCAACTGGATGGCACCGCCGTGCACGCTCGCGATCGAACCCGCCGAGGCCGAGGACGCCCTCGAAATGTGGAAGGTTACGCATAAGAAGACCGGTGACAGCCTTGAAATCACGGTGTTCGAGTTTTTCGAGGAGATGAGCCGCGATCTCGGAATCGACCCTGGTCTCCAAAAGGCAGGCGTCGAGGCTCATCTGCAGGCGCTCCTCGCCGAAAACATGGCAAGCATCGGGGAGGGCTGGAAGCTCGTGCGCCGCGAGTACCCCACCGCTATCGGCCCCGTGGACATTCTGGCGAAGAACCCCGAAGGCGGAACGGTCGCGATCGAAATCAAGCGCCGCGGCGAGATCGACGGAGTCGAGCAACTGACCCGCTACGTCGAGCTTCTCAACCGCGACCCGCTCCTCGCCCCCGTGACCGGGATGTTCGCCGCGCAGGAAATCAAGCCGCAGGCCCGCACGCTTGCGAAGGACCGCGGCTTCGAATGTCTCACCCTTGACTATGACGAACTTCGTGGAATCGACAACTCTGAATTGAGGCTCTTCTAAATGGTCACGCGCATCGATGGCACCGCCTTCCTTTCCGGCTCCTTCGTTCCGGATGCCGCGATCCTCCTTGAGGACGACACGATCACCTACGCCGGCCCGGCACGTGGTGTGCCAAGCGGCCTCACCTTCGACGACCACGTGTGCCACGACGGTCTCATTCTTCCGGGGCTCGTGGACCTCCACTGCCACGGCGGCGGTGGATTCTCCTTCCCTGACACCGAGGACCCGGCGCAGGCGGCACCGGCGATCGCGGAGCACCGCGCCCACGGCACGACGAGCATCGTTGCCTCACTCGTGACCGCCGCGCAGGACACGCTCATGTCGAGGGTGCGCGCGCTACGGTCGCTCGTCGAGGCCGGCGAGTTGGCCGGAATTCACCTCGAAGGTCCTTTCATCTCCCACGCTCGCAAGGGTGCTCACGACCCCCAGTTCATCGCTGAGGGGGACGCCGCGCGCACGCTCGAGCTGCTAGAGGAAGGCGGCGGCGCCATCGCGACCATGACAATCGCCCCCGAAGCCGATCTCGATGGCAGCGTGTCCCGCGCCCTCATCGCGCACGGCGCCCTCCCGAGCTATGGCCACACGGACTGCACCGGTGAGCAGATGGTCACCGCGATTCAGAGGGCTCAAGAAGAGCTGGCAAGCGTCGGACCCGTCGCCCGTTCCCTGAAGCCAACCGCCACCCACCTGTTCAATGCGATGCGCCCCATCCACCATCGCGACGCCGGCCCTGCATTCGCCGCCATCGACCAAGCCGCCGCCGGCACGGTAGTCGCCGAGCTCATCGCCGACGGCGTCCACACGTCCGCCGACACCGTACGCTACACGTTCGACCTCATCGGCGACGGGCACATCATGCTCATCACCGACGCGATGGCCGCGACGGGAATGGCCGACGGCGACTACGTTCTGGGCTCGCTTCCCGTCACGGTCAAAGACGGCGTTGCAACCCTCACCGAAGGTGGCGCGATCGCGGGAGGCACCGCCCACCTACTCGACGTCGTACGCTTCGCCCACCTCGAGGCAGGCGTGCCTCTTGAGCGCGCTATTCTCGCCGCAACCGCAACCCCCGCGACGGTACTGGGACGCGACGATATCGGCGAGATTCGTGAGGGTGCCCGCGCGGACCTCGCGCTCGTGAGCGCCGAGGGGCTCGAGCCCGAACGGGTCATGCACGCGGGTGAGTGGTTCAGTTCCGACGCCTCCTAAGCGGCCCCGTTCCTTTCGTTTTCGCATCGCGGCATTCGGCCGCCCGGAGACAGGGCACAGGAAAGCGGCCCCGCCGCGCACACGGTGCGCTGGCGGGGCCGCTTTTCACGAGAGGAGGAAAGACCCTTAGTCGGTCTCGGCCTCTCCTTCGAGCTCTGATGACGGAGTAGAGCGTGGAAGAGCCGCCTCGCGGGCCGCTTCCTCGGTGAGGACCTCGTCGGCAACGACGTTCACGGCCTCGTCGTCAACGGAGCAGAAACCGCCCGTGACCTGGAACTCGTGCTTCGCCCCACCGACTTCGGTAATCACCACGGGGCCCTCGCTCAGGAGCGCAAGGTGCGGCTCCATGCCGGCCATGATGCCCATCGCGCCGTCGATGGCGAAGACCGAAACGTACTCGGCTTCGCCTTCCCAGATGCTGCCCTCGGCCGACACGAAGTTGACCTTCATGGCACTCACTTCGAAGTTTCCTTCTGGATGCGATCCCAGTTCTTCAGCACGTCGTCAATACCGCCAACGTTGAAGAACGCCTGCTCGGCGATGTGGTCGAACTCGCCGTCGCAAATGCCCTTGAAGCCTTCGATGGTGTCGCGCAGCGGCACGTCCGAGCCGTCCACACCCGTGAACTGCTTCGCCATGTGGGTGTTCTGCGAAAGGAACTGCTGGATGCGGCGTGCGCGCGCGACGATGACCTTATCCTCTTCCGAGAGCTCATCGACACCGAGCATCGCGATGATGTCCTGAAGTTCCTTGTTGCGCTGAAGAATCTGCTTGACGCGAACCGCGACATCATAGTGATCCTGGCCGATGTAGCGCGGGTCGAGGATGCGCGAGGTCGAAGCAAGCGGATCGATCGCGGGGTAGAGACCACGCGAAGCGATCTCACGGCTGAGCTCGGTCGTCGCATCGAGGTGCGCAAACGTCGTGGCCGGAGCCGGGTCGGTGTAGTCGTCAGCGGGAACGTAAATCGCCTGCATCGACGTAATCGAGTGGCCGCGCGTCGAGGTAATGCGCTCCTGGAGCACACCCATCTCGTCCGCGAGGTTCGGCTGGTAGCCCACCGCCGAAGGCATGCGGCCAAGGAGGGTCGACACCTCGGAGCCTGCCTGCGTGAAGCGGAAGATGTTGTCGATGAACAGGAGCACGTCCTGGTTCTGCACGTCGCGGAAGTACTCCGCCATCGTGAGAGCCGAAAGTGCCACGCGAAGACGCGTGCCCGGCGGCTCGTCCATCTGGCCGAACACAAGGGCAGTCTTCTCGATCACGCCCGATTCGGTCATTTCCTCGATGAGGTCCCAGCCCTCACGCGTGCGCTCGCCAACACCGGCGAACACGGAGACGCCGTCGTGGTTGTTCGCCACGCGGTAGATCATCTCCTGAATAAGAACGGTCTTGCCCACGCCGGCGCCGCCGAACAGGCCGATCTTGCCACCCTGCACGTACGGGGTGAGGAGGTCAATCGACTTGATGCCGGTCTCGAACATCTGAGTCTTCGACTCAAGCTGATCGAAGTTCGGGGCCTTGCGGTGAATGGGCCAACGCTCGTTGATCTCGAGCTTCTCACCCTTGTCGCCGTTGAGCACATTGCCCACGACGTCGAAAACGCGTCCGAGGGTGAAGTCGCCAACGGGAACGGAGATGGGTGCGCCCGTGTCGCGCACGGCCTGGCCGCGCACGAGACCGTCGGTCGGCTTGAGCGCGATGCCGCGCACCATACCGTCGCCGAGGTGCTGGGCGACCTCGAGGGTGAGGGTCTGCGTGCTCGTGCCGCCGTCCTCATCGCCCGTGGGCAGCTCAATCTCGGTGACGAGAGCGTTGTACATGTCGGGGATCTGGCCCGCGGGGAATTCGACGTCGACAACGGCGCCGGTCACGCGAGCGACACGACCGATGACGGCGCTAGCCTCGGTCTGTGCCGGGGCATTTTCGGTGATGGTCATTCTTTTACTCCAAATGTGCTTTCGTGCTCAGCGTTCTTTCCTGCCGGAGGCATTGAGGGCGTCCGCACCGCCCACGATCTCCGTGATTTCCTGCGTGATCTCGGCCTGGCGAGCGGAGTTTGCGAGGCGCGTGAACTTCTGGATCTGCGTTTCCGCGTTGTCGGTCGCAGTCTTCATGGCCTTCTGCCTGCTCGCGTGCTCCGACGCGATCGATTGAAGAAGGATGTTGATGATGCGCGACTCGACGTAGCGCGGCACGAGCTGTTCGAACACCTCTTCGGCGTTCGGCGTGTACTCGTACAGCGGATACTGCTTCGTCAATCGGCTCTCGGCGCCTTCGGCACTCAACTGCAGCGGCACGAGGCGCACGACGTTCACGTCCTGGCGGAATCGGTTCGTAAACCGGTGCCCCACGACGTAGAGCTCGTCGAGATGGTCCTCGATTTCTTCCGTGAGTAGAGCCTCGCGGAAGAGTGAGGCGATTTCGCGACCGAGTTTCGGAAGGTCTTCTTCCTTAACGCCGATCCACGATTTCTCCGCCGGTCGGTTACGGAACCGGTAGTACGAATCGCCCTTGCGGCCAACGACGTACATGATCGGTTCTTTGCCCTCGTCGCGAAGCTTGTTCGTGAGGTGCTCGGCCTCGCGGATGGCGCTCGGCGAGTACGAACCGGCCATACCGCGATCCGAGGTAATGAGCAGAACCCCCACGCGATTCGAGAAAGTACGATCCGCTTCAAGAAACGGGTGGTTCGTCTCTTCCGAGTGCTGCACGACCGAGGCGATCGCGTTCGTGATCGCCTGCGCGTAGGGGGTCGTGGCCTGCACGCGCGCGTGTGCCTTCGAGATTCGGGCAGCCGCGATCATTTCCTGGGCCTGGAAGATCTTCTTCATGCCCTTCGCGGAGCCGATCCGCTTCTTGTATTCCCTTTGCTGGGCTCCCATATCTCTCCCTCGTGACTAACGTTCTCTTACTCGAACATCCGCCACTACTTGGAGGACTTGAGGATCGACTCTTGCTCGATGGCCTCGTCTTCGATCACGCCATTGTTGTCGTACACGGCGTCCTTCTGCTTCTCAGCGAAGTAGTCGCGCTTGACGTTCTCGATCACGGTCTCGAGTTCCGCTTCGGTTTCCGGCGAGAACTTCCTGGTCTCGCGGATGGTTTCGAGGATCGTGCCGTTGTGGCGCAGGAACTCGTGCAGGCGCCCCTCAAACTCGAGGATGTCCTCGACCTCGATCTCGTCAAGCTTGCCCTTCGTGCCGGCCCAGATCGACACCACCTGTTCCTCGAACGGCATGGGCTTTGCCTGGCCCTGTTTGAGGAGCTCGGTCAGGCGAGCGCCGCGCGCAAGCTGCTGCTTCGAAGCCGCGTCGAGATCCGAGGCGAACATCGCGAACGCCTCGAGGTCGCGGTACTGCGCGAGCGAAATCTTGAGCGTACCGGAAACACCCTTCATGGCCTTGGTCTGCGCCGAACCGCCAACGCGCGACACCGAGATACCCACGTCGACTGCGGGGCGCTGGTTGGCGTTGAAGAGATCCGACTGAAGGAAGCACTGGCCGTCGGTAATCGAGATGACATTCGTCGGGATGTAGGCCGAGACGTCGTTGGCCTTCGTTTCGATGATCGGCAGACCAGTCATCGAACCGCCACCCATGTCGTCGGAGAGCTTCGCACAGCGCTCAAGCAAACGCGAGTGGAGGAAGAAGACGTCGCCCGGGTAGGCCTCGCGGCCCGGCGGACGGCGAAGCAGAAGCGACACGGCGCGGTAGGCCTCGGCCTGCTTCGAGAGGTCGTCGAACACAATGAGGACGTGCTTGCCCTCGTACATCCAGTGCTGGCCGATTGCCGAGCCCGCGTAGGGAGCGATGTACTTGAAGCCCGCGGGGTCGGAGGCAGGGGCGGCAACGATAGTGGTGTAGTCGAGCGCGCCGTTTTCTTCGAGGGTCGCGCGCACGGAGGCGATCGTCGAGCCCTTCTGGCCCACGGCAACGTAGATGCAGCGCACCTGCTGATCCGGGTCGCCCGTTTCCCAGTTGGCCTTCTGGTTGAGGATCGTGTCCACGGCGATCGTGGTCTTGCCGGTCTGGCGGTCGCCAATGATGAGCTGGCGCTGGCCGCGACCGATCGGGGTCATCGCGTCGATGGCCTTGATGCCGGTCTGGAGCGGTTCCTTCACGCTCTTACGCTGCATGACGCTCGGCGCCTGGAGTTCGAGTGCGCGGCGGCCCGTGGTCTCGATGTCACCGAGGCCGTCGATCGGGCGGCCCATCGGGTCAACGACACGGCCGAGGTAGCCGTCGCCAACGGGGACCGAAAGGACCTCCCCGGTGCGGCGCACCTCCTGGCCTTCTTCGATGCCGGTGAATTCACCGAGAACAACGACGCCGACCTCGCGAAGTTCGAGGTTGAGGGCGAGTCCAAGCGTGCCGTCCTCGAAGCGCACGAGCTCGTTTGCCATGAGGTTCGGCAGACCCGAGACGCGTGCAATGCCGTCTGCTGATTCGGTAACGCGGCCGATTTCTTCGCGACCTGCGTTCTGGGGCTGGTAGTTCGACACCGCAGTGTCGAGTGCGTCCCGGATGTCCTCGGGACGAATGGTGAGCTCGGCCATCGCGCTCCGCTTCCTTCTTGGTCATTCCCGGCGCTACCGGGAGGGGTGGTACGTGTTCTCGTTGGTGATTCTTAGGCGGAAATGCGTTCGCGCGCATCGCGAACACGGCCGAAGATCGTGGCGTCGTAGAGGTCGTCACCGATCGTGATGCGGAGGCCGCCAATCACGCTCGGGTCGATCTCGTAGTTCAGGCTCAGCTCCCCGCCGTAACGGGCGGAAAGGATGCGCGTGAGGCGTTCCTGCTGCTCGGGAGTCAGTTCGACCGCGCTCGTGACTACGCCGGAACGGCGGTCACGTTCGGCGCTCGCAAAGTTCGCGAACCCGAGGAGTCGGGCGGGAACCTTGGCAGAGGGCTCGAAGCTCACCGCTTGAGCGGCAATGGCGACGGTTGCCGAATCCACCTTGCCACTCAGGAGCCTCTCGATGATCCCCACGCGCGCCGAGATGTCGTCGCGCTTGGAGTCGAACGCTTCGGAGAGCTCCGGGGTGTCCTCGACGAGGCGCGCGACCTGAAAGAGTTCTTCTTCCACGGTGTGCGCTGCACCTCGCCCTCGAGCTTCCTCGAGAACGAGGGAAACGCCCGCAAACTCAATTCCTTCGAGGAGGTGGTTTTGCTCCGACCAGGTGCACCGCGAAGCCTCAAGAAGAACCTCGAGGGCGGCCTCGCTGACGCGGCCGCCAAAAAGGCGCCGCACGACATCGGCCTTGAGGTCCTCGTCGCGACCGGGGTCGCTCAAGAGGCGCACGAGCTGATTGCTCGAGTCGATGACGCGCACGGCTTCGAAAAGCTCGTGTGCGATCTCGGTGGTGGGGGCGTTCGCCGAGGTGGACTCCGAGGCGTGCCTAAGCACGCTGTGGAGCGACTTGGCGGAAACTCCGCGCATATGCTGTGCCTTCCTTACTTCGCCGCGGTCGACGATTCAAGCTCGTCGAGGAAACGATCGATCACGCGGCGCGAGCGCTCGTCGTCGCTAAGCGACTCGCCCACGATCTTCGAGGCGAGGGTGCTCGCAAGCGAGCCAACTTCGCCGCGAAGCTCGGCGCTTGCCTGCGCCTGCTCGGCCGCGATCTGTTGCTTGCCCGCACCGATCATGCGCTCGGTCTCGAGGCTTGCGCGAGTGCGAGCCTCTTCGATGATGCGCGAGCCCTCTTCGCGGGCCTTTTCGCGCATCTCGGCGGCTTCACGGCGTGCGGCAGCGAGTTCGCCTTCCTGCATGGCCTTGAGGCGATCGGCCTCGTACTGGGCCTCCTCCGCCTTACGGATGCCACCCTCGATCTTCGCTGCACGTTCGTCCAGGACCCGATTCATCTTCGGGAGAACGAACTTCATGAATACGACGGCAAAGATGAGGATGAAGATGGCGCTCCAAAAAATTTCAGGGACATGGGGGATCAGCAGGGCGTACTTGCTGACCTCTCCTTCTCCACTTGCCAGATACATGGGGAATTAACCTCAGGAAAAGAGGAGGCCGGTCACGATCGCGAGAAGCGCGATGATCTCGACAAACGCGATAGCGATAATCATGGTCGTCTGAAGCGAGCCGCGGATCTCGGGCTGGCGCGCCATCGACTCAACGGTCTTGGCGCCGATCATGCCGATACCGATTCCCGGGCCGAAGGCCGCGATGCCGTAGGCGAGCGATGAGAGATTGCCGTTGATTTCAGCGAGAATGGTGGTGCCCACGAGGGTATTCCTTTCAGTTTTCTGCCGCGTTGCCGGGCAGGGTTTCGGTTGTGAGCCGAAGCTCTAAGGGAAAATCTAGGTGACTCGGGTGGTCAGTGGCTTTCGCTCGTGGCCATGTTGATGTACACGGACGCGAGGATCGTGAAGATGAAGGCCTGGAGGAGGGCAACGAAGACTTCGAAGCCGTAGATGCCGAGGGCGAAGACGCCCGCGAACGGGCTCGCGATCATGAGCAGCGATCCGGAGAGCAAGAGTGCTTGCGTGAGCGAGATGAACACGACGAGCATCATGTGGCCCGCGACCATGTTGGCGAGAAGACGGATGGTCAGCGAGAACCAGCGCACGACGGCGAGCTGAAGAAATTCGATGGGCACGAGCAGGAAGTACACAGGCTTCGGAACGCCCGGGGGCATTGTTTCGTGCTTGATGTAGCCGAGCACACCGTGCTGCTTCATGCCGCAGATGACGTAGGTGGCGAAGGTCCACAGCGCGAGCATGAGGGGCATGCCAATCACGGAGGTGCCCGCGAGGTTGAGACCGGGGGTGACGCCCGCGAGGTTCATCGAGAGGATGAGGAAGAACAGCGTGTAGAGCATGGGCGCGAAGCGACGTCCCTTTGCTTTACCGAGCACGGGCTCGATCGCATTGTCGCGAATGAAGCCCATGAACATCTCAAAAATGCTCTGGATGCGCCCCGGCACAACCTTGGCCCGGGAGGCTATTGCGTAGGTAATCGCGAGGCATCCCACCACAACGATGAGGCGCACGAGTTGCACGCGGTTGAACTCAAACGGGGTGCCCGCAAAGAGGATCGCGTCGGGGAAGAAGTCGGCAAGGGAAGGGGTATGGAAATCCAGCCCACTTTCAGCGACGAGACGAGTAGTTTCGCTAGGAATCAACTGCTCTTACTCCAGGGTTCTCGGCTCACGCTTGGCGTGTGCCACGGGCACGGGACGGTCTGTTCGAAACGGCTTCGATGCCGTGCACGCGCTCTCAGCACCCGTGCAGACTTCGCCGTTTTCGTTCAGCATTCTGCATCAATATAGCAGAGGACGAGCCGGGTTTTTGACTCAGGATCAGCGCGCTACACCTCAATTTTCGGGCGCGTGCGCGCGAGCAGCACACCTTCGACCGCGATCGGCGCTACTGCCCCGAAGAGAAGCGCAATTCCCACCCACGGCATGGACAGCCAAGGCTCACCGCGCAGCACGATCAAGATCAGAATCAGCACGACCATCTTGAGTGTCCACGTGAGTAGTACGGTGCCGAACATGAGAGTGGGGCTCTGCTTCACGCCCCAGTAGGCGACGATGAGCGACGGCAGGGTAATCACGAGTGAAAGTCCCGCCCCCACGAGCGCGCCGTTGCGTGCATGCGCGTCGAACCCTAGCCACGCGACGAGCACGACGATCGCGGAGATCACGATGCCAACGAGGACCGAAGTGACAGCGCCTTTTTGCACCAGGGCGTTGTTGTGCGCGCGGTTCTTTTCTGCGGTGCTCATGAGGTTTTCTCCAGGTCCTGATTTTTTCGAGCGCGAGCGAGCGCCCGCAGGGGGTCAAGGGTCACGACTATAGCGATGACGAGTGAGCCGATCCAAATGATCATTGCGGTCTTGACCTCGAAAAATACGGGCGCAAGAAGGCATAGGCACACGAGCGCGGTCCACGTGTACATGATCAGCACGGCGCCGAGTTTCGAGTGGCCAAGGTTGAGCAGGCGATGGTGCAGGTGCCGACGGTCCGCATGAAAGGGGGATTTTCCGCTTCCCACGCGCCGCACAACCGCAAGCACCATGTCGAGGGCGGGAAGGATCATGACGCCCACGGGCATGAGGATCGGAAGAAGCTGGCCGAAGGCATCGGAGGGGGCGAGACGTGCCGGATCAACCTGGCCAGTCACGGCGATGGTTGCCGAGACCAGCAAAAGACCGAGGAAAAGGGCTCCCGAATCGCCCATGAAGATACGCGCCTTTGAAAAGTTGTGCGGGAGGAATCCGAGGCACGCACCAATCATGACCGCGGTGATCAGCGCGGCCATCGAGGAGTAGTCGGTTGAGGAGACGTCGCGCGTGAGCAGGTAGGCGTAGATAAAGAAGGCTCCTCCCCCGATCGCCATGACCCCGGAGGCGAGTCCGTCGAGCCCGTCGATAAAGTTCACGGCGTTCATCGCTGCCACAATCACGATGACGGTCAAAATGAGCGAGGACCGGGCGGAAATGAGCGTGAGCCCCCCGATCGGGAGGGTAGTCAACTGCACTCCCTGCGACGCGACGAACAGCGCGATGAGCACTTGGCCGGCAAGTTTCGTGAGCCAGTCGAGGTCAAATTTGTCGTCGAGACCGCCGAGCAGGCAAATAAGCCCGCCCGCAATGAGGATCGACCAGACTTTAAAGGAACCGCGAAAAATGGGGTCGAGGAAGGGAACGTTCGAGGCAAGCACCATCGCGACCGCGACACCCGCGAACATCGCCACCCCACCGAGTCGAGGGGTGACATCCTGATGCACATCACGGTCACGCACGGCGGTCATCGCGCCGATGCGCCTCGCAACGACGCGCGCCGCGGGCGTCACGAGATAGGTGACGGCCGCGGCGATCAGGAGAAGAAAGAGGTAAACCCTCAAGCGTCGGCCTTATCCTCGCCGGCAGTGGATTTTTCTTCGGGCGCCTTCGCGCCGTCGGCTTCTTGAACCTCTCCGGGCTCTACAGATTCTTCGGCGTGGTCGACCTCTTCGGGATCGTGCGTCTTTTCCGGCGTGAAGATTTCCCCGAACTTTTCCACGATCTCTTCTTCGCTCAACGCACCACGGCGCAGGATCTTCGGGGGGTTTACTGTCGCGTCGATGATCGTCGAGGACTCACCAATGCGCGATTTGCCGCCGTCGAGGTACACCTCGACTGCATCACCGAGCTGCACGGCCGCGTCCATGACGCTCTTGGCGGCCTCACCACCGTGCTTATTCGCACTCGACACGGCGAGCGGACCGGTCCTCTTAAGAAGCGCGATGGCGGCCTCATGGTTGGGCATGCGCAGCGCCACCGTGCCCTTGGTTTCGCCAAGGTCCCAGTGCAGGGAGGGCTGGGCCTGGACGATCACGGTGAGCGGGCCGGGCCAGTATTCCTCCACGAGATCCTCGATAATCGGAGGAATATCGAAGCCGAGGGCGTGCATAACGTTCGGGTCACCGATCAGCACGGGAGGCGGGAACTGGCGGCCACGGCCCTTGGCATCGAGGAGCGCTTGAACGGCGTCCTTGTTAAAGGCATCGGCACCGATCCCGTACACGGTGTCGGTGGGCAGCACGAGGAGTTTGCCGTCCTTGACGGCGGTGGCTGCCGCCTCGAGGGCGGCCTCGCGCGTGGATTCGTCGGTGTAGTCGTAAACGCTCACGTGCCTCATTCTCTCACTTGTGGTGCGCGGTGCGCCACGAGAAAGCGGTCGCGTCCCGTGAGGTCGCACGCGGTGCGGATCATCTCGAAGTTTCCTGTGGCCCCGGCGAGCGCTCGAGTCGCGTCCCCCTGACTTTCATCGTGCTCCATCACGAGGAGCCCACCTGGACGCAAGAGGCGTGCGGCGAGCTCAATCACGGCGCCGGGAACGTCGAGTCCGCTCTCCCCTCCCCCAAAGAGCGCTTCGTGCGGGTCATAGTCGCGCACCTCGGGGTCGGAAGGGATCTCGCGTGCCGGGATGTAGGGAGGGTTTGCAAGGACGAGGTCGAGCGGCCGCTCGGGAATGTACGCTCGCACAAAGTTGTCGAGTTCTTTTTTCTCCGTGGGCAATTCGGCGCAAAAGACGTCGGAGCGGCCTGGCCCGGCAGCTTCGCAGTTGCGCTGCGCAAGTTCCACGGCGCGCTCATTCACGTCAAACGCGCTCACGTGGGCGGCGGGGAATTCGTCGAGGAGCGCGGCGGCGAGGGTTCCGCTTCCGGTGCAGGCGTCAAGGGCGCGCAGGGGGTCCGACGCTTGCTGGCCTTCGTCGTGCACCCACGTGTGGGCGATGTCGAGCGCGAGCTCGGTCTCGGGCCGCGGGAGAAACACGCCGCGGGCGGTTTCGAGGGTGAGACGGCGAAAGGGGGCTTCGCCGAGGATCAGCTGAAGGGGCTCGCGTTTTTCGCGGCGTGTGAGCACCGCGTCGACGTCAGCCTCGAAGGTTTCGGGGAGCTTGTCGAGGAGCACGAGGGACGTGCCCGCACGCGCGGCGTGGGTAACAATGAGTCGCGACTCAGCCTCGGCGGAGTCAATGCCTGCCGCATGCAGCCTCGAGCATGCATTGCGCCGCGCGAGCGCGACGCGCTGCGACACGCTGAGCCTCCCGCGAGTCATGTGTGCCTACTCGTTCGAGCCTGCGGCGGCGAGCATCGCTTCACGATCGGCATCCATGAGGGATTTCACGACCGGCTCAAGATCACCGTTGAGAACCTGGTCGAGGTTGTTGGCCTTGTACCCGGTGCGGTGGTCGGCGATGCGGTTCTCGGGGAAGTTGTAGGTGCGGATGCGCTCGGAGCGATCCACGGTGCGCACCTGGGAGCGACGGGTGGCGGAGGCTTCCGCTTCCTGCTCGGCGTGCACGGCGTCGAGAAGGCGCGAGCGGAGGATTCGCATGGCCTGCTCCTTGTTCTGGAGCTGACTCTTTTCGTTTTGGCAGCTCACCACGAGCCCCGTGGGAAGGTGCGTGATGCGCACGGCCGAGTCGGTCGTGTTCACGCTCTGCCCGCCTGGGCCAGACGAGCGGTAGACGTCGATGCGCAGGTTGTTCGGGTGGAGTTGTTCCGCGAGAAACTCGTCTTCATCTGCCTCGTCGGCCTCGGGCACAACGAGAACACCGACAGCCGAGGTGTGGATGCGGCCCTGGGATTCGGTCACGGGCACACGCTGCACGCGGTGCACACCGCCCTCGTATTTGAGGTGCGCCCACACGCCTTCAGCGGGACCCACATTGCCGCGCGTGCGGATCGACATCGAGAGATCTTTATAACCGCCGAGGTCATTCTCGGTCTCGGTAATGATCTCGGTGCTCCAGCCATTCCTTGTGGCGTACGCCTCGTACATGCGCACGAGATCTGCGGCGAACAGGGCTGACTCGTCGCCGCCCGCACCGGCCTTGACTTCGAGGATCACGTCGCGCGCGTCGTTGGGGTCGCGCGGCGCGAGCAGGTCCTCAAGCGTAGCCGTGAGTTCTTCGCGCTTGGCTTCGAGCGCCTTCGCTTCCTCCGCCATCGACGAATCCTCTTCGGCAAACTCGCGCGCCGTTTCGAGGTCCTCGCCCGTCGCAAGCCACTCGCGGTACGCCCTCACCACGGGACCGAGCTCGGCGTACCGGCGCCCCACGCGCTTGGCCTTGTTGTGGTCGTTGTGAAGCGCGGGATCGGCCATTTGCTGCTCGAGGGCCGAGAATTCATCAACGAGCGAGGACACGTTCTCAAACATGAGGGTCTTTCTTGACGTGGTGTAGCGGGCGTGGAGGTTTCGCGTACGCGAAAGCGGCGCCGACATCCCACATGGAGGCGGGGTGCCAGCGCCGCTTTGAAAAGCTACTTCTTGCGCTTGCCGTAGCGTGCTTCGAAGCGGGCCACGCGGCCACCGGTGTCAAGAATCTTCTGCTTACCGGTGTAGAACGGGTGGCAGGCCGAGCACACCTCGGAGTTGATCTTTCCGTCGGCTTTCGTGCTGCGGGTCACGAACGTGTTGCCACAGGTGCAGGTCACCGTGGTCTCCACGTATTCGGGGTGGATCCCCTTCTTCATGTGATGTCTCCTTTTCATTCATGGCCGCTGGGTCGGCTCCGCGACGCGGGCCGTGAACCAGAACCGCCGTCCAGTTTCCCATGAAAGGAAGCCGGAG
Source organism: Dermabacter sp. Marseille-Q3180 (assembly GCF_940792985.1). Lineage (NCBI taxonomy): Bacteria > Bacillati > Actinomycetota > Actinomycetes > Micrococcales > Dermabacteraceae > Dermabacter > Dermabacter sp. Marseille-Q3180. Next base: position 509,025 of record NZ_CALNWU010000001.1, read on the forward strand.
CTCCAGTTGGCGGCCTGTAACTCTGCTTACAGGCCGCTTCCCACGAGCGTCGCCCGGACTTATTCGCCCTGGCGAGGAACTTTCGGGGTGGATTTCGACACGGCGAGCAGGAACTCCCCGTTGTTTTGCGACTTCTTGAGGCGTTCGAGGAGAAGCTCGATCGCTTGCTGCTGCTCGAGCTGGCTGAGCACGCGGCGCAGCTTCCACATGATCGCGAGCTCTTCGTTGCCCATGAGCTCTTCTTCGCGGCGCGTGCCTGACGCATTGACGTCGACGGCGGGGAAAATGCGGCGCTCGGCAAGCTTGCGGTCAAGCTTGAGCTCCCAGTTGCCGGTGCCCTTGAACTCTTCGAAGATCACTTCGTCCATCTTCGAGCCGGTATCCACGAGCGCGGTCGCGAGGATAGTGAGCGAGCCGCCATTTTCCACGTTGCGGGCTGCACCGAAGAAACGCTTTGGCGGGTAAAGCGCCGAGGAGTCGACACCGCCCGAGAGGATACGTCCGGAGGCTGGCGCCGCGAGGTTGTAGGCGCGGCCGAGGCGCGTGATCGAGTCGAGGAGCACAACCACGTCGCGGCCCATTTCCACGAGACGCTTCGCGCGCTCGATCGCGAGCTCGGCGACGGTCGTGTGGTCGTCAGCGGGGCGGTCGAAGGTCGAGGCAATGACCTCACCCTTGACGGTGCGCTGCATGTCGGTGACTTCCTCGGGGCGCTCGTCGACGAGCACAACCATGAGGTGAACCTCGGGGTTGTTCTGCGTGATCGCCTCGGCAACCTGCTGCAGGATGATGGTCTTACCGGCTTTCGGCGGTGCCACGATCAGGCCGCGCTGCCCCTTACCCACGGGAGCAACGAGGTCGATAATGCGCGGCGTGAAGTTCGTGGCCTTGTTCTCGAGGCGAAGGCGCGTATCGGGGTACAGCGGCGTGAGCTTGTTGAATTCAACGCGAGCTTTCGCCTTCTCCGGTGTCATGCCGTTGACGGTGTCGACGCTCACGAGTGCCGCGAACTTCGAGTGGGCCTTGTTGCCTCGCCCGCGCCCACGGCCGCCACCGTGGTGGAAGTCCTGCTGGCGCTGCTGCTCTTCGCCGTCCTTGGGGGCCTTGACCTGGCCCACGATTGCGTCGCCTTTTCGCAGGCCATACTTACGCACCTGGTTCATCGACACGTAAATATCGCTCGGGCCGGGGAGGTAGCCGGTGGTGCGCACGAAAGCGTAGTTATCGCGAATGTCGAGAATGCCCGCAACCTTGACGAGCACGTCGTCTTCGCGCACCTGCGGCTCGCCGTTGTTGTCGTGATCGCGGCGGTTGCGATTGCGGTTGCGCTCGCGACCACGCGAGCGGCGACCGCGACGGTCGTTGGTGTTGTCGTCCCCATCGCCGCGGTTATTGCGGCGGTCGCGGCGGCCTTCACCTTCACGGTTCTTTTGATCGGAGTCGTTGCCGCCCTGCCCGCGGTCGCTGCGGCGATCGCGACGGTCCTCGCGCGCGTCCTTGCGGCGCTCGCGCGCGGTCTCGGAATCAGGGAGTTTGATGTCTTCGACGCGGCGGGGGCTGTCCCCCCGGCGGCGATCGTGGCGGTCGCCACGCTCGTCGTCGTTGTCGCGGGCTTCAGCAGCGCGGTTTTCGCGAGCGGTGCCCTGGTCGTCGCTCGACTTTTCGCTCTGGTCTTTGCGGGTGCGCGCGGGCTTCTCTGCCTGCTCAGCGCTCGCAGCGCTCTTCGTCTTCGCCTGGGCAGGTTCGGCCGTGCCCGCGGTTTCAGCGGCGCTCGCCTTGGGAGCGCGCGCGGCGGGGGCCGACGGTGCCTTGCCCGTGCTGATGGCTTCGATCAGCTCGCCTTTGCGGAGCTTACGCACGCCGCGGATGCCCATGGAAGTCGCGATGGCCTGAAGCTCCGGGAGCCTCTTTGCCGAAAGCTCGGCGGCGTCGGTGTAGTTGTCGTTCACCCGGGGTCCTTTCTGAGGTGTGTGTCCCGTGGTTGTTCCCAGTTTCGTGAGGTGACGGTGCTCTTTTCGGGGAAAAACGCGCGCTCGGGCGCTTGGCGAGAGGCTCGTGATGCTTTCACGCCGAAGGAGGGGCACCAGTCGGTGTCAGGAATGCTCGGCCGCCATGAGAATGACTCGTATGCGATCGCCTACCGCCGAGGGAAGGATTGTGGCTTTACGCGGTGGCGGTTCGCCAGCCTTCAACGAGGGCGGGGCCACGTTCGCGTGGCCGAGCACCCTCACGATAACACAGTGCGAATGCCCTCTTGTGCAAGGGGCACGCGGGCGAGGCGCCAGTCGTCCGGGTCTTCCACCACTTCACTCACGATGCGCGCGATATCGCCAGGGGCATCGGCGGGGATGAGTATCGTTGGCCCCGCCCCCGAGATTACGGCGGGAACGCCCTGCGAGCGCAGCACATGCACGAGACTCACGCTTTGAGGCATGTGCTCCCTACGGGGATCCTGGTGAAGGCGATCGGCGGTGGCCGCGAACAGGCGCGAGGGGTCCTCCGCGAGGGCGTGGACAAGCAACGCGGCGCGGGCAATGTTGTGAGTGGCGTCGCGACGACGCACGTCGGGGCTGAGGCTCGCACGAGCCGCGATGGTGGAGAGCGTGCGGTTCGGCGAAATGATGAGGGGGCGCAGAACGGGGCGACCGTCGGCAGCATTCGCGACGCGCAAGCGCACGGCACGAACTTCTTCTCCCTCGGTGTAGGCGAGGCATGCACCTCCGTAGATGGCAGGGGCAACGCTATCGGGATGCCCCTCGATCGAGGCGGCGATCTCGAGCATCGCCTGATCGTCGATGGCGCTTGGGTCCTGGAGAATTCCTCGCGCCAGGGCAATTCCGCCCACGATTGCTGCGGCGCTCGAACCCAGCCCCGCTTCTTGGGGGATAACGTTCGTGCACGTGAGCCGCACGCCAATTTGGGGCGCACCCACCCATTCGAGGGTCTCGCGCAGCGTGCGCACGATGAGGTTCGTGTCGTCGACGGGCAGCTCACCTGCCCCTTCGCCGTTGATCACCACCTCGGTGGCGCCCGTGGTGACCTCGAGCGTGTAGCGGTCGCGAAGGTCAAGGGCAACGCCGAGGCTATCGAAGCCCGGCCCAAGGTTGGCGCTCGTCGCGCACGGCTGAACCGTCACGCGTTCTCTCGCGATTCTCACACTTGCCTCTCTTTATCGCGCTGCTGCCGCGGCGCTTCACCGGTGACTCGCACCGGCCTGATGCGGGTAGCGTCGCTTCAAGCGTAGCGAGTTTCGGGGGTGCGGTGTCCGACGGTTGCCACTTTTCTGCCGCTACCCGAGGTCTCGCGCGAGGAGGTCCTCGAGGGTTTCGCGGCGGATCATTTCGGTGACCGTGCCGTCTTTGACGGAGACGACGGCGGGTTTGAGTGCGCTGTTGTAGTTGGAGGCGAGGGCATAGCAGTAGGCGCCCGTGACGGGCACGGAAACGAGGTCGCCGCGCTTCACGTCGCCCGGGAGGTATTCGTCTTTCACCACGATGTCGCCGCTTTCGCAATGTTTGCCGACGATGCGCACAACGCGCGGCTCAACCGCGGAAGTGCGACTCGAGAGCAGGCACGAGTAGTCGGCATCGTAGAGGGCTGTACGGATGTTGTCGCTCATGCCACCGTCGATCGACACGTACAGGCGTTTTTGACCCGCGCCGAGCTCGACATCCTTGAGCGTGCCCACCGTGTAGAGCGTTTGTGTGGATGGCCCGGCAATCGCGCGCCCGGGTTCGAAGCCGAGCCTTGGGATCTCCAGCTCGAGTGTGCGGCAGGAGTTTTCGACGATCGCGGCGAGCTGTTCGGCCAGTTGCTCGGCCGTTCGGGGCGTGTTCTGAGTCGTGTACATCACGCCGAAGCCGCCGCCAAGAACGATGTGAGTAAGGGGGCGGCCAATCGCGTCGCGCCCTTCCTTTGCGAGGGCAAGCACGCGCCTCGCCGCGACCTCGAAGCCGTTGGTATCGAAGATTTGTGAACCGATGTGCGAGTGGAGACCGTCGAGCGCGAGGGCCTCGGCGGCTTCCACACGCCGGATCGCCTCGAGGGCCTCCCCCGTGGCGATCGAGATGCCGAACTTCTGATCCTCGTGGGCCGTCGAGATGAACTCGTGCGTGTGCGCCTCCACGCCCGAGGTGACGCGCAGGAGCACGCGTTGACGTACGCCCCTCGCCACGGCGATGTCGTTCACGCGGTCGATCTCCTCGAGGGAATCGATCACGATGCGCCCCACCCCGGCCTCGATCGCGTACTTGAGCTCCGCATCGCTTTTGTTATTGCCGTGGAATGTGAGCCGGCGAGCGTCGGACCCCGCGCGTAGCGCGATCGCGAGCTCCCCGCCGGAGCACACATCGAGGCCAAGTCCTTCGGAACGCACCCAGCGCGCCACCGCGGTCGAAAGAAAAGCCTTGCCCGCATAGCTCATGTCCACGCCGGAAAGCGGCGCGAAAGCCCGCTCGAACGTGTCGCGGAAAAGTCGGGCGCGCGAGCGGAAATCTTCTTCGTCGATCACGAATGTGGGCGTCCCGAACCGCTCCTTAATCGCGCTGACCCCGACTCCCGCGACCTCAACCTCGCCGTGCGCGTTGCGCGTCGTCTTCGCGCTCCACAGCCCTTCGATGAGGTGGTTAACGTCGGTCGGGTACGGCAGCCACTGGGGAACCAGATCGTTTCCGTGGAGGGCTCCCGCTTCGTGTGCGCGCATGCTGGCTCCTTGCTTGTGGATGGCGTTCGGTGAGCAAAACCCTAGGTCGTGGGCCTTCGCGAGCGCACAGGTGTCCACGTGGGAAGATGCGGAACTTTACGCGAGCACCCATCCACAATTGATAGCGTCAAGGCGTGAAGCACGTGCCTCGGTAAAGGAGCATCATGTCCCGCGCATCCCTCGTCGTCGTTGCCAATCGCCTCCCTGTCGATCGCAAAACCGCCCCCGATGGCTCGACCGAGTGGGTGACGAGCCCAGGCGGCCTCGTGACCGCAATGGAATCGGTCATGCGCAACGCTGAATCGGCCGCGTGGGTGGGCTGGGCCGGAGGCGCTGAGGAGGACATCGAACCTTTCGATATCGACACGATGCACCTCGTGCCCGTGACTCTTACGGCCGAAGAGGTCGAGAAGTACTACGAGGGATTCTCGAACGACACGCTGTGGCCGCTCTACCACGACGTGATCGCCGACCCGAACTTCCACCGCACGTGGTGGGACGTGTACGTGGAAGCGAACCGCAAGTTCGCGAAAGCCGCGGCTGCCGCGACTTCCGAGGGCGGCACGATCTGGGTGCACGACTACCAGCTCCAGCTCGTTCCCGAAATGATCCGCAGCCTCCGCCCGGATGTGACGATCGGCTGGTTCAACCACATCCCCTTCCCCCCGTTCGAGCTTTTCGCGCAGCTGCCAAAGCGCGACTCGGTTCTGCGGGGTCTGCTCGGCGCGGATCTGCTCGGCTTCCAGCGCGAGCGGGATGCCATCAACTTCACGACGTGCGTGCGGCAGATCCTCGGCTACCGCGCGAACGAGCACCAGATCATCGTCCCGGGCCTTGGCCTTGAAGACGACCGTACGGTCGAGGCGCGCTGCTTCCCCATCTCCATTGACGTGAGCGTGTACGACGAGCTCACGAAGGACCCGGCCGTGCTCGCGCGGGCGAAGGAAATTCGCGAGCAGCTCGGCAACCCGAAGAAGGTCGTGCTCGGCGTGGATCGCCTCGATTACACGAAGGGCATCCGCCACCGCCTCAAGGCCTACGGCGAGCTCCTCAACGACGGAGCGATCGACCCGCACGAGGTCACGATGATCCAGGTCGCGACCCCGTCGCGCGAAAGGGTCGATGCCTACAAGCAGCTGCGCGATGAGATCGAGCTAACCGTCGGGCGCCTCAACGGTGACTTCGCCCCGATTGGCCGCCCTGCAATCTCGTACATGCACCGCACGTTCCCCCGCACCGACATGACCGCGCTGTACATGTGCGCGGATGTTGTGCTCGTGACGAGCCTTCGCGACGGCATGAATCTTGTCGCGAAGGAGTACATCGCCTCGCGCGTTGATGAGCGCGGCGTTCTCGTGCTTTCGGAGTTCACGGGCGCCGCCGATGAGCTTCGCGCCGCGACCCTCGTCAACCCACACGACATTGACGAGCTCAAATCGGCGATCCTCCACGCGCTCGCGATGAGCGAGGAGGAGCAGCAGGACAACATGCGTTCGCTTCGCCGCCAGGTGTTCGATCACGATGTGCAGCGGTGGGCGTCGGATTTCCTCGAGGCACTCGAGAGGGTCGGTGGGGACCGGGGCGCAGAAGCCCGGAAGGCTCCGGCTCGCCCCACTCTTAGTGCCGACGCTTGCCCGCCCCGCGCCGACCTCGATTCCGCAATCGAGGCTTTCGCAGCAACGCCGCGCGTGCTCATCGCCTCGGATTTCGACGGAGTTCTCGCACCGATCGTCGCGAACCGCGATGAGGCGCGCGCCCTTCCCGAGTCGCTTCAGGCCCTTCGCTCCCTTTCGGGTCTCGACGGCACGAACGTGGCGCTCGTCTCGGGCCGTTCCCTCGAGGATCTCGATTCGCTCACGGAAATGCCGAGCTCGGTGGTGCTGATTGGCTCGCACGGCGCCGAGGTTGGGGCGCTTCCCGAGAGCATGGATGCGGGGATCCTCGATTCGTCGTCGCTTTCGATGACGGATGAGCGCCGCTCGCAGCTCGCCTCGATCACGGCCTCCCTCGAGCGGATCTCCCGCAAGTACCCGGGCACCGAGGTAGAAAAGAAGCCCACGGCCGCCGTGCTCCACACGCGCAACGCGAAGGGCCGCGGCGCCGCGAACGCGACCGAAGAGGCACTCGAGTATGCGCGCTCGATTCGCCACGCGAAGGTCACGCCCGGCAAGGCCGTCGTGGAATTCTCGGTGATCCCCGCAACGAAGGGCGAAGCGATCGACGCTCTCGCTCGCGCGTGCGCGTGCGACGCCTGGCTCTATCTCGGCGACGATGTCACCGACGAGTCCGTGTTCAATCGCGCCGGCAGTAGCGACCTCACCATCAAGGTTGGCCCCGGCGAGACCGCGGCGAGCTTCCGCGTCTCAGGCCCAGACGAGGTCAAAGAACTGTTCGCGCAGCTGCTCGCGAAGCGCGCGGGGTGAGCCGCAGAAAGCCTGCGACGCTCAACCGAGCGGTGCGAAAGGCTCGCGGCGCTCAGCCGAGCGGTGCGTAGCGTTCCAGGAACTCCGTGATTTTGTCGAGCACGCGCTCTTTCTTTTCCGCTCGGCTCTCGCCACCGGTGGTGTTGTCAAAGAAACTCATGCGCGGCAGCACTTTCCCGATGTCGGTGCCGATGCGGGGGACTACTCCGGCGTCGAAGGCACTTTGTACAAAGTCCCACGCGGCGGGTTCACGGAGTTTTTCTTCTTTGATGAGGGTGCCGAGTTCTTGTGTGCGGCGCTTGGTGATGAAGGCAATCCACTGCTCGGCAATGCTCGCATCCGGATTCACACCTTCGATGAAGTCCATGAACAGGTCGCGTTTGTCGCGCAGGGTCGGGCTGGATTCAATCGCTTGCAATACTCGTTCTTTGTACCGGTCGTCAGGAGCCTGGGATTTCAACAGCGGTTCGCGGAACTTCTCGACCAACATCAGGATGTAATCGACGGTGACTTCCACTTGTCTGAGCAGCTCAATCTCGAACACGAGTTCCAGTTGTTCTGATTGCGGCTCATTTGCGTCGGCATCGGCCCGCATCTCGTCGCGCACCGCGAGATAGACGCTCTGCAGGTCTTGAAGTTGACGCGGGGTGAGGTCGTCATCGTCAGGGAACTCATCGAACCCCGCCAGGAGGTTCCGTAGCCGCAGGATCTCGCCGAAAACTTCGGCGAAGTGGTGTTGTTCGCTTTCGCTAGCCGGGACCCCGGTACCGGGTTTGTGAAAGGCGAGCATTTCCGCGACTTTGAGCCGGTACTGCTCCAGGTAGTGCTCGTATGGCTCGAGCAGGGCGATGCCTTGAGCCTCAGCGTTCCCGAACAGGGCGAGGGCGTCTTCGGTGTTCTCTTGGAGGTCACGGAAACACACGATGTTCCCGTACCGTTTGACGGTGTTGAGGATGCGATTGGTGCGTGAGAACGCCTGAATTAGCCCGTGGTATTTCAGATTTTTATCGACATAGAGCGTGTTCAGCGTCGGGGCGTCGAAACCGGTGAGGAACATGTTCACGACCAGCAGCAGGTCAATTTCTCGGTCTTTCACCCTCATGGAGAGGTCGCGGTAGTAGTTCTGGAAGTTGTCGCCGTTCGCGTCGTAGCTGGTGCCGAAAATCTGGTTGTAGTCGGCGATGGCGGTGTCGAGGAATTCGCGGTTCTCACCGCTCAGCCGTTGAGTGTCGAACCCTTCTTCTGCGAGGATTCCGGCTTCGGGGTCTTCGTTGGCTCCGTAGCTGAAGATGGTGGCGACTTTGAGCCGCTGATCTTCCGGTAGCCCTGCCTGCTGCTTCTTGAATTCGGTGTAGTAGAGCTTGGCAGCTTCCACAGATTGCACGGCCATCATCGCGTTGAATCCGATGACGCGGCGCTTCGCGGTGATTGCCTCGCGAGCCCCGCCCTTTTTGCGTGCGACCTCTGCAGTGTTGCTCGTGATGGTGTGCAGGTAGGAGGTAGTGGGTTCGCCGGTTTCGATCTGGCGGCGGGTGTGCTGGTTGAAGTGTTCGAGGATGTAGTGGGTGACGGCGCTGATGCGTTTGGGCGCCATGAGTGCGGCTTCTTCTTGAGCCCGGCTCGCGCCTTCTTGAACGGTGCCGCCGGCACGTGCAAGCACGTTGTTGTACGCGAGTTTGAAGGGGAGGACGTTCTTATCTTCGATCGCGTCAACGATTGTGTAGGTGTGGAGTTGTTCGCCGAAGGTTTCTTCGGTGGTGCGTAGCGCTACGCGGCCGTCGCGTGCCCCGTAGGATTTGCCGGCGTTGTCGCGGAAAATTGGGGTTCCGGTGAATCCAAAGATGTTGTATTTCTTGAATTTTTTGGTGATCGCCTTGTGCATGTCACCGAATTGGGATCGGTGGCATTCGTCAAAAATTATCACCGTGTGTTCGTTGTAGATGGGGTGTTTCGCGTTCGCTGCAACGAAGTTGGAGAGTTTTTGGATGGTGGTGATGATGATGCGCGCGTTGGGATCCCCCATTTGTTCGGTGAGGATTTTGGTGGAGGTGTTGGAGTTCGCCGCACCCTTTTTGAAGCTGTCGTACTCCCGCATGGTTTGGTAGTCGAGGTCTTTACGGTCGACGACGAACAGAACTTTGGGGTTGCTTGGGAGCGCGGTGGCGAGCTGCGCTGTTTTAAAGCTCGTGAGTGTTTTCCCTGAGCCGGTCGTGTGCCAGATGTAACCGCCGGCTTGGGTGGTGCCGAGCATGGCGTTGTTGCTGGCGACATCGATGCGTTGGAGGATGCGTTCGGTGGCAGCGATTTGGTAGGGCCGCATGACGAGGAGGTTGCCGTCTTCGCGAAGCACGCAGTATTTGGTGAGGATGTTGAGGATGGTGTGTTTGGCGAAGAAGGTGCGGGTGAAGCCGCTCAGGTCCGGAATGACTTTGTTTTGGCTGTCTGCCCACCAGCAGGTGAAGGCCCACGTGTTGGGGGTGCGTTTGGTGTTGTCGGCTGGTTTGGGGCGCGTGGTGTTGGAGTAGTACTTGGTGAGTGTGCCGTTGGAGATGACGAACACTTGCACGTAGTCGAAGAGTCCGTGGCCGGACCAGAGGGATTGGTTTTGGTAGCGGGCTATTTGGTTGAACGCCTCGCGGAGGTTGACGCCGCGGCGTTTGAGTTCGATGTGGATGAGCGGCAGCCCGTTGACGAGGATGGTGACGTCGTACCGGTTGGAGTGCGTCGCGGAGCCCGGTGTGGTTCCTGCCTCGACGGCATATTGGTTAATGACCTGGAGTTTGTTGTTATGAATCTGGCTCTTGTCGAGGAGACGGATGTTTTTGGTCGTTCCATCCTCGCGCTGCAGGAGTTGGGTGTTGGCGTTGTGGAGCCGCCAGGTTTTTTCTTTCGACCCTTCGTTGGCGCTGGCGATGGAGGTTTCGAAGAACGTTTTCCATTCCGCGTCGGTGAATTGGATACTGTTGAGCGCTTCGAGTTGTGTGCGCAGGTTCGCCACGAGGGCGTCTTCGTCGCGAATATCGGCGTATTCGTAGGCTTGCGCCTGGAGCTGCGTGATGAGGGCCTCTTCGAGCTGCGCTTCTGACTGGTAGGCGGCCGAAGCAGCAGTGTCCGCCTCGTAGGCGGCGACGACGGTTGCTTCATCACTCAGCGCGATGGGCGCGATCTTGCCCCGACTCAGTTCCTCAACTGTGGACCGTTCCATCCCCACCATTCCTCTACCCTGCCGTGAGCGCGAACCGAAAAGGACGCGCTTTATGCCGCTTCAGGTTGCAGTTCTTTGAATGTCAAGAGTTTGTCTCGATAGTACTCGTACTGTTTCCGCCGAGCCTCGATCTCCGCCGGCAAACCCGACGACAAGTCGTTTACGAGCGCATCAAATCTGTCTAGCTGGGACGCAATCCTTTTCTGCTCCGGTTCACTAGGTACCGGAATCTTGAAACGAGCAAAACGCTTCCATTCGATTGAATTGACTGAACCTCCATGCTTTGTGACTTTCAAAAGGATTTGGCGACCGTAAGCGTTCAAAGCATGAAAGACATACCGAGCGTCAACATCCTTTTGGACAACAAGCGCTTTGAGGTCCTGATTGATGGTCACTTCGTTTCCTGCCGTAGCAACGGGAAACCGTTTCGCCAAGATACTAGAACGTGTGACGACTAGGATGGCTCCTGCAGGAATAAGGCGCGCACGTGCCGAGTTCACAGCATCCATAGTTACGAAATCAATGGTTCTGCCGATATGCGAAACACTCATGTCCTTGGGAGAAACCCATGGAATTGTTCCTTGGTTCCAGTATTTTGTCTCACTCTTGCTAGGTGTACTTCCACCATGCCATTCCCCAAGGGCGCCAAGCTCAACCCACGTCGCCCCCCCGTCTTCAGGGAAGGTGAGAAGCTGGTCGCGGTAGTGCTCGTACTGTTTCCGGCGAGCCTCGAGCTCAGCCTCGAGCTCAGCCTCGAGCTCAGTAAACAGATCAAGAATCTTCACGATCTCCCGCTGCACCTCAATCGGCGGAACCGGGACTAGATACTCAAGGATCTTTGCCTTGTCACCGCGCGGCATTTTCCCGCCACGAGCAAAGCGATTGTTGTAGGTAAAGAATGACTCTGTCGTAAGGAACCAATACAGAAATCCCGGTTCCAACCGCTCTACTACTTCTTCGTTCAACGTCAGGACTAGAACGTCCCCACTTGCACCACCGGAACGGTCAGACAGCCAGATCTTCCTCAAATACGGGCGAATATTACCTAGAAGTATGTCGCCATTTTTAAACGCCGTGGAGGTCTTTGTGTTGGGTCCATATTTCGAGTCTTCACGCCCACCAAGGTTTGGCAGTAAGTTGTCGACGCCGACAAAGTTCGATTCGTCGAGCGCAGCCGAGGCAACCTTCTTTTTGGAATATGAGACTAGTTCGCCCAACCGACGAAACGGAACCCCATTGGGGCAGAGTTCTTGAATCAATTTCTCGACGCGGCTCATTTCGTTACTCCGCTTCAAGCTCGGCAACGATTGCATCGATGCTAGTACGCAACGCAGCCTGCCGCTCGACGATTTCAGCGATCTCAGCGTTCAGCTGAACGATGTCGATTTGTTCACGCGTATCTTCCAGTTCCACGTACGAGCTCACGGAGAGGTTGTAGTCGTTCGCCGCGACTTCCTCAGCGCTCGCCCGCTTGGAAACGTACTGTTCCTCACGACGTTCCGCGACCATCTCCACGATCTTGTCGCGATGCGACGGCGTCATCACATTGTATTTACCCTGCCTGACGAAGTACTTTGACGCGTCGATAAACAACACATCGTTATCCTTTTTGGACTTCTTCAACACGAGCACGCACACAGCAATCGTGGTGCCAAAGAACATCTCCGCTGGCAACTGAATCACCGCATCGACATAGTTGTTGTCCACCAAGTATTTACGGATCTTCTGCTCCGTGCCCCCGCGATACAACACCCCGGGGAACTGCACCAACGCGGCCGTGCCATCGACCGCGAGCCACGAGAGCACATGCATCGTAAAGGCGAGATCCGCTTTCGTGACCGGCGCTAGCACCCCAGCCGGGGCGAAGCGAACGTCGTTAATCAGCAACGGGTTATTCTTGCCCTCCCACCGCGTGGAATACGGCGGGTTCGAAACAATCGCGTCGAACGGCTGATCATCCCAATGCTGCGGATCAATCAGCGTATCCCCGTGCGCGATGTTGAACTTGTCGTAGTTCACGTCATGCAAAAACATGTTGATACGCGCCAGGTTATAGGTAGTCAGGTTGATCTCCTGACCGTAATATCCCTGCCGCACGCCATTTGGGCCAAGGACCTTCGCGAACTTCAGAAGCAGCGACCCCGAGCCGACAGCCGGGTCATACACGCGCTGCACCTGCGTTTTACCGATCACCGTCAGACGCGTGAGCAGTTCGCTGACTTCCTGCGGGGTGTAATATTCGCCGCCCGACTTACCGGCCTGCGAGGCATACATCTGCATGAGGAACTCGTACGCGTCACCGAACATGTCGATGCCCTCATCGTGCCGCTCACCCACATCCAGGTCACCGATCGCGTTGAGGAGCTTCCTTAGCTTCTCATTGCGGCGCTCCACTGTATTGCCCAGGCGAGGCGAGTTCACATCAAGCTCATTGAAGAGCCCCTTGAGGTCATCCTCACTCGCATGCCCCACCGAGGAGCCCTCGATGCTCTGGAAAACCCTCTCCAGAGTTTCGTTGAGGTTCTCATCCTGCGTTGCCCGCGCCCTCACGTTCACGAAAAGCTGCGAGGGGAGGATGAAGAATCCCTTCTCATCCACCATCATGTCTCGGATCGGTTCAGCCTGCTCATCCGTAAGACTCGCGTAGCTGAACCCTTCGCCCTCGTTCTTTTCAATAAAGCTTGCGAGGTTCTCCGAAATGAAGCGATAGAACAGCATGCCGAGCACATAGCTCTTGAAATCCCAGCCGTCCACCGCGCCGCGAAGCTCGTTCGCAACCTCCCAAATGGTCCGATGCAAACGATCCCGCTGAACCTCACGCGGCAAAGAACTCACAACAACCCCTCAAAAACAGGCAGGCGGAAACAGCCAGAAAAACACTTCGTCCAGGATACGTCAGTGCCCGTCGACTGAAGTGCTGGCGCGGGCGGCAGCGCGGGGCGCTGGCCTACGCGGAGAGCTCATACGTGTATCAAATCGTGTGCTGGCCCATTTTCGCTGGGTTGAGTTGAGAAGGTCGAACAGATCGCTGCACACAAATCCGCGCGTACCTTTTCCGATGCTCCGCTCGTCAAGCACTCCCGCGGCCTCAAGATATTCCAATGCCTTGTGCGCTGAAGTGCGACTGCTCCCCGTTAAATGTGCAGCAGCGTTGATCGATAGCGCCGGAAGTTTCGGCAAGACCTCCACAACCTTCCACACGGTGGAATCGCTTCGAGGAGGAGCAGCGCCAACGCTCTTCGCGTACTCAACGACTAGCTGACGGCTGTGAACGTCAAAACGATCGAGTTCATGCTTCAGGTCGAGAGCGAGGTCCACGGCAGAATCGGCCGCACCAATGAAGTGGCTGAGCCAAGCGTTGATCCCTTCGTCGAGGCTCAATGATCGTTGTGGTTCAACCTCGCTCGTCAATGATGCCCCCTCTGGGATGCCGCGATACGCCATGAGGCCGGCGACATACTCGTCAGACCGCGTCAGCAGCACCTGGCTCACGGGCAAAACAGCTCCCAGCGCCAAACCCGTTCGGGCAAACACCGTGTGGATCAGCGCACGGCCAATTCTTCCGTTGCCATCAGCAAAGGGGTGCAGTGTTTCAAACTGTGCGTGGGCAATCCCCGCCTGGATAAGCGGACCGTTGGCGGCACCGTTGAGGAACGACATGAGGTCTTCGAGTGCCGGTTTGAGATCATCGGGGCTCGGAGGGATGAACTCCGCCTCCCCCGGGTGGAAGCTGTTTCCACCCACCCAGTTTTGCCGATTTCGCGTACCGAGATTGCTTCGGCCTGGCAGGAGCTCACGTTGGAGCTTTTCGATATCTTGCCATTCGATGCGCTCGGCGCTGCTGAGTTCTCCAACGGCACGCGTCAGGGCATCGATGTTCCCCACGATTTCAGCTTCAGCTGTGGTGTTTGCACTACGGGCCCCGGTTTCGGAGCCGCGTTCTTCGCGCCTGAGTTCCTCTAGGGCGATCTTCCTCGCATTGGACTGCACCCCCTCGATGAAGGAGCTCGACACCGCCTCGCTACGGAGCAGATAGGGCGCAAGCGTCTCCATCTTTCCGCCTGATTCCTGGAGGTTAAGACTTCGGATGCGTCGCTCCACCCGACCGGCCTCCTGCGAGACACGCGGATCGATCCGCCATTCGGGTTGGGCAAGGGAAGCGGGAATATATGACCAATAGGTACCGGCCCACCGGTCCCGAGGCCTGCGACCGTGTTCCGAGGGAAACCAGGTTTGAGCCTTCCACGACATCGCCGCTAACCTTTCATTCGAAGCCCTTCCGTGACACTTTAGATCCTAAAGTGTCACCGATTGAGGGTTTATGAAAGCTTAGGGGCGAAAATTTTGCACCTGAGGGCCTTGCGCGACCAAGGGGTCCGGGGATCACAGCTCAGATCTCGATCTCCCGCCCGAGCACCCAATCGGGAATCATCACCTCGCGGGCGTAGTAATCGAAGATGGGGGCGGCTTCTGCTGCGGTCCAGACGTCTTCGGGATAAACCTGGATGCTCGGGTAGCGGGGGTGGATCGCCGAAGTTTCATCGCCCTCCGGCTCTTCGCGACAGAGAACAAAGTGCACGTAGGTGCCGTCGGATCTGGTGTAACGAAACTCGATGGTGAGGCGATCGGCAGTGCCCGCGCACTGAAGGTACTGGTCAAGATAGTCGGGGCTGGCAAACTCCTCGTCTGCCGGGTAGTGCCATAGCACGAGCGAATGGAGACTCTCGCCGTCCATGCGCTCGAGGGTGCGCTCGAAGCCGATTTTGCACTCATGCTTCGCCTCGTACGAGGTTTCACCGTTGATTGTGAGGGCCGGCGCCCACTCGGTATCCGTCATAGGAAAAACCTAGCACGACGAAACAAGGGGGGATGGCGCCCGCGACAGTGTCCGAGGTCATGACATATTTGACGGGGTGTGCCTGGGGAAGGCGTTGTGATCCTTGACAGGTCAGTCGCGTCACTGTTGACACTTAGGGTTACCTCACTCGTGTCGGTGACGCTTGACTGGTGAGTCGGGACATGGTTGACACCATGAACAGTCCCAACCGCAACCTCGCCATCGTCAGAGCCGTTCAAGACCAAGGCGGCACACCCACCAACGTCGCCAAACGCTTTGGCATCTCACGCCAACGCGTCCACCAGATACTCAACGCCTACGACGCAGGCGGCGCCGAGGCAATCGCACCGAAATCACGTGCCCCTCACACCCACCCACACGCGGTACCGGACGCGTTGCGCAACGAAATCATCGATATCCGCAAACAGCTCACCCGGCACGGACTTGACGCAGGACCCGAAACCATCGCCTACCACCTCGAACAGGCCGGCAAACGTGCCCCGTCAACTTCGACGATCCGTCGCATCCTCACCAACGAAGGCCTGATCACCCCGCAGCCGCAAAAGAAGCCAAGAAGCTCCTACATCCGCTTCGAGGCCGCAATGCCCAACGAATGCTGGCAAGCCGACATCACCCACCTCTTCCTTGCCGACAACACACGCATTGAAGTCCTCGACTTCCTCGATGACCACTCGCGATACCTGTTGTCAATCACCGCGGCCGCCGCATTCACAGGCCCCGCCGTCGCCGCCGAACTCACACGCTTAATCCACACATACGACCCGCCAGCATCCACGCTTACGGACAACGCACTGGTGTTCACCGCACGCCTAGCCGGGCGCAAAGGTGGGAGAAACGCTTTCGAAAAAGTGCTCGTCGCACACAAAATCCAACAGAAAAACGGCCGGCCAGGCCACCCTCAAACCCAAGGAAAAATTGAGCGGTTCCACCAAACCCTCAAAAAATGGATTAAAGCCCGACCCCCAGCACAAAACATTGATGAGCTGCAACAACTCCTCAATGAGTTTCGCCAATACTACAACTGCACCCGGCCCCACCGCGCCCTGGGCAGACGCACCCCACAGCAGGCATACACCACCGGAGTCAAAGCCACACCCAACAACAACCCCAAAGAAGAATGGCGAACCCGAAACGACACAATCGACAAAAACGGCAAAGTCAGCGTGCGCTACGCCGGCAAACTTTTCCACCTCGGCATCGGACGCGCCTACAAACACAAGAAAATTCTCATGGTCATCACCGACAACCACATCATCACATCACTGGTTGAAACCGGAGAAGTACTCACCGAGCACTACATCGACACCGCCCGCGACTACCAAAAGGCCTACTGGAAACACGGCGACCCACCGCTCTACCCCAAATGAACAAAACCGGCACCCCAGAACAAAAACAACTGGGATGCCGGCCCGTCCAGCATGTCGCGACTCATGCGTCAAGCATGACGCGACTCATGACAATGGCGCCCGCGACAGGATTCGAACCTACGACCTTCTGCTCCGGAGGCAGACGCTCTATCCACTGAGCTACGCGGGCAACCGTGCCAGTTTAGCAAGATCAGGCACGGGGCGCGCCTTGGGGGCGCGAAACGTGATGCGCTAGGCGGGAACGGGCAACTGGGCGCCGTGAAGGACCGCCGACGGATCCGCCGCGATACCGAGGCCACTCGGCTCGGCGCCGCTACGCACGAGGAGGTCGCCGACTGCGGCGATCATCGCGCCGTTGTCGGTGCACAGGCTCGGCGGGGGCACGCGCAGCTCGATGCCGAGCTTGTCGCACTGCTCCTGGGCCTTCGCCCTCAGGTGACGGTTTGCCGCAACGCCACCCACGATGACGAGGGTGCTCAGCTTCTTCTCCTGGCACGCCTTCACGGCCTTGGTCACGAGCACGTCTACAACTGCTTCCTCGAACGAGGCTGCAATATCCGCAACGGGAACGGCAGCGCCCGTGCGCTCGATCTGTTCAACGGTGCGGGCCACGGCCGTTTTTACGCCAGAGAACGAGAATGTGTACGGATGATCGCCCGCACGAAGCATCGCGCGCGGGAAACGGAAAGCTTCGCGGTCCCCCTCGAGTGCGGCCTTCGAAATTGCGGGGCCGCCGGGGTACCCGAGGCCAAGCAAGCGGGAAACCTTATCGAAAGCCTCACCGGCGGCGTCGTCCAGCGTGTCACCGAGGTGCACGATCGGGTCACGAACGAGGTCGCGAACTTCGAGGATCGAGGTGTGCCCGCCCGAGACGATCAGGATGATGCTGTGCTCGGGAAGTGGGCCATGCTCGAGCGTGTCCGCGGCAGCGTGCCCTGCGAGGTGGTGCACGCCGTACAGAGGCTTATCGAGGGCCCACGCAATCGACTTCGCCGCCGCAAGCCCCACGTGTACAGCGGTGGCGAGGCCGGGGCCGGACGTTGCGGCCACGTGTGTGATGTCTTTCGGCTCAACGCCGGCGTCCTTGAGCGCGATCTGGAGGGTGGGAACAACCGCATCGAGGTGGGCACGCGCGGCGATTTCGGGAACCACTCCCCCGAATTCCGCGTGTTTCGACGCGGACGACGCAAGCCCCTGACCTAGAAGTTTTCCTTCACTGACAATTCCGAAGCCGGTCTCATCGCACGAGGACTCGACTCCGAGAACGACCGGGCTCAACGCCACAGCGACATCGGATCGACGTGCCCTTCGCCCTTCTTGAGGCCGAAGTGAAGGTGGCAGCCGGTCGAGCGGCCGGTCGAGCCGACGTTGCCGACCTGCTGACCCTTGGTCACGGTATCGCCTACGTTCACGGATTCGGCCGAGAGGTGGAAGTATTCGGTCTCCACACCGTTGCCGTGGTCAAGTACAACGGCGTTGCCGCTCGCGGAGCTCTTGTAGCCCGAAATCTTGACGGTTCCGGACTCGGCGGCGTACACGGGGGTGCCGCAGTTCGCGCCGAAGTCAACGCCGTCGTGCATCTTGCGGTACCCGAGGGTGGGGTGAACGCGGTAACCGAACGGGGAGGTGATGGGGGCACCGGGTGTGGGCTTTTGCCACTCGCCATCGCCGGCGACCTCACCGAGGCCAGCGGCTTCGACTTCGGTCTGCTCGACTTCGGCCTCGAGGTTCCCCTCAATCGCGGTATCCGCGTAGCTGATCTGGTCACTCTGCACGGCCGCGGGAAGCGCGGCGCTCTGCACAGCCGTCGCTTTCTCAGCAACTTCCTGTTGCTGCGGGGCGATGGCTTCCGACGTGGCCTCGACGCTCGACGGGAGAGCCGTGCCCTGATCGGCAGCGGCAGCAGCAAGCGGAACGGCGATTGTCGCCGTGGCGAGGGCGCCTACGACACCAACCTTGACGGCCGAGCTCGCGGCCTCCGAGTTGCGCCTGGTCCCCTGTGCTGGCTGGAGGGGCCTCATCTGAGCCCTTCCGGCTGCGCGATGCTTCGCCACGGTGTTCGTCCTTTTACCACGTTGATGATCAGTGCTCGCGCGGGGCTGCCGCGCAGGCCCTCACGGATGGGGAAGCTCCGCTTTTAGGACCACTACTAACGTAGGCCCACGAACAGCCCCAATCGGCCCACCTGAACGAGTGATTGCCGAATTTTTACTGTCGGCGTCTCGAGCGTCACTTCCCAGGCGCGCGTTCGACCCACACAGCAACGCGCCACACACATTGCTGTGTGTGGCGCGTCACGTCTCTTTACCAAGGGGCCTACGCTCGAGCGCCCGCGGGGCGAGCGCCGGCAAGGCGCTGGCGCTGCATAACGTCGTTGACCTCGCCCACGAGCTCCTCGAGAACGTCTTCGAGGAACACCGCACCCACGCTCCTGTGGTTCGCGGAATCAACGCGGGCCATGTGCGCACCGTTGTACTGCATGGCGCGCAGCACTTCCTCTACGTCATCATCGTCGGCCACCGAGACGACCGCGCGAACCTTACCCGGGCTCACCGGGGTCGTGTACACCGAGGGATCTTCGCCATCAAGCACGATCATGTCCTTGAGGTGCAGGTAGCCCACGAGGTCTCCCGCGTCATTCTTTACGCCGAGACGGCTGAATCCGGTACGCGCCACGATCTCCTCGAACTTCTGCGGAGTGATGCCGTAGCCGACCGTCACCACATCCTCCATGGGCACCATGACGTCGCCCGCGACATGGTCGGAGAACTGGATCGCCCCCTTGAGCAGCCCCTGTTCGTCGTCAAGAAGCCCTTCGCGTTCGGATTCGTCCACGATTGCGGCGATATCTTCTGCCGTGAACTGCGCCGACACCTCGTCCTGCGGTTCTACCCCGAGGAGGCGCAGCGCCGAATTTGCGGTGGCGTTAAGGAGCCAAATCACGGGACGCAAAATCTTTGTGAGCCACACGAGGGGTGGCGCGAGAATACGAGCTGACCCCACCGGAAGCGCAATCGAAAGGTTCTTCGGCACCATCTCGCCAAGGACCACGTGCAAGTAGCTCGCAATGAGAAGCGCGATCGTAAACGAGATCGGGTGCACGAGCGCCTCGGGAACACCGAAGCTTTCGAAGATCGGCTCAATGAGATGGGCAATCGCGGGCTCGGCTACCGCACCGAGCGTCACCGAGCACACGGTCACCCCGAATTGTGCGGTGGCGAGCATGAGCGACACGTGCTGAATCGCCCACAGCGCGGTTTTCGCACCGGGCTTGCCTTCGGCCGCGAGCGGCTCAAGCTGGCTGCGGCGCACGCTCATCACGGCAAACTCAGCACCCACGAAGTACGCGTTGCCCGCGAGCATCGCGAGACCAATCAGAAGTGCGGCAAGGTCACTCATTGCTGCCCTCCTCCTCGTCTTCCGTGCGCGCACGCGCCTCGTCGGAAAGTAGTTTCATGTCTACGGTGTCCACGCGGCGGCCATCGAGGTCCACGACCTCGAAGCGCACGCCCGGCACCTCCACCACGTCACCGACCTCCGGGAGCCGCTCGAGGCGGTCCATGATGAGGCCGCCGAGGGTTTCATAGTCGGGAGATTCGGGGATGATGACCCCCATGTCACGGCGAATCTCATCGGGGCGCATGAGGCCCGAAACCGTCCACTCGTCCACCCCGCCCTGGGCAAAGCGCTCGGGTTCATCGGTGTCGTGTTCATCGGAAACCTCGCCCACGATCTCTTCGATCACGTCTTCGAGCGTGACGATTCCGGCCGTGCCGCCGTACTCGTCGATCACCACGGCGAGCTGTGCGCCTTGGGCACGCAGATCCTCGAGAAGTGAGTCGAGGCCCACGGTTTCAGGCACGCGCACAACTTCGCTCATGATCTCCTTCACACGCGTGCGCGAACGCTCGGCGGGCGGGAGCTTGATCGCCTGGCGGGCCTGCACGATCCCCACAACGTCGTCTTCACTCTCGTCAGTCACGGGAAAACGCGATTTGCCAGAATCGGCGGTGAGGGCGAGCACTTCCGACGCCGGCTCGCTCATATCGATGCTGATCATCGCTCCGCGATGCGTCATGACGTCGGCAGCCGTGCGGTCCGCAAGTTGAAGCGTGCGGGAAAGTAGCACCGCGGTGCCCTCATCAAGGGTGCCTGCCTGAGCCGAGTGGCGCACGAGCGAATCGAGCTCGGCGGGTGAGCGCGCCGCCGAGAGCTCTTCTTGCGGCTCAACTCCGAGGAGGCGCAAGAAGAAGTTCGCGGTCGCGTTAAACATGATGATGAGCGGCTTGAGCGCGATCGTGAAGCCGTGCTGCATCGGTGCCACAATCTTGGCCGTCTCAAATGGCGCCGCGATTGCAAGGTTCTTCGGGATGAGTTCACCGAACACGACCGAAAAGCCGTAGGAAAGCACCATCGCCAGCGCAAGCGCGGTCGTGGACACAATCGAGGCCTCGAGCCCCGTGAACGACAGCAGGCTCGAGAGCACGTTGGTCAGCGGATCTTTGACCGCAAAACCAAAAATGAGCGTGGTGATGGTGATGCCTACCTGCGCACCCGACAGGTTCGTCGAGAGGTGGGTGAGGGCATTCATCACGCCCTTCGCCCCCTTATCGCCACGCGCCACGGCCTTTTCCACCGTGTGTTTATCGAGCGCCACGAGGGAGAATTCTGAGGCCACGAAGATGGCCGTTCCGGCGGTCAGGAGAAGGCCCACGCCGAGGAGGATCCAGGTCATCATGCCCGCTCACCACCCGCGAGCGTCAAAGCCGAGGTACCGCTCGAGCGGCGAAGGTGAGGGGGCATGGAACTTCGAGGTGGTGAATCGTTTTCGTTCATCGTACGCGCCACTATAGTGCACGTTTCCTTCACAGCCGCACGAGATTTTGCGCAATAGGGTTGAGATCATGATGAGCACTTCACCCACACCCGCGAACGCCGCGGAATCGCACGCCAGAATCGTCGTTGTGGAAGATGAGCGCACGATCGCGCGCACGATCAGCGACCGCTTGAGCGCCGAAGGCTGGACCGTCGCGATCGCCCACGATGGCCCTTCGGGGGTCGCGACAATCGAGAACTTTAAACCCGATGCGGTCGTTCTCGATGTCATGCTTCCCGGTTTCGATGGACTCGAGGTGTGCCGCCGCGTGAGGGGCCTCGGCGAGTTCGGGGTACTCATGCTCACTGCTCGCGACGAGGAATCCGACATGCTTGTCGGCCTCGGTGTGGGCGCAGATGACTACATGACCAAGCCCTTCTCAATGCGCGAACTCGTGGCACGCCTCAAGGCCCTCGTGCGGCGCGTGCGCCGAAACGCCGCCACACCGGAGGCGGACGCACCCTCGAAAATTGAGCTCGGTGACCTCGTGATCGACCGCGACTCGAGACGCGTCACACGCGGCGGAAACGAAGCACACCTCACGCCCACCGAATACGACCTTCTCGTATGTCTCGCGCTCGCGCCCGGAACGGTGCTCACGCGCGAACAACTCCTCGAAGACGTGTGGGATTGGGTGGATGCGACCGGCACCCGCACGGTGGATTCCCACGTCAAGGCGCTTCGCCGGAAGCTCGGGAGCGACCTCGTGAGAACCGTCCACGGGGTGGGGTACGCCCTTGAGGTTCCGGAAGGTGAGCTCGCGTGAGGGTTCCGACGCAGGCCCTCGACTTATCGCCCCTTCAGCGCTTTGGCTCGTTCAAGATCAAACTGGGCGTCATCGTTGCCGTATCCGTGCTCGTCGCCGCACTCCTTGGTTGGGCCGGTTCAGCTGCGGGGCTCAATCCCCTGCTCTTCATCCCGCTCACGGTGCTCGCCGCTCTCGTCGTGACACAGATCCTCGCGCGGGGCATGACGCGCCCCCTGAGAGAAATGACCGTCGCCGCGAAGGCCATGGCGCTCGGAGATTACGGCAGGCGCGTCACCACAAAATCTCGCGACGAGGTGGGGCAGCTCGCGTCGGCCTTTAATACGATGTCCGCTGAGCTTGCCCGCACGGATGAGCTCCGCCGCGACCTCGTGGCAAACGTCTCCCACGAGCTGCGTACCCCCGTCGCGGCTCTGCGCGGCCAGCTGGAAAACATGGTTGACGGCGTGACGGCCGCGACGACCGAGAGTCTCGAGATTGCGCTCGGCGAGACTGAACGCCTCACGCGGCTCGTCACCCATCTCCTCGACCTCTCACGGCTTGAGGCCGGAGTCATGGATATTGAGCGCGAGCGCATTGCCCTCACGCCGTTTCTTCACGAAGCCGTGGACAGCGCCCAACTTGCCGCACGTGTGCAAGAGCGTGACGTGCGCTTCGTGATCGACGTTAAGCCGCAAGAGTTAAGCGTGACTGCCGATCCCGCGCGCATTCACCAAGTCATCGCGAACCTGCTCGACAACGCCTCGCGCCATTCGCCGAGCGGCGGCACAATCTATGTGCGCGCGTGGGAGTTCAAGAGCACAGGTTCGATCGCCATCGAGGTGCGTGACCAGGGCCCCGGCATCGCCGAGGCGGATCGCGAAGCCGTTTTCGAACGTTTCGAACGCGGCGGAACTCCCGATCAAAGCGGCGGCACAGGCCTGGGCCTCGCGATCGCGCGCTGGGCCGTGGAGTTACATGGCGGAACGATCGAGGTGATCGACCATCCGGGGCGCGATTCTGCGGACCCGAGCTCGACGATCCGCGTTCTGCTCCCGAACACCCCCCTACGTGACGAGCGCGCGCTCGGTTAGTCTTGGGCGTAAACGTTCTCCCACAGTGAAAGAGGCGATGGTCCGTGCACGAGGCCCACGAACAAGCATCGGGCGATTCCTTCGGGCCGAATCAGTGGCTCGTGGACGAGCTACGCGCGCAGTTCGAGAAGGACCCCGGTAGCGTCGATCCATCGTGGGCCGCCTACTTCTCTTCGCACCCGCGAACGGCGAACGCACCGAGGCGCGAAGATGCGCACGATGCCGAGCACACTGAAGCTCAGGCAGAGCCCGAGCCTCCCGCCCCTGTCGCCGAACCTGCCGAGCGGTGCTCGCGCGAGAAAGATTCGATGGTCACCCATAGCCACAGCGGAATCTCGTCAGCGTCGGACCGCCCCCGCACCCCGACCACCGAACTCCCCGCCCTTGCCCCATTCGAACCCACCGAACCCGAGCCGAGCCGCATGCGCGGCCCCGCCGCCGCGATCGTCAAAAACATGGACGAATCGCTCACAATCCCTACCGCGACAAGCGTGCGCGATATCCCCGTCAAACTCATGTTCGACAATCGCGAGGTCATCAACGGGCACCTCCGCCGCATGCGTGACGGCAAGGTGAGCTTCACCCACCTCATTGGCTACGCCATGGTCGAGGCCATCAGCGAAGTCACCGATATGAACAACGGCTTCGAAACGCGAGAGGGCAAGCCCACACTGCTCACGCGCGAGGACATCAACTTCGGCCTCGCGATCGATATTCGCAGGGCCGACGGTCGCCGAGGTCTCGTCGTTCCCAATATCAAAGGCGCGCAGCGCCTCACCTTCCGGCAGTTCCGCCGCGAATACGACAAGATCGTCAAACGTGCGAGGAGCGGGAAACTGACGATCGCCGACTTCGAGGACACGACGGTGTCGCTCACGAACCCCGGGGGGATCGGCACCGTGCACTCGGTTCCGCGCCTCATGAAGGGCCAGGGAGTGATCGTGGGCGTGGGCGCAATGAACTACCCGGCCGCGTTCCAGGGGGCGAGCCCCGAGACTCTCGCCCAACTCGCCGTTTCGAAGGTCATGACGCTCACCTCGACGTACGACCACCGCGTGATCCAAGGGGCAACCTCGGGCGAATTCCTGCGCGTCATGGCCAACAAACTCATGGGGCTCGACGGCTTCTACGAGCGGATCTTCACGTCGATGCGCGTCCCCTACGAGCCGATCCAGTGGGTTCCCGACAACCCGCTCAAGGATTCCGATCAGGAAAAGTTCGCGCACGTCATGGACCTCATCCACGCGTATCGCACGCGCGGGCACCTCGTCGCGGACATCGACCCCCTCCAATACCGCCAGCGCAAGCACCCGGATCTCGACGTTTCCACCTATGGGCTTACCCTGTGGGACCTCGATCGCACATTCCCCACGCGCGGCTTCGGCGGAGCCGAACGCGCGACCTTGCGCGAGATCATCGAGAAACTTCGCGATGCGTATTCACGCACGACGGGCGTTGAGTACATGCATCTCACCGACCCCGAAGAGCGCCTCTGGTTCCAGGCGCAAATCGAGCGCCCGCGCGATCCATTCACCAAGCAAGAGCTCACCCACATCATGGATCGTTTGAATGCCGCCGAAGCGTTCGAGCAGTTCCTCCAAACGAAATACGTGGGCCAGCGACGCTTCTCGCTCGAGGGCGGCGAGGCCATGATTCCGCTTCTCGACACGGTCATGTCGGGCGCCGCGCGCGCCGGAATGGACGAAGTGTGCATCGGCATGTCCCACCGCGGGCGCCTCAACGTGCTCGCAAACCTCGCGGGCAAAAGCCACGCCCAAATCTTCCAGGAGTTTGAAGGTACCGAGGACGTCGACGAGCTCGGTTCGGGCGACGTGAAGTACCACCTCGGCACCGAAGGTTCGTTCACGTCGTGGGATGGCCACAGCACAAAGGTGTACCTCGCGGCGAACCCGAGCCACCTCGAAGCCGTCAACCCCGTTCTCGAAGGGATCGTGCGCGCGAAGCAAGACCGCTCCACGAACCGCACGCTCGACTTCCCCATCCTTCCGATCCTCGTGCACGGCGATGCGGCGTTTGCCGGCCAGGGTGTCGTGACCGAAACTCTCAACCTTTCCGAGCTTCGCGGGTACCGCACGGGCGGCACGATTCACGTGGTGGTCAACAATCAAATCGGATTCACCACCTCGCCGGATTCCTCACGCAGCTCGTTCTATTCAACTGATATCGCGAAGGGCACGCAGCTGCCGATCTTCCACGTGAACGGCGATGATCCCGAGGCCGTCGTGCGCGCCGCCGAAATCGCCTTTGCGTATCGCCAGCGATTCCACCGCGACATCGTGATCGACATGGTGTGCTACCGCCGCCGCGGGCACAACGAGGGCGATGACCCCTCGATGACGCAGCCGCTCATGTACAAGCTCATCGAGAACAAACCGAGCGTGCGCAATCTGTTCACGCAGACTCTCCTCGAGCGCGGCGACCTCTCCGACGACGAACTCCAAGGGGTCGTCGAAAACTTCCACTCCCACCTCGAGAATGCGTTTGCCGGCTCGCGCGCGGGCGCCGACGTGCACGGGGCGAGCGTGCGTGGCCTCGAGCTTCCCGACTCGCAGCAAGCGACCGAGCCGCCCCACGAAGCAGCCGCGTTCGACACGGGCGTAGAGCGCGAAATCCTGGAAAAGATCGCCGATGCGCACGCCGCCTACCCGGATGACTTCACGCCGCACCCCAAGATCGCGCAGCTCGCCACGCGACGCATCGCGATGAGCCGCACGGGCGGCATCGACTGGGGTTTCGGTGAAATCCTCGCGTTTGGCTCGCTCCTCGTTGAGGGCCGCCCCGTGCGCCTCGCCGGTCAAGACTCCCGGCGCGGAACCTTCACGCAACGCCACGCCGTGTTCATCGACGGCAAAACTCAGGACACGTGGACCCCTCTCCAACATCTCGACCGCCACCAGGCAACCTTCAGCGTGTTCGATTCGTCGCTCAGCGAGTTCGCGGCCCTAGGCTTCGAATACGGCTACTCGGTGGAAGCGCTCGACTCCCTCGTCTTGTGGGAAGCGCAGTTTGGCGATTTCGCGAACGGCGCGCAAACGATCATCGATGAGTTCATCGCCAGCAGCGAACAAAAGTGGGGCCAGCGTTCAGGCGTGACCCTACTCCTCCCCCACGGCTTCGAAGGCCAGGGCCCGGACCACAGCTCCGCACGCCCCGAGCGTCTCCTCCAACTGTGCGCCGAAAGAAATATGCGGATCGCCGCGCCCTCGACGCCAGCGAACTACTTCCACTTGCTACGCCGTCAAGCGAAGCGCCCCCGCAAGCGCCCCCTCATCGTGCTCACGCCCAAATCGATGCTGCGCAATAAAGCCGCCGCGAGCAGCGTAGAGGAGTTCCTCTCCGGCACATTCATGCCGGTCATTCCCGATCAGCACCGCACTCCCGAGCGTGTCACTCGCGTGCTCTTATGCTCCGGGAAGATCTACTGGGAGCTCGAAAAGGAGCGACACAGTCGCGGCGATGAAGAAACGGCGATCGTTCGCCTCGAGCAGCTCGCTCCCCTTCCCAGCGACGCCCTGCGCGACGCGCTTGCACCGTTCGGCGACGCACCGCTCACGTGGGTGCAGGAAGAACCCCTCAACCAGGGCGCGTGGGGCCATCTCGCGATGAACCTCCCGCGTGATCTCTCCTCCCGCCTCCACGTCCTCGCGCGCCCTGCCTCCGCGAGCCCCGCAGCGGGTACCATGAAAAGGCACATCGCAGAGCAACGCGAACTTCTCGAGCGCGCCTTCTCCAAGGACACACTCGAGAGGTAGCGGGAAAACCGCGCGAGCCAAGCGCCGCACACAAGGCGTAGGCAAGCGTCGGAACCCCGCCCTTGAACCGCCACAACCGCCATCGACGCCAACCGAAGGAAACGCACGTGACTTCTTCCCCCGCCCCCACCAAGCCGCGCGTTCGCGTGATTGCCCTCGGCGACGAAATGCTTGCCGGCGCCGGCGACCAGCGCGCGATGGGATGGTTTACTCGCGCCCTCGCGCAACACAATGGCTCGGGTGACCTCGTGGACTCCTACACCGTTGCGATCCCGGGTGAGACCACCGCGGCGCTCGCACGGCGCTGGGAAAATGACGTCACGCGCCTGCTTGACACGCACAACACGGGCGACATTGACGACACGCAGCACCGCGTGGTGCTCGCCCTAGGCCGCGCCGATCTCGATGCCGGGATCAGCATTGCGCGCTCGCGCCTCAACCTCGCGACCGTGCTCGACGGCCTCGGGCACCTCAGGATTCCCGCGTTCGTCGTGGGGCCCGCCCCTTCGAGGGATCGCGCCCGCACCGACGCGATCATCGAACTCTCGCATGCCTTCCACGACGTGTGTGCACGACGCCGCATCCCTTACGTCGACCCGGCGGCGGCGCTCGCCCACCACGATCAGTACCTCGCTGACGTCGCGCGTTCGGAGCGTGACCTGCCCTCGCAGACGGGCTATGGGCTTATCACGTGGCTCGTGCTGCACGGCGAATTCTCGGAGTTCCTCGCCGTCCAGTAGCGGCACCACGCGCGTGATGTTGATCCCCTCACCACAGGGGCCCCGCAACCGCACACGCAAAGTATGAGAGAATGCCGAGGTTGCCTTTGCACCTCGGTGCGGGCATTGACACGCGAACCGAACGAAAAGGAGAGTGCCATGAGCAAGCGCGGACGCAAGCGCAAGTCGCGTAGGAAGAACAGCGCGAACCACGGTAAGCGCCCCAGCGCCTGAGCAACGCGCTCGGCACGCGAATTCCGTAAAAACGCCCGGCTGAATGATTCAGCCGGGCATTTCGCTGTCCATCACGAGCCCTTCTCGTAGGCTCCGGACCGCCTGCGTACTTAGCTGCGCTTAGGGTCTTCGCTCGTGCGGGTGACGGCGATCGATTCACTTCGCACGCTCCCATCGGCGCCGTAGCTCACGCGGACCTCGCGATACGTGAGGGTCCGTGCCGATCCACGAACACGCTCGCGCAACTCTTCGGAAGCCCGCCCCGAGCATGAGGAGCGCAGAAGCTGACGCACGAGGCGCGCCTGCTCGATCTCTCGCGCGCACGCCGCGCATTCACCAAGGTGGCTTTCAAGTTCGACCGCTTCGGCGTCACTCAGCCGCCCCGTGAGGGCGCGATCAACCCGAGCCATGAGTCGCTCAAGCGCTGGATCACACACGAGTGGCACCTTCCTGTGGTCGCGGATCGGTCGGCGCGACGCCGAACTTCACGGCGCCCACCACGAGGTTGAACGCCCTCAAGGAGCGCTTTATTCCCCTCATGCTTTCTGATCCCCGCCATCGGCCTCGCTCGCATCGCGCAAGTAGCCGCGCTCGCGCGCATACTGCTCGAGCGAGGCCCGCAAGAGCCCCCGCCCGCGGTGGATGCGCGACATCACGGTGCCAATCGGCGTGCCCATAATCTCGGCGATTTCCTTGTAGGAAAACCCCTCAACGTCGGCGAGATAAACCGCCTCGCGGTAGTCCTCGCGAAGGTCGTTGAGGGCGTCTTGGATATCGCCCTCGGGAAGGAGAGCGAGAGCTTCCGTTTCGGCGCTTCGAAGCCCCGTGCTGTCGTGAGAGGCTGCGCGAGCCAGTTGCCAATCCTCAACCTGCTCCCCGCCGGATTCCTTGGGCCGGCGCTGCGCCTTGCGGTACGACGAGATGAAGGCGTTGTGCATGATGCGGAAAAGCCAAGCACGCATATTCGTGCCCGCTTTGAAGCTCGTGGAGGCGCGAAAGGCCCTCACGTACGTGTCCTGCACGAGATCCTCGGCATCGTGCTGATGGCGCGTAAGGCGCAGCGCGCCTGAATAAAGCGCATCGATGTGGCTCAGCGCCTCACGTTCAAACTCTTCAGGGCTGAGCGCCGTATCCGGCGTGCTCTCCACATTCGCTGCGGCGCCTTGCTCGGCTCTCTCCACCGCATCCTCCACGTGGTTCCCCCGAGCGGGGAACGCTTCTTTTTCGCTCATTACTTTCGACTCTACGCTGTTCAGGTGGGAGTTTCATGCGGTGCGATAGTCTTTGCGTGTTCCGATTCGCATGGCCTCAAAAAGGAAGCTGAGGAAAGCATGTCCCTCGTTCGCCGCATCGCACGCCCCCTTCTCGCCGCACCGTTCATTTTCGAGGGTGTGCAAACCGCTATCCGCCCGGATCGCGTTCTCGATGCCCTTCCCGTCACGATCGCTGACATCGACGAGCAGGTCTCGAAGAGCCCGCTCCCAACGGATGCCGAAACGATCCTTCGCGCCGCCGGTGGTCTCGCTGCCGTTGCTGGCGCCGCCTTCGCGCTCAACAAGAAACCGCGCCTCGCCTCGGCGACCCTCCTACTCTCGACCACCGTTGGTCTCGCGGGCCGCAAGCGGGTGTGGGAGCTCAAGGGTACCGAGCGCACCGAAGAACTGCGTGCCATTGCCGGTGACCTGGGCCTCCTCGGCGGCGTTCTCCTCGCCGTCGTGGACACCGATGGTAAGCCCTCGCTCGCCTACCGCGTTGATAAAGCCATTGAGCGCGCGCAGAAGTCGGCCGCTGAAAAGCAGCGCGAACTCGAAAAGGCCGCGAAGAAGAACAAGAAGAAGTCCTCGAAGAGCCTTGACGAGCTCGACCGCTCGCTCGCGAAGAAGATCAAGAAGGCTGCCTGAGTTCGAGGTTTTCTGTGTCTGACGTTCAGTGGACGGCGCCCGTTGCCTACGGGCCCATTGATGCCCACGTCAGCGTCCCCGGCTCGAAGTCCCTCACGAACCGGTGGCTCGTGCTCGCTTCTCTCGCGAGCACGTCCACCGCACTCGTGGGGGCTCTTTCTTCGCGGGATTCCCACCTCATGATCGAGGCGCTCGGCGCCCTTGGCGGAAGCGTGAGCACGACGAACGAGGCTCTCACCGTCACGCCGCTTGCATTCCCGCACACTCGGGGCGAGGGCCACGATGCCTTGGAGCCGATCGAGGTGCACTGCGGCCTCGCCGGAACCGTGATGCGCTTCGTTCCGCCGCTCGCTGCCCTCACTGGGCGCCCCGTGACGTTCACGGGCGATAAGGGCGCTCTCGTGCGGCCCATGGCCGCGCTCATCGACGCTCTTCGGCAGCAGGGTGTCGAAGTGACGTGCCACGGCGAAGAAGGTTTCCTGCCCTTTACCGTGCGCGGCGCGTGCCTGCCAGGCGGAACAGTGTCGATCGACGCAAGCGGCTCGAGCCAGTTCGTCTCGGCGCTACTCCTCGCAGCTGTCCGCGCGGATTCTCCCCTCACCATTCGCCACGTCGGTGAACGCCTCCCCTCGCTCCCCCACATCGAGATGTCCCTCGCGCTCCTTCGCGAATGCGGCATCGAGGCGAAGCACAAAATTGAGAGCGGCCACCACGAGTGGACCGTCATGCCGGGCGAGCTTCGGCTCCCCGCTCCGGTCACGGTGGAGCCCGACCTCTCGAACGCCGGCCCCTTCATTGCCGCGGCCCTCGTGGCGGGCGGCACGATCTCGATCGAGAATTGGCCCGAACACACCACACAACCAGGCGATGAATTCCGCCGTATCCTCCCCCTCATGGGCGCGCACGTCGAGCGCGTCGGTTCCGACCTCGAGTTTTCGGGTACCGGGCCCCTTCGTGGGATCGATGTGGATCTGGCAGCCGTCGGAGAACTCACCCCCACGATCGCGGCCCTCGCCGCCCTCGCCGATTCACCTAGCCGACTCAAGGGTATCGGGCACCTACGCGGGCACGAAACCGATCGCGTTCACGCGCTCGCCGTGGAGCTCACGAAGCTCGGCGCAAGCGTGCACGAGGGCGAAGATTTCCTCGAGATCACTCCCGGCCCCCTCACCGGAACGGTATTCGAGACCTACGACGACCACCGTATGGCGACCTCCGGTGCCATCATTGGGCTGCGGGTCCCGGGAGTGCGCGTCGTTAACGTCCAGACGACGAACAAAACCTTGCCCGATTTCGTTGGAATGTGGACCTCGATGCTGCATACGGGACGCCCCGCGGGGAACACATGGTGAGGCGCGCGGGAAATCTCTCCAACTTCGAGGATTTTGACGAATCCTCGGTGCGCACGCGCCCCAACCGTCGCGGCTCACGGCCACGCACGAAAGAGCGCCCGAGCTACACGAACGCGGTCACAGCGCGAGTCGTGGGAGTCGATCGTGGGCGTTGGCGCACGATCGCCGACGAGGGCGCCGAGAACGAGCGCCCCGTGACCGCGATGCGTGCGCGTGCCCTCGCTCGCACACCGATCGTGCCTGGCGACCTTGTGCGCCTCACGGGCGATACTTCGGGGCGCACCGACACGATTGCCCGCATCGTCGAGGTCGAGGATCGCACGAGCTTCCTTCGCCGAAGTGCCGATGACGACGACGCTTCCGAGCGTCCCCTCGTCGCCAACGCCGACACCCTCGTGATGGTCACGGCCCTCGCTCACCCCGAACCGCGCGGCGGCATGATCGACCGCTGCCTCGTGGCCGCATACGTCGCGGGGATCACTCCCCTGCTGTGCCTCACAAAAGCCGATCTCGCCGATCCCCACGGATTCCTCAAGAAGTACGCTCCGCTCGGCGTTGAGCACGTCACCACGCACATGAATTCCGACGGCACCATCGCCGGCATCGAGGCGCTTCGCGAGCGTCTTTCCGGGCACTTGAGCGTGCTCGTGGGCCACTCAGGCGTGGGAAAATCGACGCTCATCAACGCTCTCGTTCCGGGAACCGAACGGGCAACCGGTCACGTCAACGCGGTGACGGGCCGAGGGCGGCACACGTCGAGTTCAGCCCTCGCTCTGCGCCTGCCCGAAGGCAACGGCTGGGTGATCGACACACCCGGCGTGCGCTCCTTTGGCCTTGGGCATGTAAGCCCCGAGGAACTCGAATCGGCATTTGAGGATCTCGCACCGCTCATGGAGGAGTGCCCGCGCGGCTGCACGCACGCTTCGGCTGACGAGGGCTGCGCGCTTGACGCACTCGTTGCCGACGGCCACGCCGGAAGCGCCGGGCCCGCAAGGCTCGCGAGCTTCAGGCGTCTCAACGACACACTTCGCACCAACGACCCGTGGGCCCTCTAACAGCCCACCCCAGCTAAGGAGAATCCCTCATGGCCGCGGCACACCAGGACGACATTCGGCTCGCCCACGTTCTCGCTGACTCCGTCGATCAACTCACGATGTCGCGTTTCAAAGCTGAGGACCTCACACGCGAGCGCAAAGACGACCACACGATCGTGACCGATGCTGACCGTGCCGCCGAAGAGCTCGTGCGCGCGCAGCTCGCGCGCGCCCGCAGCCGCGATCAGGTCATCGGCGAAGAGTTCGGCTCGCACGGCGAAAGCCACCGCAAATGGATCATCGACCCGATCGACGGCACTGCAAACTTTGCGCGTGGCCTTCCGGTCTGGGCCACGCTCATCGCCCTGGAGGAGGATGGCGAGGTTGTCGCGGGCGTCGTCTCCGCACCCGCGTTGAATCGACGGTGGTGGGCCACCGTCGGAACCGGAGCCTTCACGGGCCCGCGCCTCTCCTCCGCCCAGCGCATCCACGTGTCCTCCACCTCGCGACTCGAGCAGGCCATACTCTCCTACGGAAGTCTCGAGGGTTGGGCGCGCGTGGGGCGACTGCGCGAATTTGTGAACCTCCTCCAGCGAGTCGAGCGCACGCGAGGCTTCGGCGACTTTTGGAGCTACATGCTCCTCGCCGAAGGCGGGATCGACGTCGCACTCGAGCCCTCGCTCACACTTCATGACATGGCGGCACTCGTTCCCATCGTGCACGAAGCCGGCGGGCGCTTCACCGATCTCGAGGGTGTCGATGGCCCCTACGGAACGAGCGCTATCGCGAGCAACGGGCCGCTTCACAGCGCCATCCTCGAGGCTTTGCACCCCTCTCACTAGGGGCGCCTTCACGGGTGTCGCAAGGGAGAAACGATAGGATGGGGGGCGCAAACGCGCGGCATTTTCGCTGCGCATCACACGACCTGGGAAGGACCCTCATGAGCGTCAAGCGCGTTGCTCTCCTGACTGCGGGCGGTTACGCCCCGTGCCTCTCGTCGGCTGTTGGCGGCCTGATCGAGCGCTACAACGAGCTGAACCCTGAGATCGAGATCATCGCCTACAAGCACGGCTACTGGGGCCTGCTCTCCGGCGAAAAAATCGTGATCGACGATGAGGCCCGCAAGAACGCGCATCTCCTGCACAACTACGGCGGCTCGCCGATTGGCAACTCGCGCGTCAAGCTCACGAACACGAAGAATCTCGTGGAGCGCGGCCTCATCAAGGAAGGCGAAAATGCCCTCGAGGTTGCCGCAAACAAGCTCAAGGCCGATGGCGTGGATGTTCTCCACACGATCGGTGGCGACGACACGAACACGACCGCCGCTGACCTTGCGAAGTACCTCGCCGATCACAACTACCCGCTCCAGGTCGTGGGCCTCCCGAAGACGATCGACAACGACATCGTTCCGATCCGCCAGTCGCTTGGCGCTCGCACCGCCGCCGAACAGACCTCCCTCTTCGCGCAGAATGTCATTGCGGAAAACGGCTCGAACCCGCGCATGCTCATCATCCACGAAATCATGGGCCGCGCATGCGGTTACCTGACCGCCGAGGCCGCGCGCTACTACCAGGACTGGCACTCGAAGCAGCAGTGGCTTCCGTCGATCGGCCACGACGAGCGCCGTTGGGACGTCCACGCCGTGTTCCTTCCGGAGCTTGCTCTCGACATCGAAGGTGAAGCGGAACGCCTCAAGAAAGTCATGGACGAGGTTGGCTGCGTCAACATCTTCCTCTCCGAAGGCGCCGGCATCCCCGAGATTATCGCCGAGCTCGAAGCGAAGGGCGAAGAGGTCGAGCGCGACCCGTTCGGCCACGTCAAGCTCGACAAGATCAACCCCGGTCAGTGGTTTGCGAAGCAGTTCGCGGAGCGCCTCGGTGCCGAGAAGGTCATGGTGCAAAAGTCCGGTTACTTCGCTCGTTCGGCCAAGGCCAACGCCGACGATCTGCGCCTCATCAAGTCGATGACCGACCTCGCCGTGCAGGTCGCCCTCGAGGGCGGCACCGGCGTGATCGGCCACGACGAGGAGAAGGGCAACCAGCTTCGCGCGATCGAGTTCGAGCGCATCGCGGGCCACAAGGCCTTCGACGTGGACCAGGAATGGTTCGCGGGCGTGCTTGAGCGCACGGGTCAGAAGCTCGAGAAGGCCGAGAAGCACTGATGCACTAGCCGGGTGGCACGAGTCGCCCGAATGGCCCGGGCATGCGCGCTTTGCGTTCCTGCCCGGGCTTTTCTTTTCCGTGAAAGGGGTCCGACGTTTGATTCGCCGCACGCTGAGTACACTTTTTCCGCCGCATGTTCGCGAGAGCGGAGAGCCGCCACTCGGGCCGCGGGCCGACCGCTATGAAGCGTGGAGCGGTGTTCTGAATTTCTCGCGCCGCCCGCGCCAGGGCGCCCTGGGCGATTGCTGGCTCATGGCGCCGATGCTCGCGATCCACTCGGTCGATCCCCAGTTTTTCGCGAATGCCATCAAGGTCCAGCCCGGGTCGCCCAAAGCGCTCGCGCGTGTGTTCGTGGAAGGAGCCCCGGCGTGGAGGAGCGTGAATATGCGCTTTCCGGTCAACGAACGCGGACGCTTCGCCTACGCGACTGAGGAAGGAGGCGGCCCAGGCTGGCCGGGCATCCTCGAGAAAGCATGCGCCGCGGAATTCTCCGGTTCGTATGCATGGATCGCGCGGGGCTTTGCGAAATGGGGATTTCCCGCGCTGACCGGCGTGAGCGCCTCGACCCGCCTCACACTGCCCTCCCCCGGCGAGGTCGAGGATCTTCTCGCGCAGAAGCGGCCCGTCGTCGCCTCCACGCATATGCTTTCGCCCGCGCTCTCGCGCGGGGGACAGTCGGGGGCTATCCCGCCGATGCATGTCATGGCGGTTGCGGGGGCGAAGCCCGATACCGGTGAGATCGTGCTGCGGAACCCGTGGCGCCCGGGTGCCTGGGTCACACTTAACAGACGAGAGTTCCGCCGCGCGTTCCTCTCCGTCGACGTGCTTGACCAGCCACTCGGGCGCTCACGCGAAGGCTCGTAGGGGTTAGCCCTTACAGTTGAAGCCGTTCTGCTTCTTGCCGGTGCCGGAACAGTAGGCGTGTCCGGCCTCGAGGCCACCCGTGTTCAGAGTCAGCTCGCTCACCGTCACGGGAATGTAGCCGGCGTCATTGAGCTGGCTGAGGATCTGCTCAGCCGCATCCACGGTCGAATCGTGAATATCGTGCATCAGGGCAATCGGCTCGGTGTAGGCGTTTGCACCCTCGACGGCTGCCTCGATCGTTTTGGCCGTGTCCCTCGTTTTCCAGTCGAGAGTGTCGACGTCCCACTGCACGATCGCCATGCCGCGAGAGGCAACAATCTCATCCACGGTTTCGTTGTGGCTGCCATATGGCGGGCGGAATAGAAGCGGCTCGAAGCCCGTGACCTCCGCGAGAAGATCAGAGTTCTCGTTGACCTCCTTCTCCACGCGCTCGCGCGACTTGCGCTTGAGATCGGGGTGAGTGACCGAGTGGTTGCCCAGCTCGAAGCCCGCTGCCGCGACCATGAGAGTCGTCTTACGGTGTTCTTTGATGCTGTTGCCCATCTCGAAGAACGTCGTTGCCGCTTTCGCCTTCTTGTAGACGTCAAGGAGCTCGGGAGTGCGGGCGCCGGGGCCGTCATCGTACGTCAGAGCAACGCAGTGCTCGAGGAACACGTCGTAGCCAATCGCCGTGCTCGGGCGCACCGCCCCACCGGGAGTGGGCGTCGGTACCTCAGTCGAGGCGCCTTCGCCCTCGGCGCCGTCGGACTGCCCACCATCCGATGCCGCGGGGCTCGCCGCTTCGGAACCGTCCGACGGTCGATTCGGCGAATCGATCGGCTTTGCCACATGGCGCTTAGGCGTGAAGTGTTCGAGCTCTTCGCTCGGCTCACCCGTGAATTTCGCGGGCTTTGCGCTCGCGTCCTTCGCGAGCTTTCCGAGATCAGAAAGGAACGGTTCCGTGTCGACGACGAGCCGTGCCGGGGCCTCACCGGCCGCTCCCGTACGGAACGCGAGCACGAGTTTGCCCTCGGGATTGAATGCCATCGCCGGGCCATTGCCGTACGGGGCACTCTTGTCAATGAGAGCTTTATCGACGGCCGAGGCATCAACCTTGGCCTTGCCTGCGGCATCGTGGACGGCTTTCGCAAACTCGCCCCACTTCGCAGCCTCGATAAGCGCGGCTGGGGCAAACGACTGCTTCTTTCGTGCGTCGTACCAGATCGAGCAGGGCACATCCGCCTCGTCGCCGAGGCTCCCCACAACCGCGACGCCCACGACGTCCTGAGCGGCGGCGAGAATCGTAGCCTTGATCTCGACCTTCTCGATATCTCCCCAGTGCGCCTCGCGCAGCAGACGGTTTCGCACGACCTCGGTCGCCTGGGTCAGATTGCGTGCCTTCGGAAATCGCGGGGTCGTGACGGTCTTGCCTTCGGCTTCGGGGTTGAGCGTGACGTCAACCGATTCGAGGAGCGAGGCATCTGCGCTCGTCCACTCGGTCGACGGTTCGGGACTCGTGCTCGGTGACTGCGCACCACCCTTACCGGAGGCCTTACCGCCGTTCTTTCCATCCCCTGCATTCGAGCAGGCAGCGAGACCGGCGACGGCACCAGCTGAAAGTCCGGCGAGAGCGGTGCGGCGGCGAATAGGACGGGTTTCAAGAAGCGGCGACACGATTCTTCCTTCGTCGAAAGTATTGGAAAGCGAGCACTCGCACGAACCTGCACAGCTAAAAAACATTGTCCGCACGCGCCTCGCCGCCCACGAGTGTACTCCCCTGCATTTCACGAACCTTCACGCCCACGCGCATCGCGAGCCCGGATAGTTCCCGGAGTCCGCCAGCCCCTCTCAAACGCAAGAGACCTCGAGGTCGAGCCGCCGCTCGGCGCGCGGTGGCGCCGTACCAATCTCCGGGAAGAGATCGGCATAAAAAGAAGCCCTCGCCAGTCAATGCTGGCGAGGGCTTCTACTGGTAGCGGGGGCAGGATTTGAACCTACGACCTCCGGGTTATGAGCCCGGCGAGCTACCGAACTGCTCCACCCCGCGTCGGTGATCTCTAACTTAGTAGGCCTCCCCCGCGGAGTCTAGTTTTCAGCGCCGAAACGTTTCGTAGTTCACGTTCACGCCCCGTTCACACTCCCGTTCCTTCGCTAATTGCTACCTCCGGCAAGCTGCGAATTAGCGGCATCTGCACGCTCGATGGCGTCCTTCAGGCGCTCTTGCGCCTCGCCATACTTCGCCCAGTCACCCTCGGCGCGTGCCTTCTCGGCATCGTTCCACGCCGCATCAAGATCCTTGAGCGCAGCATCGAGATCGGCTCTGGGATCGCCCGAGCCGCCTTCGGGCGCCGGCGGCGCTGGAGATTCACTAGGCTTCTCGCTCGGCTGAGGTTGGGAATCACCAGCGGCGTCGCCACCGGCATGAGGATCCGAGACCGCATCCTCAACGGCTTTGGCTTCACCGGTCGTGGGCACCTCGGCGTCGCCCGCACTCGCACCCGAGTCGCCACCGAAAACAGCGTCGAGAGCCTCATCGAGCGTGTCGGCATACCCCACCTTGTCGCCAAAGCTCACGAGCACCTTGCGCAGGAGTGGATAGGACGTGCCGCCGCCCGAGCTCGAGCTCATCACATAGACAGGCTGCACGTACAGCAAACCGCCGCCAACCGGGAGCGTGAGAAGGTTGCCGTTGATGACCTTCGAATTGCCCTGGCGTAGCAGGTTGAGTTCGTTGGAGACCTGCGGGTTCGAGTTAAAGGTGTTTTGCACCTGCCTAGGCGCGCTCACGGGATTCGAACTCGGGAGCACAAGGAGCGTGAGTTTGCCGTAGTCCTTCGCGGGGTTGCCCTCTTTCGCTCCTGTTTCAGAGTTCACGGCAAGCAGACCTGTGAGAACGTCCTGACCGGATTCCGGGATGTAGCTCGAGGAAAGCGTGAACTGCGGTTCGCTTTCGTCGGGCATCTGCATCGTGAGGTAGTGCGGAGCCTGAAGCGGCGCGGAGCCGCTCTCATCGTCACGCGCCTGAGTGGGGTCCGGAGTGGTTTGCCAGAAGTCCTGG
The DNA here is from genome assembly GCF_940792985.1 of Dermabacter sp. Marseille-Q3180. Classification (NCBI taxonomy): domain Bacteria; kingdom Bacillati; phylum Actinomycetota; class Actinomycetes; order Micrococcales; family Dermabacteraceae; genus Dermabacter; species Dermabacter sp. Marseille-Q3180. The sequence continues at coordinate 547,371 of NZ_CALNWU010000001.1, forward strand.
CCCACGTAAAAGTCCTCAGCCTTATCGATGTGGTACTTGCCAAGAATCGACCGCTGCACCTTGAAGTAATCCGCCGGGTAGCGCAGATGGCTCATGAGGTCGCCCGAGATTTCGCTCGAGGGCTTCACGGAATTCGGGAAGGCGCTCTCCCACGCTTGGAGAATCGGGTCCTCCGTGTCCCACGCATACAGCGTCACGCTGCCATCAAAGGCATCGACGGTGGCTTTCACGGAATTGCGCACATAGTTCACGCGGCGCTCGCGCAGACCCGCGGTGTCCGCACCATTGACCTTCGAATCGGTGACGACTTGGTCGAAGTTCGTCGCTTGCGCGTACGGGTAGCGGTCGCTCGTGGTGTAGGCATCGATGACCCACTTCAACTTGCCATCCACGACTGCCGGATACATCTCGGTGTCGAGGGAGAGGAACGGCGCGACGGTTTTCACTCGCTGCTGCGGATCGCGATCGTAAAGAATCTGCGACTCCTCGTTCACGTAGCTCGAGATCAGAATGTTGAACTCGCGGAATTTAATCGCGAACAGCATGCGATTGAAGAAGTTGCCAACGCTCGGGCCACCGTTGCCCGTGTAGGTGTTGGACACCTGGCGGCCCTGATCGTCGCCGTCCGTTCCGGACTGGTAGTCGAACTCTTGCGGGTCGGCACCCTCTGGGGCACCCACGATCGAGTAGCTCGGCGAGTGGCGCCCGAAGTACACGCGCTCCTGGAACTCACCGAGCTTGCCCGAGCCCGGCACGCCGGACTGGAAGAAGGCTGGCTCACCATCAGGACGCCGCTGGTTGCCGTAGGCAGCAGCTACGCCGAAGCCGTGTGTGTACACAACGTGCTGGTTGACCCACGACTGCGAGGAGAGTTCGAGCTTATCGGGCCGAAGCTCGCGCACGCCGATCACGGTGTCTTGCTTTTGCCCATCGATGTCGTAACGGTCCACGCTCAAGGTGTTTTCAAAACCCCAGTAGCGGCGGTTCGCTTCGCGCTGACCGAAGGTCGGCGAGACCACCGCGGGATCGAGTAGGCGGATTTGCGCCGTAGTTGCGGCGTCCTCACGCAACTGCCCCGAGGTTGCTGCGGACTTCGCACGGTACGAGATTTCATTGACTTCTTCGAGGCCGTATGCGGCGCGGGTGGCCGCCATGTTCTCTTCAATGAATGGCTTTTCGAGGTTACGTTCGTTGGGCTCCACCTGGAAGGTCTGAATGAGGTAGGGGTACACCATTCCAACGGCGACCGTGGAGAGCACAATAAGTCCCGCTGCGGCGGCCGGCAGCTTCCAATTACCCTTGAGGATCCACGCAAGCAACACCAGCGCAACGATGATCGCGGAGATCGCGAGGATGGTCTTACCGGGGATGAGCGCGTGCACGTCGGTGTAGGCCGCGCCATCGAATTTTTCGTGCGAGGCGGTGAGGGTCGCGTAGCGTTCAAACCAGTGTTGCGCCGCGAGCACGAGCATGTAGGCCATCGCGATGACACCCACGTGAGTGCGCGCCGCACGAGTGAGGTTGAGCCCTTTCCTCTGATCCCACTCAATACCGCCATAAATGAAGTGGCCGAGTACTGCCGCGAACGCGCTCGCAAGGATCACGAAATTCACGAGCCCGAGCGCCGTTTCAATAACCGGAAGCGTGAACACGTAGAACGCGATGTCGTTGTGGAACACCGGATCGGTTTTGCCGAACGGCTCCTGGTTGAGCATGAGGAGGATCTCTTGCCACTGACGCGAAAGTGTGAGGCCTCCAAAAATGCCAAGAACGACGGGCGCGGCGATCGTGATCACTTTTCGCAACGGTTCAACAGCATCGCGAAAACCCGCGATCGCAATGTCTTCGCGCGTGAGGGGCACGACCTGCGGTCGATATTTGTGACTCGCCCACAGGCATACGAAAATCGGCACGGCTACAGCCACGAGCCCTGCAAGGAACAGGAGCCCCTGCGTGACCCATTTCTTTACGAGAAAGTCATTAAAGCCCAGCTGATCGAACCACATATAGCTCGTTGCCACCTCGGCAAACCACGCAAACACCACGATGAGCGCCACGATCACGACGATCGTGATCGTGAGAGGCGAAACCTTCTTCGCGCCCTTCTCATTCGTGGGCCCCGCGGGCTTGGGACTCGGCTGGGCAGCACCGGGGAAAGGATTCGTGAAACTCAACGGCGACCTCGACTCACATCGTGGGGAACTATCGTGGGATGAGTACTCACCCCATCTTGAGGCAAGTGTCACTATTGTCCCAGTAAGGAGCCAGCGCCGTGCATTCAGAAACGCGAGACCTCAACCTCAGCGAAACCGAAGGGGCGCTCGCCGCCGCGGTCCTCGAACTCGTGCGTCACACGCGTGAGAACGACTCCCCTGCCCCCGAGCACATTGCGCGCTTCGCCCTGTTCACGACCGAGGCCCTTCTCGACGAGCGCCCCGAGCTCTCGAGTCTCCTCCCCAAGGAAACGCTCGACCGCGCGAGCGGCGACCCGCATCATCTCACGAGCATCGAGACCGGCACCCAGCACGCCGACGTCGCCGATGAGCTCCGCAATGCCCTGTGGCCCGAAGGCTGCGCAGGCGGCTACATCCAGGCCCGCATCCGCGGCGCGATCGATGGCTCACCCGGCACGGCACCCGCACCCGTTTTCGTTGCTGCCGGCGCCCTCACCACGGGCGAAACCTTCAGCGCCGTTGCCCGAGAAGGCGAAGAACTTCGCGTAGGTCGCGACCTCATCCCCGAGCTCGTCGCTACCCTCTGTGCAAGTCTCGGCATCGACTCACCTGGTGCGAGCGCCGATACGCAAACCGAGTAAACGTGTGAAGCAGGCAAGCGTCGGACCCCGCACGCCCGCATGGCGCACGTGCGGAAACCGACGCCCCCACCGCGTTCAGGCGTAGCTGGGTTCTGCCACCTCGGTGAGCTCCTCGAGATCGCTCTCGCCCAACTCTCCCTTGACGCCTGCGTGGCTCTCGAGCTGAGCGTGCGCAGCTTCATTCGACCCACTCTCAGCAGCCTCACCCTCGACATCGGGAGACGTGGTGCGCACCTCACCGGTGTTTTCATCCACCCACGATGGCGCACTCTTGGCGTACTGGGCGGTTCCGTAGGTGAGGTCGATGGCGACGTGATCGGCATGCAAAAGCAGCTCCGTGCGAGTGTTGCCGTCGCGGTCCTCCCACGTCTGCGTCACGAGGCGGCCGGTGCACAGGAGTGGCTGGCCGCGCTTCACGGACAGCACAACGTTGTTCGCAAGCGATTCACGGCGCACCTGCACACGCACGTACTCGGGCTTGCGTTCTTTCCATTCCTTCGCCTGCACGTCGTAGTACCGATCATTCACGGCAACGGTCACCGACGTGCGGCAGCCGCCACCATCAAACTTGAAGATCGTGGCATCCGCGGTCGCGTTGCCTTGGATCGTTGTCATGATTGCGTTCATTGAAGTTCCCCCCTTGGGATCGTTCGCCGCCCGCTGCGGCGCTCATCCACGAGCATGCCCTTCGCTCACGCCCTCGAAAAGAGCCCCATCGATCCGTGTGGAGAGGGCGGCACTGTGGAGGGAGAGTCACCGCGCATTCGGCCCCACTGCCCACTCCCGGTACACTGGATCCGCCCACGTGGCATGCCTCCATAGCTCAATGGATAGAGCAACGGCCTTCTAATCCGTAGGTTGCAGGTTCGAGTCCTGCTGGGGGCGCTGACCAGACATGATGCCGGGAATGCTCTGCGACGACGTCGAAACGGCAGGTTTACTCCGCTTGCGTGTGTGCGTTCCCCTCGACTCCATCAAGCGCTCCAGCTGGGTCGAGGCCTCGATACCAGTACGCCTTGTGCGCGATGACGCTCGTGTGCACCATCACACATTCAATCAGGCGAGGATCTGTCCCAGCGCTGATCAGAAGGTTTTCTACGGTTCGCCGGAGTGTACGAACCGTCCCAGCGCGGTCAAGCGATCTTCGTACTGCAGACGCCATGTTGTCCGGATCGGGCAGCATCCCGCGGGGCGAAGTGACGACCAGCCACGATCCCACAGCCTCAGGGTCCTCCGGCCGCTGAGCCTGACGCTGGCCGAGGATCGTTCTGGCGCTCGTCGGTCGCAAGAAACTGTCGCAGAGCGACTTCCTGCTCCGCCGTGAACGCGTTGTCGACATGGTGAGGTACCCCGTTCCCGTAAACCTTCGTTCCACGCGGCGGCGTACGCGGCAGGATGAGCCCGGAGGCCGGATCGACGGAGATCAGGCGTAGCGGGTCCGCCGAGCACCGCGGGGCCGTCGGCGTGGATCAGCCGCCGCCGTCACCCAGACTTGCCCGCCGGTGCAGTCTCAGCTCTGACGCAGGTCCGGGTGCTCCGGCGAGGGTGCTGCCGAGGCTCTTCGTGACGGCGAGCATGAGGCGGGCGCAGATCACGTCGAGGTCGAAGGAGATCGTCGCGAGCTTCGGTTGTGCGAGTCGCCCGGCGGGGATGTCGTCGACGCCGATAACCGCGAGCCGTGCGGGCACCTCGATGCCGGCGGCCCGGGCAGCAGTGAGCACGGCCAGAGCGACGTCGTCGTTGTGGGCGCACACCCCGGTGACACCAGCCTCGACGCACGAGCGGAGCTCCGCCGTCGATACCGCGCCACTCGGGGACCCCAGGATCAGGGGGTCGGGCAGCGCCAGCTCGCGGCAGACGGCCGTCACCCCGGAGAGGCGCCCCTCGGCCAGGCCGGTGAGGCGAGGGTCCGCCGGGAGCGCGTACGCGAGCCGCTGACGTCCGGCGGCCACCATCGCCTCGGCCTGGGCGCGTCCGACCGCCGCAGTCGGAACGGGCACATCGTGGACTCCGTCGGCGTCCCCTGCCGATGAGTGCGAGACCGTCCACCGCGCCACGGGGATCCGTAGCTCACGGATCGGGTCGATGCGCTCGGGGTCGAGGTCGACGAGGACGATGACGGCTGCCGGCAGCAGCTCCCGGCAGAGAGCACCGAGGTCGTCACCTGCGAACGAGAGCTTGGCGAGCAGGTGCAGGCCGGCGCGTGAACAGGCCGTGGTCAGTCGCTCGAGCAGTCCGACGAGGACGGGGCCCACCGGGACGTCGGGGACGACGAGCAGCACGAAGTCGCTGCGTCCCCGGGCGAGCGCGCGGGCGGCACCCGATCGGACGTAGCCGAGCTCGGCGGCGGCGGCACGCACGCGTTCGCGCGTGTGTTCCGGGATGCTCTGACCGGGCTTGTCGTTAAGGACGTAGCTCACGGTTGCCGTGGACACGCCGGTTGCGGAGGCGATGTCCGCCAACGTCGGGCGTCGCACCACTGCCTCACCTCCGTGACGAGGATCACGAACCGGATAAACTGCCGACCCTTGTCGGGTGCGCGACTCCACCCTATATTAGTTAAGCGCTTAAGTTCCAATGGAGGAGATTGACATGCCCACGAACAGCCGTGCCTGGTGGCACGAGGCGGTTGTCTACCAGATCTACGTGCGTTCCTTCGCCGACGCCGACGGCGACGGTCTCGGGGACCTCGCGGGTATCCGCTCGCGCCTCGACCATCTCGAGAGCCTCGGGGTCGACGTCATCTGGCTCACGCCCTTCTACCCCTCGCCTATGGCGGACAACGGGTACGACGTCAGTGACTACGAGGCGGTGGACCCGCGCTTCGGTTCCGAGGAGGACCTCGACGATCTCATCGCCGACATCCACCGCCGTGGTATGAGGGTGATCATCGATGTGGTCCTCAACCACACGTCGATCGACCATCCATGGTTCGTGGAGTCGCGCAGCACGCGCTCGTCGTCTCGACGCGACTGGTACATCTGGCGGCCCCCGAGGGACGGGGTGGAACCGGGCACGCCCGGCGCGGAGCCGACGAACTGGCTCGGCTTCTTCGCCCAGCCGACGTGGACGTACGACGAGGAGAGCGGTGAGTACTACCTTCACCTCTTCACCCCGGAGCAGCCCGACCTCAACTGGGAGAACGAAGAGGTTCGCCAAGCGCTCTACGCGATGCTGCGCCGCTGGCTCGCCCGCGGCGTCGACGGGTTCCGCCTCGATGTTATCAACCTCATCTCCAAGAGGTATCCGCTGCAGGACGTGCCGACGCCGCACTCGAGCCACTACGGTGATGCCTCCTCGCAGTACACCTGCGGGCCACGGATGCTCGAGTTCCTCGACGAGCTGCGGGACCAGGTGTTCGACACCGCCGAGAAGCCCCTGCTCACGGTGGGCGAGATGCCGGGGGCGACCGTCGAGGACGGGCTCGCCGTCACCGGCGGTGAGCGCCCCCGCCTCAGCATGATCTTCACGTTCGAGCACATGGACGTCGATCACGCGCCCGGCTGGGGCGGACGGTACGAGCCGAGGCCCTTCGACCTGCTCGCGCTGAAATCGACCATGGCACGCTGGCAGGAAGGACTGGGCCGTTCCGGGTGGAACAGTCTCTACTTCGGCAACCACGACCAGGCCCGCGTCGCCTCCCGCTTCGGTTCCCGGTCGCCGGCGCACGCGGTCGCCTCGGCGAAGATGCTCGCCACGGTTCTCCACATGCACCGTGGGACGCCATACGTCTACCAGGGCGACGAGATCGGCATGCGCAACTACCCGTTCGCGAGCATCGAGCAGTTCGCCGACATCGATGCGCACAACTCGTGGGCGTACGGCCGGGCACTGGGTGTCCCGCCGGAACGGCTCCTTGCGGGCCTGCGCCAGAACGGCCGCGACAACGCTCGCACGCCCATGCAGTGGGACGCGTCGGAGCACGGGGGATTCACCACCGGTACTCCGTGGCTGCCGCTCAACCCGAACACCTCCGAGGTCAACGTCGAGGCTCAGATCGACGACGCGGACTCGGTCCTCGCCCACTACCGACGCCTCATCGAGCTGCGTCACAGCAGTGACATCGTGGTCTTCGGTGACTACCGCCTCCTCGCCCGCGACCACGAGTACCTGTACGCCTTCGAGCGGACGCTCGGCGACGAGCGATGGATCGTGGTCGCGAACTTCTCCGACGAGGAGCTCGATGTCGCTGCGGCTCTCGGCGGCGCCGTCGGTGCTGCCGAGCTGATACTCGGGACTCACCACGAGCCGCCCGAGGGTGCGGTCCTGCAGCGGCTGCGCCCCTGGGAGGCCCAGATCTGCCGTGTACTCAAGGGGAGTGAGCAGTGATGGCATCGACCCCCTCGGCATCGGCGAGCAAGAGGCTCGTCCTGGTCGCGGTGACCGCAGCGCTGGGCTTCTTCCTCTTCGGCTACGACACGGCCGTCATCAACGGGGCTATCGACGCGCTCGCCGACCACTACGGCCTCGGCAGTGGCCTCAAGGGCTTCGCGGTCTCCTCTGCCCTGCTCGGTTGCGTCATCGGCGCGTGGTTCGCCGGCCCGCTGTCGAACCGCGTCGGCCGGGTGCCAGTCATGCTCACCTCGTCCGTCCTCTTCCTCGTGTCGGCGATAGGTACTGGCCTCGCCTTCGGCGTCACCGATCTCATCGTGTGGCGGGTCGTCGGCGGTCTCGGAGTCGGCGCCGCCTCCGTCATCGCCCCCACCTACATCGCCGAGATCTCTCCAGCACACATGCGCGGGCGCCTCGTCTCGGTGCAGGGCCTCGCGGGTGTCACCGGCATCGCGGTCTCGCTCTTCGTCGATGCCGGCCTGGCGTGGCAGGCCGGCGGTGCCGCGAACCCCCTCTTCTTCGACCTGCCCGCGTGGCGGTGGATGTTCATCGCCGAGGCGGTTCCGGCCATCGCCTACGGCGTCGCCGCACTGTGGGTGCCGGAGTCACCGCGATATCTCGTCGGCCTCGGGCGCGACGCGGACGCCGAGCACGTGCTGAGGACCTGCACGGGCCTGGCCGACCCACGCGCGAAGATCGAGGAGATCCGTGGCTCGTTGCAGACGGACCGCCGCGCATCGCTACGCGATCTCGCGGGTCGAGCGTTCGGGCTCAAGCCGATCGTGTGGGTAGGCATCCTCGTCGCGGCCGCCCAGCAGTTCGTCGGTATCAACGTCATCTTCTACTACTCGACCGCCCTCTGGCGCTCGGTCGGATTCGGTGAGTCGAACGCACTGCTCATCACCGCGATCACCTCCCTCATCAACATTGGCGCGACGGTGCTCTCGCTCCTGCTCATCGACAAGGTTGGCAGGCGCCTGCTCATGCTCTCCGGGTCACTCGGCATGGCGGTGACCCTCGGGGTCATGGCACTCGCGTTCTCGCAGGCGACCACCACCGTCGCTGGTGAGGTCCTGCTACCGGGCGTCTGGGGTGTGGTCGCCCTCGTCAGCGCCAACCTGTTCGTCGCCTTCTTCGGCGTGACCTGGGGCTCGGTCATGTGGGTGCTGCTCGGCGAGATGTTCCCCAACCGAATCCGTGCCGGGGCGATGGCCGTCTCGACCGCCGTGAACTGGCTGTCGAACTTCGCCATCTCGACCACCTTCCCCGTGATGGCGGCGATCTCGTTGACCGGCTCGTACAGTTTCTACGCACTCAGCGCCCTCGCGTCGTTCTTCCTCGTGAAGCACTTCGTCAAGGAGACCGCAGGCATCGAGCTCGAAGACATGGACCGTCAGCTCCGACACACGCCCGCCCCGGATCACGGCAATCGGTAGCCGGGCGAACCCCACCGCACCGATCGGTGTGCTCTGTCGGTCCACGACCGACGGAGCACACCTGTGGCCGTTCGGGTGAGGGCATGCCGTGAGCGAAATCGGTTCGAGGGCGCGGCGGGGCTGATCTAGGCTGTCCGGGCGCCCGACTCTGTCGGGCCATTGCCCCCGACCAGGAAGGACTGGCATACCTCTCGCCGGGTCGTGGGGCGCGTGGCTTCGAGCGCCTCCCGCACCCATGGTGCAGAGCTGCCTGTGGAGGCAGGATTCTGGGTCTGCGGCGCCGCCGGGGGTGGGCTGGCGGTGGGCGGTCGCTGGGTCGTCCACGGGCGTGGCCTGCCGGCGCCTGGAGCGGCGCTGGGGGTCGCGGAGGCACCGGCGGGTGGCTGAGAGGCAGAACTTGGCAGGGCCGGCGGCGCCGTCTGCGCGGAGTCACTGCTTGAAGTGGTGGTGTCGGTGGGACCACAGCCCACCAGGAGCGCGGCAGCCATCACAGCTGTCGCGGCGATGCGTCGTTGCGTGACTGAGCCTCCCGTCGTAACTGACTTCTATGTTTCCTCGGACTGCTTGACGTTGGCCCCTGCGCGCAGCGTTTCCTTGAGTTCCTCGCGCAGGATGAGCCACGTGGACCCGATCTTGTAGGCGGGGATGACGGCCTTCCTTCAGCCACTTGTAGACCCCGGGCTTGGTCATCCCGAGGATGTCGGCCACGTCCTGCACACTGAGCTTCTCCGGGCGGCCTTCGAACAGCGCGTCGAGGTACTTCTTGAGGACTCGTGATCCGTGCGGATCAGTGGGCTCCCGGCTTGCGGGACACCAGGGAGTTCGCCGCCTGGGCCGACGGCTCCCTCACCTGAAGTTGCCTCATATGCTCCGGCGCGGGGTAGTTTTGCCCGAACGGGAAACGGCCAAACTGCTCCTCACCGATCACATACCCCTCGGCACGGGCACGATCAAGGAGGGCGAGTGCTTCTTCGGGGGTCGGGTACTTGCCGCTGAAGGTGGAGCCCGCGGGGAGGTACGAGTCGAAGATACGGTTCTTCGGGCGCAGCCACATTCGCCCGGGCTTAGAGCGGTCCCGCAGGGCGTGGGCGCGCCACGTGATGACCGGGTGAGTCACCGAGAGGTTGACGAGGTGGATCCACAGGCCCTTTTCGGTTGCGGCGCGATCGGCGAGCTCATGCACGTTGACGTGCGCGTTCAGGTACTTGCCGCCCGAGAGAAGGGCCATCGTTCCGGGAGCCCCCGCGGGCACGTGGGCGTAGCCGTAGTTGTCGGCCGTGTACTCCTGGGCACGAGAGAGGGCGTTACCAAGGATCGGCATGCGCATCATGAAATTCGAAAACAGCAGGCGGAAATACGAGGTGTGGCCGGCGGCGTGGTGGCCCACTTCGTGGGCGATGACGAAGCGCAACGCCTCGGGGTCGCGGACTTTGCCACCCACTTCGAAGAGGTCGGAATAGACACACACGAAACGCCTATAACCGTGGCCGGCGGCAAAGGCGTTGATCATGCCGTTGCCGGAGAGGACGTAGGCGTCGGGTACGCGACGCATTCCGAACTGTTCGGCGGCTTCCGCCACCATGCGGTAGCCCTCGGGGAACTGGGTGGGGCTCATGCGCACGCCGGAGGCTCGAAGCTGCGCATACATAAGCGCGCGGGCGATCCATAGCACCCACGGGATCAACATGAAGGCAACGAACAGCTGGATCCCGATGGAGATGGGGCTGTAGGGGTTCGAGAGCCCACCGTCTTCTCCCTCAAGGGCAGGTTGGATGCTCGACCACTTGCCAGTCGCCACCATGTAAATGATGAACACGACGGCACCGACCCACGCGACGAGGAGAAGGCACGTGATGAGAACTCCCACGGCAAAGAGCGGGATGTCCCACGGATGACGAAGGGAAAGGTCACCCAGGAGCCCGTGACGGGTCGAGCCGTTAAAGAGGCCAGGCTTTCCCGCAGGTTTCTTGTGCTCGCTTTTGAGCGTGGGCGGGTCTTGAGGTTCGATTTCGGTCATAAATCCACCGTAACAACAGCGACCTACCATTCTTTAGAGAACTTCAGGCCGCGCGAGATCCTTACGAAAGCACGAGGGTGGGACGCCGCCTTCGCGACGCCCCACCCTTCAGAATTTTGGCGCTCAGGCCACGGGGGTGATGAGGCCCTTCGTCTGAGAAGTCGCGCGCGAGAAGCGCTCGGCGACATCCGCCCAATCAACGATGTTCCAGAAAGCCTTCACGTAGTCGGCCTTGACGTTCTGGTAGTCGAGGTAGAAGGCGTGCTCCCACATGTCGAGCAGGAGCAGCGGCACGGTTGCCGCGGCGAGGTTGCCCTGGTGGTCGTAGAGCTGTTCGATGATGAGCTTCTGGCCAAGCGAATCCCACGCGAGGATCGCCCAGCCGGAGCCCTGGATGCCGAGGGCCGCGGCGGTGAACTGCGCGCGAAGGCCATCGAACGAGCCGAAGAATTCCTCAACGGCCTGGGCGAGCTCACCCTCGGGCTTGTCGCCGCCCTCGGGCGAGAGGTTCTCCCAGAAGATCGTGTGGTTCACGTGACCAGCAAGGTTGAACGCGAGGTTCTTCTGAAGCTGGTTGATCGTGCCGAAATCATCCTTGTCTCGCGCCTCGGCGAGCTTCTCGAGCGCCTGGTTGGCGCCGTTGACGTAGGTCTGATGGTGCTTGTCGTGGTGCAGCTCCATGATGCGGCCCGAGATCGAGGGCTCGAGAGCGGCGTAGTCGTATCCGAGATCGGGAAGAGTGTATTCAGCCATGGTGGCCACCTTTCTTCGACGCTGACGTGCGGGGCATGCGCAAAGCACATACGCACAGGTGAAACCCTATCGAGTCCCATTGGGTGTTCAGTGTGAACTCGGGTTTACGATAGAGGGCGTGAGTTCTACAACGACGAAGCCAGCAAGCGACCGCATCATCTGGGTGGATTGCGAGATGACAGGCCTCGATAAGGCAAACGATGCTCTTATCGAAGTCGCCGTTCTCGTGACCAACGGGGATCTCGAAATCCTCGGCGAAGGGGTGGATGTCGTCATCAAACCCCCGGCAGGCGCGCTCGAGTCCATGGACGATTTCGTGCGAAACATGCACACGGCTTCGGGTCTCCTCGAGGAGCTCGACGGCGGTATCACACTCGCCGAGGCTGAAAAGGCATGCCTCGCTTACGTCAAAGAGCACTGCCCCGAGCCGGGCAAGGCACCGCTTGCGGGCAACTCGGTGGGCACGGACCGCGCCTTCATCGACCGCGACCTCCCGGAGTTCGCCCAGTTCATGAGCTACCGCACGATCGACGTCTCGAGCCTCAAGGAGCTTGCGAAGCGCTGGTTCCCGCGCGTCTTCTTCAACACTCCAGAAAAGCACGGCGGCCACCGCGCGCTCGCCGATATCCGCGAGTCGATCCAGGAGCTCAAGTACTACCGCGAAGTTTTGTTCGTCAAGGAGCCCGGCCCCACGAGTGACGAGGCCAAAGCAGCCTCAAAAAAGTTCGAGATCGCGCCCGAGTAACAGCGCTCAGCGCACCCACCACTAACACAGGAGTTTTGACAATGACGACACCCCTCCTCCTCCTCGATTCGACGCACACGAATCCCGAGCACGACGCGTGGCTTGAGGAGGTGGGTTGCGCGCTCCTCGAGTGGGGCGCGGCCTCGCGCACCGAGCACGGTTTCGGCTGGCTCGATTCGAACGGCGAGCTCGATCCCACTCACGATCTCGAGTTGTGGATCAATTGCCGCATGACGCACTGCTTTGCTCTCGCGAGCATCCGCGGCACCGAGGCGTCGCGCGACGACTATGCGGCGCTCGCCGCGCATGGCTTGAAGGCGCTTATGGGCGCCTTCCGCGATGAAGAGCACGGTGGTTTCTTCTCGATCATCTCGCGCGAGAGCGGCAAGCCTGTCGATGATTCCAAGCAGGCCTACGCCCATGCCTTCGTTGTGCTTGCAGCTTCGAGTCTCGTCGAGGCACAAATCCCCGGCGCCGACGAACTCCTCGAGACCGCGCTCGAGGCGCATGCGCGATTCTTCGAACCCGAGCACGGAATGTTTGCCGACACCTACTCGCGCGATTTCTCGAACTGCGAGGACTACCGCGGGATCAACGCGAATATGCACAGTGTCGAGGGGCTTCTCGCAGCCTCGGCAGCGACCGGCCGCCTCGAGCTTTTCGAACGCGCCGCGGTCATCGTCGAGCGGGCCCTCGCCTTTGCCAAGGGCAACGCCTGGTTCCTACCCGAGCACTTCACGACCGCGTGGGAGCCCCGCCCCGACTACAACCGGGATGAGCCCGCCCACCCGTTCCGCCCCTATGGTGCGACGATCGGCCATTCGTTTGAATGGGCGCGCCTCGCCCTGCACACCGCGGCCGGTTTCGAGGATCAGTTTTCCGACGCCACCCGGGCTCAGGAACGCGCCTCAGCTTTGCGCGATGGCGCGCTCGCCCTCGCCGAGAAGGCGTGTGAGACGTGGGGAATCGATGGTGACGGCGGCTTCCCGTACACGGTGGACTGGGATGGCTCGCCCGTCGTGCACGAGCGCATGCACTGGGTCGTCGCTGAGGCCATCGGCGCGGCCGCTGTGCTGTTCCGCACGAGCGGCGATGCCGTCTGGGAAGAGCGCTATGAGTCCTGGTGGGAGTGGGCGAAGAACACCACGATCGTTCTCGGCAAGCTCGGCAGCTGGATCCACGAACTTTCCGCCACTGGAGAGCTCAGCGAGACGACCTGGAAGGGGCAACCGGACATCTACCACGCCTATCAGGTGACGCTCATTCCGCGCCTCCCCGCGTGGCCGCCCCTCGCACACGCCGTCGCTACGGAAGCTCGCTCTCGATAAACCGCGCGTTCGACCCCGCGAGCCTTCGCTGCATCACGTCGAAGGCTTGCGGGTTCGAGTCGATCGCAAGGAACCGTCGGCCCAGTTTGTGCGCGACCGAAGCGGTCGTACCCGAGCCGGCGAAGAAATCGAGCACCCAGTCACCCTCGCGACTGCTCGCTTGCACGATTCGTCTGAGGATTCCCTCCGGCTTTTGGGTCGCATAGCCCGTTTTCTCGCGACCCGTGGGCGAGACGATCGTGTGCCACCACACGTCGGTAGGAAGCTTTCCCCGTTCAGCTTTCTCCTTCGTGACCAGGCCGGGCGCCATATACGGTTCCCGATCAACGCCCTCGGAGTCGAAGTAGTACTTCTTCGGATCCTTGACATACACGAGGATCGTGTCGTGCTTTGATGGCCAGCGCTTTTTCGTTCGCGCCCCGTAGTCGTAGCTCCAGATGATCTCGTTGAGGAAACTTTCGCGGCCAAAGAGCGCATCGAGCAAGACCTTTGCGTAATGTGCCTCGCGGTAGTCGAGGTGGAGGTACAGCGTTCCCGACTGGGCGAGCACGCGATGTGCCTCGATGAGCCTTGGCTCGAGGAACTCCCAATAGTTCTCAAAAGCGTCATCGTAGCCGTAAAGAGCTCCTTTGATGCTCGTGTAGCTGCGCCCTTTGAAGCCCACGCGTGCACCTTCGGTGCCCTCCTGAGCGCGCACGGTCTGGAGGGACTGACGCTGTTGGCGCCTTCCCGTGTTGAACGGTGGATCGATGTATATGAGCTGGATCGATTCATCGGGGAGTGTACGCAGCACCTCGAGGTTGTCAGCGCAGACAATGCTTGAGGGCACGCCTTCTCCCACCAAGAGCCTCTTGTCGCTCATATGTCCTCATTTCGCGAGTGCCGGGTGTGCGCACGTAAAGAAAAGAGCCCCTCGCTCGAGGGGCTCTTTAGCGGGGTGATCGACGGGATTTGAACCCGCGACCGCCTGGACCACAACCAGGAGCTCTACCTACTGAGCTACGACCACCATTGTGCGGGGTCTCCCGCAACGAATGACTACTCTACCGGGCCGCCACTACTCGGCGCGAATCAAAGAGCCATGAAAGGGATGTGAGTCTCACCGCATGCGAGAAAGTGGGGCGAGGGCGCGGAACATGCGGATCGCCGCCTCGGCCGCGGCATAGCCAGCGTCCTCGCTCGCGCCTTCCACTCCCGACCGAGCGACGGCTTGCTCGCGGGTATTGACCGTGAGCACCCCGTTCCCCACCGGAGTCGACTCGTCGAGCGCCACGCGCGAAAGGCCCTCCGTCGCGGCAGCGGAAATGTACTCAAAGTGCGGGGTCTCGCCGCGAATGACAACGCCGAGGGCCACCACGACGTCGCACGTGCGAGCGAGAGCCTGTGCCGCGACGGGGAGTTCAAACGATCCGGGCACACGCACCTCGGTCACGGCAGCCCCGGCATCGGCAGCCGCGCGGCGCGCACCGTCAAGCAGTGCATCCATGATTTCCGTGTGCCAACTCGCCGCGGCAATACCGATCGTCGCGGGGCCCACATCACTCGTGCCAAGCGCTGCCGAGGGGGTTCCGTATCCAGCCATGCTTACTCCTTGAGTGTCGTGATCGAAGATTCGAGATTGAGGCGGTGCGCCATTTTCTCGCGTTTGGTTTCAAGGTAGCGCCTGTTCGCTTCGCGCGGGGCGATCTCGCTCGGCACGATCTCGGCAACCTCGATGCCGAGGCTCGCAAGCGCGCCGTCCTTCTCGGGGTTATTCGTCATGAGCCGCACGCGCTCGAATCCAAGCGCGCGCAGAATGTCTGCCGCATCGTCGTAGCGGCGCGCATCAACGGGCAAGCCTAGGTGGACATTGGCCTCGACCGTGTCGTCTCCAAGATCCTGCAGGTGGTAGGCGCGAATCTTCTCGAATAGGCCGATGCCTCGCCCTTCGTGACCACGCATGTAGATCACGGCCCCGCCCTCGCGCTGGATCGCTTCGAGCGCTCCTTCCAGTTGCTCACCGCAATCGCACCGGTACGAGCCGAAAATGTCGCCCGTCGCGCACTCGGAGTGCACGCGCACGAGAGGAGGCTGGGAAGCGTCGGACCCCTCCCCCGGCCATGCGGAGCCGCGTGCGAGCAGGCTCATGTGCTCACCATCGTGGCCTCGCCACGCGCGTGCCTCGAACGTGCCGTGGGGTGTAGGCAGGTCGATCGGTGCGGTGCCGGTCACCCCGCCTTCGGGCGTGCGCATTTCGCTCACCGGGCCGCCTCTCGCGCGTCGAGCTCCTCGAGATATGCCGTGAGCTGCTCGATCGTGATAATCCCGAGTCCATGCTCACGCGCGAAATCCGCGAGAGCCTCCGCGTGCATCATCGAGCCGTCGTCATACACAACTTCGCCGATGAGCCCCACGGGAGTGAGGCCCGCAAGGCGCGCGAGTTCAACAGCGGCCTCGGTGTGTCCGGGGCGCTCGCGCACACCGCCGTCTCTCGCGATAAGAGGAAGGACGTGACCTGGGCGAATGAGTTCCGCCGCCCCGCCGGTCGCGAGCGTGCGCGCAGTGATCGCCCGATCCACCGCGGAAATCCCCGTCGCTTCAACCGCGCGTGCATCGCAGCTAATCGTGTAGGCGGTGCGCAGCGGATCCTCGCTGTTCGGAACCATGAGCGGAAGTTCAAGGGCAGCGGCACGCTCGGCAGTCATGGGCGCACACAGGTACCCGGAGCTGTGCCGCACAAAGAAACCGACCTTCTCGGGGCTCGCGAGCTCGGCGGCCATGATGAGGTCACCTTCGTTTTCGCGGTTCTCGTCATCGAGCACCACGAGGATCTCGCCGCGCGCGAGCAGCTCAAGCGCCTCCTCCATCGGGGTCAGGTCAATCGCAAAGCTCATTTCGTGTGCTCCTCTCGTGCGGCGCGCACGGCCACGAGCCGCGCCGTGTATTTGGCGATCACGTCGGTCTCGACGTTCACTCGGGTTCCGACGGTTGCCTCGCCGAGCGTCGTCGCCTCGAGCGTCTCGGGGATGAGGGCCACCTCGACGAACGCGGGGCTCTCCCCCGGCGTATTCACGGCCGTGACGGTGAGCGAAACGCCATCGAGGGTGATCGAGCCCTTTTCGGCGACCTGTTCTTCAAGGGTGTCGGGGATCTCGATGCGCATGCGCCACCACGTTCCCTCATCGTCGATGCGGGCAACAGCTCCCACTCCGTCGACGTGCCCCTGCACGATGTGGCCGTCGAGGCGAGCGCCGACCTCGGTGCAGCGCTCGAGATTCACGTGACTGCCGATTTCGAGGTCGCCGAGGCTCGTGCGCGCGAGGGTCTCCCCCATGGCGATCGCGGTGAAGCGAGCCGTCTCGCCCTGGATTTCGGGCGCCTCGATCGCCGTCAGGCACACCCCGTTCACGGCGAGGGATCCGCCCAGCTCGAGGCCGTCGAGCAGAGGCGCCGGCGCCTCGAGCGTGAGGCGTGCCGTGTCGTCCGCACCTTTCTCGAGCCCCGTGACGGTGCCTTTCGCGCTAATAATTCCGGTAAACATTGGTCACTCGCCTTTCGTGGGAGTTTGCTGCCGCGCACGCGGGATCGCGTGGAAGAGAAGATCTGAACCGCTCACATGGAGTGTTTCGGGAACGATGTCGAAGTCAAGCCGGTTCTCGAGGGTTCCGATGCCGAGCCCCGTGACCGCAGATGTGCCCGCACCGAGCAAAGTCGGAGCCTCGTGGATCCAGAGATCGTCGACGAGATCGAGCGTGAGCGCCGCGGAGATTAAACGCGGGCCACCCTCGAGAAGCAGGTGCTCAACCCCGTGTTCGGCGCGCAGGTTTTCGAACACGGCGCGGAGATCTCGCGTGCGATAAAGAAGGGGGCGTGCGTGTTCAGGGCCGTGTGTGGCTTTCGCGAGCCGCGAGTGTGGCTCGAGCGGGCGCTCGCCAATCACGACTCGCCGCGGTTGGCGTTGAGCGAGCGTGCCGTGCGCATCCCGCGCGGTAAGTGCGGGGTCATCGGCGAGAGCCGTGCCCGTACCCACCGCGATCGCGTCCACGGTGCTGCGGAGCGCGTGCCCCTCTGCACGGGCGCACTCTCCAGTAATCCAGGCGTTCGTGCCATCGGCTGCGGCCACGTAGCCATCGAGGGTGCGGGCGATCTTTGCTGTCACGAACGGACGCGACTCGCACGTGGCTTGGAACCAGCGGCGGTTCAGTTCCGTTGCGCGGGCAGTGAGGTCTGTTCCGACGCCGCCCGGCAACGCGTCGCTCCACATGCGGGCGTCGATGCCGGCATCGCGAAGAAGAGCGCCCCCGTTCGCGGCGATATCGTGCGGGTCCTGAACGGCGTAGAGCACACACGCAACGCCCGCGTCGATCAGAGTGCGCGCGCACGAGGGGGTGCGGCCAGCGTGGGCGCACGGTTCAAGAGTCACGATGCAGGTCGCACCGTGCACGTCGAGGCCATTTTCCCGGGCGATGGCGAGGGCATCTGCTTCGGCATGCGGGGTTCGGGCGCCTCGGTGGAAACCTGTAGCAAGGAGCTCCCCAGAGGGGCTTAGAATCGCTGCGCCAACGCGCGGATTGGCGCCGAGGGGTCCGCGCCGCGCCTGTTCGAGCGCGCGCTCACACGCCTCACGCAGGACGCTTTCACGCGCGGCATCGTGAGGGGGCTGATTCATGCCCATGGTCCTCGCCTCCCGCATCACTCATCTCAATCGATGATCCGGGAGAAGGGAAAACTGCGAGAGCACGGCGCGTAAAAGCGGCATGCTTCGCCCGCATGAACCTCCCATCCAGACTGTACTGTCGGCACCGGAATTCCACCGGTCAGGCCCAAGGCTCGCCCCACGGAGTGAAACGCGCCCGGGTTAGCGGGCTTTCACCGCCAGTTCGGAATTGCACCGAGTTCCCGGAACATGCGCCACCAGTTTAGCGCGCATGCGGGAGGAAACGACAAAACCCCCGCTCTTTCGAGCGAGGGTTTCCGTGTCGTGCGCCATCAGGGATTCGAACCCCGGACCCACTGATTAAGAGTCCCAAACCAGGCGACCTTATCGAGGTTGATTTCACCGGCGGCAGCGGATGACCGCCTGAGTGACGCTACACCTTTGACGATATATATCTTGGGCAATATGGTGATGGCACGACGTGGACACTGCACTGCAGCATGGAAGTGTCCGAGTGGTACGCAAAACTCAGTCCCACAGACAAAGGGAACTTCTGCACGATTAGGTGACAATGGTGGTGTCAGGCTGCGAGGCTCACGGCCTGGTTCATGATGGTCTCGTATTCGATGGGGGCAGTCGGCCCAGTCGCGTTTGTCGGCGGCGCGGGTGGTACGTTCTCTCGATCCAGGTGCCGATTGCGATGCGGAGTTCTTCGCGGGTCCGCCACCGCTTGCGGTCCGGAACGTTTTTCTGCAGGAGTGCGAAGAAGGAGTCCATCGCTGCGTTGTCGCCGGCCGCACCAACTTTGCCCATCCACCCGATGAGGTGGTGGCGGTTCAGGGCGTGCACGAAGCTTCGCGCTCGGAACTGGAATCCTCGGTCCGCGTGCACGATGCACCCAGCAGCATCGGAACGGCGCGATACCGCGTTGTTCAGGGCGTTCACCGCGAGACGGGCCTTCATCCGGCCGCTGATCGAGTAGCCCACGATCCTCCCGAAGAACTCGTCTTTGATCGCGCACAGGTAGAGCTTGCCCTCGTCGGTCCAGTGCTCGGTGATGTCGGTCAGCCAGAGCTCGTTGACGTCACCTGCGGTGAAGTCCCGCTGGACGAGATCGTCGTGCACGCTCGGGCCTGGGCGTTTCCTGTTCTTACCGCGCTTCTTCCCGAACACGGGCCACCACTGGTTATCTCGGCAGATCCGCCACGCGGTTTTCTCGCACATCACTTCGCCCGCGGCGCGGGCCTCCCCTCCCCTACTAGGAATCTGGATCCGAACTCGGGATCGTCCCGGTGGGCGTCGAACAGAGCGTTTGCCCGGTAGGCCTCGGTCAGCTCGGAGGCGGTGACCTGCCGGTTTCGCCAGCGATAGTAGGGCTGGCGGGAGAGGTTCAGGACCCGCAAGGACACCGCGACGGGGATCCCGTCAGCGGCGAGCTCGCTCACGAGCGGTTAGAACCATTTCCCGGCAAATTCGTCTGGGACAGGTAGGCGGCCGCTCGACGGAGGACCTCGTTCTCCTGCTCCAGCACCCGGTTGCGGCGACGGAGATCGCGCAGTTCCGTCGAGTCCTCACGGGTCCTCCCGGGGCGGTTGCCGTCATCGATATCGGCCTGGCGGATCCATTTATGGAGCGCCATCTCGTGGATTCCGAAGTCCTTCGCGATCTGCGCGAGCGTGACGCCGTCCTCACGGGACCGGGCCACCCGTACGACGTCATCGCGGAACTCTCGAGGGTAGGGAGCGGGCATAGGGCACATCGTTCCAGGCCGCCCTGCGGGCAAGCCAGATCAGATGTCACCTTTCCGCGCAGCAGTCCCTCCTGATTGCTTTTCAAATCGCGCTTAAACTCCTGCGCCGAGGAAGAGCCTGGTGCATACGTTGTTGGGAGGTGCTCGTGCGTCGGCTACATCTGCCTGTTGATGGGTGCGCTGCCGAATGTGATCGCATCGGCAGCGCACCCGCCGCGGGGGCGTTTTCAGCCGCCCGAGGCCCTAGGAGTCGACCCGGTTGGGCTCTGCCGCAGTGCGCGTGCTGCGGTTCGGTCCGCGTTCTGCCTCTCGTGGCGGCGACGGCTGTGAGTGTGCACTGCGTGCCTTGAACACGAAGCCCCCGGTCGCGACAAGGACTGCGAGTGCCCCAATGCTGGACCAAATAGCATGCGTCTGTTGAGTGAAGGCATCACTTACTGCGATGGAACTCGATACGCCTAAGCATATGCCGAATAGCGCACCGATTAACCGGTCTTTCATCATGGCGGTTCCTATCTCTCGGGCCGTCGTGTTAGGGAAGGCGCATGCACGGAACGCAGACATTGGGGGCGCCAAACTTTGAACAGCATGCTCGCAACGCGGGACCGCATGAAGCGAAGGCGCACGCTAGGCAGAGGGCGATACCGGCGCCGGTGGGAGATGAGGCGCATGGTGCCGCGCATGTAGCGCATCCTGCTGCTCGCTCCAGACACTGCATGACGTTCTTTGACTGGCAGGATCCACTCACCTGATAGTTCGTCTTCGCGCAACCGCCACAAGGATCTTTCTTTGATGCTCTCGCTGTGTGAGCATCGTACGTGGCAGCTAATTGGGCAGCTGGGATTGGCTTTTCCGCGCGACCATTGACACTTGCGGCTGAAAGGGAGAGAGCGTCGTTTTCCTGGTCATACCTATATATTTCGACGCCGACTCCGGTGGAGCCGTCTTCGGCGGTCTCTTTTGTATAAACGAGGAACCGAGAGTCGGGAAGCTGGAGGGCTGCGACGGACCGGTGGGAGCCGTCGCTGAAGCTTGTCCGGGCGAACTCCGATTGCATTGCTTCGGGCGCATCGGGACGCTGCCCGGCCTCGGTGGCCTCCTTACCACGTAATCCCTTCTGAGCGATGGCTGTGCTCCGCGGGAGACTCGTTGCCAGGTCGAGGTCAAGTGCGGCGAGGGCAGCTCTTGTGTTGCTATCTTCCGAAAGCTCTTGCATCAGCTCGTCGATGCTGGGCTGGTCGAGACCACTAGTCTTGGACTTTAGCGGCTTCGGCTCGAGGGCATGCGCCACCCCTGAGCCAACCCGTGTATGGATGGTTGCAATGGTAGCGACGGCCGCGAGCCCGGCTACGCTTTGAAGCGCGGCGCGCCTACTGAAGAACCGTCGCTCCGCATGAGGAGTAGTAAATGCTAGATGTTCATTATTGCGGTGAACTCCGATAATTCGGGCCAACAGAAGGGACGTAGTCGGGCCAAAGCGGCGGGCCATGAGAGCAACAAGCCGCGGGCCTGAGTATACCTTTGGGGTAGTACGATTGAACGTGATCGCCACGGGGATGTGTGGCGGGTTTGGGCCGAAGTGGTTGATGCGGATCTGTTCGACCTCTGGGTCGGAAAGAGGTCGTGCGAGGAGTTTGCCGTTGGTTTCCTGCTCCAGTGAGTGAGAGATGGCGCTACATTCCCCGCACCCTGAATCAAAGGCGATGTAGGTTTTCGAATAGTCCAGGGAGTCCTGCGTCATTACTGTACTCCTGTGGCTTTTCGGAAGGCACCGGTTGGTCACCCCTGAGTCAAACTAGCAGCCGACTCTAGTGTGGTCAAGATCTCAAGTGAGCTTCCTCTGAACTCCGGGCCAGTTCTAAGGACCAAGCATGGGGAGTTGGTCAAACGTGTTGCTCTCGGAGATCGGTTTGGATTTCGTGAACAAACGAGGTGTGTAGTCGGGCGGCGATAGCCCTTTGTGGAGGCGCATACCGCCGAGGCTATTTCCCGACTAACCTGGCCGCGATGACGTCGTCCGTGTCGCCCTGAACCGTGAGCACGGCACCCACCTGAAGGACATCGCCGAGGACTTCGGCACCAGCTTCTCCTGCCTGACGAACTGGGTCCGCCAGGCCGAGGCCGAGGCCGGCAACAAGTCCGGCACCACGAAAGCCGAAGCCGAAGAACTCCGCGCCGCATCCCCACGCCCCCAGATGCCCATGAGCACCACTGAAACGTGGCAACCGAGCCACCCGCGACACCACGAGCCCACGCATCCTGCATCAGCACATGGTCAAAACCGTCGCCGTCATCAGCACGCGACAGCTCCGAAAACCGTGTCACCGCCTCAACTCCAGGCCCCACCTGACGAGACCCAACCCCCATCACGTCCTCAACCGCAGCCCGATCAAGATTCGTCGCGACACTCGTAATCACGTAACCGAGAGGGTTATCCATCGCCAGCAACCGCGCCGCGAAAACCCCTAAATCACCGCCACCGCAGCCAGCCACAACCAAGACCGCTTCGCTCACGCAGTCCCCACTGCATTCGAGCGTCGAAGACTTAGCTGAAAGCACTTCACCGATGAGCTCCACGAACTCAGGACCTGCTTCGCCGTGCCAGCCGTCTTCGGCTAGCCCGCCCAAGATTCCCCGAAACCTCGCTTGGTCAGTCATCGCGCTACCGCCTACTGCGCCGAGCCCTCGTCGGACTCACGCGCTTGCTCGGCAGCTTCACCCCATCGGCGAAGCATTTGGCCGCGAACGTTAATTTTTTCGTCAGTCGCGGCTCGTAAGGACAATGCGACTTCGTCCCAGGTCGCAGGCCGAACGGAACGCCTTTGGTCCATTGCCCAGTCATAAAGTCCGGGGTAGCCCTTTTGTGTGAGCAGGATGTCTGCAATTCGAGCACTAGTAGTCATAAGGACAGCGGACTACTATTTTTAGTAATCTCGCACCATCTTAAATACAAATTGGTAACGATGCAGTTAGCGCCCACCCTGAGGGTATGTTGACACTGAATCAGGTAGGAATCATAAAGCAAACGGTAGACGAACGAATTTCTGCGGCCACTCGCGCACTGGTAGCACTCCACGGCATGAGGAACGCCGACCTAGCAGATGTGCTTGGCATCGGGCAGAACTCTGTGTTTATGAAGTTGCGCGGCGACTCACCTTGGAAGGCGGCTGAGGTGGCACTGGTGGCGGAATACTTCGGTGTGCCGATCTCTATCATTTTCGATGGGATGGCTGCCGTTAACAATGAAGAAGCCCCCGCTCTTCCGAGCGGGGGCTTCCGTGTCGTGCGCCATCAGGGACTCGAACCCCGGACCCACTGATTAAGGTGTTCTCCCACCCGAGTAGTTTTCCTCCGTGTAATTGGCCGTGTGCATATCCTTCGCGAGCGGGATCGACGCGCACTGGCGGAGCCGAAGCCCCTTCGATGGCGTCAACAAAGCGGTCGCGGGCGGGATGAGTCGAGGAGCCGCTCTCTCCCCTACATCGAGGGGAACCCCCATGTTTTCCGCTCCTTCATCATCACGGATTATGACGAGGTCGAAGGTGACCGAATTGCCGAGCTACAAAGACTCCCTGAGCCCTCCTCCATCGCGCAGAACCCGTACACCACAGCCGGACACGGCGTTGTGGGTGAGCTCTTCAGCCGCGGCCGTAGCTGCGCAGCCGCAATAATCGCGGAGGAGTCTGTTGCGACCTCTCAAGACACCAAGAAAATCATCACTTCCATTCCGCCTGCCCGCAGCGCCTGCTAAATTGCACCAATATGGAACGCATCAGCTTTGGTTGGGACTACACGGATTGGCCGATATTTAGCAGCAAAACCGGCAGCGATCCGTATCCAGACATCCGCTCCCAAATATCTCCCGATCTCGCCAATGCTCTCGCGCAGTGGGCTGAAGAGATGTGCGAAGCGTACGCGGATGAGACTGGTCTCGTCCGACCAACGCCGTCAACTGCCGCCAAACTCGATAGCAAATTCGATGAGCTGACTTCACGACTTCTCGCTGAAGGAATCGACGTTGAGCAAGACGCTCGTTGGTGGCATTCGTAACCACTGAGTGGATGTCAATGCAGCCGGCCTACGATCGACGTGAGCTCTATACAGGTCGCACGTTTACGCACCTTTGCGAGGGCAAGCGCTGCGGGTAGGGGTATGTGCGCCGCGTTCCCAAGGGGCAGTTTTGGCATGTGCGCGGAAATAAACGCGCAGGGAAACAATCATGCTCAAACGCAAGTGCTCACAGCGGCATAGGCGACTGGAGACAAGAACCGGTCGTTTCACAAAGCGTCTGGGACACTTTAAATCCGGTGGCACCAAAACCACACGGCATTACAGCAAAGCTCGAGTCAATCCATAAACGGGAAGGTCGTAAGAACTGCGTAGAGACAGTTCAATTCGTTGGCGGATCTGGGTCAAAGCGCAAGATGTCTCCTGGTTCGCACTCGAGCGCCTGACACAGAGCCGCCAACGTGGAGAACCTAATGGCCCGAGCATGACCATTTTTTAGGACACTTAGATTTGTCGGAGAAATATCTACACGCTCCGACAATTGCTTAACCGTCATTTTCCTCTGGACTAGCAAAATGTCTAAATCGACTCTGATGGCCATCAGACTAAACCTTGCATGTCAGATTGCATAACAAGATAGGACCGTGCAGAGGACCTCAGGGCGAGAGTAAAGCAGACCGACGCTACACCAACAATGACATTCGCTGCCAGAAGTAGAACAATCCCTGGCCCGCCCACCTGCACGACCGCAAGAAGATGAAGCAGCACTAAAGCTGGAATTCCGAATACTCCACAGAAAAGGACACCTATACCCAGCAGAAAATCTGGAGTTGGCAGTGGCAGTAGCTGCTTTGCACGCAGTTCCCGCACGAGGAAAAAAGTAATGACAAGCACGCACTCGAGGCAGAAGAGAGCCGCTATTCCCGCAAGCGCGTAGGGAAGAGTGAGGGACTCGGTCTCCGCGTACGCCCCTCCGAAGGCTTCGGCCAGCTCGGGAAGAAGGATCTGGAGCAGGAGGCAGCCTAGGAGCAGTGCTATGAGTGCGCCTTCACTGGCGCGGCCAACCAATCGTGACATGTAACGATTATCGGTAATGACGTAACGATAGTCAATATGTATCCGAGAGCGAACAGCCTCAAGACTTGAATGAACTGGTCACCGTGGGCGGCGTTGTCGGGTGTGGTCACGGGTGGCCAGGAAGGAACACTCGGCCACCCGCACTCACGGTTTTCGTGTGGTCGAGGTCGGCGGTTGTACGGGCATAGGGGGGCCCTTCGGTGTCCCCATCGCCTCTTCTGCGACGGCCTTGCTTCGCTATATAGCAGTGAAGCCCCCGCTCGAAGAGCGGGGGCTTCTGTTGTGCGCCATCAGGGACTCGAACCCCGGACCCACTGATTAAGAGTCAGTTGCTCTAACCAACTGAGCTAATGGCGCCTAACGAAGAAATACTTTACGCCGCACCTTGCCGCTTGCGCCAATCGAGCCCGGATTTTTATGCCGAAGCACACATTCAGTGCCGCCACTTAGACTGTGGCAGTGAGTCGTAGCCGAACCATAAGGAGCTGAGCGGTGAGGATCGCAGTCACGGGTGCCACGGGAGTCCTTGGGCAGCAGGCTGTCGAGGCCCTCGTTGCGGCCGGGCACGAAGTCACGGGTGTCACGCGTCGCGAGCGCGGCCTTCCCATTGTCGAGGGGCGCGGCGCCCACGGAGTCATCGCCGATGTCTTCTCCGCAAGCGACCTCGAGCGCACCTTTCGCGGCCACGACGTCGTGATCAACACCCTCGCGAAGATCCCCACGGGAATGGGCGCACTTCGCCCCTTCGCCTGGCGCGAGGACGACCGTCTCCACCTCGAGGCTTCCGCAGCAATCGCGAAAGCAGCCGCACGCGCGGGCGTTCGCAAACTCATCCAAGAATCCTCGATGTTCATGTACCCCGATAACGGGAGCAAATGGATCAGCGAGGATCACCCTCTCGCCGTGAAAAACCAGGCCTTCCAACCCCGCGTGCGCGAAATGCGCGCGGCGGTCGACTTCGCGGAAAGCGGACGCAGCGCCGTCATCCTCCGCCTCGGGCAGCTGTACGGCCGCGACCCGGGCACAACCTACGCCCTTCGTAAGACTCGCGAGGGCGAGGCGGTTTTGCTCGGCAAGCCGAGTGACTACATCACTCTCGTGCACCACATCGATGCCGGCCGCGCGTTTCTCGCGGCCCTCGATGCCCGCTCGGGCTTCTACAACGTGGGAGGCGAGCCCATCACACGCGCGAGGTGGGCAAAAGACCTGGGACGTGAGGCGCGCGCGCAGGGCGACGCAAAGTTCTTCCCGGCCGCAACCCAGGCCGTTCTTCCCGCGAAGATGGACGTCCAACGCCGTTCGCTGCGCGTTTCCTCGATTCGATTCATGCGCGAAACAGGCTGGCGCCCCACGATCGGACCGTCGAGCCTCGGCTGGTCGCGCATGTAAAACGTCGCCCGCACGCGACACATGACACCTGTCACCTTCTTCTCGTGACAGCCCCCGATAGCGGGATTTTCGTGCCTGAAAAAGACTTGAGGCATGAACAACATCGCAGTGGAGCTCACAAATCTCCGTAAAGAATTTCCCTCGGTGCTCGCCGTCAACGACATCGACCTCACGGTCGAGCGCGGCGAGATCCTTGCATTTCTCGGGCCGAACGGCGCGGGAAAAACCACGACGCTCGACATGGTGCTCGGCCTCTCGCACCCCACGTCGGGGAGCATCCGGGTGTGCGGCACCACGCCGCGCGAGGCGATCAAGGCCGGCAAAGTCTCTGCACTTTTACAAACGGGCGGTCTCCTCAGCGACATCACGGTGGGAGAAACCGTCGATTACATCGCCTCGACCTTTCCGAAGCCCACGATGGGCCGACGCGCCCTCGAGCTTGCGGGAATTTCCGCGCTCGCCAATCGCAAAGTCAAAGCGTGCTCGGGCGGCGAGCAGCAGCGTCTCAAGTTCGCGCTCGCCCTCCTTCCGGATCCGGAGATTCTCATTCTCGATGAACCCACGGCCGGCATGGACGTGACGGCGCGCCGCGCATTTTGGGAACAGATGAAAGCTGAGGCAACCGTCGGGCGCACGGTCATTTTCGCCACCCACTACCTCGAAGAAGCTGAACAATTCGCCAAGCGAGTGGTGTTCATTTCCGAAGGTGAGATCGTCGCCGACGGCCCCACCGAGAAAGTCCGCGACTTCACGGGCGCGCGCGAAGTGCGTGTGCGCGCGAACGATCCCGAAGCTGTCATGGCCGCCCTTCGCGAACGCTTCCCGCACCTGAGCGTCGAGGTCACGGGGGCACACTTGACAACCGTCGCGAGTGAAAGCGACGACGTGGCCCGTTTCCTCCTCTCGCTCGCGGGCGTGAGCAATCTCGAAATTTCACACCCGTCGCTTGAGGACTCGTTTGTTCGCCTCACGAAAGATCGGAAGGATGCCTAATGTTTGCGATCGAACTCAAACGCCTATTCAGGGATCTCGTCACCCTTTTCTTCATCGTTGTCTTACCGGTCATCATCTACATTGCCCTCGGCGAGACAAGCAGCTTTGCCGAGGCGAGGATCGGCGATGGTAACGTTGCGATGTCGATCATGGTGGCTATGGCAGCCTACGGTGCCGCGAGTGCAACGACGGGCATCGCGTCACAAGCCGGCGTCGAAAAGATCCGAGGCTGGGGCCGCCAACTCGGCCTTACACCGCTCAGCGACATGCGCTACATCGCAGTGAAGTCGGCGGTGGGCTCCATCATCGCTGCCCTTCCCATCATCATCATGTTCATCATCGGCGCCTTCACGACAGCCGACGCACCACTCGAAGATTGGATCGTGTCGTTCCTCATCCTGTTCGCGGGATCACTGATGTTCGGCTTTTACGGGCTGATCTTTGCCTTCGCCATGCGTAGTGAAGGCGCAGCGAGCGCTTCGACCGGGTTGATCGTGCTCTTTGGTTTCCTGGGGAATCTCTTCATTCCGCTTAGCGGAACTCTCCTTGAGATCGGGCGCTTCACACCCCTTTATGGCTACGCCATGCTCGCCAAGTATCCCTTCATGCATGGGAAGATGTACTCCATGAATGGAGGTTTCTACACCGATCCTCTGTGGTACGGGCTCGTCAATATGGCTGTGTGGTGCGTGATCTTCACTGCGGCCGCAGTCTTGCTCGCCCGTAAAACTCGCGAAAGGCAGTAATGCTCGAGAATTCTGGAAAGGGAGTCACCGAGAATCGAAGGCGCACGCTTGCCTATGCGATGTCGCTCGTGTGGCTTCTTTTCCTTTCATTTCCACTGCTCACCGCGGTCTACGATGATATTCCGACGGCTTCTCGGATCCTGTCGATCCTCGTGACGGTCGCCTTTGCTGGCCTCTATGCAGGATCGATGATCCGGCATTTTCGTGACCCCGATCGAATTACCGATTCGGTCACGTGGAAGACTGTCGCGTTCATCGCGCTCCTCGTGGCGATGTGCGTCACACAGCTGCTCCTTATTGGCGTCGATGCACTTTCACTCGTCGTGTTCCTCGTCCCCACGACAGTCTTCCTCTTGACGCCACGCACCGGCTATATCGCCGGAGCGTGCGTCGTGGTCGCGATTCTCGCGGCAAGCCTCCTCACCCGAAACCTCGCAATCCTCTCCTTCGGGATCATCTCTATCGGCGTCTTTTTCGGCTGTGCTGGTTCGGTCTTCCTCACGAAATCAGCAATCGATGATTCCCGCGTCGCGACTCAAGAGGCCGTTCTTGACGAGCGCGAAAGGGTTGCGCGCGACATTCACGACGTTCTCGGGCACACGCTCACGGCGATCGTGCTCAAGTCGGAGCTCGCCGAGCGCCTCGTTGAGAAAGATCCGATCGCTGCTAAGCACGAGATAGCCCTCATCACCCAACTCTCACGCGAGGGCATTGCCGATGTGCGCTCCACGGTGCTCGGCCTTCGCGTGCGTCAGCTTGGAGTCGAGCTCGAGCAAGCCCGCTCCGTCGTGCGCGAAGCTGGGATCGATTTGACGGTCATTGGCGAGGCAGACGACGTTGACCCCCGTTACCGGATCCTTTTCGCGTGGGCGCTGCGCGAAGCCATGACGAATATCGTGCGCCACGCGCACGCCACCCACGCGAGCATCACCCTGCACAATCACCGCATCGAAGTTAGCGACGACGGCGTAGGGTTCTCGGGCACGAGCGGGAACGGTCTGCGCGGCCTTCGCGAACGCGTCGAAGATGCAGGCGGATCACTCATCCTCACCGGCGGCAATGACGGAACGAAGGTGCAGGTATCAATGTGATTCGAGTGCTCATTGCCGACGATCAAGCCATGGTGCGCGGTGCCCTTGCTGCTCTCCTTAATCTCGAGGACGATATTGACGTCGTTGCTGAAGCGGCCAACGGTGAGGAGGCCCTCACCGCGGCGGCCTCCACGGCGATCGACGTTGCACTTCTCGACATCGAGATGCCAAAACTCGATGGCATTGGGACGACCGCGGCTCTTCGCACCCGCCACCCCGACATTCGTTGCCTGATCGTCACCACCTTCGGCCGCCCCGGCTACCTCCGTCGAGCACTCGAGGCGGGGGCGAGTGGTTTCGTTGTCAAAGAAACCCCCGCCGAGCAGCTCGCCGAAGCCGTGCGGAAAATCCACGCGGGCCAGCGCGTCGTCGATCCGGCTCTCGCAACCGAATCCCTGTTCGAAGGAGCCAATCCCCTCACCGAGCGCGAACAGGAGATCCTGCGCATCGCGCGCGATGGCGAAAAAATCACGAGCATCGCGAGAAAAGTGCACCTGAGCGAAGGGACCGTGCGCAACTACCTTTCCTCGGCGATCCACAAAACCGGCGCCGCGACCAGGGCCGCTGCCGCGAAGCGCGCCGAAGAACGCGGCTGGCTCTAGGGACCTGCAGCCGTCGGACTCCCCCAGCCCACGCTCACCCGCGCGAGCGGGCGTTGACCTCGAGACGATCGAGCATGTCCTCCGCCGAGCGCAACGCATGGTGAGAATACGCGCCCACCGAACGCTCCTCCTCGAGCGCAAGCCGGAGCGCATCGAGGTACCGCGTGAAGAGAGCCCAGTAAATATCGCGCGTATCGCGCTCGAGGCGCAGCGCCTCCGTATTCGTGCGATTGTTCAGCACCGCCATGCGGCGCTCGAGCTTCGTGATGACATGAGGGGGAACGGGCTCGCCGTCGATCGTTTGCTCGGCAAGGGGCCCGAGTTCTCGGTTCACGGTCTCGAGCATGCTCCGCACGAGCATCTTCTCCTCGTTCCTGCGCTCATCAACGCCGGGGGCCGCGAGGCCAGTGGAACGGATCACGAACGGGAGCGTGCCGCCGAAAAGCAAAAGTGACGCCACCGCAACGAGGAAGGCCACGAGGATCACGGTTTCGCGATGCTCAACAAGCTGGCCTCCGGCGACATACGGGAGGGTCTGGATCGCGGCGAGAGTCACCACTCCCCTCATACCGGCCCACGCGAGCACGACCCCGCCCTTCGGGGAGATCTGTTCAGTGAGCGCGTAGTCAATATCGGCGCGCGTGCGGTTGAGCCAACGAGAACTCTCCAACTCCCAGTTCTCTCCGAAGCGTGCACGAGCACGCTCCTCGCCCTTTTCAGGGAGCCCATCCTTGAGGTAACGGCCGAGGGTTCGCGCGCGTGCCTCACGATGGTTCGACATCCACACCACGACCGCCACGCCAATGGCACGCAGAACAATAAGCACAACGAGGACCACGAGGGCCATGAGCCACACGCGCCCCATGCCGCCACTCGAGCGAGAATCGCTCACGAGCAGCGTGATTTGCATGCCCATGAGGAGGAACACCGCGTGCTCGAGCACGTAGCTCACGGTCGCCCACGTCGACCTCACCATGGTCCGTTCCTCGGCATTAAGCGAACGCGGCGCAAGGTGCGTCATGACAACCGAACTGACGACGACCGCAATCACGCCCGAGGCATGCACTTGCTCCGCGGGGATGTACGACGCCCACGGGCTTGCGATCGTCGCGACCGTCACGAGGATGGGATCGTCAAGGCGGCCACGCGCCCAGTTGATGATCCTGCCAACCACGTACCCGATCGCGAGACCACCGACAACGGCCCACAGGAAGCCGAGACTCGCCTCGACGAACGAGAAGCCGGCGGCGAGCGCCGCGACGGCCATGCGCATCGTCACGAGTGCGGCGGCGTCGTTAAAGAGACTCTCGCCTTCGAGCAGGGTCATGATGCGATCGGGCAAGCCGAGCCTTCGGCCGATGCTCGTCGCGGCGACTGCATCGATCGGGGAAACCGCGGCGCCGAGCGCGATCGCGAGCGGAAGCGAGATCTCGCTGAAGAGCGCGTTCACGAGGAGGCCCACAACGACCGCGGGCACAATCACCATGACGATGCTGAGCCACGCGATCGGCTTGAGATTCCTCCGAAGCTCGATCACGGGAACATTGCGCCCCGAGGCGAAGAGGATCGGCGGAAGTATGCCGAGAAGAACGACCTCGTTGGAAAGCTCGACATCCGGAACCCACGGGATGAAGCTCGCGGCGATACCGAGCACGAGCAAAAGCAGCGGTGCCGCGATCCCCGTTCGACGAGAAAAAAGCGCCGAAGCGACGAGGACGGTGAGACCTACCAGGGCCAGAACGATGAGTTCCATAACTTCCTTTTAGTCCCGGGCCCCGCCCCCTCACATCCTCAGTTCGACTGCACCTGCGCGAGGAAGTCCTTCGCGCCTCCCACGAGCTCGACGTGCCCCGTGGGAAGATCCGCAATGGCGAGTTTCGCGATTTCCTCGGCGAACTCGCGAACAGAGTAGAGCTTGCCGGCGGCCTCGCGGCGCGCCTCGAGTGCGCCAGGCTCCACGCGGTTGAGGAGGGTCGCCGTCACGGTGCCCTCAATCATGTCGCCGGAGACGACAACGAAGCTCACACCCTTTTCGCTCATCTCGGGGATGCGCGAAGTGAGCTCGTCTTCACCCGCGCGCTTCGACTTTGCGACGGCATCATACGCGTCCATGGTCTCAACGTCATTGATGAAGTGCGCCTGGTGGCTCGTCACGAAGATGACGCGCCCTCCCGGGGTCATGCGCTTGAGAGCGGCGGTGAGGGCGTTCGTCTGTGCATCGCGGTTGAGGCGAAGCGCGTAGTTCTCGCCGAGGTCCTTCTCCATGCCACCCGAGGCGTTAAGCACGAGCAGATCGAGCGAGCCGAACTCGTCGATCGCCGTCTGCATGAGGCGCTCGAGATCCTCCTCGTTCGTGAGGTCGGCACCCACGGCGACGGCGCGGCCGCCGGCCTCCTCGATTTCCTTCACGACCTTGTTCGCTCGCGGCGCCTTCTGTCGGTAATTCACCACGACGTTGTAGCCGCCCGCGGCGAGAATCTTCGCAGTGTCGGCGCCCACGCCTCGCGACGAGCCCGTGATGACGGCGGTCTTGGTGGTGGTCATGAATGAATCCTTCCGTGAGGAGGCGAGATGGTGTCAGAGATAAAGGCCGGCGACGTCGCCTTCGTGCGCGTCTTCGTACACGGCGTGCACGTCGCGTTCGCGAAGAAGCACGTATACCTTCGCATCGAGTTCAACCTCGGCGCGGTCGGCGGGATCGAAAAGCACGCGATCACCCACGCGCACCTGGCGCACGTTACTTCCGGCGGCCACGACGTTCGCCCACGAGAGGCGGGTCGAGACGTTCACGGTCGCCGGAATGAGAATGCCGGACTTGCTGCGGCGCTCCCCTTCGGGGTCTGGCTCCACGAGCAGACGGTCGTGGAGCATCCGCAAGGGAAGCGCGGGAGTGGCGCTCACTTCTGGCGGTAGTCGCGGTCGAAGTAGTCGCCGTCCTTCGGCGTGCGGGTCACAAGCACGATGGCTCCGGCCGTGAGCGCGAGAAGGCCGAGAGCGCCACCGACGAGGCCCGCAACCGGAGCGGGCTTCACGGCGCCGCTATCGGCGACGAAAAAAGACTTCGCGGTATCCGTTGCTTCGTTCTTCCAGCGCTGGATGGCGTTGACGGGGTTGACGCGGTCGAGTAGTTCGTCGATGTCAGCGGCGAGGTTGTCCTGGCGGCGCAGGGCCTCCCCCTTCATGTCCTCGAGGCTTTCCTTCTTCTTTCCCACGAGTTCCTCCCGGGATGTGTCGTCGCATGGTCGTACCGCTTGAGTCTACCGGGCGCCGGCTGGACTTTCACCGCGACGTTTCGAGCAGGTAGGCTTAAGAAGTATGCGCACGTGGCGGAATTGGTAGACGCGCTGGATTTAGGTTCCAGTGCCTTCGGGCGTGGGGGTTCAAGTCCCCCCGTGCGTACTCGCTCTTATCTCGACAGCGCGCTGAGCGTTGAGGAGGAATCGATGACCCTGATCGGCCTCGTGCGGCACGGCCAAACCGACTGGAACCTCCACAACATCTTCCAGGGGGCGAGCGATGTGCCCCTCAACGCGACCGGCATTGAGCAGGCCCACCACGCCCTCGATTCCACGCCAGCGTTTCCGTGGGATTTTGTGATGAGCTCCCCGCTCATCCGCGCGCGCCAGACCGCCGAGATCATCGCCGTCGATCACGGCCTTCGATTCACAGGCGTTCACGAAGGCTTCCGCGAGGTGGATTTCGGCTGGGCCGAGGGCCAACCGACCGCCGATGCCTACGCGGCGTACCCGAAGCGTGACTTCCCGGACCGCGAAAGCATCGACGCGGTTCTCGAGCGCGCATGCGGCGCACTTCGCGATCTTTCGGATCAGCACCCCGATGGGCGCATCCTCGTCGTCGCCCACGGCACGCTCATCCGGTACCTCGTGAGCGCCGTCGCGCAGCGTGACTTCACCTCGCTCCCGAACACCTCGCTTACGCTGCTCGAGGTTTCCCCAACCCTGTGGCGCGTGCCCATGATCGCCGGGTCCTCACTCCGCGAGCCCTTCGAATGGCGCCACAGCGAGGAAGCAATCCCCACGATCGACCCAGCGTGGGACGCGCCTTTTGGCATCAACCCGTCCGCCCTTCCGCTCGCGGAACACTCCGCGCTCGAGGCCTACCGACCCGCCACCGACACCGCATCGGCGAACGATCCCGAGGAGTCACAATGACGCGCACCGCAGTGGGAACCGAATCCAATTGGTTTGACGACGATGAGATTCGCGATCTCCGCCGCAAACTTCCGATCCTGTACATCGATGTCGTTCCCGTACGGCTCGACTCCTACGGGGCCATCAAAGAGATCGGCTTGCTCCTGAGGGCCGACGGTTCCGGGCGCATTATCCGCTCCCTCGTTTCGGGCCGGGTTCTCGTGCACGAGAGCTTGCGCGAGGCGATTATTCGCCACGTGGAAAAGGATCTCGGCACGGTGGCACTCCCGAAAGTTCCCACCTCGATGGTGCCGTTTACCGTTGCGGAATACTTCCCCACACTGGGCCAATCACCGTTCGTGGATCCGCGCCAGCATGCCGTCTCGCTCGCGTACATCGTTCCGGTGGAGGGCGATTGTGCACCCCAGGAGGACGCGCTCGATCTCGGATGGTTCGAGGCTGCCACAATCCTCGATTCGGCTGTCATGGACGAACTCGAGGAATCGCACGCGATCCTCGTGCGTCGCGCCCTCGCCGCGGGCGGCGTCAGCTAGCCGCACACAGCTCGCGCGACTAGATCAAGCTCGAAAGGTGCGCAGCGAGGGCGCGAAACGCCTTGCCGCGGTGGCTAATCGCGTTCTTTTCCTCGGGCGTGAGTTCCGCCGATGTCTGCATAAAGCCCTCGGGCACAAACAGCGGGTCGTAGCCGAAACCACCCTCGCCCCGTGGCTCCGTGAGGAGCGCTCCGCGCATGCCGCCAAGTTCAACAACTTCGTGGGCTGCACAACCGTCGGCCGCCGGCACGACCGCCGCGGCCGCGCACACGAACCGGGCGCCGCGGTTGGCGGGCGCGATATCGGCAAGCTGGGCGAGAAGGAGCGCGTTATTCGCCGCGTCGTCGCCGTGGCGGCCCGACCAGCGCGCGCTAAAAATGCCGGGGCTTCCGCCGAGAATATCAACGGCAAGACCGGAGTCATCGGCGATCGCGATAAGGCCGCTCTCTCGCGCCGCCGAACGTGCCTTGATCAGAGCGTTCTCCTCGAAGCTCACACCATCCTCAACCGGGTCGGTGAGCCCCAATTCGGCACTGGAGACGACAAGAGCCGGGTCGAAGCCGTCGATCGCCCCCGCGAGTACCTCGCACAGTTCTTTGAGCTTCTTGGCGTTGTGGCTCGCGAGAACGATCTTCGCGTCGGTACTCACTGGCGTTCCTCAAAGGCCGCGAGCTGCATCTGGATCAACTGTTCACAGCCCTGGGAGGCCAGGCCAAGGAGTTGGTTCAGCTCGTCGTAGCTAAAGGGCGCTCCCTCGGCTGTTCCCTGTACCTCAACGAACTCGCCCGAACCGGTCATGACGACGTTCATGTCGGTTTCGGCCTTGACATCCTCGCGGTACTCGAGGTCAAGCATCGGGGTGCCGTCGATGATGCCGACGCTCACCGCCGACACGGAGTCGCGCAAGACGTCGGCGAGCACCGGGATCGAGGCATGGCGTTTGCCCCACGTGATCGCGTCGACGAGGGCGACATACGCGCCCGTGATTGCTGCGGTCCGCGTTCCACCGTCAGCTTGCAGAACGTCACAATCGAGCTGAATCGTGTTCTCGCCAAGCACCTTCATATCGACGACGCTTCGAAGCGAGCGACCGATCAGTCGCGAGATTTCGTGGGTGCGCCCACCGATCTTGCCCTTGACGCTCTCGCGATCCGAGCGGCTCCCGGTCGCGCGCGGAAGCATGGCGTATTCCGCCGTAACCCAGCCCGTGCCGCTGCCCTTCTTCCAGCGCGGCACACCCTCCGTGAAGCTCGCCGCGCACAGCACGCGCGTGCGCCCAAATTCGATCAGGCAGCTGCCTTCGGCGTGGTCAAGCCAACCGCGCGTGATCCTCACGTCGCGGAGCTGATCGACGGTGCGCCCGTCGACTCGGGTGATCTGCTCAGTCATGGCTTTCTCCTCGTTGGTTGCGAGCTGGGCATTAAAGCGTGTAGGTGCGAAGTGACTCGGCGAGTTCGAGAGGACCGTCGAACTCGGCCCTCGCCTCCTCGAGCGGGACTTTGCGATCGGTCCACGGCGGGATGTGGGTCAACACAAGCTTCTTCACCCCGGCTTCGCGCGCCAGAATTCCCGCACGCTTGCCCGTCAAGTGGATGCCCTGGAAGTGGTCGTCGCGCCCCTCAACGTACCCGGCCTCGCACAAGAGAAGGTCAACGCCACTTGCGAGAGCAGAGGCGCCCTCGCACACGTCGGTATCTCCCGTGTAGGCGAGTACGGTGTCGCCCACGGCGATACGGAAGCCGAATGCGGGAACTGGGTGCTCCACGGGAACCGCCGTGATGACCGCGCGCCCCGCTTCGATGCTGTCCCCCTCCGATAGCGCAATGAACTCGTAGGGGGCGCGGCTTGCGCCAGGCGGGATGGGGTCGGGATTGCCGGTCGCGGCGCTCAAACGTTCATCGATGCCTTCGGGCGCGAAAACGCGGACCGTCGGGCAGTTGACGAGCGGGTGGTAGGCGAGGTACACCTCGAGTCCCGCGAGGTCGAGGAAGTGATCCGCATGCAGGTGCGAGATGAGAATGATGTCGATGTGAGACGGGTCGATGACCTTGTGAAGGTTAGAGAGGGCACCATTGCCGCAATCGATGAGGATGCGAAACGGCTTACCGCGTTTACCGGGCACGGTCACGAGGTAGCACGAGGCCGGCTCGCCCGGACCCTCATAGCTGCCGGAGCAGCCCACCACTGTCAATTCGATGCTCATGCATTCTCCTCACGGGCGGGGATGGAGGTCGTGTGGGTCATCGCGGGGCCGAGGAAGCGCTGCGAGAGGCGCGCGAAGTTGCTCGTGCGGCCCACGCGCGGCGCCGTCTCAGCGAAGATGTGGCTCGGCGCGGTGGCCGCCGTGCGCATGAGGTTTTCACCCTGAAGTGTGCGGTACACGTCGATTGCGGTTTCTTCCGAGGATGACACGAGCGTGACGTCCGGCCCCATCACGTAGCTGATAACGCCGGCGAGCAGCGGATAGTGCGTGCAGCCAAGCACGAGCGTGTCCACGCCCGCTGCTTTGAGGGGCGCGAGGTACTCCTCCGCGGCAGCGAGGACCTCCTCGCCCGAATCGGTCCCGCTCTCAAGGAACTCGACGAAGCGGGGGCAGGCTGCGGCCTCCACATGGACGTCAAGCGCCGCTGAAAAGGCATCCTGGTAGGCCCCCGACTTCACGGTCGCGCGCGTACCGATCACGCCGATCCGCTTGTTATGGGTTACGGACACGGCGCGGCGCACGGCAGGCTTAATGACTTCGAGCACGGGAACGCTATAGCGCTCGCGTGCGTCAGCGAGAACCGCCGCGGTTGCCGTGTTGCACGCAATCACGAGCATCTTGACGTCGTGCTCGACGAGTTCGTCCATGACCCCGAGAGCGTATTCCCGCACCTTCGCGAGCGGTTTGTCGCCGTAGGGCGTGTGGGCCGTGTCGCCGATGTAGAAAAGCTCTTCGTTCGGCAACTGATCGATGATCGCGCGTGCGACAGTGAGCCCGCCGATCCCGCTATCAAAAATCCCGATGGGTGAATCGTTCACGCTTTCAATCTATCCATCTGCGCGCTGACCGAGAGTGCTTCGGCCCACCCGTGCAAGGGATCTCACAGGCATCTAGGAGCGAGCGTTCAGAGCCCCAATCAACGTCGCCTGAAGCCACGAGGCGAACTCATACAGTGTCGCGAGGAACTCCAAACCGGCAACTCCCGGCTCGGCCTCAACCTGTTCGAGGTCGTTCGAACACAAAAGCTGGAGCGCTTCGAAGTCACCGTCGTTCTCGATCCCCATGCGGTCCGCGAGAACGAGGCGAATAATGTTGAGCGCCTTGAGCCATGAGAGCGCATCGGAGCGCTCGATCACGATCTCATCGTGCGGCCCCTCTCCCCCGATGTCGCCGGCAACTTCCAGGCTCGCGCGAAGCACACTCAAGTTCGCGATATGGGCATCGGCGAGGTTGCCCTGCGTGAGCCGCCGATACTCGCCCGCCTCGTCATCGTTCTCGCTCGCGGGCGGGAAAAGCCGCTGGGTTGCGCTGTCGCGCGGGGCCTCCGTCCGCGCGCGCGAGGTTTCAGCCTCGAGCCTCGAGAGTGGATCCTCTGACATCACCTCGCTCGGGCGTTGACCGGTCTCATCACTCTCGCCGATTTCAAGATCGGCGCGGATGAGGTCGGTAATTTCGCCCGCTACTTGCGCGAGAACGGCGCGCTCTTCCGCCTCGAGCCTGCACATCAGTCGACCGTCGGCCCGCGCGATGAACGAATGCGCCACTACGCCTCCTCGAGGATCGCGAGGAGGCCGAATTCGTGCATCGCACCCACGTGAGATTCAGCGGTCTCTCGCCCGTCGCACGACACGATCGCACGCCCCTGCGTATGGACCTGCATCATGAGCGCGTGGGCCTTGGAGCGGGCGTACCCGAAGTGAGTGCGAAACACGTAGGTCACGTACGTTTGCTCATTCACCGAGTCGTTAAGCACGACGGTGTTCCACTTTCGGTCGGTTTCGGTTCCGACGCTTGCCAGGGACTCGCTCTGGCGGTCTTCGCGCACGGCGTTTCCTCCCTCGCCTCTCAACTTCGGGCTCCACTACGGGTATGAACACTAAGACTACCCGGCTTCCTCATTTAGGCTTGCTCTGTGCCAACGACCTCACTAAAGACCGATTTGTACGAACTCACCATGATCCAGGCCGCGCGTGATGCCGGTGTCGCGGATCGCCAATGCGTGTTCGAGGTGTTCACCCGCTCGCTTCCCGAGGGGCGACGCTACGGAGTGTTCGCAGGAATTGGCCGCATTCTCGATGCGCTCGAATCGTTTCGCTTCGAGGCTGAGGATCTCGATTTTCTGCGGTCGACGGGGCAGTTCACCGAAGACGTGCTCGCCTATCTCGCGGACTACCGGTTCGAGGGCAACATCGATGCGTATGCGGAAGGCGAGCTCTTTTTCCCGGGCTCCCCCGTCGTGCGCGTCGAAGGCACCTTCGAGCAGTGCGTGCTTCTCGAAACACTCGTGCTCTCCATCCTCAATCACGACTCGGCGATTGCGTCCGTGGGCTCGCGCATGATCCAGGCTGCGGCGGGGCGTCCGTGCATCGAGATGGGTTCGCGGCGCGTGCATGAGGATGCCGCC
Organism: Dermabacter sp. Marseille-Q3180; assembly: GCF_940792985.1. Taxonomy (NCBI): domain Bacteria; kingdom Bacillati; phylum Actinomycetota; class Actinomycetes; order Micrococcales; family Dermabacteraceae; genus Dermabacter; species Dermabacter sp. Marseille-Q3180. The sequence continues at coordinate 586,401 of NZ_CALNWU010000001.1, forward strand.
GTTGCCGCCTCGCGTGCCGCGGCCATCGTGGGATTTTCGTCAACCTCGAACCTCGAGGCCGGCCGAACCTACGGGATTCCCGTCGTTGGCACCTCCGCCCATGCCTTCACTCTCGTGTTCGACACCGAAGCGGAAGCCTTCCAGGCTCAAGTGAACTCGCTGGGCGCACACACGAGCCTGCTCGTGGACACGTTCGATATCTCCGCGGCCGTCGAATCCGCGGTAGCCATCGCGGGCCCCGACCTCGGCGCGGTGCGTATCGACTCCGGCGCCCTCGGCGAAACGGCCCGCGAGGTGCGTGCCCAGCTCGATGCGCTCGGCGCGACGCGCACCTCGATCACCGCGACAAGCGACCTCGACGAGTACCGCGTGTTTGCACTTCGCGACAGCCCCGTCGATAGCTATGGGATCGGCACTCGCCTCGTGACCGGCGGCGATCACCCCGCACAGGGCTTCGTGTTCAAGCTCGTCGAACGCGAAAACTCTTCCGGCACGATGGAAGCCGTCGCGAAGAAATCCGCGCAAAAAGCCACGATCGCGGGGAGCAAGCGTGCCTATCGCGTGTGCGATGCGAACGGTGCGGCCCGCGCCGAGCTCGTTCTCGCCGACGATTCGGGCGAACAGCCGTCGGCCTCCCTCAACGCGCGCCCGCTCCTCACACGCCTCGTGGAAAACGGTGAGGTTCTCGACTCCCGCAGCCAGTGGGAGCGTATCGAGAAAGCGCGCCGCGTACACGAACGCGCGCTCGAGGAACTCTCGCTCGCCGATTCGCACATTCGCACGGGCCAGGACGGCGCGGTACTGCTCCCCGTTGTGCATTCTCTTCAGGAACTTCAGGAGCTTTCGCACTGACACTTCGGGCTCACCCACCGCGAGCCACGCGGCGCAAAGTGTGGAAGATTCGCCTGGCCAGGCAAGCGTCGGATTATTTCTTCCCCACGAACCAGCCGCGGAGGATGTCGATCCTTTTTTGAATCTGCTCGGCGCTCGCCTGCGGAACGGCCGGGCCACCCGAGCGGCGACGCAGCTCGTTATGCACCTGGCCGTGCGGGGTTCCCGTGCGTCTCGCCCAGCCCGACACGAGCGAGCTAAGCTCCTTGCGAAGCGCCGTCACGTCACGGTGCGTGGGCCCCGCGGGGGCACTCGAGTGACGCGCACTTCGCTGCTGCTGATTCCTCTGACGCTCACGCAAAAGCGAGGTCACTTGTTCCGGCTCGAGAAGGCCGGGAATCCCCAGAAACTCTTGCTCCTCTTCGCTACCCGCCATCGCAAGCGTGCCGTATTCACCGCCGTCGAAAAGCACGCGGTCGAAGTGGGCATCGGACTCGAGAGCCTCGTAGCTTCCCTCGAGCTCACCGCTCGCCTTTTCCTCGCGATTTGCTTCACGCAGAGCATCCTCGTCAAGGCCCGTTTCGGGATCGAGCTGTTCTTTCTCGCGCATGTCGAGAACGTGATCGCGTTCAGCTTCCATTTCATTCGCGAGGCCGAGGAGAACGGGGACCGAGGGCAGGAACACGCTCGCCGTTTCACCGCGCGTGCGTGATCGCACGAAACGCCCCACCGCCTGGGCAAAGAACATCGGGGTCGAGGTCGAGGTCGCGTACACGCCTACGGAAAGGCGCGGAACGTCAACGCCTTCGGAGACCATGCGCACCGCCACCATCCAGCGATCAGTCGAGTCATTGAACGCCTCGATTTTGCGACCAGCGCTCGAGTCATCAGAAAGCACGAGAGTGGGCTTCTCGCCCGTGATGCGCTCGAGAATCTTCGCGTAGGCGCGCGCGGTTGATTGGTCCGTTGCAATCACGAGGCCGCCCGCGTCCTTCACACCGCGCCGCACTTCCGTGAGGCGCTGGTCGGCGGCCTGGACAACCGTGGGGATCCACTCGCCCTTCGGGTCGAGCGCCGTACGCCACGCCTGCTGCATGATGTCTTTCGTTTCGAGGCCGCCGAGCTGCGCTGAGACCTCATCCCCGCTCTTCGTGCGCCAGTGCATGCGACCCGAATACGTCATGAAGAGCACCGGGCGCACGACGTGGTCCTGGAGCGCCTCGCGGTAACCGTAGGTGTAATCGGCCTTGGAGCGGAGGAAGCCCTCGCCATCAGCTTCGTAGCGCACGAAGGGAATGTGGGCATCATCCGAACGGAAGGGCGTGCCCGTAAGCGCGAGGCGCCGTTTCGCCGGGTCGAAGGCCTCGCGCACACCGTCACCCCACGTGAGTGCATCACCCGCGTGATGAATCTCGTCGAGGATCACGAGGGTCGGCGCAGCCTCCGTTCGCGCCCGATGCAGCCGAGGGTTCGCGCCCACCTGGGCGTATGTCAGTGCCACACCCTGGTAGTGATCGCCGTGGCGCCCCTGGGCGTTGGAAAAGTTCGGATCAATCTGGATTCCCACGCGCAACGCGGAATCCGCCCACTGAGTTTTAAGGTGCTCCGTGGGAGCAACGACCGTCACGCGGCGCACGATCCCCTCGCGAAGAAGGCCCGCAGCAACCTGGAGCGCAAAGGTCGTTTTACCGGCACCGGGCGTCGCGACCGTCATGAAGTCGCGCGGTTGCGAATCCTGGTAGAGCCTCAGCGCCTCAGCCTGCCACGCACGAAGCTTCGGAGCCGTGCCCCACGCCGCCCGCTCGGGAAATGCCGGCGGCATTTGCTGCGCCGCAAACGAGGACGGCTTGCGCGGCGTTGCCTGGGTATGCACGGCCGGCGCCTGCTGCTCGTTCGTGCGAGTGAACTCCAGGTAGTTCGAGAACAGGTCGGGCGAAGCGGAAGAATCGTGGGCATTCATAGGCGCCCTCCACGATAAACCCGTGAGCGCTTAGAGAGCCTTAGCGACCCGAGCCGAAAAGCCCACGGAAGCCGCCAAACCCGCCTTTACCTCGTCCTTTATCGTCGCCTTCGCCCGAGTTGCCTCCGTCACCTATGCCTTCGTAGATCTCCTTGCACTGCGGGCACACGGGGTATTTCTTCGGGTCTCGGCCCGGAACCCACACCTTGCCGCACAGGGCGATCACCGGTGAATTATTGAGTGCGGCCTTCGCGATCTTTTCTTTCTGCACATAGTGGGCGAAGCGGTCGTGATCACCGGGGTCGGCGTCCTCGGTTTGCTCCTCGCGCTCGAGCACCGCGGTCGAGCTCGGGGCGGCGCCAGGGGCCGCGGGGGCCTGAGGCGCGCCGTGGTCCGGAGAGTTCGGATCCGAAATCGAGGCCGTGAAACGAATGCGTGAAATGCTCATGGATCGATCCTAACCGCGCTCGCCCGAGCCTTCGACAGCGTGCGCTACGGCCGGGGTCACGCGCTCGTCAAACACGCTCGGCACAATGCGGCGGGCTGAAAGCTCATCGTCGCTCACCACGGCGGCGATCGCGTGGGCTGCCGCGAGGAGCGCCTCGTCGGTCACCTCGCGTGCGTGAGCATCAATGAGACCACGGAACACGCCTGGGAAGGCAAGCACGTTATTAATCTGGTTCGCGAAATCGCTACGACCGGTGGCCACAACGGCAGCGTGCTGCCACGCGATATCCGGGTCGACCTCGGGAACGGGGTTCGAAAGTGCGAACACAATTGCGCGCGCGTTCATGCTCCTCAGCATTTCCTCATCGAGGATGTTCGGCACGCTCACGCCAATGAAAACGTCGGCACCGTTCACGGCCTCGCGCAGCCCGCCCTCGACTCCGCGAGGGTTCGTGTGATCCGCGATCCACTCGAGACGGTCGCCCTTCTCGCGGCCCGCCTTCACGATGCCCTTCGAATTGGTCACGATCACGTCGCGCGCACCGGCCGCGAGAAGAAGCCGCAGGATCGCCGTGCCGGCCGCGCCCGCACCCGACATCGCGATGCGGACTTCATCGATGCTCTTTCCCACCACTTTGAGCGCGTTGGTGAGGGCCGCGAGCACGCACACGGCCGTGCCGTGCTGATCGTCGTGAAACACGGGAATGTCCAGCTCGGCACGCAAACGGTCCTCGATCTCGAAGCAGCGCGGCGCGGAAATATCCTCAAGATTGATGCCGGCGAAAGCGGGGGCGATAGCTTTCACGTGGGCGACGATCTCGTCTACGTCGTGTGCGTCGAGGCAGATCGGAAAGGCGTCCACACCCGCGAAACGCGAGAACAGCGCTGCCTTTCCCTCCATGACGGGAAGCGCGGCAAGCGGGCCACGGTCGCCGAGGCCAAGGATTGCGGAGCCGTCGGTCACGACCGCGACCGTGTTCTTCTTGATCGTGAATTCGCGTGCCTTCTCGGGGTGCTCAGCGATCTCCTCCACAACGCGGGCAACGCCCGGGGTATACACAATCGCGAGGTCGTCGGCATTGTCGATCGGGGCGGTGGGCTCGACCGTGAGCTTCCCGCCCTCGTGGGCCTCGAAAATGCGGCGTTCGACGGCCGCGGTGCCGGTCGCGAGGCGTGTAGGTTCGGTGTTGTCGGGTGTGTGCGTAGCCATGCCCCTCATCTTTGCACGCGCGAGGCCCTCCTACCGGGACTTAACCGAGATCCGCGATCGCGCGGCGCACTCTCTTATCCGAAACCGTGTACCTGGTTCCGAGCTGTTGGGCAAAGAAAGATACGCGCAGCTCCTCGAGCATCCACGGGATCTCGCGCGCCTCCTCACTCTCGAGCACTTCGGCCGAGAGCTTGTGTTTCGCCTTGTCGAACATGCCCTTGAGGTCCTCGAGCTGCCACGCGAGTTGCGCATCGCGCGCGGGGTTGTCCTGCATTTTCTCGACTCTGTGGAGGTCAGCTTTGAGGTACCGGGGAATCTCGGTGACGATGTGCGCGGGCGTACGCGAGATAAAGCGCCCGGAGGTGAGCGAGTCGGCATGTTCACGGATCTGCGTGAGCTGCTGAAGCACGGCGAGACTCGAGACCTTCGAGACGGCACGCTGGAGTTTCGCGTGCACCGCGAGGGCATCGATCGCGGCGAGCACGAGCGTGCGCGAAAGCTCCGCATGCGCGGAGCTCGTGGCCTCCACGAGACCATCAAACTCCGCCTTCGTGAAAACGAGGCCCTTGCTTTCGGTGTGTGAAATGAGCTCCGCGGTTGCCGCAAGCGAGGCGTCCGCAAGAAGCGCCTTCGCGCTCCCGTAGCTCGATTGCGAGATCGCAAGCTTCGTGGGGTTCGGGAGCGAGGAAAGCACCTGCGCCGAATCGGAGCCGAGCGCCTCCGTCACGAGGTGCGTCACGGCACGCACGTGCTCCCGTCGCTGATCAAGTGCGGTGGGCATCGCCGTGAGATCAACGCTCACCTTGCCGCCCTCCTCGCGCAGCTTGAGCGCGGGATACACGACGACGTTGAGGCCGCCCTGCCGATTGCGCTTCGTGGGCGGAATCTCGAAGTCGGGAAAGCCCTCGAGATCGCGGTCGCCGAAGGACTCCGCCTGGCGCGCTGCGCTCGATTCAACGCGCGCGCGGTGCTTTTTCTTGAGCGCGTCAAGATCGTCACCCGAGCCGATCTCTCGACCCCGGTCATCGCGTACAGAAAAATGCATGCGCAAGTGCGCGGGAAGCTTCGTCACCTCGAATTCGTCGCCATAGAGCGGGAGATCATCTGGCACTCCGGGGAGCGCTACGAGCTCGTCAGCAACGGCTTCGACGAACCTTTCGCCGGTGTTCGGGTCGTCCTCGCGAAGAACCTGGGCGACAGCGCGCGCTTTATCGGGGGCGGGGATGAGGTGGCGTCGGATAGGCTTCGGAAGTGTGCGAATGAGCTCCGCGATCTTTTCCTCGCGCATGCCTGGCACGAGCCAGTCGAAACCTTTTGCCTCAAGCCTGCCGAGCACGGCGAGGGGAACGAGCGCCGTCACGCCATCCTTCACAGTTCCCTTCGTGGACGGCCGGGAAGCGTCGGAACTCTCTCGAGCCGAAGGCTCGAACGCGTACCGAAGCGCGAGCGTAATATCCCCCTGCACCCACGTGTCCGGGAACCCCGCGGCGTGCTCCTCCGCATCGTCTTCGAGCAGAATGTCGCGCGTGAGATGCAAGAGTTCGGGGGTCTCGTGGCGCTGCTTTTTCCACCACGCATCGAAGTGCCGCCCACTCGTCACCTTCGCAGGGATGCGCGCGTCATAAAACTCGAACAGTGCGGCGTCGCCCGCGATGAGGTCTCTGCGCCTCGCCTTGTTCTCGAGTTCCTCGAGCTCCTCGATGAGTCGCACGTTGTCCCTAAAGAAGTGGTGGCGCGTGCTCCACTGCCCCTCGATCAGGGCATGCTGAATGAAAATCTCGCGCGAAAGCTCAGGATCGATGCGACCATAGGCCACGGCGCGGCGTGCGATGATCGGCACGCCGTACAGGGTCGCTTTCTCATATGCCATCGCACTTGCCTTCTTCGAACTCCAGTGCGGCTCGGAGTAGGAGCGTTTCAGCACGTGGGCGCCTACGTCCTCGATCCACGAGGGATCGATCTTCGCGGCGGTGCGCGCGAACAGGCGTGAAGTCTCCACGAGCTCGGCAGCCATGACGTAGTCGTGACGTTTCTTGGCGATCGCGCTCCCGGGCCACACAACGAAGCGGGAGTTGCGCGCACCCTGATAGTCACGCGTGCGCTCATCGTAGAGCCCCACGTGACTGAGGAGCCCCGCCAGCAAACTCTGGTGGATGCTCGCCTCGCTCGCCGGGTTGTCCGACGGCCGCAGCCCCACATCGCGGCACATGTCTTTGAGCTGCGCGTGCAGATCCCACCATTCGCGAATGCGCACGTAGTGCAGGTATTCACTCTTGACTTCGCGCTTGAACGCCGAGTTGGAGAGCGCCTTGCGGCGCTCGCGCAAGTGGCGCCACAGTTGGAGATAGGTGAGGAAGTCGCTCGTTTCATGGGTGAAGCGCGCATGGAGCTGATCCGCGTGCGCTTTCTTTTCGAGGGGGCGCTCGCGCGGATCCTGAATCGAGAGGGCAGCAACAATGACGAGAACCTCGCGGAGTGCACCGCGCTTATCGGCTTCGAGGAGCATGCGCGCCATGCGCGGGTCGAGCGGGAAACGCGAAATTTGCTCACCAATGTGGGTGAGCGTGCGGCCTCCGGGCGCGTTTTTCTCGGGTCGAATCGCACCGAGTTCTTCGAGAAGGCGCACGCCATCACGCACCGCGCGTTTATCGGGGGCTTCGACGAACTCGAAGCTCTCGATGTCGCCGAGCCCGAGAGCGGTCATTTGGAGGACGACGCTCGCGAGGGCCGTACGGAGAATCTCGGGTTCGGTGAACTCGGGCCGCGTGTCGAAATCCTGCTCGGAGTAGAGGCGAATCGCTATGCCCGGGCTCGTGCGGCCCGAGCGGCCGGAGCGCTGCTTGGCGCTCGCCTGGCTGATCGGCTCGATCGGAAGGCGCTGGACCTTCGTGCGCTGCGAGTAGCGGGAGATGCGCGCGAGTCCCGAATCGACGACGAATTTAATGCCCGGAACGGTAAGAGAGGTTTCCGCGACGTTTGTCGCGAGAACAATCCGACGGCGACCGTTTTTCGGCGGGCTGAAAATCTTCTGCTGATCCTGCTCGGAGAGGCGGCCGAATAGGGGAAGAACGTCGATGCGGCTCGCGGCCCCTCCGCGTTTTCTGAGGTGTGCCTCGAGTTCCTCCCCGACCTCGCGAATTTCGCGCTCACCGGGGAGGAACACGAGGATGTCGCCCGGCCCCTCAGCGATGAGTTCGTCGCATGCGTCGGTGATGGCCTCGGTGAGGTCGCGCTCCTCGCTGCGAATATCGGCGAGGTCGTCCGCTTCTTCAACCTCGGGCTCGAGCACGAGCGGTCGATAGCGGATCTCAACCGGATAGGTGCGGCCCGACACCTCGATAATGGGGGCGGGGTGCAGGTCACCCGCGCGATCCTTCTTCCCGAAGAACTCGGCGAAACGTTCGGGGTCGATTGTCGCCGAGGTGATGATGATTTTGAGGTCCGGGCGGCGGCGAGCGATGCGTTTGAGGTAGCCGAGGAGCATATCGATCGTGAGGCTGCGTTCGTGGGCCTCGTCGATGATGATCGCGTCGTACTTCTTCAGCTGCCGGTCGCCGTGAATCTCTGAGAGCAGGATGCCGTCGGTCATGACCTTGAGGCGCGTGGATTCGGCGGTGTTTTTCGTGAACCGCACCTGGTATCCGACGGCTCCCTCGCCGAGTTTTTCGCCGAGTTCGTGCGCGATGCGGCTTGCGACACTTCGGGCGGCGATTCTTCGGGGTTGGGTGTGCCCGATCATGCGGCCACGGGCGCCGTAACCGAGCTCGAGCAGCATTTTCGGCAGCTGTGTTGTTTTGCCCGAGCCCGTCTCCCCCGCGACAATCACGATTTGGTTGTCGCGGATCGCACGCTGGATCTCCTCGCGCTGCTGCGAGACGGGAAGGTCAGCGGGATAAGTGATCGCGAGGCGCGGCTCTCCTTCGCGCGGGAGGGCGCCAGAGTTCTCGTTCCTGGGGCTCATATCCCCTCTATCGTAGTCACCCCGCGCCCGCTGCCGTCCGTGCGAGTGGACACAAGCGTTCCATAGGCAACATTCGAGACCGCGCATCCGAGTCTCGTTCAGCAGCACGCCCCTACGATTGAGTCGCATCCTTACCGAACAGAGAGGTTCTTATGAAAGCCCTTCGCAAGGCTGCCCCCAAAAAGGGGCTCGAAATCGTTGACATCCCGGAGCCACAGGTCGGCCCCAACGATGTCAAGGTGCGTGTCATGCGCGCCGGTATCTGCGGCACCGACCTCCATATCCTCGAGTGGGACGCTTCGGCACAGGACATGTGCGATTCCGTTCCGTTTACGCCCGGCCACGAGTTCTACGGCGAAGTCACCGAGATTGGCGAGGACGTCGTGGACGTGCGTGTGGGCGATCGCATTTCTGGCGAGGGCCACGTGGTATGCGGTATTTGCCGTAACTGTCGCGCGGGTCGCCGCCACATGTGCATTCGCACGCGCTCGATTGGTGTTCAGCGTGACGGTGCCTTCGCCGAATACGTCGTGATCCCTCAGCAGAACGTGTGGGTGCACCACAACGATGGGGGCGAAGAGATCATCACTCCTGAGCTAGGAGCGATCTTTGATCCGCTCGGCAATGCCGTTCACACAACCCTCAAGTTCCCGCTTGTGGGCGAAGATGTTCTCATCACGGGTGCTGGCCCCATCGGTCTCATGTGTGCCGCAGTGGCCCGCCACGCCGGTGCACGCTACATCGCGATCACTGACGTCAAGGATCATCGCCTTGCGATGGCGAAGGAGATGGGCACCGACGCCCAGATCGACGTCTCGACAACGAGCGTCCGCGATATTCAGGCCTCCCTCGGCATGCGCGAGGGTTTCGACGTGGGCCTCGAGATTTCGGGCCAGGCAAGCGCACTTCAGGACATGATCGACAACATGAATCACGGCGGAAAGATCTCCATGCTGGGTTTGCCGTCGAAGCAGTTTGAGATCAACTGGACAACCGTTGTCACGCGAATGCTGACCCTCCAGGGCATCTACGGACGCGAGATGTTCGAAACGTGGAACGCCATGAACGCCATGGTGCGCACATCGAAAGTTCTTCGCGAGCGCGTGCTGTCGACCGTGACCGACGTGCTGCCCGCGGAGAAATGGGCGGATGCGTACGCGCTCGCGCGCTCAGGCGAAGCTGGCAAGATCGTTCTCGACTGGGAAAACATTTAAGGAGTATCGATGTACACGAGCATGAAAGACGAGCTGACCGCGGAACTCAACGCCATCCGTGAGGCCGGAACCTTCAAGAACGAGCGCCCGATTCTCACCCCACAGTCGAACGAGGTACAGGCCGCCTCGACGCGTGGCGAAGAGGGCCGCGAGGTTCTGAACTTCTGCGCGAACAACTACCTCGGCCTCGCCGATCACCCCGAGCTTATTGCCGCCGCGAAGCGCGCGCTTGACGAGCGCGGCTTTGGCATGGCGAGCGTGCGCTTTATTTGCGGCACGCAGGATCGCCACCTCGTGCTCGAGGAGAAGCTCAGCGAGTTCCTCGGAACCGACGACACGATCCTGTTCTCGTCTTGCTTCGATGCGAACGGGGGCGTTTTCGAGTCGCTTTTCACGAAGGACGACGCCATCATTTCCGATGAGCTCAACCACGCGAGCCTCATCGATGGCATCCGCCTGTCGAAGGCCGCCAGGTACCGCTACAAGAACGCTGACATGGACGATCTTCGCGCCCAGCTCGGGGCCGCGAAGGGCGCGCGCCGCACCGTCATCGTGACCGACGGCGTGTTCTCCATGGACGGCTACCTCGCTCCGCTCGATAAGATCTGCGATCTCGCCGATGAGTTCGGCGCACTCGTGCTCGTGGACGATTCGCACGCCGTGGGCTTCATGGGCGAGACGGGTGCGGGCACGCCCGAGCACTTCGGCGTCTCCGATCGCGTGGATATTTACACGGGCACGTTCGGCAAGGCCCTTGGCGGCGCGAGCGGCGGCTATGTGTCGGCGCATCAGGAGATCATTGATGTTCTGCGCCAACGCGCGAGGCCGTACCTCTTCTCGAACTCGCTCGCCCCCGCGATCGTCGAGGCGACGATTACCGCGCTCGACCTCGTGAAGAACTCGGGTGGGCTTCGCGCGAAGCTGTTCGAGAATGCGGAACATTTCCGCAGCGCAATGGGCGAGGCTGGCTTTGAGCTTCTCGACGGCGAGCACGCGATTGTTCCCGTGATGTTCGGTGACGCCGCCCTCGCGGGCCGTATCGCGGACCGCATGCTCGAGCACGGCGTGTATGTCACGGCGTTCAGCTACCCGGTTGTGCCGAAGGAGAAGGCGCGCATCCGCGTGCAGCTCTCGGCCGCGCACACAAGCGAGGACATCGACCGTGCTGTCGCGGCGTTCGTCGCGGCCCGCGACGCCGAAAACTGAGCATCTCCCTCCCCTCCCCTGGATTGCATAGGGGTTGTGGGGGTTTGACCTCTGGCCACTCCCCAATAGCGAAAGGCCCGGCATCAATGCCGGGCCTTTCTCATGTCAGTGGCAGCGATTCAGGCAGTGTCCTTCCTCCGCTGCATGAACGTCATATCAGTGCTCGTCGTAGTGACCGTCGTGCTCCGCGTGGCGGTGACCGTCGTGGACGTAGTCCACATGGTCCTCGTGCTGCACGGCTTCGTGGCCGCAATCTTCGCCGTGCTGGTGATCCGCAACGGTGTGCTCAGCCTGCGGCTGGTGCTCATCGTAGTGGTCGCCGTGCTCGGCGTGCAGGTGGCCATCGTGCTTGTAGTCCACGTGGTCGCCGTGCTGGACAGCCTCGTGGCCGCAGCCCGCGCCGTGGGTGTGTTCGGTAGGGGTGTGTTCAGCTTTGTGGTCAGTCATGGCGTTCTCCTTCTTGTGTGTGCGCCAGGGTGTCGTGGATGACGTGAGCGACGTGGGCGTCGACGATGGAGTATCGCGTCGCTTTGCCTTCACGCTCCCCCTTCACCACGTGCACCTCGCGAAGTTTCGCGAGGTGCTGGGACACGAGCGGTTGCGAAAAACCCGTGCACTCCACGAGCTCCGTTACCGTGCACGCATGATCGGAAAGGTGCAGCACAATTTCGAGGCGCGCCGGGTTGCCGAGCGCCTTGAAAACTCGTGCTGCGTGGTCGATCTGCGAGCTGTCTCCCATGGCACAAGTCAACCACAATCATTCAGGTATTGCAATACCTTTATTTTTGGGAACTATTCCCACCCTCACTCGCACACTCACGCTGCAATGAGCGCACACACGCCGACGGCAATTCCCGCCCACGCCGCGGCCCAGAGCACCGAGGCAAAGGTGCCAATAATGAAAAGCTCCCCCACGCGGGCCGCCTCGCGCCCCTCTTTTTCGGCGCGAAGCTCCGGGTAGCGCCCGAGCCCCTTGACCGCGAGGACGACGGCAATACCGGCAGGGAACCCCGCGACGATCGAGACATACACGGCAAGCCTCTCGAGAATCCCGATCCAACGCCCACCAGGCAGTTCCTTTTGCGCACTCATAAGAGAACCCTGCACAGCAGCCCCACGCACCCCGCCACGATCAATACGGCGCAAGAGCGCGCGAATGGCTCGATTTCCAGCCACGGCACCACAGCCACATATTGCCAGCACGACCGCACACCAGAGAAGGTTCACTACGCCCACAGCACCCCCATTTAGCTTTTCGCTAAATTCTTCGCTAATTAAGCTATAATCTACACATGGCAGTTCTGAAGTCCCGCGCTTACGCCGTCGCGGTCATCGGCGACATCGTCAACTCTCGCGAGTACGACCGCACCGCACTCCACCGCACCCTCAAAGCTGCCCTCGCCACGCTCACCGAGCACGGAATCGAACCCCTCCACCCTACCGTTGGCGACGAAATCCAAGGCATCTTCGCCACGCACGGCGAGGCACTTCGCGCCACCCATCTTCTTCGCCTCTACCTTCGCGAAAGCGGCTACGACATACGCTTCGGCATCGGCGCAGGCGAGATCCGCATCGTCGATCGCGACAGCGACATCCAAGATGGCCCCGCCTGGTGGTCGGCACGAGAGGCCCTCAACCACACCGAACAGCTCGCCACCACCCCCGGATGGGCTGGCATTCGCACAGGGCTTGGCCCGGGCTCCCCCAACACAAAAGAGTCCGACGGCAGCCAAGTATCCGTCGGAACCGCACCTTCACAGAAGGACGACACGCCCCCGGCACCGGCACTCTGCCACCTCATCGACGCCCACATCAGCACCCTGAACCCCAGCACGTGCGGAACCCTCCGAAGCCTCCTCGAAGGCGAACCCAACACCGAGACCGCCGCACGCCTCGGCATCTCCCCAAGCGCCAACACTCAACGCATCACCCGCCACAACCTCCGCCCCCTCAAAGAAGCGATCCGCGCGACGTGGACATAGGCCCGCCGACCCCTGCTACACCACCCGGACCATGATGAGGCACGGCGTATCGGCGCCCCAAAGCTCGGTTTCCTCGAGCGGAATAAAGTCGAGCGCTTCGTAAAACTTTCGTGTCGCCGCATAGCCCTCATCCGGGTGAGACGCACCGAGAGTTTTGACCTGAAGGAGCCTCACCGAGCGTTCACGGCAATGCTCCACGATCGATTCCACAAGTGCAGTCCCGACCCCGGTTCCCCTGAACTCACGTTCTACGGCGATGAAGAAGAGATCGGCGGCGCGGTCGAAGTGGTAATCCACGAGGGCGGCGCCTCGCACACATCCGGCTTCGTCGCGAACCGTCCATGTTTCCTTCTCCCGCGCAGCATCGATGTACTCGGCGTTTGCTTCAGGGATCCCAAACCACTCCGGCAGGCTGGCAAGGATGCGCTCAACGTCATTCGGCACCGGCACATCGCGCCCGGCCTCCCACCTATCGGCATGAGCGAGATCCACGGAATTGCTCATTCACACACCTTTTCACCCGAGAGAAAAGCACAAGGTCCTTTGGTCATACACACCGCTACTGCAATCGTATCGACGCAGGTCGAGCGCGGCCCGCTGAAGCCGCAAAAGGCAACGAAAAAAGGCGCCCACTATGCATATAGTGGGCGCCCTAGTCGTGGAGCCGGCGGGAATCGAACCCGCGTCCGATAGTGCGAAGCCAGGGCTTCTCCGGGCGCAGTCCGCGAAATCGTTTTCTCAGCCCCAGCGCTCACACGGACACGTCGCTGACAGGCTCAGTCACTCTAAGGTGTTCACCCAACCCCGGTGACCAGGGTTGGTAGCAGTGGCCCTCTAGATGATGGACAGGTCAGGTCGAAGGCAATCCCTGACGGTCCAGACTGCTATCGCTGATCAGGCAGCGAGAGCGAAGTCAGTGCGCTTAGGTTCGGCACTTATTGTTTTCCAGGGAGCGTTAGCGAGATAACCCTGGATCCTCGGCCCGCTTCCCCTCGCTGGACAACTACCGTCGAAACCGATCGACCCCGTATCGGGTGGCAACGCCCCAAAGGCGGGACGTGCCAGATAATCTGCACCCGCTTTTGCGGGTGGGATGCGTGCCTGATTCGCACACCCTATTCGATTATCAAAAACCTCGTGCACCATTTAGTGCAGTAGTTCAGTATACAGCCCTCAACGCTCAACACCAAGGCCTTATTCCCGGCGAGCAACCGTCGGACCCGTTTTCCTGCCGCCCGTGCGGGACGGGCGGGAATTTCCGACGCTAGCTGAGCATCTCCCGCCGCCTCATCGCGCGTTGAGCCTCGCGAGCATCCTGCTTCTCGCGCAAGGTCTGGCGCTTATCCCATTCCTTCTTACCGCGTGCGAGGGCGATCTCCACCTTGGCATGCGAGCCGAGGAAGTAGATCGAGAGCGGAATGATCGTGTAGCCCTTTTCGCGAGTTTTATTCATGAGTTTCAGGATCTCGCGCTTATGCAGCAAAAGCTTGCGCTTGCGTCGCGCAGCGTGGTTTGTCCACGTTCCCCGCACGTACGGGGCGATGTGCACGGCGTCCATCCACACTTCGCCGTTGTCGATGTAGCAGTAGCCATCGACGAGCGAAGCACCGCGCTCGCGCAAAGATTTCACTTCGGTTCCCTGGAGAACAACGCCGGCTTCCCACGTCGCATCGATGTGGTAATCATGGCGCGCCTTCTTATTTGAAGCAATGAGCTGCTTCGTGCGCTCAGGAGCCGCCGGCGCTTTCTTCTTTTCGGCCTTCTTGGCCACGTCAATCCCTCCGAACGTCTCGATACAGCAACCGTCTAGTATCCCACAAACTTACGGGGATCGAGAGCGGTTCCATCGAGATGCGTTTCGAAGTGCAAGTGGCAGCCGGTCGAGGCGCCGGTCGAGCCCACGTATCCCACGGTCTGACCAGCGTCGATGCGCTGACCAACGGAGACCGCGAAACCTTGCAAGTGGTGGTACGAGGTCGTGAGAAGCTGACCATTATGCAGACCGTGGCTCACGATCACCTTATTGCCTGCCGCACGATTGTGGGTCGTGGCAAGCACCTTGCCGGAGGTCATCGCTCCCACGGGCGTGCCGCACGCCGCCGCATAATCCATACCCTTGTGGAGTTTGCGCGTGTGGTACACGGGGTGGAACCTATAGCCAAACATCGAGCTGCGACGTGCCGAAACCGGATTACGGAATTTTCCTGAAGACGCCCCGCCGGAAGAAGAGCCCGAAGACTTCGGCGGTGAAACCTTGCGCGGTTTTCGACGCTCGCGCCTCGCTCGGCGTTCCTCCGCTTCACGCGCCTCACGGGCCTTCCGCTCCGCTTCACGCTGGCGAGCGAGCTCTTCCTGACGCTCCTTTTCGATAAGACGCTGGATGTCCGCCTCAAGCGCGCTTGATTGCGATTCGAGCTCCGACTCGCTCACACGGTACTTCTCTTTAAGCGTTTCGAGAGTGGCCGCCTGCGTTTTCTGCGACGCATAGAGATCGTCAAGACTCTTCTTCGCTTGCGTCGCCTCACTTTCGGCCTCGCGACGTTCCGCAACCGCTGCCGCCGACTTCTTTTTGAGATCCTCGATCTCGGCCCGGATGGCTTCGAGACGGTCCGCCGAGTTCACGTTCATCGCCTGCTGGCCACGCAAATCCGTGAGCTTCGCCCCCTGTGCCTGAAGCGTGAGGCGATAGTTCATTGTGCGGTCAACGGCATCCTGCGGGTTTTCCGCATTCAAGAAGATCGACGCGGGGTTCGGGGCCCCCGTGCCCTTATAGGCCTCGATCGAGGCACGCGAGACATCCTCGTTCGATTGCGAGATCTTCTGCTCGCCACTTTCGACCGCTTGGCGGATCTCGCGTTCTTCCGACTCGGCGTCCTTGAGGCGCGCCGCCTGGCGTGCGTCCTCGGCTTTTGCAGCCTCGAGAGCTGAACGTGCCGAGTCGAGGCGCGCTTGCGCATCGGGAATTCGTGCCTCGGTTTCTGCGAGTGAAAGGTAGGCGTCAGCGAGCTCCGTATCGACTTCGTTGAGATCTTCGCGAAGTGACGCAAGCTTTTCGTCGACGCTCTTCTTTTCTTTCTTTTTATCGTCGATACCATCGGCGAGAACGCTCTCCCCCGAGAGTGCACCCGATGTGGTGAGGCCCAGGACAGCCGCGAACGACGCGCCTTTCACGAGTGTGCGCCGAGAAAGAAACGGCTTCTTTCTCTCATCATGTGGCATATCGAGAACCTGCCTAAACCTTCAAATAACGATTGAGCGAAACGACGGACGAGCCTACGGCGAGAATAGCACCGAGAGCGAGGAGAATCGGCCCCACCCATAGAAGATCTGCCATCGACATCCGAATAAGATCAGAGCCAAGAGCCGGCTCGAGCCACCCCTCGACAAGGTATTTGATCGCGAAAGAAAGCACGCCGGTGGCGAGGGCGCCACCGATCAGCGCGGCAACCGCCCCCTCGAGAAGGAAAGGCAAACGAATGAAAATGTTGCTTGCGCCAACAAGACGCATGATCGCGATCTCTCGCCTCCGGTTCGCGACCGACATGCGGATCGTTGTGGCAACAAGCAACACGGCGGCGACGAGCATGACGGCTGCAAGGGAAATCGCAAAGACGGTGGATTGATTGAGAATCTTGATGAAGGGCGCGTACACCGCGAGCAGATCCGAGACATCGTCGACGCCGTCGCGCCCTCGGAAAAAGTCGACGACCGCACTTGAGCGCTTTGCATCGGCGAGCGTGATGTGGAAACTCACCGGCATGTCCTCGGCCGTGAAATCCTGAGCGAAACTCTCCCCACCGAACTGGGAGCGATATACCTCGAGAGCTTCCTCTTGCGAGCGCTCATCCACGGTCGCAATGTACGGCCCCAAAATATCGCCTTCGAGGGCCTCGCGGACCTCAGCGATCTGGGCGTCCGTCGCCGCTCCCCCGGCACACGACGTCGCGGTGGAATGCGGAGAACACATATAGACGCTAATTTGCGAGTTCTTCACGAGGATGTCTTGAAGCGCGACAATCTGCTTCTGCATGAGAAGCCCCGCGCCCACGAACGTGAGCGAAACCGCGGTCACAATCACGACGGAAATCACCATCGCAATGTTGCGACGAAGCCCTCCGAAGCTTTCTTTAAGGATGTAGCGAAGCCTCATGCGAGTTCATCCTCCTCGCCCGTATCCGAATCCTCGAAGGCGCGATCAAGGTCTCCCATGCGCTCGCTTTCGCTCGCGCTTTCATCAAAACGCTCATACGCCACGTCAGAAGCGCGTGCACTTCCTCCGGGGAAGGGGGCCGACGCTTGCCGCTCCCCCGCCGCGTCGCCATCGGGTACCGCTCCCGAGATCACACTTTCATCTGCGGCCCCGCGATAGTGGCCGCGCATTTCATCGCGAACAACATGGCCATCCACAAGTTCGACAACGCGCTTACTCAAGCGATTCACCGCTTTTTCATCATGGGTGGCCATGAGCACGGTCGTGCCACGCTCATTGATATCGGCGAGAATATCCATGATGCCCTTTGCCGTCTCCGGGTCAAGGTTGCCCGTGGGCTCATCGGCAAGAAGTATCGTGGGCCGATTCACGTAGGCGCGCGCGATCGCGACGCGCTGCTGCTCACCACCGGAAAGCTCGTGGGGCAGGCGTTGCCCCTTGCCTTCAAGGCCGACCATGTCGAGAACCTCAGGCACGAGCTTCTTCACCGCACTGCGCGGGGTGCCGATGACTTGCAGCGCGAACTCCACGTTCTCGAAAGCAGTTTTTGTGGGCAGCAAACGAAAATCCTGGAACACCATACCGATCTCGCGGCGAAGGCGCGGAACCTTCCAGCTCGATAGCCGCGAAAGGTCCTTGCCCGCCACAAAGATCGAGCCCGACGTAGGGTTCGTTTCCTTAAGGATGAGGCGCAGCATTGTGGACTTCCCTGAGCCCGACGCCCCCACGAGAAACGCGAACTCGCCACGCTCAAATTCGAGTGACAGATCAGCAAGCGCGGGAACGCTCTTACGCTGATACGTCTTCGTCACGTGCTCGAAACGAATCACAAGTTCATCCCATCTGGGCGGGTCGACAGCACCCCTCGAAACGTCCGCGGGCGTGGCGAGGGCCAGTACGCGACTACACTAACGAGACCGCGCCTCAAATCGGCGGATTCACCCCGGTCACTCGGGTCACGTTTTGCTCAAGAATTCGTCAAGGACGTGAGAGGCGGCGTGCGAATGCGTGAAGCAGTGTGAGCTCGGCAAGCGTCGGACCCCGGCGTTACGGCGATGCGCCCACCCCGCGGGGCGGATTAATCCTCCAGGCGGGACTGCTCCACGCGCCAGCGGATGCCCGCCTCGATAAACCCATCAATGTTGCCGTCGAATACCGAACTCGGGTTGCCTTCGGAGTAATCGGTTCGCAGATCCTTGACCATTTGGTATGGATTCAGCACGTACGAGCGCATTTGGTCGCCCCAGCTCGCCTTGATATCTCCCGCAAGCTCCTTGCGCTTGGCGTCTTCTTCTTGCTTCTTGAGGAGCAAAAGGCGCGACTGGAGAACACGCAACGCGGCAGCACGGTTTTGAATCTGGGACTTCTCGTCCTGCATCGACACCACAATGCCAGTGGGAATGTGAGTCATACGCACGGCCGAGTCCGTCGTGTTCACGCTCTGGCCGCCGGGACCAGAGGAACGGAAGACGTCGATCTTGAGTTCGTTCTCGGGGATCTCAATGCTGTCGGTCGTCTCGATCAACGGGATCACCTCGACCGCCGCGAATGAGGTTTGGCGGCGCCCCTGATTATCGAACGGGGAAATGCGCACGAGGCGGTGCGTACCGCCCTCGACGCTGAGCGTTCCATAGGCGTAGGGCGCACTCACCTCGAACGTGACGGACTTAAGGCCAGCTTCTTCCGCATAGGAAGTATCCATCACCTTCGTGGGATAACCCTTGTGTTCGGCCCACCGCAGATACATGCGCAAAAGCATTTCGGCAAAGTCGGCGGCATCCACGCCGCCGGCACCCGCGCGGATCGTCACGACGGCGTTTCGTTGGTCGTATTCACCGCTCAGCATCGTGCGAACCTCGAGTTCGTCGAGGGCCTTACGGATCGAGGCGAGCTCAGTTTCGGCATCCTCGGCCAGCTGCGCATCGCCTTCCTCTTCGCCAAGCTCGACCATGACCTCGAGATCATCAATACGGCTCGAAAGCTCGCTCACGCGGCGCTTTTCTGCCTGCGCGTGCGAGAGATCGGACGTCACCTTTTGCGCTGCCTCCGGGTCATCCCACAGATCGGGGGCGGCAGCTTGCTCCTCAAGATCGGCGATCCTGGCCGTGAGGGCCTCAAGATCGGTCACCTTCTCGATCGATTCGAGGGTCGAGCGAAGGTGGGGAATTTCAGCAGAAAAATCAGAACTCACAAAAATCCACTCTACGCTACGAGGGCCACGCGGGGCAGGGACGCGGTGGCGAAGGCATGCGCCAATGCGGCATGCTCCACAACCTCGCCGCCCCTCCAGTCAGTGTGCGTGGGCCGACGATTGCACGCGCACGACAAGCGGAGAATCAAGTGCTCGAGAGATCCAGCCCACGAGGGGTGGATGAAGACGCGCTTCGAGTGTAATCGTGACCTCACCACTCGGCGCGAGGGAGAGCGAGGCGATATGCATATCGCTCACACGCTCGAACTGATGAGGATACGACGCAAGGAAAGCCTGAGCGCGTTCGCGCGCCTCCTCCTCGGTGGGCGTGCGCGGATCACCCGATGCGTCATAGAGCGTGTTTTCGCTCGTAGCTCCCGCAGCATGGAGCGCCGCACCATCGGCCACGAACTGGGCACGATTACGGTCAATCTCCACTCCGGTCACCGCAATACCAAAGGCGATCACCATGAGCACCACAACACTCACGCCGATCGTCAGGACGCTAGCGTTCCCGCGTTCTGCGCCGAGGAGCGCTGCACCATGTTTGCATCTCACCGAGCATTCCCTTCCGAGATCAGCGCGTGACGCCCCGTCACGCCGACGATCGATGAGTCGATCCCGACCACGCCGAGACCCGGAATCGGCACTGCGAGACTTACCTCAACCGACACGGCTTCTCCCGCTACCGGGCATGTGGCTGCGGGGCATGCCACGGATATGTCTGCCGGATCGACGTCCACCCCGTAATCGCGCTCAACCTCAGCAATGATGTGCCCAATCCGTTCCTCGCGGCCTTCCGCAAGTTCCTGCACCGAATACACGCGCGCGATCTGGCGCGCGAGGGTATCGGCCGCAAAAGTCGCCGACTGCATCGAGGCGCACGTGAGCAAGAGGTACACGAGCGGGATGAGGAGGACCACCGACAGGCCAGTGAACTCCACGATCGAGTTTCCGGAGGCGTCCTTGAGGCGGCACGCGACTTTCCTCGCTACCGCCTTCACCCTAGAGCGCATCTTCATTAACTGCGTGTCCCACAACGCGTAGTGCGTTGCTCGGCCCGAAGAAACCGATGAGCGGCAAGTCCGCATGGATCTCCACTTCGATGACCCCAACTCCTTCACGGGCTTCGACGTAGACGTCCCCCAGTTGAGGGAAGCGGGCCGAGGCCAACTCTGCGGCTCGAGCGCTGCCATCATTCGCATCGTTCCCCAGCAGCGCGCCGTGGTACGCCGACTGCACAGCGATATCCGTGAGCCCATTGCGTACGTGAAGGAACAGCGCAAGCTGGAGAAGGCTCAAACCAAGCACCACGATGAGCGCCGAGATGAGAGGAAACTCCACGACAGCATTGCCGCGCTCCTCGCGCACGCGCGCCCAAAGGCGCCGTACACGTCTCTTCACGCTACTCGGTGAACTGGCTCATGGCCTGGTTGAACAGGCCTACGAGAGCGTCGGACGCCACGGCCCACAGCGCCACGACAATTCCCGCGGTCATGAGGGTAATGAGGACCCACCCGGGAACATCGCCGCGCTCTGAGGCAAAGCGCTCACGCGCTGCGACGAGTGCGCGAACCCCCGCACGAACTACGCGTTCGCGCAGCCCCGAGTGAGTGGTCGCGTTGTCAACGAGGGTCGAACGGTTGATGGACATGAAGTTCTCCTTAGGTGAAGAGAGGGTGGGTGAGCAATATCGGGTCATGGAGGTCAAAGCCCCACTTGTAGTGCGGTGATTCCGGGGAACACCGCAAACACGATGACAAGCGGCATGAGGAGAAAGACGACGGGCATCAGCATGTACACCTCCCGCCGCCCGGCACTTTCCATGAGGGTCCGCTTCGAAAGCTCGCGAGCATCCTGCGCCTGTGCGCGCATGACGTCCGCGAGCGGGGTGCCTCTTTCGAGGGCGACGGCGATGGTCTCCGCAAAACGTGAGACGGAATCTAGTGGCGAGCGGGTGCCGAGGTTCATGAGGGCGTCCTCAAGCGTGGAACCTGCGCGAATTTCAAAGACGGCGATAGCGAGTTCACGCGAGAGTTCCCCGCGAGAGGTGCGCGCGACTCGCTCCATTGCGGCGATGGGCCCCTCCCCCGCGGAGATAGCGAGCGCGAGAAGATCAGCGACGGTGGGGAACTCGCGGGCCATCGCTTGCTTGCGCGACGTAATCGCGCTCGTGAGGAGGTAATCACGCATGAGGGGCGCGGTGACGGTCGCGATCACGACAAGTGCGAGAAGGGCGATAAGCGGTGCCCGGCCGAGGGCGAAGAGTCCCATGCCGAGCGCAGCGCTCGCGACGAACGCGATAATCGCCCACGTCAGTTGCTGCACGCGAAAATCGCGATAGTTGAGTCGCCCGCCCGCGAGCGCAAGCCGCTTCTCGATTTCTCTCTGGCTTCCAAAGGTGCGTGCTGCGAAGGCACGCGCCTTCACGAGAAACGGGCCGAGGTTTGTGTCGATCACGGGATGCACACGCCTCCCATGATCGAGGAAACCGAGCGCTCCGCGAGCCTTCCCTTGCTTCACGTACGGGGCGATGCGCGCCTCGACCGAACGGGGCCTTCTCCACGGGTTTTCAAGGATCACAAGGGCGATCCCGAGCCCAAATAGTGCTCCGAGCGCACATCCGAGCAGGATGATCGTGAAAGTGTTGTCGCGGATGCTCATTCGCGTAGCACCCTCTCGTCTTGGGGCAAACGCGCAAACGCGAGCATGAGCCGATAGGCAAAGAAGGACACGGCCGCACCGACAATAATAAGCATTCCGCCTGCGGCCGTGTCGTAGGCCTCGGCTGCTTCGGGCCGGAGGATCATGAGACCGAGAACGACCCATGGCGCGATGAGCGCAAGCTTTGCTCCGTTGACCGTCCAACTTTGACGTGCTTCAAGTTCGGAGCGCACGCGCGCATCCTCACGAAGGAACGAGGAAAGTGTACGAAGCAGCGTGCCAAGATCGGTGCCGCCAACGTCGCGCGTGATGCGAAGCGCTTCGATAATGCGGTCGGCAACGGGGTCACTCAAGCGCTCCTTGAGCCGGTCGAGGCTATAGGAAAAATCTCCAGTCGCGTGGTATTCACGGGCGAACTCGCCAAAGGGCGAGCGCAGCTGCTCGGGCCCGCGCTCGGCAAGTTGAGCAAGCGATTCCGGTAGCGAGAGACCAGCTCGGACGGCCGATCCCACGAGGTCAATCACTTCCGGCCATACCTCACGGAGGTTTTCTTGCCGGCGCCGTGCGAGTGTGCGAAGCGCCCATGCCGGCAGAAAAAATGCGCCCGCGCCCGCCGCAGCGCTTGGAATCATGGCTGTGCTGATACCGAGCGTCAGGATGAAAACTAGGCCCGCGAGCACTACGGAAGCGAGAAGGAGGTGAAGCGGGCGCGCGCTCGCAAGCCCGATTCTCGCGAAATCATCGCGAACCCTCTGTTCGAAACGGGTTCGTGAACCGCTCCGCCCGGCCCTTCGTGCCTCGCGCGGCCAATAGGCCGACCAGATCGTCACGACGCCAAGACCGAAAAGGGCCCCGGTGGCGAACCCCGGAATCATCGCTCGCCCCCGAGGAGTGTGGAGAGCGAAAAGCCGGCGCGTTCAAATCGCTCGGGGTGGGGCGGGTACGCCTCTCCCCGGCATAAACGCCCGCGCCGCCACTCAAATACGTGCCCGAGTTCCACCACAGAATCTTCAACGCGACCCGGGACAGCGACGATCTCACGCACGCGACGCGTGCCGTCATGAAGGTGATCGAGGTGGACGACGAGGTCGATCGCATTGGCAACCGTGGGAGTGACGAACGAGCTGCTAACGTTCTCCCCCGCGAGCAACGGAAGCGTGCACAGCTTCGCAATTGTGTCGCGCGCAGAGTTCGAGTGGATCGTGGCCATGCCCGGTAAGCCACTGTTGAGGGCAATGAGCATATCGAGAGACTCGGCTTCACGAACCTCGCCCACGATGATGCGGCTAGGCCTCATGCGCAGCGCTTCCTTCACGAGCCGCCGCATGCTGATCTCGCCGACGCCCTCAAGATTTGGTTGCCGGCACTGCATTCCCACGACATCCCGAGCCCGGATATCGAGTTCGAAAACCTCTTCAATCGTCACGACCCGCTCGCGCGGGTAAACGGCCGAGCCTAAGCAGTTCACCATCGTGGTTTTTCCTGAGCCTACGCTCCCGGACACGATGATATTGAGGCCCGCTTTCACACTCGCATCGAGCACATCGGCGGCCTGCTGGGTCAGGGACCCGAGTGCAACGAGATCCGAGAGAGAGTGTGCCTTCGAGATGAACTTTCGAATGTTGACCGACCAGTGCGTGCGCGTGACATTGGGAATCACGGCGTGCAGGCGGGCCCCGCTCGGTAAAAGCGCGTCAACGAAAGGAGTGCTGAGGTCGAGGCGCCTACCTGTTTGAGCGAGCATTCGCTCGACGAGTCCGCGAACTTCAGCAGCCGAGAGCACGAGAGGCGTGAGCTCGCTGACCCCGTTCCGGTGAACGAAAATTTCGCTCGGCGAGTTGATCCAGATTTCTTCGATTTCCGGATCGTCGAGGAAGGCTTGGAGAGCGCCGAAGCCGCCGATGCGCGTGGCTACCTCGCCGACTGCGGCGTCGCGGTCACGCAAGGGTGGAACTTCGCCTCGCGTAGCTTTTGCATCGTACTGCGCAACCACGTGTGCGATGAGGTCATCGAGAGATGACGAGGATGCATCGAGCCCTTGCGCACGGATCGCTTGCCGGGCCTCAGCCTCGATGATCCCGAGTGCGTCCCGCATAGGCGCTTCCCCCTTAGTGATCGTGGCGCCCGCCTTGGCCGCCACCTCGACTCCCATCCCCCAGGGAGCGTTCTGTCATCTTTCTACCAGAGTATGAAAGTGGGCGAAACGCTGTTCCCGAATTGTGGATAACTAGCCTTTCGTTTTCCAGAATGCTGGGTCTTCTCGTGGTGTGGCATCCGTGCAGATCAGCCGTATAGACTCACGTCGTCCCGTTCCCCTGCCCAAGAGGATGACCGCATGGCAACGCGCCTTAATGACCGCGACACCGTGACCGAAGCAAAGATGTCGAAGACCGAGTGGGTCTACGCCGCAAAACGCACTCTCACCGAGTTCACACGCGCGGGGGGAACGGATCTCGCCGCCCAGCTCACCTACTTCATCGTGCTCGCCGTCGCCCCCACCTTCCTTGCGCTCTTTTCTCTCGCGGCGCTCATCCTGAGCGGTTTCCAGGACGAAATCGTGAAGGTCATTACCGATGCGGTCAAGAACTCGAACATCGCGAATGGCTCAACGGATCTCACCGGCGCTATCGAATCAACGCTTAAGTCGCTCCTCGGCTCGACCTCTTCGGGGACGATCGCCCTCATCATCGGTATTTTGACGGCGCTGTGGTCCGCCTCGGCGTTTGTGAAGGCCTTCTCTCGCGCCTCGAACAAGATTTATCGTGTGGAAGAAACCCGAGGTCCGGTCAAGCTTAATCTTTCGATGCTCGCCGTCACCGCTGCTCTCATCGTGGGAATCCTTCTCCTTTTCGTGTCCATGATGCTGAGCCAGAGCATGATGGATTCGATCCTCGGCCCGATTTTCTCAGCTATCAACATGTCGGGCCTCCTCGACTTCCTCACGAACACGTTCATCCCGATCTGGGCGTGGGTGAAGTGGCCGTTCATGCTCGCGCTCCTGTTCGCCGTCGTGTCCCTCCTGTACTGGGCAACACCGAACCTCAAGCACAAGTACCGCTTCATCTCGCCTGGTGGCGTTTTCGCCATCATCGGCATCGCCCTCGCACTCCTCGCCCTGAGCGTCTACATGTCGACGTTGGCGAGCTACTCGAGCTACGGCGCCATCGGTGGTGTAATGGCAGTTCTGTTCGTTCTGTGGGTCGTGAGCATCGTGCTGATTCTCGGTGCGGCCTTTGACGCGGAGGTTCTGCGCGGCCGCCAGCTCGCTGCGGGCATGCCCGCCGAGGATGGTTTCGAGCTGCCGAGCCGCGGTGCCGAGCCGCCTACGAAAGCCGACCTGAAGTACGCAAAGATTGTGGACGAGGGCCGCGAGATCCGCGTCGGCAATCTCTACAAGAACCAGGACAATTACACGGCGACGTTCGCGGGCGCGGATGCGCTACGCAAAGGCGACGAGGAGGTCTTCGCCGTCCGCGAGGAGGACCTCAACTCGAGCACTCCCTCCACGGTGAGCACCGAGAAAAGCGCTGAGGACGCACGAGACTAGGAGCAATCTGAGCCGTGTGTGGGCGCTTTGCGTTTTTCCAAGAGATCGAGCCTGTGCTCAACGATGTCGGCGCGCTTGATCTCGCGGATCCGCACCTTCACGCGCGCTACAACATTCCTCCCACGGCACCGATTTACGTCGTTACCGAAGGGCTCGAACGCGCCACGGGCGAACTTAGGCGAGGCGTGCGCACCGCGCGCTGGGGCCTTCTTCCACGGTTCGCGAAAGACCTCTCGTTTTCCGCGAAGACCTTCAATGCCCGCCGCGAGTCTCTCGTGGAGAAGCCGAGTTTCCGCGGTTCGCTCGAGCGTTACCGCGCGCTCGTCCCCATGAACGGCTATTTCGAGTGGCAAGCAGGTGCACACGGCAAAGTCCCTCATTTCATTCACGGCCGCGATACGCCGCTTCTTTACGCGGCCGGTCTTGTGTCGTGGTGGAAGAATCCCGCAGATCCCGAGGCCACATGGCTTTTGAGCGCCACCATCATCACGAAAGCCGCCGAAGGGCACCTCAAGCACATCCATTCCCGCATGCCCGTTTTCCTCGACCCGGGTGGCCGTGAAACGTGGCTCAGCCTCGACTCGTTCTCTTCGGGCGCCGAAGCCCACGCGTGGGTGGGCGGCACGGAGGGCCAGCTTGCGTCGGCGGCGCTCGAGGCCTACCCGGTGGGACGCGAGGTGGGAAGCGTCGCAAACGAGGGGCCACACCTTCTCGAGCGACAGAGTCCTACGCCAACCTAACCCCTCGCGCGCCTCACGTATCGTCGTCGACGAAGAGCTCGCGGTTAGGTCGATTCTCCGGCCGCAAGAGAAGAACAAAAAGTGCCGCTGCGAGTGCCAGTGCACCGAAGCCCGCCCAGAGAAGCCCTCCGCGGATGAGGCTGCCTCCCACAAGAGCCTGGAACAGCTGCCACGTCACACCGAAGCTCACCCCGTAGCGGCCTCGTTTCATAAGCGAGCGCGCGGCGAAACCCACCATGAGGGCGAAAATCCCAAGGAAAACCGCGAGTCCCACCGCAACCGTTTTCAGGTCGGCAGCCTGCGCCGGGAGCGTCACGAGCGCGTAGAGCGCGGCACCGCTAAGAAGGAGCGCTTCGAGAACGAGGAGAAGGGCACTCACGCGGCGCAGCGGGTGTGTGACGCGCTTGAACGTCGCCTCGGCTTCAGAGGCGCCATGGTGGGAGGTCATGCCCCCACCCTAGTGCCCGGTACGCTGCGGGGCGGCCGGTGGCAAGATGCAAACGGTGTGGAAAAGATTACGAGGGATCTTTCTTCTAGATCCTTGTCCGTTAGCGCCGTTGCCAGGAACAATGGAGTACTACATCGCTACAACACAAAGGTGTCTGTGGCGATCCGCATTGATGTCGAGGCCCTGTGGGCCGCACGCCATCGTGGCCCCACTACGGTCACGATGCACTGGAAAGAGAGAGTGACCCGATGGATTGGCGCCACCGCGCTGCATGTCTCACCGAAGATCCCGAGCTTTTCTTCCCCATCGGGAACACGGGACCGGCGATCACCCAGATCCAGGAAGCCAAGGCAGTGTGCCAGCGCTGCGAGGTCATGAACATCTGTTTGAAGTTTGCGCTTGAATCCGGTCAGGATTCGGGCGTGTGGGGCGGCCTTTCCGAAGATGAGCGCCGCTCGCTTAAGCGCCGCACCGCGCGTGCGCGCCGCGTCGCCTGACGCCGCCTCAGAGCCCGCCTTTCGGCGCGGCCACGTCAGCTCCCATATGCAACTGGGTCGCTCTGGGCGAGCCCCATTGAGCGCGCAAAGTATGGCCCCGCACGCCCTTCGGACTCAGGCCAACGGCCACCCCTCTATTAGCGTGAGAGCGGGTCGAGATACACGTCAATCATGGCGCGCGTGCCACCGTCGGGCCTGTTCTCCCACGTGAGCACCCCACCGAGTTCCCCCTGCACGAGAGTTTGCGCAATGTTCGTGCCGAGCCCTTCGGGCTTGCGGGGCATGCCGCTGCCGTCATCATCGACGTAAATCACGAGGTGCGTTCCACTGCGCTCACTTGTGACCGTGAGATTTCCCCCCGTTTCCGAGAGCCCGTGCTCGACCGCATTCGTCGCGAGCTCGGTGAGCACGAGTGCAAGCGGCGTGGCTTCCTCGGCTCGAACCAGCCCAGCCTTACCAACCTTGTGCGTCGCAACCGTGACTTGCCCAAAGCCGCTCGCGTGGTCGGCAGAACGTACCGTTGCCGCAGCCGCATCAACCGCGAGACGGAGGCAACGATCGATCACATCGTCGAGCAAAACGGTCTCCTCGCTCCCCTGCAAAAGGGATTCGTGCACAAGCGCGATCGTCGAAACGCGACGCATAGCTTCAAGTAGGGCTTCCTTAGCTTCGTCGCTTTTCATACGTCGCGATTGAAGGCGCAAAAGCGCCGCGACCGTTTGAAGATTGTTCTTGACACGGTGATGGACCTCGCGGATCGTCGCGTCTTTGGTCATGAGTTCTTTCTCGCGGCGCCGCACTTCGGTGACATCACGTACGAGGATGATCGCCTCCGTGCGTTTGCCCTTGCGCGTAATCGGAATCGCGCGTAGCGAGAGAATCCCACCTCGCGCCTGCATGTCCACGCGCCACGCGGCGCGCCCCGTCAGCACGAGCGGGAGCGACTCGTCAACAGGGATGCGCGACTGAAGATCGGCCGTTGCGAGCTCCGCGAGAAGACATCCGACCATGTCTCCCTGCATTCCGCAGCGGTGGAAGGCCGAAAGTGCGTTGGGCGAGGCCGCCTTCACGACGCCCTCGCTGTCGACAGACACCCAACCATCACCCACACGCGGCGCCCCGCGGCGAGGCGGAACCGGCGCCCCCTTGATGGGGAACGCCCCCTCCCCCATCATGAGGAGAAGCTCTCGGCCGAGACGGTACTGCTCCACTTCCGAAGCCGTGAGCCGCGCATCAGCCGGTGAAGTAAATGACTCGATCGAAAGAACCGCGAGCACCGCCCCCTTACGGCGCACGGGCGCGAAACGCACGAACGCCGGGCGTGACTCGCGCTCGACCGTCACGAAAGTGTCAATGTCGTCATTGCCCGCCTCGGCATTGTCGAATGCATCGAGCAGTTCAGGCCAGTCCTCACGCGTGTACACGCTCGAGATTGGGTCCTCAAAATACACGGTATTGCCGTTGGCCGGGCGCGAATGCGCGGTCGCACACATGCCCTCTTCGCGAGGCACCCACAGCACGAGATCCGAACCGAGCAGATCTGAAATGACCTGCCAATCCCCAAGCAAAAGCTGAAGCCATTCGACTTCGGGCTTCGGCGTTTCATCGTCGTAGGTGAGAACGTTGTTCACAGTGGGAGCCATGCCTCAAGCCTACTGCCTCGCGGTACTCCACCCCCTCTCGGGCGCAGGCTCGCGTCACTAAGGCTCGATAGGCTTGAGCCCACACGAGAGTTGAGGAGACCGCAGTGAAAACACTCCACGAAACCATCGAGTACAACGCGAGCACCGAGGAGGTCGCACATTTTTACGCGAGCCGTGAGAGTGCGCTAGAGCGTGCCTCGAGACTCGGTGTGCGAAACACGCGTGTGGAGGTTCAGGGGGATTCCGACGGCGCCTTCACTACCACGATCCTGGCGAATGTGCCTCGTGAGCAGGTGAATCACGAGAAGTTCCGCCGTTTTCTCCCGGAGCACCTCGAGGCCACCATCGTGCACGAATGGGATGCGCCTTCGGGCGGTGCGCGTACGGGTCGGCTCCGCGCGAGCGTCGCCTCGCTACCGGTCAACCTCTCTGCGGATTTCACGCTTGAGGGCAACGGCGAACATTCGCGCATGAAAATTGAGGCGCAGCTCAGCGTAAAGATCCCCCTCGTGGGAGGGGCGGTGGAGAAGGCGGGAGCCGAAGCCGCTGGGGAGATCTTCCGCACCGAGGAGTCGTTCGCGAACGAGGTCCTTCGGCGGGAGCGCTAGCCTTCGAGAAATTCTCTCACGGAGTTCGCCTCACTCGGGTCGAACCACAGTGCATCGGGCGCGTAGGGGTCATCAGCGACCTCTGAAGCCGAGTTTTGGGTGATGAGGTAGGCCTTGAGCGGAATCGTGTAAGCCTCGCTGCGAAGCACGTGCGACCATTCCCCGGTTTCGGGCGAGGAGTCGCGTTCGAGTGCGCGGTCGGGGAGGTCGAACGCCGCAATGGCGATACGAGAAGCGCCCCTGTTCGCATGGGCAAATGACAAAATGCATTCGCACAGTGCTTCGAACTCTCGCTCTTCCACCTCGTCGCCGCTGAGAGCGGTCGTCGATGCGGTGGGCACTCCCCACACGCGGGCCTTTGCAGGCAGATCGAACGTGGGGTTCGACATGTCGGTGACGCTCGTGTCTCCCGCGAGCGCATTCACGGGGCAGTACACGCGCATGTGCACCCTCCTTGGCCTCGTAGCTGCTAGAACCTCAAGATTAGCGAAAAAGGTTGTGGTGGAGGTGAGCGGCCAGTCGCGTGAGGGACTGGCGAAGCTTCGATTTTGGCGCGGATTCGGCGAGAAGCACGCCGTCCCACCTTGCTCGAGAGACCGTTGCCGCATCGAGCGGCAGTGCAAGACACGCATCAAAGTCGAGGCGTGAGCGGAGAGTTCTTTCGATGCTTGCGAGTGTCACGCTCGAGTCAAGTTTGTTCACCACGACAGTGATGGGGCTCTGCGTGAGCTCCGCGACCTGAGGTGCCTCGCGCACGAACCGAGTCACGCTGATGGGGTCTGCCGCCACCACGGCAAGAACGTGCGAAGCGGCCGCAAGTGCGGTTCGCGTTGCGCCGTTGCGTTCCTGAGTTCCGTAGTCGCTGCTCCCACTATCGCTCTCGAGGGGTCCCGCAACATCGGCGACGACGACGTTCGACGCCTCCCGGGCCTTCGCGAAAACCCCTTCGAGGGCGTTGTCGTACACCTCGATGTACCGAGAAGGAACGCCAATACCGCTCAGGAGGTGGAGGTCATCGCTGACAAGCGGAGAATGGTGAAGCAAAACCTCTAGCGTGAGTGCGCCCTTATCGCTCGCGCGGCATGCGGCAACGAGGCCCGGAACTTCATCGAGTACGCCAAAGAGCTGTGTGAGGCACGGGCCGTAGGTATCGGCGTCGATGAGGATGCTTTCTCCCCTGAGAAGCGACAGTTCGTGCGCAAGGTGCGCGGCGACGAACGAGCGGCCTGGAGCACCTCCGGGCCCCCACACCGTCATCATCGGCGCTGACGGTGCCTCTCCATCGGGATCTTGCGTCCACGTCGCCTGATCCGGATCCTCAGCCTCGAGCCCGGCTTGCATGAGGAGTTCGTAGAGCGCTTCCGGTTCGATCCCACCGTGTGCTTCGAGGGTGATTCCCAGGGTCGCGGGATCGGTGCGGCTCGCGGGAGACGTGATGGCGATAACTCCCGTTCCGCCGCGCCTGATCTCGTGGACGACTTCGCGTGAAAGCCCTTCCACATCGACATCTAGGAGGAGCACATCGCCGAGTTCGGTTCGCGTGAGCGCAAGAAGTTCCGTGAGGTCAACGCAACGACGAAGTACTCGCGCGTGTGAAGCAAGCCGCTGTGCGATCGTCGAAACGAGCTGAACCTCATCGGCACCTGATGCGCATACGAGAACGTCGATCATTCGGCATCCTCGAACAAACCCGGTGCTTCAACGACGTAAAGATTCCTCTTCGCTCCCAGGGCATCGAGGACACTTGCGACACTAGAAGCGGGGACCAGCACCTCAACGCGGGCGCCACGGCCGCTGAGGCCACCGCCTTCGTCAATGCCACGCACGATGGCACCTTCGACGAGGATTGTCGAGGGCTCTCCTTCCTCACCGCCCGAAGCCCACACATCCACGAGCGCACCTTTTCTGAGCGAAGACGTGACGGGTTGTGCGACCTGGATTGTCACTGGACGCATCGCGGAATCTGAGGCTTGCCCCACGGCAGCGCGCGGAAGAAGTTCGCCTCGGGCGATGCTCTCGCGCGCGACGGCACCTTCCCCGATCGCCTCGGGCCGTTGCACATAGTGTTCGCGGCTCTCGCCCATGCGGACCTCGGCGACGGCAAAGTGCTCGGGCGTGAGGACGTCCCCCTCGGCGATGTCAGTCGTGGCGACGAGGACATCCTCACTCGAGGAAACCATCGCAAAAGCAAGACCGCCCACGAGAGTACTACCGAGTACGAGCGCCGCTCCCGTGAGAAGTCGAGTATCGCGGTACGGATTTTTCCTGATGCGTCGAAAGCGCGTGCGCTCCCCCATTGACCCCCCAATGTTCGTGAACCACATAGTTCCCCTTGAGCATAACGACAGTCACGATAGTGCGCGAGCGATTTATTCGAATGTGGACAACCCTTGATCGACTCGCCCCGCGACACTTATCCACACCGTCGCACCACGAGCGCGTGTCCATGCGAAAATAGTGGAAGCCAGGCTGACCGAGGAGCACCATGCCAATGCACTTCTACACGCTCGACGAGGTGTGCGAGATTCTCGCGATTGAGAAACCGCAAGCCTATTCGCTCGTGCGCAGCGGGAGTTTGCGCGCGATCAAGCTTGGGGGCCGTGGTCAATGGCGCGTAGAGGAGGCCGAGCTACGCGCGTTCGTCGATCGCGCCTATGCCGAAACAGAGGCCGAGATCCTCGCTCACAACACCACGCGCGCACCTAAGCGCACGCGCGAAACTCCCTAGACGACCCACAGGGCTTCGAGCGAAGAAAAAGGGACGGAAGTGAGCCCTCGCGAGAGCGTGGAGGCGTCGGATCCCTTCACCACCCTCAGCTCAAGGTGGTCCGCAAAAACTCGTGCAACCACACCTGAAAAATCCCCCGCAACCGTGACGAGAACCGCTCGGCGTCCAGTTTCGGCAAGCCCTTGAACGGCGCTGCGTATACGTAGCCGCGGGTGCCTCTCGTCAGCGGGGCGGACCCGGCTAAGCCGCCCACTCAGCCAGGCGATTCTCTGAGCATTCACGATAATCCTCCGCGGTGGGTGGAGGGCGTCGAGTTCGATCCAATCGCGCCCTACCCGACGAACACGACCTTCGTAGGCGCGGCCAGAGACGAGCCCCACCGTTACGGCGGCCCCTACCGCCCCTGCGACCCGGTCGAGAAGTTCTACTTCAGAGCGTTCCGCATCAGCTAGCTCGTGCGCGTCCTCGCGAACGCGTTCAAGACGCTCGCGCTCGAACCAGCGATCCAGGTCATCGAGGCGGTCTTCGGCACTCATGCGAACAAAGTACCGCACGAATGATCGTGACCCCTTGCACATCCACCAAAGAGCACATATCATCATCAACGAACACCAAAGTTCATCAAATCGCATCAAATGGCGCGTGGGCTACCAGTGGAACAGGGAACCCACTCGAACGCCCGGGAGTCCAATACTCCCCGGATCACCACAGCGCCATTAGCCAAGGGGGAAAAACCATGACTACCACAGCACTGCGGCATGGCCACCGCGCCGAAAGCACAACAGCACACGATGCTCCAGGGCGCATCCCCCTGGAGATCAGGAAGTCCCGCGCACTCGCGAAGGCCCTCGCTTGGCTCGCAGTGAGTGCCATGGCCGCAACCGCCCTTACCTATGCCGTCCAGGGGACCCACGCGAGTGGCGGAGCGCGGCAATTTACACTCGCGATCTTCGCCCTCGGTGCGGGCGGCTTCACCGCACTTACCGCCCACCTGAGTGTGACGTGGATCCTCATCTGGTGCGCTGTTGCTGCACCTCAGCGATCTGCTCGCCGAACCTGCGCACTCAAGGTGCTTCGACTCTGGTCGCCTCGAGCTGCGCGCCTCGCCGTCGTTGCGTTAGGGGTATCGGCCACAGCACTCTCACTGGGAAATCCGTCACGCGCCTTCGCCGAGGCGGCAACCCCAATAGCCACCGTCACGCACGCGAACAGCGCCTCCGATTCTGGCGGAGATGATCAGGCCAAGGAAGAAGCACGCGGCAACGAAGCAACCGATGCCTCGGGTGTCACAACCCTCGGTTGGGCTCCAACGGAAGAGGCAGCCAACGCCACCTCGATCCCTCCACTGCACGCCACTCCCGAGCCAGAACCGTCCTACGCCATCGCCTTCTCAGGTTCTTCGGAATCGTTGCCCGCACCGGAGCCCCTTCCCCAGGCGCCTTCACCAAAGCCTCCCGGTCACGGGGAGATCGCCGCCCCGACGCGCGAACATCGCGCCACGCACTCGGATCACACCTACACGGTGAAGCCCGGTGACACCCTGTGGTCCATCGCGAGGCAGCATCTCACGCATGAAAAAGGCGAGCGCCCCACAAACGGTGCGATCGTTCGTGAAATCGACCGGATCGCCTCGCTAAATCCCACGATCGACAACGTCGACCTCATCTTCCCCGGCCAAACCTTCCGCCTCTAATCTCTAACCCCATCACGAAGAAAGACTCACGCCATGCTCAACAACACTCAGCCTTCCTCGCCCGGCACCCACACGCCCTTCGACAACGACGAGAAAGCACGCACAGTCGTCGAAGCCGTCGCGCGTCAAGCACTCGAGATTCTCAATGGCTATCGGCCGCCAACATCCCTCAGCAAGATCCTTATCCCGCAAGAACAGGAGAGCTTCGCGAAACGGGTCTCATGCGTGAAAACGTACCGGAAAAACGCGGGCATCCGGGTCTCGCCACGTATAAGCGTTGGCGGCGTGCACATCTGCCGAGTCAACGACGACGTGATCGAAGCAAACTCGGTCGTGCGAGATTCGCTTCGAGCCCGCTTCGTGTGCATGCGATGGGAGAAGAAACGCTCGGGCTGGAAGATCACAGCTCTCGAACTCGGCTAGCCCCACTTTCACGAGGAGCGCCGGAGCGTCAATTCTTCTTCGCGCGCTTGCGCTCCTCACGTTCCTTGCGTCGGCGTTCCGCACGCGAAAGCGGACGTTCAGGAACGGCTTCCCCTTCTGAAGAGCTGTAGGAGAGCTCCTCAACCTTGGGACCGTCTCCGAGGCCCTTCGCGGAAATGTCGACGCCCTCGCTCATCTCCTCAGATGCAGGCTCCGTGGCGCCAGACACGACCTTTGCCTTCGCAGCCGCGTCGCGCACGAGCTTCGCGACTTTCTCGGGGACCTGCCCCTTGCTCGGTGCCTCCTGAACCTTGACTTCAAGGTTGAAGAGGTAGCCCACAACGTCTTCCTTGATGCCCGCGACCATGTCGTTGTACATGAGGAAGCCTTCGCGCGCGTACTCGATAACCGGATCACGCTGCGCCATCGC
The DNA here is from genome assembly GCF_940792985.1 of Dermabacter sp. Marseille-Q3180. Lineage (NCBI taxonomy): Bacteria > Bacillati > Actinomycetota > Actinomycetes > Micrococcales > Dermabacteraceae > Dermabacter > Dermabacter sp. Marseille-Q3180. Next base: position 621,034 of record NZ_CALNWU010000001.1, read on the forward strand.
GCGCAGGCCGATGCCCTCCTTGAGGTAATCCATCTCGTAGAGATGCTCGCGCCAGCGTCGATCGATCACCGAGAGCAGTACTCGGCGCTCAAGCTGGCGCATAGCCGCCTCACCGAGCTCGTCCTCGCGCTTCTCATAGGCAAGGGCAATATCCGAGCGGATCTCTCGTTCGAGACGTTTCGCCGTGAGGTTTTCTTTGCCGCCAACTTCCTCGACGACGTCCTCGGCGGTAATGGACGCGGGATAGAGCGCCTTGAGGCTGCCCCACAGCTCGTCGAGCTCAAAATCCTCGGCGCTCTTGCCAGCAGTGGCGTTGCGCACGAGTGCCCCAACAACATCGTCAATATAGCTCGAGATCGACTCACCGAGGTCCTCTCCCTCGAGAATGCGATTGCGATCCTCATACACGCGGGCGCGCTGCTTTGTCAGCACGTCGTCGTACTTCACGACGTTCTTACGGATTTCGAAGTTCTGTGACTCGATACGCTTTTGAGCACCCTGGATGGAACCCGTCACGATGCGTCCCGTGAGCGGAGTGTCCTCGTCTACGCCGCCGCGCTCCAGGATCTGCTCGGCGCGTCCCTGCGAGAAGCGGCGCACGAGGTCGTCTTGAAGTGAAAGGTAGAAGCGGGATTCGCCCGGATCACCCTGGCGGCCCGAACGGCCGCGAAGCTGGTTATCGATGCGGCGCGACTCGTGACGCTCGGTGCCGAGCACATAGAGCCCGCCGAGTTCAACGACCTCGTCGTGCTCCTTGGCGACCTGTTCGCGTGCGGCTTCGAGCGCTCCGTCCCACGCAGCCTCGTACTCTTCAGGCTGCTCTTCCGGGTCGAGACCTCGTTGTTCGAGGTCTTTCGTTGCCATGAACTCGACATTGCCGCCGAGCATGATGTCGGTACCGCGGCCCGCCATGTTGGTGGCAACCGTCACGGCGCCCTTGCGACCGGCCATGGCCACGACGGCGGCCTCCCCCTCGTTGTTCTTCGCATTGAGAACGTTGTGAGGGATGCCCTTCTTCTTGAGGAGCGAGGAGAGGTACTCCGATTTCTCAACGCTCACCGTGCCCACGAGCACGGGTTGTCCCTTCTCGTGGCGCTCCTCGATGTCGGCAACGACAGCGCGGTACTTGGCCTTCTCCGTGCGGTAGATCTGATCCATTTGATCGATGCGCTGCAGCGGCAGGTTCGTGGGAATGGGCACGACGCCGAGCTTGTACGTTCCCATGAACTCGGCAGCCTCGGTTTCGGCGGTACCGGTCATGCCCGCGAGCTTCTCGTAAAGCTTGAAGTAGTTTTGGAGGGTGATCGTGGCGAGCGTCTGGTTCTCAGCCTTGATGGCGACGCCTTCCTTCGCTTCGATCGCCTGATGCACGCCTTCGTTGTAGCGGCGGCCCGAAAGGATACGGCCCGTGTGCTCGTCGACGATCATGACTTCGCCGTTCATGACGACGTAGTCCTTATCGCGTTTGAACAGTTCCTTCGCTTTGATGGCGTTGTTGAGGAACCCGATCAGCGGAGTATTGAGCGACTCGTAGAGATTATCGATGCCGAGCTGGTCTTCGACGAGGTCGATACCTGGCTCGAGAATGCCGACAGTGCGCTTCTTTTCATCGACTTCGTAGTCGCGATCGCGCTTAAGCTTCGTGGCGACGCGCGCAAATTCGGCGAACCACTTATTGACATCTCCCGATGCCGGGCCCGAAATAATGAGCGGGGTACGAGCCTCATCGATGAGGATCGAGTCAACCTCGTCGACAATCGCGAAGAAGTGGCCGCGCTGCACCTTGTCGCTCACGGAGTGCGCCATGTTGTCGCGCAAGTAGTCGAAGCCGAATTCGTTGTTCGTGCCGTAAGTGATGTCGGCGGCGTACTGTTGGCGACGCTCCGCGGGGTCTTGTCCGGAGACGATCACGCCGGTCGTGAGACCGAGCATACGGAACACACGCCCCATGATCTCGCCCTGGTATTTCGCGAGGTAGTCATTAACCGTCACGATGTGCACGCCCTTACCGGCGAGCGCATTGAGGTAGGCGGGAAGTGTGGCGACGAGGGTCTTGCCCTCACCGGTTTTCATCTCGGCAATTTCGCCACGGTGAAGCGCGGCACCGCCCATGAGCTGCACGGGGTAGGCGCGCTGGCCGAGCGTGCGTCGTGCAGCTTCGCGCACGGTCGCGAAAGCCTCGACCTGGATGTCATCGAGAGTTTCGCCGTCGGCGAGGCGCTTCTTGAACTTCTCGGTTTCATCGCGAAGTTCTTCATCGGAGAGTTCGAGGAAGCCCTCCTCGATATCATCAACGCGTTGCGCGATGTCGGCGAGGCGCTTGCGCTCACGGCCCTCACCGGCACGAAGAATGACGTCGAAAAGCTTGGCCACTGGAAAACTCCCTTAGAGGATCTCGTCATGCACGCTCACGTGCGGAACACTCACGGCGCGGTTTCCTTACAGATAACAGCGCGAACCGTCCCAGTCTACGTGGCGAAGGGGGTCCGCGCGCTACTCGAGCGCCCGAACCCCCCGAGGAAGTCGTCACACGCCGGAAAAGCCCCCTGCTAACTGGGCTTTTACCGTGCGAATAGTTTTATTCCAATTCGATAACGCCATAGTTCCAACCCTTACGGCGGTACACCACTTTCGGGTTGGAGGTCTCTTCGTCGATGAAGAGGTAGAAGTCGTGGCCAACGAGCTCCATTTGGTAAAGGGCGTCATCGATGCTCATCGGTTGCGCCTTGTGCTTCTTTTCGCGAATCACGATGGGGGAAGTAGGCGCCGATTCCTCGACCGATTCTTCGCCCTCGTTCTCGAGGTCTTTGCGCCCCTCGTTTTCGGCCTGCGCAAAAAGCTCTTCAATGCGTTCGGTATCCGCCTGCATCTTGCGAAGCGTTTCCGCATCGGCACCGTGCCCCCTTGAGCGTCCGCGGTGACGATCCTTACGCCGATCGGCAAGGCGACGCAAGCGTTCAAGAAGCTTCGCGAGCGCGAGGTCAAGAGCCGAGTAGAGGTCCCCGGAGCGCGCTTCGGAACGGATAACCTGACCCTCGTCATGGACGGTGAGCTCGACACGCTCGCTTTCTTCGGCGCGGCGTGGGTTCTTTTCGGACGAAACCTCGACGTCAATTCGCATGGCGCTTGGCGCGAGCTGGGAGACCTTTTCGAGCTTGCCCTCGAGGTGGCGCTGGAAGCGTTCGGAAACGTCCATTTGACGGCCAACAACATTGATATCCATGAGAAATCCTCCAGAGTTGAGAAGTGCGTGGGCGGCCACGTTCCGCCCGGTTCTACGGGTGGGTGGTTCACCTCCTCCTCATGAGGTTCGCGGCGTCCCTGCCGCTTTGAGTCCTTCAATTATGGGACTTCTGACTGAAAACGTACCGCAGGTCACACGGGTAGACTTGGAGTGTTTGCGCGCGGAAGCCTCGCTGAGGCGATCGTGAGTGCCGCGCACGTGCGCACGCCGAGGGCCTCGAGAGCATCGCTCGTCTTCTTGAGAGTGCTGCCGGTTGTCACAACATCGTCGAGAATGACAGCCCGTGCGCCCCTCATCCCCTCCCATTCGGCTACCCTTTTCGGGCCGATCACCCGCTCCGTGCCTCGTGCCCTCTCGCGCTTGGTCCGTGAATGTTGACTCATTCCGCTGAGCACTAGCGCCGGTGCCACGCCCACCCTTGCGTGTGCACCCACACTTTCGGCAAGGAGTCGCATATGGTCCTCTCCCCGATGCCTCACCGCTTCGGCCCGCGAGGGCACGGGGACGATCACGTGTCTGTGGATGCACCCTTCACTGAGCTCAGTGAGGGCATCGGCAAGGAGAGGCCCCAAGTAGTTGGCGAGAGCAAAGTGGCCCCCGTTTTTGTAGTCGAGGATGGCGCTTTTCACGCGCCCTTCATACTCGGCAAGCGTCGCCACACGAAATGCCGGCGCAATCTCGAGCTCACGACCATCGGCACTCGGGCGCGCTTCGCACACGCCCTCGCACACGCCCTCCACCCACACGGTTCCGTGCGAGAATTCGCCCGCACATTCGTCACACAAGTGAAGGCCGCTCTCACCGCACGGGCATGAGAACGGCACGAGGGACTGCAGCGCGATACTCGCAAACCGCGCGAAGACCCGAGGGCAGTCAATGCTCATACCCTTATTCGAGCGCGTGGGAGGGGGCATGCCAAGTCCCCTTCGCGAACGTGGGGAAAACCGGCAGCCGTGGAGCACGTTCCGACGGCTGCGCCGCCACCACCTCGGCTCTAGTACAGAGCGATATCTCGCCCGCGCACGTCGATGTGCGCCCACGAATCCACTTTCCTTTGGACGACTTGGCCGTCTCCGCTCCCCACGAACATGAGACGTGCCTCGAGCGAGCCGGCCACCGACGTCGTGTTCTCGCGCAACTCGCTCACTTGCTCGAAACCCGTGTGCATATTCCACGAGATTGCCATGGGCAGGGTGCTTTCTCCCGAAGTTCCCCACAGCAGGATCGATTCCTCGGAATACCACGCGATACCGTCAACGGTCTCGAGTGCGACGCTTACGCTGAGAGGCTCCGCAAGGCCCAATGGGGCGCCATGCTTCTCTCGCACGATCCCGATGATGCTCAGGGTGATGGCTCCGCGCGAGCCATGCACGACAGCGAGGCGCACCCCATCCGAGGAGAGGGAAGTGAAGGCAATGTCGGCTGTGGGCTGCCATGGAACGGGAAGCCGTCGCACCTCAACCGATAAATCGGCGCTCACCGCGATAAGTTCGGGCGCGCCGACGCTCGGCATCGTCCAGGCATACCCAAATTGATCGATGCTCGGGGCACACAACTCTTCGGCCAGGCTTTCGCGGCGCACATGAGCGTCAGCAGAACGGTCGGTCACGAGAAGCGTTCGGCGATCAAGGCTCACCGCGCTTGCGTAGCGACCGTTGGCGCTTATTCTGCCCAGCCGAACAGTCTCGGATGCGAGGGCCGGCACGAGCGATGCTCCTCCGGTGTCGCTTGCGAGTGACACGATGCCGCTGTCCCCCGAGCCATAGAGCCTGTGGCCCACCGAGGCTTTTACAGGGTGGGAATCAGGGGGAAGGGCGATTTCCTCCCGACCGTCCATGAACACCACTCTTGGGACTCGCTTGAGGCTCAGAAGGGTTGCGGAGATCTGGGCGAGGGCAAGGGCGCGTTCATCGTGAGGGAGTTCAAGAACCGACGCCGGGGGCTGCACAACGAGGTCACCCGCCTCATTCCTTGAGAGCGCACTCGGGGCAATGACGCTGCCCTCGTTGAGCGCGGAACGCACAGCATCCTTCAGGTATTGAGGCGGCCCGAGCGCGAGCCGGTTGAAGGCCGAGGCAAACGTCGATTGACGCAAGAACCATCGAGGATCGGCGACGAGAGCATCTCCCGCATTCGCCACGAAGTACACGCGCACGGGTTCGAATAGTCGCGCGAAATCTTCCGACCCGAGCACGAGCGCATCGGGGGTTTCGGAGATTCGCCACTGCCCGTTGACCTGCACGAGGCGAAACTCTGCCTTTTCCCGCTCGGCATGAAGATTGACCGCGCGAACCCCGGTGGGTGACACCTTGGAGACTACCGGTACTGTCACGGAAACTTTGTCGCCATCTATTTCCTGGAATACCAGCCCCTCGGTCTCAGAAAATTCAATCCCGGTCATGGGTTTCCACGACTTGCGAATACTCTCCGCAAGGTATTCGCGAGCAGTGCGGTTGCCATCCTCGACTCCGAGATGCGCGGCAAGGAACCCTCGCACAATATCGATCTTGGTGGCTCCCGGATCGGGCGGTGCCACGGCTGTGTCTCCCTGTGCACCGAGACCGATCCCCTTCACTGGAGTTGTGTGCACCTCCGAGGAATTGGGGATGCGTGCACATCCCGCGAGCGCCGCGACGCTCGCCCCTGCGAGAACGGCGCGTCGCCGAAGCATTCGCGCACCGAACCCTTGCCTCATCACTCCGTGTCCCCCTTCTCGACCGGCCGCACGAGCGCGAGCGGAGCCGCAGCGAGTTTCTCCCCTGGGGTTCGCGGCAAAAGTAGCCGGAACACCGCAGTTTCCCCTTTGACGCCCCAAGCTTCGAGGAGGCCTCCGTGTGCTTCGGCATCCTCTTGCGCAATCGCGAGCCCAAGCCCCGTTCCGCCTAGCGTATGTGTACGCGAGGGTGCGGCGCGCCAAAACCGATCAAACACCCGCTGCGCCTCTTGCGGGCTTAGGCCTGCGCCGAAGTCCTGTACCGTGAGTGCGAGCGTCGATCCGCGCGCCGCCGTTCGCACATCAATCACGCCGCCTGAGCCGTGCTCGATCGCATTCGTCAAGAGGTTCCGCACGATCCGCTCGATGCGCCTCGAATCCATCTCCCCGACGGTATCGTCACTCAAGTGGTGCACGCGGATATCGGCGTCATATTCCCGCGCAATGGGCACCAACTGCTCGACCTGCTCGTCAACCAAGCCCGCGAGTGACGTCGGCTTCGCCTCAAGCTCAACCGTGCCGGCCTCGTGCCGTGAAATCTCGAGGAGATCCGCGATAAGTGCCTCGAATCGCGCGACTTGCTCCCGCAAAAGTTCGAGACTGCGCTTGCCCGAAGGAGTAAAGGACTCTTTTTCCATCTCGAGCATCGCGGCCGCCATCTTAATTGTGGTGAACGGCGTGCGTAGCTCGTGGGAGACGTCGGAAACGAAGCGTTTTTCAAGCTCGGAAAGCTCAACGAGCTCGGTAATGGTCGATTGCAGCGAGGCCGCCATATTGTTGAAGCTCGTTCCCATGCGCGCGAGGTCATCACCACCTTGGATAACGAGGCGATAATCGAGGTCGTTTTCCGAAATATGGTCGACTGCTCGCGCCGCGCGCTTGAGGGGCGTCGTGACGATGCGCGAGATGACAAGGGAGACGAGGAAGAACAACAGTACGAGAACCGCCCCGCCGATGACGAGGATCGCGTTGACGCGGTCGAGAGTCTCCTGCTCCTGCGAAACCGAATACAGCATGAGGAGTCTGTAGCGGCCCGCACCCGCAACATCAATGGTTGTGCCCACGAGGATTGCTGGCCCCGAAACTCCATGCTCAACGTATTCGATGCTCCGATACACGAACTGGTCATTGGCCGCATCGAGTTCCCGCTCGAATTCAGCGTTCACGAAGGCTGTCAGTGCCCCATTGTTGGTCACAGCGTCGCCCGGGGTTGGCCCCACGGGGATCACTGCGAGTCCTTTAAAGACTTTTGGATCTCCCGCGGTCACCCCTTCCATGAACGAGATAATCACGTCTTGCCGCTCGTTCACGGACATGCCGACGAGGGGCTCGAGGTCGCTCACGAGTGTTCCTCGCATGGTCTCGGACTGCTCGAGCGAGCGGTCACGCCTCAATTCGTAGAGCGCGTCGGAAATCGCGGTCGAAAGGAAAGTTTCCACGACAAGGATCGCAAGAACCGCCAGGAGCATCGTTGCAAAAACTGCACGTGCCGCGATCGGCCACGTCGAGAATTCGCGAAGGCGAACGCGCCCCGCACTTCGCGAACTGATCTGAGAGTCGTCCGCAGCAGCCGGGGGAAAAAGGCGTTCGCGAAGGCTACTCACCCGCGCGGTAGCCCACCCCGCGCACCGTCACGATCAGGCGCGGATTGTCGGGATCAATTTCGATTTTCGAACGCAAGCGTTGCACGTGCACATTCACAAGACGCGTATCTTTCGAGTGCTGATAGCCCCACACTTCCCGCAAAAGGTCCTCGCGGCTAAACACCTGGGAGGGGTTGCGGGTCATCTGAATGAGAAGACCGAATTCTATCGGAGTAAGGCGGATCGTTTCACCGTTCCTCAGCACCTGGCGGCGATCAACATTGATCTCGAGATCCCCGAGTGTAAGGATCTCCGCCTCACCGTGCGGTGCTCGGCGCACTCGCGCACGAATGCGCGCAACAAGTTCCTCGGGTTCGAACGGCTTCGTGAGATAGTCGTCGGCGCCGACCTCAAGCCCCTCGACCACCTTTTCGGTTTCGGTGCGGGCTGTCAGCATGATGATGGGAACATTCGAGCTTTCGCGAATGTTCCTGCAAATCTCGATGCCGTCCATTCCGGGCAACATGAGGTCGAGAAGGACGAGGTCAATGTTCTCGCGCTCAAGAATGGCGAGTCCTTTACGCGCGTCGGGAGCCGTCACGACGCTATATCCGCGGCCTTCAAGAAGAATTGAGACCATCTCTGCAATTGCGGCATCATCGTCAATCGCGAGAATCCTAGGGGGTGTGCTCATGCCGTTATCCTGCCAGAAACCTGTAATGGTCGAAACTCTTCTTGCTCATCAAGCTCTGAGAGTCTCACACTATGAGCATAGGAACGTCACCTTCACGCGTGTATGTGCGGCCGCACGCAGTGCATGAAATCGGCTCTACTCGCAGGTCAAGTTTCCCATGGCACGCAGGGCAACGCATGAGGTTTGCGACCCAGCTTTCCTCGCTCTGGCTTTTCTTTTCCGACGCCACCTGGGCCTCCTCTTTCCCGGAATCACGCGTGGTGCTCCCGTCTGGTAGTCCCCGTTCATTCCGAACCGCGGCGAGGGCTAGATCGCGCATGCGTTCCATGGTCGCCTCGTTGGCAGCCTCCACATTGAGCCGCACGAGCGGCTCAGTTCCCGACGCGCGCACCGATAGCCACCAGCGTTCGCTCGGGTCATGGGAATCGTCCCAGTGGGTAAGCGTCACGCCGTCAAGATCATCGCGACGCGCACCCTGCTCGACACACAGCGTCGCGACGCGTTCAAGCACGTCGGTCACTGGCTCTGCGACCCGTGAGTTGATCTCACCGCTTACCGCGTACGGAGCGCAGCGCTCGAGAAGGGCACTCAAGGGCACCTCTCCCGCCCGTTCAAGTGCGCGCAAAACGTGCAGCGCCGCGAGCATTCCCGAATCAGCAAAGAAAAAGTCGCGGAAGTAATAGTGCGCAGAGTGCTCGCCGCCGAAAATCGCCTCGCGCTCCGCCATCACCTGCTTGATGATCGAATGCCCCACCTTCGTGCGCACATACTCGCCGCCAGCCGCCTCAACAATCTCACGGACCGCACGGCTCGAGACGGCGTTGCCAATCACCACGGGGCGTGAGTGAGCATCGGACCGTGCCCGGGCGATTTCGCCTTCGGCAATCATCGCGGTGAGCGCGGATGGAGGCACGATCTCGCCTCGCTCGTTCACAACGATGCAGCGATCTGCATCGCCGTCGAACGCGAGACCGAGATCCGCGCCGCTCTCACGCACCGCCGCTTGCAAGTCCCGAAGGTTCTTCGGCTCCAGGGGGTTCGCCTCGTGGTTCGGGAACGTACCGTCGAGATCAAAAAAGAGCGGGATGATCTCAAGCGAAGGAAGATGAGAGGCGAGTGCCGGGACCGTGTGTCCGGCCATCGCGTTTGCCGCGTCCACCACAACTCTGAGCGTTCGCGTGCCCTCGAGCGGGACGAGCCGGAGCATCGTCGCGATATAGTCCTCAAGCGTATCTAGTGATTCGAGTCTCCCACCCTCGCGCACGGGAATGTTTCCTTTGGCAAGGTAAGCGCGCGCACCGTCACGCACGTCAAGAAGCCCATTGGCGCGCCCCACGGGTTTCGCGTGAGCAAAGCACATTTTAATGCCGTTGTCGCGCGCCGGGTTGTGGGAGGCAGTGATCTGCGCACCCGCTGCGGCAAAGAGCCCACTCGCACAGTAGAGCTGATCGGTCGAACTGAGCCCCGCATACGCGACGGTAGAGCCTCGCCTTACCGCACCGCGGGCGAATGCGTCCGCGAGATCAGGGCTCGAGATCCGCATATCGTGCGCAACGATAATGTCGCCCGCATCGAGGTAGTCAGCGAAGGCCGCGCCGAGGGCTCCCGCAACCTCCGGGGTAAGAGTCTCGTAAGCGACACCACGAATGTCGTAGCTACCGACGATCTTGTCGAGAATCGCGGCAGCGGATCGCTCCCTCTCAGCGTTCATCGCTCTCGTCCCTCACGAGCGTGAGGCGCCGGCGCCCTGGGGGATGAGGGGCCGACGCTTGCTCGCCTTTATCGGTTCCCACATTCTGGTAACTCGCTTTGGCGTCAGGTTCATCGGCGAGTGCACGCGCAAGCGCGAGCACGTCGTCTTCCGGTTCGAGCGGGGCAGGGGCCATCACGACCGTCCACCCTCTCGGCGCCGTAAACGCTGCGGCGTGCTGTGCGCACAGGTCGTAGGTGTGAGGCTCGCTCTCGCGTGAAAGCGGGCCGATGACCGCGGTCGAATCCGCGTACACAAACGTGAGGGTTGCGACGGCTGGCTGAGAACATGAGGACTTTGAGCATGAACGGGCAGACACGGCCACCATCTTACGGCGCAATCACCCACGAACCACACGACGCGGCCGCCCGCGTAGGCTAATGGCATGCCTTTCACACGAAAAGCCGGGCCGCGCAGGCGAGATCGGCACGGACGCGGACTGCGCAGCGACCTCATCCCTTCGCATCTTCCGGGGTTCATGACGCCGAGCGACCACTTCGATGCGCTCGTCGCTGAAGCGATGGGGCCCCTGTATGCACGTTTCTCGAAGCTCGAATTCCTCCAGGTCCTCATCGAGGAGGTGCCTCTCGACACGGGCGCACTCGATGCGCCGCCACTAGGGCGATATTTTCCCGGCGCCCGTCGGGCACGCCCACGGATCGTCCTTTACCGGCGCGCGATCGAATCGCGCGCGAGAAATCGCGATGAGCTCGCGGAACTCGTGTATGTCGTCGTCCTCGAGAACGTTGCGGTGGCCCTCGGAAAAAGGGTTGAGGAAATCGATCCCTGGGCTGAGTAAGGCGCGAGTGCGCCTAGTGCTCCACGCGCACGGTCATTCCCGTCGCGCGCGCAGCGTTGGCGATAAGCGGGAGAGTCGTCACGAGGGTGCCTCCATCATCTGCCGCGATCGCCTGTGACCATGACCCGCGGAAGAGACCACCGTCCTGAGAAACGACGATCACGCCGGCAATGGATGAGGGATCCTCGGCCAGGTCGCTTGCCGCTAAGGTCAGGGAATGCCCCGCCTCAAGCTCGTGTGCTGCACCCGTTCCTATTGAGCCATCACGCTTGATGACGGCGACGCTCAGTTGCGCGCCGCTCTCACTTTCGAGGGTAAGGGTGCCACCCGCAGCACCGCGTCCAAGGGCAAGAATCGACGCCGAGTCGATGCCTTCCCCGGGGGTGTACGTCGCAAAATCCTCCGGAAGTCCCACCGTATCGCCCTGGCGGGCGCCGCTCGCCACCCGGGAGTTCACGGTTCCCACAACGGACGATCGTGCGCTCACAACGATCGTGTAGGTGCCACTGTCGAGGCCCTCAAGCGCGGTATCGATGCTCGCTCCCTGGCCCGGGTCCTTCACATCCCACTCTTTCATCACGGCGCCTTTCGAATCGAAGGCGCGGGCCGTGGCAATCGAGTCCTCGGCACGCACTGATGCGGGGTCGCCCGGCGCTCCTCCTCGCGCAGTACGCGCGAGCGCAAGGTGAGCGGAACCACCATCGCGCACCGCGACTCCCGGGAACACGAGCGTACTTTCCGGAGTGCTCGGTTGAACGTGCTCGGTGCCCATGGGCACGAGACCGTCGCGTCTCACGAGCTCGGCACTCATCGCGAGTGCGGTTCCGTGAACTTCAACATCGAGTGCCACGGTTTCGCGCTCGTCAACGAGCGTCGCCAGCGGAACTCGAGTGGTCTCACCTGGGCCCACGACAATGTCGGACCCCTGTGTAGCCGGTTCAACCCCATTTTCTGAAAATGCCGTCACGCGAGCGCGCGATGCGCGGCTGCCAGGGTTGATCAGGACGAGAGCGTCTGAGGTGCCTGCGCGCGTCGTGAGTCCCGCGAACGATGCCGCCGTTGTCGCCCTCGCACAGCGCGAGAGTGCAAAGCCACGGTAGTCTCCACTCCCCGTCACGTGCGCCTGAGTTGCCTCCACAACGGGCTCGGCTCCGTCTGCGGTGCTCGCGGTCACGACACTCGAGTTTTCGAGAGTCTCGAGGCTATACACGGCATTGAGCAGCGCACTCGTTGCCGGATCGACCTCGGTCGCGTTTCCCTCGGCATCAAGGCGAGCAATTCGAGGGGCAGCATCCTTGCCGCCGGCGTCAGACGGACCGGGCTCGAAGCTGGTCTGTGAACTCTGTTCAACCCCGTAGAGGGCATTGGAGGTGGGATCGAGGGCGATCGCACTCATTGACACCGTTGACGCGGGCGCGCCGCCGGCGAAGTCGGCGTCTCCAGCGCTCTCACCCGCTTGGCGCGCGTCGATCGGCCCCTGGCAGGCCCGAACGGCCCGTGTAGAGGTCGACGTCGCGGTCGCGAGGCTCGCTTTGGTCAAGGTTTTTTCGGGAACAACAATCACGACGCTTGCGACCAGGACGAGGATGGCGCAGACCACGAGCGCAGCGAGGGGTGCCCGTGAGTTTTCGCGATTACCAGTCATCGTTTCTCCTCGCTTCGGTTGCGTCTTGGAACCGCAGCGAGCGCACAGATGATGAGACCTATGACGGTCACAATTCCCGCACCGAACTGCAAATCGTCTCGGTACGACACCTCGAGGTGGCCGTGTTCTCCCGCGGGAACGATAAAGCCCTGCTTCCAGGTGTCGAGAATCGTGGGCCTGAGCTCTTCGCCGTCGAGTGTTGCCCTCCAGTGTGGATCGCTGCGCACGGCGAGTGCGAGCTCACGCTCCGTGTTAGAGGCGTCAACCGTGCCGGTAACGCGGGTTCGTTCGGCGTTAAGGGGGGTGACCTCCCCGTTTGCACCCGAAGCGGCCGTGAGGTGCGCGCGAGAGCTCGTGCCCGATACTCGCCACAGCCCACCCGCATCACTCGACGTCACGAAGTCAAGCTGCGGCGCAGCGGCAAGCGCATCGTAGAGGCGAGCTTGCGCACCCGGCTCCCCCGTGACAACAACGTACCCGATGGCGAAATCGGCGAGATCCACCTTGGCCTCGGCTCCAATTTCCGAACCGAGCGCGCTCGCGACGGCCCGGGCGAGGGCCTCCTCAGCTGCATCGGATGGTTGGCCACGTTCTGCCGCTCGAGCCCGCGCAGTTTCATACGCCGCGGAGGAGTCGTCGACACTCATATGCGCGCCATTCACAAGATGCGCCCGCACCTCACCGCGTGAATCCTCATGCAGCACCAACGTGCGTGTGCGCTCAGTTCCCGCGGACGAATCTACGGCGACCGCAGGAATTTCGCTACTAACACGGCGATCAACCTCGAGTGCACCGCTCCCTTTCGCGGTCCAGAGCCCAGCAGACGCCACGAGCGCCACAAGACACAGCCCTTGCACCGCAAATGCCGCGATTTTCTGTGCACCGTTAGCGGGCGCGTGGGAGCTTCTGGCCATTGCGTCCCCCACGCAAATGAGCCCAACGATTGCCGCACCGCTTGCCACCATGAGCGCCGCACCAGGGTAGGCGGTGTGGGGGGTGGAGCCCTCAAAGCCCACTACCGTGCGCTGTGAAATCCACGCGAGAGCCACGGCACCGGCAAGCGCAAGCCCGCTTATCCGACCGGTGAGGCCCGCCGTGTGGCGTAGGAATCCGGATACGACGGTCGCGACCACGGAAATTATCGCAGGCATGAACAACAGGCCCAGTGTCCACCAGCTCGATCCCGCGCCGAGTATCTGCGCGACGGGGTCAGCGGGCGTCGGTGTGAGGGCGAAAAGGCGCATGACCCCCGGGGCCTCAAACGCGAGCGGCATACCCGCGTTCGCGAGAAGTGTCTCAGGCCGGGCGAGGTAGTCCGGCAGCGTGCCGAGGTGAAGGAAAAGTGTCGGGAGCGCCACCCACCACAAGCGTTTGCGGCGCCCGGGGACAAACGGCGCCACGGCTGCCGTGCCAAGGAAAAAGAGAACGGCAAGGGCCGGCTGCACGAGCGAGACGATGGCGACCATGAACCCCGCCATTGCGGCAGCGGGGATGCTCGCTTGCGAAACCTTATGCGGGAGCCCCACGGCTCGCGCGAAGAAAAGCGCGGCCAGGGGAACGGTAACGCCGAGAAGCATAAGGGGCCATCGCCCCTCGAGCACGGCGCACACAAAAGCGGGAGAAAGCACCCACGCGAGAGTCGCGATGATGCGCACCACGATGCTTCGCGTCACGGTACCGCTTGCGCACCACGCCGCTATCGCACTCAAGGCAATGCCCGTGAGAAGAATCCAGGCACTCACGCTCGCGCCGCTCACGGGGATAAGCGCCATCACTCGCGCGAGAAGATCCGCCGGCCCCTCAGCGCCAAGGCCGCCGGGAAGCCACGCCGATGTCACGATGTCCCAGTTATCATGCGCGTTCGACGCGAGAGGAAGGTAGTGGGCGCCCCCTAAAGTGCCCTCTCCAATGAGAGGGCGTACCGCGAAGAGCCCACCGACGAGGGACGCGAGAGCGACGATGACCGTCCAGGCCGTGTGCCGACCATAATCAGCATCGTCGAGACCATGGCGCGTTCCTGCGATGCCCCAGCTCGTCCGGCGAATCATCCGCGTACGCTCATCGTCAGCGAACATGGAGGTCCACCATGCGTCGAGTCGCTCACGCATCGCCACCTTGCGTGGCATGTAAAGAGCGCTCATGCGCTTACGCGACATGCGGGCCCTGCCCGCCGCCTTCCGGGAGCGCACCAGGACCCCGGGGGCCTTCGCAAAAACCCTGAGGAACGCGAGAAACTCGTGCTTCACCGCATGCGCATCGTGGCGCGTGACCGCACGCGCCATGCGCGCGAGGGTGACCAGGGGCAGGGCGATAAGAGTCAAAAGCGCCAGCGGAAGGGAGCGGAACTTCACGAGCGAAAGGACCTGCGAAGACCGGTACCGGAAATCCTGTGGACGCGTACGGATATCGTGCGGGATACGGGTGGAGGCGGATGGCACGACCTTGACGCGCTCACCCGCGCGCCACACCCGCTGGGAGAGGTCGATGTCGTCCCACGGTGCCGTAAGGGCAGGATCCAAGCCACGAAGCTTATCGAACGTGCGAGCCCTCACAAGCAGGCCCGGAGCCGTGACCGCGAGGACCTCGCTGCGCCAGTCAGTTTGTCCCTGGTCGATCTCACCCGGATCCACACTCGTGAGGAGCCTATGGGAGTGCGTGAGAGAAAGGCCCAGATCCACGAGGCGCGAGGCGGGACGATCGAGATCGTCGAACGCAAGATGCTTGGTGCCAACTAGGCCCACCGTTGGGTCCTGTTCGAGAGCGTCTTCGAGCTCCTCGAGACACGTTGCGCTAGGGACCGCTGCGCCGTCAAGGATCCACAGCCATGGCTCGCCATCACCGCTGCGCTTGCGCCGGCGACCAGCTCCACTCGAGCCGTGGCGCTCGCGAGTGTCCTCCCTCAGTCGTTCAGGGACGAGCGCTGTGTGGGTCGCAGTTCGTTCTTCGCGCCGTTCCTCGCGGTCGAGATTGATGTCTCTCGCTCGTCGCCCAAGCGTCCCACTCGTGAGGTACGCTCGCTTTTCCCAGTCGAGATCACGGGCCGAATGCACCGTTGGCTCGGCCTCACCGGAAACAGAGAGGGGTTCCGACGCTTGCTCGGCTACCGTCGGACTTTCCTCCTCGTGCTGTGCCCGCCCACCAAACGCGGGGTTCAGAAGAGTGAAATTGCGCGGCGCATTCTCATTTTCGCCCGCGGCCTGCGGTGGCGCTGAGGTCTTCTGCCCACGCGCAGCTTGAGTGTCGCTGGCGTGCCGGCGCTCCGGC
Source organism: Dermabacter sp. Marseille-Q3180 (assembly GCF_940792985.1). Taxonomy (NCBI): domain Bacteria; kingdom Bacillati; phylum Actinomycetota; class Actinomycetes; order Micrococcales; family Dermabacteraceae; genus Dermabacter; species Dermabacter sp. Marseille-Q3180. The sequence continues at coordinate 636,726 of NZ_CALNWU010000001.1, forward strand.
AACTCGGTTCGGGGGCGATCCCGCCGGGCCGTCTTTGCTTCTTCAACGGCGCTTGCGAGATCCTCGACAATCGTGTCGCGACGCGCGTGAGCCGGGTAAACGCGTAGCAGGTCGAGGAGTCCCTCGTCGCGCGCCGCCTCGAGACCGTCTCGCAGTTCTTTGGTGGCCGATTCCACAACGGCGGTGAGCACGCACGCGGGACGGACTGACTGGGTGCGCACCGACTCGAGGGTGCGTTTGACATCCTCGATTCCGTGGGTAGCGGAAACGAGGATGAGAGCGGCAACGTCCCGTTCGGTCCCCGGGCACAACCGCCGATCAGCAAAGAAAAGCTAGAGCGCACGCTTCTTGAGCTTGCGGCGCTCGCGCTCCGAAAGGCCGCCCCAAATACCAAATCGTTCATCATTAGCGAGAGCGTACTCGAGGCACTCGGCACGCACCTCACACGAGATGCAGACCTTCTTTGCCTCGCGAGTCGAGCCGCCCTTCTCCGGGAAGAACGCTTCCGGGTCGGTTTGGGCGCACAGAGCGCGCTCTTGCCACGAGCCCTCGCCCTCGCCCTCGGGGAGCAGCGAGGAGAACTCGACCAGAGTGAGCTCGCGGCGAGCATCATCCTCGAATGCCTGGAGGGTCATGAGGGTCCTTTCGAGAGTACGGGCGATGTTGTTGACGGTTACTGCCGATGCTCCGCGAACACCCCGCAAGCGGAGCTAGAGTTGTCCTGGAGCCGTTCGGCGTTAGCACTAAAATACACCGATGTAACTTAGGCGCGTCAAGCCGCTTAAGAGAATCTTGAGAGTTATGATCTTCCACTTTAAGGCGCTGCGAGCGAAGAAACCCAGCGACGCTATCACCGCCTGACACCCTGACCTGCAAAGGAACCTCACATGCCCGCACGCCATCTCCCCGGGGACGAACCGTTCTTCCGCGAATGGAACGAGCATCACGGGCCGTATACTCGCTCACGCTCACGCGCAAAAATTTTCGCTCGAGCGATCGGTCTCGACACTTCGCCGAGCGTTCCCGTCATCGGGGTTGTCGGGTCAAAGGGCAAGGGATCGGCGGTCGCCGCCACTACCCAGTACCTCATGACGCTCGGGTACACCGTGGGCACGATCTCCTCTCCCCCGTTCCTCACCAACCGCGAACGCATACGACTCAACGCCAAGCCGCTTCCTGAAAGCGACTACAACGCGCTTGCCTCGCGCGTATCACACGCGCTCACCCTCATGCCTCCCGTGGAGGACACAGGAGGCTACCTCGCCCCTACAGGGCTCTTCACACTCGCGGGAGCCGACTACCTCCTTCGCCACGGCGTCGACGCTCTCGTCATCGAAGAAGGGCTCGGAGGGGCAACCGACGAAATCTCGCAGTTTCGTCTCGACACTCTCGTCGTCACTCCCGTGTTTCTCGAACACGAAGGTGTCATCGGTGACACCGTCGACGCGATCGCTCGGAACCTTTGTGGCGCGGGCGATGAGCGCACCCGAGAGGTGGTGTTCCCCGAGACTCTCTGCCGCGAGGCCCGCGAAGCCATCGACCAGCTTCTCCCAGACGCCACTCGCCACGAAGTGTCCGCGCCGAAGGACCTCGGTTTCGGTCCTCTCACCTCCATGAACGTCGCAACGGGATACACTGCGGCCTCCGTCACCCACGCGGCGCTGCAGAACCTGCTCCCCTCCCCCATTCAGCACAAAGAGGCCTTCCGCCTCGCCAGCACACTGCACCTTCCCGGCCGCTCCTCCCTCGTACACGCTCACGGGACCCGGTGGCTTCTCGATGCGGCTATCTCCCGCGAAGGCGTCGCCTCCGCTCTCGAGAATGCGCGCAGCACGGGCCAATTCGACGACGCCCACACCCTCGTGTGCATGCCGGATATCAAAGACATTGCAAGCATTCTCGACCTCCTCGAGAAAGACCGCACGATCCTTGCGACAACGCACGAGGACCACCTGTTCTTCGAAAACTACCCCTCAGACTGGGAAACCTTGCCGCTCGACCAATCACTCGCCACCATGAAAAGCCGAGCCACGAGCGTCATCGCCCTAGGGACCATGAGCTTTGCGGCCGAAATGGCGGCCTATCTCGAACTCGACACAGAACACTGGATCTCCCCGGGTAGCGAACCCTGCCCAGACAAGGCGACGAAATGAGTGCTCTCCTTCAATCCCTCGATCGCATGGGCACCACCCCCGCCCTCGTGAGCTATGCCGAGGACGGCCGCACCGAACTCTCCGGCCGCGTCCTTGCCAACTGGATCATCAAATCGATCAACTTCTTCGCGAACGAACTGCTCGTGGACGAAGGCTTCACGCTCGTCCTCGACCTTCCCCCGCACTTTAAGCGCAGCGTTCTCCAGATTGCCGCGTGGCACCTCGGTGCGACCGTCTCCATCGCGGGCGTAGACGACCTCCCCGAGCACATCGATGTTCTCGCCACGTCACACCCCGACACGGCGCTCGCAGAGCGCGCCGAGGACGTCCTCGTCCTCGAAGCTCGCGCGCTGTCCCTCGCGTTCCCGGGCGAGATTCCCCCTCTCGCCCTTGACTGGGTCCAAGCCGTGCGAGCGGCAGGAGACGATCTCGAGGTTCCCCTCGGGGCCTTCACGGGGCCCTCACCTACGCCACGGCCCGAGTGGGGTTCCGCGCGAAGGGTGGGACTCGACGATATCGATCTCCAGGAGGCTGCCGAGGCACTCGCGGCATGGGAGGAAGGGCGTACGATCGTCGCGCCCTATACGAAGCTCGATGCCGCCACACGCACAGCCGAGGGCCTCGAAAGCACCTCCGAGGCTTAGGCGCTTGCGCGCAGAGTTTCCACGCCCTCGGTGGGATCGCCGTCGAAGATCACGCGCCCCTTTTCGAGGACCACGATGCGCGTACACAACTCGGTGAGCATGTCGAGCTCGTGCGAAACAATCACCATCGTCTTGCCGCTCTCCTGCATCTCACGAATCCTCGCGAGACACTTCCTCTGGAAGGGCTCGTCGCCCACCGCCAGAATCTCGTCAACAAGGAAAATATCAGGATCCGTGTGCACCGCGACTGCGAAGGCCAAGCGCAGAAACATTCCTGAGCTGTAGTACTTCACATCCGTGTCGATGAACTGCTCGATCTCACTGAACGCGACGATGTCATCGAAACACGCGTCAATCTCGCTTTTCGACATCCCGAGAATCGCACCATTGAGATACACATTCTCGCGACCCGACAGATCCGGGTGGAAGCCCGCCCCCACCTCGATCAGACCGGCAACCTTGCCACGCACACTCACGCGACCGCTATCGGGGAAAAGCACACCCGAAATCGTCTTCAGGAGCGTGGACTTGCCCGAACCGTTAAACCCGATCAGCCCGACGGTCTCCCCCGCACGCACCGTCACGTCGACACCGTCGAGTGCCATGAACGTGTCACGGAGCTTCTTCCCCTTGAGGGCCGAAAACACGAGCTCTTTCAATGCCCTCGTGTGTCGCAGGGAGAACTCCTTGTACACGTTCTCGATACGCACCATTTCGCGTGGGGATTCAGAAACAGGCATCACAGCTCCTGCGCAAATTTCCGCTTTGAGCGCTCAAACACGAACGTTCCCATCGCAAAGACCGCAACCGCGATCAGGAGCCCCGCCCACCAGAGCTCCGCGGCTTCAGCGCCAGCAGCAACCGTTGGCGCCGATGCGCCCGATTCGTCGAGCGCATGCGCCATCGGGCGCCAAAACGCTCCGTGGAAACACTCCACGACGATCGTGATCGGATTGAGCCTATAAAGCGTCCACCAGATGCTTCCTCCAATGGCCTCCTTCACCATTGCGAGTGCGTACAGCACGGGCGAGGTCCACGTCGCCACCATGATGATGAGATCGACGAAGTTCTCAACATCGCGGAACGCCGCATTGAGGGCCGCCGCGAGCATGCCGAGCCCCACCGTAAAGACGAGCAGAATCACCATGCCGATGAGGAACCACCAGCCTTCGGCAATGCTCGGCCGCCACCCGAAAAGGCCGGCCCCCACCATGAGGACGAGCACTTGCGGCACGAAGTGCACGAGCGCCACGAGCGCACTCGCCCATGGGAAAAGCTCAGAGGGGAGGTAAATTTTCGACACGAGCGGTGCATTCGACGCGATCGAGCGCGTGCAGTTCCCGAACACCTCGCTGAAGAGGTTGATCACGATGATGCCGGAAAACAAATACGCCGCGTACGCGGGTAGTGAACGATTGAGCTGGAGGAACACACCGAGCGCGAGATAAAAGACCGCAAACTGCACCGCGGGCTTCGCGTAGCTCCACGCCATCCCAAGCACGCTACCGCGATAGCGCACCCGCAGTTCCTTCCTCACGAGAAGCTTGAGAAGAAACCGCTCGTAGAAGGGGTTGAGCCAGCCCTTATCGCTTCCCGGGATACGCCAACCTTCAGTCTTCTCCGCACGCGTCAAAGACGGAATACTCACGCGTTTTTGCCCTCGCGTTCCGATGCGGGATTTGCCGCGAAAGTACGCTCCCACGACTCAAACGACGTGAGTTCATGCGCCGCTGCACGGTACTGCTCGCGCAGCGTATTCCACTTCGCAAAGAGCTCAGCGTGCGTGCGCACAGCTTCCGCGAGAAGTTCGCGTACCTGCTTCGGGTCTCGCTTGTACCAGGCGAGCTGAGTACCCTCGGCGTTCGACACGAGCGCACTGTCGTAATGCGAAAGACGCCACCAGCGCGCATCCTGGTGCGCAATCGCTTCCTGCGGGTGCTCGCGCGAAAGTTCGCTCGGCTTCGACAAGGTCTGCTTCGCGAGCTGCTTGATCGTCCACGCCGGCATGAGGAGTCGTCGAGGCTGGCTAAAGCCCCGACCTTTGCGTGGCGGCTTGTTCGTGCGCACAGCGGGGTAATCGTCGACGTCTTTCTTCTGCACGGCATCGTCGAACTGAGCGGCCAGGGCTCGGATCTCGGGAAGCGTCGTCCCGATCGTCTCGTGAAGATGCTCAGGACCTGCAAGAACATCACGCTGAGCCATCAGGCGGCCCGTCTGGGTGTAGTACTGCATGGAAATCACATGCTTGATGTCCATGAAGTGCGATTCCTTCACGAGCCTGCCGCCGCGCTCATAGGGCGAATGCAAAAGCGCCGTGATGAGCCTGTTGCGCTCGTGGAAGAACGCCTGCCACCCCACAAGATCGTCCTTATCCCCCCACGCCACGTGCCATACTCCAGCGCCGGGAAGGGACACGGTCGAGTATCCGGCGTTCTTCGCCCGCAGGCCGTATTCGGCGTCATCCCATTTGATGAATACCGGAAGAGACAGGCCGATCTCGCGCACGACCTCGGTGGGGATGAGGCACATCCACCAACCGTTGTAGTCGACATCGACCCGACGGTGCAGCCAGGGCGTCGCCCTCAGCGGATGCGACGCAAGGTCGTAGCTGAGGGACATCTCCTGATGCGGAAGCGCCGGCTGGATGCGCCACCGATCAACGATCTCTCCGAACGTGTGGAGGGACGTGCGATTGTTGAGATCAAACATGTGCGCACCCACGATCGTGGGCTTTGTTGCGAAATCGGCGAAGGTCACGAGACGCTCGAGCGAGACGGGTTCGATCACAATGTCGTCATCGCAGTTCACGACATACGTGGATTCTCCCGCCATGCTTGCCTCGTACATGCCGCGCGAGAAGCCACCTGAACCGCCGATGTTCCCTTGCTCAATGATTCGAAGCTTGCCGCCCATTGCCGCCTCGAGCTCGGCGAGTTCCTCGGCGTGATCGCGAAGGCGATCGCTTCCCTGATCGACGATGAACATCGTGTCGAGAGTCTCGAGCAGGCGGGGTGAATCGGCAATCGTGCGGATGTTCTCGAAGCAATAGCTGACCTTGTTCATGGTCGTCATCGCGATCGAGAACGATCCGCGCACGCGCGCGAGAGACTCGGGAGCCGAGTACGCAGCGCCGCGTACCTCAAGATCTTCCGCACCCGCATAGGCGTCGAACCAGTACCAGCCGCCGTCGCCGAACGCCGTGAGCGGAAGGACGAAGGTCGATGTTTCCTCACCCGAAACGGCCCTCGAGGCTACGCGCTGCGAGCGGCCTTTTGCATTCGAGCGGTGCACAACAATCGTCCCTTCGCCGCTGGTCACGACCGTAAGTGTCACCTCACGCACAGGGGTCCAGCGGCGCCAGTACGAAGCCGGGAACGCGTTGAAATAGGTACCAAACGAGCGCATGCGCCCCGCCGGGATCGTCAGCCCCGTCCGGGAATAGGCATCAGCACTCGCCTCAGCGTTCGCTGGCGACGACACGCTCGCGAGAGTTTCCGCAAATCCGCCCGGCGATCCCCCTGCCACTTCGACCGGGGTGACGTGAGCCTGCGACTCAACGTACAGCGGCATCGTTTCGGGGCTCGCGCCGAGCGGCATGACGAGCCGGTGGAGTTCGCGGTGCCCTTCGGGCAGGTTCAACGTGTCGTTCATGGTGCTCTTTTCACTCATCGGGGTCACGGAGGATGCGCACAACTAGCGGCGCAAAAGGTCCTCAAGTTTGTTGTCGGCCATCGAGAGCGCGGCACCGATCGCCATGTGCATGTCGAGGTACTGGTAGGTGCCGAGACGACCGCCGAAGAGGGTCGAGGGCTCAGCCTCGGCCCGCGCGCGGTATTCGAGGAGGGTCGAGCGGTCATCCGCGGAATTCACCGGGTAGTACGGTTCATCCTCGCGGCTCGCGAAGCGCGAGTACTCGCGCATGATAATCGTCTTGTCTTTCGCGTAGTCGCGCTCGGGGTGGAAGTGGCGCGGCTCGATGATGCGCGTAAAGGGAACGGACTCATCCGCGTAGTTCATCACCGACGTTCCCTGGAAATCGCCGGTCTCGAGGGTTTCGGACTCGAGATCGATCGTGCGCCACTTGAGGTCACCGAGTTCGTAGTCGAAGTAGCGATCGACGGGGCCCGTGTACACAACGGGAAGCTGACCGCGCACGTCCTTTTTATTGAACGGCTGCGACTCGTCGAAGTAGTCCACGCCGAGCTTGACCTCGATGTTCGGGTGGTCCGCCATATTTTCGAGCCAGGCCGTGTACCCGTTGGTGGGCAAGCCCTCGTACGTGTCGTTGAAGTAGCGATTGTCGTAGGTATAGCGCACGGGAAGGCGTTTGATGATCGAAGCGGGCAAGTTCTTCGGATCCGTTTGCCACTGCTTGCCCGTGTAATGCTTGATGAAAGCTTCATACAGCGGGCGCCCGATGAGCGAGATGCCCTTGTCGTTCAGGTTCTCCGGGTCCTGACCCGCGAACTCACCGGCTTGTTCGGCAATCAACGCACGGGCTTCGTCCGGTGTCATGGCCGCGTTGAAGAACTGGTTGATCGTGCCGAGGTTGATCGGCATGGGGTACACGATGCCTTTGTGGGTCGTGTACACACGGTGCACATAGTTGGTGAACGACGTGAACTCGTTCACGTACTCCCACACGCGCGTGTTGGATGTATGGAAGAGGTGGGCGCCGTACTTGTGTACCTCAATGCCCGTCTCGGGGTCGATCTCGCTGTAGGCATTACCGCCGATGTGCGGGCGGTTGTCGATCACGGTCACCTTTGCACCGTGTTCGCGTGCGGCGCGATCTGCGAGCGTCAGGCCGAAAAGGCCGGAGCCGACGATGAGGAGGTCGGGCGTACTCATGGGGTGTCTTTCCCTTCGAGGCTTGATGGGTCGCTCCCACAATAGCGGTCGCGCCCGCATAATCACGTCTACGCACCGCCCCCACGGCACTGGTTCGTCACATCACGTGGTACGGCGAGGGCAAAGGCTTCGCGCTATCGCATGAGGCCGCGTTCAATCACGCGCCAGTAGACTCGATCGCGCACCGCTGCCGGGATCGTGCGGTACACAGCGCGCCCGAAGAGATTCCGCACAGCCCTCGACACGCTCGTGGTCCCGCTCTTGAGCATCGCGAATTGCATACGTACGTCACTCACAAAGAGGGTGAGACCTCCGCGGCGCCGGTAGAGATTCGCGCTCACGCGATATTCCACGAGCACGTCGGGAACGTTCCCCATCCGTGCGCCCGAGCGGAGCATGCGGTGCCAAAGGTCGTAGTCCTCCATGAGGGGAACATCTCGATACCCGCCCGCTTTTTGCACAGCACTCACGCGCATGAGCACCGTGGGGTGATGGAACGGTGAGTGATCGCGCATGTAGCGTGCAATTTCTTCATGCGCGAGGGGACGGCGGCGAATGAGATCCTCGCCGTCCTCGCTCCGGCGGGGCCGCGATCGCTCATCGATCTCCCGCATGTAGGCCCCAACAATGTCAAGGTCTCCGTCGCGTAATGCCGAAAGCTGCACCGCAAACCGCTCGGGGCGGCTCACGTCATCGGCGTCGGCTCTCGCAACAAGGGCGCTCTCACAGTGCGCGAGTGCACTGTCGAGGGTCCGCGCAAGTCCGCAGTGCCGCTTATTTCGCACGACGCGAGCGCGCCCGTAATCACCATCGAGCACCTCGGAAACGACCTCTTCAAGCCCCTGTGGAAGTGGGCCGTCAATCGCGAGAAGCAAAAGCCCTGGTGCGATAGTTTGGTGAAGCGTAGCGGAGGCGAGCGCTTCGCGCGCATGGTCGGGATCGTCCCCCTTCCACAGCGGCATGAGGACCGTGAGATCAGTATCAACCTCACGCTCACGATGCGGGCTCACGTGAGAGCCCTTCGCGAACGCTCGGCGCTATCAATCGACGCCTCAAGAGCACGGATCTCGGTCGCACTCATGGGGTCGGCAGCAAGAACTACGCTCGAGCGCCTAGGCGACGTAAAGAGACCTTCCCTCATGCCTTTCATCGCGACAGGGAGCACGTCTGCGTGAGTACGCACGAGGGTCTGCACCCAGCCGAGTGCGCTCTTACCGCCATAGAGCACCTTTTCGATCGGGGTGAATGACTCGGTCTTCGTGAGCGCCCACAGTCGATTGCGCACGTCAAAGTAGAAACGCGAACCGGGGTTTGTTTGGGCGTTAGAAAACTTCCGGGTACGGTGCTCGACCGTGCTTGAGGCGACAGCGAAACCGTGGGAGTCGCGCAAAAGACGGCCCGTGTATTCGAAGTCGTCGGACCAAATGAAGTAGTCGGCAATGGGGAGTCCGTGTTCCCACGCATCCTCGGCGGCAATGAGCGCCGAGACAAAGCTCGCCGTGCGGATGGGGCGCGCCCCAAGCTGTGCGTAACGATCGAGCTCGGCGTCACTCGTGCCGAGGCGCGTGCGCGAGGAGTTCATGGGGTGCGGCCTACCGTCGGTCCAGACCGCAAGCGAGCTGAGAACGCTTGCGTGAACGTCGAGCTTGCGCTCAACCTCGAGGACCTTCTCGAGCGCATCGGGCGCTGGAACCGTGTCGTCGTCCATGATCCACAGGAAATCCGGGCTGTGCTCAAGGAGAGCGTGTGCCATGCCCGTGCAGAAACCACCGGCACCGCCCACGTTGCGATTGAGGTGAACCACGTCGGCGTCAATCGGGTGGGCGTCGGCGACGGCACCGGAACGGTCCGTGCTTGCGTTGTCGACGATCACCACACCGTCGAGGGGTCTCGTTTGGGAATGGAGAGCATCGAGGCACTCCCCAAGTAGCTCCGCGCGGTTGTAGGTCACCACTACCGCCACGACTCGACGCGTATCCTCTTCTACCTCACTCTCATTGGGCACGAAACGCTCGGCAATCGGAATTGCATGATCGGGGCCGCTCGGCATTCCATGCGCACGCACCCAACTCACGGTCTCGCGCAGAGACTCTTCGAGTGAGGGGCGCTCAGGAAGAAGCGCCTCCAATTTTTCCCGTGAAAGCTCCGCGCTCGGGCGTGCGTCAAGCGCGAATCTTTCGAGCCGGCGCGGAAGCTCGAGTCCGCTCGCACGCACTGCTTCACCTGCGCGTCCCGCGCGCGCCATCAGGCGTCTGCCCGGCAGGGAAAGCGCAAGCGGCGCAGTTTTCGCGATGGAACGCACGAGGGCGCGCAGCTCATGGTCATCGAGGCGCGGAGAGTCGGCGACGTTGAGGACGTACGGCTCTCCGGTAGGCGGGTTCAGTTCGAGGGCGGCACGGGCGGCTCGTGCAAGTGTTCCGACGCTTGCCAGGGGGCGCGCGATCACCGTAGGCGTAAGCGAGACCATCCCCGAATTCACGAGCGAGGCAATCACCCGCGAAACCCGCGCGTGAGATCCAGGGCCAAAAAGCTCGGCAGCGCGTAAAACTACCAGGCGTCGGCCTTCGCCCGCACTCGCCCACTGTCCGTACAACCGTTCCGCTTCCGCAAACGCGCGCCCCTCCGCTGTGGTGGGGGCGGGCGAGAGCGTTTCGTCCGCGCTCTCCTCCCCCGTGTCACCGTAGACGACACCGCTAGAGACGAACACGAGCGTGCGCACCCCTTCGCTTTCCGCTGCGGCGATGAGTGAGCGCGCCCCGCCCACGAGAATCGAATTGAGCGTGCGCACACTGACGCTGGAAGGGTCGGGCACACCGGCAGCATTGACGACCGTGTCGCAGCCGCGAAGCGCGCCACGCAGGGCCCTTTCGTCACGGATGTCGAGAGTGGTGTGGCAACCGTGTTCATGCGAAGGCCGAATATCCGCGGTCGAAACATTCCACCCGTGCGTGCGGAGCTCGCGGGCGATATGAGAACCCGCGAAACCTGCACCGCCGAGAACGAGGGTGTCCACCGGTCCATTCGGTTGGCTTTTTCCTGACACGTTGTCTCCTCGCTTCACCACCGCGCTTGCCGCGAAAGTCTAGGCCCGATTTTACGGGGGAGCAGGCTCAAGCCTCGCGCGTACACGCCATTTTCTCGTCGCAAATATGCCTCACCTCGAGCCCGCCTCTGGGGTTTCTGCACTAAGCGGTGTGTACTGTGGGAGCGCGCCAAGGCGCGACTAACCGCACTCTCCGGATGAGAAAAGGTAAACACGATGACGGGTGACTTCCCACGTGACGGCGGCCACGACCGCCCGCGCCCCGGCCATTCGCGCGCCCGAGCAGGCGGATCGGCCCGCCCCCTCGCGCGGCCACACGCCCCAAGGAAGCGCGACTCGTACGCCGAGCAGGCGTCGGCTCCGGAGACACCCACCCGCCAGATGCCGCCGGTCCGCACCCAAGGGCGCCCGGGGGCTGTGAAGATGGATTCGCGCCCTCGCGCGAATGACGGACGGAATGGGCAAGGACCGCCCGCGCCTGCCTCAACCGGACAGGCCTTCCCCCCGCCCCGGCGCAAAAAAGGCTTTTCCCGAAAACGCACTTTCCGCCTCGCCCGCACAATCGTGCTCTTCGTCGTCGTGATTGCGCTCGCGTGGCCCGTGGGACTCGGGCTGTGGACCAACTCGAAGATCTCGCATGTGGAGGCGCTCTCTGGAGCGGCCGATACGCCAGGCGAAACCTACCTTCTTGCAGGAGCCGACATCGAACAGGGCGGCGCCCAACGCACCGACACGCTCATGCTGCTTCACAAGGCGGAAAATGGACAACAGTATCTCGTCTCGATTCCGCGCGACACGCTTGCCGAGATTCCCGAGCACGGAACGCACAAAATCAACGCCGCCTACTCGATGGGTGGCGCCCCCCTTCTCGTCAGAACCGTTGAGAAGCTCACGGGGCTCACGATCGATCATTTTGTCGTGATCGGATTCTCCGGAGTTGAGGATGTCGTCAACGCGATCGGCACCGTCAATCTGTGCATCGACCGCGATGTCGATGATGAGCGTTCGGGCCTCAAGATGGCCAAAGGCTGCCACGACGTGGGCGGTGAGCAAGCCCTCGCGTTCGTACGCGCCCGCTATTTCGATCCCACGGCCGACATAGGCAGGCAGCAGCGCCAGCAGCAGTTCGTCAGCGCTCTGATGAAAAGAGCATCCTCACCTGGCGTCCTGCTCAATCCTCTCACCCAGGTGAATCTCGCAAGCGCGGGAACGAAAGCCCTCGTGACCGATCACGACACCGGCCTCATTGACCTCGCAAGTGCCGCCCTGGTCATGCGTGCAGCCCCCAACTCCGGAGGTGTTCTCGCCATGCCGATCGAGGACCCGAATTTCAAGACGAAGCACTCCGGGGTCGCGATCAAAGTTGACGACGAGGACGTGCGCGCGTTCTTCTCATCGATCGCCGACGGCTCGGCCGAATCGAAGCCCGAAGGCTAGAGACCGCCGCACGAAGCGACGCTCACGCGCTCTACTTAAAGAGAAGGTCCGTGACGATGTTGATCGCGTTCAGCAGCGGCTGCCCCTTTGCCTTCGAGTAGTCCGTGTAAAGGATATGCACGGGGTATTCGGCGTACGTCAGCTCGTGGCGCCCAATCTCCGAGACGATTTCCGAGGCGTGTGCCATGCGGTTTTGCTCGATTGAGATGGATTCGCACGCGTGGCGGCTGAGCACGCGAAGGCCGTTGTGAGTATCGGTGAGACGCACCCCGCTCGTGAAGTTCGTGAACACGATCGCCATGCGCAGCACGATGCCTTTAAGAAAACCCGGCTTGGTACGGCTATCCAGGAAGCGTGAACCGAGCACGCAGTCGACGCTTTCTGACTGCATTTTCTCGATCATGGCCGCGGCATCGGCGACCTGGTGCTGTCCGTCGGCATCAAACGTCACGACCTGCTTCATCGAAGGATCTCGGCGTGCGTAATCAATACCGGTTTTGATCGCGGCCCCCTGCCCCATGTTGTAGGGGTGGCGCACGACGACTGCACCAGCGGCTTCGGCTTCGGCAGCGGAGTCGTCGTGGGACCCATCGTCGACACAGACGACAAGAGGGTAGGTTTCGCGCAGTGCGCGAATAACGCCGCCAATCACCGGCCCCTCGTTATACAGGGGGATCACGAACCAAGTGCTGTCGGCTCCGGGGCCAAGGGTCATCGGTAGTCCTCGTAAGAATTGACGATTGCGGCGCGTTTCTTGGCGCAGGCGACGCATAATCGCCCCTGCAAAGGCTACCCTAGTCGGTAGTGACACCTGCGCATTGCGCTTCGAAAAACTCGACTGCCCTAAGGAACCGCGCCTCATGAAGGACGCCGTCGCGACACTTGGAACGATCGGATTGCCGCTCGCCGTACAGTTCGCCGCGAGTGGGCACGAGGTCGTTGCGCCGACGCCGTGGCCCTTATCGCTCCCGTTTCCGTAGACGAAGAGACACTTGGGAGCCGAACTTCCGCTACACGGGTGCGGCCACACGTTCGCTCGCCGAACACCTCACGCCTGGCACCGTTGCTGCGCGCGAAGCGACACTTCCGGTAGGGACGACTCGCACACCTTCCTTCCCGCCTTCGAACGCACCATCGCCGTGTGGGACCTCGACTCGCTGGAAGCCGCCGAGCTCGCCAAACTCGCCGAAACAACTTCCCGAGACCTCAATATCGGCTTTGCGAACGAGCTCGCGCTTTTCTGCCAGGACCAGGACCTCGACGTCTACAAGATCATTGCCGCATCCAGTTCTCAGCTGAACTCACAAATTCACCAACTGAGAATTGCAGTAGGTGGCCACTGCGTTCCCGTCTACCCGCAGCTCTGCCTTTGGATTGACCCTCATGCCGAAGCTTTTCGTACGGTTCGTAAACTCAACGCCTCGGTTCCGGGCGAGTTCGTGGGCTGAGCGAAGGAGCTTCACGGTTCGCTTGAAGGGCTCACAGCTGTGGTGCACGGCGCGGCGTACCGAGTTGGGGTCAAGGAGATAGCGGTCTCAGGCGTCTTCCCCACCGTTGCCGGGCTCGAGGCGCGAGGAGAAGCCCGGGTGCGCGTTCACGACCCGTTCTACAGCGACGGAGAACTCGCTCAAGAGGGTTGGGTCGCTTGGCACGAGTGCGACAGCGCCGATCTCGCCTCAGGATCGTAAAAACGAATAACCCTGAGTACCGCGGGTACACTGCTGTAACGAACCCAGGTGTGCGACTGCTCATCGGTGGCCGAAACATCACCTCGTTCGAGAACCGGGTAGGCACACCGCGCTTCGCACTAAGCAACGGCGAGAACTCAACTTTAGGAAAGGCCTCATGATCGACATCATCAGCTCTCCAACCGAACTTGTTCTCGACAGTCGCTCGCTGATTATCCAGATCATCCTCATTCTCGGGATTCTAGGGATCACCGCGTGGCTGTTCATTAAGCGCGGGGCAAAGCAGCTCGCCATTCGGCGACTCATTATCCTTGCGTTTGCTGTTTTCGCCGTCCTTGCCGTCATCTTCCCCGGCGCCGTGACTACCGTTGCCCAGTTTGTGGGCGTTGGGCGTGGCACTGACCTTTTGCTTTATGCCACAGTCGTTGTTCTTCTCGGTTTCCTCGCCCTCCAGGAAGCGCGCACAAAAAACGCGGAAAAGCGAACGACCAAGCTGGCCCGAAAGGTTGCCGTCTTCGAGGCGGAGCAACCTGAGGCATTCCGTAATCACGCGTTGAACGCGGCAAAGGAGTCATGAGCGCCTGGTTCATATTTGCGTGGGCAGCTGGGTTTTCAGCGCTTCTCGCGTTCCTTCCCGGTTTCGTTTTCGCACGCCTCTTGCGGGTTCCGCGACTTCTTGCCTTTGCAGCTGGTCCGGCTCTCACCGCCGAAATATTTGCCTTGGGCGCGCTCGAGCGCCTTTGCCCGTTGGTAGGTGCGAAAAGCCGCGGGAATCGGCTCAGGCACGTAAGCGCGGGTTGCAAAAACGATATACCCAGTGCCCTCGCGTTTACGCTTCCTCAGGCAGCACCACGGTGACGGTGCGGACGGCACCGTCACCGTAGTGAGGGGGCGCTCAGCACGGGCCTGGGACCGCTGGAGGGCTGCGTTAAAGTCCGACGGTTCCTTTGCCAAGACGCTCCATTGATTTTCGAGCGTCTCCACCCACTCAATTTCAGTGCGAGCATCGTCGTGGGCGTACCGAGAAGTCCGCGAGCGGTCTCGGTATCCTCTCACCAAGCCATGCCGCCCTCGCCAGCTGTCATGTTCTTGGTCGGGCACAGCGAGAACATGCCCCAGCGTCCGAACCTACCGACCTGCTTGCCCTTGAGAGTCCCGCCTTGGGCCTGCGCGGCATCTTCGCCAACCCAGAGGTTGCGCTTCTTTACGATTTCACAGATTTGCTCCATCGCGGCCGGCTGACCGTACAGGTACACGGACTGTACCGCTGCCATTCGCTCGATAATCGCCGCTTCGATTTGCGCGGGTTCCATGCAGAACGTACCAAGATCGGTATCGGTGAAAACTGGCGTCGCTCCTCCTCGCCGATGATGCAATTCTCACCGAGTGGCGCCCTCGCGGACCTGCGCATAGTGCCACACGGCGCTTCCTGCACCGACAGTCGCCTCGGGTGAAACGTCCGCTCCCTCTGCGAGTCGGTAATTGCGCTCGATGTTCATGCCTTCACCTTGCCATCCATAACGTCGTGACGCCGTGACTCCCGCAACCTCGCGCCTTTTTCATACGCAAGATCGCGCAGTTCTGTTTGATACGTCACCATTTTTTCGCGGATCTCGCGCGCCATATCCGAGTCTCCGGAGCCCAGAATCCGAGCGGCGAGCAAGCCGGCATTGGCAGCGCCACCGATCGACACGGTTGCGACGGGCACCCCCTTGGGCATTTGCACGATCGACAGGAGGGAATCCATGCCGTCGAGATGGCGCAGAGGCACCGGGACGCCGATGACGGGTAGAGGTGTGAGCGCGGCGAGCATCCCGGGGAGGTGGGCGGCCCCACCTGCGCCGGCAATGATCACGCGGAGACCGCGCTCGTGCGCCGAACGTCCGTACTGGACCATGTCTTCGGGCATGCGGTGGGCGCTCACGACCTCGACCTCGCATGCGATGCCGAAATGGGCGAGCTGTTCTTCAGCGTCTTTCATCACGGGGTAGTCCGAATCGGACCCCATGACGATACCGACCAGGGGCTTCTTACTCATGTGTCATTCCTTCGATTCGTCGCCGGTCACGATGGTGTGCGCCGCGGCGCGAGCACGACGCTCGGTCTGTTCGAGGTCCGTGCCGAGGGCCGTGACGTGACCGAGTTTGCGGCCCTGACGCACGCTTTTGCCGTACAGGTGAACCTTGATTGCGGCGTCGTGCGCGAACGCCTCGCGCGCTCCCTCGGCGAGGTTCTCGCGCGTGTCACCGAGGGTATTGACCATGACGGTCCACGGGGAGGTTGGCGTGGTGTCACCGAGCGGGAGATCCGCGACAGCGCGAAGGTGCTGCTCGAACTGGCTAGTGACGCATCCGTCCATACTCCAGTGGCCCGTGTTGTGGGGGCGCATCGCGAGCTCATTCACGGCGATGCGCCCATCGGGGTATTCGAAGAGCTCAACGGCGAGCATTCCCACCACGCCGAGGTCGTTCGCGATATTCGCGGCAAGGTCACGGGCGCGCGTGGAGGCTTCGACAGAGAGTCCAGGTGCGGGCGCGCTCACGCGGAAGCACACGCCGTCTTTTTGCTCGGATTCGGTTACGGGATACGAGGCAATCTCTCCGCCGGGGCGCCTCGCGACCTGTGCTGAAAGTTCACGCACGAAGGGAACCCGTTCCTCGGCAAGCAGCGGCTCGCCTCGCTCGAGCCAGTCCCGCGCATCCTCAATGGCGCGAACCCGCCTCACCCCGTGGCCGTCGTAGCCGCCGCGCGCGGTCTTCAGGATGAGGTCTCCCCCGCTCTTGCGGAGGGCGGTTTCGAGGTCAACTTCAGTTTCGACCCGCCACCATGCGGGGCACGGATGTCCAAGTTCAGTGAGCCGCGCGCGCATCGCAAGCTTGTCCTGGGCGTACACGAGGGCCTCCGGGCCGGGCCTCACCGCAACCCCCTCGTGCTCGAGGGCGTGGAGGAGACCGGTGGGGACGTGCTCGTGGTCGAAGGTGACGACGTCGACGCTCCGCGCGAATGCCGTGACCGCTTCGGGGTCATCGTGATGCCCGAGCATCACGTGTGGGCTCACGCGCGCCGCCGATTCATCCGGGGAGGTCGCGAGGACGTGGAGTTCAAGGTCAAGCTCGATCGCGACGGGAATCATCATGCGTGCGAGCTGGCCACCGCCGATCACGCCTATGCGCGGTGGCCGCACAGTTTTCTTCTCGGTCGTGCTGGGCTGAGTGGGGGCGTGTTGGGTACTCACGCGGCTAGTGTAGTGCGCCGCTCTCGCCTGTGTCTTCGACGCGCGGAACACTCACGGCGCCGGTGGCCAATGCCTCAGGCGTAGTTGCCGCTGAGGCTGCGGCTTCTCGCTGGTGCCGCTCCGCGCGCCGCTTTTCGCGTCGCGCAACAAGCCCGTGGGGTTTGGCTGGGGCCGACGGTTGCTGGCCCTCCGCGTTTCCGAGCTCGGGATCCTCGGGAGCGGGCGCCGTCGACAGGAAGATGCCAAAGCGCGCGGGGCGTTCGTCGATGAGCTCGAGTCGACCGCCGTCGTCTTCCACGAGGGTGCGAGCGAGGGCAAGCCCCACGCCGGTCCCGCTCGAGCCCTTACCGGAAACGGAACGTTCGAAAATTCGCTGACCGAGCGAGGGATCAATCCCCTCGCCTTCGTCGGAAACCTCGATCACGGTGGATTGCTCATTGCGGCGAACCTTGACGCGCGTAGTACCCCCGCCGTGGGCGAGGGAGTTCTCGATGAGCGTGGCAATGACCTGCGTAAGCGGCCCATGCGATGCCCACACGGCAGCAGCGTGCGGGACCTGGATCCGCAGTTCTCGTTCCGCGCCGCGGAAGGCATGTTTCCATTCCTCGGCTTGCTGCACGAGCACCTGCCGAAGGTCGACCACGCCGGGGGTGCGGCGCTGTGAGGCGCGAGGCGCGTTGATGAGGTCATGGACGACCTGAGTGAGGCGGTCCACCTGCTCGAGTGACACGCGCGCTTCCTCACGCACCCACTCCTCCGAACTCGTCGCGAGGATCTCGTCGAGTCGCATGGAAAGCGCGGTGAGGGGTGTGCGCAATTGGTGGGAGGCGTCAGAGGCGAGCGCAGATTCCGCTTCGAGCCTCTCTGTGAGCATGGCACCCGAACGCGTGAGTTCAACCGCGACAGTGTCGATTTCTGCGATCCCGCTCGGCTTCCACTCTGATCGGCTCCTGCCGCTCCCGAGCTCCTCGGCTCGTCGTGTCAAGCGGACGAGGGGGGCCGAGAGTCTTTGCGCTTGCCACAGCGCGACCGATACGCCGATCGCGATCGCGCTGATCGCGGCCACGAGGATGAGCACCCATGCACTTGCGGTGTGGGCGCGCACGTCGGATTGGGGGATTCGCACGGTGACGATCTGACCGTTAACCCCTTGCGCTGACTGCTGCAGGGCATCGGGCCCGGCATCTTCGCCCGCTTCGAGCTCAGCGTTTTGGTAGTTCACCGCGATCTGGACGTCGAGGTTGACGACTTGGTCCACGGTTTCTTGGAGCATCGTCTCATCGATCGGAAGTCCTTCGTTGAGCCGGTGGTCGGTCTCCGAAATGACGTCTTGGAGCAACGTGCCGGCTTGCGCCGAGAGATTGTCACGCACGGCTGTAAGCCACGCCGCGCCAAGGGGAATGCCGAGCAGGAGGACCGCGAGGAGCACGGTCATGAGGGTCGCCTGCAGAACTCGAAGCTGCATCGTTCGCGCCTACTGCGCCCTAGTGGGCGTCGGTGTCTTCGAAGCGAAAGCCCACGCCACGTACGGTCGTGATGCGCCTTGGGCTCGTCGCGTCATCACCGAGCTTGCGGCGCAGCCACGAGATGTGCATGTCGAGCGTTTTCGTGGAACCCCACCATTCGGCACCCCAGACCTCACGCATGAGATCGTCACGCGTGACAACGCTGCCTGCCTCACGCATGAGTACGGCGAGGAGATCAAATTCCTTCGCGCTGAGCGAGAGCTCCTCGTCGTCGACGTACACGCGGCGCGCCGAAGGGTCGAGGCTTACGCCGTTGATGTCGTACGTGCTTGCGCTCGTGTCTTCAACAACCTGAGTGCGACGCAAAAGAGCCCTAATGCGGGCTTGAAGTTCTCCAAGGCGGAACGGCTTGGTCACGTAATCGTCGGCGCCTGCATCGAGGCCCACGACTGCGTCGACCTCGTCGGCACGCGCCGTGAGGATCAGTACGGGAGCCTCGAGGCCTCCCTTGCGCAGCCTCCTGCACACTTCGAGGCCGTCGATATCGGGGAGACCAAGATCGAGGATTACGAAATCGATGTGGCCTTCGGTGGCGGCAATCGTCAGCGCGTCGATCCCTCGCGACGCTCTCACAACGGAATAGCCTTCGCGATCGAGGGCGCGCGAGAGAGGCTCTGCAATCGCCGAATCGTCTTCAACGAGAAGTAGTCGTGTCACGAAGTCATCCTTACCAAAATGCGTGTGCTCCCGCTGTGAAAAGCGCGAGCCGTCAAGCGACTCTCTACTCTCTCACGAGTGACGCTCGATGAGCGAGGCCGCGGCTCGCTCGACCCTCACAATTGTCGTCTCCCCTATGCCGTGCAGTTCTTCTGTCCACTCTGCGACACGCCTGAACCCGCCGGGGAAGGCGCGGTCGACGAGATCCGCTGTTTCACCGTCGATCACAACTGCACCTGGTTCGGCGATTCCTTCGAGACGGGCGGCGAGGTTGACCTTGGGGCCAAACACATCCCCGTAACGCGAAAACATATTCCCCCAGGCGAGGCCAACGCGCACGTTCGGGAGCGAAGGCTGGCGCTTAATGTTCTCGGCAATCGAGAGTGCGATCCGCACGCCGTCTTCGGGCGTGTCGGCGAGGAACATGACCTCGTCACCCACGGTTTTCACAACGCGCCCGCCACCGTCGGAAATGACATCCCGCGTGAGGTTTTCGAAGTCCCTAATCACACCCGCGAGCTCGATTCCATCGATCGACTGGGCAAGGCGCGTGAACTGCACGAGGTCGGCAAAGCCTACGGCGCGCGGGAGGGGAAGCGACTCGTCGTCCCAGTCACTCGTCGAGGTACGCAGGATCTCGGCGCCCGCACGCGCGGTATAGGCCGACATCTGTCGTCGAAACACGTGGATGGCCTGGTGCTCGAAGATCTCGATGAACTGCGGGACCGTTTCAAGCATGTGCATGCGTGCTTCGGTGTCACTCATGTCGTGGCGCTGCTTCGCATCGTCCACGAGCGCTTCGGTGAGCCACATGGCAAGGCGCCCCATGTGAAACCCCAGCCCGCGCACGATCGTGACAAACGTATCGTCGCTGAGCGTTCCATCGTTCACGAGCGCGGCGAGGTCGGCGATCGCTTCGGCGTCGTCTTCGGTAAAGGCGGTCGTGTCGAGGGCAACGTTCGAAAATCCGAGCCCGCGCCAGTAATCGGTACTGAGCTGCCGGTCGACATTGAAATCTTCTTCGAGGTCGCGCCTGGAGTACTCCCGTTCACCGTCGAGAAGGGAGCGCTCAAGGGCACCGATAGCGCCTCGCACGCGCGCGAAGCGTTCGTTGAGGGCATTCGGCATGGCTCCCTCGGCGCTATGCTCGCTCGGCTCCTCGCGATCGTGAACGATGCTCATCTGGTCCTTTCGTCTTCTTCTCGCCTTGCCCGCCGGGTGATTCTCCCCCTCCGGGGCGCGCAAGGTGCACGTCGGCGGCGTCGAGGGCGTGGCGGCCTCGCTCCGCATTCTCCACGAGGAGCCTGCCCGTCGGATCAACGTCGAGCGCGTGCGCGTCGTACCGCGCACCTGCCGGTGTGACTACGACAACCCGCGACCCGAGAGTGAGGCAGTTCACAGCATACCGCGTTCGCAGGTCCCGAAAGTCCCTTCCTCCAGAATCCACGAGCGCGAAAATGCGCGCGATGTTTCGCGCGAGCACCTCGCCGAACTCGCGGCGTTCCTCAAGGTCACTGAGCGCGGCGCCGTATCGCGAATCAAGACTCGCGAGCGTCGCCGCTTTCTCAAGCCCTTCGTGTTCTCGTTCGATCGTCCCCGCGAGATTGACTCCGACCCCCGCGAGGAGACGCCCCGCGTCCACGCGCACGAGGATCCCCGCGATCTTCTCCCCCGCCGGCGAGAGGATGTCATTTGGCCATTTAAGCCCGGGCAGAGGCGCCCCAGGCGCGACCTCGGCACAGGTGTCGAGCACGGCAAGCGCGCTCGCGAGCGGATACCAGCCGCGAAGCTGCGGGGCCGGCAGTGGCCAGGCAACCGTCAACGCGAGCGATTCGCCCGGCCTGTTCTGCCACCGCCTACCTTGACGGCCGTGTCCCGCGCGCTGATCGAGAGTCATGAGCGCAAATGGCGCTTCGAGCGCGTCGTACGGCGGTTCGGCAAGAATGTCGAGGGTTGAGGTGCACGAGTGCACGTATTCAATGCGCAGCGGCTCGCTCACGTACTTTTGCTCCCTCATTTTTCGTGCATGGCGTACACTCACGAGAGCAATTGTGCCAGGCCACGACGGAGCAGGAGTGGGAGTGAACGAGACGCCGAGGCGGTCCACCACCGCCGAGAGACTTGAAGAACTTCGGTCTCGCGAGAATGCGGCCGTCACGGAGGCGGGCGCAAGCGCGATCAAAAAACAGCACGCGCGGGGGAAGAAAACTGCCCGCGAGCGCATCGAGGAACTTCTCGATTCGGGCTCGTTCGTGGAGACCGATCGCTTCGTGCGCCACCAAAGCCATAACTTCGGGCTCGAAAAGAAGCGCATCGACGGTGACGGCATCGTCACGGGTTACGGCACGATCGACGGCCGCCAGGTCTGCGTGTACTCGCAGGATTTCACTGTCCTCGGTGGCTCTCTCGGCGAGGCCCACGGGAAGAAGATTCAAAAAATCCAGGATCTCGCTCTCTCGACCGGGGTGCC
The DNA here is from genome assembly GCF_940792985.1 of Dermabacter sp. Marseille-Q3180. Taxonomy (NCBI): domain Bacteria; kingdom Bacillati; phylum Actinomycetota; class Actinomycetes; order Micrococcales; family Dermabacteraceae; genus Dermabacter; species Dermabacter sp. Marseille-Q3180. The sequence goes on from NZ_CALNWU010000001.1 coordinate 658,430, forward strand.
GATCATCGGCATTCTTGACGGCGGGGGCGCACGCATCCAGGAAGGTGTCGCTTCACTCGCGACCTTCGCGGGAATCTTCCGCCGCAACACTCGCGCATCGGGCGTCATCCCCCAAATCTCGCTCATCATGGGGCCGGCAGCGGGGGGTGCGGTGTACTCCCCCGCCCTGACCGACATCATCGTGATGGTCGAGAAGTCCTCCCATATGTTCATCACCGGCCCGGACGTCATCAAGACCGTCACGGGCGAGAACGTGGGCTTCGAGGAGCTCGGCGGCGCCCGCACCCATTCGAGCACATCTGGCGTCGCGCACTACATGGCTAGCGATGAGTCGGATGCGCTCGATTACGTGCGCGATCTGCTCTCTTATCTCCCCGCGAACACCCTCACAGAAGCTCCCGTCTACCCTGACGAAGCCGACCTTGAGCCGACCCCCGAGGATCGCGCACTTGATCGCCTTATCCCGGATTCCCCGAATCAGCCCTACGACATGCAGAGCGTCATCGAGGCCATCCTCGACGACGAGTTCCTTGAACTCCACGGAAACTTCGCAAAGAACGTCGTGGTGGGTTTCGGACGCGTCGAAGGCCATAGCGTGGGCATCGTCGCGAATCAGCCCTCGCAGCTCGCGGGCACACTCGATATCGATGCGAGCGAGAAAGCCGCGCGCTTCGTGCGCCTGTGCGACTCCTATAACGTCCCCGTGCTCACGCTCGTCGACGTCCCGGGCTTCCTCCCGGGCACTGATCAGGAGTACGGCGGAATTATTAGGCGTGGCGCAAAGCTTCTGTACGCATACGCGGAGGCAACGGTCCCGCTCGTGACTGTCATCACTCGCAAAGCGTACGGCGGCGCCTACATTGTCATGGGGTCAAAGGAGCTTGGCGCTGACGTCAATCTCGCGTGGCCCACGGCCCAGATCGCCGTGATGGGTGCGCAGGGCGCGGTCAATATTCTTCACCGCAAGGAACTTAAGGCCGCTACCGAAGCGGGCAAGGATGCCGAGGCTCTCCGCGCACAATTCCAAGCGGAGTACGAGGAGACGTTCGCGAATCCCTACGTTGCGGCCGAACGCGGCCTCCTCGACGGCGTGATTCAGCCGCACGAAACGCGTGAGGCGATCACGCGCGCGCTTCGTGCCCTGCGGACGAAGCGCGACGCACTGCCCACGAAAAAGCACGGGAATATCCCACTGTGAGCACCGAAGAATCGGTCACGGTCCCAACGGCGAGCCCCGCGCACGACGAGCCGAGTAGCCCGAGCGTCGAGCTTGTTTCGGGCCACCTTGCTGATCACGAGATCGCGGCGATCGCGGTCGCCGTCGCGGCGATGAGTGCCATCTCGCGCGAAGAGGCGCATCAGCGCGAAATAGCAGAGCGCGCGGGTCACTCCACATCGGCATGGAACTCTCCCGTGGCCACGCACAGGTCGGCGTATCCCCTGCGGGCAAGCGCGGGACCGAAGTCGTGGATGTTCTCCCAGCGCTAGCGCCCACGGTTAGAGTGGTGCCATGACAACGATGCGTACCCCTAGCCCCACCGACAATCTTGCGAACGGCTTTGTTGAGCGTTCGATCGCCTTGAGTCCCATGACGGCCACGAGTCTCGGCACCCCCGGCCAGGATCACCTCATGGATGACCTCTCCCCCGAAGGCCTCGAGCAAGTGGCGGCCCTGGCCCGCGACACTCTCGCAGGACTCGATTCCGTTGAGCGCGAGCACCCCGGCGACGCCGTCGATCGCGTCACGCGTGCGGCCATGCGCGAGCGCCTCGGTCTCGAACTCGAACACCACGACGCGCTCCTCACGCATGCCTCGGTCAACAACATCGCGTCGCCTGTCCAGGGCATCCGCAGCATTTTCGACATGATGCCGCAGGAAACCGCTGAGGACTGGGCCACCATCAGCGAACGCCTCTCCCGCGTGCCTGAGGCCGTGCACGGTTATGCCGAGTCGCTTCGGTACGCCGCCTCGAAGGGAATTCTCGCGGCGAAGCGCCAGCAGCGCATTGGCGCGGAGCAGTCGCGTTCCTTTACGAAGGCCGACGGTTTCTTCCCCTCTCTCGTGGCAAAGTCTGGCCTCGAGGGCTCGGCCCGCGAGGATTTTGAGCGCCGCGTGGCACTCGCATGCGAGGCATACAACGAACTTGCGGCCGTGTTCGATGACCTTGAGAAGAAAGCCCCCGAGAAAGATGCGGTGGGCCGCGAGGCCTACCAGCTTGGGGCGCGCACGTTCCTCGGCGAAGAGATCGACGTCGAGGAGGCATACGAGTTCGGTGTTGAGGAACTCACCCGATTGATCGACGAGCAAAAGCGCGTCGCCTCGCGCCTCAATGCGCACTATGGCAACGGCGGCGGCGATTCGATCGACGCGGCGATGGCTTCGCTCAATGCCGATGAAGCACTCGTGCTGCACGGTACCGACAGCCTCAAAGCGTGGATGCAAGAGCTTTCCGATGCCGCAATCCGTGACCTTGCGGGCACCCACTTCGACATCCCGGAAGAGCTCACACGCCTCGAATGCATGATCGCCGAGACAGGCGCGGGCGGCATCTACTACACGGGCCCAAGCGAGGACTTCTCACGCCCGGGCCGCATGTGGTGGGACACCCCCGCCGGGGTTGACACGTTCCGCACCTGGAGCGAAACCACGACCGTCTATCACGAGGGTGTTCCCGGCCATCACCTCCAGGTGGGCACGCAGCAGCTTCAGTCGGAGCGTCTCAATCGTTGGCGGGCCTCCTTCATGTGGGTGTCGGGCCACGGCGAGGGCTGGGCTCTCTACGCCGAGCGGCTCATGGAAGAACTCGGCTACCTCAAGACAGACGGGGAAAAGCTCGGCATGCTCATGGAGCAGCGTATGCGCGCGGGCCGTGTCGTTCTCGACATTGGACTCCACAACGAGCTTCCCGTCCCCGAGCGATTCGGTGGCGGAAAGTGGACCTACGAGCGCGGCTGGGACTTCGTGCGCGAACACTGGCGCATGGAGGAGCCCATCCAGCGCTTCGAGTATCATCGCTACCTCGGCTGGGCAGGCCAGGCGCCGAGCTACAAGCTCGGCCAGCGGGTGTGGGAGCAGCTGCGCGATGAGGCTCTCGCACGAGGCACATCGCTGCGAGACTTCCACCGCGAAGCGCTTGAGCTTGGCGGCCTGCCTCTTTCCGTGCTGCGATCCGCTATTTCTGCTCACGGGACCGGCGGGGTCGGGGCATGAGCGGCGGGCTTACCGGGAAAGGTAAAAGGGCCGACGCTTGCCCGGCAACCGTCGGAACCCCGCCGCACGAGCCTCTCCTGCTCCTCGCTTCGCAATCCGCCGGCCGCAAGGCCGTACTTTCACGCGCGGGGATCGAGTTCACGGCGCTGCCCGCGGACGTCGATGAAGATGCCGTTCTTGCCTCCGCACTCGATGCCTCGGGTCAGTTGGCTTTTGAGGACCGCGTGCTGACTCTTGCCCGAGCGAAAGCGGAAGCCTCGTGCGCGGCGAGCGAGGGTGGCTATGTCGTGCTCGGGGGCGATTCCATGCTTGAGTTCGAGGGAGAGCTCGTGGGTAAGCCCCGCACGGCAGAAGCTGCACGCGCACGCTGGCATGCGATGCGCGGGAAGAAAGCACGCCTCCACTCGGGGCATTGGCTCATCGACGATCGCGATCCACTCGACGGTGGGACGGGGGCGACGTTCGGGGAAACCGCGTCGACCGATGTGTACTTTGCCGACGTTTCGGATGCCGAAATCGATGCCTATGTCGAGACTGGCGAGCCGCTCTGGGTTGCCGGTGCCTTCACGATCGACGGCTATGGCGGCCCGTTCATTGAGCGCATCGAGGGCGATCACCACGCGGTCATCGGCCTCTCGCTTCCGCTTCTTCGCCGAATGCTCCGAGAGATCTCCCTCGCGGTCAGCGACCTCTGGCGCCCTGCTCCCATGTCCTAGAACTCCTCCGTCCGCGGGCGGGTATATGCTCGGAAGGTTGCTGAGCACTTCGCCCGACACCTGAGAAGGATCCCGAATGCCAAAGCCTGCACTCCATCGACCGTTCCGCACGGTCCTCATCGCCAACCGCGGTGAGATTGCCGTGCGCATTGCCCGCGCCTGCCGTGACGCCGGGCTCCGATCGATCGCCGTGTACTCCGACTCGGATCGCGATGCCCTCCACACGCGCATCGCGGATGAGGCCTACGCCCTCGGTGGCACGAGCGCCGCGCAAAGCTACCTCGTGATCGACAAGCTTCTCGACATCGCTCAGCGAAGCGGAGCCGAAGCGATCCATCCCGGCTACGGTTTCCTCTCGGAACGCGCTGATTTCGCGCAGGCCGTCATCGATGCGGGCCTCGTGTGGATCGGGCCGAGCCCCGACGCAATCGAAAAGCTCGGCGACAAGGTCTCTGCGCGCCACATCGCGCAAGCCGCGGGTGCACCACTCGTGGCCGGCACGAAGGACCCGGTCAAGGATTCCGGTGAAGTTGTGGCATTTGCGAAGGAGCACGGCCTCCCGATTGCGATCAAGGCCGCTTTCGGTGGCGGTGGTCGCGGCCTCAAAGTCGCGCGCGAGCTCGACGAGGTGCGCGAGCTTTTTGATTCCGCGACCCGCGAAGCGATCGCGTCGTTCGGTCGCGGCGAATGCTTCGTCGAGCGCTATCTCGATTCTCCTCGCCACGTGGAGACTCAATGCCTCGCCGATAGCCACGGCAACGTCCAAGTCGTCTCCACACGCGACTGCTCGCTTCAGCGCCGCCATCAGAAACTCGTCGAGGAGGCGCCCGCACCGTTCTTAAGCGACGAACAGCACGCCCGCCTCGTGGAGTCGTCAAAAGCCATCCTCAAGGAGGCCAGTTACGTCGGCGCGGGCACGTGTGAGTTCCTCGTAGGCCAGGACGGCACCATTTCGTTCCTCGAAGTCAACACGCGCCTCCAGGTGGAGCATCCCGTGACGGAAGAGGTCACGGGCGTGGACCTCGTGCGCGAACAATTCCGCATCGCCGCGGGCGAGGAGATCTCCCCCGTCGATCCCGAGCCCCGCGGGCACTCCTTCGAGTTCCGCATTAACGGCGAAGACCCGGGCCGTGGGTTCCTCCCCTCTCCCGGGCCGGTCAAGGTTTTCGAGCCGCCGCTCGGCCCCGGCGTTCGCGTTGATTCGGGGGTGCGCACGGGCGATGCGATCTCGGGGCACTTCGACTCAATGCTCGCAAAGCTCATCGTGACGGGGGCGACCCGCGAGGAAGCACTCGAACGCTCGCGTCGTGCACTCGCGGAGTTCCGCATCGAGGGAATCCCCACGGTGATGCCGTTCCACAGGCTCGTGGTGGAGGATCCAGCCTTCGCCCCGCGCCACTCGGATGAGCCCTTCACGGTGCATACGCGCTGGATCGAGACGGAGTTTTCGGGCGACATCGCCCCCGCGCCAGTTCCAAACGCCACGGACGACGTTGAGGATCGTGAGGCGGTCGTCGTCGAGATCGATGGTCGCAAGGTCGAGATCTCGCTTCCCGCCTCGCTCCGCGCGCCTCGCGCACATACTCCGCAGCGCCGTAAACGCCGTACGAGCGCCACGCGGGGAACGGCTTCCGGTGGTCACGCCGTGAGCGCCCCTATGCAGGGCACAATCGTCAAGATCGCCGTCGAGGAGGGGCAGACTGTCGCCGACGGTGACCTGATTCTCGTGCTCGAGGCCATGAAGATGGAGCAGCCGATCCTCGCGCACCGCAGCGGCATCGTCACGAATCTTGACGCGGAAATCGGCGCGACCGTCTCCGCGGGTGCGGAACTCTGCACGATCGAAGACTAAAGGCAGCGCGCGCGAGTAGGCTTGGTGCATGACTGACCACCAACACCACTCATCAGATCCGTACCAGCTCGCCAAGGATGCCGCTCACGCGCTCCGTGAAGCATCCGGCATCGACCACATCGACATTGCGGTCACCCTCGGCTCAGGCTGGTCCGGCGCAGCGGACCTGCTCGGAACCGAGCTCTTTCGCACTTCCGCCGATTCAATCCCGGGATTCCAAAAGCCTTCGGTCAAGGGCCACGTGGGCACCCTGCGTATCATCGAAACGCCCAGTGGCGCTCGTGTGCTCGTGCTGGGCGCCCGCACCCACTACTACGAGGGGCGCGGCGTCAGCGCCACGGTGCACGGCGTGCGCACGGCCGCCGAGTTCGGTGCACGAACCCTTGTGCTCACCAACGGGTGTGGCGGCCTCAACGAACAGTGGAAGCCGGGAAGCCCCGTGCTCATCACCGACCACATCAACTTCACGGGCGACAGCCCGATCACGGGTGCGACATTCGTGGACCAGACCGACATCTACACCCCGCGCTTGCGCGAGATCGCCAAGAAGGTGGATCCAAGTCTCGACGAGGGCGTGTACATGCAGTTCCGCGGCCCGTTCTACGAAACACCCGCCGAGGTTCATATGGCGCGCGTTCTCGGTGCGAGCCTCGTGGGCATGTCGACGGTGCTCGAGGCGATGGCGGCACGCGAAGCGGGCCTCGACGTGCTCGGCTTCTCACTCGTCACAAACCTCGCCGCAGGGATCTCCCCCACCCCGTTGAACCACGAGGAAGTAATCGAGGCCGGTCGAGCCGCAGCTCCTCGCCTCGCGAAACTCCTCTCCGACACTATTCACACCATCGCCAAGGAGAGTGACCGATGAGCACACTCAACCCGGAGCTTTCACAGCGCGCTCGTGCGTGGATGAGCGACGATCCCGATCAGTCGACCCGCGACGACCTTGAGCGCCGCCTGACCGCCGCAGAGGCAGGCGACGAGGCTGAACTCACCGAACTCAAAGGCGCTTTTGACGGCACGCTCCAGTTCGGCACCGCGGGCCTCCGCGGCGCGATGGGGCCTGGCCCAAACCGGATGAACGTTGCAGTCGTCTCGCGGGCCGCCGCAGGCATCGGCGCGTATCTTCGCGAGGTCGTCGGCGAGGCACGAGTGGTAATCGGCTACGACGCGCGCTACAACTCCCGCACGTTTGCCGAAACGAGCGCCGCAATTCTCACGGCCGCGGGGCACCATGTGATCCTCATGCCTCACCACTGGCCCACTCCGGTGCTCGCTCACGCGGTACGTGCCAAGAGCGCCGATTGCGGCATCATGGTCACGGCTTCTCACAACCCCGCACGCGACAACGGCTACAAGGTCTACCTCGGTGGCCGCGCCGCGAGCGAAGACGGCAACGGTGTACAGATCGTGCCGCCCGCGGATGCGCAGATCGCCGCGAAGATTGCCGCCGTAGGCGCGGTGCGAGAGATCCCCCTCGCCGAGAGCGGGTGGGAGGTGATGCCCGAGACTTTCGTCGACGACTACATCGACGCGATCCTCCCCATCATCGACCGAGCTAGCACCGCCGATCAGAACACCGTGCGCACTGCCCGCACCGATCTGCGCATCGTGCACACCGCCATGCACGGCGTGGGCAGCGCAACGATGCTTGCGGCGTTTGAGCGCGCGGGATTCACCGACATCCACAGCGTGAAGGAGCAGCAGGAGCCCGATCCTGACTTCCCCACTGTCCCGTTCCCGAATCCTGAGGAAAAGGGCGCGATTGACCTGGCAGCGAAGCTCGCCGAACAGGTCGAGGCAGATCTGGTCATCGCGAACGATCCCGACGCGGATCGCTGCGCCGCCGCGATCTACGACCCGCGCCGCGAGGCATGGCGCATGCTCCACGGCGATGAGCTTGGGCTTCTTCTCGCCACCTACGTTGCGACTCACCGCCAGGTTGACGGGACCTTCGCGAATTCGATCGTGAGTTCACGCTCCCTCGGAGCGCTCGCCGCGGCTCGCGGTTACGCGAGCACGCAAACCCTCACGGGGTTCAAATGGATCGCACGCGCGAAGAACATCGCGTTCGGCTATGAGGAAGCGATTGGCTACTGCGTGCTTCCCAACGTCGTAAAAGACAAGGACGGCATCTCGGCGGCCCTCGCGATTGCCGAGCTCGCTGCCCTCACGAAGGCGAATGGTTCGAGTCTCGTGGAGCTCCTCGATGAACTCGCGCGTGAACTCGGACTCTACCTCACCTCACAGCTCTCGATTCGCGTCAGCAACCTCGACCTCATCAGCCAGATGATGCACACGCTGCGTACGGCTCCGCCGAGCACGCTCGCGGGCTCGGCTGTCGTCGAAGTGCGCGATCTTGCCGAGGGCTCCCTCGAGACGACCGGCCTTCCGCCCACAAACGGCATGCTCCTGCTCGCCGAGGATGACTCGCGCGTGATCGTGCGCCCCTCCGGAACCGAGCCGAAGCTCAAGGCCTACCTCGAGGTCGTCAGCGAAGTCGAGCAGAACGCGAGTTTTCACGACCTCTCGGCAGCACGCGCTGGCGCGGCCGAGAAGCTCGAGAACATGAAGAAGGAACTCGGCGAGCTCCTTGGCGCGAGAAGCTAGGCGCGCGCCTCTAGCTCAGCCAGGATCGCCGCGGAGCCGGACAGGCCAAGCCTGTTCGCGCCCGCGGCGATCATCTCTTCTGCGGCGTCAAGCGTGCGGATGCCGCCAGAGGCCTTTACGCCGAAGTCTTCGCCAACCGTTTCACGCATGAGCTTCACGGCGTGAGCGGAGGCGCCACCTGCCGGGTGGAAACCGGTGGAGGTCTTCACGAAGTCGGCGCCGGCGCGCTTCGCGGCTTCGCACGAGGCGACGATCTGCTCGTCACTCAACGCGGCAGATTCGATGATGACTTTGAGGACAACGGGCTTCGGCGCGGCCTCACGCACGGCACGAATCTCCTGCTCGGTGAAGTCACTGTCGCCCGCGATCGCACGGCCCACGTTGATCACCATGTCGACTTCTTCGGCACCCTTCTTGACCGAATCGGCGGCTTCAAAGGCCTTCACCTCGGGGGCGACTTGCCCAGAGGGGAAGCCACACACGGTCGCGACGTGGACACTCGTCTCGATCGGGAGCATCGAAGGTGATACACAGATGGAGTAGGTACCGAGCTTTTCGGCCTCGCGCGCGAGGGCGGCGGCGTCGGCGGGAGTCGATTCGGGCTTGAGGAGCGTGTGGTCGATCATGGCGGCCAGCTCGTCATAAGAAACAGGGGTCTTTTCACTGTGAGTTGTCATGCGTTCATTCTCCCACGCTCACACCTCATGTCTCTCAAAACCTCGAGGGCATAGGATGAGGTTCCGTGAGTGATCGCCCCAGCACCCCTTTTCCACGCATAGCAGCCGACCGCGACGGTACCCGGCCCCCGCGCCGCATCGTCCTCCTTTCGGGTCCCTCGGGAAGCGGGAAAGGGCGCCTCGCCGAGCACTCTGGTCTGCCCGTGCTCAATCTCGATGACTTTTACCGCGACCACGATGAAGAAGGTCTGCCTCGCGCGTTCGGGATCGTGGACTGGGACGATCCCGCCTCGTGGCGCGCCGACGACGCTCTCAGGGCCCTCGAAACCCTGTGCCATGAGGGAACCGTCGAGGTACCCACATATTCCATTTCACAGTCACGGCGCACCGGTACGCGCATCTTTAGCGCAGAAGAGTCTCCGCTCGTGATTGCCGAGGGGATTTTCGCTTCTGCACTCGTCGGGGCCCTCGCCGAACGAGGCCTTCTCGCCGATGCCATCGTTCTCGACCGGCCCGCAGCTCTCGTGTTTGGCCTGCGTTTCATCCGTGACGTGCGTCAGGCACGCAAGCCCATCCCGACCCTCGTACGACGTGGTCTCGCACTCGCCCGCTCCCAGGGCCGGGATGTCGATGAGTGGGCACGCGCCGGTATGCGCAGGCTCGCGCTTCGGCCCGCACTCGCCCGCGTAGGCGGGCTCGAGTGCTTATGGGAGGCCGACGCTCGCTCGGCAACCGTCGGGCGCGCACGCTCACACGAAGCCCCGCCAACGATCACGGTGTCGGCCGTATGCTTCTACGCCAAGACCAAAGGAGAATGGCGCGCTCTCGGCGTCCGCAAGCGCGGCACCGAGAAGTTTATGCAGCCGGGCGGCAAACCCGAGGCGGGCGAAACTCCGCTCGAGTGTGCGACCAGGGAGATTCGCGAGGAACTCCACCTGCGCCTCGACCCGGAAAAACTCGAACATCTCGGCCATTTCCGTACGGCCGCGGCGAACGAGGCCGGTACCCTCCTCATCTCCGACGTCTTTCTCGCACCCGAGGTCGCAAACCCCGAGGAATTCACCCCGCACGCGGAAATCGAAGAAGTACGCTGGTTCCCCCTCGACACCAATCAGATCGTCGATGCTCACGTGCTCGCACCGCTTTTCCGTGACGAGGTGCTCCCCCGCTTGCGCGCGAGGCTCGGCACCGCGGACTGAGCAGCGAAAAGGCCGGGCGAACCGCACCTCACTCGTGCGGCTCAGCCCAGCCGATGCGGTCCTTAGGCGAGGCGGTCGAGCACGAGTGAGCCCCGCTCAAACTCGTCGACGTTCTCGAGCTTCCACGCCCCATCAATAGCCTCGAGGGAACGCGCAAAGCGATCTTCGGTGTCGGTGAGGAGCGTCGCGAGAACCTCCCCCTTTGTCACCCGATCGCCAACCGTCTTGTGGATGCGCACGCCGGCACCGAACTGCACAGCTTCACCCGGACGCGAGCGCCCCGCGCCGAGGCGCCAACCGGCAACACCGACCTTCATGGCGTCAAGGCCCGTGACGCAACCGTCGGAATCCGCAATAATCTCGTGGCTGTGCTTCGCAACCGGAAGTGCGGCCTCCGGATCACCGCCCTGCGCGCGGATCATCGCTTTCCACGTGTCCATCGCACGGCCATCCTTGAGCGCCGCATCGACATCAACGTCCTTGAGACCCGCTGCCGCGAGCATCTCGGTTGCGAGGGCAACGGTGAGTTCGACGACGTCGGCGGGACCGCCGCCGGCGAGCACCTCGACGCTCTCCTCCACTTCGATCGCGTTGCCAACGGCGCGCCCGAGCGGCACCGACATATCGGTGAGAAGCGCGACCGTGTTGACACCCGCATCGGTGCCGAGGTCGACCATCGTGCGCGCAAGCTCGCGTGCCATCTGCTCATCTTCCATGAACGCGCCCGCACCGGTCTTGACATCGAGCACGAGTGAGGCTGTGCCCTCGGCAATTTTCTTGCTCATGATCGAGCTCGCAATGAGCGGAATGCAGTTGACGGTTCCGGTGACATCGCGCAGCGCGTAGAGCTTCTTATCGGCAGGAGCGAGTCCACTACCCGCCGCGCACACAACCGCGCCGACGCTCTCGAGTTGACGCATCATCTCGTCGTTCGTGAGGTTCGCACGCCAGCCGGGAATCGACTCGAGCTTATCGAGCGTGCCCCCCGTGTGGCCGAGACCTCGCCCGCTGAGCTGCGGGACCGCCACGCCAAAGGACGCGACGAGTGGAGCGAGCGGGAGGGTAATCTTATCGCCCACGCCGCCAGTCGAGTGCTTATCGGTCGTCGTCTTCGAGAGCGCATCAAAGCTCATGCGCTCGCCCGAAGCGATCATGGCCTTCGTCCACAGGGCGATCTCCTCGCGGTTCATGCCATTGAGGTAGATTGCCATCGCGAGCGCGCTCATCTGTTCTTCGGCGATCACGCCACGCGTGTAGGCGTCGATCGTCCAGGCGATTTGCTCGGGAGTGAGCTCGCGTTTATCCCGCTTTGCCTGAATCACGTCAACGGCATCGAATGCTTCGGCCATGGTTAGTCCTTTCAACAGTTGCGGTGGTGAACGCGCCGCTACGCGCTCGGAGCAGCAGCGTCGAGGTCGGCAGGCCCAAAGGACTGCGGGAGCATCTCCTCGAGGCTTGCTTCGCCCTTCGGCGTGAGGATCGTGAAGTCGCTGGCGGCGTGCTCGGCGAGGAGCTGCCGGCAGCGCCCACACGGCATGATGACCTCACCTAGGCGATTCACACACACGAATGCGCGGATCTTGCCACCGCCGGTCGCCACAAGCTCGGAGATCATGCCGCACTCGGCGCACAGCGTCACGCCGTAGCCGGCGTTCTCAACGTTGCATCCGCGCACGAGGCGACCATCATCCACGAGGCCCGCGGCTCCCACGGGGTAACGGGAATACGGCACATAGGCGCGCGCTGCAACCTCGCGCGCCGCCTGGAGTAGAGGCTCAAAATCCACCATCGTCAACGCACCTTTTACTGCTTGATGTAAGGCTCGCCGTCGGCGGCGGGAACGCGCACGCGTCCCACGAAGCCCGCAACGGCGAATAGGGTCACGACGTACGGCAGCATCGCGAGGAACTCCGAGGGCACGGTGGCCTTGTGAAGGTCCGGCGGAAGCGAACTCGAGAGGATGCCGAGGTTCTGCTGGAGCGCGGTCGCGAACGCGAAGAAGAGCGCCGCACACATCGCCCCCACGGGGTGGTAGCGGCCAAGGATCATCGCGGCAAGCGCAATATAGCCCTTGCCAGCGCTCATCTCTTTCGCGAAGGCCACGTTCGTGCCAATCGTGAGAGTCGCACCGCCGAGGCCGGCGACCGCGGATCCCAAGAGGACGTTGCTCCAGCGGGTCTTCGCAACGTTGATGCCCACGGTGTCGGCGGCGAGCGGATGCTCACCTACGGCGCGCACACGAAGGCCCCAGCGGGTCCAAAAGAGCGCGGTCGTGAGAACGGCAACGATCACCCACATGAGATACACGAGGATGTTCTGGTCGAAGAGCGCCGGACCGATCACCGGGATGTCGGAGAGCACCGGCACGCGAAGATTAGGAAGCCGCATGGGGGTGTTGAAGTGTTCCGGATCCTGCTTCATGAGAGTGCCAAAGAGGAAGCCCGTCAGCCCAATCGCGAGCACATTCAGCACCACACCCACAATGATCTGCTGAACGTGGTAGCCCACGGCAAAGAGCGCGAGTAGGGCGCCGATGAGAAGAGCCACCACCGGGGCGGCGATCATGCCGATCCAGGGGCTACCCGTCATCGAGCCCACGAGTGCCGCACCGAAGGCGCCAAGGAGCAGCTGCCCCTCGATCGCGATGTTCACGACGCCCGCGCGCTCCGAAAGCACGCCCGAGAGTGCACCGAACACGAGCGGGACCGCAAGTGCGAGGGTGGCCTGAAGCAGGTAACCGAGGTCGAGCGCCTGGCCCGCGACTGCCCACACGAGGAAGTCAAAGGCCCACAGCACGCCAAAAACGACCTGCACGAGACCCTTGGTGCCGCGTGGCCACGCGAGGTTTTTCGCCTGCACGATCCACGTAAGGACCGCGAGGGCGACGAGAATGAGGCCCAGCACAAGCGAGGTTGCTTGCGCGGGCATCGAAATTTTCTGGGGCACCCCCATGTCGGTAAACATCGATTCGCGGGCGATCGTGAAGGTCGAATCGTGCCCTGGAACCGCACCAAGCCAAAAGCCCGCAAGGGCGATGAGAGCAAAGATGCTCAGGGCTAAGGGCATGTGCCACCAATTCGGGAGGCGCCCCTTGACCGTATCGAGAACGACAACGTCATCGGTGGGAAGCGCGCGAGGATCGTGAGCGCTCATCTCATGCCTCCTTCGAAGCGTCAGTGGTGCCGTCGGCGGGTGCGTCCGCTCGGTGACTGCCGGCTACGGCGGGGGTTTCTGAAGTTCCGACGGTTGCCGTGGAGGCGTCGGATTCCTCCGTCGCGGGGGCGGCACTAACCGACGGTGTGTCGTCGTCCTTTTTGTCTCGCGCGAGGAACGAGAGACCGGTGAGGGTTCTCACGAGCGGCGGCGCGGCAATGAAAAGCACCACGAGTGCCTGGACGATGCTCACGAGATCGATCGGGACGCCCTGGCTCGACTCCATAAAGCGGCCACCAACGCCAAGGGCGGCGAAGAGGAGGCCCGCGAGGAGGATGCCAACGGGGCCGGAGCGGCCAAGAAGCGCCACCGTGATCGCATCAAAACCGATGCTGCCCGCGATGCCGCTCGTGAGGCGGTGTTCGGTCCCGAGCAGATGCACGGAGCCGGCGAGACCCACGAGAGCGCCTGCAACCACCATGACGAGGAAGCTCGTCGTGCCGACCTTGATGCCCGCGACCTGCGCGGCGCGGGGGTTTTCACCGACGGTCCGGAACTTGAAGCCGAGCGAGCTGCGCGTGAGCAGCCACCACATGAACACGCCCGCGAGGAGCATGATGACGATGCCCGCGTGCAAGCGATAACCGGTCAGAAGCGTGGGCAGCTGAGCATTGACGGCAACGTTGGGCGAAACGGGCTGCGAACTGTTAGCGGCAGTGAAGGCCTCGGTCGTCAGCAAAAAACCGAGAAGAGAAACCGCGATCCAGTTCAGCATGATGGTCGAGATGACCTCGTTCGCCTCGAAGCGCGCCTTGAGGAAGCCCGCGATTCCGCCCCAGGCTGCGCCCGCGAGCGCGCCCACGATGAGCGCGACGATGAGGTGGACGACAGGCGGAAGGAACGTCCACGTGAAGCCGACGTATCCGGCCATTGCAGCACCGATGAGGAGCTGACCGGTGCCGCCGATGTTGAACATGCCCGCTCTGAAACCCACGGCCATGCCGTAGGCGGCGATGATCAGCGGGGTCGCGACTGTCAGTGTCTCGAACAGAGGGCGCCACATGAGGGCGGTCGTTCGCGCGTTGTAGTCGAAGATAGCGCCGCGGAACATCGCCTCGTACGCCCCGGCGATCGCTGCCCATGCCGCGCTAAAGAAGTCGCTCGGGCGCGCGAAGACATAGCCGAAGGACTCACGTACATCTTCATTGGCGATCAAGATGAGAACGCTACCGATGATCGCGGCAATGATGAACGCACCGATGACGACCGAGACTTCGCTGCGGCCAATCCGCTGGGCGAGGGTGCGACTCGACGCGGTGTTTTTCTCGCTCACGAGAGCTCTCCTTCCTCGGTCAGGGCGCTCTCACTCAGCGTTCCCGTTCCGTTAGCGACGGCCTCGCGAGCCGCCTCGGCGGTGTACCCGGCCATCATGAGGCCCAGCACTTCGCGACTTTCGTCTCCAGGCACAATCCCGAGGATCTCACCGCGGTACATCACTGCGATGCGGTCGGCAAGCTGGCACACCTCGTCGAGTTCGGTCGAGACGATGATGACTGGGGTTCCCTTGTCTCGTTCGAGAACGATGCGTTTGTGAAGGAACTCGATCGAGCCGACGTCGACACCGCGTGTGGGCTGAGAGGCGATAAAGAGCGAAAGGTCTCGCGAAAGCGCGCGGCTCATGACGACCTTCTGCTGGTTGCCACCCGAGAGGGAGCCAACGGGAAGGTCAATTCCGGCCGTACGAATGTCGAACTCCTTGACCTGGCTTTCAGCGTGCGTGCGGATCGTGCCCGGGTGAAGGGAGATTACCGAGCCGAAAGGCCTGCGGTCGTGTTGGTCGAGAACGAGGTTTTCGGCGACCGAGAACGACTTCATGAGGGCGTCCTCGGTGCGGTCCTCGGGGACAAATCCGACGCCTTCGTCCAGGATCCGTTTCGTGCTGAGGCCCACGAGATCAGTGCCGTTCAGGACGGCGTGACCGCCCACGTTCTCCTGAAGGCCGAGGAGGGCTTCGGTGAGTTCCGTCTGGCCATTGCCCTGAACACCGGCGACGCCAAGGATCTCTCCCTCGTGGACGTCAAAACTCACGGAGTTCAAAAGCTTGAGTCCCTGCGAGTCCGTGACCGTGAGGTCCTCAACTCTGAGGGCCGACTTGCCGCCCTTCGGTTCAGACTTCGCAAAGTCGAGGGCCACCGGACGGCCCACCATCAAGTTTGCAAGTTCGGTTTGCGGCGCGCTTGGATCGGCTGCGCCCACGACCTTGCCGCGTCGAATCACCGTGATGCGGTCCGCGACTGCCTTAACCTCGCGCAGTTTGTGGGTGATGAACACGATCGAGGTGCCCTCATCCTTGAGCTGCCTCATGATCTGCATGAGCTCATCGGTTTCCTGCGGCGTGAGCACCGCCGTGGGCTCGTCGAGAACAAGAACCTCGGCGCGGCGCGAAAGCGCCTTGATGATCTCGACTCGCTGCTGCGCACCGACGGGGAGATCTTCGACCCTTGCGTCCGGGTCGATGTCGAAGCCGAAACGCTTGGAGATTTCGCGCACCTTCGCGCGTGCTTGGTCGAGGTCGAGGAAGGCGCCCTTCGTAGGCTCGTGGCCGAGCGCCACGTTTTCCGCAACGGTGAAAACGGGGATAAGCATGAAGTGCTGGTGCACCATGCCGATACCGGCAGCCATGGCCTCGCCGGGGCCCGCGAAATGCACGGGCTGATCATCGATAAGAATCTGGCCGCCGTCGGGCTGATAGAGCCCGTACAGAACGTTCATGAGGGTGGACTTACCCGCGCCGTTTTCGCCGAGGAGCGAATGAATTTCGCCCTCGTTGATGACCAGGTCAATGTGGTCATTGGCTACGAGCGAGCCGAACACCTTCGTGATGCCTCGCAGTTCGAGTTTCACGAGCGCTGCCTTCCGTGAGTCACACGGACCCCGTGGGCCCGAGGGGGTGTGGATTCGAGTATAGGGGGATGGGCGCGATGGCGGCCCCCTCCCGCGGGAGGGGGCCGCCAGTCTACTTATTGATGATCGTCACAAGTGGCTGAGTTCCGAGACTCAGTGCTTGGGCGAAGCGGGCGAGGTCACTTCGATCTCGCCACTGACGATCTGCTTCTGGAGGTCTTCGACTTCCTTCTTCAGTTCTGCGGGGATCTTGCTATCGAACTCGTGGTAGGGAGCAAGACCAACGCCACCGTTTTCGAGGGTGCCCACGTACGGCTCGTTCGTGAACTTGCCTTCGGCAGCCTCCGTGCCGGTCGTCTCGACTGCGGCTGCAATCTCCTTCATCACCGAGGTGAGGATGACGTCCTTCGCGTCGGGGTTGGTCTCCACGCCATCGGAGTCAACCCAGACAACCATGACGCCGTCCTTTTCCTTCGCGGCCGCGAGGGTGCCTGCACCGACGGGGCCCGCGACGGGCATGACGATGTCTGCGCCTTGGGAAATGAAGCCTTCGGTGAGGGCCTTGCCCTTGGTCTGGTCCTCAAAGTCGCCGGTGAAGGAGCCGTCCTGGCTGTCCTTGTTCCAGCCGAGGAGCTTGACGTTTGTGCCGTGCACTTCGTTGTACTTTGCGACGCCATCGGCAAAGCCGTCCATGAAGATGGTCACCGAGGGGATCTTCGCGCCACCGTAGGTGGCAACCGTACCGGTCTTGGTGGTACCCGCTGCCACGTAACCCGCAAGGTAAGCGGCCTGGGCGGTATCGAACGTGATCGGCTTGACGTTCTCGACCTCGGTGGGGTTGCCATCGGCATCCTGAGCGGTCGAGTCGATGATGGCGTAGTGGGTATCGGGGTTTGCTTCGGCTTCAGTCTTGATGGTCTGCGAGAAGAGGAAGCCAACGGCATAGATGAGGTTGCAATCGCCCTGCACCATGTTTTGCAGATTCGGCGAGAAGTCAGCTTCGCTCGACGACTCGGCGGTCTGAACCTTGTAGCCCTTGTCTTCTTTGAGAGTCGTGAGGCCGTTGAAACCTGACTCATTGAACGACTTGTCGTCGAAGCCGCCCGAATCGGACACCATGCATGCCTTGAAGTCGCTGCCCTTGCCGGAACCGGAATCGGCCCCGGATTCTTCGGGAGGAGTGCCACAGGCGGAGAGAACGAGGGCGCCGGCACCGAGCAGTGCGGCCGCGCGGGAAAGGGACTTCACAATTGCCTCCAACGTGAGGGGACCAGTTGACGGTGCGCCCGGCCGATCCGAGCACCCTTCTCATAATGTAACGCTCCGTTAACCTGAATGCACTCCCAGACTCGGAATCTAGGGAGCACCCGTCTGAAGCCTATAAAAGCCCCTCCAGACCTTCCGCTTCTAGCCGCTTCACGAGTGCCCCGACGTCTTGCGCTTTCGCCTCGTCCACGACTAGCAAAACGTCCCCTGCTTCGACGACGCTAATGCCATTGAGACCCACCAGGGCGATCGGGCGCTCGGAGTTCGAATACACGCGCGCCCGAGAATCGACACTCACGACTTTGGCAGTCCCCGCGACCCCCACTTCGCCGTCCGTTTCCTTTTCGCCGCGCGCAACTCGCGCGAGCGCCCGAAAGTCTCCGATGTCGTCCCATGCGAAGCTCGCGGGCACGACGGCGACCGCCCCGCGCGAGGCGAGCGGCTCCGCGAGCGCATGATCAATCGCGATCGGCTCAAGGCTCGCCCAGATCGCTTCGCCCTCCCCCGAAAGCTCTCCCCCGGTCCCCTCGAGCGCGAGAGCTCGTGCGGCGGAGCTAATCTCGGGATGGAGATCGTCGAGGGCTTCGAGCAGCACCCGCGCCTTCACGACAAACATCCCCGCATTCCACATGAAACGTCCGCTTCGCACGAACTCGGTAGCGGTCGCGGCATCCGGTTTTTCGACGAAACGGGCAACGTTTAAAGCTCCCGCGGAGCGCAGGGCAATCGCGTCCTCATCGGCCGCATCTGACGGGCAGGTCTCGATGTACCCGAAAGCGGTCGATGCCGATGTGGGTTCAATCCCGATCGTCGCGAGATAGCCGAGCTCCGCAGCGGCGATCGCGCTGTAGACGCCCTTCCAGAAGTCTTCCTTCGGTGCGATCACGTGGTCGGCTGCGAAGGAGCCAATGATGGCACCGGGGTGCTCGCGTTCGGCAAGCGCGGCAGCCCACGCGATCGCCGGCATCGAGTTTTTTCCACTCGGCTCGGAAAGGATCTGGGCACCGTCGCCAACCTGGGCGGCAACTGCCTCACGGTGCGCACGCCCCGTCACGATAATGGGTCGCGCCGAGGACAGGGGCGCGAGACGCTCGAGAGTATTGACAAGGAGACTCGCACCGCTGCCCTCAAGGTCGAGGAGAAACTTCGGGTGGCTCTGACGCGAAAGCGGCCAGAGCCTCGTGCCTGAGCCTCCAGCCGGAATGACGGGAATAAACGGGGAGGAGGTGGTCATAGGCCAAGGCTAACGGAGCCGGTGCGTCAACGCTGAAAGAGACTCTGCCCCACGAAACCGCCCTCGAGGCATCCCGGAAGGACCACAAACACAGCCGAGCCAATCGGTGTCGTCCATGTATTGAGTAAGTCGCCGTCGGAAAGCCGCTGTTGCATGGGGACGAACTGCTCGTCGACGTCGCGCTGATAGCTGACGAAAATAAGCCCGGTGTTCGAGATCTCGCTTCCTGTGGGGGCATCGTCGTAGTTGAAGGGCCGTCGGAGAATCTGCTCATGCTCGTGGCGCGTACCGTCGTCCGCCAACCTCGCGCGCCTCATATGGGAGTATTCGCCGATCACGTGAAAACCGTGCTCATCTTTTGCGGCAAAATCGGTCTCGCCACTCTCGCCTGGCCCACCGGCGAGCGGGGCGCCGTCGGACATCCGTCGCCCCACGGAAAACTCGCGAGCCACGCGGTCCACACGGTCCCACTCGTCAACGTCCATCGCGATCCTGCGCACCACCATCGAACAGCCACCGGCGAACGGACCATCGGTGATCCATACGTGCGTGTCGAGACCGCTGCCCTCCGGGTTCACTGTCCCGTCAATCTGCCCAAACAGATTCCTTTGAGACCCCGTGGGGGCAGCAAAACGCGCATTCCTGAAACCCTTTTGCACCCAGGTGAGCGTGCAGAATGCGCGCGAATCCTTGAGCAGCATCCGTTGGGCGTGGGCGAGTGCGATCGGGTCGTCCGATTGCAAGGCGATCAGCACGTCTCCGCCCGACCAACGCTCCTCGAGCCTGTCGATCTCAAATGCTGGCAGCGGCCTCAGCCACGAGGGCGGCTCAACACCAGCGAGCGCAACAGCCTTCTCACCGAGGGCAAACATCACCCGGAGCCGTGCGGGCGCATCGGCGAGTTCGGGCTCCGTGTCGGCGAGCGGGGCACGCCCCTGCGTCAGCCTCGCAGCATCGTCGCTGAGGAGCCTCAGCATTCGTTCGAGGCCGCCTCTATCGGTTTCCGGCCGAAGGCCAAGGGCGATGAAGACCCCGTGCGCGAGTGGTGGCTCAGCGATGCCCGCCTGGTGCGGGCCATAAAAGCTCTCGCGCGCCTCGCCCACGATGCGGCGTTTTTCGAGCTCCTCCTCGGTAGGGACTGGTGCCGTACGCTCGAGATTCTCGTCCGCTGAGGCGTGGTATGCGCTCGCGCCCGCCGCTCCAAGACCGAGTCCCGCAGCTCCTACGAGGCCTGCGGCGAGAAAAGCTCGCCTGTCACCATCGGGTCTCACTGGCCGTCGTCACTGCCCATGTCGCCATAGTTTTCCTCGGCGCCTGCGAAGTCCTTGACGATTGCGGTGAAGTCCACGTCATCCATACCCTCGATTTCGAGGGTGAGCGCGATGCTCTCACCGGCGGCAAGGGGCTTCGTCAGCCCCATGAGCATGATGTGGGGGCCACCGGGTTCGAGCATGAAGCTCTCGCCGGCCTTGAGCGTGAATCCGCCCTCGGCTTCGCGCATGGTGCTCTTACCGTTTTCTGTCACAACCTCGTGGAGCATGCACATGTCCGCCGCATCGCAACGCGCACCCGTGATCCGCACGCTCTCCTGTGCACCGCCCGCGTAGGTGAGGGACGCGAACACTGCCGTCATGTCGGTGTCAGCGGGGTCGGCTGCCTTCACCCATGCGTCGCTCACCTTCACGCTGCCATTGTGAGCATCCGCGGCCTCCGACGGTTGCTGGGCCTTCGATGAGGCGTCCTTCTCGGGCTGTGCCGAGCATCCGGCGAGGGCAACCATGCCGAGACTCGCGAGCCCTACAAAACCACGGCGATTGATACTCCACCGAGTGCTCACCACTGTCACATCGCTTTCTGTTCGTGCACCCGAACCTTCGCCGGGGGCACACCTATCTTTTTCTGCTCGAAATTTACTCGTAAGTCACGACGAGCGGGGCGTGATCACTCCAGCGCGTGTCGTAACTCGCAGCCCTGTCGACGCGTGCGGCGACGGCGTGCTCCGCGAGGTCTTTGGAGGCCAGGTGGTAGTCGATCCTCCACCCCGCGTCGTTATCGAAGGCTTTCCCGCGCTGCGACCACCACGTGTACGGCCCGGGCACATCGCCAGCGAGCGCGCGGTGCACATCAACCCATTCTCCCGCCTCGAGCAGGCGATCGATGTAGGCGCGCTCTTCGGGAAGGAAACCGGCGCTCTTGAGGTTGCCCTTCCAGTTCTTAATGTCGAGGTTCGTGTGCGCGATATTGAGGTCCCCCGTGAGAAGCACGTGGCGCCCGCTCGCACGCAGTCCCTCGAGGCGCGACCAGGCGCCCTCGAGCATCTCGTACTTATCGGTCATCGTTTGAGGCTTGTCGACATTTCCCGAGTGCATGTACATCGAGATCACGGTGAGGTCCGTGCCATCGCCAAGAGGATCCGCAACGTCGAGCTCGAGCCAGCGTCCGGTGTGCGCATCCGCATCGAGACCCGGCAGCAAGCGTCGGACCTCCCCCACATTCGCGCCCTCGAGTTCTTCGCGAACCGCGACCGCGACCCCTGCACGGCCCTTGAGCGCCGAGGCATGCGCCGCTGTGCGCCACCCACTACCCACGAGGTCCGGTACGAGATCCTCGGGCGCACGAACCTCCTGGAACGTCACCACATCCGCGCTGCACTCCGCGAGCCACTCGCCCATGCCCTTGCGCGCCGCCGCGCGAATGCCGTTGACGTTAACGGTCGCTACCGTGAAACTCACTGTTACTCCTCTAGACATCCGGTTAAACGGGGAGGAACCCGCCCCACGAAGGACGGGTTCCTGCCGTCATTCACCCTACGATCGTTCTACACAGTGAACGTGCACGGCAACTCGGGTATCAGCGCTTAGCCTTTTCGGCTTCCCATGCGCGCTCGGCCGACTCGACAACGTTCTGCATGAGCAGGGCGCGGGTCATGGGGCCGACGCCACCCGGGTTCGGGCTGATCCAGGCGACCTTCTCCTTCGCGGCTGGCTCCACGTCGCCCTTGATCTTCTGCTTCCCCGTCTCCGGATCCGGCTCGCGCGTCACACCAACGTCGAGAACAACGGCATCCTCGCGAAGGTCGGCGGCCTTCACGAGATGCGGCACCCCAGCAGCGGCGATCACGATGTCGGCCTGCTTGAGGAGCTCCGGGAGGTTCTTAGTGCCGGTGTGCGTGAGGGTCACGGTCGCGTTGTGCTCACGGCGCGTGAGAAGCGAAGCGATCGGGCGACCAACGGTCACGCCGCGGCCCACGACAACAACGTGCTTGCCGTTGAAATCGATACCGTGACGCTTCGCGAGTTCAATCGCCGCGCGAGGCGTGCACGGCAGCGGTGTCGTGATCGGCTTGTTCACGTTGAGAACGAGTCGGCCGAGGTTCACGGGATGCAGGCCATCGGCGTCCTTTTGCGGATCGATGTACTCGAGAACCGCGTCGGTATCGATGTGCTTCGGCAGGGGAAGCTGCACGATGTAGCCCGTGCAGGCAGGGTCGGCATTGAGTTCATCGAGGACCGCGAAAAGCTCCTCCTGGGTTGTTTCTTCCGGGAGGTCCTTGCGAATCGAGTTGATGCCGATTGCCTCGGAATCGCGGTGCTTGCCCGCGACGTAAATCTCCGAGGCCGGATCTGCACCCACGAGCACGGTCGCGAGGCCTGGGCGCACCGCGCCCTCCTCAACGATCTTCTCCACGCGTGCGCGAAGTTCTTCCTTAATGGTCTTGGCCGTAGCTTTGCCGTCGAGAATCTGGGCAGTCATAGCGTCATTACTCCTTACGTCGTGAATTCTCAGTACTGGGTGAGGTCGGCGTACAGGGGCGTATTTTCGGCGAGTGTGCGCACGCGACCACGCAGCTGCTCAATGTCGCCCTTGCCGGTGAGCGCGGTCGCGATGATGTCGGCCACTTCCGTGAACTCGCTTGCGCCGAAGCCGCGCGTCGCAAGCGCGGGAGTGCCGATGCGCAAACCTGACGTCACACGCGGCGGGCGCGGATCGTTCGGGACCGCATTGCGGTTGACGGTGATGCCGATCTCGTGGAGGAGATCCTCCGCCTGCTGGCCGTCAATCGAGGACTTGCGCAGATCAACGAGGACGAGGTGCACGTCGGTACCACCCGTGAGCAGCTCAACGCCGGCCTCCTTCGCATCGGCTTCCCCGAGACGCTCCGCGAGAATCTGTGCGCCCTCGAGAGTGCGCTGCTGGCGCTCCTTGAACTCCTCCGTTGCGGCGAGCTTGAGCGCGACGGCCTTCGCGGCAATCACGTGCATGAGCGGGCCGCCCTGCTGCCCCGGGAACACCGCGGAATCAACCTTCTTTGCGAAGTCCTGCTTCGCGAGAAGAAGGCCCGAGCGCGGGCCGGCAAGAGTCTTGTGCACGGTCGTCGAGACGACATCAGCAAACGGCACCGGGCTCGGGTGAAGACCCGCCGCCACGAGCCCCGAGAAGTGCGCCATATCGACCCAGAGCTTCGCGCCGACCTCATCGGCGATCGAGCGGAAAGCCTCAAACTCGAGCTGGCGCGGATACGCCGACCAGCCGGCGACAATCACATTCGGACGCGCCTCAAGTGCCTGCTCACGCACGCGGTCCATATCGATGCGGCCGGTCTCCGGATCAACCTCGTAGGCGGCGATGTTGTAGAGCTTGCCCGAGAAGTTGATCTTCATGCCGTGCGTGAGGTGGCCGCCGTGTGCGAGGGAGAGCCCCATGAGGGTGTCACCCGCGTTCGCGAGAGCATGCATGACCGCCGCATTCGCCGACGCGCCCGAGTGGGGCTGGACGTTCGCGTGATCCGCAGCAAAGAGAGACTTCGCACGCTCGATCGCGAGGTTCTCAGCGACATCAACGTATTCGCAACCACCGTAGTAGCGCTTACCCGGGTAGCCCTCGGCGTACTTGTTGGTGAGAACCGAACCCTGGGCTTGGAGAACCGCGCGTGGAACGAAGTTCTCACTCGCAATCATCTCGAGGGTGGTTTGCTGGCGGTGAAGTTCCTGGTCCAGAACCTTGGCGATCTCCGGGTCGACCGTAGCGATCGATTCACCATGCGTGTTCATGTGCGCTCCTTCGCGAATCAAGA
The DNA here is from genome assembly GCF_940792985.1 of Dermabacter sp. Marseille-Q3180. Lineage (NCBI taxonomy): Bacteria > Bacillati > Actinomycetota > Actinomycetes > Micrococcales > Dermabacteraceae > Dermabacter > Dermabacter sp. Marseille-Q3180. The sequence goes on from NZ_CALNWU010000001.1 coordinate 682,323, forward strand.
CTTATGTCCTGCTCGAGTGTAAACATTACGTGAGCGAGGCAACAGTGGTACGCAGGCAAGCGTCGGCCCGTGATCTATGCGCCTATCCGAACATTCAGACGGACGGGCTCCGGTTCAAGCCACACACCGAAGCTCTCGTGCACCCGCGAACGCACATGCTCGGCAAGCTCCGCGATGTCCTCGCTCGTGGCCTCCCCCCGATTCGTGAGGGCAAGCGAATGCTTGGTGGAAAGAGCGGCGCCGCTTCGCTCCGGTGTGAGGGTGAAGCCTCGCTCAAGGCCCGAATGACTAATGAGCCACGCCGCGCTCGTCTTAATCCCGCCCTCGGCCTCGTATCGGGGAGCCTCCTCTGGGAGGATTGCCGCTGCTTCCCGCGTAAGGATCGGGTTCGTAAAGAAGCTTCCCGCGCTCCAGGTGTCGTGGTCACTGGCATTGAGGACCATCCCCTTACGTGCCCGGACCTCAAGCACAGCCTCGCGCACTTCACGCATCGGGGCACGCTCGCCCACGCGAATGCCGAGTCGCTCGGCGAGCTGAGCGTATTTCACGGGTGCCGAAAGGGAACCAAGCTGATGTTGGAAAGTCACCGACAGCACGACGTAACGCCCGGTCGCACCACCTTGCGGCATGCGCGTGCGCTTGAAGAGCGAGTCGCGGTAGGCGAATTGGCAATCAGCAGCAAAGAACGTGCGCACCTGGTTCTCAAGCCGATCCCACGTGCGCACACGCGTGATCACGGAGGAGACCTCTTGCCCATACGCGCCGACATTTTGAATCGGGGTGGCACCAACAGTGCCGGGGATTCCCGAGAGCGCTTCGATGCCGACCATCTCGCGTTCAACCGCGTAGGCGACAGCGGCATCCCACGACGTACCGGCGAAATATTCGACGGTCGCGCCGCCACATGCCGCCGCGAGCGGCGTACGATCGCTAGGGCGTGCGTTGCCGGTCGCTGAGACTTCGCACGAGGCTTCAATCCACGTGGGGTGGTCCTCGCCGATTGCCCGAACCACGGTCCCCTTGAAGGGGGCGCTCGACGCGACAAGATTCGAGCCACCACCGAGAACGAGAAGTTCGTCGCCCGCGGCATCAGCAGCGCGCACGGCGGCGATGAGTTCATCCTCGGTTCGGGCCTCGACGTACGTAGAGACTTCCCCGCCGATACGCAGGGTCGTGAGATCAGAAAGCTTCACGCGAGCTTCACCACCGCGCGGCACTTCGTGAGGACCTTCTGACCATTCACGCTTGCCGTGATGTCAATCCGCGCCGTGCCGTCTTCGGGCTTGAGGAGTCCGACGACTGCCTCGATCTCAACGTCCACTGCTTCGAGTGCGGGGATCTCGATCGGCCGGGTAAAACGCGTCTCGTACGAGACGAGGCGACCCGGATCGCCAAGCCACTCGAGCACCGGGGCAATAACGGTACCCATCGTGAGCATTCCATGCGCAATGACGGAGGGCAGCCCCACCTCGTGCGCGAAAGCATCGTTGTAGTGGATCGGATTGAAGTCGCCCGAAGCACCCGCGTACCGCACGAGGGTGTCACGGGTAAAGGAACGGGTCTCGCTGACAATGACGTCACCTTTGGCGAGCGCCTCGAGTGTGGGAACGGTAGGAGTAGTCATTTTTCTTAGCCTTCCTCGCCTCGAACAACGAGCGACGAGCGGACGCTCGCAACGTGTGCCTTCGCGTGGTCCATGAAGTCCACACGCGTCGTCACCATCGCGTGCGGGCCAACCTGCTTGACGGCCTCGACGGTCAGAGTGGGGATGAGCTCGTCGCCCGCGACAATCGCGCGCTCGAGCTCGAATGATTCTTCAGAGTGCACAACGCGCGAGAAGTCGATTCCGGCCTCGGGATCGTTGATATACCGCGCTTCTTCAGCCTGAGCGAGGGTGACGAGGAACGTGGGAGGGGCAACGATCGCGCTATAGCCTGCTTCGCGTGCGGCTTCCTCGCTCGTCGTGAAAGCATGCGTGTTTCCAGTGGCCGCGGCAAACTCTCGGATTTTCGTTTCCGAAACTCGTACGCTGGGTCCGCTTTCGTAAACGCGGCCCGCGAAGTCGGGATGAGGCGATGCCATTGGTTCCTACCCTTCGATTGATCGCGCTGCCAGGTCGTGGCGCGCGGGGATTTTCATCGTATCCGGTTGCATCTCGCTGCTTGCAGCGCCGCGCTACTCGTCGTGCCACGCTGCTGCCAAAGGCACCAAGCAAAAAGCCACCCTCGTGGGCGGCTCAGCGGAGAATCTCCGAAGAACGCACCCGGGGTGGCTTCTTGATGAGTATGTGCGTGTGGATCAGCGGGTTTCGCGGTGAACCGTGCTGCTGGCGCACGTCGAGCAGTACTTCTTAAGCTCGAGGCGGTCAGGGGTGTTGCGGCGGTTCTTCTTGGTGATGTAGTTGCGGTTCTTGCAATCTACGCACGCCAAGGTGATCTTAGGACGCACGTCAGAGCTTTTCGCTGCCATGACTCGCCTCTTTCCGTTTCGCGCGCATCTTGCATACGCGGGTCCTGTCGCCTGCGGCATGCAGGCACATCAACACGCCAGGGAAACCTGGAGTGGTACCGAGGGCGGGGATCGAACCCGCGACCTCACGATTATGAGTCGTGCGCTCTGACCGTCTGAGCTACCCCGGCTCGATCGGAATTGCGGCCCGACACCGATTCTTTGGTGCCGGGCCGCCATCCGATCAGAGCCCTGAAAGGGAATCGAACCCTTGACCTTCTCCTTACCATGGAGATGCTCTGCCGACTGAGCTATCAGGGCAACGCGTGAAAACTTACCGTGTTTTGCGAACCTAGGCAATTCCGGGAAGTCCTCGGTGCGGCGGATCACAGCCACTCACGTGGAGGCAATCTGCGTGGCAGGTGAGGGATTCGAACCCCCGAAGGCTGAGCCGTCTGATTTACAGTCAGATCCCTTTGGCCGCTAGGGTAACCTGCCCTGCTCGCCGGATCCGCGCCCGATATGGCGCGATATCGCGAAGCGAACCTGATCAATACTAGCGAGCCTTTGCGCTTTCGTCCACGCAGAATGGCTACTGGCGCCCGTGTTCCCTCTCACAGAGCCCCGAACTTCGGCTTTGCCACGAGCAGGGGCGCCGCGGCTGCTGAGGCCGCGGTGCCCCTGTTTTCCTCCCCCGTGTCCCCTTCGCCCCGTCTTTCCCAAAAGCCGTTCGAACGGTTTTCTTCGAGAGCTCCGTCACCCCGTTCGCGAAAACCACGCGGGTGCTTCGTTGCTCGAGCGGCTTGTTCTACGACGCCGCCGAGGCTTGCATCTGCTCAGCAGCCTCTTGCTTGACCTGCTCGCCGTGAGTGCGGAGATTCGTCAAAAGCGTTTCGATTGCGGTCGCGAGAGTTTCAAAGTTCGCGACGAACGAGTCTCGGTCCTCTCCGACCCATTGCGCCGACTGAACGCTTTCGCGTGCCGAATTCAGCGCGCTCGTCGTTGCTGTCGCGAGTGACACAAGGCTCTCTCCTGCAGAGACGCCCTGTTCGGGCGACATTCCGATAAAAGTCGTGTTCATGTTTCCCCCTTGATCCTTAGTGGTGTTGGTGTGCTGCCGCTAGCCGGCGCTCGAGGCTGCTTGCTGTTCGGCAACCTGACCGCGTGCATTTTCAGCCAAAAGCCCGAGCCGCGCAGCGTTGTCGTCGCTGGCGTGGGCGAGAGTGCCGAGCTGCGCGAGGAAGTTCTCGCGATCCTCGCCCACCCATTCGAGCGACTGAACGGTGCTCACAGCGCTGTTCCCCATGTCGCGAAGCGAGGTGGCGAGCGCCTCCAGCGCACCAGCCATGCTTTCGACGCTCCCGGGGTTCATTCCCTTCATCATGCGTATTCTCCTTTCATGAGGGCCCGTGCCCTCGTCGATCATGCCGACACCTTCACGCTACGGCTTCGCAAAGAGCAAAAGTCCTGTGGAGCACGACCCGCCGGTTCCCATGTGGAGAACTTTTGGCGCTGTGATGCTGCTCCCGCCTAACGCACAAAGCCCGACGCTCGTCGTTGCTCCGAGGATTGTTCCTCAAGTAGGCGTGCCAACTGCCTGAGCATGTCGGCTACGGCGATGAATCGGGCGTGCGCTTCCTCAGCTGTATTCGCGAAGGCTTCGGCATCTGGGCCCTTCCACGCAAGTGCCTTGACGAGTGCGCGTAGTTCCTCGCCCGCGTGCCTCCAGCTTTCCGCGCTGAGAGACATGAGCGTGCTCAGCCGCTCAACCGCCGCGGGGTCCATTCCTTCAAACATGTGTGCTCCTCAATAGTGATGTGCTGTAGCGCTGTTCTGAATCAGCGGTCTTCCGGTGGGGTGGAAAAGTGGTGAATGCGCTCTTTGAGCGCCAAAGGTGACAGCATCGGTACCGCGTCACGGCGGCACGGCCACGCCTCATCCTTTTCGCGCGAGGCAGGGCGCTTTGACAGTTATCCATGGCAGTACTCGCGTACATATGCGGGAACGATGAGTCGACAGTCAGCGCCCTCAACGAGCCACGCGACATCGGGGGCATTCGCCCATCTCGTTCGCGGCGGAGTGCGGCCAAAAACCGTGAACACCTCCGCCTCTCGAGAACCGAGAACGATACCGCACCCCGCGTGCGCGAGGATCGGCCCGAGCGCACCAAGCCTCGAGAACGAACCGCACTCGAGCCCACCAAAGACACATGCCCCTGCTGCAAGTGCAGCCCGTGCGGCGACACCGATCTCTGCCGCATCGGAGTCCGACTCGAGGTCCGCGACGTTGTCAAGGACGACAAAGGCCTTCGGCCCCAACGCACTCGCTCGCTCGAGAATGCGGGACGCCTCTACCCCATTACCGGAGGTGCTTTGGGGCACACGAAGAATCTCACGATCCCGAGCAAGAGCGGCCAGAGATTCGAGAAGTGCAAGGCGATCGCTCCCCTCACCTCCCACGATGAGCCCCCCGCCCTTGAGTGGCAGCGAGACGGGCTCGCCATCGGCGTGAGAGAAGCCCACGAGACCGCGTGTCGAATCCCGCACGAGCGCGGCTGCCTCGCGGGTGCCAAGTGTGCGCCTTGCGAGCACGAAAGCCTCGAGGCATGCGCGACGGCGATTATCCCCGCGCACGGAAGGCTCCTCGAAGAGCGCTATCTGTGCTTCACGGCCTCCGATACTCACCCGCCCCACGGGCGCTGACTCGGAAAGCCTCACAGTCGTGCCGCACATCGCGTAGTCTTCCGCACGCGAAAGACGATGCACGATTCGTTCGGTGCACGCGGTCTCGAGGCTCCGCGGCAATTCGCTCGGTCCTGAAGCGCCAATGATGAGCGTGAGCCTGCGGGCACGGGCCGTTCGCGCAAGGGCACCGAGAAGCGAGAGGATGTCTTCTCGATCGCTCGGGTGGGCTTCGTGGCAGAGGTCAGCACACGAGTCAATGGCGAGAATCGACGGTCCCACCTCGCCCTTCGTATTCGTCAGGTGCCGGAGCATTCTCAACACGGAGGCGGTGTCGTCTCCCGACACATACGCGACTGCCTGGGTTTCGTCGACCAGTCCCCGAAGTCCTTTGCTCACTGAGTCGAGAATGAAGAGGCGCGGCCTCTCCTGTGCAGTACGGGTCGCTCGCACGATGTTCACGATGCTCGTGCTGCGCCCAGTGCCGGAGGCGCCGTAAACTCCGTAAACCGATCCCGGTGGACCTAGTCTCGCGACGGTGCGTCGTTGGCGCGATGGATCGTCCACGAGCGCAAAAGGCGCCGGCAATCCCCAGTCCTGAACGAGCTTCTCCCCCTCGTAGCTTTCCGCGAGCGGTGGGAGCCATGGCGCGCGAACGGTTTCTCCACTTCGAGCCCAGGCGTCAATCGCTTCTTTCACCACAAGGCTTGCATCGGTGGGGCCCCGATCCTTTCCGCGGGAAGCCTCACCGCTCGTGAGCCGCAGTTGCGTATTGAACACCTTAGTCGCTTCCTCATCGTTCATGGCATGCGCGAGGGATACACCTAACCTCATAGAACGATCGTCCTCTCCACGAGCACCCGCGTATGCCATTTGCGCCTCGTGCTGGAGGCCTGCTCCCACGGCACTCACAACGGCTCGACCGGGGGTTTCGAGTGAAATTTGAGCTGCTGCCTTGGATCCGATGACATCAAGCGAATCGGCGGTATCGCTCAAGCGAAGCGCGATGCGAAGGCTGACATTCGCGCGAAGGCGCTCGCTCACGATCCCCGCGGGTCTCTGTGTCGCAAGAATCAGGTGGATGCCAAGCGAGCGCCCTCGCTGTGCCACATCAATGAGTCCTTCGAGAAACTCGGGGCAGTGATCTCGAAGGGCCGCGAACTCGTCAACGACTATGACGAAAGCGGGCAGATCATCACCACCACGCTCCGCATAGTCGTCGCTGTCTTTCGCGCCGCATCGCGCCAAGAGTTCCTCTCGATAGCGTAGTTCCGCTTTGAGGGAGACGAGGGCACGCGTCACGAGATCGGGCCCAAGGTCAGTCACGAGCCCAGTGCAATGGGGCAAAAGCGCGCACTCGCCGAGCCCTGCGCCGCCTTTATAGTCCACGAAAAGGAATGTGAGACGACGCGGTGAATACCGAAGTGCAAGGCTGAGAATCCACGATTGGAGAAACTCCGACTTTCCCGATCCCGTTGTTCCCGCAACGAGAGCGTGCGGCCCCCATGCGCGAAGCGGGATCGTGAGTGGCCCGGTCTCGCCGTACCCTACAAGAGCATCAAGCGTGCGGGCCTCGGCGCGGTCATTCGTGCGCCAGGCGCGAGAGAGACTCGTTCGAAGTTCATGCCGCTCCACGCCGTTCACATCGAGAAGCGATACGGTCGCGGGAATGGTCTCGTTCGCGTGTTCTCGGCTTCGCGCATCCATCAAGGAGGCGAGTCTTCGTGCCCATACGTGTGCGGCTTCGTTACTGATGCCTTCGCATGCGTTGAGCGCGATGGGCGCCACCTCGCCTCGTTGCCAGAAGACTCCGTCGTTCCCCTCAACCTCGAGGAGTGCGCTGCATACACCGGGAAGGTGCGCGCTATCCGCTGCTGTCACGATAAGGCGTGGCCCTCGTTCTGCACGTGCCTCCCACGCTTCCACGAGGACCGTGAGTGGGGTGAGCTGAGCGGGGGTCGGGTCAAGCGCGAGGATCACGACATGCGAACTGCCTCCTTCGGTATCGCTGCTGAGATCAGGCATGTGACGAGCAGCCCAAGCGGTGACGGCCTCGTCGCTCTCGAGAATCTGCACCTTCCCTCCATCGGAACTTCGTGCATGGGGAAGCCACGCGAGACCCCGCGCGTTTTCACACGCGGCCGAAGAGCACACGAGGGCGAGGCGAACGTCGGAAGGTGAATGCCGCCCACCAAGCTGTACTCCAAGACCGACCGCGCATCCCATGCGTCCCGCACCGGTGATGCCCAGGCCGCGTGCCTGTCGAAGAGAGACAGTCACGGGCCCTTCGAACGTGCGGGCTGACTCGCGGAGCATCTCGAGCTCCCCTCGCTGTTCGCGTGGGCCTTCGGCCAGGGTCTCTCCTTTGAGCTGCACCGCGCTCTCGACTCGGCCCGTACCGAGTCGGAGCGTCAAGAAATCGCTGTGTTCTTCTCGTAGCGCCCACAGATCGCCACGTTTGGGCGAATCCCATTCGGCAATAACGCAAGCGGCAGGGAGCATCGCGCCTAGGCGCGCCTTCTCGCCCTCGTGTGCCCCGTGCACCTCGGCTTTCGCCTCGTCAACCGCTTCCTCAAACTCCCGCAGTGCCCGCGAACTTTCCTTGCGCACCCGTGCGCATTGCGACCAATAGTGTGCGAGTGCCATTGCCGGCATGACGACTGCGAGCATGATGACGAAACTGCTCCGTGTGAGCGTGTACATCACTCCGGCGATCATGAGCGGCACGAGAAGGCTCACCGTTGGAAAAGGTGGTGCCGTCGCTGGCCGCGGCACTCGCGGCAGAGCGATCTCCCGTGCGGGCTCCGCCAGCTCAATGCGCGCGGGAGGAAGGTAGGCGCGCGCGGGCGAATCGTTGACAACGACGTCGGCGCCGGCGCGATGCCGAACCCCTACTTTCCATTGCCCCACGTACACGCACGAATCGGGCTTGAGGTGAGCGCCTCTCACCTGCCCGCCTTCGGCGTTTTTCAGGATCGCACCTTGAGCAGCGTGAATCTTCACCTCGGCGCACGTTTCGAGGTAGGCGTGGGTGCTCGCAACATCGCCGTGCTCGAGCGTGACTCTGCACGTTGTTGACGACCCGATCGACGCGAGCCCCTTCTCGAGCGGAACGACACGCTGAACTCCATTGCGCTCCAATACGAGCTCCCACGAGGAGAGAATTCGTTCGCCTGGGCGCTCAACCTCCACGGATGCCTGCACGAGCTCAAGGCTCATGCCTGACATCAACCCAGAAACGTGCAGAAGTTGCTCATTGGCGAGCAGTGCGCCGGGAAATCCCTGTTGGCTCCGCTGCCCCACTCTCAGCGCGTACCCTTCACCGTCGAGGCCGAAATGGTGCCGCAATCTCTCGACGAACTCCCCCGTGCGCACAGTCGAATCCGCGGAAACCTCGAGTACTACGGGGTTTTGGCAAGGAGGGATTACCTCCACGAGAAGCGTCACGACGCCACCTTCCCCTCGATCGCCGCTGCAGCCTCAAGGATGGCGTGGCGCCGGGAAACGAGAAACCCCGCTCTCCACGTTTGTGGAAAGCGGGGTCGTGTGGAGCGAGAAGCGGGGCGCTTCAGCGGCCTTCAGGCTCCTCCCTTTCGCTCTCGGAGGTTCCGACGGCGGCTTCGCCTTCACGAAGCGCATCCTGACCTTCGACGGCCTGCCCGTGTTCAGGTGCGCCCTCTTCGCTTTCGTCGAGCGCGTGCTCATCGGCGATGACGGGCAACTCGAGACGATCGACGGTCGTAAAAATATGCTCGCCATAGGCGCCCGATGCACTCGGTTCAACGGCGCTCACCACAACGGCCGTCGCGTTATCGCGCCCACCATGGGCGACTGCCGTATCTACGATGCGTTGCGCAACAAGGTCCGCCGCCGAGGACTCTTCGAGCATGGAATGCAGCTCGCCATCGCTGACTTCCCCCGTCACGCCGTCGCTACAGACAAGGAAGCGATCGCCAAGACGCACCGGTATAAGCCAGAAATCGGGGCGCGTGTCCGGACCGGCACCAAGTGCACGCGTAATCATGTTGCGGTAGGGGTGGACCCGTGCCTGGTCGAGCGTGATCTCACCGCGATCCACAAGTTCTTGGACTACCGAGTGATCCACACTGACCTGGGAAAATTCGCCGTCTCGAAGCATGTAGACGCGAGAATCGCCAAGGTTCATGACGAGCCAATGGGGCTCGGATTCATGAAGCGTCAGAGCCACCATCGCCACTGTCGTGCCGGCGCTGCGTCCGGAATCGTCATCGAGGCTCGCAATTCGCTCATATGAGCGAACCATCGCATCTGCGACGTCCTCAAGTTCGATGTAATCGCCGCCCGCAAGAGCTGCAAACTCATCGGCAACGATGCCGCTCGCAACCTCCCCAGCATTGTGGCCACCCATGCCATCAGCCACGAGGAAGATCGGGTCAAACGCGATAAAAGAATCTTCGTTGACCGACCGTACAAGACCGACGTCAGTCGCCCCGGTCGAGGCGATACCGAAGTCTTCAGCGTGCCGTTCGGCCCGCAATGAGAGGTCTGCATTCACGAGTTCGTTCACTTCACCTTAGTCGAGCACGCATTCGGGCCGGAGGGCCTATGCACATTGAGCTGCGATCCGCTATAAAAAGGGCACCGCGCGGCATGCGCACGCCGTGTACGGCGCACGCTTAAGCATAGCGAGAAGCGCTGAACGTCGCAGGAGCGCACGCTCCTTAGGCGCGACGTCGCACGAGCGATACCGTAAAGGCCGTAAGTGCATCGCGCGCGGGGCCCGCGGGCAGCGAGTCCACGAGGGCAAGGGCACGATCGCCGTAGCTTGCTGCGAGCTTTTCAGTTTCGTCGACAACGGGATGGGCCGAAAGCGCTTCAACAACTTCGGCAAGCTTTTCATCACTCGAGAGGTCAGCGTCGAGTGCGGCGAGCAAATTCGCTGAAGCCGCGTCATCGGGATGCTCCGCCACGTGCGCACGAAGCAGCAAACTCGGCATGGTGGGAACCCCTTCGCGCAGGTCAGTCCCGGGGGTTTTTCCCGATTCTTCCGCAGTTGCACGAATGTCGATCACGTCGTCGGCGAGTTGGAATGCCACGCCCACGGCTTCGCCGTACTCCCGCATAACGGAGACGACGCTCTCGGGCGCTTTCGCGATCTTGGCACCGAGCACACCTGCGGTTGCAATCAGTGAGCCGGTTTTATTGGAAAGCACGTCAATGTAATGGGCGAAGGGATCATCGCTTTCGCCGGGGCCGACGGTTTCATTGAGCTGGCCTAGGCATAGTCGCTCAAACGTGTGGGCGTGGATCCCCACGATCTCAGAGCCGAGATTCGCGCTCATAGCGCTCGCGCGGGCAAGAAGAAAATCCCCCGTCAGGATCGCAATGTGGTTGCCCCACACACGATGCGCAGCGGTGGTACCCCGACGGGTCTCTGCCGCATCCATGACATCATCGTGATAGAGAGTCGCGAGATGAGTGAGTTCTACGAGAGCTCCCGCGTCAACGAGTTGTGGCTCGGAGATGTCCCCAAAAGCGGCGGCGAGCATCACGAGTACGGGACGCACGCGCTTACCACCAGCGTCAAGGAGGTACGGCGCCGTTGATCGCATCATCGGGTCAGACGACGCAACAGCGGAGTGAAGTCTTTCCTCAACAGCCTCGAGGCCGCTCTGGATAGATTCCGCGAGGGAAGGGTCGATGTCCTCCATCGTGAAGCTCGCCATCACTGTCCTTTACCTGACGGGCCCGTTCCCTGCGAACGAACTACAGACGTTAACTCTATCGGCATTTACGGCTGGGCGCAGCGCAGCACGTGCTTGAAATGGTCTTCCATGGGGAGGGTCACGGGACCTCCGACGGTTTCCGGGCAAAAAGAAAACCCCGGTCGGGTGACCGGGGTTTTCGAGGAATAATTTCGGCGGCGTCCTACTCTCCCACACCCTCCCGAGTGCAGTACCATCGGCGCAGTTAGGCTTAGCTTCCGGGTTCGGAATGGAACCGGGCGTTTCCCCAACGCTATGACCGCCGAAAAACTTTCGGCGAGGCTGCGAAAAGCAGCACCACTATGAAATTTTGCGATCAGCTCAGCGCATCTTTGCGCGAGCGATCGAGAAGAATAGTTCGGCGGTGTCCTACTCTCCCACACCCTCCCGAGTGCAGTACCATCGGCGCAGTTGAGCTTAGCTTCCGGGTTCGGAATGGAACCGGGCGTTTCCCCAACGCAATGACCACCGAAACAACCAACCAACCCCCCCCAAACCCGAAACAAACAGGGGCCAGGAAACAACGGGGGTGTGGAATGTCAACCACACAGTGAACGCGAACACACAAACAAAGCAACCATGAAGAGTGCTAGATAAGTCATCGGCCAATTAGTACCAGTCAGCTGAACGCATTACTACGCTTCCACATCTGGCCTATCAACCCCGTCATCTACAGGGGACCTCCCACACAAAAATGTACGGATATCTCATCTCGAAGCAGGCTTCCCGCTTAGATGCTTTCAGCGGTTATCCCTTCCCAACGTAGCCAACCAGCCATGCCCTTGGCAGAACAACTGGCACACCAGAGGTTAGTCCATCCCGGTCCTCTCGTACTAGGGACAGGCCTTCTCAAATATCCAACGCGCGCAGCGGATAGGGACCGAACTGTCTCACGACGTTCTAAACCCAGCTCGCGTACCGCTTTAATAGGCGAACAGCCTAACCCTTGGGACCAACTCCAGCCCCAGGATGCGACGAGCCGACATCGAGGTGCCAAACCATGCCGTCGATATGAGCTCTTGGGCAAGATCAGCCTGTTATCCCCGGGGTACCTTTTATCCGTTGAGCGACACCCATTCCACAATGAGGTGCCGGGTCACTAGTTCCAGCTTTCGCTCCTGCCCGACATGTCTGTCTCGCAGTCAAGCTCCCTTGTGCACTTACACTCAACACCTGATTGCCAACCAGGCTGAGGGAACCTTTGAGCGCCTCCGTTACTCTTTAGGAGGCAACCGCCCCAGTTAAACTACCCATCAGGCACTGTCCCTGAACCAGATCATGGCTCGAAGTGAGGAATCCAAAACGACCAGAGTGGTATTTCAACAACGACTCCACCAACACTAGCGTGCCAGCTTCTCAGTCTCCCACCTATCCTACACAAGCCGTTCCGAACACCAATACCAAACTATAGTAAAGGTCCCGGGGTCTTTCCGTCCTGCTGCGCGTAACGAGCATCTTTACTCGTAATGCAATTTCGCCGAGTTCGCGGTTGAGACAGTGGAGAAGTCGTTACGCCATTCGTGCAGGTCGGAACTTACCCGACAAGGAATTTCGCTACCTTAGGATGGTTATAGTTACCACCGCCGTTTACTGGGGCTTAAATTCTCAGCTTCGCCCACAAGGGGCTAACCAGTCCTCTTAACCTTCCAGCACCGGGCAGGCGTCAGTCCGTATACAGCGACTTACGTCTTCGCACGGACCTGTGTTTTTAGTAAACAGTCGCTTCTCCCTGGTCTCTGCGGCCATCAGTGCTCTCACACCTCAGGCCCCCCTTCTCCCGAAGTTACGGGGGCATTTTGCCGAGTTCCTTAACCACGATTCTCTCGAACTCCTTAGTATTCTCTACCTGATCACCTGAGTCGGTTTAGGGTACGGGCAATAGTGCTCGTCACGCCGGAACTTTTCTCGGCAGTCCAGGATCACCCACCTACCCCACAAAGGGTCCTCATCACGACTCACCCTAAAGAGCGCAACATTACTCGCACTCGGGCTGCTCGCTTGAACGGGGACAACCATTACCCCGCGGAAGCTACCTCACTGCGTCATCCCACACGCTGACCTAATACGCGCTCGGTTCCCAGCCTCACCACCACCAACCAACCCAAAGGGAAGGAAGGGGAAGCTCGGGTGGTTAGCATCACACGCCTCGGTATGGGTCCTCACACTATCGGTACGGGAATATCAACCCGTTATCCATCGACTACGCCTGTCGGCCTCGCCTTAGGTCCCGACTAACCCGGGGCGGATTAACCTAGCCCCGGAACCCTTGATCATTCGGAGGACGGGTTTCTCACCCGTCTTTCGCTACTCATGCCTGCATTCTCACTCGCATAGCCTCCACCACTGGGTTCCCCCGCAGCTTCACCGGCCACACGACGCTCCCCTACCCACCCCACAAAAATGGAGTGACACAGCTTCGGCGGTGTACTTGAGCCCCGCTACATTATCGGCGCAGAATCACTTGACCAGTGAGCTATTACGCACTCTTTCAAGGGTGGCTGCTTCTAAGCCAACCTCCTGGTTGTCTCAGCAACTCCACATCCTTTCCCACTTAGCACACGCTTAGGGGCCTTAGCTGATGTTCTGGGCTGTTTCCCTCTCGACCATGAAGCTTATCCCCCACAGTCTCACTGCTACGCTCTCACGTACCGGCATTCGGAGTTTGGCTAAGGTCAGTAACCCGGTGGGGCCCATCGCCTATCCAGTGCTCTACCTCCAGCACGAAACACGCAACGCTGCACCTAAATGCATTTCGGGGAGAACCAGCTATCACGAAGTTTGATTGGCCTTTCACCCCTATCCACAGGTCATCCCCTCCATTTTCAACTGAAGTGGGTTCGCGCCTCCACACGGTCTTACCCGCGCTTCACACTGCCCATGGATAGATCACTTCGCTTCGGGTCTAGAGCCGGCGACTCAACGCCCCATTCAGACTCGCTTTCGCTACGGCTACCCCACACAGGTTAACCTCGCCACCGACCACTAACTCGCAGGCTCATTTTTCAATAGGCACGCCGTCACCCCTCAAGGCTCCGACGGATTGTAAGCACACGGTTTCAGGTACTCTTTCACTCCCCTCCCGGGGTACTTTTCACCTTTCCCTCACGGTACTAGTCCGCTATCGGTCACAAGGAAGTATTTAGGCTTACCAGGTGGTCCTGGCAGATTCACACCGGATTCCACGAGCCCGGCCCTACTCGGGGCAACACCACGCCTGGCCATGCAGTTTCAGCTACGGGACTCACACCCACTATGGCGCCTCACTCACAAGGCTTCACCTACCACACACCACAACGCCACAACACCGGTAGATGTTATGTAAATGCACCCCACAACCCCACACCAGCAACCCCTACCGAGTCTCACACCAGCATGGTTTAGCCTCCTACGCTTTCGCTCGCCACTACTCACGCAATCACTATTGTTTTCTCTTCCTGAGGGTACTGAGATGTTTCACTTCCCCTCGTTCCCCCCACACCACCTATACATTCAGTGGCGGGTACCACGACTCACGCCGCGGCGGGTTTCCCCATTCGGACACCCCCGGATCACAGGTCGGTTGTCACCTCCCCGAGGCTTATCGCAGACTCCCACGTCCTTCATCGGCTCCTTGTGCCCAGGCATCCACCGTATGCTCTAAGTAACTTAGAAACACTCGAAAATGAACACATAGACCAAAAAATCATTGAACTATCTGTAACAAAAAATTGCTTACAAGATGCTCGCGTCCACTATGCAGTTGACAAACAACACCCCCACACCCGAAAACCACCAACCACAAAGCCAGCAGCCCCAGGGGGGGAAAAGACCGCACATGCAGTCTCACACCCCAATAGTGTGCCCACAACACGCCACCTCGAAACCAGCACCTTTCCAACCCCACACGAAAGCAGGGCGTACTCGCCACCAGCACGAAAGCAACACGCCTTTTATTGATGTTCCACCCAGCCCATACGCGCTGCACACACTCGGCACAGAACACGCACACCACCACAAACATGGCGGTGCAGGGCAAAAGTAAACTCCTTAGAAAGGAGGTGATCCAGCCGCACCTTCCGGTACGGCTACCTTGTTACGACTTAGTCCCAATCACCGATCCCACCTTCGACGACTCCCCGCAAAAAGCTTGGGCCATCGGCTTCGGGTGTTACCGACTTTCGTGACTTGACGGGCGGTGTGTACAAGGCCCGGGAACGTATTCACCGCAGCATTGCTGATCTGCGATTACTAGCGACTCCGACTTCATAGGGTCGAGTTGCAGACCCCAATCCGAACTGAGACCGGCTTTTTGGGATTAGCTCCACCTCACAGTATCGCAACCCATTGTACCGACCATTGTAGCACGCGTGAAGCCCAAGACATAAGGGGCATGATGATTTGACGTCGTCCCCACCTTCCTCCGAGTTGACCCCGGCAGTCTCCCATGAGTCCCCACCCGAAGTGCTGGCAACATGGAACGAGGGTTGCGCTCGTTGCGGGACTTAACCCAACATCTCACGACACGAGCTGACGACAACCATGCACCACCTGTGCACCAGTCCAAAGAAAACCACATCTCTGCAGCGATCCAGTGCATGTCAAGCCTTGGTAAGGTTCTTCGCGTTGCATCGAATTAATCCGCATGCTCCGCCGCTTGTGCGGGCCCCCGTCAATTCCTTTGAGTTTTAGCCTTGCGGCCGTACTCCCCAGGCGGGGCACTTAATGCGTTAGCTACGGCGCGGAAAACGTGGAATGCTCCCCACACCTAGTGCCCAACGTTTACGGCATGGACTACCAGGGTATCTAATCCTGTTCGCTCCCCATGCTTTCGCTTCTCAGTGTCAGTAACGGCCCAGAGACCTGCCTTCGCCATCGGTGTTCCTCCTGATATCTGCGCATTTCACCGCTACACCAGGAATTCCAGTCTCCCCTACCGCACTCTAGCCTGCCCGTACCCACCGCACGCCCAAGGTTAAGCCTCGGGTTTTCACGGCAGACGCGACAAGCCACCTACAAGCTCTTTACGCCCAATAATTCCGGACAACGCTTGCGCCCTACGTATTACCGCGGCTGCTGGCACGTAGTTAGCCGGCGCTTCTTCTGCAAGTACCGTCACTTTCGCTTCTTCCTTGCTGAAAGAGGTTTACAACCCGAAGGCCGTCATCCCCCACGCGGCGTCGCTGCATCAGGCTTTCGCCCATTGTGCAATATTCCCCACTGCTGCCTCCCGTAGGAGTCTGGGCCGTGTCTCAGTCCCAGTGTGGCCGGTCGCCCTCTCAGGCCGGCTACCCGTCATCGCCTTGGTGAGCCACTACCTCACCAACAAACTGATAGGCCGCGAGCCCATCCCTCACCGAAAAACTTTCCACCACCAACCATGCGGCCAGCAGTCATATCCGGTATTAGCCCCGATTTCTCGGAGTTATCCCAAAGTGAAGGGCAGGTTACTCACGTGTTACTCACCCGTTCGCCACTAATCCACTGTGCAAGCACAGCTTCATCGTTCGACTTGCATGTGTTAAGCACGCCGCCAGCGTTCGTCCTGAGCCAGGATCAAACTCTCCATTAAAAAACAGAAAAATCTAAACCCAGCAGAAACAAAACAATCAACATTACGCTGACCATCCAGAAATTGAACAAGAAATTCAATGTTCCTGCCAAAAAAAATTGGCATCAATAAACAGACACACTATTGAGATATCAAACAACATGCGCACACCTCACGAACCCCTACTTCAGGGGCTCACGAGGAGCTAATGTTCACCGGAAGTTCTTCTTGACCTCTCGGCGCGAGTCACTAGTTTAGCAACCCTTCCCGATCCGGTCAAGCCAACCTGCCGTGTTCCACGCCACTCTTCACCGGATGCTCACCCGGGGTTCGCGCACGATCTCCACGACGGCCACTTGCGGTCGCGATTCAAGAGCGAATTTCTTCGTTTCCTCGAACCAACGAACAAAAACATTACGCGAGGTCTCACCCCCGGTCAAGCCCCGAAGCCTCACGCGTGCCCACCGCCACAAAGTGAAGCGCCCGCCACCCCTATACGAGGGGCAACGGGCGCCTTTTGCTTGTGTTCAGCTGCTGTTTACCGAGCGCTCAACTCACGATCCTCACCATTGCGGCGTTCTTCTTGCCGCGGCGAAGAAGCAGATAGCCGCCGGCAAGCGAGTCGTAGCCGCCGAGCTCTGTTTCGAGGACCTCAACGTCGCCGACAATCTTCTCGCCGTTGACCGAAAGGCCGCCCTCTTTAAGAGCCCTGCGCACAGCACCGTTTGAGGTCAAGAGCTCCGTGGCTGTGTAGGCCTCGACCAGTTTTGCCGTGCCAGGAAGCTCTACACACGGGAGTTCTCCCGCAATCACGGCAACCGTCGGGCCGTCGAGCTCACGCACGTCTCCCCGCCCAAACAGAACCGATGCCGCCGCCTTCGCTTGCGCAGTGGCCTGCTCGCCATGCACGAGCGTGGTCATATCGTCGGCGAGAAGTTTCTGCGCCGCACGCTCGTGCGGACGCTCAGCCGCGGCCGATTCAACCGCCGCGAGTTCCTCCTCGGGGCGGAACGTAAAGAACCGCAGGTATTTGAGTACGTCGCGATCGTCAGCACCGAGCCAGAACTGGTGGAAGGCGTACGGGCTCGTAAGCTCGGGATCGAGCCACACGGCCCCGCCCTCACTCTTGCCAAATTTCGTACCATCCGCCTTCGTCACGAGCGGGGTCGTGAGGGCATGGGTCTGCACACCCTCGACCTTGCGGATCAGATCCGCGCCACCAACGATATTGCCCCACTGGTCATTACCGCCGTACTGAAGCGTCACGCCGTAGCGCCGGTAAAGTTCGAGGAAGTCCATCGCCTGGAGAATCTGGTAGGAAAACTCGAGGTAGCTGAGCCCTTCTTCCGAATTGAGACGCTTGGCGACAATGTCTTTCGAGAGCATCGTGCCCATGCGGAACTGCGAGCCGTAGTCGCGAAGGAAGCTCAGGACATTGAGATCCTTCGTCCAGTCGTAGTTATTCACCATCGTCACGCCGAATTCACCCTCGGGGTCGAGGAAGCGTTCGATCTGGCCGCGAAGCGATTCAACCCACGTTGCAACGATGTCGGCCGAGTTCATCTTGCGCTCACCGGACATGCGAGGATCACCCACGAGACCAGTGGCGCCACCCACGAGAGCAAACGGCTTGTTGCCCGCGAGCTGGAATCGGCGCATCGTGAGGATCTGGGTCAGGTGCCCGACGTGAAGCGACGAGGCGGTGGGATCGAAGCCGCAATAGAGCTTGAGCGGGCCTTCATGCGCTGCGGTACGGATTTCCTCGATACCGGTCGAGTTCACCAGCAGGCCACGCCATTCAAGCTCGTCAACGATGTTAACCATCGTGCGTCTCCATTCCTTTCGTCGGGGCGGCCACAATGCGCCGCGCATCCATTCCACAGTAGCGCACACGCGCTAAAGCGCCTTGGCGAACTCCCTTAGGCTGGCCGACGTCACTTTTGCGTTCTCGAGTTGCGCCGCAACGCTCGTGCGGCCCGTTCCCCCCTTCGAGGAACGGGAATCGATCGAGCCGAGGGTGGTGAGTACCCCGCGCACTTCAGGAGTGAGGTGCGGCGACACCGATGCGAGGTCGTCGTCGCTCAATTCCCACAGTTCCTCGCCGCGTGACTCTGCACGTTGCACGCATGCGCCCGAAATCTCGTGCGCCTCCCGGAAAGGGACGCCTTGGCGCACGAGCCATTCGGCGATGTCGGTCGCAAGGGCGAACCCGCGCGGGGCGAGGTATGCCATACGCTCGGTGTGAAAAGTCAACGTACGCACCATGCCCGCAAAGGCGGGCAGGAGAAGCTCGAGTTGATCGGTTTGATCGAACATCGGCTCTTTGTCCTCTTGGAGGTCGCGGTTGTACGCGAGCGGCATGGCTTTGAGGGTCGCGAGAAGGCCCGCGAGATCGCCGATGAAGCGCCCCGCCTTGCCTCGCGTCAGTTCCGCTACGTCGGGATTCTTCTTCTGCGGCATGATCGAAGATCCGGTGGAGAAGGCGTCATCAAGCGTCACGAAGTCGAACTCCTTCGTGTTCCACACGATGATCTCTTCGGAGAGCCGTGAGAGATCCACACCGAGCATCGTGAGGCACCAGGAGTATTCGGCGTAGACATCGCGCGAAGCCGTACCGTCGATCGAGTTCTCACTCGCTCCCGCAAATCCGAGCTCCTCGGCAACGGCTTCCGGGTCGAGCCCGAGCGAGGAACCGGCGAGTGCGCCGGAGCCGTAGGGCGAGATCGCCGCACGCGCATCCAGGTCACGCAGCCGCTCCACGTCGCGCATAAGCGGCCACGCGTGGGCGAGCAAATGGTGGGCGAGCAACACGGGTTGGGCGTGCTGGAGATGGGTACGGCCCGGCATGGGGGCTTCGGGATGGTCCGACGCTTGCTCGATGAGCGCGTCGACAACATCGAGCGCGAGGGCGGCAATCACGCGGGCGTGGTCGCGGATATACATGCGTCCGAGGGTGGCAACCTGATCGTTGCGGGAACGCCCCGCACGGAGTTTTCCGCCGAGGGCCGGTCCGGCGATCTCGAGAAGGCCGCGCTCGAGCGCAGAATGCACGTCTTCGTCGCTCACGTGCGGTGTAAACTCCCCGCTCTCCACCTGCCGACCGAGTTCCTCGAGCGCGGCGAGCATGTCGCACAGCTCCTGTTCGCTCAAGAGTCCCGCGCGGGCAAGGACGCGCGCGTGCGCCTTTGAACCGCGTAGGTCGTAAGGCGCGAGACGCCAGTCAAAGTCAGTGGATTTTGAGAGTGCGGCCATGACGTCGGCTGGCCCCGAAGCAAAGCGTCCGCCCCACAGGGCGACGCGCTCAACCGCGACGTCCTCGTGCTCGCTCTTCTCGCTCTTCTGAGGCTCCTCGCCCGCGCGCATCACTCGTTCCCACCCTTGTTCGAAGCATCGGGATCGAGCGAGGGGCCGTGACCGAACTTCTCGTCACGTGCAGTCGCTTGCTTCGACCCGAGACCGTAGATCTCGATGAAGCCCTTCGCATGCGACTGATCGAAGGTGTCACCCTCGTCGTAAGTGGCGAGGTTGAAGTCATAGAGGCTCGCGTCGCTGCGTCGCCCCGTCACCGTGGCGCGACCGCCGTGGAGGCGCAGGCGCACATCGCCGCTCACGTAGCGCTGCGTTTCCTCAATAAAAGCCTCGAGGGAGCGCTTGAGGGGGCTGAACCACTGGCCGTCGTACACAAGATCGGTCCAGCGGTCCTGCACCTCGCGTTTGAAACGGCCCTGTTCACGCTCGAGCGTGACGCGTTCGAGCTCGCGATGCGCTTCAATGAGGGCCATCGCGCCCGGCGCCTCGTAGATTTCGCGGGACTTGATGCCCACGAGTCGGTCCTCGACGATGTCGATACGACCGATTCCCTGCGCTCCTGCGCGTCGATTCATCTCTTGGATCGCCTCGAGCGGGCTCACGGCTCGGCCATCGATCGCGACGGGAATACCGTGATCAAAAGTGAGCACGAGTTCGTCAGCAACGGGTGGGAACGCTGGATCGTCGGTGTAGTTGTAGACGTCCTTCGTGGGCTCATTCCAGATGTCCTCGAGGAAACCCGTCTCAATGGCGCGGCCCCACACGTTCTGATCGATCGAGAACGGGTTGTGCTTCGTGGTGGTAATCGGAAGGTTGTGCTTCTCCGCGTAGTCGATCGCCTTGTCACGTGTGAGTGCAAGATCGCGGACGGGGGCGATGCACTGGAGGCCGGGGGCGAGCGATGTAATCGACACCTCGAAGCGCACCTGATCGTTACCTTTCCCCGTGCAGCCGTGAGCGACCGCGCTCGCGCCGTACTTCTTCGCCGCTTTCACGAGGTGCTTGGCAATAACGGGGCGCGACAGGGCAGAAACAACCGGATAGGCATCCATGTACAGGGCATTCGCCTTGAGCGCTGGCATGCAGTACTCGCTCGCAAACTCGTCGCGCGCATCGGCAACGTAGGCTTCCACCGCGCCGCAGTCGAGGGCGCGCTGACGAATCACCTCGAGGTCTTCCCCTCCCTGGCCAACGTCCACCGCGCACGCGATCACGTCGGCGCCCGTGGCGTCGTGGATCCATCCAATAGCGACGGAGGTATCGAGGCCGCCCGAGTAGGCGAGAACGATACGTTCGGTCATTTTCTTCTCCTAGGGTTGAGTGGCGTGAGGGGCCACGCGGGGATTTAGGACTGGTCGTCGGCTCCGGCCCGGCGGCCGTCGGCCAGCTCGAGCAGAGTTGCGGCAAGCTCGTGGCCTTCGGCTCCGCCGCGTGCGACGATCAGGATCGTGTCATCTCCGGCGATCGTGCCGAGGATCGACGGCAGCACCGAATGGTCGAGTGCGCTTGCGAGGTATTGAGCGGCCCCGGGCGGTGTGCGCACGACAACGAGGTTGCCGCTCACTTCTGCGCTCACGAGAAGCTCTTCGGCGAGGCGCTGAAGTCTCGCGGCATAGTGCTCTTGTGAGGGTGGGCGACGCAAGCTGTGGACGCGTTCTCCGCCCTCGGGCGGAAGCATGTACACGAGGGCGCCGGAATCCGAGCGCACTTTTTCGGCGCGAAGTTCCACGAGGTCGCGCGAGAGTGTGGCCTGGGTGACGCTCACGCCCTCTTTTTCGAGGAGCGCGAGCAGGGCACTTTGCGAGGTCACTTCGGTGCGGCCCAGAATTTCGACGATCTTGCGCTGGCGCGAGATCTTGGTTTGGGGCTGCTGCGGTTGTTCACTCATCGGCATCTCCTTACGCCCCGGCTACCGTCGGGCATTCGACCATGGCACGAAACGCACCCTCCCACCGGGTACCCTTCCGCAGGCGAGCGCGACACGCATAAACGAATTGATTTGCAATCACATGCATGACTATACACCTCGGGCCTGGCCTCTCCCTGTACACAGCAGAGAAGGGCCAGGCCCGAACGTGAGAAGCGAGAAACGCGCAGACTATGCGCGCAGCTCACCACCAACGGCAGAGGCAACCGCCTTGATCGCGCGCGCACGAATCTCGTCGATCTCAGCACCCTTGAGGGTCTTGTCGTGGGGTCGCAGTCGCACCGCAAAGGCGAGCGACTTCTTTCCTTCCGCAACCTGATCGCCGCGGTACTCGTCGAAGAGGCGCACCTCCTCCGCGACATCGCCAATGCCCACGATGAGCGCCGCACGCACGGCCTCGGCGGGGGTGCCCTCATCTACAACAAACGCGAAATCTTCCTTCGCAATCGGGAAGGTCGAGATCGGCTCGGACGGCACCACGTCCGGAGCAGAGTCGATCACCGCTTCGAGATTGAGCTCGAATGCCGCCGCGTGCTTCGGAAGGCCGAAAGCCTTGATGACCGCGGGGTGAAGCTCGCCAGCAACGCCCACACGCTCACCTTCGGCGGTCGAAAGAATCGCCGTGCGGCCCGGGTGGAACGCGCTCGATTCACCTTGCTCGAGCACGAGCTCGGTGCCTGCGGCCGCGGCAACGCGACGCGCGAAGGAAATCGCATCGGCCCAATCCCACGCGCGTGCCTCGGTGAGAGGCCCGGTCGGGGTGATCGGCCCGCCCGCCACGAGTGCGACGTGGCGATCCTGCTTCGCGAGCGACGTGGCAATCTCTTCAAGCTCGGCATCGCTCGGGCGCGAAGCCGCGCTTGGAACCGGAACGCGCTCGCCGCGCTTTTCGAACACGAGCCCCAACTCGAACACCGCAACCGCGTCCTCGCCACGGGCGAGGTTCCGCTGGGCGACCGGGAGCAGGGTCTCAAGAACCGCCGTGCGCATGAGCGGCTCGTCATCCGCGAGCGGGTTGAGAAGTCGCACCGCCTCGCGAAGCGGGGAATCCTCCGGAAGGCGAAGCTTCGAGAAGGTCTTCTCGTTCGTGAACGGGAAGCTCACAACCTCGGTTGCGCCCGCCTCGGCAAGGGCATTGGCTACGGCGCGCCGTGAGCGCTGGGCACGGGTCAGGCCACGCCCACCGGGGGCCGACGGGAGCCTCGACGGGATCGCGTCATAACCCTCAAGTCGCGCGATCTCCTCGACGAGATCTTCGGGGATACGCAGATCAGGGCGCCAGGTCGGAGGATTGACCGCGAGCGTTTCGGCGCCATTTTCGCCGCTGCCCGAGGGAGACACGGTGCAGCCAATCTTCTCGAGCGAGCCCACAACCTGCTCTCGCGTGTAGGCAATACCCACGACGCGCTCGGCGTAGTCGAGCGGAAGGGTGATCTCTACTGGCGCGCTTTCGCCCGCGCGCGCATGGGTGCGCGCCGAATCCAGCGTTCCACCGCCATATTCAACGAGTAACTGGGCCGCCCGGTACGCCGCCACCTCAACGAGCTCGGGATCAACCCCGCGTTCGCCGCGCTTGCCGGCTTCTGACACGAGCTTGTGTCGGCGTGCAGTGCGGGCCTGGGTCGTCGGATCGAAATGCGCGGCTTCGATCACGACGTCGGCGGTGTTTTCGTCAACCTCGGTTTCGCTTCCGCCCATGACGCCCGCGAGCGCGACGGCGCGTGCACCGTGACCGCCAGTAGAATCCGCGACCACGAGGTCTTCGACGTGAAGCTTTCGAGTCTTGTCGTCGAGGGTCGTGAGTTTCTCGCCTTCCTTCGCGCGGCGCACGACGATCGGTGCGGTGAGCTTCGCGGCATCGAACATGTGCAGCGGCTGGCCAAGGTCGAGCATGACGTAATTGCCAACATCGACGATGAGCGAAATCGGGCGCATGCCCGCAAGCGTGAGTCGCTGTTGCATCCACCGAGGGCTCGGAGCTGAGGTATCAACGCCCCTCACACATTGCGCAACGTAAGACGTCGCTCCCACGTTGCCACGGATGGGCGCATCATCCTCGAGCAGAACCTCGAAGCCCTCGCCGGCTGCCTCGGGCACCTCGATCGCGAGTGCCGGATCCGTAAAGGCCCGGCCGGTGGCGTGCGAATACTCGCGCGCAACGCCTCGCATGGAGAAGCAGTAGCCGCGATCGGGGGTCACATTGATCTCCACGACCTCCTCGTCGAGGCCGAACAAGGCGATCGCATCGTCGCCGGGCTTCGCCTCGATCCCCTCGGCAATGCCCTTGCCGAGAACGATGATGCCGTCCTCGGTATCCTCTCCGAGCCCCAGTTCCTCGGTGGAGCAGATCATGCCGTCGGAAAGGTGACCGTAGGTTTTGCGCGCGGCAATCTCGAAGTTTCCAGGCAGAACGGTCCCGGGAAGAGAAACCACAACCAGGTCGCCCTCCACGAAATTGTGCGCGCCGCAAATGATGCCGCGGCTTGGAACCTCGTCACCCGGCTGCGGGTCCTTCGGGTTGTCCTTGTTGTCATTGTGTTCGGGACCAACATCCACGCGGCACCAATTGACGGTCTTGCCGTTCTTGTGGGTCTCCTTGACGAGATTCAGAACGCGACCCACCACGAGGGGGCCCGTCACCTGAGCGCCGAAGATACCTTCTTCTTCGAGACCGACGGAGACGAGCGAGGCTGCGACGGCCTCGGCGTTAGCGCCATCGGCGAGCTCAACGTGTTCGCCGAGCCATGAAAGGGGAATGCGGGGCATTGCTCAGATCTCCGTTCCGTAGTGCTGGGAGAAGCGCACGTCGCCCTCCACGATGTCGTGCATGTCGGTCACCGAATTGCGGAGCATGAGAATGCGCTCGATTCCGAGACCGAACGCAAAGCCGCGGTACTCATGCGGGTCAACCCCGCATGCGCGCAACACGGCGGGATTCACCATGCCGCAGCCGCCCATCTCGATCCAGCCGGTACCGCTACACACGCGGCACGATGGATCAGCATCGGCCTCAAGCCCATTCTTGGCTTCGCACTTGAAACAGCGGAAGTCCATCTCAGCGCTCGGCTCGGTGAAGGGGAAGTACGAGGGGCGAAGGCGCGTGATCGGCTTACCGCCGAAGAGCGCCTCGGCAACCTTGTCGAGCGTTCCCACGAGATCCGCCATCGTGAGGTCGCGATCGATCGCGAGACCTTCGACCTGATTGAACACGGGTGCGTGAGTCGCATCGAGCTCATCGGTACGGAACACCTTGCCGGGGCATGCGATGTAGAGCGGGACACCGCGTTCGAGAAGGGTGCGCGCCTGGACGGGAGAGGTGTGCGTGCGCAGCACCTGTCCGCTGCCTTCGGGAGCGACGTAAAACGTGTCCTGCATCTGACGCGCGGGGTGATCTTCATCGAAGTTCAGCGCGTCGAAGTTAAACCATTCAGCTTCGATCTCGGGGCCTTCGGCGATCTCCCACCCGAGCCCCACGAACACGTCGGCGATACGGTCTTGGAGGATCCCGAGCGGGTGGCGTGCACCGCGCGGAAGCCGATCAACGGCGGTCGTGACGTCCACGCGATCCTTCGCGAGAGCCTCGGCCTCTTCCTTTTCGGCGATCTCCTTCGAGCGCGCTGCGAGCGCCTGCTGCACGCGCCCCTTCGAACCGCCGATGAGCTTACCGGCTGCAGCCTTCTGCTCCTTCGGCAGATCCTTAATACCGCGATTCGCGCGCGAAAGCGGGGAATCGTCCCCCACGTGGGCAATGCGCACCTGCTTGATTTCCGCCGACGTTGTGGCCTCCGCAATCGCGGCGAGCGCGGAATCGACCGCGCGCGCGATCGCCTCCTCGCTCATGTCCACACTGTTCGTCACATCTGACACGAATTCACCACATCCTCACGTTGACACGGCACGCGCACGCCCGCGCTCGATCGCACGATCACATCGGTCCTCGAGGGGCCTCGCGTGGGTGCATGCTTTTTGCACTTGCAATGATACGTGCAGGATACGGTGGGGGTCGTACGCGCTCGATGCGCGGCACATGTGCCTGCAGGCCTTATGGCCTCAGCGCCGCTGCACCCACATAGGTCCAGCGTTCGAAAAGAAAGGCTCCTCACATGACCACGACAGTTCAGGGCCTCGTGTCCTTCGCCGCGAACGATCCGGCAAAGCTCGTTGACATCACGATCCCCGAGCCCGGCCCGCACGACGTCATCGTCGACATCAAAACATGCGGCGTGTGCCACACCGACCTCGCCTACCGCAACGGCGACATCAACGATGACTACCCCTTCCTCCTCGGTCACGAAGCCACCGCTGTTGTGAGCGAAGTCGGAAAAGACGTCACGCACGTCGAGGTGGGTGACACCGTGATCCTCAACTGGCGCGCCGTGTGCGGTCAGTGCCGCGCGTGTAAAAAAGGCGAGCCGAAGTACTGCTTTGACACGTTCAACGCCTCGAAGCCCATGACCCTCGAGGACGGCACCGAGCTCACCGCCGCCCTCGGCATCGGTGCTTTCGCCGAAAAGACCCTCGTCCACGAGCTTCAGTGCACGAAGGTGGACCCCGACGCGGATGCAGCAGCCGTCGGCCTCCTTGGCTGCGGCGTCATGGCCGGAATCGGTGCGACGCTCAATACGGGCGAAGTCCAGCGCGGAGAGTCCGTCGCGGTGATCGGCGCGGGTGGCGTCGGCCTTGCCGCCGTTGCCGGTGCGAAGCTCGGTGGGGCGACCACCATCATCGTCCTCGACCTCAACGATAAGAAGTTTGACAAGGCCCGTGCTCTCGGTGCGACGCACACGGTTGCCACGGAGGGCCTCGAGCCCGAACAGGTCGCCGAAAAGATCCGGGAGCTCACGGGCGGTTTTGGGGCCGATGTTGTCGTGGACGCCGTTGGTATCCCCGCCACCTACACCGCCGCGTTCTACGGCCGCGACCTCGCCGGCCGCGTCGTTCTCGTAGGCGTTCCCAACCCGAAGGCCGAAATCACGCTTCCGCTCATCGACGTTTTCAGCCGCGGCGGCGCCCTCAAGAGCTCGTGGTACGGCGACTGCCTGCCCGAGCGTGACTTCCCCTACCTCGCGGACCTCTTCGCGCAGGGCCGCCTCCCGCTCGACGAGTTTGTCACCGAACGCATCGCTCTCGACGACGTCGAGGGCGCATTCGAGCGCATGAAGGGCGGAGACATCCTCCGGAGCGTCGTCGAAATCCCGCAGGCCTAAGCCCACCCATTCTGCACACACGAGAGAAAAGGACTTCACCATGAACCTCCGGATTGACCATGCCGTTGCAGAAGGCACGTTCACCCTCGACGGGGAAACTCACGACGTTGAAAACAACGTGTGGGTGATCGGCAATGCGGAAGACTGTGTCGTGATCGACGCACCCCACAGCATCGAGACGATCAACAAACTCGTGGGCGGCCGCACGCTCCTCGCGATCCTTCTTACGCACGCCCACGACGACCACTCGCGCTTCGCCCCCGAACTGGCCGAGCGTTTCCAAGCGCCCATGCTCCTGCACCCCGACGACAAGAAACTCTGGTCGCTCACGCACGGCGACCTCGAGTGGGACGCAGATCTTTCGGATGGCGACGCCTTCAGCATCGCGGACCGCGAGCTCGAGGTGATCCACACGCCGGGTCACTCCCCCGGCTCGGTGTGCTATCTCCTGCGCAGCACCACCGAAGGCGGTCCCGATCATCTCTTCTCTGGCGACACGCTCTTTGAGGGGGGCCCTGGCGCCACCGGCCGCTCGTACAGCGACCGCGGGCAAATCGAGGACAGCATCCGCGAGAAACTCTTCACGCTCGAGGACTCGACGATCGTGCACACGGGCCATGGCCCGGATACGACGATCGGTGCGGAGCGCGAGCGCGCGAAGGGCGACTGGCTATAAAAGAGCGCCGCGCCTATCGCGATGAGAGCTGGTCGAGGGTCTCCTCGACCAGCTCTTGTTCTTTCTCCCCGTATTGGCTTGCGAAGGCGCTGAGCGCCTCGCGCCCTGGCGGCATCCCCTGCGCAGCCGCACCGGCTACTCGCGCCGCTGCCACAAGCTGCGCAAAGTCAAGAGCATCCCCGAGCGCGCGCCCCGCAGCAATCGCGGTCACGAGCGCTGCCACAAGCGTGTCCCCCGCTCCCGTGGCATTCGCGCGCTCCACAGTGAAACCGGGCCTCTCAAGAACCTCGCCACGCCCCGAGTCGATCGCCACGAGCCCCTCGCGTCCGCGCGAGACCACCACGAGCTCGACGCGCTCGGCAAGCACGCGCGCCGCATCGAGCGCACCATTCGTACGGGTGTAGCGCGTGGCCTCCTCATCATTCGGGCAAAAGGCGTAGCAGTGCTCCAGGTGGCGAAGAATCGCCGGGTCCCACGCGCCCGAGTCGTCGTGGCCAACGTCGGCCCAAATCCGCGTGCCACGCTCCCGCTCCCCCGCGAGCAGAGGCATGTCCTCGCGCTCGAGCGAGACCGTGAGGTGGCGCGCTTGCTCGGAGAGAACGCGCTTTGTCGTGGCAAGCGGCGCGCTCGGGAGGCCACCCGTGTAAAACATGCGATCGCCCTCGTGCGGGATCGCCGCGGTGCACGGGACATCCCAGCCTTCGAGCGTCACGCTCGCCCCGAGCCCCACCCCATCGACTTCGAGCATGGGCTTCACGAGCTGAGTGATGGGCCCATCGCCTAGCTCCGTTGCAAGCGTGACGTCCATCCCCAGTGCCGCGGCAGCACGTGCGACGTTCGCCGCGCCTCCCACCGCGAGGGCAACCGACTCCGTATGGCATTCCTCACCAAGTCGAGGCAGCTGGGCAAAGGGAGTGAAGAGCACATCGAGGAACACGGGTCCCACACACGCGAGGTCTCGAGGGGATATGGTCGAAGTGGCCGCATCAGTGCAGATTGGGCCTTGGTTCAGGTTCATCACGTAAAAAGGCTAGGGCGCGCACGGGCGCCCGTCAAAGGAATGCGAAATACTCTCGCACCGTTCACAGACTCTACGAGGAGGCCCTCTCATGAAACTCACGCTGCTCGGTGGAGGGGGCTTCCGCGTCCCGCTCATGGTGCGCACGCTTCTCAAGGACAGCTCCGAACAGCGGGTGCGAGCCCTCA
This sequence comes from Dermabacter sp. Marseille-Q3180, assembly GCF_940792985.1. NCBI lineage: Bacteria > Bacillati > Actinomycetota > Actinomycetes > Micrococcales > Dermabacteraceae > Dermabacter > Dermabacter sp. Marseille-Q3180. The sequence continues at coordinate 711,048 of NZ_CALNWU010000001.1, forward strand.
CTCTATGGGATGAGAACCAGGAGCGTCTTCACACCATGGAGCGCATCGTGCGCGCGATGACCGAGTCCGTCCCCCACGCTCCGAGCGTGCGTGTGGCCACCGACCTTCGCGATGCTGTGCGCGATTCCGACTTTGTTTTCAGCGCGATCCGCGTGGGGGGAACCGACGGCCGCGCGGAGGATGAACGCATCGCTCACGCCTGCGGTGTGCTCGGCCAGGAGACGACCGGCTTCGGTGGACTCAGTTATGCGTTGCGCGGCATTCCCGTGGCGCGGGCGATTGCGGAGGCCATCCGTGAGGAAGCCCCGAACGCCTATCTCATTAACTTCACGAACCCCGCGGGAATCATCACGGAGGTCTCGAGCGAGATCCTCGGCGACCGCGTGATCGGCATTTGCGACTCGCCCGTGGGTCTTGCCCGCCACGCCCTCACGGCACTCGAAGAAGCCGGCGAGGTCGACCGGGGCACAAGCACCCGCATCTTCGAGACCGGCGGGCCCGTGCACATCGACTACCTGGGCCTCAACCACCTCGGCTGGGTACACCGCATCCTCGTGAACGGCCGCGACGTGCTCCCCACCGTTCTTGAGCGCCCCGACCTCATCGAATCCTTCGAAGAAGGCAAGCTTTTCGGGGCTAAGTGGGTTCAGCACATCGGTGCCCTGCCGAACGAATACCTGCACTACTACTATTACGCGCGCGAGGCGAGGCTCGCCGACGACCGTGCGGAAGCCACCCGCGGCATTTTCCTTGCGAGTCAGCAGGCGGAGTTTTACCGCGAGGCCGCTTCCCTCGATGGGCACGCGGCTTTCGAGGCGTGGAACCGCACACGGGAGGAGCGCGAGGAAACCTACATGGCGACCAATCGCGAAGCTGCGGGCGGGATTGAGCGCGAGGCGGCTGACATCGAATCGGGCGGTTACGATCGCGTTGCCCTCGCCGTCATGAAGGCCCTCGCCTTCGACGAGGCAACCGAGCTCATCGTGAATACGCCCAACAGGGGTCGCATCCCCTCGCTGCCGGACGATGCCGTTGTGGAAGCACCGTGCCGCATTGACGCGAACGGCGCTACCCCCCTCGAGGTCACACCGCTTTCGGGCCACCAGCTCGCACTCGTGACCGAGGTCAAGAACGCCGAGCGCACCGTAATTGCGGCCTCGCGTGAAGGAAGCTCCGCCCTCGCGGTTGAAGCCTTCTTCTCGCACCCCCTTGTGGACGGCGTGGGAGTCGCACGAGAACTTTTCGCGAAAGCCAAAGAGAGTTTCGCCGAGGACCTCTCCTACCTCCGCTGAACGGGACCTTCCTGAACGCCTGCCTGTGCTTCCTCACCGTGGTGAAGGGAGCGTAGGTAGGCGTTGTAGTTTTCGAGCTCGGCGCCGCCATCGCGCTCGGCCTTTCGGTCGTAATTGCGGGCGGCGCGCTCTTCGCTCCGTGACCATTGAATCCCCGCGATAAGAGCGTAAAACGCCGTGGGGACCTCGCTGATGCCCCACATGATTGAGCCGCCTGCAAATTGCTGACGCTCGAGTTCGGCGCACGGGAAAAGATCGAGGAGTGTGTACCACTCCCCGCCGATAAGCCACGTGGCGCTCACGACAGCGATCCCGAAAAAGGCGTGGAATGTGAGGGTCACGAGGAGGGTGACGAGCTTAAGCACGGGGCTGATTGGTTTTTGTGCCGGGTCGATACCGATGATGACCCACGCGAACAGGTAGCCCGCGAGCAGGAAGTGCACGGTCATGAGCAGGTGCCCCACGTGCTCAAACATCGCCCACGTGAACAGGGGCGTGAAGTAGAACAGCACGAGAGATCCCGCGAAGAGGAAACCAGCGATGGGCGGGCTCGACACGATGGCGGAGTAGCGCGTGTGGAGGATCGCGAGCACCCACTCACGCATGCCTCGTGAGCCGTCCGTGCGGGGTGTGGCCGCGCGGCTGAGCATCGTGACGGGAGCGCCGAGCACGAGGAGCGGCGGGACGATCACCATGAGTGCCATGTGCTGGGTCATGTGCGCATCGAAGCGAACACGCCCAAACGCCGCGGCTCCTCCGCTCATGACCCAAAAAAGGGCGAGGCAGCCGGCGAGCCAGAAGAGCGTACGGGAAAGAGGCCATCGGTCACCGCGGGCGCGCAGACGATGGAGCCCCATGAGGTAGAGCACCGCGAAGAGGGCGGCGACGCCCGTGAACATCCAGTCCATTTGCCACACGGTGATGAGGCTCAAGAGGGTGTATTCGCCGCGCGGTGGTTCGTAGCCTACGAGTGAGAGCACACGGTAGGACTCGAGCGGAACGTACTGGGGCACGGGCGGCTGAGAACGTCCAAGCGCGCTCGAGGCGCCGATGATAACGGCGGCGGTGAGCACTTCCACTCGAGCGATTCGCGCGAACGCTCGGCGGGGGGTAGAACCGCGGTGATCAATCTGGTGAGTGCGTCCGGCACGGCCACTGTGAGTTCCGACGGTTGCCTGCGCCTCGGTGCCGCGCGTGCGATCAGCGTGAGCATCCGCGAGGGGTTCGAGAACGCGCCGTCTTTGCGCGTAGCCGAACGCGGCGATCACGACCGTGAGGATGGCCTTGAGGAGAACCAGCCACCCGTAGCGAGTCGTCACGAACTGCGCGGGGCTCTCGAGGCGAATGGCGGCGTTGATGATGCCCGAGTAGGCGAGCGCAAAAATCGCAAAGAGCGCCCACGGCGAGTAGCGCTCAAGCCAAATCTTCAGGGTGGCCGTATCGGTACGGTGCGCTTCTATGAGGAACACGAGAAGCGGGCCGAGCCACGTGAGGACCCCGAGGAGGTGGGCGATCATCGCATTCACGGCGTTGAGATGGTCAGTAGAGTTTCCCGCGTGCCCAAGGAAGCCGAGGGCAACCACGCTGAGCGCGAGCATCGCGGTGAGCCACCCCGCCCCGCGAAGCCGCCTCGAGAAGGCACCGATCACGGCGGCAAGGATCGCGAACACAAGCGCCCACACAGTTGCGCGGCCAAGGTCGGTTTTCCACACAAAGTAGCCAAGCTGCGCGGGCGAAAACGAGGCTCGAGCATTCGCGTACGTGAGGTAGGTGCCGAGTGTGAGGAGAACGACGTAGCCGAGAGTGAAACGCGCAGCGAGTCGCCTTTGACGGTTCTGCTCATCGGTCAGAGGTGGGCTGGCGTGCCCACGTGTGCGACCACGTCCGGGTTGGAAAAGACTCAGCGTGAGTGCATAGCCGAAAGCGAGGGAAAGGGCGAGATACTCGCCCACCTTCACGATCACAATGAGATTGTTCGTGAGCGTCCCGAAATGACTTGCGAGGAGGCCGTTACTCTCGCCCGTCACTGCAAGGCCAAGGATTCCAGCGAGTCCTCCGGCGATCACTACGAGGGCACTGAGCGGGAGGAGCACGCGCGAAAGACTTTTCACCTGGCACCCGCCCGTGTGCGCGCCGATTCAAAGAGGCACAGTGTCGCTGCGGTCGCGAGGTTCAGAGATTCGGCGCTTCCGAAGATGGGGATGGCGACCCGTGAATCGGCGGCCTCGAGAGTCGCTTCCTCGAGCCCGTGCGCTTCGTTGCCCATGAGCCAAGCAAGGCGCTCAGGCGGTTCCCATTCAAAGAGGTTTTCGGCGCCGCGGGGACTGGTTGCTGCCGTCGCGATGCCTCGTGCGCGAAGTTCGCCGAGGAACTCCTCCATGGGCACTCTGCGGGCGAACGGCACTTGGAACAGGCTTCCCGCACTCGCGCGCACGACCTTGGGGGCGAGCGGATCGGCAGAGCCTTCGGAGAAGAAAACGGCGTGGGCTCCGGAAGCGTCGGACGTGCGCATGACGAGCCCCGCGTTACCCGGGTCCTGAAGACGCTCGCACACGACGATTGTGCAGGGGCCTTCTCCCAGGTCGTCGAGCAGGTCGCGCCAGTCGAGCTCGAGACTTCGCGCGACGGCGATCGCGCCCTGAGGGTGCGCGACGCTCTGGTGCCCCTGCTCGCGAACCATCGCCTCGATCACCTCGGGCGTAGCGGGGCGTGGGCGAATACTCACGCGCTCGGCGAGGTGCTCGAGCTCGGGGTGTGCGATCCGCACCTTGTCGGTGAGATAGAGCTCCTCGAGGATGCCGGAGCGGCCCTCGGACTTCTCCTGAACTTCCCGTTCGAGAAGGGCGCGCACCGCTTGCGGGCCTTCCACGCGAAAGCGGCCCTCACGTTGACGCACTGAGCGCCCGGAAAGGGCGGCGATCTTCGCGACTCGCGCACTGCGCGGCGTCAGCATCGCACCCTCCGGGCGCTCAGAGTATGTCATGGGGCAGGTCAGGCTGCCGGGGCGTTGACGTCCTTCGGGAGGGCGTTCTTCGCGATTTCCACGAGCTGGGCGAAAGCGGCCGAGTCGCTCACGGCGAGCTCGGCGAGCATGCGGCGATCAACCTCAACACCGGCAAGGCCGAGGCCCTGGATGAAGCGGTTGTAGGTCATGCCGTTGGCGCGAGCCGCAGCGTTGATGCGCTGGATCCAGAGGCGACGGAAGTCGCTCTTGCGGACCTTGCGGTCGCGGTAGCTGTAGGTACCCGAGTGGAGCACCTGCTCCTTCGCCTTACGGTAAAGGCGCGAGCGCTGGCCGCCGTAACCGGAGGCCTGATCGAGGATCTCCCTGCGCTTCTTCTTGGCGTTGACCGCCCTCTTCACGCGTGCCACGTGATTCTCCTTTGGTCGAAATGAAAAGTCTTATGTGGTTGCTGAAAAATCAGCGGCCAAGCATGCGCTTGAGGTTCTTGACGTCGCTCTTGGCAACGTCGGCGACGCCGGCGAGGCGGCGCTGGTGGCGCGAGGTCTTGGCCTCGGCCTTGTGGTAGGCGTTTGCGCGCTGGCGCTGCAGCTTGCCGGAGCCGGTGATGCGGATGCGCTTCTTCGCACCGGAGTGCGTCTTGTTCTTCGGCATAGTGCCTGTTCTCCTTCTGGTTGACGCGCCTTACTTGGCGCTGGCTTCCTTCGCTGCGGCCTTTTCCGCGTCGCTCTTACGCTTGCGGGCTTCGGCGCGAGCCTGGGACTTCTTCTTGTGCGGGCCGAGCACCATGACCATCGTGCGGCCGTCGACGCGCGGATGCGATTCAACGAAGCCTGATTCGGCGACATCTTCAGCCATGCGCTGCATAAGCTTCATGCCCATCTCGGGGCGCGACTGCTCGCGGCCACGGAATCGAATCATGACCTTGACCTTGTCGCCACCGTTGAGGAACTTCTCGACGTTGCGCTTCTTGGTCTCGTAATCGTGCGTGTCAATCTTGAGGCCCATGCGGATTTCCTTCTGCTGGGCATTGACCTGGTTCTTGCGCGCCTCGCGAGCCTTGAGCTTCGCTTCGTACTTGAACTTTCCGTAGTCCATGAGGCGTGCGACCGGCGGCTTCGCACCCGGAGCAACCTCGACGAGGTCGAGATCGGCTTCGTTTGCGAGACGCAACGCGTCTTCGATACGGACTTCCCCGACCTGTTCGCCGTTGGGTCCCACGAGAAGGACCTTGGGCGAGCGGATCTGCCCGTTGATTCGCTGTTCGCTGATGACTGCTCCTCACACAATAGAAATGCCTGGAACAACAAAAAGGCCCCCGTGCATGCGGAGGCCCAACTCACGCGAGGGTGCGTGAGTCTCGTACTGACCCGGCAGCCTCGGCCGCTCGGGTGGGAGTGGGCTCCACTTGTAAGGGAACGCGAATGTTCCAAGCGACAACTCTAGCAGGGTGATGAGCTCGCGGGAAGGGGGCGTCATCACCATGTGGCAGGCCTTACAGGTCCGACGGCAGCAGCGCCTTCGCAGCCCCACTCACACGCGCACCGTTGCCACGCAATACCATTTAAGAAACTCCCCCTTTGCATAATCGAGTCGATGTCTGTAAGGATAGGTCAGCCTTACCTCAGTCGATGAGCGACCGAGGACGACACAGAAAAGAGACTCTATGACGTCCATGACGCGCCGACAGCTCGGCCTCTTCACCCTTGCCGCGTGCTCCACGGGCGCCCTCGCCTCGTGCAGTGGCGACTCGACAAAGCAGGACGCCCGGTCGTCAAGCGACGCGAGCGGCACCCGCACCGTCACCGACGCTCGCGGCAAAGTGGACGTTCCCGTATCACCGAAACGCATTGGTGCAACCGACAACCGGATCTTCCGCAGCCTCGAGGCATGGGGAGTCGACCTGGTCGTCGCGCCGCGCCAGCTCATGCCGAAGGGCATTTCCTACAAGGATGACGAGAACATTCTCGATTCGGGATCACACCGCGAACCCGACCTCGAACAGTTCGTCGCTGCCGACCCCGATCTCGTTCTCAATGGCCAGCGCTACGCGCAGTACTACGAGGACATCAAGGCTCTCGTGCCGAACGCCGCTATCGTCGACACCGACATCGACACTGAGAAGAAACCGCTCGACGACGAGCTCAAGCGCCAGATCACACTCCTCGGCGCCACCCTCGGACACGAAACCGAAGCGCAGAAGCTCATCGAGGCTTTCGAGGCCGCCATCGAGCGCGTCAAGGCTGCATACTCCACCGACAACACGGTCATGGGCGTGATCACCTCGGGTGGCACGATCAACTATGCGGCGCCGAAGACCGGCAGAGCCGTGGGGCCGCTGTTCCCCGTGCTGGGCCTCACACCCGCGCTCGAAGTCGAGGGCACGAGTGATCACAAGGGCGATGACGTCTCCCTTGAAGCCATCGCCTCCGCGAACCCCGACTGGATCATCGTCATGGACCGCGACGCGGCCGTCGCCGCCGACGAGGAAGGTTACAAGCCCGCCGCCGAACTCATCGAGAACGCTGAAGCCCTCGCGCACGTCACGGCCATCACCGAAGGTCACGTCGTGTACATGCCCTCGAACTTCTACATCACCGAGGACATCCAGGCCTACACGGAATTCCTCGAGACCTTCGCGGACGCTCTCGAGTCGAAAAAGAGCTGACGCACAAAGGACTGCATGAGTGTGACAGAAGCCGCCCCACCGGCGGAGCGGAGAAGGCCCGCGAGCGGAACCTCGCTCGCGGGCCCTCGACGCAACCGCATCGCCCTGATCGTCGCTCTCTTCGCGACCCTCGCCCTTCTCGTGCTCTCACTTTTCGTGGGCGTCTACGACATCACGGGCGGTGAGCGTGGCTGGGACATCTTCCTCATCACGCGCGTTCCGCGCACGCTTGCACTCGTCCTATCCGGCAGTGCGATGGCCATGTGCGGCCTCATCATGCAGCTGCTCACGCAAAACAAGTTCGTTGAGCCGTCCACGACCGGGACAACCGAATGGGCGAGTCTCGGCCTGATCGCCGTCATGATCCTCTTCCCCACGGCCGGCCTCGTCCCCCGTATGGTCGGCGCGATCATCTTCGCGCTTATCGGCACCCTCGTATTTTTTGGGTTCCTCGAGCGTGTGAGCCTCAAGAGTTCCCTGATCGTGCCGATCGTCGGCATCATGCTCGGCGCCGTCGTGGGCTCATTTACGACCTTCATCGCTCTCGAAACCGACACGCTCCAAAGCCTCGGCATCTGGTTCACCGGAAGCTTCACGGGCCTCGTGCGCGGCCGCTACGAGCTCCTCTTCCTCGTTCTCCTCGTGCTCATCGCGGCGTTCGTCGTCGCGGATCGCTTCACGGTCGCAGGCCTCGGCAAGGACGTCGCCACTAACGTGGGCCTCAACTACCGTGCCGTCGTGTTCCTCGGGGTTTTCCTCGTCGCGATCGCGACCGGTATCGTCACCGTGATCGTGGGGCGCCTGCCCTTCCTCGGCCTCATCGTCCCGAATATCGTCTCGATGGTTCGCGGCGACGACCTTCGCTCGAACCTCCCCTGGGTCATGCTGCTCGGGGTATGGGTCGTGACGGTCTGCGACCTCATCGCACGCACGATCATCGCCCCGTTCGAGATGCCCGTGAGCATCGTGCTCGGCATCATCGGCGCAGCAGTCTTTCTCGTCCTTATCGTGAGGAGGAACCGTCGTGGACGATAGCACTCGCGAGCCCAACCTCCACCCGAGCGCGGCAACGCTCAAGGATCCCTCACTCGCGACCGTCACCGACATTCGCGACGTCGAGAAAGCACAGGAACAGCGCGCGCACAAGGGCATTCCCAATCTGCTGGCAACCGTCGGACCGGCGCGCGTGAGCGCGTGTGCACCCGAACGCCACTCCGGGGCCTTCATCACCCGTTCCTCGCGCACTCGATACGCACTCCTGCTCGCGAGTCTCGCCACGATCGCGGCGCTCACGACCACCGGCATCGTGGCGTGGAACAACCCGCTGCCCTTCGGCAGCGAGGGTTTCTGGCGGATCGCGACGATGCGCGCGAGTGCGATCATCGTCATGGCGGTGGTCGCCACCTGCCAGGCATTTGCGACCATCGCCTTCCAAACGGCGACGGCAAACCGCATCATCACGCCCTCGATCATGGGCTTCGAGTCACTGTACGTCCTTTTGCACACATCAGCGGTGTTTTTCCTTGGCGCGGCGGGGATCACACAGCTCACGGGTACCGGGCAGTTCTTCCTTATGGCGGCCCTCATGGTGGGTTTCTCCGGGCTTTTATACGGCTGGCTACTCAACTCCAAGACGGGCAGCATTCACGTCATGCTCCTCGTGGGAATCATCCTCGGCGGCGGTCTGGGCTCGCTCTCCACGTTTATGCAGCGGCTGCTTGATCCGAGCGACTTCGACATCCTCACCACCCGCATGTTCGGCAATATCTCAAACGCCGATCTCGACCACCTCCCGTTCGTGATCCCGATCGTCGCGCTCACCGCAGCGCTGCTGTACGCCTGTTCGGCACGCCTCAACGTCCTCGCCCTCGGCCGCGAAACAGCGACCAACCTCGGCGTTCACCACAAGCGCGCAACGATCCTCGTGCTTCTGCTCGTCTCGATTCTCATGGCGATGACGACCTCGCTCGTCGGCCCTATGACCTTCCTCGGCTTCCTCATCGCCGCCCTCACCTACCAGCTCACCGACACCTATGACCACCGGCTCCTGTTTCCCGCGGCGATCCTCATCGGCTACGACGTCATGACGCTCGCCTACTTCATCCTCCGGCACATCTTTAACGCGCAGGGCGCGGTCACCGTCATCATCGAGCTCATCGGCGGGCTCGCCTTCTTGCTGTTCATCCTCCGAAAGGGGCGCCTGTGATTCGCATCGAGAACCTCACGAAACGCTACGGCCAGGGCGTCCAAATCGGCCCCGTCAGCGCCGAGATTCCGAGCGGCCTCACCGCGCTCGTGGGCCCCAACGGCGCGGGCAAGTCGACCCTCCTCACGATGATGGGGAGGCTCCTCGAAGCGGATTCGGGCACGATCACGATCGACGGTCACGACATGGCGGCGATGCCCTCGCGTGAGGTCTCCACAATGCTGGCGATCCTTCGCCAAGAAAACCATTTCGTTACGCGACTGACCGTTCGTCAACTCGTGGCGTTCGGCCGTTTCCCTTATTCGCGCGGGCGCCTCACCGAGAAGGATGAGCGCATCGTCTCGGAAGCCATCGACTTCGTGAACCTCACTCCGCTCGAAAATCGCTTCCTCGACGAACTTTCGGGAGGGCAGCGCCAACGCGCCTACGTGGCGATGGTGCTCGCGCAGGACACCGAGTACCTTTTGCTCGATGAACCGCTCAACAATCTCGACATGCAGCACAGCGTGCAGATGATGAAACAGCTCCGCAGGGCCGCCGATGAGCTTGGGCGCACGATCGTGATCGTCGTGCACGACATCAACTTCGCGGCGCATTACGCCGATCACATCATCGCCATGAACGACGGCAAGGTCACGGTTCAGGGCTCCCCCACCGAAATTGTGTGCGGGGAAACGCTCTCACGCGTGTTCAAGACCGACGTCGATGTCGTCGATGGCCCTCGCGGGCCGCTTGCGGTCTACTTCTAATCGGGAACCTCCACCCGGAACGGGTGCGGTCCGACGCTTGCTCAGGCTGCCTCGATCCCAAGTTCTTTCGCTGCGCGCGCCCTCACACGCGAGCGATGCACGCGCATCGCCACGAGCCCACCGACCGCGACGACAAGACCAATGAGGCCGGCGGAAAAGAACGCCGTACCTGCGCCGCCCACGTCGATAATGATGCCCACGAGGGGGCTCCCAAGACTCGAGCCAATCGTCATGGCACTGCCGTGCCAACCCATGGCCTCGCCACGCGCGATCTCGGGCACGCGGCGCGAGATCGCTTCGCCCGTCGAAGCAATGCTCGGCGCGATTCCGAGCCCCGAAATAAAGCACAGGATGAATGCCGTCGGGAGGTTCGAGACGAGGGCGATCGGCATGGTCACGATCGAAAGACCGAACAGCACCCACAGCGGGTGGATGTCGCGGCTCATCGCGCCATAGGCGAGGCCACCGATCGCACTTCCGAGGCACCAGATCGCGATCACGGGGCCAATGAAGTCCTTGTGACCGAGGCCCTCCATGAGGGCGACGATGCCGAGGTCGCCCGCGACGAGGATAATGCTGCCCACCACGGTCGCGACAAGAATGGCGATGCCCCCGAGTGAGAGGAGCTGCTTCCTTGCAAGAGAGCGGGCTTCGTCGAGGGCCCGCGCGGATTCACTGTCGCTTACGCCGAGGTCGGCCTCGGTGAGCGCCATCATCTGGCCCGTCTGGGTATTTTCGTAGGCAATGCGCTCGGCAACAGCGGCAGGCGAGCGTTCAAGGCCGGTTTCGGCGACCTCGAGGGGTTCGGGAATGCGGGCGGGAAGCACGATGTCGTCGCTCGAGAGTGGCGGATCGACAATCATCAGACCGATACCCGCGATCACGACGGCGGCGCCGATCACCCACATCGCGACATGCGACCCCCACGTGAACACAAGAAGCGTGCCGGCCGCGGGACCAAGCATGAACACGAACTCGGTGATGACGGAGTCGAGCGCGAAAGCGGATTTGCGCATCGTCGCGGGGGTGACGACCGAAAGTGACGTGCGTACGATCGAAAACACGGGGATCGAGAAGAGGCCCGCGACAAAAACTGCGGGGAGCAGAATGGCGAAGGGCAAAAACGGTGCGATCGCCCAGAACACGAGGTTCACGATAATCGGTGGAATAAGTGTTCTCTTGAGGCCCTTCGTATCCATGAGTCGCCCACGCCACGGGGCGGAGATCGCTGCACCGAGAGTCGAGGAGGTGACGACGAAGCCGGCCATCATGTAGTTCTGGCCGAGGCTCATCACCGTATGGAGGGTCAGTACGAGCCCCGTTGCCGAGAACGGGAAGCGCGCAAGGAATCCGAGAAGGTAAATGGACGGCGCCTTGGGGAGCTGGAGCACGTCGCGGTATACGGAAAGAGCCACCTAAAAATCCTACCTCTGAGTGGGGGTCACGGTGATCTTCAGCGAGCTCACGCGCTCCGCGATGACCCGGGAGTGCGCGAGAAAAGTCTGCACTCGACTCATGAGGGCATCGAGCGCTTGTCGATCGAGCCCGGGGGTCAGGGCGAGCCTCAATTCGAGCTCACGCTCCTCGCCCGGAAGCGGTTCGGCGCCCTCGAGGCCGTCGACCGCGTGGACGAGCGCCGCAATTTCCTCGCGTACGAGAGCATCGTGGTGCGGCGCGTGCCAGGGCCGCCCTTGCGCGATCGCCCAGAGTGCCGAGCGGCGGAGCACGATTGGAGTGCCTTCACGGCCAAGATCAACCGCGAGGCACGTACAGCCTTCGGCGACAGCCGATTGAGCTGCCTGCTCAAGCACCATGGGAACCGGACGCGCCTCGGGGTTCCATGCGGAAAGGGCCGCGACGTTCGTAAAAACGGGAAGCGCCACCTGTCCGTCGCGTAGCTGAAGTTTCACCATCGCCATGTCGGAAGCGTTATCGGCTGTTAACCCGCGTTCAGTCTCGGCAGTCTCCGTCGCGATCGCTTGAATGGGAATGAGCACGCGGGTGCCGGCGAGGGCCGCCACGAGTCTTTCTCGCGTAGGATCTGCCCCCGCGTCGAAAGCCTCGAGCGCTCCAGCGACGTTTTCACCTCGCTCACCCACATCGTCCGGGAAGTGTGAGGGCGTAAGATCGCGCCCGTGCCAGGGCGTGCCCGCGGTATCGGTGAGCTGGTCTTTTGCCGTGAAGTGCGCGGGCAGGGTGCGGGCGACCTTTGGGTCCTGTTTGCGAAGGCTCATGGTGTCCTTTCCGACGGTTGCGCAGCTCCATCGTTCTCCACTTTTCGCACTCGCTCGAGTGCCTCCGGGAGCGTGAAACGACCTTCGAGAAGGGCCCGCCCCACGATCGCGCCCCTCACGCGCGTGAAGGTGGAGAGACGAACGAGGGCCTCGATGTCGCCGAGACTTGCCGCCCCTCCCGACGCGATGATGTCGCCGCAGCTCCCGTGTGACACGCGCTCGAGGAGTGCGAGGGGCGGCCCCGCGAGCGCGCCGTCGCGCTCGACATCCGTGAGGATAAGGCGGGCACAACCCGCGTTGCTCAAAAAAGCGAGGATGTCTTCGAGTTCTCCGACCGGGTGCTTCGCCCCCCGCGGATGAACGGTTCCTCCGCGTACGTCGACACACACGGCGATGCGCTCGCCGTGCGTGCGAATCGCGTCGCTCACCAAGTCGCGATTCGCGAGAGCGGCTGAGGAGAGATTTACGCGGGCGCAGCCGCTTGCGAGGGCGGTATCGAGAGCGTCCGCAGTGTCGATGCCGCCCGAGTACTGCGTGCGCACCCCGAGGGTGCTCGCTTCGCGCACGATGTCAGCGAGAAGCGAGGCGTTCGCCCCTCGGCCAAAAGCCCTGTCGAGGTCCGCGAGGTGCAGCCATTCGGCGCCGTCGAGGGCGAAGGAGCGTGCGACGTCGAGCGGATTCAATTCCCCAGTCGCGCGCGGAGCACGCGCGAGGGTGCCACCAGCGATGTCAACCGCGGGAAGGAGTTCGAAACGCGGCATTTCTTTGGCCTAGCCCATCTGGATACGCCAATAGGCCACGAGCACGCATGCCAGCCCCGTGACCGCGAGCGCAATGATCGCGAGGATCGGTTTCTTTTGCTTCGCGAACGAATAAGCGCCGCCAAGAAGGATGCCGCCGGCAGCGAGCATGATGAAGGCAAGGATCACTTGTGTCGACCGCCCGCGATCCACTTCATGGCTTCAAGTCGGCTGATGCTCGAGGGGTCGTAGGTTTCATCGATGTCCTCAAGGGTATTGAGGCCAAGAAGGAGATCCTCGACCTCGCCCGCGAGCGCGCCGAGCACGAGTGCCGGGGACGTCTCGCCCTCGTTTCGCCCATAGCGGTATCGGCACGCGATCATCCGGTCCCCGCGGCGCCAGAACATGACGACTCCCTGGCGCTGAAGCCCGAGGGACGCGAGCCTCGCGAGCGTGTGTGCCTCTTCTTCGCTCACATTCCCCGTGAGAATCGCGCCGGATTCCGCATGTGCGGTCACGGCACCCTCGGGAAATGGCGTGCGGTCATCCTCGGCGGCGAGGGCGAGGCGCACAACGCCCGCGAGGGCCTTCGCGGAGGCGAGCGGCGTCGCGACGATCGCGATCGGTGTGGGTGACGTAGGGTCGTCAGCGGGTGCGGTGTCGTTCAGTCCGGAAAGATCGTCGGGAACGTCGAACGTCTCGTCGGCATGGCCGGGGTGTCCGGGAGTCGGTCCCGTAAGCGAGCCCGCACTTCCCGGCGTGTTGGGGCCCGTAGGCGTACGCAAGCTGCCGGGCACGGTGTAGCCCGTGGGTGGCTCCTCCCCCGAATCCAGAACCGAATCGTCGAGGTTGATCCCCTTCATCATCGCCTCGAACTCGGCATCGATCTTTGCCTTATCCGGGTCGTTTTCGCCGTTGTCGCCACGGTTGGGGGTCGCGGTCATCGTGCGGGCCTTTCGTCGACGTCGGTGCACGGGTCCGTCACTCTCACGGACCCTCACGTAATTTTACGCCCCGCAAAGGGGCTAGGGTGGCGGGGTGAGAAACTACTACAGGGCCCTCGGGGCCGACGCTTCCCTCGTAATCCTCTTTTCCGTACTCGGAACGCTGAGCCACAACGGCGCGCTGACGTTCGCGAACCTCGCGCGTGTCGCGTGGCCGTTCCTCGTGGGCCTCATTCTCGCCCACCTCGTGCTGCGCGCGTGGCGAGTCGAACCGTGGCGGCTTTGGCCCCACGGCGTGTTCATCGTCGCGATCACGGTCGTCGCCGCGATGCTCATTCGCACCCTCATCGGCGACGGCACGGCGCTCCCCTTTGTCCTCGTGTCCTTCGGCGTCAACGCCCTCTTCCTCCTGGGCTGGCGGGCCATCACGGGACTCGTGGTGCGGCGAAAGTCAGCAGGCGTCGGAACTGAAACGCCCCGTTAGCGAAACGCACTTCCTTCCCGCGCCTCTAGTGAAGGCACTGCGCCCCGAGCAGAGTCTTGAGGGAAGCGAAAAGCGCCGGTGAGGGCGTCACTGAAAGGCGCCGATCCACCCGCATGAGGGTCGCGCGACCCGGCTCCGTGAGGCGCACACGCACCTCGCTCCCGCCAGGATGATCTTCGAGGATGCCCCGGAGCTGCTGTGCGACTTCCCCCGTCATGCGCGAGTCGGGCACCGTGATCATGAGGGGGCCGTCGGCCATTGCGCCCGAGGTATCGAGCACGCGCATCTCTTGCACGCGCATCTCGGGCGAGCCCTTCGAGTTGTCCACGCGGCCCCGCATCGAGACCACAAGGTCACCCGCAAGTTCGGTCGCAACCTGCTGATACGACTGCGGGAACATGAGGCAATCGATCGCGCCCTCGAGATCCTCAACCGTGACGATCGCCCACGTGTCGCCCTTCTTCGTAATTTTGCGTTGAATACTCGTGATGAGCCCCGCAATGGTCACCATGCCAAGTGCATCGGTGTCCTCGGTTTCAGAAAGCGCCGTGATCGAATGCGAGCTTGCCTGTGCAATCACGTGTTCGAGTCCCTGAAGCGGGTGGTCGCTCACGTAAAGTCCGAGCATCTCGCGCTCAAAGGCGAGCTTTTGCTTGCGGTCCCACTCGGGAAGCTCGGGCACCTGAATCGTGGCGGCGCTACCGGAGGCGTAATCGTCTCCGAACATGCCGCCACCGAACAGGTCATCCTGTCCCTGCGCCTCCTTGCGTTTGACGTCCACGATTCCATCGACCGCGTCCTCGTGCACGAGCACGAGCGAGCGTCGGTTGTGGCCGAGCGAGTCGAACGCGCCGCCCTTGATGAGCGAATCGATCGTGCGCTTATTGCACACCGAAAGGGGGACCTTGTCGAGGAAGTCCGTGAAGGAGGTGAACTCGCCCTTCTCCTCGCGGGTCTTGATGATCTCCTCGACGACATGCGCACCAACGTTCTGGATCGCCGAAAGGCCAAAACGGATGTCTTCTCCCACGGCCGCAAAGTTCATGAGGGAGGAGTTCACGTCGGGGGGAAGAACCGTGATGTGGCGGTGACGGCAGTCGCCGAGGTACAGGCCCAGGCGATCGCGATTGTTCTGCGTCGAGGTGAGCAGCGCAGCCATGTACTCAGTCGGGTAGTTCGCCTTGAGGTAGGCGGTCCAATACGACACGACGCCATACGCCGCCGAGTGCGACTTGTTGAACGCATAGTCGGCGAACGGAAGGAGCACGTCCCACAGCGCCTGCACGGCCGCATCGCTATAGCCGTGGTCGAGCATGCCCTGGCGGAAGCCCACGTATTGCTTATCGAGCTCGGCCTTCTTTTTCTTACCCATCGCACGGCGCAAAATATCCGCCTGGCCAAGCGTGAAGCCCGCGACCTTCTGCGCGGTCTGCATGACCTGCTCCTGATACACGATCACGCCGTAGGTCTCGGAAAGAATGTCGTGAAGCGGTTCCTCGAGTTCAGGATGGATCGGGGTGATCTCCTGGAGCCCGTTCTTTCTCAGCGCGTAGTTCGTATGCGAGTTCATGCCCATCGGGCCCGGGCGATACAGCGCTGAAACGGCGCTAATGTCGCCGAACTTATCGGGCTTCATCTGGCGAAGGAGCGAACGCATACCCGCGCCATCAAGCTGGAACACGCCGAGCGTATCGCCGCGCTGAAGCAGATCGAATGTTGCCGGATCATCGAAACCGAGGTGCTCGAGGTCGGGAACGTCCTTGCCGTTCGTTTCAATGTTCTCGATCGCATCGGAAATCACCGTGAGGTTACGAAGCCCCAGGAAGTCCATTTTGAGCAGACCGAGCGTCTCGCACGTCGGGTAGTCGAACTGGGTGATGATCTGCCCGTCGGAAGGGCGGCGCATCATCGGGATGATGTCCGTGAGGGTCTCGCTCGACATGATGACGGCGCATGCGTGCACGCCCCAGCCACGCGTAAGGCCTTCAACGCCCTGCGCAATATCCATCACTCGCTGCCACGAGGGATTCTCCCGATACTGGCGGCGGAAATCCTCCGCCTCCGCATAGCGCTTGTCGTTCTCGTCGAAGATGCCCTTGAGCGTGATGTCCTTACCCATCACTGCAGGCGGGAGTGCCTTCGTCATCTGGTCGCCAAGCGCATACGGCTCGCCAAGCACGCGCGCCGAGTCTTTAATCGAGTTCTTGGTCTTCATCACGCCGTACGTGATGACCTGCGCGACCTTGTCGTCGCCATAACGCTCGGTCACGTACTCGAGCACTTCGCCACGCCGGCGATCGTCGAAGTCCACGTCGAAGTCGGGCATGGACACGCGGTCCGGGTTGAGGAATCGCTCGAACAGAAGGCCGTGCGGAAGAGGATCGAGATCGGTAATGCGCATCGCGTACGCGACCATCGAACCTGCACCCGAGCCACGCCCCGGCCCCACGCGGATCCCGTGCTCTTTCGCCCAGCGAATGAAGTCAGAAACGACCAGGAAGTAGCCGGGGAAGCCCATGCGCGTGATGATCCCGACCTCGTAATCAGCCCGCTCCTGGACCTCGTTCGGAATCCCGCTCGGGTAGCGCTCGTGAAGGCCCCTCTGGACCTCCTTGATAAACCACGAATGCTCGTCCTCACCCGCGGGCACCGGGAAGCGCGGCATGTAGTTCGCGCCCTCCGCGGTCGTCGTGAATTCGACGTCGCACATTTCCGCGACTCTCAGGGTGTTATCGCACGCCTCCGGAAGTTCACGGAACAGCTCGCGCATCTCACGTGCGCTCTTGAGGTAGTAGCCCGAGCCATCAAACTTGAACCGCCCCGGGGTATCGAACGTCGAACCCGAATTAATGCACAGCAGCGCATCCTGGATCTTCGCGTCATCCTCGTACACGTAATGAAGATCGTTCGTGGCAAGAAGCGGCGCACCGATGGTCTTGGACAGCTCGATGAGATCCTTGGTGACGCGGCGCTCGAGCTCGAGGCCGTGGTCCATGAGTTCAACGAAGTAGTTGTCCTTGCCGAACATGTCCTGGTATTCGCCAGCGGCCTTGACGGCTTCGTCCCATTGGCCGAGGCGAATGCGCGTTTGGATCTCGCCCGAAGGGCAGCCCGTCGAGGCAATAAGGCCATCGGAGTATTTCGAGAGGATCTCGCGGTCCATGCGGGGCCATTTGCCCATCTGGCCATCGAGCGAGGCAAAGCTCGCAAGGCGGAAGAGGTTGTGCATGCCCGCCGTGGAGCGGCTCAAAAGCGTGAGGTGCGTGTACGCGCCACGCGCCGAGACGTCATCGCCAGCATCCTGCTGCGCCTTCGTGCCCCACTGCACGCGCGAACGGTCATGGCGGCTCGTCCCCGGCGTCACGTACGCTTCAACACCAATGATCGGCTTCACGCCCGCGGCAACGGCGTTCTTGTAGAACTCATAGGCACCAAAAACGTAGCCGTGATCGGTAATCGCCACGGCCTTCTGCCCGGCCTCAGCAGCGGCATTCACGAGCTTGCTGATCTTCGAGGCCCCATCGAGCATCGAATAATCGGTGTGGACGTGAAGGTGAACGAAATCCTCGGAAGCCATGCCCACGATTTTAGTGGGCAATGCCCGAACGGAGGGCTTCAGAAAAGAGTCGAGAGAGACGAGCGGCGAAGACGCGACTAACCGGCGCGAAGCACCTCGAGCGCGTTTTCGAGGTCCTCGGGATACGGCGCCTCAAACTCCACTCGCGTATGCTGCGTGGGATGCTCAAACGCGAGGGCGCGTGCGTGCAGCCACTGCCTCACGAGGCCGAGCCTCTGCGCGAGTGTGGGGTCGGAGCCATACTGAGGGTCTCCCACGAGCGGATGCCCGGCGGCGCTCATATGCACGCGAATTTGGTGGGTACGGCCAGTCTCGAGCTTGATGTCGAGCAACGAAGCACCAGGAAACATCTCGATCACGTCGTAGTGCGTGATCGAGGGTTTACCGCTTGCCATCACCGCAAACTTATAGTCGTGTTTTTGGCTGCGGCCGATCGGGGCATCAATCGTGCCCTTCATGTTTTGAAAATGTCCCTGGGCAAGAGCGTGATAGCGCTTGTCCACGAGGCGATTGCGAAAGGCGCTCTTCAGAACCGAGTAGGCAACTTCGCTCTTCGCCACGACCATAAGGCCGCTCGTGCCCACATCGAGCCGCGACACAATGCCACGGCGTTCTTGAGCACCGCTCGTCGTGATCGCGACCCCGGCACCAAGGAGGCCACCCAGTACCGTGGGGCCATCCCAACCAACGCTCGGATGCGCGGCAACCCCCACGGGCTTGTTGACGACGACGATATCGGCATCCTCGAAGACGACGTCCATACCGTCCACTTTTTCGGGGGCAACATCCGCGATGTCACGCACCTCAGGAAGCGTCACCGCGAGCTCCTGGCCCTCGCTCACGCGTTCCGAGCGAGCGGGAACCTTGCCGTCTACGAGGGCGCTTCCCGCTTGCACGAGCTCCGCGGCCTTCGTTCGTGAAAGCCCCAGAAGGCGCGAGAGAGCAACATCGACCCTCTCACCCTCAAGCCCTTCGGGCACGAAGAAGAGCCGCTCATTACTCACGCTCGCACCTCGCTCTTTTCACGCGGATCAAGCGGAACGTTGAAGAGTGTGAGCACAACAAGCAACACGGCGCCGGTCGTCACCGCGATGTCGGCGACGTTAAAGATTGGCCAGTGCGGAAGTTCAAGGAAATCCACAACGTGGCCCGTCAGAGGCCCCGGGGCCCGAAAAAGACGATCGACGATGTTGCCGAGTGCCCCACCAAGAAGTAGTGCGAGCGAAACCATCCACGCGCGCGATCGCACGGAACGGACGAGAACGACGACAACGGCGAGCGCGATCCCGATCTGAACGCCGGTGATGATCGGAGTGATCGAACCGCCAAACCCAAAAGCAGCGCCCGAGTTATAGATCAGGCGGAGCTTGAGGATGTCCCCGACGAGGGGCTGCGCGACGTTGTGTTCGAGGGTGTTTTCGGCCCACAGCTTCGAAAGCTGGTCAAGCACGAACACGACCGCGGCGATGGCGACGGCGCCAAGGAGCGCGGGACGGGCAGAAGCGCCGGCCGCACGTGCGGATCCGGCGCTTCCGTTCATGGTGTGGCGATCGCTCACAGGCCGTAGTTAGCGGCCTTCTCCTGGCTTTCGCCAGTGTCAAGATCGCGAAGCTGGTTCTCGAGGTAGTTGCGCAGGCGAGTGCGGTAGTCACGCTCGAAGGTGCGCAGCGACTCAATTTCCTTCTCGAGTTCACTCTTCGTGCTTTCAAGACGCTCGAGCGTGGTGCGCGACGTCTCGTTTGCTTCGTTGACGATGCGCTCGTGCTCGGCGTTGCCCTCGCTGATGAGGCGGTCGCGCTCGGCCTGGCCGTTCGCCACGTGCTCATCGTGGAGACGCTGGGCGAGCGAGATGAGCTCGGAGGCAGAATTGGTTTCGCCAACGCGCGAGGCACCGGCGGCTGCAGGCGCAGCCGGTGCGACGGCAGCAACAGCAGTCTCGGTCTCCGGCTCAACCTCGGGAGTCTCGGCCTGCGCAGCGCGAGCTTCGGTTTCGACGACTGCCGGAGCAGCATCGCCCTCGCCACCTTGACCAACGCGAGCCTCGAGCTCGGCAACGCGGCTCTGAGCTTCCTCGAGCTCGCGCTTCAGGCGGTCGTTTTCCTCAATGAGTTCGCGAAGGCGGGGAATGACGTCGTCGTCAAGGTACTTGTCGACCTCGTCCATGTCGTAACCCTCGGTGAAGCGCACGGGAGTGAAGCGCTTATCTTCGAGATCCTTTGGCATAAGAGCCATGGGTTCCACCTCTTGTTGTTTGAACAGATGATGACTATTTAACTTTACCTGAGACCACGGGCGCAGCCTGAATGCACCCACCGCCCCGAAAACCCTTCAAGGGTGCGATCTTCCGGCCGCGCCTTTGACGATCACTCACAACATGTAGGGCGAGGCGAGCATCGAGATGAGCGAGCAGGCAAAGAAGATGATGAGAACGCTCACATCAAGGGCGACCGTACCGAGCTTGAGCGGCGGAATCACGGATCGCAGTGCCTTCACCGGCGGGTCGGTCAGTGTGTAGATCGCTTCACAGGCGATCAACACAAGGCCGCGCGGCGAAAAGGAACGCGCATAGGACTGGATCATCTCGATACCAATCCGCACGAGCAGCAGGATCGAGAAAACGTACGCCGCGAGGTAAACGAGCGAGGCGAGAATCGCCATGCTCAGCTCTGGTTGTAGAAGGTGCCCTCGTCAGTGCGGGACTCGCCCTCAACCTCGATGAACTCAGGCGACAGGAGGAACACCTTGGTGGTCACGCGCTCGATGGTGCCGCGAAGACCAAACACGAGGCCAGCCGAGAAATCCACCATGCGCTTGGCATCGGCTTCGCTCATGTCAGAAAGATTAAGGATGACGGGAACGCCATCGCGGAACGACTCGCCAATGCTCTTGGCGTCGTTGTACGAGCGCGGGTGGATAGTCGTGATGCGCTGCATGCTCTCCGGAGCGGCCGGCGCGAGCGATACGCCATTCTGATGCGGGCGAAGCGGGGTCACGGTGGCCTCCTGAGCCTTGGGCTCCACGGTGCGCTCCGGGACACGCGCAACCTGCGCATCCTCGGCCGCGAAGCTCTGAGGGTCTTCGTAATGAGTATCGTATTGTTCTTCGGCGAATCCAGCCTTCGCCATCCAGTTGCGCAAAGCGCCCATCGAAATTCTCCCTATAAAGAAGCCGGTTGTTTGCCCCTGGGGAAGCACGGGAGTGCGGGGTCTTTTACGAAACTACCGCAGCGACCCTGGGCGCGACGGAATTTCCGCGCGTGTCGCGGGGTGCGCTACGCACCATTCTTCTGCCTCAGGGCTATGCCGCCAGATCACTCCGGCAAATCGCCCCGTGTGAGGATCGCGACGATACGAGAAAAGCTCCTCGGTTTCGAGGGTGCAGCGCTCGATCACCTCGATAGATTCATGTGCGAGGCCTGCGGCTCGAAGCTCGGCTACGGCACCGGCGGGAAGATCAAGTGCGGGGGTGCCCCACGACGTCCGCGAGGCCAGCGCCTCGTGTTCCGCGACCGATTCGGCAAACATCTGCTCGGGCACTTCATAGCACCGACCGCACACCGAAGGCCCGATGATCGCGTGAATATTTTTCGGCGAGGCACCGAGGCTCGCCATCGCCTCAACGGTGGCACCGAGAACACCGCCAAGAAGCCCGCGCCGGCCCGCATGAGCCGCCCCCATGACCCCGCTCGATTCCTCGGCGAGCACCACCGGGACGCAGTCGGCCACCATGATCGCAAGGGCGACGTCGGCCATCGGCGTCACGAGCGCATCCGCCACGCGCGCCCGTTCCCGCATCTCCCTCACATCGGCCTCAGTACGCACGACGGCGACATCCGCAGAATGTACCTGCTCGACAAAGACGAGAGGCGCGCCGAGCTTCCGCTCGAGAGCTTCACGACGCTTCTTGACCTCGCGAGGGTCATCTCCCACGTGAAGCGCAAGGTTCCCCTCGGCGACCCCCGTAAAAAGGGCGCGGGCCCCCGAAAAGTCGAGGGCCCGCGCCGAAAGTTCGCTGCTCATGGTTCAGCGAAGGAACTGCGGGATATCGAGGTCGTCGTCCGGATTCGCCTCTTGCTTGATGGTGGGCACGTCAGGCACCTGAGGACGCTCGACCTGGACGGCACCCTCCGCCTCCGCCGGGTCTGGCTGCGAGACCGAGGGCTGCTCGGGCTGTGCCTGAGGCGAGCGCGCCGGGATGTATCCCTGGCCCTGCGCGGGTGCCGAAACCCATTCGCGACTCGAGTGCTGCTGCTCACGCTGCGCGGGCTGCGCGCTCGAGGGCTGCGCCTGGGCCTGCTGCTTCTGCTGCGCGCCTTCCTCGCCACGCTCTGGCTTGGGATCGAAGCCCGCGGCAATGACGGTCACGCGCACCTCGTCACCAAGGGCGTCGTCAATCGCGGTACCAAAGATGATGTTCGCGCTCGGGTGCGCGGCTTCCTGGATCAGGCGTGCGGCATCCGAAACTTCGACGAGGCCGAGGTCGCTACCGCCCTGCACCGAAAGGAGAACACCGTAGGCACCATCGATTGACGCCTCGAGAAGCGGGCTCGAGACCGCGAGCTCAGCAGCCTGGAGGGCGCGGTCGTCGCCGCTCGCGGTACCGATGCCCATGAGGGCCGTACCGGCATCCTTCATGACGCTCTTGACGTCCGCGAAGTCGAGGTTGATGAGACCCGGGGTCGTGATGAGGTCGGTGATGCCCTGAACGCCCTGGAGGAGCACCTGATCGGCAAGCTTGAACGCATCGATCATGGAGACCTTGACGTCGGCAAGCTGGAGCAGCTTGTCGTTCGGAATCGTGATGAGCGTATCGACCTCGGCCTGGAGAGCATCGATGCCGGAATCAGCCTGGGTCGAGCGACGGCGCCCCTCGAACGTGAACGGACGGGTCACGACGCCGATGGTCAGCGCCCCGAGCGAGCGAGCAATCTTTGCCACAACAGGTGCGCCGCCCGTGCCGGTGCCGCCACCTTCGCCCGCGGTCACGAACACCATGTCCGCGCCTTCGAGGGCTTCGGAAATCTCGTCGGTGTGATCCTCAGCGGCCTTGCGGCCAACTTCCGGGTCGGCGCCCGCGCCGAGACCGCGAGTCAGCTCCTTGCCGACATCGAGTTTCACATCGGCATCAGACATGAGCAGTGCCTGGGCATCGGTGTTAATGGCAATGAACTCGACGCCCTTGAGCCCGGATTCGATCATCCGGTTCACGGCGTTGACGCCGCCGCCGCCGACACCGACGACCTTAATGACTGCGAGGTAGTTCTGCGATCCGTCCACGTGGATGTCCTTGCTTTCGTTGCTCCAGCTCCACCCCATCACACTGCCTAGTGCGCCTCCCGCGACCGGCGCGGATAGGACAGAAGAGACATGGGGAGTAAGCGCATTTATCTCGTACTCGACGCTATTGCCTCACAGGCGTCTAGGGCAACATTGTCGAGCGCGTGTCTTACACGAATGTCATTTTCTCGTCACAGCCTCCACGGAACGTGGGAACGACGCGCGTCACGACGCGCTTTCGGTGGCTCTAGCGAATCGTCGGTGCCTCGGGCGAGGACACGTCGATCACCGCGCCGGGCTGGTTGAGGAGTGCTTCGAGGACTCGGGCTTTCAGTTCGGAATCCTCGGGGCCGCCCCACACGACCGTGCGAGGACCGGCCTGCGTTGCGACCTCGAGCGTGACGCTAGATGGAGAATTCGCGGTCGCCTTCGTGAGTGCCGCGCGTAGATTCGGCGGGAGTACGCGCGTGATGTCGAGCAGCGCCGATTCCGTCGCTTCAGCATTCGGCGCCGCGGGGGCAACGACCAGCCGGGGAAGACTCGCGGGGTTCGCGGCATTCGCGGGGAGTTTCGCTCCACTGCCATCGACAAGCGAGGTGCTACCACCCGATTCGAGCTGGGCGATCGCGGTGCGCTCAGTGATGACCACGCGGACGGTATTCGGCCAGTGACGAGTAGCCTTCGCGGCTTTCACCCCCTGCACGGCGGACAGGTCCTCCTCGAGAGCATTGAGGTCGGTGAAGGCGAGCGGCTGCCCTTCGCGCGCACTCGCCACCTGCTCGAGTGCGCTCACATCAACGTATGTTGCCCCCGCGACACGCACGTCAGAGACCTTGAGTTGCGGAAGGAAAGCGAGGGCGAGCACCGCAAGCGACAACAGCAACACGAAGGAACCGAGGATGAGGGGCAGCAAGCGTCGGTTTTTCTGCCAGGGCTTTTTCCGCACCCTGCTCGCGAACCTTTTTCCCGCGTGGACAACGGGGCTCTTTCCCGGCGATGCCGTTCGCTCTGTCGCGACGGAAGTCGCGGACGTTCGTGACCGGGCTACCTTCGCCTTCGTCGGGGCCTTTGCGGGCTTCGCCGCCTTTCCTTGCTTCGTGCGCTTCGTGTCCGGTGCACGCTTGGTGGGCTCCGGTGAGGTTTCCGTCTCCTGGGGCTTGGCGGGGGAAGCGCCGCCGGGTGGGAGAGGCTTCGTGTTCCGACGGTTGCCGAATACACGTTGCGGCTTCTTCCTTTCACCGCGCTTCGGCTGATCCGCTTGTGTGGTGCCGCTCTTACGGCTCTCGTCGACGTTCACCGCCGCCCTGGCTTCGGGGCGCCTTGGGCGCACAGGCCGTTGCGGGCGCTTCGGGGTGCTCATGCGCCGCTCGCTTCAAGGGCCTCGAGCACGCGCGGGCTCACATCCACGATGTCGCCTGCCCCCATCATGAGAATCACGCGGGCATCGCGCGCATGGGAAGCAAGGTAGTCCGGGACGTCAGCCGCATCGAGAACTCGAGAGCCATCGATGAGGGTGGCGACGTCCTCGCTACGAATGCTCGGGTCGAAATCCTCGCGCGCAGGGTAGATCGGAAGGAGGATCGTCTCGTCGGCGGAGCTGAGCGCCTCGGCGAACTCTCGCGTGAACGCCTTCGTACGGGAGAAGAGATGCGGTTGGAAGACGGCGACGAGTTTCCCCTCCTCCGCGCGTTCACGTCCAGCCGCCAGGGCCGCCGCGACCTCGCGGGGATGATGGGCGTAATCGTCGATCACGGCCGTCCCGCGAACTTCGCCCGCCACCTGGAAGCGGCGATCAGCGCCCGCAAACTCCGCGAGCCCCGTCAGTACTCCCTCACGCGAGATGCCGAGGATATCGAGGGCGGCGAGCACACCGAGCGCGTTCAGCACGTTGTGGCGGCCTGGAACGCGCAGCGAGAGGTTGAGTCGTTCCCCGTCCGGGGCATCGATGTCCACGTGTGCACCGGCGGCGCTCGAGCGATCAGCGGCGATCCGCCACGTCGCTTCGGGATGTTCGCCGTACAGCACCACGCGGTGGCCCGCTGCCCGGGCGTCGCGCGCGAACGCGAGTGAACCGGGGTCGTCGGCGCACGCAACAAGGGTGCCGTTCGTCTCCGCAAGCCGCGCCACGAATGCCGAAAGCACCGCGCGAAGATTCTCTTCGGTGCTGTGGAAGTCGAGATGGTCGGCCTCGAAGTTGGTGAGCACGAGAACCGAAGGTGCGAAGGCCACAAAGGAACCGTCGGACTCATCCGCTTCTACGACCGCAAACTCTCCCGAGCCCTGGCCCGCGTTCGCCCCCAGCTGGGCGACGGCAGCGCCAACGGCCCAAGCCGGCTCGGCGCCGGCCGCTCGCAAGGCGAGTGTGGCCATCGCACTCGTCGTGGTCTTTCCGTGCGTTCCGGCAACGGCAACGAGGGCCCGGTTTTTCAGGAGGCCGGCGAGACCCGCCGCTCGGTGAATCACCGGAATGTCCAGCTCATGTGCACGGCGTACCTCGGGATTATCGGCGCGCACGGCCGTCGAGACGATCACGAGGTCGGTGCCATCCTCGATATTGGCGGCGTCGAAGCCAACGGTGATACGCGCACCGAGGTCACGAAGGGGCGGGAGGAAGCGCCCCTCTTGCGACTCTGATCCCGTGACGTCAAATCCCGCCTCGAGCGCGAGGCTCGCAACAGCGCTCATACCCGCGCCGCCAATGCGGATGACGTGGATTTTGCGCACGTGAGTCTTCGGCCAGGCAGCGTCGGTGACGACCGCACCCGGCCTCAGCATCGTGCGTATCTCCCCCGGGGAAAATGGCCGAAGATCGTCGAGAAGATCAGTGGTGGGCATCACCGGGCACCTCCCTTGGGGCGCTGCGTTGCAAGGGCCGGAATCGACGCCGCAATGCGGTCGGCGACCCTCTCGGCGGCATCGCGCTTACCGAGTGCGAGCGCCGCATGTTCCATGCGAGTGCGCACCTCGGTGTCGAGCATGCACTCGGCAACGGTTTCGATGAGAAGTTCGGGAGTGAGAAGGGCGTCCTTAATCATGCGCGCACCGCCTGCCTCGACCATATCGGCGCCGTTGAGCGCCTGCTCACCATTGCCGATGGGGAGGGGAACAAAAAGCGCGGGCAGCCCCACGGCTGCGACCTCGCACACCGTTCCGGCTCCCGAGCGCGTCACCGCGAAGTCCGCCGCGGCGTAGGCATCCTCCATCCCGTTCACGTACTCGACCTGCACGTAGTGCTTCCCGCTCACGGGAATCTTCTTGCCCTTACCCGTCACGTGGAGGATCTGCACCCCAAGCCCCTCGAGCGGCACAATCGCGGAGGTGAGTATTTCGTTGAGGCGTTGCGCTCCGAGCGAGCCTCCCGTCACGAGGAGGGTCGGCATATCGGGGTCAAGACCGAATGACTCGCGTGCCGCCGCACGGCGCGCTTCGCGATCGAGGTGGGCGATTTCGGGCCTCATGGGCATTCCCACCCATTCGGACTTCGAGAGCGGTCCCGAACTATCGCTCATATCGAACGCGGTCATGACGCGCGCGCCAAGCCTTGCGCCGAGTCTATTGGCCATACCGGGCCGCTTGTTCGCCTCGTGAATGAACAGGGGAATTCTTGCGTGCTTGCCCGCAATGTAGGCGGGCGGGCACACGTAGCCCCCGAATCCAGCGACAGCATCAACGTCTTCGTGGCGAATAAACCTACGAACATCGCCAAGACCGCGCCCGAACTCGCGAGGGAAGCGCAGCGCGGCAGCGTTAGGCCGGCGAGGAAAAGGCACCTTGTCGATCGTAAGCAACTCGAAGCCCGCGGCGGGCACGAGATCTGCCTCGAGACCCACTTCCGTGCCAAGAGCGACGACCCGCACGCCTTCGTAACGCTCGGTGAGGGCACGCGCCACCGCGAGCATGGGAGATACGTGGCCAGCGCTTCCGGCTCCCGCCACGAGAACGGTCGCGTTGGTGCGCGCGTGGGTGCTGGCAGTAGAGGTCATGAGCGCGGTCCCTTCCTGGTCAGTTGTGCCGACGCCGGCTTCGCGACAACCGTTGCCGATTTCTTCGAGTAGCGAGCGTGGGCCCGAAGGGCCTCCTTCGCGCCGGGTTCCGACTTTGCGAAGGCGAGCAGCACGCCTAGAGCAAGCATCGAGGCAATGAGGGCTGAGCCTCCTGCCGACACGAAAGGCAAAGGCACGCCCAGAACAGGCAGGAGCCCCGTCACAACAGCCATGTTCACGAATGCCTGGGCGAGAATCCACGACGTGATGCCCGCGATCGTGATCTGCACGAACGGGTCGCGAATACGGAACATCATGCGATAGAGAAAGATGGCGAGCAGTGTAAAGAGGAAAACGACCAGGAGGGTGCCAAAGAGCCCGAGTTCCTCGCCAATGATCGAGAAAATAAAGTCGTTGTCGGCCTCGGGGACGCGGCCCCACTTTTGGCGAGATTGCCCGATGCCCACGCCCCACCAGCCACCGGTCGCAAGAGCCATGAGGCCATTGTCGGCCTGGTAGCACGAGTCACCGGCACACTCACCGTGCAGCCAGTTGAGGGCGCGCGCCATGCGATTCGGGCTCGCGAGCACAAGAGCAAGCACGCCAAGGGCGGCGCCGCCGCCCGCCACGAGAAACCACCGCTTAGGCACGCCGGCAACCCAAAACGCCCCCGCCGCGAGAATGCCTACCATCATCATCGTGCCGAGGTCACGCCCCAAGATGATCAGACCGAGCGCCGCTCCCGTACCAACAAAGGCGGTGCAGAGAACTGGAAACTCACGCAGACGGTGACGATTTTTCGACAGAAAAGCACCCAGCCACACCGCGAGCGCGAGTTTGAGAAATTCTGATGGCTGGCCGCGGATGGGACCGACCTGAATCCAGTTCCGGTTACCACCCTTACCGAGCCCGAGAGGGGTAAACACGAGACTCTGAAGGAGAAGCCCGAGAAGTAAGAGCGCTGAGGCTACGGCAATGTTCTTGTACCACCTCACCGGGGTGAGGGCTGCAGCGATGAGTAGAACGAGGCCGATGACCGCGAAAACACCCTGGGTCATGAACGATGCATAGGGCGAATGCCCCTTCGCGATATTGGTCACCGATGAGCTCGAGAGCACCATGACGAGACCGATCGTGATGAGGATCCCGCCGATGACGGCGATCGCATAAAAATCAAGTGCAGGTGAGTGAAGCCAGCGGCCGAGTGTTGACTTCACTTCCCCGCCGACGTCACCGAGCGGGCGCTGCTCGCTCGGGCGCTGCCTCGCGCGCTCGTTCACGCGCCGCTCCCAAGGCTCCGCGCCGCTTCGGCGAAAAGGTTGCCGCGTTCGGCGTAATTGGCGAATTGGTCGATGCTCGCGGCGGCCGGGGCGAGCAGTACGATGTCGCTGTCGCTCGCGTACGAAGCCGCCGTTTCCACAGCCTTGTGCATGAGGCTACGTGTGTCTTCGCACTCTGCGGGGTCGATCCACACACGGGGTACGTTCGGCGCGTGATCGTCGAGCGCTGTAGTGAACGGTGTGGGGTCGAGCCCGATGAGCACGACGGCCTTGAGGCGAGCTGCCTGCGCGGCGACGAGGCCGTGAAGATCCGCGCCCTTCGCGTCTCCCCCGGCGATCCACACCACCGACTGTGCAGCGCCGAGCGCGGCCGCGGCCGAATCGGGGTTCGTGGCCTTCGAGTCATCAACAAAAGCCACGCCGTCTTTGACATGAACGATTTCGCTGCGGTGCTCCCCCGCGCGGTAGGCGGCGAGCCCTTCGCGCACGTGAATCGGCTGCACCCCGAACGAGCGCGCGAGCGCAGCGGCAAAAAGCGCATTGAGAACAACGTGGGGCGGGGCGCCGTGCGGTCCAAGGTGAGCCAGCGTGTCGAGGTTCGCGATCTCTGCCGCCTGCGAGTGCCGATTCTCGCAAAAAGCGCGGTCGACGAGGAGATCCTCCACGACGCCGAACTCACTCGGGCCGGGAGCGGAGAGGCCCACACCGATCGCGCGGCAGCCCTCCACCACATCGGCTTCTTCGAGGGCGTGACGCGTGCGCTCATCGGCCTTGTTGTACAGGCACGCGTGCTGCGTTCCCGCATACACCTTGGCCTTTGCCTCGGCGTAGGCGTCCATTCCACCGTGCCAGTCGAGGTGATCGGCGCCGATATTGATGATCGCGCTCGAGTGCGCGCCGAGGTTCTCCGTCCAGTGCAACTGGAAACTCGAGAGCTCGAGAGCAATGGCCTCGAAGCCCTCCGGATCGAGCGCCGCTTCGATCAGGGGAAGCCCCACGTTGCCCGCAGCCACCGCACGCACACCGGCGTTCAGCAAAATCGACTCGAGCATCGTCACGACGGTCGTTTTCCCGTTCGTGCCCGTGACCGCGAGCCACTCAGGGCCATCAGCCTTTTGCATGCGGCGCGCGAGCTCGATCTCCGACCAGATTTCGATCCCCGCGTCCTTCGCAGCGACGAGGAGGGGGTGGTCCGGCCGCCACCCGGGAGACGTGACAACGACGTCGAACGGGGAGCCGTCGGAATTTTCAGGCAGCGCGCGCGTGTGCTCTTCGCCGAGGAGGATCCGCGCACCGAGAGTCTCGAGAACCTTGGCGCGTTCAAGGTTTGATTCTGAACGCGAAGCGTCCACCGCGGTCACATGTGCGCCGCGCTGAAGTGTTTGGTCCACAATCGCGTATCCCGAAACCCCGAATCCCGTCACGAGGATGCGGGCGCCCGAAACGTCAAGGCCCGGGAAGGGACGCTCGGGAAGTCGCACAGAAGTTTCAGAAGAAGTCACGCGATGCCACCTGGCAATAGGTCGAAAACGGATGGATTAGATGAAGCGCAAAGCATCGAGGTAGAACAGGCCGAGGCCGCACGCCGCGAACATGCCCGCGATGATCCAGAAGCGCACGACGATCGTCACCTCGTTCCACCCCTTGAGTTCGAAGTGGTGCTGGAGGGGAGCCATGCGGAACACGCGCTTGCGCGTGAGCTTGAAGCTCGTGACCTGGATGATGACCGAGAGCGAGATGATCACGAACAGGCCACCGATGATGCCGCCCACCAGTTGGGTGCGGGAAAGGATCGTGAGGGCCGCAAGCACGCCGCCGAGGGCGAGCGAGCCCGTGTCTCCCATGAAGATGCGCGCGGGCGAGGTGTTCCACCACAGGAAGCCCACGCACGCGCCGAGAACCGCGGCAGCGACGATCGCAAGATCAAGCGGGTCCCTCGCGGCGTAGCACGAGCGGAGCTCTTCAACACCGCACTGCTGGCGCCACTGCCAGAAGGAAATGAGCACGTAAGCGCCCGCGAAGATAATGGTCGCGCCGGAGGCAAGGCCGTCGAGGCCGTCCGTGAGGTTCACGCCGTTGGACCACGCGGCCACAAGGAAGTTCGCCCAAATCGCGAACAAAACGATGCCGAGGGCCGTGCCGGCAAAAGCGAGGTTGAGCCAGGGAATATCTCGCACAAACGAGATATGCATCGACGCGGGCGTGTGCCCCCAGCGGTCCGGGAACTGAAGTGCGAGCACGGCGAAAGCCGTACCGATGAGTCCCTGGCCCACGAGCTTCGCGCGGGGAGAAAGGCCGAGCGACTGTTTCTTCGCGATTTTCGCGTAGTCGTCCATGAAACCGAGAATGCCGAGCCCCACCATGAGTAAAAGCGCGAGCATGCCCGAAGCCGAGGGCGCTCGAAGAATACTCAGATGCCCAACCGCGTACCCGACGAGGGTTGCCAGGATAATCATGACGCCGCCCATCGTGGGGGTTCCACGCTTCGTGGCGTGCGTTGTGGGGCCGTCGTCTCGCACGAACTGGCCATACTGCTTCTTCACGAGGAAGCGAATGTACAGCGGGGTAAGAGAGAACGAGAGCACCGCGGCCAAGGCCCCGGCGACCAAAATTCCGATCATTCCTTCTCTCCTCGGTTATCCGCCTTCGTGGACTCGGCTCCCCACGCACGCACGAGAGATTCGCCGAGCTTCGCGAGGCCCGCACCGTTGGACGACTTGAGCAAAAACGTGCTCTCGGGCCTCCTCAATGTTTCTAGCACAGCGGGAGCATCCTCGAGGCTTTCGACATACACGGCCCCCTCGTGTTCACCGCGGGTTTCGGTCACACCTTCGTAGATGTCCCGTGCTCCCTCACCGACCGCGACAACCACATCGATCCCGCTGCGGGCAGCATAGGAGCCTATATCGCGATGCGCCTTCGCGCTTTCGTTCCCGAGTTCGAGCATCTCGCCGAGCACGGCAATCGTGTGGCGTTCACGACCGAGAACCGCAAGCGCATTAAGCCCCGCGCGCATCGAATCGGGATTCGCGTTGTACGCATCGTTGATGAGCGTCACTCCGTTTGGCAGCTCACTCACCTGCATGCGTCCCGGGGAACGCTGCTCGGCGGCGTTGAGGCCCGCGGCAATCTCCTCGAACCTCACGCCCACCGCGGAAGCAGCAGCGGCTGCCGCAAGCGCGTTTTTCACGTGGTGTTCTCCCGTGAGAGTAAGCGCGATAGGCAGCTCGCTGCCGCCCATGTGGAGCGTGAAGCTCGCACGCGCCAAGGCATCGAGCCGCACGTGATCGGCATAGGCCTCGGCAGAGCAATCGTTTAGGGAGAAATGCGCGAGATGCGCTCGCGTGCGAGTTCCCATCGCCTTCACTCGAGCGTCGTCGGCGTTGAGAACTGCCGTTCCGCTTTCCTCAAGCGCTTCCACGAGCTCCCCCTTGGCCCGCGCGATGTTCTCCACACCGCCGAACTCGCCAACGTGGGCGGAGCCAACATTGAGAACGACAGACACATCCGGGCGCGCGATATCCGTGAGGTGGCTGATATGCCCGATACCTCTCGCCCCCATTTCAAGGACGAGAAAGCGCGTCGTCTCTGTCAGCTCAAGGACCGTGAGCGGAAGGCCGAGCTCATTATTGCGGCTGCCCACGGGGGCAATCGTTTCTCCTACGGGTGCAAGGATCGCGTGCAGCAGATCCTTCGTACTCGTTTTCCCGTTGGAGCCGGTCAACGCAATAACGATGGGCGGCTCCGCACTTGCGCGCGCGCTCTCAAGTTCGTGACGGGCGAGGATGTCGAGAGCAGCGAGAGGATCCTCGACCTGAATCGCGGGGAGGGCGAGGGCCTGATCCGTTTTCGTCACGAGCGCCGCGGCAGCACCGCCCTTTTCGGCGGCGCTCACGAAGTCGTGGCCGTCGACGTGCTCGCCTTCGAATGCCACGAAAAGATCACCTGAATCGATGACGCGCGAATCGACGCTCGCCTTTCCGTGCACACACTCCTCCCCCGTCGCGCCCCCAACGAGGCGGCCACCCACGAGGCGCGCGATTGCCCCTGTCGTCGTCTTACGCATCGTGGTCCTCCTTCATCATCCTGGTGGCGTTCCTCTTCGCCCATGTACGAAGCGCATCGCGTGCGTGCACGCGATCATCAAAGTCGATCGTGTGATCTGCGAGCACCTGCCCGCTTTCCGCTCCCTTTCCCGCGATGAGCACAACGTCATTGATCTTGGCCTCACCGATGGCTCGTGCGATCGCCTCGGCTCGATCACCAACGTTCTCGACTCTCGCGCGAGAGCCCTCCGGGATTCCCGCAAGCACGTCCTGCCTAATCAACGCGGGCTCCTCATCGCGCGGATTGTCGTCCGTCACGAACACGCGATCCGAAAGTCGCGCCGCGACTTCCCCCATAAGTGGCCGTTTCAGCGCATCGCGGTGCCCCCCAGCACCAAAAACTGTGACGATTTCCCCCACGTTCTCAAGGGTGTGGAGAGTCTCGAGGGCGTGCTCGAGCGCATCGGGCGTGTGCGAATAGTCCACGACGACACGCGGGCAAGCGTCGGACTGACCGACCCTTTCCATGCGACCGGGCACCGTGCCCGCGGCCGCGAGCGCCGTGCGAACTTTCTCGCCCTCACAACCGAGCGCACGAAGCACAAGGGCAACCGCGAGAGTGTTGGCGACATAGTGGGTGCCGGGGAGTGCACTTTCGAGCGTGAACGGCGCACCTTCCGACGGCTGCACCGTAAACACCGTGCCATATTCACCGCGATTGATTTCCCCCACCGTGAAATCAGCTTCGTGCCCGTACGCCGAGTACGTGGTGACCGGGATCGTGGCCCGTTTGGCGAGCCGGCGCCCCCATTCATCGTCAACGCACACGATGCCGCGCCTCGCATGCACGGGGGTGAAAAGCGAGGCCTTCGCCTCGAAGTAGTCCTCCATGTCTTTGTGGAAGTCGAGGTGATCCTGGCTGAGATTAGTGAAAACCGCGACGTCAAACGAGACTCCCGCGACCCTGTGGAGAACCATGGCGTGACTCGAAACCTCGAGCGCAGCGGACGTCATTCCCTCGTTCACCATGTGGCGCAAGAGCGCGTGCACGTCGGTGGCTTCGGGAGTTGTGCGCTCCGTGGGAATCTTTTCCTCGCGCCCGCCCGCCCACGCGAGGAAGGTGCCGTTCGTGCCAACAATGCCGGCATTCTCGCCAAGTTCCTGAAGCGTGCGCGCACACATCGTCGTCACGGAAGTCTTCCCGTTCGTGCCAGTCACGCCGACAAGCGGAATCTCGTGCGAAGGCTCCCCGTACACAAGATTCGCGGCAAAACCCGCGAGCGCTCGAGGATCCTCGCAAAGCAGAAGCGCACACTGAGTTTCTGGGTGATGGGCACTCACGATCGAAGCTCCCGCTTCGTCCGTGAGAATCGCGCGGCAGCCCTGCGCGAGAGCCGCCCCAGCGTAACTCGCGCCGTGGGCGTTCTCGCCCTGGACCGCAACGAAAAGGGCCTTCTCCCCCGCCTTGCGGGAATCGATCGTGACACTCGAAATCGGCACGCTCTCACCGCGCAACTCGAGCGCTCCCGACCCCGGGGCGCCCTCGAGTTGGCGAGCGAGGTCTCCCAGCATGAGATTGGTGCGAGCACTCACGACTTTCACTTCCATTCGTTTTCAAGTTCGGTACCGGGGTGCCCCGAAGGTGCGATCCCGCGGCGTTGCAGCGCGTAACCGAGAAGCTCCGAAACGGCAGGACCCGCAACCGTTGAGCCGGACTGGAACCCGTTGATCCCGTACACGAACACGCCCACTACGAGCTGCGGATCGTCCATGGGCGCCATCGAAATGAACGAAGACGTGTAGGTTCCGCCAGGGACCTGCGCCGTTCCCGATTTTCCGCCAACGGCGTATCCCTCAACGCTGCCCGCGGCCTTGCCGTTATCGTCGATATCGTTATCCATGAGATCGCGCATTGTCGCAGCCGTGTCGCTTGAGACGACGCGCGTGTGCTCACCTTCCGGCTCGGGGGTGAAGGAATCGTCCGTTCCCACCCGCCCTTTGACGATGCGAGGCTCGATGCGCACGCCATCGTTGCCGAAGGCGCCCACCGCCGAGACTATCTGCAGCGCCGTAACGGCATAGCCCTGCCCGAAAGCGGTCGCGTATTGCGTGCGACCACGCCAGTCCTTCGCGGGGTGCAGGATTCCCGCGGATTCTCCGGGAAGGTTGACATTCGTTTTCGCGCCAAACCCGAAATTCCGCAAGTACTCCTCGCGCTTCTCGTTCGGGATCCTTCGTGAAACCTCAACCGTGCCAACGTTCGAGCTGTACTTGAGCACTCCGGCAAGCGTGTAATAGCGCTCGGGGTGCTCGTGCGAGTCCTTGATGCTCTCCCCGCCGAAATCCTTTCGGTACGGGATCGAGAAATGATCGTCGACCTTTGCCTTCCCCTCGTTGATCACCGACGCCATGGTGAAAAGCTTGCCCGTCGAACCAGGCTCGAAAACATTCGAGATGGATTGATTACCACGATACTTCGCGTCAGTCGCGCCGGGATTGTTCGGGTCGTACGTGGGGTAGTCGGCAAGGGCGAGCACGTGGCCGGTTTTCGGGTCAATCACGACGGCAGTGCCGCCGCTACCCCCAAAATCCTTGACCCGCTGCGCAAGAATCTCCTGCGCACGGTACTGAAGGTCTCTATCGATCGTCAGTTCAATACTCTCGCCATCGATCGCAGCCTTCTCGCTGACCTGCGCCGAGGGGATCAATTGTCCACCTGCACCGCGCTCATACTGACGCTCGCCATCGGTTCCGCGCAGGGCCTCGTCGAAGGAGAGTTCGGCGCCCGCGAGGGCCGTACCGTCCGAACCCGTGAAGCCCACGATATTGCCCGCAACTTGGCCCGCCGGATACAAACGCTCGGCAACCCGCTCGGATGTCACGCCACCGATGCGAAGCTGCTTGACGGCAGCTTCGACCTCGGGGCTCACGTCCTTGGCAAGGATCGTGTACCCCGACTTGCCCGTGAGCTTCTGTTCGAGCTCATCAACGCTCATCGACAGCAGCGGTGAAAGTTCCATCGCGACCGCTTTCACGCCCTTGACCTGCGCAGTTTGGGACTTTTCGCGGTACCTGGGCATCTGCCGCTGATCCACGATGATGGTATAGCGTTCGGTGCTCGTGGCGAGCACCTCGCCGTTCGCGTCAAGAATGTCGCCGCGAAGCGCGGGCACTCGCTCGGTGTGGAGGCGATTCGCGCGTGCCTCAGCCGCTAACTGAGCAGAATTAATCCCCTGGATCCACACGAGGCGCATGCTGACCGCAAGGGCGGCGATGAGCATGAGCACCACGATCACGCTGTGGCGGCGATGCGGCTCGTAGCCATTGCGGCGCGGGTGCGCTCCCGCTCTCGACTTTCGAGGAGCGTGAGAACGCCCGTCACGCACTTTGCGCGCCGGGCGGCTGCGAGAGTCTCGCGGCACACGAGAATCCGGCACGTTTAGCGCGCCCTCTCATTACCCATGCCGTAATCGTAAAGATTCTTAGGCGCTTTCGCGACGTGTGGAATGAGCGCTGTCGCCCCCTGAGCCGCGGCTGCCGGCTCGCCGATAATGCTTCCGTTTGCGAGGTCAATGTAGGCAACTTTTCCCGCGGGCACCATTCCCAGTTCGCGCGCCTGACGTTCAAGCTCTTGAGGTGTTCCGAGTAGATCCGTCTTTTCCTCGAGCACCTGGGTCTGCTCGCTCAGCTCACGAGATTCCCGCTGGAGCTTCGTCACCTCGTAGCTCATGTTCGTCATCGAAATATTGAGCATAAGGGTCGCGATCACGGCAGTGAGCAGCACGAGCGTGCACAGCACCGTGAAGGGGAGAGAGCTGCGCTGGATATTCGGGCGCGCGACAAGCGCGAGGTTCGCCGATCGCGCGTGCGCGGGAGCGATGCCGGCACGCCTGCGGGAGGCGGGGGTAGCTGCGAGCTGTGCCATGGCTATGAAATCTCCGGTGGTGTCGTGCGTTCGATGGCGCGCAAGCGCACGCTCGCCGAACGCGGGTTGGTTTCTTGCTCGTGTGCGGGCGCCTTCATGGCTCCGCGCTTGACGAGCGAAAAGTTCGGGGCAAACTCTGCGAGGTCAACGGGAAGGCCCGCGGGAGTTTTCGAGGTGCTCGCCGCCACGAACGCTTCCTTGACCATGCGGTCTTCGAGCGAGTGGTAAGACTCGATGACGAGCCGACCGCCGAGCGCTAGTGCCCCGAGGGCACTGTCGAGGGCGTCGCGAAGGATATCGAGCTCCTCATTCACGGCAATCCGCAGCGCTTGAAACGTACGCTTGGCCGGATGGCCACCTGAGTGGAGGGACTTCGCGGGCAGGGACCGCTCGATCGCGCTCACAAGCTGGGGCGAACGCTCAAAGAGCTCCGACGCCCGCTCTTGCACAATTGTGCGCGCGATCCGCCTCGAGAATTTCTCTTCTCCATAGCGGTACAGGATGTTCGCGATGTCCTGCTCGCTCCACGTATTAAGAATGTCCGCGGCGGTAAGCGAGTCGCCGTCGGGATTCATGCGCATATCGAGAGGAGCGTCAACGCTGTAGGCGAAACCGCGCTCGCGTGTATCAATCTGAAAACTCGAGAGACCGAGGTCCATGAGGATACCGTCAGCCTTCTCACGCCCCGCTTCCGCTAGCGCATCCACGATTCCGTCGTAAGTGGTGTGCACGAGTGTGAAGCGCCCGTCGAAGCCTTCCTGGATCAGGCGCTCGCGAGCGAGGCCGAGCGCTGCTGCGTCACGGTCGATCCCCACGAGGTGGGTGTTCGGAAACGCCTCGAGAACAGCGCACGCGTGTCCCGCCATGCCGAGGGTGCAGTCCACGTAGGTGGAGTTCGCGCGCTCGAGTGCGGGGCGTAGGAGCTCGAGGCACTCCTCGCGCATCACGGGTGCGTGAAGCTGGGACGCGTCCATCGTGCCTCCCCTCGCTCGCTATCGCCATTCGGCGTCGGTTTCCTGATCGTTTCGCGGGTGACGTCATACCGTCAGACATCTCCTCGCTTGCGTCCCGCCACCGGGGAAGATGCGTCGGGGCGCAAGCGAAGAGATGCCTCGCGGCACGTCGTCTAGAACAAACCTGGAACGATCTCGGTTGCCGTTTGAGCGAAGGCCTCCTCGGTCTCTCCCAGATATGTCTCCCACGCTTCGCTCGACCAGATTTCGATGCGGTTGCCGGCACCAATAACCGTGCATTCGCGATCGAGCCCCGCGTATGAGCGAAGGTGCGAAGGAATGGTCACGCGGCCCTGCTTATCCGGCACGACGTCTTCCGCTCCCGAGAGGAGCACGCGAAGGTAATCGCGCGCATCCTTGCTCGTGACCGGCGCCTGGCGCAACTGCTCGTGAAGGTTCTCGAACTCCCGCATCGGGTACACCGTCACGCAGTGTTCCTGACCTCGGGTCATCACGAGCCCCGCCGCGAGCTGATCGCGAAACTTTGCCGGAAAGATGAGCCGCCCCTTGTCGTCGAGCTTGGGCGTGAAGGTGCCAAGAAACATGGGCACCTCCATTCCCCGTCTCGATCCGGGTGGACCTCTCCTTACGCCCCCACTTTACCCCACTTCCCACCACAAACAACACCCCATTCACCACATCGTCACCAAATCAGCATAAAAACGCAGGCCAGAAAGGTGGAGGTAAGTGGAGGAGATTCGCCGCACAACCCCTTCAAGGGCCACAATTGGAGGGATTTCCCAGGGAAAACCCGTCGAACGCATCGTCGAGCTCGAGCGCCCCGCAGACTCAACCTATCTCCTAAACATGCAGGTCAATACGCAGTTTTTGGGTTGCATAAGACCCCGCGCGCCAGTTGGAGGAACCGCGGCGGGGTGAGGTGGTGGAGGAAAGTGGAGGCAGTGGAGAGAAGTGGAGGTGGTGGAGGGAAATGGAGGCAGTGGTGGAAAGTGGAAGCCGCGGATGGGCATCGCTCGCAGAGGGGCATCGAGGTTGAGAAAGTTGCAGGGGCACGCCCGAAATCACGGCCTCGAGGTGAGTGTTCAACACCCTCAAAAAGAGCAAGCGCTGATGGATGCTGATTCAGCACCCGCGCTTAGCGCTCGTGTCTCACGCTTATGGCTAGCGCTCGCGCCCGCGTTCGTCCCATCGCTGCTCGAGCTTCTTCATGAAGCTCGACTGTGCCTTCGAACCTTTTGCGCCTCGCTTCGAGGCCCCAGAAGTAAAGGACGGATGCATACGGCGCGGATCATCCAAGGGGATCTGTTTTGGCGATTCCGATGAGAGGCACACAAACGCGCCCACCACCATCACAACGAAGGCGAGAACGCCCAGCCACACCGCGGGAAGTGACACCGCGAAAATGAGGAGTGCGAGACCGGCGACGATAACGCCACCGCCGAGGGCAAGGCGGCGGGTATTGAAGGACGACGATTTTTCGGGCTCACCGAACTGGTGCGCGAGCGTGGGATCATCACTCGAGAGCTGCTTCTCGAGCTCATCGAGAATCCTCTGCTCCTTTTCGGAGAGTGGCATTGGTGCCTCCTTACACCGAAGTACAGCGGGCCCTACGAAAGCGCGCGGATGAGGGGTGCTGCTCGGCGGATCGTCGTGGTCTCAGTGTAGGCAGCAAACCTGAGATTTTCGAAACCGCGTTCACCTAGGAGCACACGACCTCAGGCATCGCCATTGCCCGAGTCAGTGCCGTCTTTCGCCTCGAGATCGCGTTTTTCGAGGCCCGATGCGCGAGCGAGTGCGCTCACCCCAAAGCGTTCCCGGGCACGATCCATGGCCCGATCCACTTCGCCCCACGTTGCAGATCGCCCTTCGAGATCGCCTTGCGCATGGACGCTCGAGGCGAAAACGAGATGCTCCGCTCGAACCCCGAGCAAACGCACGGCACCTACGCCCGCGAGTGCTCGCTCACACACCACGAGGGCACGCTCACGAAACTCCTCACTCTCGTACACCGGGACGGGGAAGCTCCCCGTGCGCGTGAGAGTCGACCAATCGGGCCGGCGAACCTTGATCGAGACGCTTTTCGCAGCCAACCCGCGAGTGCGCAGCCGATAAGACACTTCATCTGCCATGCTCGTCGCGATCGAGCGAAGACGCACCGGATCGGCGATATCGGTCGAAAAAGTGCGCTCCTTGCCAAT
Source organism: Dermabacter sp. Marseille-Q3180 (assembly GCF_940792985.1). Lineage (NCBI taxonomy): Bacteria > Bacillati > Actinomycetota > Actinomycetes > Micrococcales > Dermabacteraceae > Dermabacter > Dermabacter sp. Marseille-Q3180. The sequence goes on from NZ_CALNWU010000001.1 coordinate 750,586, forward strand.
GCTCTTGTCTTTTGCATTCGCCCCCACGGGCCGCGAATCCTCCCCGCGCGCAAGCGCGAGCAACGCGGGAGCGCCGGAGCCCACAGCCCTGTGGACAACGCTCGGCGGGAGCGCCGCAAGCTCGCCGACGGTTGCCACGCCCAGGTTCGTAAACTTCTTTTGCGCAACGGGCCCCACGCCCCCGATGGCCGAAAGCGGCAGTGGTGCGAGGAACGCGGCGGTGCGTTCAGGCTCGACCACGTCAATCCCGTGGGGCTTCGCGCGCGACGAGGCGATCTTCGCAACGGACTTCGAGATTCCCACACCGACGGAGCAGGTCAGATGAACCTCGTCCCACACGGCCTGGCGGATGGCCCTCGCGATTTCCTCTGGAGCGCCAAGGAGCCGCTGCACACCGGAGATATCGAGGTAGGCCTCGTCAACGCTCACCGCCTCTCGAAGCGGCGTGAAACGATCGAGCACCGCCATGATCTGTGCGGAAACCTCACGGTAATGCGCGTGGCGACCGGGCACAACGATGAGGTCAGGACAGAGCGTGCGCGCCCGGCTCATAGGCATCGCCGAGTGCACGCCGTACCGGCGAGCTTCGTAACTTGCCGTCGCGACGACGCCTCGGGGGCCGTCCCCTCCTACCGCAAGGGCACGGCCTCGAAGGCGCGGATCATCGCGGACCTCAACGGAGGCGAAGAAGGCATCCATATCGACGTGGGCAATGGCGCGCGGCCACGGCTCAATAGGCACACTCTCACCTCCTCACACTCGAAGGTTAACCCTACGTGTTTAGGCGGCGAGAGCCTCGAGACCAAGGAGTTCCTCCTTGACCTCGTAGAGATAGGCGAGGGTTTGCTCGGCGTGTTGGCGAACATCCCGTTCGCTGATCGCCCCCGTTGATTCCCAGTACGCGCCGGCGGTGCGGCGAAGTTCCACAAAGCGCGCGGCCTCGCGTGCGCGCACGCGATGTACGCCGCCCATGCGCTCGAGCGCCTGCCACACGTTGAGTGGGAGCTTTCGCTTTCGTTGCGCATTTGCGCGCTCAATCGCAAGCCCCGCGACCTTGAGTGCCGCGCGGTGGACGCGCTCGAAGCGCTCCGCCACGTTCATCTCCCCCTCGGCGCTGCTCTCGCGAATGTCGGTTTCAAGAGTTTCGAGCCGATCAAGGCTCGCATTGAGCTGCCGAATTTCCCTGAGCGCCGAAGGAGCCGTTGAGGTCAAGGTGAGTTGTGGTGTCGATGTCATGCTGCTTCCCCTTTCTCGACACTCACGACAATAGAAAGGGGGTGAGACATTTAAACTCGAGTCATGGCACGCAACCGTCGACCCAACCGCCTTCCGCTTACTCTCCCCTTCTTTGAGGACATCCACACGACTTTCGGGATCGTACGCCTCGAGCCAGAAACAGACGGCTCCTACACCGTGATCATCGACGGCATGGAGAGCTCCCACATCCACCCCGACCCCGAGAACCTCGTATTCGAGTACATGAGGTGGATCGCCTCAATCATCACGACAACCTACCCGAGCGAAAGCCCGCTCAACATCGCCCACCTCGGAGGCGGCGCCGCCTCGCTCCCCCGCGCACTCGCGCACCACTTCCCCCATTCACGCAACTCCGTGGTCGAGCTCGACGCGAAACTCATCAGCCTCGTGAGGGAATGGGTCGACCTCCCCGCCTCTCCACGCGTCGCCATCCGCGAGGGTGACGCCTTCACAGTTCTCCCCACGCTGCGCTCGGCGCGCTTCGACATCGTGATCCGCGACGTGTTTTCCCATTCCCGCACGCCGCTTCCCATGCGCAGCCTCGAAGCAGGGCGCGAGCAGCGCCGCATTCTGAAGGACGACGGCATGTTTCTCGCGAACATCGCCATGGATCGTGACCAGCGCGAACTCGCCGACGAGATCGTCACTCTTCGCGAGGCCTTCGGCGACATCGAGCTCATTGCTGAGCCGAGCGCTATTAAGAAAAGGCGCCGTTCAAACTGCATTGCGGTCTACACCCCCGGCGGGCTGAGCGCCGCCGCTCGCCGCGCGATTCGAACCGACGCCGTCACCGTACGCACGCTGGACCAGAAAACCGTCGATCGGCTCGCGAGCGGGGGAACCATCGTCGAGCTCGGCGACGATGCGGGAGCGGCAACCGTCGGACATTAAAAAAGTTCCGCACCCGAAACGGGTGCGGAACGAAAGCCTAGTGAGGCGAGCTTACGCGAGCGAGCGCACGTGCGCGGCCTGCGGTCCCTTGTCGCCGTCGACGACCTCGAACTCGACGCGCTGGCCCTCGTCGAGCGTACGGAAACCATCCATGTCGATGCTCGTGTGGTGAACGAAGACATCGGCGCCGCCGCCATCAACCTCGATAAAGCCGAAACCCTTTTCGGCGTTGAACCATTTAACTGAGCCCTGTGCCATGCGTGGACTCCCCTTACTTCTCGTACCAAATTGCGCATAAACACGCGCAGCCACCATCATTCCACGCCATGCACATGCGTACACAGTTTCCACTCAGCGTGTCGACGCCATTCTCCACTTCGATAGCCGCGGCAACCTTAGGTTGGAACACTCATGAAAAGCGACCATAATGGAATGTCGCTTATGCCCCGCACGGGGCATGCAAGTGGATCATGTCCCATCCTGGAAGGACCCCACGTGGCTTCCTCTGACGAGCAGATCGCCCTCGAACAGCGCTACTCCGATCGAGTCTATGCACGCATCGACGAACAGATTGCGCGCCTCGAAACACAGCATTCAAGCGTGATTGGCGCTCAAACGGCGAGCACCCACCAAAACCGCAGCGAGCGGGATTCCTTCGCCACCTTCTACGAGGACCGCATCGGGCTCCTCAGGTCGGTTTCGTCAAACGCCATTTTTGGCCGGCTCGATAGGTCCGACGCCAGCCGGCACTACATCGGCCGCATCGGGGTGTTCACTGCCGAAGGCACACAACTTCTCGTTGATTGGCGCGCACCTGCCGCCGCCGCGTTTTATCAGGCAACGCCCAAGTGTCCGGGCGGGGTGCGGCTTCGCCGCCATCTCGTGACGTCAGGGCGCACCGTCGTGGACATTGAGGACGACGTTCTCGACGGCTCGCTTCTTGACTCGGATGAGCACCATTCGAGCCTCCAGGGCGAGGGTGCTCTCCTCGCGGCCGTCTCCGCGAAACGCACTGGCCGCATGGGCGACATCGTCGCCACCATTCAGGCCGAACAGGATCGCATCATCCGCCACGAAACCCGCGGCGCACTTGTTGTCCAAGGCGGCCCCGGCACGGGCAAAACCGCGGTTGCTCTCCATCGCGCTGCCTACCAGCTCTACACCCACCGCAAGAGGCTCGAACACTCGGGTGTACTCATCGTTGCTCCTACGCGCGGCTTTCTCCGTTACATCGAGCGCGTGCTCCCGAGTCTCGGCGAGACAGGCGTCGTGACGCTCACACCAGGCGAACTCGTTCCGGGCATCCGGGCTGACAAGCGCGACCGCGAGGAGGTCGCGCGTGTGAAGGGATCTCTCGCGATGACGAAAGTTCTGCGTCGCGCGATTAAGGCCCGCCAGCAAATCCCCAAAGCTCCCATCGATCTCAACATCGACGGCGTGCACATCACTCTTACGCCGAAGGATGTGCGCGCTGCACGCGCCGAGGCCCGTGCCACCGGCAGACCGCACAATCTCGCGCGCACGACCTTCGTGCGCGCTGCACTTGAGCGCCTCGTGGAAACCTATTGCGCGGAGCTCACGCGCCTCGAGCGGCCGTGGGCTGAGGAAGATCGCGCGGACCTCCTCCATGACCTGCGCACGAACCACGACGTCAAGGTCGCGCTCAACCGCTGCTGGCTGCCCTACAGCCCGCAGTCCTTCGCCCGTTCGTTCTTCGCGAGTAAGGATCGGCTCGTACACGCCGCCGGCGAACACATGAGCGCACGCGAAGCAAAGCTGCTGCATCGCGCGAAGGACGCCGAATGGACGGTCGACGATGTCGCTCTGCTCGACGAGATTGCCGAACTTCTTGGCGACGACGACAGTGCAGCGCAGCGCGAACAGGACAAGGCCCGCGCTGCCGAACGCTCGAACCTCGAATACGCCGAGAAAGTTTTGAGCATGATCGACTCCTCCGAAGGCATCGTGAGCGCAGCTGAGCTCACGGCTCAGGTGGGCGCCCGGCGCGATGGCCGCTCTCTTGCGGAGAAAGCAGCAGCGGATCGCGCATGGACGTACGGCCACATCGTCGTTGATGAAGCGCAAGAGCTCTCCCCCATGATGTGGCGCGCGCTCATGCGCCGAAATCCCACGAAATCGTTCACGATCGTGGGCGATGTTGCTCAGACCTCTTCAATTTCGGGGGCTGACTCGTGGGACTCGGCGCTTTCGCCGTTTATCGACGATCGCGCGTGTATCGAGGAACTTACGGTCAACTACCGCACGCCTTCGCGCATCATGCGCCAAGCTTCGTCGCTCGCCGCCGCTCACGGACTTAGCGTGACGGAAGTAAGGAGCGTGCGTAAGGGTGAGCATGATGTGCGATTTATCGAGGCGCCCGAGGCCGGCCTCGTAGAAAAGACCCTCGTCGAAGCCCGCACCCTCGTAGACCTCACCCGCGGCCGAGTCGCGATTCTCTGCCTCGATGACCTTCTCGAGGCTGTGCTCGCGGGTGCCTCCAGCCTTTTCGGCGATGCAGCCGTGGGGCGCGGATCAGTGGGTATCGACCGGAAAGTGTCGGTCATGACTCCCACGGATGCCAAGGGCCTCGAATTTGACGCTGTTGTGATCGTGCAGCCCCGTGAGATTCTCGAAAGTCACGCTCGCGGCGCGAATGATCTCTACGTCGCACTCACGCGCCCAACGCAGGCGCTTAGCGTGGTCTACGCAGGCGATTTGCCCGCCGGTCTCCAGCCGTAACGGCACGCCTCGCGCACACCCGCGTAAACGGGCATAAAAGAACCGATGGCCGCGGCTTCCCCTCCGCGACCATCGGCCAAGAAAATCATACAGGGTTTTTGGAGAGCCCCCGACCACTTTCACAGGAATCTCAGGCTTCACGGCTCCGCTTCTAGCGCGGCGAAGAATCTTCGCTCTCGGCTCGCAGCTCTTCAATGGCCGCCTCGAAGTCTTCAAGACAATCGAATCCGCGATACACACTCGCAAAGCGCAAGTAGGCAACGAGGTCAAGTTCCTTGAGCGGTTGAAGAATCGCGAGGCCCACGTCGTGAGCATCGATCTCGGAGACGCCCTTGAGGCGAATCGCTTCCTCAACGCGCTGCGCTAACACCGCAAGCTGGTCGTCGGTCACCGGCCTCCCCTGGCAGGCCTTCCGTACCCCCGAAATCACTTTCGATCGCGAGAACGGTTCGCTCACTCCGGAGCGCTTGTGCACGGCGAGCGACGCCGATTCCGTTGTACTGAACCGCTTATTGCATGCAGGGCACTGCCGACGGCGGCGGATGGTCATGCCGTCGTCAGCGGTTCGCGAGTCCACAACGCGCGAATCTTCATTCCTACAAAAAGGGCAATGCACCCCGCAATTCTACCAGGGTGCCTGTCAACAGGCGCCATGCGACCGGGGCCTAAAGGTTCGGGAGGGCGAGCTCCTGACCCGGATGGATCACCGATCCTTCGAGATTGTTGATGTCCTGGACCAGCATGAGGTAATCACGCACATCAGTTCCTGAGGGCGCGCTACTCGAGGCGATACCCCAGAGGCTCTGCCCCTCCTCAACTCGGACGGTCGTGTATGCCATTGCGCCATCGTCGCCCGCGGCCGCGGAGGGCGAGAGCGCGACTGCGCCGGCAACGAGAATGACGGCGGCAAGGACGAAGGTGACCAGTGCAACGACGGCGACACGGCCACGGCGCGTAAGACGAAGGCGAACATTCTTTCGAACCGGCTGGGCGCTATACACAGAAGTGCTCATTTTTAGAATCCTTGTTCGATTGACGACATGACGAGCGTACGATCAAGCGTTCGAAAAAGTCAAGACATTTTCGAACACCTGTTTGGAACAAGCGTTCTGTTCCGGTACCTTTGAGGTACGCCTCCACTCAACAACGGGGGTGAGACATTTAAACTCGCCCTACCGAAAGGATCGGCGCATGGCCTCCTCTGCACACGGCTCCTCAGCCGGCTCCCCGGCTCTCACCGAGCGCCAGCAGCGCATCCTCGATACGATCGCGCGGTCCATTCGCGCGAACGGATACGCACCCACGATGCGCGAAATCGGGGAAGCCGTCGGCCTTCAGTCGCCGTCGTCGGTCTCACATCAGCTTTCCGAGCTTGAACGCAAGGGCTATATCCGCAAAGACCCGAAACGCCCTCGCACGCTTTGGCTCGTCGATATGGACGATGAGGGTGACCCACTCCCGAGCGAGTACGACGCACCGGGCTCCCCCGCCGTCAACGTCCCGCTCGTGGGCACGATTGCCGCAGGAATCCCTATCACCGCGGAAGAACAGGTGGAGGACGTCTTCGCCCTACCCGCGCAGCTCGTGGGTGATGGGGAGCTCTTCCTTCTCAAGGTTCAGGGCGATTCGATGATCGATGCCGCTATTTGCGACGGCGACTGGGTCGTTGTGCGCCAGCAGAAAGTGGCGGAAAAAGGCGAAATCGTCGCGGCCATGATCGACGGCGAGGCGACCGTGAAAACCTTCGCCCGCAGCGATGGCCACGTATGGCTCATGCCCCACAACCCGGCCTTCACACCAATCCTCGGCGACGAAGCCGAAATCCTCGGCAAGGTCGTCGCCGTTCTCCGCTCGGTCTAGTCCTCGGTCTGATCCGCAGCTACTCCGAGAGCTCGGAGCGCAATCGTTCGAGCGCGGCAATCGCCACTTCCGGCTCACGCGTGGCCCACAGCGGCGGGATCGCCTGGCGAATCGCCGAACCGTAGGACTTCGTGGCGAGCCGCGAGTCGAGCACCGCAACCATCCCGCGATCGGTTTCCGTGCGGATCAGGCGCCCCGCGCCCTGTGCCATGCTCAACGCCGCGGATCGCACCGCAACCTCGTAAAAACCATTGCGTCCGAGCCGTGCAAGCCGCTCCTGACGCGCCGAAGCGAGCGGGTCATCCGGCCGCGGGAACGGGATCCGATCAATAATCACGAGCCGGCACGCCTGCCCCGCAACGTCGATGCCCTGCCAGAAGGTCCGCGTTCCAAAAAGACACGCGTCACGGCTTTCCCGGAACCTCGCCGCGAGCGCCGCGTTCGAATCTTCCCCCTGAAGCAGCACTGTCCGGCCCGTCATCCGTCGGACATACTCCGCGGCCTCCTCAGCTGCCCGCCGAGACGAAAAGAGCCCAAGCGCCCCACCCCCGGAAGCTTCGATGAGTTCGACGATGTGCTCGAGCATCTCACTCGAGGTGCCGTCGCGACCCGGTGCCGGCAAATGGGAGGCAACATACAGAATTCCCTGCCGCGCATAGGCGAATGGCGAACCAACGTCGAGCGCCGACCACCACTCGCGCGGCCCTTCTCCACTGCTCGCTCCCACATCACTCTCGAGCTCCGCCCGTTTCTCACCGCGAAGCCCGAACGAGTATGCGGCGCTATCGAACCGCCCGTTGAAGGCGAGCGTTGCCGAGGTGAAAATGGCGGTGCGCTCATCGAGGATGCCGTGCTTGACGAGGCCCGCAACGCTGAGCGGGGCGACGTCGATAAAGGTTCGGCCGAGAGCTTCACTGTGGTTGAGGTAGATGACGTCGTCCTCATGCGGGTCGAGAAGTCGGTCGCACACGTTGAGGATTTCGGCAAGCCTCGCGCGCACCGAGGCCCGGGCACCCGCCGTTGATATCTCGGCGGCATCGCCGGCATTTTTCACGTCATCGCGCGCAGATTCAGCTTCGGCGCGAATGATCGTGAGCGTGTCGCGAAGTCGGGGTTCGAGCTCGCCGCGCACGCGTCCATCGGGAAGCGGCGAGAGCGCCTCTTCGAGGGCCACTCCCGCATCGTCGAGTTCAATGGCCGTAATCCCGAGCCTTCGCAGCTCGCGCACGGCCCCGCGAATAGCACCCTGGTGAAGTGATTCGGTCACTGAGGACGTCACGCGATCCACGAACTCGTGAGCCTCATCCACGATCACCACATCGTGTTCGGGGATGATTCCATGCCCGTCAAAAGCATCGATCGCGTAGAGGGCGTGGTTCGTCACCACGACATCTGCTTCGCGTGCGAGCGCCCTGTTGCGTTCGGCAAAGCACTCGTCGTGAAACGGGCACGACGTGCCGATGCATTGCGAACCGGTGACAGAAACCTGCCGCCAAGCGCGATCCGACACGGGAGTGTCGAGCTCGTCGCGGTCACCGGTGTCGGTTGCCTGCGCCCACTCGCGAAGGCGCTGCACCTGCGCACCGAGGCGTTCGGAGTCATGCTTCACGCCCGTCACGGACGCTTCGGCGAAGAGGGCTCCGGGGTCGAGATCGTCGGGGTAGCCACCCTCGAGCTTGTGAAGGCACACGTAGTTGCCGCGACCTTTAAGGAGGCTGTAACTCGGCACGCGGCCGAGTTCCGTACCGAGCGCCTCGACGATGCGCGGGAGGTCCTTCGCGACGATCTGACTCTGAAGCGCGAGGGTCGCGGTGGTAATGACGACGGGTGTTCCGCGCTCGACGGCACGCTTGAGTGCGGGGACGAGGTAGGCGAGCGACTTGCCCGTACCGGTTCCTGCCTGAGCGATCAGGTGCCTGCGAAGATCGATGCTGCGTTCGATCGCGCCAGCCATGGCGCGCTGCCCGGGCCTATCGGCTCCTCCGACCGCTTCGACAGCCGCGGAGAGCAGCTTCTCGAGCCTCGGATCCGAATCGTTCACTGGCGCGCGGAAGCGAGATCGGCGGCCAGGGATTCGTCGACCCGTGCTACAAGGCGCGTGCCCTCGGGAAGAAACTCCTCGCTCACGAGTTCGCCCTGGGTGTGCACACGCGAAACGAGGTCACCTCGGGTGTAGGGCACAACGATATCGACTTCGACCGAGGGGCGCGGAAGCATGTCGGCGATCAGTGCGCGTAGCTCTTCAATTCCCTCACCGGTGCGTGCCGAGACGACTGCCGAATGCTCCACTTGCGAGCGGAGCCGCGCGAGAGTTTCGGGGCTCGCGAGATCGGCTTTGTTGAGGGCCACGATTTCGGGCACGTCAAAGCCGTCGATATCGGAGAGCACGGCACGGACCGCGCGAATCTGCCCCTCCGGGTCGGGGTGGGAGGCATCGACGACGTGCAAAAGCAGATCCGCCCCGGCGACTTCTTCGAGTGTGGAGCGGAACGCCTCCACGAGCTCGGTGGGCAGCGAGCGCACGAATCCAACGGTGTCCGCGAATGTAAATTCACGGCCGTCAGGCGTCACCGATCGCCGCACTGTCGGGTCGAGTGTGGCAAAGAGGGCGTTCTCTACGAGGACGCCGGCACCCGTGAGCCGGTTGAGAAGCGAGGACTTCCCGGCGTTCGTGTAGCCCGCGATCGCAACAGAGGGGACCTTGTTGCGCTTGCGGTCAGCGCGCTTCGCTTCGCGCGAAGGTGCCATCGCCTTGATATCGCGCCTGAGTTTCGCCATACGCGTGCGGATGCGCCGGCGATCGAGTTCGATTTTCGTTTCGCCGGGGCCGCGCGAGCCAATCCCCGCGCCGCCCGCAACGCGGCCGCCCGCTTGCCGGGACATTGATTCGCCCCAACCGCGAAGGCGCGGGAGGAGATATTCGAGCTGCGCGAGCTCCACCTGGGCTTTACCTTCGCGGGACTTCGCATGCTGGGCGAAGATGTCGAGGATGAGCGCGGTGCGATCGATGACCTTGACTTTGATGATGTCCTCGAGCGCACGACGCTGCGACGGGGCGAGCTGGCCGTCGCAGATCACCGTATCGGCCCGAAGATCAGCGACGATTTCGGCGAGCTCTTTCGCCTTGCCAGAGCCGAGGAAGGTGGCGGGGTCGGGGTGGGCGCGCCGCTGCATGACGCCGTCGAGCACACGCGAACCGGCAGTTTCGGCGAGTGCGGCGAGTTCACGCATGGAGTTTTCAGCGTCTTCAACGTTGCCGGTCGTGAAAAGGCCCGCGAGTACCACGTTTTCGAGTCGAAGCTCGCGGTACTCGACCTCGGTGACATCCTCGAGATCGGTACGGAGCTGGTCGACGCGACGAAGCGAGTGACGCTCGGCAAGATCGAGCTGTTCGCCATCAGCATCGCTCTCATACGTGGTCGCCGAGATCGACGCGTCACCTCTCGAGAGCACGCGCTCCATGATCGAAGCTTCACGCGCTCCACTGCTCGCACCTTCAGGCTCCACTGCCTCGCGCGGTGCGTTGGGGGTCTCGAATTCGTGATCGGGGACGAAGGGGGTCAAGTGCGCGTGTACTCCAGGTTCTCTCGTGCGGGGCCTCGCATGAGGCATGCGTATAAGTGTGTCACGTCCTTCCCGCCAAGGGGAGCTTTTCGCGTGCTGCGCCACTACACTCCTCACTGTGACAAGCCACGCCCACTATTTCTCCCCCACGCCCGGCAAAGACCTCGAACACCGCGCCTTACGCGTGCCCCTCGCAGGTGCCGAGCGAAGCCTCGTGAGCGCAAAAGGGCTCTTCAGCTTCGACGGGCTGGATAAGGCCACGGCGGTTCTTCTCGCGCACACGGATCTTTTTGCGCCGATCACGCCGGGCAGCGAGATTCTCGATGTCGGCTGTGGCTGGGGGCCGATTGCCTTGAGCCTCGCATTGCTCCAGCCTGACTGCCATGTCACGGCAATCGACGTCAATCCCCACGCGCGCACCATCACTCGCGAGAATGCTAAGCGTCTTGGCCTCACGAACGTCACGGTCGCCGCTCCCGAAGACATCCCTACGAGCGCGCGCTTCGATGCGCTCTGGTCGAACCCCCCGATCCGCATCGGCAAGAGCGAACTCCACGCCCTTCTCACGCGGTGGATCGGGCAGCTTCACAGCTCGGGAAGCGCCGCGATGGTGGTGGGCAAGAACCTCGGTGCCGATTCGCTCGCCACGTGGATGGAAAAGCAGTTCCCCGCACGCCCGGTCGAAAAGGTCCACTCCTCGAAGGGCTTTCGCTTGCTCGCGGTGGGCCCGGAGCGTTCGGAAGGCTAGACAAGCGCGGTGGCACGGGTGGCGTCGGAATTCCGACGCTTGCCTAGCCCTCGTGTTCCCCGCGCGCTCGGGCGGGACCGCCGGCCTTGAGATCGCCGAGCTCCGCAGGGCCCGTGAGGGTCATGTTTCCGTAAGCATCCCAGCCGATCTCGAGGCGCCCTCCGCGCACGTCCACGAGCCACGGCTCGCGCGTCTCGTCTCCGCGCGCCGCCGCAAGCGCGGCCACGACCGCGGTCGCGCCCGTTCCGCACGAGAGGGTCTCCCCCACGCCCCTCTCGAAAACGCGCATGGCGACGTGCCTCTTTCCCTTCGTCTCGACGAACTCGATATTCGTACCGTTTTCGGGCTCGGGCTCAAGATCAGGGCGCTCGGCAAGGTCGAGTTTCTCGAGTTCAAGATTTTCGGGCAATTCGACGACCGTGTGGGGGTTGCCAACGTTGACATCGGTCCCCTCAAGGAATCGGTCACTCACCCGCACGATTCGCGTCGTCCCCTCGACTGTGGCGGGTCCCATTCCCACGCGTACTCGCCACACTGGGCCATCCTCGAGCACCTCAACGGTGCGCACGCCCGCGCGGGTCATCACGTCGAACACCCTGTCCTGCACGTAGCCGCGATCCATGAGGAAGGCCGCGTAGGCCCGCACACCATTACCGCACATCTGCGCGATCGTGCCGTCCGCGTTGCGGTAGTCCATAAACCACTCGGGCGGATTCTCGAGACCCGCGCTCGACGGGTCCCCGAGGCAGCGCGTGCGGATCGCGCGAATCACACCGTCGGTACCTGCAGGGCCGGCGAGCTCGCATACGCGTGCGCTGTTGAGCTCTCCGCGACCCGCGGGGTCGTCAATCATCACGAAATCGTTTTTGGTGGCACTCGCGTAGCTCAGGGCTTTGCGAGATTCAGGGCGTGAAGGTGCAGTGGCCATGGCCCGATCATAGGCACGCCCGGGCGGGACCTCACGCCTCAGCGGTGGAGGGGTGCGCGGCGGCGTGCGCAATCTCGCGCTTGATCATCGCGAGAGCGACCTCGGAATCCTCCCCCGGAACCCACGTGAGGCGCTTATCGCGGCGGAACCACGTGTCTTGCTTCCGCACGAGGCGACGCGTGTTCGTGATCGTCGACTCGATCGCCGCCTCAAGGCTCAGCTCGCCACGCACGTGCGCGATCATTTGGGCATAGCCGATCGCCTGGCGCGCCGTTGTGCCTTGCTCGATTCCTGCTTCAAGGAGGGCCTCCACTTCCTCGCGAAACCCGCTCTCCACCATCCGGTGCACTCGCTCCTCGACCCGCTTGTGGAGTTTGCTCCTGTCCAGTTGCACGGCAACGTACGCAATCGCAGGGTCGTGGAACGTGTAGGTGGGCAGGAACGCCGAGAACGGCTTTCCGGTCAAGCGATGGACTTCGAGGGCGCGCACGATCCTCCGTTCATCTCGCGGCGCAATCTTCGCGGCCGCATCCGGATCTGCCGCGGCGAGCTCGACGTGGGCAGCCGCCGTGCCTATCTCGCGCACATGGGCTTCCATCTCTGAGCGCACGGCTGGATCCGACGGCGGAAAGGCCATCACGTCGGTGAAGGCGCGCACGTAGAGGCCCGAGCCACCAACGATGACGGGAAGCTTCCCTCTTTCGCGGATCTCGTTCGCGAGGCGGCGTGCGTCGCGTTGAAAAGTCGCGACGTTTGCTTCTTCGGTGACGTGAAGGATGTCGAGAAGGTGATGGGGAATCCCTCGGCGCTCACGCGGGGTGACCTTCGCGGTCCCGACATCCATACCGCGGTAGAACTGGAGGGCGTCGGCATTGATCACCTCACCGCCGAGCCGCTCAGCGACGTCAATCGCAAGCGCGCTCTTGCCGGTCGCCGTTGCCCCTGCGATCACCAGGAGAGGAGGCCTCTCTCGGGCAGCATCCCCGTGGCTTTGGCCACCCTGTGCGGGGTGAGACACGTGGTCTCCTTTCGATCTCGCCGAGATGTTTCGCGCGGTGCGCCGAAAATCGGTAGCGTGGTTGCGAAACGTCGCATCCCGGCCACCGGGCCGGGCACACAGAAAGGCAGCCGATGCCGAACGGCCACTCGCATGATGCCGCACCCGCCGGCAACAAACTCACGATTGAACGTCTCGAGGAATCACTCGAGCGACTCGGCTACGCCTTCGTCGAAGACGATGACACGCCCAATGTTCTTCGCGCACGCTTCGACCACTATCCTTTCACGTTCGCCGTCGCGGGCGAGCACTCGCACATTCTCGTCGTTCGCGGGCGCTGGGATGAGCTTCTCTCTGTTCAGCAGAAGCTCGAAGCCACGCGCCTTTGTAACCACTGGAACATGGAGCGGATGTGGCCAAAAGTCTATGTGCGCCGCGAGAACGATTCTGCGCTCGGGGTGTACGGTGAGCTGGTTTTCGACTACTACTACGGCGTGAGCGACGAGGCGATCGATCGCGCGATCACCTGCGCTCTCTCGACCACGGTCGCGTTCTTCTCGCGTCTCTCCTCGCAAGTGAGCGACCAAGATGAGGCTGACGCCTGAGCGGACCCCTCAGAAACTCGCCGTGCCTTAGCTCCCGGGCCGCCTGAGGCGAGGAAGACCGAGGCTCACGGGCCCGCCGGAACCGGGAGTGCCGCACGCATCGGGCTCGTCCTCGCCAGTTTCCCGGCGCTCCCACGCATCGCCAGCACGCGTGCGACGCACCTCGAACTCTCCGCCCTCGGCGCCCGAATCGGCAATGAGGTAAAACGGCGCAGCTTTGGTCACTCGCGCGCGCACAACATCGCCGGGACGTGGCCTTTCCGCCTCTGGATACCCTTCGGGAAGCGCAACGTGCACGAGACGACCGTCTTCGGCTCGGCCCGAAATGCGGTGGGTCTCGGCATCGCGGTCTCCCTCGCCTTCGGCGATGAGCACGTTCACTTCAGCGCCAACCTTTTTCGCGTTCTCTTCAGCGGAAATGCGGTCCTGAAGAGCGACGAGACGTTCGAACCGCTCCTGCACAACCGCCTTCGGGATCTGCTCCTCCATTTCCGCGGCGGGCGTTCCGGGGCGCGGCGAATACTGGAACATGAAGGCGCTTGAAAAGCGCGATGCCTCCACCACGTCGAGAGTTTTTTGGAAGTCCTCCTCGGTTTCGCCGGGGAAGCCCACGATGATGTCGGTCGTGATGGCCGCGTGTGGGATCTTCTCGCGAACCTTCTCGAGGATCCCGAGGAACTTCTTCGAGCGGTACGAGCGGCGCATAGCTTTGAGCACGGCGTCGCTTCCCGACTGGAGGGGCATGTGCAGCTGCGGCATCACGTTCGGAGTTTCCGCCATCGCCTCGATCACATCGTCGGTGAACATCGCCGGGTGCGGCGACGTGAAACGCACGCGCTCGAGCCCTTCGATCTCACCGCATGCGCGAAGAAGTTTCGCGAATGCCCCCCGGTCACCGAATTCAACACCGTAGGAATTGACGTTTTGCCCAAGCAACGTCACTTCAAGCGCGCCCTGGTTCACGAGCTCCTGAACTTCAGCGAGGATCTCGCCGGGGCGGCGATCCTTTTCCTTGCCGCGTAGCGAAGGGACGATGCAGAACGTACACGTGTTGTTGCAGCCCACCGAGATCGACACCCATCCCGCATAGGCACTTTCGCGCTTTGTGGGCAGTGTCGAAGGGAATACCTCGAGCGACTCGAGAATCTCAACTTGCGCTTCTTTCTGTACGCGTGCGCGATCGAGAAGCACGGGAAGCGAACCGATGTTGTGGGTGCCAAACACCACGTCGACCCATGGGGCGCGGTCGGTAATCGTTGAACGATCCTTTTGGGCGAGGCAACCGCCCACGGCGATCTGAAGATTCGGATTCGCATCCTTCGCGGGGCGCAATTGGCCGAGGTTGCCGTAGAGGCGGTTATCGGCGTTTTCGCGCACGGCACACGTGTTGAACACGATGACGTCAACATCGCCGTTCAGCGGATCTGCGCCCTCGGCGGCGGGGGTGTAACCCGCTTGCTCAAGGAGGCCCGTGAGGCGCTCGGAGTCGTGGACGTTCATTTGGCAGCCGAACGTGCGCACCTGGTAGGTGCCGCGCGCCGGCGCGTCATTGTCGTTCAGGATCGCTGTTTCGCTCATCGTGAATCAAGAATACGTAGTTTGCTGCGTGAGGCGGAACTTTCTGTGACGTTGTGGACGCCACCTCGGCACTCCTGTTGTACCAATTCAAGCCGCGTTCGTTTCTCTCGTCCATCGTGGCCTTGAGGTTGAATCCGACCTTTCCGCGTGCCTTGGGGTCGACAGGTGCGCGCCACCGACGTGAAGTAACCACCAGGGTGGTGGCACCACAAAAGAGGGTGGTGTTCGCAGTCTCGTGGACTGTGAACACCACCCCGATCACGTGCGTGACACGCGCGAGCAGTGACCGACGGCCGGGCTAAGAAAACCTTCTCAGGACTCCTAGCCCGCCCGCTTCGGTGCTACGAGCGCCTGCTGCGGCGCCCAGCCACCATGATCACGCAACCCGCAAGAACCGTGAGCACACCAGCCGCAGCACTCAGACCAATCGGCGCACCCGTACGCGGCAGCGGCAAACCAGACACCGGGCTGTGTGGCTTCGACGGGTTCGACGGTTTCTCCGGCACGGCGGGCGTCTTCGGCTTTTCAACCGTGTTGCACGCCGTGTTATTAGCCGCACCATCAGAATCACCCGCCATGCTCACCTGGTTGAACAAGCCACTCGTGGTGCCATCAGCATCGCACCTCGAGGCCTTCGCCCAGTCAGCGTTTGCGCTGTACGAACCAGAGAGCACGACCGTGAACGACTTCGCGCCACCAAGACCGAGCTCAACACCATCGGTCACCGTAAACGAACCGTCCTTCACGGCAACACTCTTACCGTCAACCGTCGCACCCGTGACAGTAAACCCAGCGGGAACACGGGGCGTGTCCGCCACGGGCTTCGACTTACCAGCACGCTCGCCGGTGTTCGTGACCGTGACCGTGTAGGTCGAGGACCACTCACCGTTCACGGCAGACGCCTTGCCCGATTCCTTCTTCACTGCAAACGCCGGATCCTTCGTCACCGTGGTGCAGGCCGTGTTGTTGTCTTCGCCGTCAGTATCTCCCGGCATCGCAACCGTGTTGATGAAACCGTGGGCACCTTCAGCGCCACCAGCAGCACATTGACCCGCGGCTGCCCAATCGGCATCGGCCGGCCTGTACGAACCAGAGACCACGACCGTGAACGACTTCGACTCGCCAGGAGCAAGCTCAACACCCTCAGTGACCGTCACCGAGCCATCTTCAAGCGTGGCGTCCGCACCGTCAACCGAGACGTTCTCCACCTGGAACCCAGCCGGAGCAGAAGGCGTATCCACAACAGCCGCAGACTTACCAGCAAGCACACCGGTATTCGTCACCGTCACCGTGTAGGTCGAGGACCACTCACCATTCACGGCAGACGCCTCGCCCGAGGCCTCCTTCTTCACCGCGAACTTCGGCGCCTTCTCCACCGTCGTGCAGGCCGTGTTGTTGCCCTCGCCGTCAGAATCACCATCGAGCGTGACGCCATTGACGAAGCCATGAGCACCCTCAGCACCATCACCAGCGCACTGAAGAACCTCAGACTCCTTCACCTGAGCCGGATCAAACGAACCCGACACCACGACCGTGAACGACTTCGACTCACCAGGAGCAAGCTCAACACCCTCAGTCACCGTGAACGAACCATCCGCGAGAGCAACATCAGTCGCTTCACCCGCACCTTCCTGCTCAACAGTCGCCTTTTCCCGTGGAAACCAGCAGGAACTGACGGCGTATCCGCAACAGGCGCAGACTTACCAGCAAGCACGCCGGTGTTCGTAACCGTCACCGTGTAGGTCGAGGACCACTCACCATTCACGGCAGACGCCTCGCCCGAGGCCTCCTTCTTCACCGCGAACTTCGGCGCCTTCTCCACCGTCGTGCAGGCCGTGTTGTTGCCCTCGCCATCAGAATCACCATCGAGCGTGACGCCATTGACGAAGCCATGAGCACCCTCAGCACCATCACCGGCGCACTGAAGAACCTCAGACTCCTTCACCTGAGCCGGATCAAACGAACCCGACACCACGACCGTGAACGACTTCGACTCACCAGGAGCAAGCTCAACACCCTCAGTGACCGTCACCGAGCCATCTTCAAGCGTGGCGTCCGCACCGTCAACCGAGACGTTCTCCACCTGGAACCCAGCCGGAGCAGAAGGCGTATCCACAACAGCCGCAGACTTACCAGCAAGCACACCGGTATTCGTCACCGTCACCGTGTAGGCCGACGACCATTCACCATTCACGGCAGACGCCTCACCCGAGGCCTCCTTCTTCACCGCGAACTTCGGCGCCTTCTCCACCGTCGTGCAGGCCGTATTGTTCTTCGATCCATCAGAGTCGCCCTTCATCGTGACCTGGTTGAAGAACCCGCCCTTGGATGCATCCTGAACCGCAGCATCACACTGCGACGCAGCAGCGCCATCAGCCTGACCAGAAACATACGTTCCCAACACCACGACCGTGAACGACTTCGACTCACCAGGAGCAAGCTCAACACCCTCACTCACGGTGAACTCACCGTTCGTCAGCGTCACAGGCTCACCCTTATCGATCTTCGCACTCGTGATCAAGAAACCCTTCGGCGCAGCCGGTTTATCCGTCACCACAGGAGACTTACCAGCAAGCACACCGGTATTCGTCACCGTCACCTTGTACGTCGAAGACCACTCACCATTCACGGCAGACGCCTCACCCGAGGCCTCCTTCTTCACCGCGAACTTCGGCGCCTTCTCCACCGTCGTGCAGGCCGTATTGTTCTTCGATCCATCAGAGTCGCCCTTCATCGTGACCTGGTTGAAGAACCCGCCCTTGGATGCATCCTGAACCGCAGCATCACACTGCGACGCAGCAGCGCCATCAGCCTGACCAGAAACATACGTTCCCAACACCACGACCGTGAACGACTTCGACTCACCAGGAGCAAGCTCAACACCCTCACTCACGGTGAACTCACCGTTCGTCAGCGTCACAGGCTCACCCTTATCGATCTTCGCACTCGTGATCAAGAAACCCTTCGGCGCAGCCGGTTTATCCGTCACCGCAGGAGACTTACCAGCAAGCACACCGGTATTCGTCACCGTCACCTTGTAGGTCGAGGACCACTTACCGTTCACAGCGTTCGCTTTGCCAGAAGCTTCTTTCTTCACCGCGAACTTGGGCGCCTTCTCCACCGTCGTGCAGGCCGTGTTGTTGCCTTGGCCGTCAGAATCACCATCGAGCGTGACCCCATTGGCAAAGCCCTTACCGTCCGAAACACCTTCCTCGCCGGTGCAGTGAAGAACCTCAGACTCCTTCACCCGTGCCGGATCAAACGAACCCGACACCACAACCGTGAAAGTCTTCGACTCACCAGGGGCAAGCTCAACACCATTAGTCACCGTAAACGAGCCGTCCGTCAGCGTGGCATCCTTACCGTCAACCTTCGCTCCCGAGACAGTGAAACCAGCAGGAACCGCCGGCGTATCCGTCACAGCCTTCGAGGTGCCCTTCACCTCGCCAGTGTTCGACACCGTGACCTTGTAGGTCGAGGACCACTTGCCGTTCGCGGCAGACGCCTCTCCCGAGGCCTCCTTCTTCACCGCAAACTTCGGGGCCTTCTTCACAGGATTACACGCTGCGTTGTTCGAAGTGCCGTCGGTGTCGCCATCCATCGTGACCGTATTGACAAGACCACCCGTAACGGAACCGCCGCCAGCAGTCTCACACTTCGCCACCGACGCCCAATCAACGTCAGCCGCCTTATAGTCACCGGAGATCTCAACCTTGAAGGTCTTCGACCCACCCGGCGCAAGCTCCACACCATCAGTCACAGGGAACGAACCAGACTTAGCATCAACCGTCGCCCCATCAACCTTGGCCCCCGAGAGTGTGAACCCCTTCGGAAGCGAAGGCGTATCCGCCACTGAAGCAGACTTCCCCTCAAACGGCCCCGTGTTCTTCACTGTCACCGTGTAGGTGGAGGACCACTTACCATCCTCAGCAGACGCCTTCCCAGACTTCTTCTCTACCGCAAACTGGGGTTGAGCGACACGAGCAGCACCAACCTTCGGCGCCTCAACAGGAGGCAAGGACTGACCGCTAGCGAAGCTCGCCTTCGCCGCCACCGAATTCCACAACACATCCGTCGGTTTCATTACTGGAACGGAGATCGTGTACTCGAGCGCCAGAGTTTGCTTCGGCTTTAGCTCACCGTCATACACAAACTTCAGGGCTGTCACATTCTTCGGAGCAGTTTCCGACCAGTCATTCACGCAACCGCTATTGGCGGCGTTCGGGAATACTTCCGGACGGCAAGGGTTCGTTGAGGCCGAGTAGTAGACCTTCACTCCCTGAGGGACCTTCGTCATTGCAGTGAACGAGCCGGACTGCGTCGACCCACGGCTCTGATCCGCAAGTTTCTCGCTCACGCCCGTATCCCCCTTATGCGGGAGCACGTCGTAAAACACGAGTCCGTTCGTTGCGTCGCTCGAAGAGTTCGTAGCCTCGATGCGATACGTGACCGGACCGCCCTTGGCAGGAACGACCGCCTTCTTTGGGGTGTAGGCGAAAGAGGCGTCTTCTGGGCCTTTCACCGCCTTCGCAAGTGAGAGCGCTCGATAGCCAGCAGGGGCGTCGATCGACCAGGAAGAGGCGCCGTGGCAGGCTTTAGCGGTGGCGCTATCCCCATCCAGATTGAGGACATCCTCGGGCGTGTCTAACGCGCACCGGAAATTTGGCTCCGCCGCATCCGTCAGGTACGCATCGTTGGTATAGGAGCCGGCATAGCGGGGCTGCGCAGCGAACCGGAAACGCCCGACCACATCGACATTGCCGGACGGATCGGGATCGGCCCACGTATGAGGGATCCTCCATTGCACGAGCGTGCGGCCGTCCTGATAGTTCTCCACAATCTTGGTCTCGACTTTCCGCTTCGAGGCGCCGCTTACTCCTCGAGTGAATTCAGCCTCGTCATAGATGTAGACCGCATCCGTGATATCACTTTTTCTATGAATTTTGGAAGGGTCGGTCACGATTTCCATACCGCGCGGAAGGAGGTCGCTGACGACAATATCTCCAGACGACTGCGTCTTGCCACGGAAAGAGAAATCGACCTGCCAACGGATACCAGCCTTTGAAACCTCATTGTTTGGCTCAAGCGGGACGAACTGGTTTCCAATGGAAGACCAGGTTTTCTCCACGTGATGAAGGCTCCCCAGAAGGTGCAAATCTGCCATAGGAGAGCGCCCGTCGATAAACGGTTGAGTTTGCTTGTTGGCAGTGACCGTCACTCGCGCTTTCTGATTGCGCAGGATCGCGTCGCCGCCGAGTTTCTCGTCAGCGAAGCCGCCGATCGTCATCTTCCAGGTTTTTGCCCCGTCGAGTGGACGCCCCGGTGCAGCAACGATCCTCGCTACCTTGCCACGTGCGCTCTCGGGAACCGAGTACACCACGGAGCCAATCCGCGTCGGCTTGTCTTTTTCTGCAACTTCAACATCCCCCAGTTTCTTAAGGGTGACTCGACTTCCATCTGTCAGAACGGCGACGGGTACGAAGTCTCCAACGCTAAGGTTGCCGGGGGCGTCGGTACGGATCTCCACCGCCGTCACGTGAAACGCAGGGCGCTGGCAAAGCTTGCCATCGGTCCGGGACGTGTACAAGACGCCTTCTTGCACGGTCGCCGGATCCATACACGGCACATCGTCTTCGTAGCTTTGGGTCAACGGAAGCAGTGAACTTCCGTCCTTCACTGGAGTGTTTCCCTCTTTGACAGTCACGTCAACCGTATAGCCGCCCGCGACCAACGAGGAACGATCACCGTTGAGACGGTCATCGGCGTCGTGGGCTTCTTGCGGCGTCCGCCACAAAGCTTTGCCATCCCAGTTTTTGTCGTTGGCGTCTTGGTAGCGGAGGGGAAAAATGCCCTTTCGGGTTTCGTCGCCTTCCTTCACAGAAACCCCGAGGGCGGTCTTACTAATATCTCCGCGGCCATCCGGGCGCCCCGCGAGAGATACGGACGCTCGGGCATCCGCTGTGAGATCGTCAGCATCGTTATAGTGCGCCGTTGCCGTTACCGCATTGTCGTACGAACCTACGCACGGTTCAGGCTTCCCCTGACAGGCTGCAGAGGTGACTTTGGTGTGCACCTCAAATTTGTATACGTCATTCGCTTTGTCACGTTCCGGAACTTGAATTCCCTCAACCGACCATTGCAGCTTTCGGTTCTCTTTCTCGTAGGTAAATTTGACGTCCTGACCTGCATACCGAATCTCAGTCGGCTCAAACCCAATCGGGAGGACATCAGAAAACTCCAGCTTCAACGGCCGGTGAACGCCCAACCCTTCGTATTTCTGACCATCGTTGATGTCCGCCGCGACTTGCCACACGACGGTATCGCCAATCCATGTTGACTGCTGAAGCGCCTTCTTCTCGACTTCGAGTTTTCGGTTAGCTACGGCAGTAGTGTGAATGGTGTCGCTCGTCAGCGGGTTTTTGAGCTGATCCGAAGTCAGGTTTGCCGTCAAGTCCCACGAAGTATTGTTTGGCGTGACGTAGTTCGGCGGAGTGACGGAGACTTCAAACGAGAACGTCGCCCCCTGTTTGCCGATGGTTTTGACATTCGCAGTGCGGCGCCCGCTATTAACGGAATTGAGTTGATCACTGCCGCCAATTTTGAAGTTCCAGCCGTCCGGAACGCCGTCAAACTTCAATTTGCCGCCCGTAAGGCAGTCGTCTTCGCTCTCCTGACCATTCAGGTATTCACATTTGACGGTTACCTGGTACCTATTTTTAAAGCCTGTAGGCTGATTGTCGTCGGTGAGTCGTTTGAGCGTGATCTCGACGTTCGGCGTCGCGGGCTCGGCGAGTGCAGACACACCCCCGCCGACAACAGACTGCACTACGAGCACACACGCAAGAAGTAGTGCAAAGAGCCCTCGCACAAAGGCAGGGCGAAAAGTTTCAGGGGATCGCATGGGGATCCTTTCGTGGAAGAAAAGAGAGGGATGACGTCGTCATCCTACCGCCAACTGCAACGGTCTTCCAGTAGGTAAAGTATGCCCGTAGGTGCGCCTCATATGGCCCAGATGCGCGGCTCGTGCGCCGGCCCCTTCTGGATGATCCTGTGCAACTTTTTCACCAGGTGACTCCTGCCGCATCGAGCTCACGGTTGAGCACGAAGAGCGTGAGGTTCTCCGAGTATCCACGACGCGCGAGCGCGCCACCGATGCGCCGTAGTGCTGCCCCGCGATCGAGGCTCTCCGCCCCACCGCTTTTACGCAATTCCTTGGCGAGCCGCTCGCGGGCGAGGGTCTGGCAGCGCTCCTTTTCACTGTCATAGGGAGCCGCTTCCTCGAGAGCCGTGTTGATATCGCGCGACGAAACGCCCTTGCCCTCAAGTTCGCGCCTCAGAGCGGCAGTCCCGAGGAGCTTATGGGCGCGTCGCTGCTCAATCCATGCCCGCGCAAAAGCTTCGTCATCAATGAGTCCAGCGCCATCGAGGCGCCGCATGATCTCCTCGAGAATCTCCTCGTCACACACACGCTCAGCAAGTTTGAAGCGAATCTCGGCTTCACTTCTGCTCCGATGGGCAAGAAGGCCGAGCACATACCGGCATTCCTTCACGACAGCTTTCTCCGTATCGTGATCGCGAAAAACCCCTCCGCGATGCGGGTTGCTGCCCTCCCCAGGTGCGGCTTCCCCCGCTTCTATCGCGGCGATGTGCTCGGCAAGCTCCTCGATGACGCCCTCGCGCCAGTCCCCCTCCCCCGCAGAGTGTGGGGACTGGCACTCAGATTTGTGCGGGTGCTTCATCGTCAACGAATTCGCCATCCCCCACAGGCGCATCGGCCGCAGCCTGCTTGGCCGCCTCGTCTGCATACTGACCGATGCCGAGCTTCATGAGGATCTTCTGCTCGATGTCGGCGGCGAGATCCGGGTTGTCTTTAAGGAACTGACGCGCGTTTTCCTTGCCCTGGCCGAGCTGGTCGCCATCGTACGTGTACCAGGCACCAGACTTGCGCACGATGCCGTTCTCGACGCCGAGATCGATGAGGCCGCCTTCGCGCGAGATGCCCTCCCCGTAAAGGATGTCGAACTCAGCCTGTTTGAAGGGCGGAGCCATCTTGTTCTTCACGATCTTCACGCGAGTGCGGTTGCCAACGGCATCCGTGCCCTGCTTGAGGGTCTCGATGCGCCGGATGTCCATGCGCACCGAGGCATAGAATTTGAGCGCCTTGCCGCCCGTGGTGGTTTCGGGGCTTCCAAAGAACACGCCGATCTTTTCGCGGAGCTGGTTGATGAAGATCGCGGTCGTGCCACTCGAGTAGAGCGCACCCGTGAGCTTACGGAGCGCCTGCGACATCAGACGTGCCTGAAGGCCCACGTGGGAATCGCCCATCTCCCCTTCAATTTCCGCTTTCGGCGTGAGGGCTGCGACGGAGTCCACAACGAGGACGTCGATTGCGCCGGAGCGCACGAGCATGTCGGCGATTTCGAGGGCTTGCTCACCGGTATCCGGCTGCGACACGAGAAGCGCGTCGATATCAACGCCGAGTTTCTTCGCGTATTCCGGATCGAGCGCGTGCTCCGCGTCGATAAAAGCCGCAATACCGCCCGAACGCTGTGCATTGGCAATCGCGTGGAGAGCAACCGTGGTTTTACCACTGGATTCCGGGCCGTAGATTTCGACAACGCGGCCGCGCGGGAGACCGCCGATGCCGAGCGCCACGTCAAGTGCGACCGATCCCGTGGGAACGACTTCAACGGGCGGGCGTGTGTCATCACCGAGGCGCATAATCGAGCCCTTGCCGAACTGGCGATCAATCTGCGCGAGCGCATTTTCGAGCGACTTATCGCGATCCTTGGCGGCAGCTGCCATGGCAGTTCCTTTCGTTTGTCACCCCGCTTTGAGGCGCCCTCTTACTGGACACATTCAACGGTAGACGTGGGTGAGACATTTAAACTCGACCCCGGCGCGGATGTGGAGCAACGGCCACTGTGGAGGTCGAACAGCACCATCGTAAACGAACACCTGTTCGATTTGCACTCTTGGGCGCACGCGTGTTCGATTCGTGTCGCACCTCTCACCCTCGCACTATGCTCTCGGGCGTGCCTCGGGCGGAACTTCCCAGCGCCTGTGCTGCGGGACATCCATGTCATCGCAGAGCGCGTGCCACACTTCTTTGACGGGGTAGCCGGCTTCGATCGCCTCGTTTGCGCTGAGATTTCCGCAGGCAACGAGCGTGAGTTCACGGCAGTATGTTTGCGCGAGCTCACTACCAAAAACATGGGCCGCGAGCTCGCGAAACTCGCTTCGCCTCACGCGAGCTACCGCGCGAGCGCGTATTCGGCACCCTGGACGCCGCGCTCGAGCTCGGCGGGAACGGTGTCGGGAATGACGATGCCTTCCGCGAGGGCCACGCGATCGGCAACCTCGCGAAGGATGACGGACATCGGGTATCCAAGCGCCTCGGTGACGGAGGCGAGCAGTTCGCTCGACGCTTCCTTTTGGCCACGTTCAATCTCACTCAAATATCCGAGCGACACGCGGGCGTCGGCTGACACCTGGCGCAGGGTCTTTCCCTGGCGGCGGCGCGCATCGCGCAAAACGCCGCCCAGTTCCTGGCGGAAGAGCACCATGCGAGTTTCTCCCTTCCTCGTCGGTGTCATGTCCTTCTTTGTGGCCGGCCTGCGGCCAAGAACGGACGTGGGGCGTGGCTGCGAGGCTCGCACCCAGTTTCGCTGTATGGGGGCACCAGCCCCCGCATTCTTGTTCGTGTTCACGTCCGTTCAACGCACGAACATTCCTTCTTGTTCCGCCATCCTATGGCGCGAGGAGGCGTCGACTTTCAGGTTACATACACGTCAAAGGCGCGACGCTTCCTCGTTTTCGCTGGTCAGCGCCTCAATCGCGAGCGCGACGGCGAAATCCACCACTCCCGCGCGGATCTCCGAGCGCGTTCCCCTGAGGCGTACTTCACGCACAATTTCGCGATCAGGCGCACTCACGGCAACGAACGCAAGCCCCTCGGGGTTGCCGTACTCATCGCTCCCGGGTCCCGCAACGCCCGTCGTCGCTATCGTGAGATCCGCGCCGTACACACGTCGGGCGCCGCGCGCCATGGCACGCGCTACCTCGCCCCTCACGGCACCACCTTCTCGCAGATCTGTGAGGTCGAGCCCCAGCAGAGAGGCTTTCGCCTCAAAGCTATAGGTGCATGCACCACCCTGCACAACCCGGCTTGCGCCCGGCACATCCACGAGACGCGCCACGAGCATCCCGCCCGTAAGCGATTCGGCGGTCGCGAGGCTCAGTCCGCGTTCCTCGCACGCGGCAAGGAGAGCATGTGCCGACGCATGCTGCACAACCGGTGCCCCCATAGTTCTTAGGCGTTGTTCTGTGCGAGGGCCTCACGGCGAAGGCGCAGACCGTCGTTCACGTTGCGAAGGCCCGACCACAGCGTGAGCACGAGGGCGATCGCGGTGAGCGTGATCCCGATCCACCAGGCGGGAGGCCACAGGAGTTCGAAGGGCATGAGGCAGAAGGTGATGCCGATCGACTGCATCATCGTCTTCGCCTTGCCGCTGAAGTTTGCGGGCAGCGCCCCGTACTTGAGGATCGTGAAGCGCATGACAGTAATGCCGATCTCGCGCACCAGAATGAGCACCGTGATCCACCACGGAACATAGTCCCACACGGAAAGCATGATGAGTGCCGCACCCGTCATGGCTTTATCGGCAATTGGATCCATGATCTTGCCGAAATCCGTGATGAGATTTCGCGACCGCGCAAGGTAGCCATCGACGAAGTCCGTGAGCATCGCGAGCACGAAGATCGCGGCGATGACCCACCGCATGGCGACGTCGTCGTGGTACAGCGCGGCCACGATTACGAAGATCGGCACCATGACCATGCGGATCATCGTGAGGATGTTCGCGATATTCCACAGCGGAACGCGCGGGTTTTCGGAGGCGCTCATGGCGTCGTCCCTTCTTTCTCTGCGTGCCCCGAACCTTTAGCGGCCCGTGAGCTGCCAGGCGTCTTCACCATCGGCATCATCGTCGTCGTAATACTGGAGGCTCACTTCACGTTCGGAGTGATCGAGCGGATCGTTTCCGTAGCGATCGGAGCCCGGGGAAGCGTCGGGCTCCCCCACCCCTGAGCCGGAGCTCTCCTGCGAATCCTCGTACAGGTCCGTGTCCTCGCCCTTGAGGAGTGCGATCGCACGCGGGAGGTCCTCGGGCCGCACGAGCACGTCGCGAGCCTTCGACCCCTCGCTCGGGCCGACAATTTCGCGCGACTCGAGAAGGTCCATGAGACGCCCCGCCTTCGCGAAGCCCACGCGGAGCTTGCGCTGAAGCATCGAGGTCGAACCGAACTGTGTCGTGACCACGAGCTCGGCGGCCTGGAGGAGCACCTCGAGGTCATCGCCAATGTCGTCGTCGATCTGCTTCTTTTGCGCGACCTGCTGCACGTCCTCGCGATATTGCGGCTTGGCCTGCGCCTTCACATAGTCGACGACCGAGTGGATCTCGGATTCATTGACCCACGAGCCCTGCACGCGCATGGCCTTCGCCTTGCCCATGGGGTGGAAGAGCGCATCGCCCTGGCCGATGAGCTTCTCCGCACCTGGCGTATCGAGAATCACGCGCGAGTCCTGAAGCGAGCTCGTCGCGAAGGCGAGGCGCGAAGGCACGTTCGCCTTGATGATGCCGGTGACGACGTCCACCGACGGACGCTGCGTTGCGAGCACGAGGTGGATGCCGGCGGCGCGCGCAAGCTGCGTGATGCGCTGAATCGAGGCTTCGACGTCGCGAGGCGCGACCATCATGAGATCCGCGAGCTCGTCGACGACCACAAGAAGATACGGGTAGGGCGCGAGCACACGCTCGCTTCCCGGTGGCGGGCTCACCTGGCCAGCGCGCACAGCCTTGTTGAAATCGTCGATGTGCTTGAAGCCGTATTCGGCGAGATCGTCGTAGCGGTGGTCCATTTCCTTCACGACCCATTCGAGGGCCTCTGCGGCCTTCTTCGGGTTCGTGATGATGGGGGTAATGAGGTGCGGGATACCTTCGTAGATCGTGAGCTCAACGCGCTTCGGGTCAACGAGCACCATGCGCACTTCCTCGGGCGTTGCGCGCATGAGGATTGAGGTGATCATCGAGTTCACGAAGCTCGACTTACCGGCGCCCGTCGCACCAGCGACAAGAAGGTGCGGCATCTTCGCGAGATTCGCAATCACAAATCCGCCCTCGACATCCTTGCCGAGGCCCATCACCATGGGGTGTTCGTTGGCGGTGGCTACGCCGCTACGCAGGACGTCGCCGAGGGCAACGGTTTCGCGGTCCGCATTCGGAATCTCGATGCCGATGGCCTTCTTGCCGGGGATCGGCGAAATGATCCGCACATCGGCACTCGCGACCGCGTAGGCAATATTGTTCGAGAGGGCCGTGACCTTTTCGACCTTCGTACCGGGGCCGAGCTCGACCTCGTAGCGCGTCACGGTCGGGCCGCGCGAGAAACCCACGACCTCGGCGTTAACGTTGAACTGCTCGAAGACCTCGCCGAGAGCGTCAACTACGCGATCGTTCGCTTCGGAGCGCGCCTTCGCAGGCGGCCCGGCCACGAGCATGTCCGGGCTCGGAAGCGGGTAGGCAGTCTCGACCTCGAGCTCGGGCTGCGAGTGTGGGCCCTTCAGGCCCTCCCCCTTCGGCGGGGTGAGTTCGCGCGTGGGCTGGGCAGGCGCGGGCACGCTCGGCACGGGAGCGGTCGGGGCATTTTCGAGTTCCGACGCTTGCTTCGCCGCCTTCGGAAACTCCTTCTTCCGGCTGTTCTCAGCGTCGAGGTAGTCGTAAGGGGCAGTGTCGGCGCCGCTCTTCTCGGTCGCGGCGGGGGCAGAGGCGTTCTTCGGGCGCTGTTTATTCGCGGTGCGCGGAAGGGGCGTCGTTTCAGCGTTCTCACTTTCGGCGCCCTGGCGATAGGCCCCGTCGCCTTCGTAGCCGAAGGCGTCATGGTCCACGCTTGGCCCGAGATTTTCGGTATCGCCATCGCCGCCGTGCTTCTTGCGGCGCAGCACATCGCTCAGGCGCCGAGTCTTCGTTGAGCCGCCCTCGGTGTAGTCCTCGGCAGCGTGGAGAGCCTGCTGGCGTCGGCCCAAGCCGAAGGCCTCACGTTCCGCCTCCTCGCGCTCTCCCCGCCCCACAAGGGCTCCGTAGACCCCCGCAAGGCGCGTGCCGATCTGGCCGAGCGGCGTTGCGGTGAGCACGAGAATGGAGAACAGGGCGAGGACGACCCCAAGAGTGACGATCACCCAGCCAGGCAGGACGGTCGCGAGCGGCGCCGCCACGAGATAGCCACACACGCCACCGCCGCGAGCAAGCGCTTCCACGCCGTCAGAAGGAGTGGGGATGCGCGCACTTACCGACGAAACCGTGCACAGCGCGAACACGAACATGAGCAGCCCCGCAAAGAGGCGACCGTTCGCGTGAACGAGATCGGGTCTGCGGAACATGCGAACCGACCAGAGCCCGAGAAGCAGGGGGAGCAATACGGCAATCGCCCCAAACGAACTTGCGGCAACGGTGTGGATCCAACCGAAGCCCCACTCGCGCACCTGGAACCACTCGGGAACGATAAGCACAAGCGCAAGGAGGCCCAGGAAGAACGCGAAGCCATCGCGGCGCTCCTCGTAAGCCACCTCCCATCGCTGAATGCCGATGCCTCGAACGAAGCCGCCGACAGCGCGGGCAACGCCAAGGTACCCGACGCGCAGTGCGCGCACCGGGAGTGGAAGCGTCGAGGGATCCGTAGGCGCACCCTTCGTGCGCGAGGTCCCGGAGGACGAGCCTCGGGAGGTTCCTTTCGACGCACGTGCGGGGGAAGTCGTACGTGTCGCCATGTTTTCAATCTACCCGGCGAAGGGCACAATCGTCACGAGATCGGCCCCGGCGTGTGAATCACACGGGGCCGATCTCGTGAATTGGAGGGGTGCCGGTCTCAGGCCTCGACGACCACGGGGATAATCATGGGCTTGCGGCGAAGGCGCTGCGAGAGGAAGCGACCCACGACGCGCCGCATCGCCTGCTGAAGCTGATGCGCGTCGTGCCCCTTCTCGTCTTCAATCGCCTTGTGAAGCGCCTTGATGATGTCGGGCTTGATCCGCTCAAACACCTCGTCGTCCTCGGCGATGCCTCGCGAGTGAATCTCCGGCCCGGCGATGAGCTCGCGGGTCTCGCTATTGACGACGGCGAAGAGGGAAATGAAGCCCTCCTCGGAAAGGATGCGGCGATCCTTGAGATCGGCTTCGCTTACTTCGCCCACGCTCGAGCCGTCCACGTACACGTAGCCGACCTCGACCTCACCGACCGCGCGAGCAACGCCGTCCTTGAGGTCCACGACCGTGCCGTCCTTCGCGAGCACGATGTTCTCGCGCGGGATGCCCGACGACTGCGCGATCTTGCCGTTCGCGATGAGGTGGCGCACCTCGCCATGCACGGGCATGACGTTCTTCGGGCGCAGGATGTTGTAGCAGTACAGAAGCTCGCCTTCGCTTGCGTGGCCCGAGACGTGCACGCGGGCATTGGCCTGGTGCACAACCTCGGCACCGAGCTCCATAAGTCCATTCATCACACGGAACACGTCGTTCTCGTTACCCGGGATAAGGGACGACGCGAGAATGACGACGTCGCCCTCTCCCACCTCGACTCGGTGATTGCGGTTCGCGATGCGGCCGAGCGCAGCCATGGGTTCGCCCTGGCTACCCGTGCACATGTACACGATCTTGTGATCGGGAATGTCATCGGCCTTCTTGAGGTCCACGAGTGTGTTCTCGGGAACGTGGAGGTAGCCCATATCGGCCGCGATCGTCATGTTGCGTACCATCGAGCGGCCCACAAAGGCGACCTTGCGCCCGTGCGCGTACGCCGAATCGAGCACCTGCTGCACGCGGTGAACGTGGCTCGAGAAGCTCGCGACGACGATCTTCTGCTGTGCACGCGCAAAGAGGTTGTCGAGCACGGGGCCGATTTCGCGTTCCTTAACAGTGAAGCCGGGGACCTCGGCGTTGGTCGAATCCACGAGGAACAGATCCACGCCCTCTTCGCCGAGGCGGGCAAACGCGCGAAGATCGGTCAGGCGTCCGTCCAGCGGGAGCTGGTCCATCTTGAAGTCACCCGTGTGCAGCACGGTACCGGCCTCGGTGCGGATCGCGACCGCGAGCGCGTCCGGGATCGAGTGGTTTACGGCAACGAACTCGCATTCAAAAGCGCCGAACTTCTCGACATCGCCTTCCTTAACGGCGAGTGTGTACGGCTTAATGCGGTGCTCGCGGAGCTTCGCCTCTACGAACGCGAGCGTCAGCTGACTGCCCACAAGAGGGATGTCAGGCTTGAGACGCAAAAGGTATGGCACCGCACCGATGTGGTCTTCGTGGCCGTGCGTAAGCACGATGGCGGCGACATCATCGAGACGGTCCTCAATGGAGCGGAAGTCCGGGAGGATGAGGTCGACGCCCGGCTGGGCCTCCTCGGGGAACAGCACGCCGCAGTCAACGATGAGGAGCCGGCCCTCGTATTCGAAGACGGTCATGTTGCGGCCGACCTCGCCGAGACCACCGAGTGGGGTCACGCGGAGGGTGTTGTTCTTGAGCTTTGGAGGGGTCCCAAGTTTCGTGGAAAAGGGTGTAGTCACGGTGTCCTAGATTCTTCAGCTGGTGTACTGCGCGAGGACGCCCTCGTAGGCGTCCACCGCGGCATGGATGCGGGCCGCAACCTCCGGCTCGACTGTTCCGAGCGGGGCGCGACAAGCGGCGTGCGGGAGCACGCCGAGGTGTGTGAGGGCCTCTTTTATCGCCATGGTCCCCGGGCCCTGGTTCATGATGGCGTCAACAAAGTCCACGCGCGAGGCGTGGAGGCGCTGCGCGAGCGCAAGGTCGCCACCCTCGAGAGCGTCGAGCATGAGGCGGTCGAGCCTGCCGGTGAGGTGGCTCGTGACGGACACGGTTCCAACCGCACCGATCGACAGCCACGGCAGGTTGAGCGCGTCTTCACCCGAGTAGAGATCGAGGCTCGTGTCACGGATGAGCTTGGAGGCCTCATGCATATCGCCCTTGGCTTCCTTGAGCGCAACGACGTTTGGGTGCTGCGAGAGCTCAACGGCGCTCTCGTACTCGATCGGGATGCCCGAGCGCCCGGGGATGTCGTAAAGCATGACGGGCAAATCCACAGCATTCACGATCTCGAGCGTGTGGTTAATGAGGCCGCGCTGCGTGGGCTTGGAGTAGTACGGGGTAGCGAGCAGGAGGCCGTCGGCATTGCCGCCCTCTTTGATCGCGCGTGCGAGCGCGACCGAGTGACGCGTATCGTTCGTGCCCGCACCTGCGAGAAGAGTGACATCCGCACCGACTGCCTCGCGCACGGTCGCGAGGATCGCGAGCTTTTCCTCATCGCTCGTGGTGGGCGATTCGCCCGTCGTGCCGTTCGCGACGATGAGATCGTGGCCTTCGTCGACGAGATGACGCGCGAGGCCGGCGAGAGCCTCGTGATCGACCTTCTCGAGATCCTCAGTGAAGGGCGTGACGATAGCGACGCCGAGACGCCCAAAAACCGGTGCTTCTTGACTCACGGCGCCACCCGCCCGCCCGCGTTAAACGCCTCGTAGGTGAGGGGCATCGCCTCGGCAAAGAATTCTTCGATCTTTTCGGCGACCATCTCGATTTCGCGCTGCGGGAATGACGGGAAGTGGGAGCCCTCGCGCTTGGTACGCAGCGACAGAAAGTTCATCATGCTTCGGGCATTGACGGTCACGTACATCGAACTGAACAGCGTGAGAGGAAGAACGCCGCGCGCGACCTCGCGTGCCACGCCAGCCTCAAGCATCTCGAGATAGGCGGCGTAGGCGCTCTCACACTGTGCTTTGTAAGCCTTCGTGACGAGCGCGTGCTGCTCGGGGCTACCCTCATAGAAGTCGTAGGCACCGGGCTTGCCTTTTTGGACGAGCTTGCGCTCGGGCCCGGGCACGTAGAAGATCGGGCGCATCTGGCGGTACCGGCCCGACTCTTCGTTGTACGAGGCGATGCGGTGGCGCATGAACTCGCGGAATACGAAGATCGGCGCCTCAACGTAGAACGTGAAGCTGTTGTGCTCAAAAGGCGAGCCGTGCCGATCGCGCATGAGGTAGTTGATGAGGCCCTTGTCGCGATCGGAGGCATCGGTGCCCACGGCACTCTTCGACTTCTCCCCCTGAGTCGAGACTCGCGCGGCAAAAATGACATCGGAATCGGAGGCCTGCGACCGCACAAGGTCGACCGTGACGTCGGATCGGAACACTATTTCGCTCATATGTCTCACCCTAGTTGACCAAGCAGTTCAAATACCGGAAGTTCCCGCGTGGCGCTCACCGCGCAAGGAGCACAAGCTCACCCTCGCGGGCTTCGATCGACACATCCGCGAGTGAGGGGATCACAAGATCAGCGAGGGGGCCGACGGTATCTTCGCCCGCGCTGTTGAGAACACTCACGACAAAGGCCCCCGCCGCGCGAGCCGACTCGAGACCGCCCGGAGCATCCTCGACCACGAGGCAATCCTTGGCCTCAACGCCAAGCCGCTCCGTCGCGAGGAGATAGGGCTCGGGATCGGGCTTGCCATGCGTGACCTGGTCCGCCGTCACAAGAACCGAGGGGAATGGGAGCGAGAGGGGCCGATAGCGCGCCTCAAAGAGAGGGCGCGTACAACTCGTCGCGATCGCCCAGCACTCGCGCGAAAGCGCTGCCTTCGCCTTCTCGAGCTCGCTGAGGAAGCGCGCGGTGCCGTCAAACGCCTCGACTTCGCTCGCGCTCGCGATCTCGTAGCCCTCGACCCGGTTGAAAAGTTCCTCGAGCCTTTCCTCGCTGATGTCGGGCATTGCGAGCCGCAACACCCGCCTCGCCGGTTGACCGTGATAATGCTTTTCAAACCGCCCCGCGCCCTCGTCGCCGAGGAGTTTGTCCCAGCTCGCCTCGACGCTGCGCGTGGAATCGACGAGAGTGCCATCGGAGTCGAGAAGGATCGCCTTTGCGCGCGCGAGAACCGTTCCCCGTGCGCACCCGTCGAGTGTCGCCGCCTTGTGTGCCACGTGTGACTCCTTGGTCGAGGTGTGGACGCCCGCCTACCGGGCATCCTCGAAGAGGGCATTCGCGCGCCGGAGCATTTCCGCGAACTCCCCTCTCACGAGGGTATCGTCCGGCCGGAATTGAGCGTCGATCACGGGCGAGGAAGCGTCGGACCCGCCCCCACCGGGGGTCTCGCGCTGCACGAGATCCCGCCCGAGAACCCCGGCTGCACGAGCCCACTCGATATCCTTAAACCGCGCGTAGGTCTCGGGTACATCCACGAAGGAGTCGATCTCGGGGGCGAGCGCTGCGCCTCCCGCCGCGAGGTGCGCGGTAAGCATCCCGCGAAGCAGGCGCGCGAGGAAGGAACATCCCTCGGCACGCGTCACGGGCTCGGTCGGCTGGAACGTCGCGTCGTACTCTCCGAAGAACAGCGCCTGACCGCGCATCCACATGATTTCGCGGTAGCTTCGAGCCGTTTTCTCAATATCGCGGTACGGCTCGAGGTCGAGAGTTTCGCGCTCGGGAGCGCCCGCGAGCCGATAAAGCATGATTGCCGCGTCCTCGCGCGTGACATCGGCTCCTGGAAGGAACGTTCCCTCGCGCGCCGTGTCAAAAAGGTCATTGTCAACGAGCCATTGGATCGCCTCAGCGTATGTCCCCGAGGGGTCGGCGACGATCTCAACCGCGGGCTTCGTCGCGGTCGCGGGCCGCAGCTTGAGCGCGGCAATCCCCGCGATCCCCACAAGTGAAGCGAGCAGCGCGCGTCGCGTCGTGATGAGACCCGCCGCGTCCGAACGCACCCCCTTCACGCCATCCACTTGAGCTCCTTCATTTTCTCGATGAGCGCCCACGAGACAAGAAGGTTGCCCCACCCGCTCAAATGAATACCGTCGCTCCCCCTGAGCGGAGTCGGGACGATTCCCTGGTCGAGCTCGGTGCGCGTTTCGGTACGGCCCTGGAGCTTGAGCGAGGCAATTGGCTCCGCGCGAAGAGCCTCCTCGCTCGTCAGGAGGGCTTGCACATCCACGAAACGGGCGCCGTAGGCGGCACGCTGCGCGGCGTTGACCGCATGGATTGCCTTGATTTTCTCGGGTGCATCGAGGTCATTTTTCGTGACCCACTGGCCGAGCACGATCGCGTCCGTTTCCGGGGTGCGTGCCGCGGCAACAAGCCGCTCAACATCGCTCAACACTCGCTCCCGCTGCACGATGTTGTTCTTGCCCGTCCACACCACGTGGCGCCACGTCTCAGTCGTGGCTTTCCACGACGACGTGAATTCACCCGATGTGGCCGGGCCTCCGTCGGACTCAAAAAACCACTGATTCTCGGGCGTACCGGTAAGCGTTCCGCTCACCCCACTCGACAGCCGCCCGTGGCACGTAAAGGACCACATTCCCGGGACATCCGCGTCCACGCGCACCTTGACGCGTCCGCCCCGGTACCCCTCCGGGATATGCACGAAGGGAGTGTCAAGCCCTCGGAGGATCGTGGTGTGCCCCGAAAACTGCGCGCCGTACGCGAGGTTCGTGACGGGGATCGGATTCATCGCGTTCGCAAGCTCTTCGTGCACGTACACGGGCCGAGGAGTGTGCTCGGTGCCGAGCCCGCCCTCCATCGAACTCGAGCCCCACAGGGCGAGGGGCCGCTCGGGCGCGAGTGCCGCGAACGCGCGCGCAAGGGCATGCGTGGGCGGGTTCTCGGGCATAGGGCAGAGCCTCCTCGGGCAAGCGTGCGGGCGTAAGAGGTGGGCGGCAATTCCGACGCCACCTACCTTACAGCGAAAGGTAGTTCTCTAGCCCCACCGTGAGACCGGGATGAGAGCCTACCTCGCGCACGCCGTGGAGCACGCCGGGCATGAAACTCACGCGATCGAAAGAGTCGTGGCGGATCGTGAGCTGTTCACCAGCATTGCCGAAAAGAATCTCCTCGTGCGCCACGAGGCCGCGCAGGCGCACGGCATGCACGTGCACGCCATTGATGTCGGCGCCACGCGCGCCATGAGGGTCTCGTTCGGTTGCGTCAGGGGACGGGCCGAGCCCGCCGTCTGTGCGCCCCTCGGCGATCGCACGAGCCGTGTGGAGCGCGGTCCCCGACGGCGCATCGACCTTATCTGGGTGGTGCAGCTCGATAACCTCGGCACTTTCGTAAAAGCGGGCAGCCGTGCGCGCAAAGCTCATAGCGAGAACCGCCCCAATCGCGAAGTTCGGCGCGATGAGCACGCCCGTCTCAGGAGAAGCCTTGAGGGTGGCGCGAACCTCGGCAAGCGCGTCATCGTCCCAACCCGTTGCCCCCACAACCGCGTGGATGCCGTGCTGAACGAGCCACAGCACATTCGCCTTCGTCACGCCCGGAAGCGTGAAGTCCACGGCGACGTCAACGAGGCGTGCGCCGTTCTCGTCGAGCAGCTGGTCGAGGGAGTCCTCCGCCGTGATTCCGCGAACGAATTCGAGATCACGTGCGCCTTCGAGCGCGCGCACGACTTCGCTTCCCATGCGCCCTGCCGAACCGATAACTCCTACGCGAATACTCATGACCGCCTCCTCGTGTGCGTGTACCGGTGCCAAGTATGTCAGGCGGCGCTAACGCGCCCCACGTCGACGCGCACGGCAAGCGCCGAAGCAACCTCGGAGGCGATTTCGCGGACGCTCTCGCGCGTCACGCCGTGGAAGGCTTCGAGCGCCTCGTCGACGGTGCGGTACGAGCCGAGCACCAGCTCCGCCGTGGCAAGACGAGCCATGCGCGATTGCGTATCCTCGAGCCCGAGCGCCATCGAACCGGAAATGTGCCCAAGGGTGCGGGCGAGCTCATCGCTATCGATGCCGTCGGTCGCGATCCTCTCGGTCTCCTCGAGTAAAAGTTTCGCGACCTGCTCGGCGTTCATCGGGCGGCACGCGGCGTAGAGGCCAGCGAGGCCTGCATCGCGATAGGCCGCCGTGAAGCCGTACACCGAATAGGCGAGGCCTCGCTTTTCCCGTACCTCCTGAAAAAGGCGCGAGCTCATTCCTCCACCGAGGACCGCCATGGCAACGCTCAACGAATGCCGCCGCTCGTCCCACGCCGGGATCGCAGGGCCGCCAAGGAAAAGATGCGTTTGCTCCGTCTCGCGTAAGAGACGCTTCGTGACCGCACCGGCCCTGAGAGCCTCGACGCCACGATTCTCGCCGCTCGCCGTCGGGTAGGCAAAGCCTTGCTGTGCCCGGCGCGGGCGCGGAGCCTCACCGCTGTTGAGCTCCCAACCACCTTTTGCGAGGTTCTCGAGAAGCATAGCGGCCACCTCGTCGTGATCGACGTCCCCCACTGCCGTCACCACGAGGTTCGCGCCGACGTAATGCGCGCGATAGTGCTCGCGCACGGACTCAACTGAGACATCGTTAATCGTGGCGGGCGTTCCGCCCACTGGCCTCCCAAGCGCCGTGCCCTCGCCGAGCACCGAGGCAATGAGAGCCTCATGGCCCACATCGGTGGGATCATCTTCGGCCATCGCAAGTTCTTCGAGGATCACCTCGCGCTCCGTTGTAAAAGCGTCACTCGCGATCGACGCGCTCGTGACCATGTCCGCGAGGGTCGCCAGGGCCATGGGCAAGTCGACCGAGCGCACACGCGCGTAATAGCACGTGTGCTCCTTCGCGGTCACGGCGTTCGATTCGCCGCCCACCTCGTCAAACGCTCGCGCGATGTCGAGCGCACTCCGAGTGGGCGTGCCCTTAAACAGGAGGTGCTCGAGAAAGTGAGTCGAGCCGGCGTGCTCAGGCCTCTCATCGCGCGAACCCACGGGAAGCCAAAATCCGACACTTGCCGAGCGCACACCCGGGTCACGTTCCGTCAGCAAGCGCACGCCCCCGGGAAGAATCGAGCGGCGCGTGAAGGCGCCCTCCTGTTCATGGAGAACCTGATCGAGACCTGCCGTAAGGTCGAGCGAAACTGGCATGGAAAACGTTCCTTCTTCTAGTGGTGTGCATTACTCTAAAGGCGCGTACAATTCGTTATCCACCCTCGTTGACCGCTTCCAAGGAGCAGAATGTCGAATCCCACTCCAAGTTTCCAGCCGCAGCAGCCTCACGGTTCTCAGCAGCCCCAGTACGGTCAGGGGCAGCAGGGCACTGGTCAGCAGAGCTTTGGTCAGCAGTCATCCGGTCCGGGAGCCGGAAGCATAGAGATCCCCGGTAAGGGTACCCGCACTCTCGCGAGCGTCGGTCAACGTGCCCTCGCTCGCATTATCGATGGTTTGATCGCCGGCGTTGTCGGAGGCATCATCGGCGCCATCCTCGGGGGCCTTATTTTCGCCGCGGCCGCCTCGGGAAGCGAAGCTGGAATGCTCCTCACCTTTGGTGTGTCGTTTGTTGTCGTCCTTTTGATCGCGATCATCGGTCTCGCGTACGAAACTCTCATGCTCACTTTCTACGGTGCCACCCTCGGAAAAATGGCCATGAAGATCAAGGTCGCGAGCATCGAGACGGGAGAAAATCCGCAGCTGCTCAACGCACTTCTGCGTTACGCCCTGCCCGGAGTGATGGGGGTTATCCCGATCGTGGGTGGGCTCGCCGCGCTCGCGTGCTGGCTCTCGCCCCTGTTCGATAGTTCGGGCCGCCAACAAGGCTGGCACGACAAGGTCGCAAAGACCGTCGTTATCGCGAATAGCTAAACAGCTTTCCCCAGCAATAGAGTGGGCGGCCAGGATTTCCTGGCCGCCCACTCTCGTCGTACTTTGCGCGAGAGCGCGAAAGGCTACTCGGCGCCTTGCTCGGACTCGTCCGTCTTCTCAGCGTCGTCGTCAGCCGCCACCGCGAGCGAGATCTTGCCACGCGAGTCGATCTCGCGGATCTCGACCTCGAGCTTCTGGCCGACGCTCACGACGTCCTCGACATTCTCCACGCGCTTGCCGCCGTTGAGCTTACGCAGCTGCGAGACGTGCAGCAGGCCGTCCTTGCCCGGGGTGAGGGAAATGAACGCACCGAAGTCGACGACACGCACGACCGTACCGAGGTAGCGCTCGCCAACCTCAGGCACGAGCGGGTTCGCAATCGCGTTGACGGCCGCGCGAGCAGCCTCGGCCGAGGGGCCGTCGGTTGCGCCGATGTACACGGTGCCGTCGTCCTCGATCGTGATGTCCGCGCCCGTATCGTCCTGGATCTGGTTGATCATCTGTCCCTTCGGGCCAATGACAGCACCGATCTTGTCCACCGGGATGGTGACGGCGAGAACGCGCGGGGCGTTCGGGCTCATCTCATCGGGCTGGTCGATGGCCTGTTCGAGAACCGAAAGGATGTGCAGGCGAGCTTCGCGGGCCTGCGAGAGAGCACCTGCGAGGACGGAAGCGGGGATGCCGTCAAGCTTCGTGTCGAGCTGAATAGCCGTCACGAACTCCGACGTGCCTGCGACCTTGAAGTCCATGTCGCCAAAGGCATCCTCGGCACCAAGAATGTCGGTGAGAGCCGCGTACTTCGTCTCGCCGTTCACCGTGTCGGATACGAGGCCCATCGCGATACCGGCAACGGGAGCCTTGAGCGGCACACCGGCGTTAAGGAGCGCGAGAGTCGAGGCACACACGGAACCCATCGACGTCGAGCCGTTCGAGCCAAGAGCCTCCGACACCTGACGAATCGCGTAGGGGAATTCCTCACGGCTGGGGAGCACCGGAACGAGAGCGCGCTCGGCGAGCATGCCGTGGCCGATCTCGCGGCGCTTCGGCGAGCCCACGCGGCCCGTCTCACCGGTCGAGTAGGGCGGGAAGTTGTAGTGGTGGATGTAGCGCTTGTGATCGACAGGCGAAAGACCGTCGATCTGCTGCTCCATCTTGAGCATGTTGAGGGTGGTCACGCCGAGAATCTGGGTCTCGCCGCGCTCAAAGATGGCCGAACCGTGCACTCGCGGGAGCACCTCGACCTCGGCCGAAAGCTGGCGGATGTCACGAAGGCCGCGGCCGTCAATGCGCACACCCTCCGTAAGGATCTTCTCGCGCACGACCTTCTTCGTGAGCGCACGGAAGGCGCCAGTAATTTCCTTCTCGCGATCGTCGAGCTTCTCCGCGAGCTCCTCCTTGACCTGCGCGAGCAGGGTCTCGGTAGCCTCTTCGCGTTCCTGCTTGCCCGCGATGCTCATGACCTCGCGAAGGCGCTCGGTTGCAGCTTCCGCAACGAGATCGTAGGCGTCATCCTGGTAGTCGAGGAAGAGCGGGAACTCGCGAACGGGTTTCGCGGCCTTCGCCGCGAGCTCCTTCTGCGCCTCGCACAGCGTGCGGATGTAAACCTTGGCAGCTTCGAGGCCCTGGGCGACGACCTCTTCGGTCGGCGCCACCGCGCCTTGCTCCTTGATAAGCGACCAGGCGTTGTCCGTCGCTTCGGCCTCAACCATCATGATCGCGACGTCGTCTTCAACGATGCGTCCAGCGACGACCATCGAGAAGACGGCCTCGTCGAGCTGGCTGAAGGTCGGGAAGGCGATCCATTGGCCGCCCTCGGCGTTCGGCATGAGCGCGATGCGCACGCCACCGATGGGGCCGGAGAACGGGAGGCCCGAGATCTGGGTCGATGCCGAAGCACCGTTGATGCCCACGACGTCATACGCGTCGTCAGGGTTTACGGCCATCACCGTGAGAACAACCTGGACCTCGTTACGCAGGCCCTTGACGAACGCCGGGCGCAGCGGGCGGTCGGTGAGGCGGGCTGCGAGGATCGCGTCGGTGCCCGGGCGGCCCTCGCGGCGGAAGAAGGAGCCGGGGATTCGACCCGCGGCGTACATGCGTTCTTCGACGTCAACGGTCAGCGGGAAGAAGTCGAACTGCTCCTTCGGCTGATTGGAGACAGCGGTTGCGCTGAACACCGTCGTGTCGTCGTCGAGGTAAACGGCGACGGCACCCGCGGCCTGCTTTGCGAGGCGGCCGGTTTCAAAGCGCACCTCGCGCTTGCCGTAGGAGCCGTTGTCGATCGTGGCGATCGTTGAATGAATGTTGTGGCCTTCCATGGTCACTGTCACTCTCTTTCTGTGGTGAATAAGAGTTGTCTTTGCCGTGGGGCCGGCCATCGCCAGTCGCGTATCCCGCTCACGCGGAAGACGTCACTGCCGAGGACCGATCCCCTCTCATCATTGTCGCAAGGAAAACTCTATGGATGGTAAAACGCCGCCCACCCGACGGGTGAGCGGCGGAACGAAGGTCAGCGGCGCAGGCCGAGACGCTGAATCAGCGAACGGTAACGCTCAATGTCGACCGACTGCAGGTACTGCAGGAGGCGCTTGCGGCGACCAACGAGGAGGAGCAGACCACGACGAGTGTGGTGATCGTGCTTGTGATCCTTGAGGTGCTCGGTGAGGTAGTTGATGCGATGCGACAGAAGCGCAATCTGCACCTCGGGCGAGCCGGTGTCGCCCTCGCTCAGACCGTATTCCTTAATGATCTCCTGCTTGACGGAGGAATCGTAAGCCACTGGCTCTCCTATCACCTTGTTGCACGGCGCACCGGGGCCTGTTCTCCCGAGCACTTAGAATCCGTGGCCGATGTAGCACGGCCTTCCAAGGTTAGCAGCAGCGTTACCAACGCGGGTCGGCATGCCCGGCAAGAGTGCTGCGAGTCACGGCAACGTCGCGATGCATCTGGTCGATGAGGGCCTCGATGCCGTCAAAGGCAAGCGTCGGCCTTAGCCGCTCGACGAATTCCACTTGCGCTTGCCGGTCGTATAGCTCGTACTCATGAGACCCGAGCACGTAGGTTTCCACGATCCGATGCGCGGGCCCTTCCTCAAACGTGGGGTTCGTGCCCACCGAAATGGTGGCGGGAACGCGATCGAGGAAGCGATCGCCATCGAGTACCGAAAAGTAGCCGGCGTACACGCCGTCGATAGGCACAGCGCCGAGCGGATGCGCACTGAAGTTTGCCGTGGGAAAACCGAGCTCACGCCCCCGCTTGAAACCATGACGCACGGTGTCGCGCACCGAGTGCCAGCGGCCGAGCATGCGCGCAGCCTCGACGGTATCCCCCGAAAGCAGACTCTCGCGGATGAGAGTCGAGGAGATGCGCTCCCCCTCGCCCGCTTGTCCTTCGATATCGGCATCGAGCTCTTCGACGCTGATGACGTCGAAGGCGTACTTCTTGCCGAGGTCCACCATGGTGTGGAAATCGCCCTCGTTGCGACGGCCGAACCGAGAGTCCTTCCCCAACACCACGGCACGAGCACCGAGAAGTTCCACAAGATATTCGCGCACAAAATTCTCGGCGGTGAGCTGCGCAAAGTCGAGCGTGAAATGCACGTCGAGGAGGTCAGCAACACCCGCCGCACACACGAGAGCATTGCGATCCTCGTAGCCCGTAATGAGCATCGGCTGCTCGCTGCCCGTCATCACATGCCGGGGGTGCGGGTGGAACGTGAGGGCACGGGGCACGAGACCGCGATCTTTCGCGTACGACACGAGGGAATCGATCACGCGGCGGTGGCCGCGGTGCACACCGTCGAAGTTGCCGATGGTCACGACACCGGGGGCGAGGTTACCCGGAACCTCTTTCGGGTCATGCCACACGCGCGAGGGGGTCACTTCGTTCACGGCACGCTTTCATGGAAGGGATTCGAACACATGCCACCTTAACCGATGGCTGCCCCGCCACTCAGGGAGGTCTCCAAGCAACGTCACCCACAACACACGCCGCGAGGGGCTTTGCCTCTTAAATTGCTAGCACGCTTTCGCTAAAGTAAAAGCAAACCCCCGCATCAAACATTAAGGATCACGCGCATGTCGACAACCCCCGTGACCCATGCTCGCGCCCCGAAGAAGCGCGGCCGCACACTATTTTTCGTCCTCGCGGCGATCGCCGTCGTCATCGCCCTGGTCGCGACCGGTGGCTCGTTCGCCTACGCAAAGCAGTTCGAGGGCAAGGCTCTACCCGGCACCACGATTGCCGGAGTCGACGTCGCTGGAAAAACAGCCGAGCAAATTCGCGCAATTGTCCAGAAAAAGACCACAGGCGTCACTGTCACTGTCGACGCCAACGGCGAGCGCACGACCGTTCCCCTCGAGGAGATCGGTGGGCACATCGACGTCGATAAGACTGTCGAGAAAGCCCTTTCGCGCGAGTCGAGTATCCCGTCGGTTGTCAGTGCAGCGCTGAGCGGCAAGCACGATGTCACCCCCGTTGTCACCGTGGATGAAGAAAAGGCTCGCGCCTACGCCGAGTCGCTCGTCCCTGAAAACGAGGTCGAGCCGGTCGACGCAGAAATCGTGCAAGACGACGACACCAAAGAATTCTCCGTAGTCGAGTCGAAGGCTGGCAAGGGTGTCGACCCCTCTGAGTTCGTCGCAAGCGTGAAGAAGAATGCGCCCGAGCTCAAGGATTTCACCGTGACCCAGAAGTTCACGAGCATCGAGCCTCAGCTCGACACCGCGAAGGCCAATGAGACGATTGAGACTCTCGAGGGCATGCTCAAGAGCTCGATGGTCGTGACCGGCCCGGAAGACAAGACCTTCGAGGTCAAGCGCAAGGACCGCCTAGGTTTCGTGTCGATCACCCCGAACGACAAGGGCGACAAGTTCGAGATCAACATCGATCAAGAAAAAGTCGACACGTACGTCGGGAAGATCGCCGGCAAGGTTGCCACGACGAAGAAGGACGGCATCGTCGAGGTCGCCGAGGACGGCTCACGCACCGAGGTCTCCCCCGGCAAAGACGGCGTGAAGGTCACGAACCAGAAGGACATCACCGAAAAGCTGACCCACGCGCTCTCCTCGGGTGAGAATCTCGATGTCGCCATGACCACCGAGGTCGAGAAGGCCGAGGTCAAGGAAAAGAAGGTTGAGAAGGCGCCCGTGGACCCGGAAAAGGTTCCCAGCGAGCTTCCCTCCTACGCTCCCGCCGAGGCCCACAACGGCGAGAAATGGATCGATATCAACCTCGCGAACAAGACCGTGACCGCCTACGTCGGCGACAAGGCCGTGTTTGGCCCCGTGTCCATCGTCGATGGCGGCAAGGGTACCGAAACCCCCACGGGTGAGTACGAGATCTGGTACCGCACCGAGGTGCAGGACATGGGCTGCACGCCGCGGTACGACTACTGCACGAAGGGCGTCAAGTACAACCAGTTCTTCCACAAGGGGTACGCGCTCCACTCCGCACCGTGGCGCTCGAGCTTCGGCTACTCCGGCTCGCACGGTTGCGTGAACATGCGCGTCAAGGACGCCAAGTGGCTCTTTGAGTGGGCAAGCCTCGGAACGAAGGTCGTCTCGCACCGTTAAAGGAGTGAAAGGACGTGACTCGCCAACTCGGCCGCACCGCGCTCGTTTTTTACGTCCCGATCCTCGTGCTCATGCTGTTCCCCACATGGCCTCGTGCGGTGTTCATCAGCGAGCTCGGGTCGAACTACGACATCAAGGTCGTGCGATCGCCGTGGATCGACCCTCTGCTCTTCGGCTCTTTCCATAATCCTTTCGCCATCGCCGCGTTTGTTCTCACTTTGCTGTCAACGATCATCTTGATCGTGACGATGAAACGCGAAAGGCACACGCCACTAATCGTCCCAATCATGACGCTTGCGGCAGCAGCCCTCGGTTTCCACGCTCTCATGCAGGAGGCACCGAATGATGACGTGGTGCTTATGCTCGTCGGTCTCGTGATCGCGGCGGGGCTCACCTACGCGTCGTGGCTCGTGGAGAAGGCGAAGCTAGAGGAGTCCGTGGAGGTCGCGGAATAACGCTTGCGCTCTTGAGCAGGCCCTTTTTCGGGGCAGGTTCAACGATCGCCACGAGTTCGCCGGTGGGCGGCACGATGGCGGCGGCAGGGAAGGCTTCGGGGTCCGACGCTTGAGACGCCTCAATCCACTGCCCGTGTCTGAGCGCTGTTGCTTCGCTCTCGCTTACGGCGTGAAGCGGCAAGAATGAGAGGGCGGCCTTGCCAAGCGGAGTGAGTGTGAGCGCCGCCGAAGGATCCTCCGCGGCACGCGGCGCGTCTCGCTCGGGAATTCGCTGGGCGTTGTCCACGGTGAAACCGCCCACGCGCGTGCGCCTGAGCGCTGTGAGATGGCCACCCACGCCGAGAGCCGCACCGAGGTCGCGTGCGAGAGCACGTATGTAGGTTCCCGAACTGCAGTCCACAACGCAGTCGACGTCGAGGAATCCTTCCGTCATGCGAGCCTCACGAATCTCGAAACGGTCCACCCGAATCGGGCGCGCGGCGAGCTCAACGCTCTCTCCCCCGCGTACGCGAGCGTACGAGCGTACACCGTTGACTTTAATCGCGCTCACGGCGCTCGGAACCTGCGCGATATCTCCCGTGAGGTCGGCAATAGCGTTCTCGAGCGGCGCGTACTCATCGAGGATTGCGCGCAGCTTGTTCTCCGGGGCTGCCTGCCCCACCTGTTCGCCCTCGGCATCGTCCGTCACTGTCGCGTGGCCGAGGCGGATCGTCGCTTCGTAGGTTTTGTCGAGCCCCACGGCGTAGGTCAGAAGCTTCGTGCCGTACCCCACGCCGAGGAGAAGCAGCCCCGTCGCGGCGGGGTCAAGCGTTCCCGCGTGGCCGACCTTGCGCGTGTTGAGGTGATAGCGCACTCGGGCGACCACGTCGTGGCTCGTAAGGCCCGCGGGCTTGTCGAGGAGAAGGAAGCCGTGAGGCCCCTCCCCCGCGTGTTTCTTACTCATCGGCCTCGTCGTCTTCGAGGTGCTCACCGGGGA
Source organism: Dermabacter sp. Marseille-Q3180 (assembly GCF_940792985.1). NCBI lineage: Bacteria > Bacillati > Actinomycetota > Actinomycetes > Micrococcales > Dermabacteraceae > Dermabacter > Dermabacter sp. Marseille-Q3180. The sequence continues at coordinate 795,415 of NZ_CALNWU010000001.1, forward strand.
CACGGTAGGGATCAGCTTCGCCCGCGAACTGCTTACCGGCGCGTTCGCGTTCGAGCTCGGTGTCTCGGTGCCGCGCCTCCACGAGGAGGTCTTCGATCGTTTTCGACGTCTCGGGGATCGTGTCTTCAAAAAACTCAAGCGACGGGGTGAGACGTGCGGTGATGCCGCGGCCCACGGCGCTGCGCAGCATGCCCTTCGCCGCCTTGAGCGCGGCAGCGGTCCCGGCGCGCTCTTCATCGCTTCCGTACACGGTATAGAAGATCGAGGCGTGCTGGCCATCGCCCGTGAGGCGGACGTCGGTGACTGTCACGAACCCGAGGCGCGGGTCCTTGACTTTTTCGTCGAGCGTACGGGCCACGATTTTCTTGATCTGATCGGCGAGGCGCCGCACGCGAGGGTTGTCGTTCATGGTGTCTCCTTGAGTGAAGTGAAGCTCGGGGCGCTTACGCCTTGCGGGCAAGCGCGATATCACGGTCGATTGAGGCATCGACCCGGTGCCTGAAGTTCATGCCCTCGCCTCGAAGCTCGAACCCGTGCTCCTCGACAATAGCGTGCACGTCATCGGCGGGGGTCGTGTGGCGATTGTAGGCGAGCGCCACGGCGCCACCCCGCGCAAGCACGCGAGACCATGCGGGAAGGGCCATTCGCAAAAGTTCAAGCGGAGAACGGCGAAGATTCGCACCGACCTTGGAGCCGTGCTGCACGCCGTAGGGAAGGTCCGCGACGATCACGTCGGCGCTTCGGGCCTTGAGGAACGCGTCAAGGCCCGTGGAATCTGCCGTGTAAAGCTCGAGGCTTTGCCCCCTCCCCGCGCGTTGCTCACTTTTTGAACGCGAGAGTTCGGCGTGGAAATGCTTGCCGAGCGCCTTCTTACTGATCGTGAGCTTCGTGTCCGAGGTCGTGTGCTTGAGCCTGTTCTCGCGCATCCACGACTTAAGGAACGCGCGGTAGAGCTCGGCGTCTTTCTTGTCGAGATCGACGCCCACGGGGCTAAGCCCCCACATGAGGGCCTGGTTGAGGGTTGTGCCTCGACCCGCAACGGGATCAAGCACCCGCAACGTCCCCTCGCGCAGTGCCTCGGCCTTTCCCGCGGCGTGGGCGGCAAGGTGAAGAAGAAGCGCCGTGAACTGCTCGTTCGTTTTTCCCTGATATTTAAGTGTCGAAAGCAGAGTGCTCGGGTAAAGATCCACGTTGGGAAGAGGAATCGGCTGGAGCAGGGGAAGCGTCGGACTCTCATCCACGTAACTGCGCTCCGCGTTTGGGGCGGGCATGCGCCCCACCTCCTCAAATGCCGCGTACACGTGCGGGCTATACGCCAGCGAGAAGGTCAGCGCACGCTGATTCTCCGGATTCTCCCATGCCTCGTCGTCGATCTCGAGAGCGAGAAAATCGAGGTTCGCTTCGCGCACCTCGCTCGTCTCGACGAGGGCACCGGGCGCGCTCTCAGCTAACACAAACTCAAGCTCAGCTGCCGCGAGACGCGGCGCCGCCAACCCATACACCCGGTTTGCACTCGGGGCGATGAGGATGTTGACGCGCATGTTCTCTCCGTTCGTTTCTTTATGCCGCCGGGAGTATGCCTCTGGCGGCGAAACGGGCGGCGCCTCGGCCTGAACCGAAGCGCCGCCCGCGCATTGTCACCGAAAGGTGATTAGTCCTTCTTCTTTTCGCGCGGCTTCTCGACCATCTCGTAGGTCGTAATGAGGTCACCCTCCTGCACATCGTTAAAGCTGCCCAGGTTGATACCGCATTCGTAACCTTCGCGAACCTCGGTCACGTCGTCCTTGAAGCGACGCAGACCGGCGATCTCGAGATTCTCCGTGATGACGACGCCCTTGCGCGTGATGCGAGCTTTCGCACCGCGGTTGATGGTGCCGGACATGACGAGCGAACCCGCGATGTTGCCGAACTTCGAGGAACGGAAGATCTCGCGGATCTCGGCGCTGCCCGTGTCCTTCTCTTCGTACTCGGGCTTGAGCATGCCGAGAAGAGCGTTCTCGATATCTTCAATCGCGCGATAGATCACCGAGTAGTACTTGATCTCCACGCCTTCACGCTCGGCGTACTCCGCGTTCTGCCCCTCGGCACGAACGTTGAAGCCGAGGATCACGGCATCCGACGCGACAGCGAGGTTGATGTTGTTCATCGTGATCGCACCAACGCCACGATCGATGATGCGCAACTGCACATCCTCGCCCACATCGATACCGAGCAGCGCCTCTTCGAGTGCTTCGACAGAACCGGAGGCATCGCCCTTGAGGATGAGGTTGAGAGTTTCGACCTTCCCCTCTTCCATCGCGGCTTTGATGTCCTCGAGGCTCATACGCTTACGGCGCTTCGAGAGCTGTGCGGCGCGCTGGGCGGCCTCGCGCTTCTCGGCGATCTGGCGCGCCATGCGCTCGTCCGCGGCAACGATGAACGAGTCACCTGCGCCGGGGACAGAGCTCAAACCGAGAACCTGGACGGGGCGCGACGGGCCTGCTTCTTCAAGCTGGTTGCCGTTCTCATCGATCATGGCGCGCACGCGGCCATGGCCGATACCACACACGATCGCATCGCCCACGCGGAGCGTTCCCTGCTCCACGAGCACGGTCGCGACGGGACCGCGCCCGCGGTCGAGGCTCGCCTCGATCGCAACGCCGCGAGCATCCTTGTCCGGATTGGCCTTGAGTTCAAGGGCGGCATCTGCGGTCAGCAGAACCGCCTCGAGGAGGTCATCGATGTGGAGGTTCTCGCGCGCCGAAACGTCAACGAACATCGTGTCGCCGCCGTACTCTTCAGCCACGAGGTTGTACTCGGTGAGCTGGGCGCGGATCTTGTCGGGGTTCGCGCCCTCCTTATCGATCTTGTTGACGGCCACGACGATCGGGACATCGGCCGCCTGCGCATGGTTGAGCGCCTCGATCGTCTGCGGCATCACGCCGTCGTCAGCAGCCACCACAAGAATCGCGATGTCCGTGACCTTCGCACCACGGGCACGCATAGCGGTAAACGCCTCGTGGCCCGGGGTATCGATGAACGTGATGGGACGGGTCTCGCCCTCGTGCTCCACCTGCACCTGATAGGCACCGATGTGCTGGGTAATGCCACCGGCCTCACCCTGGCCCACGTTGGCACGACGAATCGCGTCAAGAAGGCGGGTCTTACCGTGGTCAACGTGACCCATGACCGTGACGACCGGCGAGCGGGGCTCGAGATCCTCTTCGGTCTCTTCGGCAAGTTCGCCTTCGAGGTCGATATCGAACTGTTCGAGAAGCTCGCGCTCCTCGTCCTCGGGCGACACGATCTGGATCTTGTAGCCGAGCTCCTCGCCGAGAAGCTGGAACGTGTCCTCATCGAGCGACTGGGTCGCGGTCGCCATCTCACCCATCGCAAACAGTACGGTGATGAGCGAGGCGGGATTGACGTCAATGCGCTCCGCAAAGTCGGTCAGGGTGGCGCCGCGGCGAAGGCGGATAACGGTATTGCCGTCGCCGCGCGGGATCTGCACGCCGCCCGGAGCGGGAGCCTGCATCTGCTCGAATTCTTGACGCTTCGCGCGCTTCGACTTACGGCTCTTTGCAGGCTTGCCGCCGCGACCGAAGGCACCCTGGGTGCCGCCACGACGACCACCGCGTCCGCCACCACCGGGGCGACCACCGGGACGACCCGGGCCACCACCGGGTCCGCCGGGGCCGCCACCTGGGCCACCGAAACCGCCGCGACCACGACCACCACGGCCGCCGCGACCACCGTTGCCGCCCGCAGGGCGACCCTGGTTCTCGGCCTGCGGCGAGTGCGCGGGCATCATGTTCGGGTTGGGGCGGGGTCCGCGGTTTGACGGACGCGCATTCCCGCGACCTTCACGCGAGGGGCGCGAATCGTTATCGCGGCGTTGCGGGCGCGGACCGCCCTGTGATTCGCCGCCTGGGCGAGGGCCGGGGCGACCGCCGGGACGCGGCATGCCCTGGGAGGAGGCAAACGGGTTGTTGCCGGGACGGCCGCCGGAGCGACCACCCGGGCGCGGCATCCCCTGCGACGACGCAAACGGATTGTTGCCTGGGCGCGCGCCGCCCGGACGCGGGCCGGGGCGCGAGGCGCCAGGCTTAGGCACGGACTGACCGGGCTTCGGCGCACGTGAGGGCTCGCCCTTCGGCTCACCGGAAGGCTTAGGGGCGCCCGGCTTCGGGGCATTCACGCGCGCACCGGGCTTCGGCGCGGCACCTGGTTTTGCGGCGGGGGCATCGTCGTTCGACTTCGACTTTGGCTTCGGTGCCGGGGCTTCGGCCTTAGCCTTCGGGGTCGGTTTCGCCTCGCCCTTCTCGGGTGCCTCGGTGTTTGCCTCAGCGGACTTCTTGGGGGCCGGCTTGCGCGGCGTGGGCTTCTTGGCGGCGCTCTTGGTTGCCGACGCCTCCTCGCCCTTCTTCTTTCCCGCGTTCGGGAACGCGGCGCGCACGCGGCGAGCCACGGGGGCCTCGATCGTCGAGGACGCACTGGTCACGAATTCGCCCATGTCCTTGAGCTTCGCGAGGACTTCTTTACTTGGCATTCCCAGCTCTTTGGCGAGCTCGTGGACGCGAAGTTTAGCCACAATTCTCCTGTCTCGGCCGCGCCGAGCAGGCGCGGTCCACTAGTTCCTGAAGGTGCTCATTTTCGAGTACTCATCGGATGTCCATTGGTGTTATCCCGCTTCCAAATGTGGTTCGGCACCCCGGTTGGGGTGAGTCATCGCTTCACATGCCCTCTCGAGAGTTCCCTCCTTCGCGAGAGCCGCAACGTCGACCGGCGCCCGAAAAGAACGCTGGAAGCCGCCGCGCGTGAGAGCGAAAGCAATGCATGCGCGGTCCGGATGAACCCAAGCTCCGCGCCCGTGGGCACTTCCGCTCGGGTCAACAACGAGGGTCAGGGATGCTCCCCCGCCCTCACGGACCACGCGGATCATCGCGTGGCGATCGCCGGATTTCCGGCATCCCACACACGTACGCGAGGGTCGATGCGCCGCATGCGAGCGCCTCGGCGAGTGCGAACTCGACGGGGAAGGACTCGCGATGATGGCGCCATTTCCTCTCAGGTACGAATGATCAGCCCTTCTAGTCTACCCCCAGCATGCGACACGGCGGCGAATTGCCCTCGCCGCCGTGCGCACTATCACGTGAAGAACTGGTCCCTCGTGCGCGCCCTCAGCCTTCCTGCCCCTCGGTGCGGATATCGATCCGCCAACCCGTGAGCTTTGCGGCAAGGCGTGCGTTTTGGCCTTCCTTGCCGATCGCGAGCGAAAGTTGGTTCTCGGGCACAACGGCGCGAACCTGGCGATTGACCTCGTCGGTGACCACGACCGAGGCCACTCGCGCTGGGCTAAGCGCGTTGCTCACGTACGTGGCGGGATTGTCATCGAAATCCACGATGTCGATCTTTTCGCCTTCGAGTTCGCTCATGACTGAGCGCACGCGCGCCCCCATGGGGCCAATGCACGCGCCCTTGGCGTTGACGCCCTCGACGTTGGCCCGCACCGCCATCTTCGTGCGGTGGCCCGACTCGCGCGCAAGCGCCACGATCTCAACCGTGCCGTCGGCAATCTCGGGAACCTCGAGTTCGAAGAGTTTGCGCACGAAATTCGGGTGGGTGCGCGAAAGCGTGATCGCGGGCCCCTTCGGGCCGCGGCGCGTATCAACGACATAGGCGCGAATACGCTTGCCGTGGGGGTAGCTTTCACCGGGCACCTGCTCGTGGGGCGGAAGGAGGGCTTCGACGCTCCCCAGGTCGACCTGGACCATGCGGGCATCGCGCCCTTGCTGGATCACTCCCGAGACAATGTCGTCGGCGCGACCGGCGAACTCACCGAGAACGGCCTCATCCTCGAGCGCACGAATGCGCTGGAAAATCACCTGACGTGCAATCGACGCGGCAACGCGACCGAAGCCCTCCGGGGTGTCATCCCACTCCTCGACTTCGCCATCGACATCGACATCGCGGGCAATGACCGTGACGACGCCCGTTTTCGAGTCGATCTCGACTCGTGCGTCGCGCGCGGGGTGAGGCGTGTGCTGATAGGCGGCAAGAAGGGCACTCGAGATCGCCTCGAGGAGTACCTCCATGCTTATCTCGCGTTCGCGTTCGAGCGCGCGAAGCGCTCCCATATCGATATCCATTGCGTACTCCTTCTGCTCTGTTCTTCAATTATGTGCGGTGGTTGACCGGGACTAACGAAACTCGAGGTGAATTTCTGCTTGGGCAACGTCGGAAACCGGCATCCTGTGTGGGCCGGGCGGAACTTTCTCGGCCCGCGGCGTTTTCGCGTTCTTCCTCGGGACATGCGGCGGCTTCTGCACATCGAACACCAGCTCATCGCCTTCGACCTCTTCGAGTCGGCCGAGGAAGGTGCGGCCCGAGGTGTCTTCGACGTCAAGCAGGCGCGTGCGCGCACGTTTGAAATGGCGAAGCTCTGTAAGGGGGCGGAACACGCCCGGTGTCGTGACTTCGAGCGTCGAAGGGCCCTCGCCGATGAGGCTTGCGTCAGCATCGAGGAGGGCGGAGAGTTCCCGGGACACGTCGGTGACGGTATCGAGGTCGGCGCTTCCAATCTCCTCTTCGGGGAGGTCCACAACGACGTCGAGAAGCGTGGCCGCACCGCGCCTCTGCGTGTCGAGTGATTCAAGAACGAGACCGTGCTTCTCAATGATGGGCTCGAAAACCTTCGAGAGCTGCTCGATCTGCCCGCCCTTGATCGAGGAGGAGTTCTTCTCCACGTTCTGCTCCATAGGGCTCCTTTCGCACGCTCGCGCCTGCCCACTAGAGTGGGATACCGAGATCATAGTGTGCTGAACATCGTGGCACATTCGGGAGCGAGGAGCCACATGAGAAACGCCCGAAAAGTCCTGGCCAGGCGCGGGTTTCTCGCTGGGGCTCTCGCTGCGCCGTTTCTCGCGGGCTGCTCCGGCCCCACACGAATCGCCATCGGGGGGCGCGAGACCTACACGCCCCCTCCCCCGGGAATCGACGAGATTTATCGCACGGAGCTTCTGAAAGCTGTGACAGATCTCGCCACGAACCTCGCACACGCCGAAACGCACGGCGATTTCCCCGCCTTCCTCACCGGCCCGCTCGAGACCCATCAAAGGGCGCTACGCACAGGCGCTGAGCAGGAGAAGGTCGCTTCTGCCGAAGCGGCAAGCTCCGCGCACTCCACTTCGCCATCCGAGAGCGCAGTTCGTGGCGCGAAGGAGCCGGTCACACAAGCCATGACGAAAACTTCGCATGACCTCGCCGCCCTTCGCGATCTCTACGCACACGCAGCTATCCAAGTCTCCGGCGACTTCGCCGATTTATGCGCCTCGGGGGCGGCATGGGCCGAGCAGACCGGCATTCGGCTCGCTCACCGCGCTCATGCCGCGGGCGTCAACGGCGTGAAGGCCCCCGAGAAATTTTCCGATCTGAAACCCGCTCGCGAGGTCCCGGAAATCGACCCGCCCGAGCCCGCCACGGCGGACCTCATCGCGACCCCACTCAAAGATGCGCAAATCGACGAAAACTTCGCCGCCTACGCTCTCGAGGTAGCGGCGACCCGTGTCGAAAAGAGCCACCGCGACGCTTACGTGAAGGCCGCGAACGCCCACGCCGCACGTGCCGAGGCATTCGCCGAGGTCGCCGAGCACCTCGGTCTCGATCCCGTCGCGCGCGAGGCAGGGTATGCGCTTCCGCGCCCGCTCGGGGCGAAAGACGCTGCGAAGATGCGCGTCGATGTCGAGGCGCAATCCCTCGCGAACGCCGTCGAACTCGCGGGCCTGGCACCGTTTACCGAACGCGCCACATTCGTGCGTGCAGCGCTCGAGAGCGCGAGGGCTCTCGAGCCGCTCCAAGAGCGAATCGCCCCGTTTCCGGGGATCGACGCGGGAGAGAACTAGAACAGCGGAACGCGTGACCTACCCGCGCAGATCCTTGAGGATCTCTTCGAGCGCGCTCTCCACCGGAACCTCTCGACTCTCGCCACTTTGGCGGTCACGCACTTCCACAACTCCCTTCTCGAGGCCTCGCCCTACGACGACGGTTGTGGGGAGGCCGAGCAGCTCAGCATCCTTAAACTTCACGCCCGGTGAGACCTTCGGGCGGTCGTCGAAGAGCACGTCAAAGCCCTCTGATTCAAGCGCCGAGGCAATCTCTTCCGCCTTGTCAAACACGTCCTGATTCTTGCCGGTCGCGAGGACGTGCACGTCAAGCGGCGCGATCGCGCGCGGCCATGCGAGGCCTTTCTCGTCGTGAGAGGTCTCCGCGATGGCGGCAACGGCACGCGTCACGCCGATGCCGTAGGAGCCCATGGTCACGACCTGTTGCTTGCCGTTCTCGTCGAGAACCTTGAGACCGAGCGCCTCGGCGTATTTGCGGCCGAGCTGGAAGATGTGCCCCATTTCCATACCGCGCGTGAGCGTGAGCGGGCCCGAGCCGTCCGGTGACAGATCACCGTCGCGCACCTCGGCGACCTCGGCGAAGCCGTCGCCGACGAAGTCGCGGCCGGCCACAACACCGAGCGTGTGCGCGCCTTCGCGATTCGCGCCCGTCACCCACGTCGTGCCGTCCACGGCACGCGGATCGAGCAGGAGGCGATAGCCGTTGGCTTCAAGCCCCCACCCCTGCGGGCCGATGTAGCCCTTTTTCACGGCCGGATACTTCTCGAAGTCCGCTTCGGCGAAGGGGCGCACTTCGTTCGGGGCGAGCGCGGTCTCGAGGCGTTTCTCATCCGCCTGGCGATCGCCGGGGATCATGATCAGCAGCGGGGATTCTTCACCTTCGGGGGTCTTTTCGATGTACACGAGCGCCTTGAGAGTGTCGGTCGCTTCCCAGGCTCGAGAGTCTTCTCGCGGCGCGTTCTCGTTGAGGAACCGCACGAGCGCGTCGATCGTCGTGGCACCGGGCGTCTCAATCTCGCGAGCGGCAGGGAGTGCTGCAATGGCCTCCGCATCGAGAGCTTCACCGGCGACCGTCGTCACGGCCTCCACGTTAGCCGCGTAACCCGCGGGACTGAGCGCGAACGTATCTTCGCCTACGGGGGTCGGATGGAGGAACTCCTCGGAGCGTGAACCACCCATCGCGCCCGCATCGGCCTTAGCGATAACGATCTCGAGTCCGAGGCGCTCGAACACACGCTGGTAGGCCTCGCGCATAATCATGTAGGAGCGCTCGAGGCCCTCGTCGTTGATGTCAAAGCTGTAGGCGTCTTTCATCACGAACTCGCGCACGCGCAGAAGACCCGCACGCGGGCGAGCCTCGTCGCGGTACTTCGTTTGCACCTGATAGAGGGAGATCGGCAGGTCCTTGTAGGACGTGAAGAGATCTTTCACCGCGAGGGTAAACATTTCCTCGTGGGTGGGGCCGAGAAGCATGTCGGCGCCTTTGCGGTCCTTGAGCCGGAAGAGGTTATCGCCGTATTCGCTCCAGCGGTTCGTTTCCTCGTACGGCTCGCGCGGAAGAAGCGCGGGGAAGAGAATCTCGTGGCTGCCGGCCGCATCCATCTCTTCGCGCACGATCGCTTCGACCTTCCGAAGGACCTTGAGTCCCAGCGGAAGCCACGTGTAGATACCGGGGGCCGTGCGGCGAATGTAGCCGGCGCGCACGAGCAGTTTGTGGCTCGCGAACTCGGCTTCGGCCGGGTCCTCTCGAAGCGTGCGAATGAAGCTCGATGACATGCGAAGCATGGGGCGTTGTCCTCCTGGCAACAGGGGTTTTTGAGGCGAATTCCTCAGGCTCTCACAGTGTAGTGCGCGCACCGCGCACACCCCGTGATATCCCAGGACGCACCGCGTATCGTGGAGTGTCACTCATCACCACGGGAAGGTCGAAATGTCTGAGCCGCTCACGCTTTCGGGTATCGCACCGTCGCCCTCAATCGCGTATTTGCGGGCCCTCATCGGCGAGGGAGAAACGCTGCGCGAGGAGATCGAAGGCGATGCCGACCGGCTCATGCACATCGTTCGCGAGAAACTCGAGGGATTCCTCATGCCCTACGAGTTCGGCCTGAAGGAAATCCTCACGAAGATCGAAATTCTCTCGGGCGAGTGGGATGTCACGACCCCACACAACCCCATCGAGCACGTGAAAACGCGCGTCAAGTCCATGGATTCGCTGCTCGGCAAACTCGCTCGCACCGGGTGCCCGCCCGATCTCGAGGAGATTCGCCACCGCATCCGCGATATCGGTGGGGCGCGCATTACCTGCAGCTATGTGCAGGATTGCTACCTCGTGGCCCACGCGCTTGCTTCGCAACCCGACATCACCCTTCTCGAGGAGAAGGACTACATCGCGAACGTCAAGCCAAGCGGCTACCGTTCCCTCCACCTCATTCTCGAGGTTCCCGTGTTCCTGTCGACCCGCACGATCGATGTACCGATTGAGGTGCAAATCCGCACGATCGCCATGGACTTTTGGGCGAGCGCCGAACACGAACTCAAGTACAAATACAAGGGTGAGTTGCCCGCCGAGATGCGCGCAAAGCTCGTTCAGATCGCCGCCACCGCCGCAAGCCTCGACGAACAAATGGGGATCGTGCGCGACCAGATCGAGGGCCCCTCACTGCCCACCCGCGACAACGCCTAGTAAAGAACCGTCGCGAGTTCCCCTATCGGAATGAAGCCCGCGCGCTCGTACGCTCGCCTCGCCCGCGTATTAAACGAGTTCACGTAGAGCGTCACGCGCGGAGCATGATCGCGACGAATGAGCTCGGCTGTCTCCCTCATGAACGGTGCGGCGAGCCCCCTACCGCGATAGGCGGGATCGATCCACACACCGTGAACTTGCGCGACACCACCAAAGAGCGCGCCAAGGTCAGCCTTGAACACGACCCGCTCCCCGTCGCACGCAATGTAGGTTCGCCCTTCGTGAAGCAAATGCTCCACACGCGCGCGATACCCCCGGCCGCCATCGCCGCGACACGGATCCGTTCCCACCTCCTCACGAAACATTGCCACGGAGGCGGGGAACACGCGGGGCAGGTCACGTGGCTTGGCGGCCACCACCGTGGTGGGGGTGGGTTCCGACGTTTGCCCGGCAGAATATTCGAGCAGCGGCTGGTGGCCTCGTACCTCGCGCTCGCGGGGCATCCCCTCGCGCATCACCTGCCACATGTGCATGGCGATACTGCGCTCTGCCACGATCGAGGAGTAGCGCGTGGAAAGTGCGAGTGCGTGCCGAGCAAGGCGGTCGATGGCGTCGAACGACTCGGGGGCGAGAACGCTCGCGCTCACACCGTGCCAAAGGATTCCTCTGAGGTGTGTGCCGTGCGCGAGAACCGTGAACTCGGAGCCGCTGCGGCCAACGGCCACGAGTTCCTCAAACCGCGCCGAGGCGAGAGTGCTCACGTGCGCTTCGCGCTGCATTGCTTCACGCGCGGGGCTGAGCCATTCCCCGTCAAGGGGATGGAGATCCGCGGGGCGCCTCCGCCAAAGGGTGGAAAGTGGACTCACCGGAACAGGGTCACCGGCTTCACGATATCGGCATAGATCAGCAGCACGCTCATGAGGATAAAGGCTATTGCGATCACGTTCGTGACGGGCAGCATGCGCGAAGCATCAACTGGACCGGGATCAGGCTTGCCGCGTAGCTTCGCAAGGCGCCGGCGGGCCGCCTCGTAGAGTGCGGAGGCAACATGGCCGCCATCGAGCGGCATGAGCGGCACGAGGTTGAACACGAAAAGGGCCATGTTGAGCGAGCCGAGCATCGAGAGGAATGTCCAGGCTTTCTCCTTGAGCGAGAAGCTCGGCGAGTCATGAGAGACGATCTCTCCCGCGAGCCTGCTCACTCCCACAACGCCCATGGGGCCGTTTTGGTCGCGTTCTTCGCTACTGAAGACAGCCTTGCCGATGTCCCATACGCGCACGGGCAACGTCACGACGACCTTCGCGGTGCCCGTGAACTGCTCCCATACGGCTCCTGGGACCTCGGTAAGTGGCCTCGGCGTGAGTTCTTGCGTGCCGGTCACGCCAAGGAATCCGGCCTCGACCGTGGCGTAGGTACCGTCGGCCTTCTTCACCGGCTTACCCGAGTCATCGCGCGCCACGACCGTGTTCGCGACTGGAGTTGCCGTCACGGTCATCGCTTTACCGTCGCGTACGAGGGCGATGTCGACTTCGTCGCCAGGGTGTTGCCGAATCACCGTGCTCATCTCGTGAAAGTCAGAGACTCGAGTCCCGTCGACCGAGGTGATCACGTCCCCGGGTTTGATCCCCGCGGCGAAGGCAGGTGCTTCGGGCATACCTTCGCACGACGCATCCACGGGCGCGGTCGCGGGCACGACACACTGCGAGACGGCAGCGACCTTCGCCGTCACGTTTGGCAGCCCAAAGCCGCTCAGCACGATCGCCGTGAGAACGATCGAAATAAGGAGGTTCATCGTGGGCCCGCCAAGCATCACGACGAGCTTCTTCGGCACGCTCAAAGCGACGAAAGTGCGGTGACGGTCCTCAGCCGAGTACTGGCTCGAGTCCCACTCCTTCGCTTCCTCGCTCATCTGTTGGAAAAAGCCCGTGGAATCCTCGCGGATCACGTTCGGATCCTCGCCCTTGTGCGGTGGAAACATTCCGATCATTCGAATGTAGCCACCGAGTGGGATCGCCTTGATCCCGTACTCGGTCTCGCCCTTCACACGCGAAAAAAGAGTGGGGCCAAACCCGATCATGTACTGGGTGACACGCACGCCGAAGCGCTTCGCTGGAACAAGGTGCCCGATCTCGTGGAGGGCGATCGAGAGCCCGAGCCCGGCAACCATCAAACAGATGCCGAGCACATACAAAAGAATCATCACGGAACGGACGCCATCACGTCAGCAACGTGATCGAGGTAGACGTCAACGACGGCCTCCTGGTAACCATCGGCGCCTTTGCGAGTGCGGAACGCCGCCCGGCGCACATCATCCACGCTCATCGCGAAGCCATCGGTGAAATATGCATGGAGCTGGTCGCACAGGTGATCGACGTCCTCGCGGTCGTAGGCGCGCTCGCCCTGACCCGCGGGACGGAAACGCTCACCTGCAGGGCGCGAGAGACGCTCCTGGAGAACCTCCGCACGTTCGGTGAGGGCAGCGATCCACGCTTCTTCACCATCGCGCTCGATCGCTTCATCACGGTACTGGAGGGCGAAGGCATCCGAAAGGCGGTCGAGAGCCTCGTCGACGGCGAGCATGTCATAGCCGCCGCGCACGGTCGAGAACTTTGCCGTGATGACATCGGCCGGCTGGAAAGAACCATCGCGCCCCTCGTACGCGGCACGCGCACGACGCAGGAAATCATCGACTTCCTCAACGTTGTAGCCAAAGGTGAAACGCCCGGCACGCTGAAAAGCGGTACTCATCTACTTGCTCCCTCCCTCAACGGGGATGCTCACGCGACACATCCGGGGCGAGTGGTAGACCGCCCCTCCACCACTGTAGTGCCTGGACACGCGAAAGGCGGGCAAGCGTCGGAACCCAAAATCACGCGCCGGTGCCGCGCGCGATCTCCTCAACCCTCGCGACGCGAGCCTCACGGTCCTCACGGCGCGCATCGGTCTCCACCACGGTCGCCGCAAGCTGTCCGCACGCACCGTCAATATCGCTTCCGCGCGTATCGCGGATCGTTGCCGAAATCCCATGCTCGCGCAGAGTTTCCACGAACGTGCGCTCGACCCACGGATCAGACGCCGTCCACTTCGAACCCTTGACAGGGTTAAGCGGGATGGGGTTGACGTGCACCCAGTGAGCGCCGCCGCGCGCGATGAGACGCTTCGCGAGAAGCTCCGCGCGTTCTGCTTGGTCGTTGATGTCGCGAATAAGCGCGTACTCGATCGAAACGCGTCGCCCCGTCGCCTCGAAGTACTCCCACGCCGCATCGAGAATGTCGTCAACATCGAAGCGCTGATTGATCGGCACGAGCTCATTACGCAGTTCGTCATCCGGTGCGTGGAGAGAGACCGCGAGCGTCACCGGAATCTCCTCCTTCACGAGCTTGCGCACGGCGGGTGCGAGGCCGACGGTCGACACGGTGATGTGGCGCGCTCCCATCCCAAAGCCTTCGGGGGTGGGGGCGTTAAGACGCTGGCACGTCGTTGCCACGGCGCGGTAGTTCGCGAGCGGCTCCCCCATGCCCATAAACACGATGTTGGACACGCGCCCCTCGCCACCGGGGAGCTCGCCGCGCGAAAGAAGCAGGTTCGCGATGCGCACCTGCTCGAGGATTTCCGCAGCTGAAAGATTCCTCGTGAGACCCATTTGGCCGGTCGCACAGAACGGGCAGTTCATGCCGCAGCCGGCCTCCGACGAAATGCACAGCGTCACACGATTCGAGTAGCGCATCAGCACAGACTCCACAAGCGAACCGTCGAAGAGACGCCACAGGAACTTCTGGGTCATCCCCTGATCGGCACTTTGCTGCGACACCTTCGTGAGAAGAGTCGGGAAGAATCGTTCAACGAGTGCCGCCCTATCGCCCTTCGGAAGGTCCGTCATGTCGTCGGGATCAGTCGTGAAGTGCTCGAAATAGTGCGTCGAGAGCTGCTTCGCGCGGAAGGCCGAAAGCCCCATGTCCTTGACCGCCTCCACCCGCTCGTCAAGAGTCAGGTCCGCGAGGTGTGCGGGTGGCTTGCCACGACGCGAAGGACGCAGCTGAAGCTGGCCCGGAGCGAGCCGAACGGGCTCGCCCTTGACCACCTCGCGCGAAAGGTCCTTCGCCACATCAAGTTTCGGGGTGGGTTTCTCAACCACTGATGGCCTCCACAATCGCGAGAAGAATAAACAGGGTCGGGGCAGTGAGAAGCATGGAATCGAGGCGATCCATCATGCCGCCGTGCCCCGGAAGCAGTTGCCCCATATCTTTGAGGCGAAGGTCGCGCTTCAAGAGGGACTCACTCAGATCGCCGATGGTCGAAACCACGACCATGACGGCGCCGAACGCGAGCGCCCACCACACACCAATCTCAGGCAGCCACATGTGACCAATGAGGCCTGCGGCGGCGATGCCGCCCGCGAGGGAGCCCACAAAGCCCTCCCACGACTTCTTCGGGCTAATACTCGGCGCCATCGGATGCTTGCCAAAGAGCACGCCTACCGCGTAGCCGCAGGTATCGTTCATGATCGGCACAACGAGGGCAAACATCACCTTGTTCGCCCCATTCGGCTGCGCCATAAGCAGGATCGTGAAACTGGCCATGAACGGCACCCACAAAAGCGCGAAAATTCCCGCAACCGTATCGCGCAGCGCCATAAGCCCCGTCGCCTCGGTTGTGCGCCACACAATGAGGACGAGCGCGCCCACGATCGTCGACACAAGAAGGCCCGAGGCCCCGTACTGCCACGCCGAGACGACAACGCCCACACTCGCGACAAGGAGCGGGATGGCGGGGACACGCAAGCGTGCCCCTTCAAGAGCATTCGCCACTTCGAGAGTGGCGATCACGACGGCGATCGCCACGACGGGTGTGAACAGGATCGGGAGCACGTACAGGCACCCGAATAACACGGCCACGAGGGCGAGGCCTACGGCGATCGCGGCAGGCAGATCCCGCCCCGCGCGCGATGTTCGGGAGTGGGTCGGAGCGGGCCGTTCAGAAACCTCCGCGACGAGCCGCTCCTCGCTCACGAGGGTTGCGGAAGGCGCGAGGGGCACCTCCGGTGAAGCACTTTCAGATACGGCAACGGCCGCGCCCGGCACATTGCTAGGCACGGCGCGTCGACGACCGTGACGTGTGTTCACGAATAACGGAGCAAAGGCCGCTCAAACGGTGAGCAGCTCTTCTTCCTTCGCTTCGAGGGCAACATCCACCTGCTCGGTGTACTTCTTCGTGAGAACCTCGAGCTCCTTCTCGGCGCGGGTGCCTTCGTCTTCGCCGATCTCCTTGTCCTTCACGAGCTTCTCGATCGCCTTCTTCGCGTGGCCGCGCGAACCGCGGATCGCAATACGGCCATCCTCGGCCTTGGTCTTCGCGAGCTTCGTGTAGTCCTTACGGCGCTCCTCGGTGAGGGCAGGAAGCACGATGCGCAGGTTGTCGCCGTTGTTCGTAGGGTTCACGCCGAGATCAGATTCGCGAAGCGACTCCTCAATCTCTGCCATCGCGCCCTTGTCGTACGGCGTGACGATCACGGTGCGGGCTTCAGGGAACTGGAACGCCGCAAGCTGGTTGAGCGGCGTGGGGGTCCCGTAATAGTCGGCGGTGATGCCCTGGAACATCGCGGCACTCGCGCGGCCCGTGCGGATCGCGGTGAACTCTTCCTTCGTGACCTCGACCGACTTCGCCATCTTCTTTTCGGCTTCCTTGAGGATGCTTGCGGTGTCCTCGCTCATGTCTCTCGGTTCCTTCCGATTTATTAAACGTCTCGCCTGGTAAGGGTATCTTAGTCGCCCGTCACCACGGTGCCGATACGGTCACCGCGCATAGCCTTCGTGATATTGCCCGAAGGCTCGAGACCGAAGACCATCATCTGCTGCTTGTTGTCCATACACAGGCTGAAGGCCGTCGAGTCGACAACGCGCAGTCCCTCGCGCAGCGCATCCTTGTACGTCAGATGCTCGAGCTTCGTGGCGCTTGGATCCTTCTTCGGATCCGCCGTGTACACGCCGTCCACGCCGTTCTTCGCCATGAGCACCTCGTGGCAACCAATTTCGAGGGCACGCTGCACGGCGACCGTGTCGGTCGAGAAGTACGGCATACCGGCGCCAGCACCAAAGATCACCACGCGCCCCTTTTCGAGATGGCGCACGGCGCGAAGTGGGAGATACGGTTCGGCGACTTGCCCCATCGTGATGGCAGTCTGCACGCGCGTGGAGGTGCCCGCCTGCTCGAGGAAGTCCTGGAGCGCGAGACAGTTCATGACGGTGCCGAGCATGCCCATGTAGTCAGCGCGACGGCGATCCATGCCTCGCTGGCTCAACTCAGCGCCGCGGAAGAAGTTGCCTCCGCCCACCACAATCGCACACTCGACGCCCGAGGCAACCCCCTCGGAAATTTCTTGCGCAATTCTCGAGACCACATCGGGATCAACGCCCACACGGCCCCCACCGAAAGCTTCGCCCGAAAGCTTAAGGAGCACGCGGCGCGTCCCCTCTTTCGGTTCAATCGTGGGAATCGACGACGTGATGGGATCGGGATCGGTACTCATCAACATTCCTTCCGAGAGCGGGTTCTCGGGGTCTCAGTCTACCGGCCGCGCATCGTTCGCCGCTGTGGGGAAGGTCCCCGTGTGACAAGACCAAAAAGAAGCGAGGGCCCACACCGATCGGTGTGAGCCCTCGCGTTGACGCTATGGCAAGCGTCGGAAAAATCAGTTGCCCACGCGGAAGCGCACGAAACCGGTGACCTTGCCACCAGCGGCCTCAACAACCTTGCCAACGCTCTGCTTCGGATCCTTCGCGAAGGGCTGGTCGAGAAGAACGTTTTCCTTGAAGAAGCCGTTCATACGGCCCTCAACGATCTTCGGGAGAGCCTTCTCAGGCTTGCCCTCGTTCTTCGCGGTGTCCTCGGCAATGCGGCGCTCGTTCTCCACGACATCCGCGGGAACATCCTCGCGGGTGAGGTAGAGGGGCGAGTACGCAGCGATGTGCATCGCCACGTCGCGTGCAACCTCGGCACCGGCCTTGTCGGTGGCGACGAGCACGCCAACCTGGGGCGGGAGGTCCTTGTTGGTGCGGTGCATGTAGTTGGTCACGGCCTCACCCTGGACGCGGCCGATTCGACGAACGAGGATCTTCTCGCCCATGGTCGCACCAGCGTTGGTGAGAGCCTCACCGAAGGAGGTCTCAGCGAGCTCCTCGGGGGTCGAGGCACCCGACTCGACGGCGGCCGCAACGGCCTCGTCACCGAGAGCGATGAACTTGGCGTTCTTCGCCACGAAGTCGGTCTCCGAGTTGATCTCCACGAGCGTGCCGAGCTGGCCGCCCTCGACGTCGCGCACATCGGCGGCGACGAGGCCCTCCGATGCGGCGCGACCCTCGCGCTTGGCGATGCCCTTGAGGCCCTTGACGCGGATGATTTCGACGGCCTTCTCGTGGTCGCCGTTTGCCTCGTCGAGAGCCTTCTTGACGTCGAGCATGCCCGCGCCGGTCTTCTCGCGAATGTCCTTGATGTCTGCTGCCGTGTAGTTAGCCATTATCTGTCTCCTCTAAATGGTTGTGGGAGCGAACAGTGATAGTCGAAAAATCAGGCTTCTTCGGAGGCTGCTTCGGCAGCCTTGTCCTCGGCAGCGGGGGTCTCGGCGCTTTCCTCGGCCTTGGCCTCGGTGGCACCTTCGGCCTTATCGGCCTCCTGCTGCTGGACCTCGGACTGCTTGAGCAGTTCCTGTTCCCACTCGGCGAGCGGCTCGGCGTCAACAGCCGAAACGTTCTTCTCGCCCTGGGTCTGCTTCGCGTGGCGCTCCTGGAGACCAGCGGCGGCGGCATCAGCCACCACGCGGGTCAGGAGGGTCACGGCGCGGATCGCGTCATCGTTGCCCGGGATGGGGTACTGAACCTCGTCCGGGTCAGCGTTCGTGTCGAGGATCGCGACGATCGGGATACCGAGCTTGGTGGCCTCGTCAACGGCGAGGTGTTCCTTCTTGGTGTCCACGATCCACACGGCCGAGGGGGCCTTGCTCATGTCACGGATGCCGCCGAGGGTCTTTTCGAGCTTTTCCTTCTCACGGCGCATCATGAGAAGTTCCTTCTTGGTCCACTGCGAGCCGGCAACGTCCTCGAAGTCGATCTGCTCGAGCTCCTTGAGGCGATCAACGCGGCCGGAGACGGTCTGAAGGTTGGTCAGCATGCCGCCGAGCCAGCGCTGGTTCACGTAGGGCATGCCCACGCGGGTGGCCTGCTCCTGGATCGACTCCTGAGCCTGCTTCTTCGTGCCAACGAAGAGGATCGTGCCACCGTGGGCAACGGTCTCCTTGACGAAGTCGTAAGCCTGATCGATGTAGGTAAGCGACTGCTGAAGGTCGATGATGTAGATGCCGTTGCGCTCAGTGAGGATGAAACGCTTCATCTTCGGGTTCCAACGGCGGGTCTGGTGACCAAAGTGGACGCCGCTCTCGAGGAGCTGGCGGAGTGTCACAACTGCCATGGTCGTAACTACCTTTCTGGGCTCTGGGCTCGCCCGCCTCGCTCACGCACGTGCGGCGTGGGTTTGGTGGGGTTGTTGCGCAAAGCCTGTTCTCGTTTATTACGGGCCGACGGTTGCCGGCTCGCCCTAGCGCCCTGCGTTTGTGCCGCCACTTCCCTCACGGGAGAGTTGTGGAACGATGGCACGCGCGCGTGAGTGGGCGCGCGAAGTCACCCGCGCATGCGAGTGCTACGGCAACTCTAATACAGCGAACCTGACTCCCGCACGAATCTTGAGGGACGTGTGAGCGAGTCCGCGCCTCACACTGCACACCCCTCGCGTTTCCACAGCATGAGCACTCCCCCTTGGCACCCGCACGAGAGCACGGTGTGCTTGAGGCATGCATATCTCCATCAGATTCGGCACCCGCGTTCTCGTGATTCTCATGCTCCTCATCGGCGCGGGCGCCCTCGCGTTCGCGCCCGCTCACGGCGCGGGTGAAGAGGACTTCCCGCAGGAGCGCGTGAGCGCGATGATCAATCGTGCTCACCGCGCAGCCTTGGCCCTCGAGGCGCTCGCTTCACCGGAGCCACCACCGCTGCTTGACTCGAGCGCCCACGAGGACATTTGGGCCTGGCCCGTGGGCCCCGCCCACGAGGTGGTGCGCTTCTTCGAAGCACCCGCGCATCGATACGGGCCGGGGCACCGCGGCCTCGACATCGCCGGTGGCGCCCTCGAGGTTCGGGCCGTGGAGAGCGGCACTGTGACTTTCGCGGGGAAGGTCGCGGGCAAACCCGTGATCGCGATCCTCCACGGCAACGGGCTCACTTCGACCTACGAGCCGGTTCTCGCCTCGGTCTCCAAAGGAGATGCCGTGAGAAAAGGGCAGCTAATCGGGGTTATCGAGCACCCGTCGGAGCACGCCCACTGTGCGGCCGGATGCGTACACCTCGGCGCCAAACGAGGGAAGGACTACCTGGACCCACTACCGCTTCTCGAGGGGCGTGGACCAAGCGTTCTTCTGCCAGTCGCGTAGCGCCGCACACCACCGCACCCCACGTCTATCTCCGCGCCAGCTCCACACCTTCGAGGGGAGCTGGCCGTTTCCCGCGCTCCACCGCGAAGTGACGTCGCCCAACGTCGCGCACCCCCTTAGGCTCGGGGATGCGCTTGCTTGACGGCCTCCTTGAGGCGCTCGGCAGATACGTGCGTGTAGATCTGCGTCGTCTGGAGCGAGGAGTGCCCCAACAAATCCTGAACACTACGCAGATCCGCACCGCCCTCCATGAGGTGCGTCGCGGCACTGTGTCGCCACGTATGCGGAGAGATGTGCCCTTCAAGGCCTCCCTCTCGGGCGGCTCGGTCGACGACAGTCCTCACCGCGCGATCGTTGATGCGACCTCCGCGCACGCCTAGGAAGAGCGCCTCGTGTTCATCACGCACAAAGCTCGACCTCGCGATACTCTCCCAGCGATCAATGGCGTTGAGCGCGGGCACCCCGAGCGGCACAACCCGCTCCTTGTTCCCCTTGCCGATCACGCGCAGCGTGCGATTCTGGCGATCCACGCTCGCACGATTGAGCGCGCACAGCTCCGAGACTCGCAAGCCGGAGGAATAGAGCACCTCCAAGATGGCCGCATCGCGCACGCGCATGGGATCGACCTCGGGCGAACTTTGTGGTCCAACGGCCTTCTCGTGCGCAGCACTCTCCGCTTCCTCGAGGATGTCACGCGCCTGAGCGGCACTGATGACGTGCGGGAGGGTGCGCCCACGCTTGGGGGCCCGCAAGCGCCTGCCGGGATCAAGCTCCACGAGGCCCGCTTCACGCAACCACGCCGTGAACGTGCGCGCGGCCGCGGCTCCGCGCGCCAGGGTCGTGGGGCTGTGGCCGGCCTCGGCCCTTGCCGCGAGCCACGCGCGCAGGTCCTGGATTGTCAGGTCTCGCGCCCCTCGCTTCTCACTCTCCGCGCTCTCTTGGAACGTAAATTCGAGTAGAGAAACCGCGTCGGAAAGGTAGCCCCGAATCGTGTGTTCGCTGCGCGCGCGCTCAAAACGAAGATGCCGCTCGTAGCGTTCAAGAACTTCTGCATCGCCTTCGGCGATGAGGAGCGCGCGCCCGGATCGGGGCGCCTGCGATTCACGTGTGGGGGTCATAGCTCCAGTGTGGCACGCGCCCCGTTGAAGCCTCGAACGCCCCCGCCAACCGCTTCAAGACCTCTAGGCCCTTAGTCCGATTTTCATCCACCTAGACGGCCGTGCGTTAAGCATGAACATATTGATTCACGTTAAGGGGTCGCCATGAGCACCACATCTACTTCCTCGTCACGCGCTGCAAGCTGGACCGGCCCGATCGCTGGCATCCTCCGCATTCTTGTAGTCGTTGTTGTACTGCTGCTTTTCGCCGTCAACGCCGCCGATCACCTTGGCTTCGGACACGCATGGACGAAATTGGTGGGTGAAAAGAGCATTCTGCGCTGAGGCGCTCGCTCTCACGACGAAACACCTCCGCTATGGACTCGCAAGGAGCCAGGGGCGGAGGTGTGTCGTCGTGAGGGGGGCAGTTCCAGATTAAGGCACGAGTGAGCGCCTTAAAACTCGTCGCCAGCAGTGATGGCCGAGGCCTCTTCTTGCTGAGTGATGTGTGGCGTTGTCACTCGTGTGAGGAGCTTGTGGCCGCTCACGAGGATCACTATCGACATGAGGATCGCCACTGCCGCGAACCAGTAGGGGCCGCCGGCACCGAGCGCATCCGCAATCGAACCCGAAACCGCCGGGGCAATCGCACCACCGAGGAAACGCACGCCCGAGTAGGTTGAGCTTGCAATGCTGCGCGGGAGATCGGTGGCTTCCATGATCGCCTCGGTGAGGGCGGTGTTGAGAATACCGAGGAACAGGCCCGCCACAACGACGGCAGTAACGAGAAGGGGAAGGCGATCCGCGCCGAGCGCCATGGTCACGAGGCACGCCGCGAGGAGCGCGAGAGTCGCCGTCAACACCGGAATGAGCCCGAAGCGCCTCGTGAGGCGAGGAGCAGCGAGAACCGAGGTGAGGGCGAGGGCAAGGCCCCACCCGAAGAACACAAGCCCGAGCTCATGCGCGCCAAACTCAATTCCGGCCGAATGCGCAGCAGCCTCGAGCGGGTAGGGCGAGTATGCAAGAAGCGTGAAGAAGCCGAAGTTGTAGCACAGCGCGGCGGCGCTCAGAAGCAAGAGGGGTGGGCGGCTCAGCGCCGCAAAGCCCGCGCCGAGCGAGGCCTTGGTGGGCTGGGCGGCGGGCTTCGGCAAAAGGACGATGATGGCGATCAGGCCGATCGCCATGAGTGCGGCTGTGCCGAAAAATGGCATGCGCCACGAGATCGACCCAAGGGCACCACCGGCGAGCGGCCCCACGGCCATCCCCACACCGAGCGCGGCCTCG
Source organism: Dermabacter sp. Marseille-Q3180 (assembly GCF_940792985.1). Lineage (NCBI taxonomy): Bacteria > Bacillati > Actinomycetota > Actinomycetes > Micrococcales > Dermabacteraceae > Dermabacter > Dermabacter sp. Marseille-Q3180. Next base: position 817,834 of record NZ_CALNWU010000001.1, read on the forward strand.
TACAGGATGATCGCTTGGCCCGATCCACCCGAAGCGGCACCCACGATCGCCGCGAGTGCGGTTGAAATGAACAGGGCGTTACCGAGCCCCCATCCGGCGCGGAATCCGATGATCGCGTCAACGCTTCCCGCTGTTCCCGCGAGTGCCGCGAACAGCACGATGAGGACGAGGCCCGTGATCAGGGTGCGTTTCACCCCAAGCCTGCTCGAGATGAACCCGCTGAAGAACATCGCAATCGAGGTGACAATCAGGTAGCTCGTGAAGAGCAGCATCGTTTGCGAGGGACTCGCGTGGAGCTCGCGGCTAATCGCCGGAAGGATCGGGTCCACAAGGCCGATCCCCATAAAGGAGACCATGCAGGCGAAGGCGATCGCCCACACGGCCACGGGCTGATGCAGGATTGAGGGGGCCTTCTCGGGCTTCGGCGCTTGCGGCGCGTGAGCACCTTGGTCGTGTACGCGAGCGTGCTCGGGGGCAGCAACGGACATTCGAATAAAACTCCAATCTGACGATTTTCGGGCGCGTGGATGCGCACGGGGAGAATGGTGATTAGCGGTCGCGGCGTGCGAGAATCTCGGCGAGGTCGCCAAGAAGCACCGCCGCGCGTTCAAGGGTGCGGAGATCTTCCGCTTCGAGCGCGTCGAGCGCGGGGCGTACGGATTCGGCCGAGGCAGCGCGAGAGCGCTCAAGTTCGGCCATGCCTGCGTTCGTGAGTGCGATGACGCTTGCACGAGCATCGCTCGCGTCCGAGCGCCGTTCGACGAGGTCATCGGCCGCCAGGCGATTGACAATCCCCGTCATCGTCGGTTGCGAAACCGACTCGCGTGCGGCGAGTTCGCCCACGCGAAGAGGACCTCCATGCCGAAGGTTTGCGAGAACGCGCACCGAAATGAGCGAACGGCTTCCTCCTGCGCTACGCCCTGCGGCACGGCTGAAGCGAAGCCCGTTTGCCACGAGGGTATTCGCTAGTTCGTCGAGCGAATCATCGCTCGCAGCGCCGGCTTCACGCCCTTCGAAATCCCCTTTTTGCATAGCCTCACTATATAGGCAGCCTAAGTATCTTCTCAACGTCGCTTGCGTAAGAAAGGTCGCACCGCCGCCGTTCTAGGTGTACTGACCGGAGATGTTGATCGAGTCAGGCAGTGGTGAGCCAGTCTTGAATGTCCTCTGGTTTGTGGATTAGGAGGTCGCGCCGTCCGGGGCGGCGTTCGATCCACCCTCGGTCGATGAGGGCGCGCATGAGCGCGGCTCCGAGTCCTCCAGCGAGGTGGTGGCGTTGCTCGGTCCAGTCCGTACACACCTTCAGCAGGGGACGACGCCCAGCCTGCACCACGGCGAGGTCAATACCGATCCGGGCGAAGTGCTGGGCAGCGTGGGGACCCAGCACGTAGCCGGTGGCCGTCGGGCCGGCGATGGCATCGAGCGGACCCCGAACGGTGCCCTGGATGCCGTCGGTGCGGCGCAGTGTCTCGACCTCGACCAGGCCCGCCAGGATGTCGGTGCCCAGACTGCCGGCCAGGTGGTCGTAGCAGCTGCGCGCCACCCGCAACCGGTCCCACTGGCTGGCCTGGCGTAGCCCCGTGACGCCAGGGGTGGACGCCAGAGGGATCAACGACTCCAGGACCACCGCGACGTGGGGGCCTGCGAGCCGGTAGCGACGCACCCGTCCCTCGGGCTCGACGACGAGCAGTCCTGCCCCCGCCAGGCGGGACAGGTGTTCGCTGGCGGTGGAGGTGCGCACCCCTGCCACCTGGGCCAGGCGCGTCACGGGGCGGGCGTTGCCGTCGAGCAGTTCGAGCATCATCGCGGCGCGTGACCGATCGGCGAAGTGCGCGGCCACCGAGGCGATGTCTGGCTGTGGGTCCATGGCACCCATTCTCACCCCGTCACACTTCGACCGCCACCGAAGCGTCCATACCTCATCGTGGTAGACATGAACCTCTCTCCTGATGCCCCCGCCTCACACCGGGGTGGTGCCCGCCGCAACGGCGGGACATTCCTGCTCGTAGTGTTGTGCATCCCCATGTTCCTGGTGCTGCTGGATGTGTTGGCCATGAACGTGGCGATGCCTACGGTCGGCCGCACCTTCCATGTGCCCGTGGCGCGCTGGGCCCAGGTCGTGGATGCCTACACCGTGCCCCTCGCCCTCGCGCTGCTGCCCGCCGGGTGGTTGGTCGACCGCATCGGGCCACGTCGCGCCCTGCTGGTCGGCATCACCGTGTTCACCGCCGCGTCGTTGCTCGGAGGGCTGGCCGGGACATGGCTCGTGGTCCTGACGGCCCGCTGGGGTCAGGGGTTGGCTGCTGCCGTGATGCTGCCGGCCGGGTTGGCCGCCCTGAGCCAGGCATGGCCCGAGCCCGGTGAGCGAGCCAAGGCCTTGGGGGCCTGGTCGAGCATCAGCGCCGTGGCGACCGCGCTGGGACCCGCCGTGGGCGGTCTACTCGTCGCCGCGCTGTCATGGCGGGCCGTGTTCTGGATCAATGTGCCCCTCGGCCTCTTCGCCGCGTGGGGGACCGGGCGCCAGCTGCATGCGGCTCGCCCTGCGGTCCTGCACGCCGGCCCGCCCGCCGCCGCTGGTCGAGGCGAGATGGCCAAGCGTGCGCTGGTCGGGTCCGTGATCGCGGCAGCGATGATGACCTCGGGCGCGAACGGCACTCTCCAGGTCGTCACGGTCCACTTGCAGTCCGGGCTCGGGATGGGTGCTGGGCCGACTGGACTGCTGCTGTTGCTCGCCACAGCGCCATTCGTCGTGCTCGGCCCCCTCTCGGGGAGGGCTGTCGTCCGCCTCGGCCGACGCCGCGTCGCTGCCCTGGGATTCGCCGTCGGCGCCGTGGGACTCGCGACGCTGGGCCGGCTGCCGGGAACCATGGGTCTCGCCCCAGGGCTGCTGGGCATCGGGGTCGGCCTCGGGTTGATGACCTCCGCCATCGTGGGCGAAAGCCTGTCCGCCTGGCCTGGCCGCCCAGGAGTGGCCAGCGGGCTCAACAACGCCCTCCGACAGACAGGAACCAGCCTCGGCGTGGCCCTCGGAGGCTGGGCAGCCGGATGGTGGAGCGGAACGCCGCTGCTCGTGAGAACCGGAGCCGCAGCAGGACTTTGGTGGGTCGGAGCAGCCGTCCTGGTCTTGGTCACTTTCACCCGCTCCCGCAGGTCGAGGAAGAACCCGCGATGAGCCACCCCAACGCTGCCCTCACACCCCGCCACCGACTGATCGTCGCCCGGCTCGTGGTCGACCAGGGCTGGCCGGTCAGCGAAGTCGCAGCCCGATTCCAGGTCTCCTGGCCCACCGTGAAGCGCTGGACCGACCGCTACCGCACCGGCCAGTCCATGCAGGACCGCTCCTCACGGCCCCACCGGTCGCCGAACAAGACCAGCCAAGCCACGACCAGGCGTTGCATCCAGCTCCGCCTGCGCCTGCGCGAAGGACCGGTCCAGCTCGCGTGCCGGCTCGGGATCGCCCCGTCGACGGTCCATCGGATCCTGGTCGACGCGCACCTGAACCGGCTTTCCCATGTCGACCGCGCCACGGGAGAGCCCGTTCGCTGTTACGAGCACGACCATCCCGGGGCGATGCTGCACGTCGATGTGAAGAAGCTCGGCAACATCCCTGACGGCGGGGGCTGGCGCTACGTCGGCCGACAACAAGGCGACCGCAACCGCGCTGCCACCCCGGACAAGCCTCGCAACAAGTGGCGGGACCCGTTGATGGGAAAGGCGTACGTCCACACCGTCATCGATGACCACTCCCGTGTCGCCTATGCCGAGATCCATGACGACGAAACCGCCCTCACCGCCACTGCCGTGCTGGTCCGGGCTGTCGAGTGGTTCAACCAGCGTGGCGTCACCGTCGAGAGGGTGTTGTCCGACAATGGAGGCGCCTACCGCTCACACCTGTGGCGAGACACCTGCCATGAGCTCGGGATCAAGCACAAGCGCACCAGGCCCTATCGGCCGCAGACCAACGGGAAGATCGAGAGATTCCACCGCACCCTGGCCGACGGCTGGGCCTACGCCCGCTGCTACACCTCTGAAGCCGAGCGCCGCGGTGAGCTCGAGGGCTGGCTGCACTACTACAACCACCACAGATCCCACACCGCCTGCGGCAACCAGCCACCCTTCACGCGATTAACGAACGTTCCCGATCAGTACATCTAGGTGCTCTTCGCTTCCAAGCGGCGCACGCTGTGACCCGAAACCTCCGCGAGCCCGAGAAGCTCGATGCGCGCGAGACTCGAGCGCACCTGGTCACGGTCAAGCGCGCATTGCGTGGCAAGCTCCCGCACCCCGATCGCGGAAAAACGCGGGATCCCATCAAAGACGAGCCGGTCGAGGGGGCCGAGAAGCTCGACATCAAGCGGCAGCGCGCCGCTAGCATCGGCGGGGTTTTCGGCTCCGACGGATCCCGCGACCCCGGATGCTCCGGAAATCATGAGTTCGATGTCCTCGACCCGTGAGAGCAGCTGTGCCCCTCGTTCGGCAATGAGGCGATGGCACCCGCTGCTTTCTGCCGAAGTGACGGGCCCAGGGACGGCGCCTACGGGAAGCGAGAGAGCATCGGCGTGCGCTGCGGTAGAAAGCGCACCCGAGCGCCACGCCGCCTCGACCACGACCGTGGCCTCACTTGCCGCCGCGATGAGGCGATTACGCGAAAGAAACCGCCACCTCGTAGGCCGCGCTCCAATGGGGGCTTCGGAAAAGAGCCCTCCCTCACCCCGAACTCGCGTAAGGAGCGCGGCGTTTGCCCGCGGGTAGTAATCGTCGAGCCCACCCGCGAGGAAAGCGGCGGTGCCGCCACCTCCTTCGTGCACGCTTCGTGCGGCGAGCGCTCCCGAATGTGCCGCGGCATCGATCCCGAGCGCGCCGCCGGAAACCACGCGTACTCCGTGCTCCGCGAGCGCCGCTGCGAAATCGTAGGCGACGCTCGTCCCGTATCGAGTCGCGCCGCGCGACCCCACGAGCGCAACAGCCTTCCGCTCCTCCAACCCGCCACGGCTTCCCGCGTGCCACAGCGCAAAGGGGGCGTTAATTCCAAGCTTAGTGAGCCCCGAGACCCAGCCAACCTCACCTGGGCGCACAAGCGAGATGCCGCTTTCCCTTGACCGTTCGAGGACATTTCGTGCTTCTCCCGCACGTTCGGACCACGCTGCCTTCGCGCGCTCGGCAGCCTGGCGCGCGTTGCGGATCCTCATTGATTCGTGAGCGGCCGTCACGTGGAGCCTCTCGGCCTCCGGATCGGCTGCCGCTTCCTCTAGTACATTGGCGATTTCGCGTATCGTCCCCTCGAGTGCGAGGCTCAGGGCCTCCACCGGACCTCGCGCAAGCCACAAATATCGAGCGGCCGCATCGGTGGATTCGGCGAGGGCGCTCCACACCGCTCTTGCACGACGATCGGCCTCAGCCTCCGCACCATCCGCGGGAACTGCGCTCGGCTGCCAAAAATACCCTGGTGGTGCCCCTACGCGATGCTCTCCGACGTGCCCAGTGCTCATGCGGCATCCTCCCCTCGAAGCTCGAGGGCCGAAGCAACATGCGCGCTCGTGGGCCGAGCAGCGCCGGCAAGGTCGGCGAGAGTCCACGCGACTCGTCGCACGCGATCGCGGCCCCTCATCGTGAGACGCCCTCGTTCAACGGCGCGCACCAAGATTGCCTCATCGCTCCGCTCAAGCGGCATCTCTTGGTCGAGAAAACGGCCACTCAGCTGGGCATTCACGACGTAACCGCTGCCGTCGAGGCGCCGATTTTGCGCCTCTCGGGCCGCGCATACTCTCTCGCGGATATCGGCACTCGATTCCTCGCGCGATGCGCCGCTGAGCGTGCGTACGGGCGCAAGCTTCAGGCGAAGGTCGAGGCGGTCAACAATTGGGCCCGAGAGCCTCGCCATGTAACGGCGGCGCTGCATGGACGTGCAGCGGCATCGGTCGCCGCGCGCATCGGCGTTTCCACACGGGCAGGGGTTCGCCGCAAGCACCAACTGGAACGCGGCTGGGTAGGTGGCGACTCCACGCGTGCGATGAAGAGACACCTCTCCCGTTTCAAGCACTTCCCGGAGCGACTCGAGAACTTTCGGCGCAAATTCGGGCGCTTCGTCGAGGAACAGCACTCCCCCGTGGGCGCGCGAGACCGCCCCGGGGCTTGCGAGATTACTGCCGCCGCCAATGATGGAGGCGACGCTTGACGTGTGATGCGGCGCGATGAACGGCGCCTCGCGCACGAGGCCGCGTGTAGCATCGAAATCTCCCGCGATCGAGGAAAGCGCGCTTAATTCGAGGGCGCGTTGGGCCTCGAGTGGAGGGAGGATGCTGGGCAGACGTGAGGCGATCATGCTTTTGCCCGCACCGGGCGGCCCGAGTAGGAGCATGTGATGCCCGCCTGCCGCGGCAACCTCTGCCGCCTCGCGCCCGCGTTTTTGCCCCTTGACATCGAGGAAGTCGAGGCGTTCGCGCTCGGTGTCCGGATCCTCACCCTCATCCCTCTCCTCGCGTTCCAGCACATCAAAGAGCGCGCGCCGCGACCATTCGGCTTTACCGCCGAAGCCCACGATGACCTCCCCTAGGTGCCGCGACGATCGAACCTCAATACCGGGCACAAGCTGCGCTTCTTCAGCATTGGCCGCGGCCACGACGACGCGCCGCACCCCACTCTTTTCCGCCGCGAGCGCGGCGGGCAAAATCCCTGGAACCGGCCGGAGGCTCCCGTCCAGGGCAAGCTCGGCGACGAACAATGTGCTCTCGAGGTTTCCCGGCGGGAGCACACCCTTCGCGGCGAGGGTCGCGACGGCTATCGGCAGGTCGAATCCCGAGCCACTCTTTTTCATCCACGCCGGCGAGAGATTCACGGTGACCTTCTTCTCCCCCACGGCGTGGCCGGCATTGGCACACGCGCTCTTGACGCGCTCGCGCGCCTGGAGGGTCGAGGAATCGGGAAGTCCCACGATCACAAAAGCGGGAAGCCCCCGACTAATTTCGCATTCGACCTCGACAATGCGCCCTTCAAGCCCCCACAGGCTCATGCCCAGTACGCGCGCGACGCTCATGCTCCGACCGCCTTGAGATGTGTGACCTCGACGAACCCTCCGGGCATCACGAACACACCGAAAGCATCGAGTCGCACCTGGGAATGCCGGGGGCTTCGCTCGAGGAAGTAGGCGCCGATCATCGTGCGAAGCTTGCGCACTTTGCGCGTATCGACCGCACCCACGGCAGAGCCCATCACGAGGCTTCGCCGCGTTTTGACTTCGACAAACACGAGGGTGTCACCATCGAGGGCGACGATATCGATTTCGCCGTGGCGCGTGCGAAAGTTCCGTTCGAGAATTTCGTAGCCCGAACGCGCGAGGATATCGGCGGCGATGTCCTCGCCGAGGTTGCCGAGTTTCTTGGTGGGGAGCTTATCGGCACCGCGGGTGTCGACTCCTGTCGTGATCGTCATGCCTCACACGATGCCGAATACCCGCGTCAGTGTCAGCCGCCACCTTGTGACTTGTGGACGGACGAGCGCTGTGGGGCGCGAGCCACCCCTTCGCGGTCGATTTCTTAGATGTCGAACGCGGGCTTTTCGAGCTCTTCAACGTTGACGTCTTTAAACGTCAGTACACGAACGGTGCGCACGAATCGCGAAGTGCGGTGCACATCCCACACCCATGCATCGGCGAGGTTCAGTTCGTAAAACACCTCGCCTCCCGCGTGCTGAACGTGCACGTCGACCTGGTTCGCGAGATAAAGCCGGCGCTCGGTCTCGACGCGGTAGGCGTAGGTTCCCACGACATCGCGGTATTCGCGATAGAGCTGGAGCTCCATGTCGGCCTCGTAGGCGTCGAGATCATGCACGTTCATGTTGCTCTCTCCCTCACGTCGAAGGTCGTTGACTCATGCGGAAACGCGCGGCTTCCACGAGTCTCAAGATTACAGCGGCAGGTCGAGTACTTGCTGCTCGGCGGGCACGAGGTTCCAACTCGAGCGGTGCTCGGCGTGGAGACCAAGCCGCACGATCGCCTCGCGGTGAGCTTTCGAACCGTAACCTTTATTACCCGCCCATCCGTAGCCGGGTGCTTCAGCATCAAGCGCGGCCATGTGCCGATCCCGCGCGACCTTCGCGAGGATGCTCGCGGCTGCAACGGCGGCGCACGTTTGGTCGGCCTTAATCACGACGTCCAGCGGGCAGCTGAGCGGCGCCGCGAGTCCGCGCGTCACGTAGTCAACGTTCCCGTCAAGAATGACACCGGCAAGCGGCACATCGAGCACCTCGCGTACGGCTTCGAGCGCCCGATTCGCCGCGAGCGTGAGAGCCGTGGAAATACCGTGCTCATCAATTTCCCGGGCGCGCGCGGTTCCGACGGCGGCTGGGCAGCTCACACTGCCGCACGGGCAAATCGGGCCGAGCGGAAGGGGAATTGAGCGCCCCTCTCCCACGAGAGCGGCAAAGGCCGCCTCACGCCTTTTTGGGCTGAGGAGCTTTGAGTCTTTGAGTCCGGGCGGAAGCTCGGCAGGCGTCGGAAGCGCGCCTTGAGCTCGTTCGCACCGAAGGGCGAAGGCTCCCACCGCAACCGGGCCGGCGAGCGCACCGCGCCCAACCTCGTCAAGACCGATGACCGCGCACGAAGCGGCATCGGGGTGCGCATCAAAGAAGGCTTGCGCACGTTGCAGTTCGCGCTCGGGGGTCGCAGTGGGGCTCGGCATAGGCATCACGCGGCGAGCGCGTGGTGCGTGAGGCCGTTCGTTCGCCCCGTTTTGACGCTTGCCGAGCTCTCGGCGCTGTTCACTTTCTCGAAGACCTTCTCGCCATCCTTGAGCGTGCTCCATCGATCGAACGGGAGGAACAGCAGAACCGCCTTGCCCGTGACCTTTGATTCATCGACGAAGGGGTCTTCGCCACGCGCGTAGTGTTCGGAAGAGTCGGCGCTATTGAAACGGTTATCGCCCATGACCCACAGCTTTCCCTCGGGAACCGTGACGTCGAAAGACACCTGGCAGGCACCATTGCCGGGAACGATGTACGTTTCGTTGAGCTCGATGCCGTTGACCGTCATCGCGCCGCCGCGCTCCTTACACACGATGTGGTCGCCGCCCGTGCCGATCAGGCGTTTGACGAGGTGATTCTCGGTGGGGTCGGGGGCGAGGCCCACGTAGCTGAGGGCCTTCGACACCTGCTGGCCGGTTGTGAGAGGCCTATCGGAGTTGCCGCCCACCCAATGACCCGGATCTTGGAAAACGATGACGTCGCCTCGGTGAAGATCGAGAACTCCCGGGTGGAGCTTGGAGACGAGGATCTTGTCGTCCTCCATGAGGGTTGGGTGCATCGAAGCCGAGGGAATGAAGAACGGCTGCACGAGGAAGGTTTTAATGAGCACGGCCACGACGAGCGCCACGACGATCGTGATGGTCCAGTCGAGCACGGTCGCGAGAGCCCCGCCCCTTCTCTCACGCGCACTTCCGGCAGCTCGATGCGTGGGCACCTCGATGGCATCGACGGCGCGGGAGGCAGTCGATGATTCTCCCTGCTCGGGAGCCGCGGCGGCGAAGTTATCGTGCTCAGACATCTGTTCCAGTCTAGTGGGAGATGTCTCGCGCAACGGTGAGGGGCCACACGACACGCGTCACGTGCCCCCGCGTGCGCTCCACTGGCACCATTCCTCCGCCGGGATCGCCAAGGTGGTTGCGCGAATCGGAGGAGTCGTTGCGAGAATCACCAAGGAGAAACATCCGCCCCTCGGGCACGGCAACATCGAAGTCAATCGCGCTTGCGCGCGAGAGGGAAGCCGGGAGGTAGGGCTCGTCGAGGGGGTGGCCGTTGACCTCGAGTTGGCCGTCATCGGTGCAGCAGCGTACACGGTCGCCACCGACGCCGATCACGCGCTTCACCCAGTAGCGGGAAGAACCTCCGAAATACCCCTCACCGTCAAACACCACAACGCTTCCGCGTGTAGCGGTGCCTCGCGTCGTACGGTCCACGAGGATGTACTCCCCCGACTCGAGCGTGGGAGCCATCGAACCGCTCGGCACGTGGTAGGTCTCAGCAACGAAGTGCCGCACCCCCAACACGGCGAGAAACACCACGCATAAAGCCGCGGCGATCACCCACACGAGGGGCGATCGCCGCGGCTGAGATTGGGACGGCAAAGCGTGAATCAGGAGTGCTCGCGCTTCTCGCGGATACGAGCCTTCTTGCCGGTGAGGCCGCGCAGGTAGTAAAGCTTTGCACGGCGAACGTCACCGCGGGACACAACCTCGATCTTGTCGATCGTCGGGGCGTGAACCGGGAACACGCGCTCGACACCAACGCCGAACGACACCTTGCGAACGCGGAAGGTTTCCTTGATGCCGCCACCCTTGCGGGCGATCACGTAGCCCTGGAACACCTGGATACGCGAGCGGTTACCTTCGACAACCTTCACGTGCACCTTGACGTTGTCGCCAGCACGGAAATCGGGAACGTCGCTCTTGAGGTGAGCCGCATCGAGTTCATCGAACTTCTGCATGAGTTTTCTCCTGCCTCCCGCCCCGGGTCGGACGGCGAATGGTTTACCCCCTGGCGGCGGAACAAGCCCGCCGAGGGCGTCTGTGAATCATTCAAAGTGTGCCGGGCCTCTGGCCGCCATTCCGGTGGCGACGGATCTGCCCTGTTGCCTCGTGCCGCAACCCCCCGAGGCAGGTGACGGCGCAACACGCACGGTCATCCATTCTGCCACTGCTCTAAGCAGCACGCAATAAGATATGCCGCGACAAAGGATGCGAGCTTGCTCGCACGAAAGGAGCCTCACGTGAGCGAGAAAGACAACCGCGATGCCGACCAGCGTCGAGGATCGCGCCGAGCCACCGCGAGCGAAGGCCTCACGCGCGCGGAGGCCCGAAAATTCGTCGAACACTCCACCAAGGAGCACGTCTCAAACCTCGTCTCGTTCGTGCTTGTACTGCTCGCACCCGCCGCGCTTTTCTGGACCCTGGCCCTCCTCCCATGGACCGCGGAGGATCCCGCGCTCGCGACGATCGTGGGTCTCGCCCTCGCGCTCATCCTCGTGATCGCGGGACTCGTGGTGCACTTCGTGGTACCGCGAAAGCGCCACGGGGTGCTCGAAGCGGTCGAAGAAGGACACGTCGAGCCGACACCCGAATCGGCAAAGGTGGCGAAAGCTCACCGCGAGAAGGCCAAGCCTCTCAACGCCGTTCTCCTGGGGATCGGCTTCCTCGCTGTGCTCGCGTCCCTTGCCAGCGCGGTCCACGCTTTCATGACGAGCGGCTTCTGGCCGCGCATTTTCCTCGACATCGGCTGCGCATTCGGCCTCGCAGCAGTCGCCTTCGCGGCCTTCTACTGGCCGTTCACCACGCGCCGCCTCGCCCGTCACCTCGGCGCGGCACAGCACCCGAGTCAAGAGCACGAAGAAGGCTAACGAGAGCCCGCCTCCGAGGGGAGTGCACGGTCCTCGAGGAGGTCTGGTCGCCGCTCGGCCGTGCGTTCGAGAGACCGCGCACGCCGCCACTCATCGATGCGCGCGTGGTGGCCACTCAAGAGCACCTCGGGCACGTCGCGCTGCACCCCGTCGGGCGAGGTCCAGCTCGCGGGCTTCGTATAAAGCGGATACTCGAGTAGCCCGCTCGTATGAGATTCCTCGACGATCGATTCGGGGTTGCCGAGTACGCCGGGCACGAGCCGCACGATTGCTTCGGTCATCGCGAGTACCGCGACCTCACCGCCGTTGAGCACGTAGTCTCCAAGTGAGCTGAGCGCGACCCGCACCCCTTGATCACCAAGGTATTCGTACACGCGCTCGTCGATGCCTTCGTAGCGACCGCACGCGAAGATGAGCCACGGCTCCTCACTGCGTTGTTCGGCGGCGCGCTGCGTGAACGGTTCACCCGCAGGATTAGGAAAAATGACGAGCGGTGACGTGAGGGCGCCGTCGGACTCCCTCTCCGCCGAGCCGAGCACATCCGCAAACGCTTCCGCCCACGGCTCGGGCTTCATGACCATGCCAGCTCCGCCACCCACGGGAGTGTCATCAACCGTGTGATGACGATCGTGCGTGTAATCACGCAAGTTGTGCAGGCGCAGATCCACGAGCCCATCCTTGCGGGCCTTGCCGATGAGGGAGAGTTCGAGCGGAGCGAGGTACTCGGGGAAGATCGTGATGACGTCGATGCGCACGAAGCCCTAGCCTTCCGCTCCGTCACGCTCACTGAGCGCATTCTCGGGATCAAAGAGCCCGCCGGGCGGGTTCGCCAGCACAAAACCGTTGTCGATATCCACCTCGGGCACGAGCTCCTCCACGAAGGGGAGCATCACGCGCCGGCCGTCGGCTCCACGAACGATCAGAAGATCCTGCGCGGGATAGTGGTCGAGGCCGGTCACGGTGCCGAGTACGCGGCCGTCTTCCGTGCGCACCTCGAGCCCTTTGAGTTCTTCGGGATACCAGGCATCGGGGTCCTCTTCGAACTCCTCCTCACGATCGAGCTCGAGCGTGAGATCCGCGCCGCGGAGGCTCTCCGCTTCGGTGCGGTTGTGAATCTCCGCGAATTTCACGTACCAGCGCCCCTGCTGCGTGCGTGTTGAGGTGAGGGTGAGCCGTGTGGGCACACCCTCAGGGCCATCCACGTCAAACTCGGCGCCCCTCACGAGACGCTCCTCGGGGATATCCGTGCGCACCATGAGCGACACCTCGCCCTTGAGACCGTGTGCCTTGCCGATCGTGCCCACGACTACCGTGACATTCCTATTCACCGGCGAGCTCACCTCCCTCGGTGCCTTCACCCGTCTCGCCCGGATCCTCCGCGGGAAGGTCCACGGCGCCCTCGTAGCCCGCAGCCTCGCAGGCTGCACCGAAGCCATCAAGCTTCTTGCGCGAACCGCTCGAATCAGGATTGCCTTCGAGGACCGACAGGAACGGCTTCTGTACCTCGATGAGAGCATGTTTCACGCCCTCATCATCCACGTTATCGATGTCCTCCTGCAGAATCGCGTTAAGGTTCTCGACGTAGGGGCGCTTCTTCTCCGTCACGTACTTGCCGTAGAACCCCACGGCGTCAAAGGAGTTCGAGGTAAAAACATTGCCGTTGCGGTACTCGGTGAACAGCTGCGGCTTCGTCGCCAGCTCAGCGCACACGAGCTTTGCGGGTTTCTTTCCCTTCTCCCCGCCGCCGCTCGCCCAGGTTGCGTGAACGGACATCGGCGCGCACGCCGAGGCAAGACCCTCGAGCGCTCCCTTGAAGGCGTCGGTATCGGCGTCCTTCCCCTTCGCGGATTCCGTTTCGATCCAGTCGGCGACCGCGTCTGCGGCCCCCTTCACGTCTTCGGTGGATTCCTCGAACGTGCCACGCAGCTCTTCGGCGGCACTCTGGAACAGGTACTCGTTCGTGCCGCCGATCTCGAGCGCGCTCGCCCCCATGGCGATCGCCTGGAAATACTCGGGTGAGACGTAATCGGGGTCGCCGAAGAACTGCGTGCACGCATACTCGGTGGCGGGATCGGTCTTCGGCTTTTTGGCCCCTACCTTCGTGACTTTCACGGTGCTGCCATCGGCGGGCTCGCCACCCTTCTGACCAATGGCATCGCACCCGGCTGCACCGAGCACAAGAAGGGCTGCCGCGCCGAAGGCGGCAAACGGGCGAAGAATTCGGGAGAGCGTCATGGGGTCCTCACTCACGGGTCTCATAAGAAAAGGCGGCAGCCGCGCCACACTGTAGCGTTGCTGCCGCCTCAAGGTGCATTGTCACCGTTAGCGCTTGTCGGTGTCCACGATGTCCACGCGAATGTCGTCGTCGGACAGTGCCGTGGTCACGGTGCGCAGCGCGCGGGCGGTGCGGCCCGAACGCCCGATCACGCGCCCGAGGTCATCGGGGTGAACGCGCACTTCGAGAAGTGGCCCACGGCGGGTCGACTTCTCCTTGACGCGCACGTCATCGGGGTTGTCGACGATCCCGCACACGAGGTGCGCGAGAGCTTCGGCGCGAGCACTCATGCTCAGGCCTCTTCGGTGGTCTCTTCGGAAGTCTCGGCTTCGGCGCCCTCAGCCGACTCCTCGGAGGACTCGGCGTTCTCGGCAGCCTCGGCGGCTTCCTTCTCGGCGGCAGCTTCGGCCTCGGCCTTTTCCTTGGCAGCCTTGACCTCTTCGCGCTTCTCGGCGGCGGCCTTATCGGCGGCAGCGATGCGCTCCTCGGCGCTGAGCTTGGCTTCCTTGGTCTTGAGGGTGCCTTCGGCGCCCTCTTCGCCCTTGAACTTCGCCCACTCGCCAGTGACCTTGAGGATCGCGGCGACCTGGTTGCTCGTCTGAGCACCAACGCCGAGCCAGTACTGCGCGCGCTCCGAGTCGATCTCCATGAACGAGGGCTGCTCGTTCGGGTTGTACTTGCCGATCTCTTCGATCACGGCGCCGTCGCGCTTCTTGCGCGAGTCGACAACAACGATGCGGTAAACCGGTGCATGGACCTTGCCCATGCGCTTAAGACGAATTTTGACGGCCACGAGGCTGTCTCTCCTTCTGCATAAGAATGGGTGAGATTCGCGCTGCCCGTGGGGTCAACATAAGCTGCGCGTTTCTCGGCTGGACGCGCCCGGCCGGGTAGAGGGCTCCGGAGCGGGCACATACAAGCGTCAATTATGCCTGAAACCGCCCCCTCGGCGAAAGGCCGTTGGGTGTGCCTCCGGGCACAGTTATGGGTCCGACAGTTGCCGGGCCCCGCTCGCTACTCGCCTGAAAGCGGCGCGGAGCAATAGTCAGAGATACTGAGGGCAAAGAACCGATCGACGGCGAACGCGGGATACCCCTCGCCGTCGGCCCCCGCACCGGTCTCCCAATCGCCGAGCCTCACGAGGTTCAGTCTCGCGCGAAAGTCCCGCAATTTGCGGTGCGTCTCGTGCGTGTCACCGGCCTTCGCGATCGCGCGAAACTCGGCGAGTGCTTCTTCCACACTCGCGCGCTCATAGAGCTTCACGCTTCCACCCACGGCACCGGCCTGCGCCGCCTCCCACGTGAGCGGTCGATGTGCGCCAAGGAAGTCCTCCACGCCGATCACGAGGGCGTTCTGCTCGCTTAGCGGATCGGCGCGCAGCTCCCGCACGATCGCTTCGAGCGCTTCGTCAACCGCCGCGACCTGGTAGCCCTCGCGCATAAACCCCACGCGCGGAAACGTTTGCCCTTCGATGCTCTCGGCAAGAGCCAGCGAGCGCTCAACATCCCCCTCGGTGAGCACGAGTTCTTCATCGAGCGTGTCGAGGAAGCGATCGACATCCTCGATGCAGTAGCGCGCACCGCGCTTCGAGGTAGGGAATCGAAGCCCCGACGTGAGGGCGGGAAGACTGCCGGTCGTGACGGTGGACATGTGCGCTACTTTCCGAGCATCTTACGCAGTTCGGGCGGGAGCTGGTTCATATCAAGGTTCGACAGATCCGAGGCGGCGTCGGCCCCCTGCCCCGTGCCACCGAAGGCACCGCCGCCGAACGCCGCACCCTTTTTCTGTGCTTGCTGCTCGGCCCAGGCTTTTTCTTCGGCTGCGCGCTTCGCAGGGTTGCCCGAGCGAGATTTCTTCTTGTTTTTCTTCGGTGACTGCATGCGCCCGCGGGACTTCTTGCCAAAGCCCATGCCCGGGGCGCCCATCGCTCCGCCGCCGGCCATGCCTCGGCCCACCGAGCCCATCATCTTCTGCATTTGCTTGAACTGGTCAAGAAGGCGATTGACCTCGGTCACGGTCGTGCCCGAGCCTTTCGCGATACGCGCGCGGCGCGAGCCGTTGATCTCTTTCGGGTTCGCACGCTCGAACGGGGTCATCGACTGCACCATGGCTTCGATACGCGTGATCATCGAATCGTCGAACTGATCGATGGCCTGCTTGTACTGGCGCATATTCGGCATCATGCCGAGCATCTTCTTCATCGAGCCCATAGATTTGATCTGCTGGAGCATCGACATGAAGTCGTTGAGGTTGAATTCTTCGCCCTGCGCAAGCTTCGAGGCGACCTTCTCGGCCTCTTCACGATCCATGCGCTTTTCGGCCTGCTCGATGAGGGTGAGCACATCGCCCATGTCGAGAATACGGCTCGCCATGCGGTCCGGATGGAAGCGCTCGAAATCGCCGAGGGCCTCGCCGGTCGAGGCGAAGAGGATGGGGCGGTCGGTGATGCCCGTGACGGAGAGTGCCGCGCCACCGCGCGCATCGCCATCGAGCTTCGACAGCACGACGCCGGTGAAGCCTACGCCGTCGCGGAAGGCCTCGGCGACGCGCGCCGCGTCCTGACCGATCATCGCGTCGACCACGAAGAGAATGTTGTGCGGCTCCACAGCGTCGCGGATGTCGCGCGCCTGCTGCATCATTTCCTCGTCGACGCCGAGGCGGCCCGCGGTATCGACGATGACGACGTCGTACTGCTCGCGTGCCGCGGTCGCCACGCCATCGAGGGCAACGACGACGGGATCGCCCACGCCGTTGCCGGGCTCGGGAGCGAAGACCTTGACGCCCGCACGCTCACCGACGATCTGGAGCTGGTTGACGGCGTTCGGACGCTGGAGGTCGGAGGCGACGAGGAGCGGCGTGTGCCCCTCTTCTTTGAGGTGTTTCGCGAGCTTGCCCGCGAGGGTCGTTTTACCGGCGCCCTGAAGACCCGCGAGCATGATGACGGTCGGCGGGTTCTTCGCAAACTGGAGCTGGCCGGTTGCGCCACCGAGAATCTCCACGAGTTCGGCGTGGACGATCTTCACGACCTGCTGAGCGGGGTTCAGGGCCTTCGACACCTCTGCGCCGAGGGCGCGCTCACGCACGCGCGACGCAAACTGCCGCACGACGGGAACGGCAACGTCCGCATCGAGCAGTGCGCGGCGAATCTCGCGCACGGTCTTGTCGATATCAGCCTCGGTAAGGCGGCCCTGGCCACGCAGGCCCTTGAGGGTTTTACTGATGCGATCGGAAAGATTGTCAAACACGAAAAATTAGCCTCGGGAAAAATTGGGGCGGCAAGCAAGGTGACGGCGCGCACCCGTGGGGGCGCACCTCGCGAGCCGGAGCGCACCCATTGTAACGGGGCGGGCACCCTCCGGCTCGCGTGAAAGAGGTGAGGGTAACTACTCGAGAAGGGCGTCCACGAACCCGTAGGGATCGAACGGCGTGAGGTCATCCATGCCTTCGCCGAGGCCCACGAGTTTCACGGGCACGCCGAGCTCGCGCTGGACGTTGACGACGATGCCGCCCTTCGCGGTGCCGTCAAGCTTCGTGAGCGCGATACCCGTGACATTCACGGCCTCCGCAAACACGCGCGCTTGCTGCATGCCGTTCTGACCGGTCGTCGCATCGAGAACGAGGATGACCTCCTGGATCTCGGCACCCTTGAGGGCCTTCGACGCGACGCGGCGGATCTTGCCGAGCTCGTCCATGAGGCCCTTCTTGTTCTGGAGGCGGCCGGCGGTATCGATCACCACGACGTCCACCCCCTGCTCGATTCCCGCTTGAACGGCGTCGAAGGCGACGGAGGCCGGGTCAGCATTCTCGCGCTCGCTTCGCACGGTCGTCACGCCCACGCGTTCGCCCCACGTTTGGAGCTGATCGGCAGCCGCGGCGCGGAAGGTATCGGCCGCGCCAAAGAGCACCGTGCGCCCCTCGGCGATGAGCACGCGACCAAACTTGCCGGTCGTCGTCGTTTTACCGGTGCCATTGACGCCCACCATCATGACGACGCTCGGCACCATCGAACCATCGGGCGCTTCGATCGCACTCGCCGCGAGACGGCGGTCGAGATCGGGGTTCACGAGCTTCACGAGCTCCTCGCGAAGCACCTCGCGGACCGCATCGGGATCCTTCGTATTGAGCACTTGCACACGCTCACGAAGCGCGTCCATGAGTTCATCTGTGGCGTCCGGGCCGAGATCAGCCATGAGGAGGGTCTCCTCGATCTCGTCCCACGTATCCATGTCGATCTCACCGCTCGTGAGCAGCGCGAGGATGCCGCGGCCAATCGCACCGGAGCGCTGGAGGCGCTCGCGAAGGCGCACCATGCGATCGGCGGTCGGCTCGGGCGTTTCCACGGCGGCCTCGGGCTCGGTCCCGGGCGCGGGCTCCTCGGATGGCGCGGAAGGCGCGACGGGCTCGGCGGGCGCAGCACTCTCGGCTGGGACCGGCTCGGCTGGCTGCGAGGGCTCGGCTGGTGCGACCGATTCAGCGGGTGCGGCGGGGGCGGCGGAGTCGACCTTTTCGGCGGGCTCCACGGCTGCCGGCTCAGCTGCCGGCTCTCGTACACCAGACTCGGATGGCTCGGCTGGTGCGACCGACTCAGCGGGCGCGGTGGTTGCTGGCTCATGCGTGTCTGACGCCTGCGGAGCCGCCTCGTGCGAGCCTTCGGGCGCGGTGGGAGCTTTGGAGGCGTCGGAGACCTCCCCTTCCTCACCCTCCTTTTCGCGAGCGGGCTTTTTGGCGGGCGCCGAAAGCGTGTCTCCCCACGTGGGGGCCGCCGGGCGCTCAGGCTTCGAAGGCTTTTTCTCCTCGCCCTTCGCACCCTTCTCAGGAGCGTCCTTCGGAGCGTCCTTGTCAGTGTCGGTTCCCGACGGCCGCGTGAGCGCCCACAGTCCCGCAGCGATGACGGCGATACCGCCGCCGCTCGCGGCGAGGGTTAAGATCAATTCGTTTAAGTCCATCGGCCCTCCTTAAACACCCGCGCACGAGGAAGCGCGCGGCAAAAGATTTCCTCGCCATTGTACGGAAACGACCCGCGCGGGGCGCGGGTCGAGAAACGTGGGGAGAGGCGAGCGGGGCCTCAGGAGGCAAGACGAAGCGGCTCTCGCTCAGCTTCATCCTCGCCCTCGTGCACATTTTCCCGGCTCTCGCGCGATTCGGTAGCGGCGCGCTTTTCACCTTCACGAAGAGGCCAGGCTTGCACGGGAACACTCGCCCGCATCGATGCCGAGGGGGTACGGCTCACGGCTTTCGAGGACCCCTTCGTGCGCGAGGGAACATTGCCCGTGTTCTTCTGCGCCATCACGACGACCGCGATAAGACCCGCGGCGAGCGCGACGGCCACGAGCATAAAGAGGATGACAGGTCCCATACCCAATATTTTGCCTCATCTTTACTCGAAAAATCGCCAATTTGGCCCGCGAGTCCCAAAGCTGCGTGTGTTTTTCGCGATATAGACGCCCGAGCGTCGCTTCGCGTTAACCGCGATTCACGCGGCGAGCGAAGGGAACCAGATGCCGATTTCCCGGGCGGCCGATTCGGGTGAATCAGAGCCGTGGATGAGGTTCTCAATCACGGGCTTATCCCACGCGCGACCGAGGTCGCCTCGGATCGTGCCAGGGGCGGCCTCCGTCGGCTTCGTAGCCCCCATAAGCGAGCGCATCCCGGCGATGCATTCCTCGCCTGCGACGACGAGTGCGACGAGCGGACCCGAGCTCATGAACTCGAGCATGGGAGGAAAAAATGGCTTGCCCTCGTGCTCAGCGTAGTGCGCCGTGAGTTCCTCGTGGCTTGCGGTGCGTTGATCGAGCGCAAGGATGGTGTAACCCTTTTGCTCGATGCGACGAATGATTTCGCCGCGCAACTGACGCTTCACAGCATCAGGCTTGAGAAGAATGAGCGTGCGTTCTTGTGTCATGCCTCTCACCTTAGCGTGCGGCGGCATCATCTCCCAGAACACGGCGATCGATCGCGTCCTTCTCGCGGTCGAGCTGGCGCCCCTTGACCACACCGAGCCAGTAGAGCACCGCGAAGAATGCGCCAACGACGTACATGGCGGGCACGAAGAGTCCAAAAAGGATGAGCGGCGCTTGGAGCGCGAGGCCGAACCAGTAGGGCCAGGCCTGGCCCTTCGAGAGCAAGCGCGCCGCGAGAATGAACACGACGAGCAGCACGAGGGCAAGAATCCAACTCACGAGACGTGTGTCAGGCGCGAGGCCGTGAGCGACGAGACCACCGAAAAGCGCCACGAAGGCTTCGCAGGCAAGGATCGTCGCGCACAGCATGCGCTGCGCGCCCGACTTGCGGGTGGAGGGGGTGATGTCCACGTTTCTCACTCCCCCACCCGGCCAAGAAGCTGGCGTACTTCAGCCGCGAGCGTGATCGAGCCTGTGGCCACGATGCCCGAGAAATCATCTCCGCCCTGTTCGGCAGCGTCCACCGCTGCTTGGATCGCATCGGGCAGGCTCGCGCGTTCGATCACGCGCTCCTCATCTCCGAAAATATCTCGTGCTTCCATCGCCAGCAGATCCGTGGGGATCGCGCGCGGCGAAGTGCTCTCGGTGATCACGACGATGTCGAAGAGTGGTTCGAGGATCGCGAGGATTTCGCTCGCGTCTTTCTCCTTGAGGATGCCCACGATGCCCACGGTGCGCGTGAACCGGAAGCTCTCGCGTACGGTTTCAACGAGCACTTCGGCACCTGCGGGGTTATGCGCGGCGTCAACGAGGATCGTGGGTGCCTGGCGCACGACTTCGGCGCGGCCCGGGGAGGTCACGCGCTCGAGTCCCGCGCGCACGAGTTCACCATCGAGCGGGGCATCGCCGCCGGTGAGAATCGCTTCCGCCGCGGCGATCGCGAGAAGAGCGTTGTGGGCCTGATGAGCGCCGAGAAGCGGAACGAAGATCTCTTCGTAGCGCGCGGCGATGGACTGCACGGCGATCATCTGCCCGCCGACTGCGGGGACGCGATCAATGACGCCAATCTGCTCCCCCTCGATTGCGGCGGTCACGCCGAGTTCAGCGCAACGGTTTTTAAGGACGTCGAGCGCGCCGGGGAACGGCTGAGCCGCGATGATCGCGAGTGCACCCTCTTTAAGGATCCCGGCCTTCTCCCCCGCGATTTCCTCGATCGTGTCGCCGAGGTAATCCTGGTGGTCGAGGGCAATGGGGGTGATCACGGTGGCATCGGGGTCGATGACGTTGGTTGCGTCCCACCGGCCACCGAGTCCGACTTCCACGATGGCAACATCCACGGGAGCGCTCGCGAACGCTTGGAACTGCATCGCCGTGAGGTACTCGAACATGCTGATTCGCACGCCCGTTGCGGCATACTCGCGATCAACTGCTTCGGCGAATGGGAGCACGTCCTCGTAGGCCTGCACGAATCCTTCTTCGCTTATGGGTGCGCCATCCAGCGCGATGCGCTCCGTGGGGGTGTGCATGTGGGGGCTCGTGAGGCGGCCCGTGCGAAGCCCCGCCTCGATGAGGAGGGCCTCGGCGATGCGTGCCGTAGAGGTTTTACCGTTCGTGCCCGCGATGTGGAGCGTGCGGTAGGCGCGCTCGGGGTGCCCCATGAGTTCGAGGAGACGTTCGATGCGGGTAAGACTCGGTTCGATCTCGTTTTCGGGGGCGCGCGATTGAAGATCCGCCCACACCTTCGTGAATGCCTCACTGTGCTCGATGCCGCTGGGCCGTGCCATGGACTGCTTCACTCTGCCTTTCGCGCCGGTGGTCCGTGGCCTTCAGTGTAGTGGCGTACGCCCTCGGCGCGGGCGTGGGCGGCGTGCGCAAGGCCCGGCTCGTGCTCCACACCTCACGGTGATCCCCGGGAAGGCTGATCGTGGGGCTTCACTTTCCGACGCTTGCCTACGCTCAAGAGCAGGGCACGGCACCGGCTGTGGCCGCGTTTCGGGGAATGCACGAAGGGGAAACGGCGTGGGGAATTTTTTGGGAATGGACACCGCGCAGGTGCGCGGAGCAGCTCACGCGCTCGATGAACTCGCGGGGCGCCTGAACACCGAGGCAGGCCACGTGAAAGAGGAAGCGGGCGCGGTCCCGTGGGAAGGCGCCGATGCAGAAGCCTTTCGCGCGCGCATGGCAGGCGTCTTTGCTCCACAGGTCCACGCGGTGATCTCCCACCTCTTTGCCCTCGCCCATGCGCTCGAGAGCAACGCCCTCGAGCAAGATTCGGCGTCCAGCCAGGGCGGCGCCCAGGTCGGCGGCGCCGGGGCCTCCCCCCTCGCCCTTGCGGGAGCTGCGCAGGCACACATGCTCGGTCTTGGCATTCTTGCCGCCCAGGGTGCTCGCGCGCGCGATCTTCTCGGCCTCACGTCGCGTCGTGTACGAGGAATCGGCACAGAGAACACCCACACGCTCAACCCCACCGTTGGCTTGACTGCACTTGCCGCTATGAAGTATTTGAGCAGCACAGGGAAAACCTGGTTCCTCAACCCTCACTTCGAGGTGACCCCCACGACGCGGCCGAGCACGCTCGTGGGCATATCCGCCTACCGAGATTCGCACCCACCACGCGAGCTCGCGGACCTCCTCGAATTCACCGAGGAGGCACGCCACGCACGCGGCGCGGGTGAAAATCGCGAGAACTACCGCGTGCAGCACTTTCGCACCGCCGCGGGAGAAGAAACCTATGTCCTGTACATGCCTCCCACCCAAATCGACATGAAAAAAGAAAAGGCGTGGGATGGAACCGCGGGTAACTCGCGCGATTGGGCCTCCAACATCGGGATTATGACGGGAATGGAGGTGACGACAATGAAGAACGCGCGCGCCGCGCTCGAAGCCGCGGGCGTTCCCAAGGGCGCGAACCTCATGCTCGTCGGCCACTCGCAAGGAGGTCTCGCGGCGGCATCGCTCGCGTCGCGATCCGACTTTAACGGCCAAGACGGCTACAACGTCACGAACGTCGTCACGTACGGCTCCCCGGTCGACGCGTTCACGCCCGCACAATCGAACACCAAGGTCTTCGCGATCGCGCACAAGCAGGGACTGCGAACCTACGCGGAAAACATTCTTGGTGGCCCCTCGCGCTCTGGCATCTCCTTTACGGTCGACCCGGTTCCGCTCCTCGATCTCGGTGGACTAGGCCGCCCACATTCACCGCAGGTCACCAACATTGACCTCACCCCCGCGACGGACCACGACGCGGGCCTCAACACAGGCATCTCCTTTTTCCAACCGGGGCAAGCGCCGGTGGGCGTGAAGTTGCCGGGCTACGATCTGGGCGCCGCTCACGACTCACTTCGGCGCCTCCCCGACGGCTCGATCGACCCGCATTACGGTTATTACCCAACGCTCCTCGCGCAGCAGGAACTCAATCCCGACCTACTCGAAGTCAAGGGGGACATCGACGGTCTCTACATGGGCGAAGGTCTCACCCTGATTGACGACACGAACGTGCAGTTCGTGCGCACCCCCGAAAACGCCAGCGGAGGTGGCGCCACGCACGGTGACGGGGGCACCGATCGCTCGATGCCCCCGTCACCGGAGGAGTTTCTCGACAGGTGGCGTTAGGCGCGCTTCACCTGCACGGTGACGCTCGCCCCCGTGACCTTTTCCTCGGTCGTGAAATCAGCGTCCGCGAGCGCACTCTCGCCATAGGCAACGCTCGTCGCGAGAACCTCGTGGGCAACGAGGGTCTCGAACGCGCGCACGGCCTCGAGAACACTCTCGGATCCCGCGACACCGAGCGAAATTCGGTCCGAAACCTCGAAGCCCGCCTCGCGGCGCGCCGACTGCACAACGCGCACGACGTCGCGCGCAAGGCCTTCGGCCTCGAGCTCGGGGCTCACGCGAGTGTCGAGAACGATGAAGTCGCCACCGCGCAAAACGCCGATCGAACGGTCTTCCGCATCTGAGCTATCGCCCGCAACAAGGTCGAGCGTGTACTCGCCCTCGACAAGGTCGAGACCGCCCGAGGTGACGGTGCCGTCTTCGGCGACGCTCCAGTCGCCGCTCTTCGCACCCTTGATCGCGCGCTGCACATCCTTACCAAGGCGTGGGCCCGCGGCACGGGCATTCACGCTCAAGCGCTGCTCGACGCCCATCTTTCCGGCTTCTTCACTCGCCACGTCGAGCAGGCGCACAGCCTTGACGTTGAGCTCATCGCGCACGATGTCGACAAAAGGCTCGAGGCGTGCGGCATCGGCGGCCACGACGGTGAGCTCCGCGAGCGGAAGGCGGGCACGCAGCCCTTCCTTCTTGCGCAGCGCGTTGCCCTGCGATGCCACTCGGCGCACGGTATCCATTTCCTCAACCAGGGCCTCGTCCACGGGGAACAGGGAGGCATCGGGCCAATCGGTGAGGTGCACACTGCGCTCGCCCGTGAGCTCGCGATAGATTTCCTCGGTCACGAGCGGGAGCAACGGCGCGGCCACGCGCACGAGGGTTTCGAGGCATGTGCGCAGCGTGTCGATCGCGACCTCGTCCCCCTCCCAGAAGCGCTCGCGCGAACGGCGCACGTACCAGTTCGTGAGCGCATCGAGGTATTGGGCGATCGCCTCGCCGGCATCGGCAACCCTCAGCTCGTCGAGGCAGGTTTGCGCCTCGCGCACGAGCTGCCCCGTGCGGGCGAGGAGGTAGCGGTCCATGACGTCCTCGGAGTCATAGCGCACCTTGGCCTCGTAGCCGGTCGGGCGGCCGTCGGCATCCTTCTCCCCCGCCGCATTCGCGTACAGGGCGAGGAAGTACCACGTGTTCCACAGCGGAAGAACCGTGGTGCGCACGGCGTCGCGGATATTGTTCTCCGCAACGATGAGATTGCCGCCTCGCAGAATTGGGGACGTCATGAGGAACCAGCGCATCGCATCGGCGCCGTACGCCTCGTACATTTCGCGCACATCCGGGTAGTTCCTGAGCGACTTCGACATCTTGTTGCCGTCGTCACCGAGCACAATGCCGTGGCAGATCACGTTCTTGAAGGCCGGGCGGTCAAACAGCGCGGTCGAAAGCACGTGCATAACGTAGAACCAGCCGCGAGTCTGGCCGATGTATTCAACGATGAAATCCGCCGGGTTATGCGAATCGAACCACTCTTCGTTCTCAAACGGATAGTGCACCTGGGCAAAGGGCATCGAACCCGAATCGAACCACACGTCGAAAATGTCCTCGATGCGACGCATGGTCGACTTGCCCGTCGGGTCGTCGAGGTTCGGGCGCGTGAGGTCGTCGATGTACGGGCGGTGGAGGTTCACCTCGCCGTTCTCGTCGCGGGGAAGCTCACCAAAGGCTTCCTCAATCTCGGCGAGCGAGCCGTACACCTCGATGCGCGGGTAGTTCGGATCGTCGCTCTTCCACACGGGGATCGGCGTACCCCAGTAGCGGTTGCGCGAGATCGCCCAGTCGCGTGCGCCCTCGAGCCACTTGCCGAACTGTCCGTTCTTGACGTTGCCGGGAACCCAGTTGATCTCCTGGTTAAGCTCGAGCATGCGCTCGCGTTGATCGGCAACCTTCACGAACCACGAACCCACGGCTTTGTAGATGAGGGGGTTGCGGCAGCGCCAGCAGTGCGGGTAGCTGTGCACGTAGCTCTTCTCCTGGAAGAGTCGCCCGTCGCCCTGGAGCAGGCGAATGATCGGGCGGTTGGCCTCGAACACCTGGAGGCCCACGATCGAATCGAGCGCCGTCCCGCGGAAGGTCTCGAGGAACTTCGCGCCCTCGTCAACGCTCACGACGACCGGGATGCCGTACTCGGCATTGATCTTCTGGTCATCTTCACCGTAGGCGGTCGCCTGGTGCACAACGCCGGTACCGTCACTCGTCGACACGTAGTCGGCAACGGTGATGATCCACGCTTTTTCGAGGCCCCACTTTTCGCGATCTTTCGCGTACACGTCCCACAGGGGCGTGTACGCGACGTATTCGAGTTCGGCGCCCTGGTAGGTGCGCTCGCCGAGGGCCGCGAGAACGTCATCCGCGCTGTCGTAGCCGAGCTCCTTTGCGAAGGCGCCGGCGAGGTCCTTCGCGAGAAGGTAGGTCGCACCGCCAGCGGGGGTGCCGTCGGCACTGCCGTTCGGGCCAGCCGGAACCGTCACGTACTCCACTTCCGGCCCCACCGCGAGCGAAAAGTTCGTGGGGAGGGTCCACGGGGTCGTCGTCCACGCGAGCGCTGTCACGCCCTCGAGGCCAAGCTCGGCAGCCTTCTGGCCCGCGAGCGGGAACGTCACGACGACCGAGGCGTCCTGGCGGTCCTTGTACACGTCGTCGTCCATGCGCAACTCGTGGCTGCTGAGCGGGGTCTGGTCGACCCAGCAGTACGGGAGAACCTTGTAGCCCTCGTACGCACGGTCCTTGTCGTAAAGCTGCTTGAACGCCCAGAGAACGGACTCCATGAACGTCACGTCGAGCGTCTTATAGTCATTCTCGAAATCGACCCAGCGCGCCTGGCGCGTCACGTAGTCGATCCATTCGTTCGCGTAGGTGAGAACCGAGCCGCGCGCCGCGTTGTTGAACGCCTTGACGCCCATGTCCTCGATTTCGCGCTTCTCGGTGAGGCCGAGCTCTTCCATCGCCGCGAGTTCGGCGGGAAGGCCGTGCGTGTCCCAGCCGAAACGACGCTCCACGAGGTTGCCACGCATGGTGCGGTAGCGCGGAACAACGTCCTTCGCGTAGCCGGTGAGAAGGTGGCCGTAGTGCGGAAGGCCGTTCGCGAAAGGCGGGCCGTCATAAAACACGAATTCCTCGGCGCCTTCGCGGCGGCGAATGGACTCGGCGAACGTGTCGTCTTCCTTCCAGAAGGCGAGCACCTCTTCCTCGAGCTTCGGAAGGTTCGGCGAACTCGTGAGGCTCTTACCGTTCTTGGGGTATGCCATGCGCGCTCCTCGGCGTTGTGCGTGGCCCGGGGCCACGACCTGCTGTTTGGTCTTCGGGCCCGAGGGCGCACGGAGCGCGGTACCACCTCGGTTAGCGCGCGGCTCGCGGAGCTTCGCCGTGCGCTCACTTATTCCTCAGCTGTCACGGGCTGGTCCCGGCGGGTTCTACTTGGCGGCGTGGAGCGTGTTCATTCCGACGCTTGCTGTTCTTCCCGCGGCTTCCCGGTGATGGCCGGATCGACGCCGTTTGAGATCAAAAGTATCACGAGGTGGGAGCGTCAGGCTCGCTTTCGTGATCGCCGTCGCTCCCCGAGGGCCGCGGCCTGTCGAAGGAGCTGAGCAGCATGCACACGCACAGGATCGCGATGATCCCTGCGGCGGTGACCCACGAGGGTATCGCCCCGCCGAGAATGAGCACGAGGGCAAGGAAGGCGGTCATCGCGACGAGGAAAATCCCGAGGGCGAATGTCGTGGAATCTCGTTTCATTGGTCCGCTCCTTCGCGCACGTAGGTGACATCGCCAAAGATCGTGCGGCCGTCGATCTGGATCGTCACGTGCGAAGGATCCCAGCGGCTATATCCCTTCGCCTCGGAGTTTGTGGTGGTGCCGAGGGTCGACGCGAGGGTCGAGTTCACGCGCCAATCCTCTTCGGGCAAAATCACTTCGATGTTGCCAACGGGGCGATTGCACATGATCGTGAGCGAGAGGTCCACGAGCAACGGATCCGGCTCGCCATTTGCCACCGCCCATGTGCCGCGTGCTTCTTCATCCGTTGGCGGCTCGCCGAGCTCGCTCAGGTCAATGACGACGGGGCGCGACCATTCGCGGATCCCGCCGGGCGTGCATTCGAGATAGGAGCCCGGCTGGAATTCATCGACGCTCATGTAGATCGGGGTGTTGCCTCGCGAATCGGTGAGGCGCACCCACGCCACCGACACGGAAAAGACGAAGAGCGAGGCGAGGCCGAAGGCAAGGATTTGCCGGCTTCGTTTGCCTCGCGCTCCCGCGATGATGAGCACCGTTCCCGAGGCGAGCGCGATCGCCGCGGCGCCCACGCCTACGCGCGGGATGACCTCCAGCGGGCCGTTTGGGTTGAGCGCGGGGAAAAGGCCGGGAAGGTAGCTCACGAGCGAGAATACGGCGACCCCGAGGAAAATGAAGACGGCAAAGAGCCACAAAACGGTGCGGCCGCGCAACCGTGGCGCAGCGTGGGCACCGTGCGCTCCCGGGCCGAACAGGTCGCCCTCCACTCCCCACGCGCCGGGGGCTTCACGTCGAAGTCGCGCAAGGGTGCGCAGTGCTTGGCGCTGATCAATGATGCCGGCTTGCTCAGCGAGGCGCATGAACAGGTAGGTCGTGCGCGCTCGGCTGGCGCGCCACCCGCCCCACACGACGATCACACCGAGCACGAGGCTGATGGGAACGAGGAAGGCAAGGACGATAGGAGCGTAGGCAACGTACGCCCACCCGATCGCGACGCCTAGCGCGAGTGCGGGGAGCACGAGGAGCGCCACGATGAGATCTCCCGGCTGGGGACGGCGACGAATGATCGCGCGAGCGGGAGTGTCGTACCGGGCTTCTTCTACGCTCGTGCGAATATCGGCGCCGCCTCGCGCACGCGTGCGTTCCGGGCGCGGAAGCGCGAGGTAGAACACGAGGTATACGAACAGGCCCGGGCCAAGGAGTACGAGCGCAAGAGTCCACACGCGCACGAGCCGCACGGGAAGCCCGTACGCGTGGGCAAGCGCTGTGCACACGCCCGCGGCGAGACCTTCGCCTGGGCGTCGCGCAAGCCCGTAGCGAAGCGCGAACGTCGTTGCATCGGATGCTGCTTGCGCGGTCGCGAGCGCCTTGATCGTGCGGTCGGGGCGCTCAGCCTCGCGAGGTGGCTCGCGGTGCGCCGAGGGGGATGTCATGCCACTATGGTCGCATGAGCGAACTTCTCCAGCCGAGCGCCAGCGCGTGGACGCGCGAACGTGCCGGCGCGGAGCTCACGGGCGTGTGCGCCGCGCTCGCGAAAGCCATGGGTGTTCCAGTGGGCGCCATTCGCGCCTTCTTCACGCTCGGTGGCCTCGCTCTTGCGTGCGTTCTTCCCGCAACGTTCCTTCTGCACCTTGCCCCCCTCGCGCTGTATGCGCTCCTCGGTATCGGCGGAAGCGTCATGCTCGTGTACGTTCTCGCGTGGTGGGCGCTTCCCCTTGACCGCGAGCACGAGCGCGAGGTTCTCGCCGAGCTGTCACATGCACCCGTGCGCGGAAAGCCCGCGCTCCGCCAGGCCTCCCTCACACTCGCAAGCGGCCACACGCCGTTCGGGACGGCCGTGCGGTGGACAATCCTCGCGGGGATCGTGGGCGCCTCGGTCGCGATCGTGAGCGTTGGGGCCCTGCCCGCACTCGTTCCCGATCTGCATACCGAGGCTCCCGTGGCGATCGGCGCTGGCATCCTCTCCGCCGGTATTGCGCTAGGCACGCTCCCGCTCTCGAGTGTCGACATGGCCCGCTGGACGGGTCGGGTCTCGAACCTTCCCCTCGCCGTGACGGGCGCCGTTCTCCTCGGGGGACTCCTCCTCGTGGGCGGGGCTCTCGTGATCGTCGGTGCACTCCTGGGCGTGCGCGCGATGGGCATCACCGCCGCGGCAACCCTCTTCTCGCTCCTTCTCGCCTCGATTCTCGTGGTGCCGTGGGCCAGGCGACTGTGGGCGGGCATGCGCGAAGAGTCCCGCGAGCGCGCCCTCGCCGATCACCAGGCGGAAATCGCCTCGCACCTTCACGATTCGGTGCTCCAAACCCTCACCGTGATCCAGCGCGAATCAACCCCGCCAGAGCGCATGAAGCACCTCGCGCGCCAACAGGAAACTGAG
Source organism: Dermabacter sp. Marseille-Q3180 (assembly GCF_940792985.1). Lineage (NCBI taxonomy): Bacteria > Bacillati > Actinomycetota > Actinomycetes > Micrococcales > Dermabacteraceae > Dermabacter > Dermabacter sp. Marseille-Q3180. The sequence goes on from NZ_CALNWU010000001.1 coordinate 847,164, forward strand.
CTTCGCCGCTGGCTGTACGGGAACATCACCCCTTCCTCCGCACCGCCGTACGCAACCCCGCGCGCCTCGCACGGTGTGCCGCTCACCCTTCGCGAAGCCGTCACCCGCATTGCGCAAGAGACCGAGCGGGTGAATGAGGTGCCGATCGAGGTTGTCTGCGTGGGCGATGCGCCCTTCGCAAAGGGGTACCAGCCGCTCCTTCTCGCCCTTCGCGAGGCCGCGAGCAATGCTGCGCGCCACGGCAAGGTGGGGGTGCAGGTGTTCCTCGATGCCGCGGGGGAAAATATCGAAGTATTCGTGCGCGACCGCGGCGAAGGCTTCGACATGAACGCGATCCCTGAGGGGCGCCTCGGGGTGCGCGAGTCTATCCTTGGACGCATGGCCCGTGCTGGCGGCTTCGCGAGTGTGCGAGGCGCGATCGGTGGCGGCTGCGAAGTGACCCTCGTGCTCGAGAGACAGGAAAAGGAACGCCATGGCTGAGAACGTTCGCGTGCTCGTGGTCGATGACCACCGGATCTTCGCCTCGGGGGTGAGCGAGGAACTCAGCCGGCTCGGGGGCGTCGAGATCGTGGGGATCGCCCTCACCGTGGAGGAAGCCATCGAAAAGGCGCGCGAGTTGCGCCCGAGCGTGGTGCTCCTCGACGTGCACCTTCCGGGTGGCAACGGTGGCGGCGGTGCGGAGGTCGCCGAGACCCTCGAGTCACTCACGACGGAAACGGGAGAGCCAGTGCGTTGCCTCGCCCTCTCGGTTTCGGATGCCGAGGAGGACGTGATCGCCGTGATTCGCGCGGGTGCACGCGGCTACGTCACGAAGTCCACGACCGGCGAAGAACTCGCGGCGGCACTCCACAAGATCGCCGAGGGCGATGCGGTGTTTTCGCCTCGCCTTGCTGGGTTCGTGCTCGATGCGTTTCGCGGCCAAGCACCGTCGATCCCGAGCGAGATGGATCTGCTGAGCCCGCGCGAACAGGAAGTCATGAAGCTCATCGCGCGCGGCCACACGTACCGCGAAGCGGCCTCGGCACTCTTCATTTCTGATCGCACGATCGAAACCCACGTCTCGAACGTGCTCAAAAAGCTTCAGCTCACGAACCGCTACGAGCTCTCCCGCTGGGCGCGCGAGAAGCGCGTGATTTAGGCTTGTGTGTCATGCTTGAGGGCGTTCATCCCTCATGATGCTTCGCAACAAGGAGATTTTCCATGGGCCTCTTCGATAAGGAACCGTTCACCGCCACCGCGACCAAGTCCAACGTGACCGTTGAGGTTGACGAAGACACGTCGCTCCTCCAGGCGCTTCTCGATGCCGGCGTTCCCATGAAGTATTCGTGTGAGGGAGGCACGTGCGGCACGTGCGTCGTCCCGCTCGTGAGCGGCGAGGTCGAATACGAGAACGAGTACCTCGAGGAAGACGAGCACGGCACGCGCATCGCCTGCTGCGTCGACCGCGGCGTGGGCCACATCGAGGTGGAGGCCTAAGAGCCTTACGCCTGGCGCCCACCCGTCGCGAGGCGGCTAAACTCGCCGCCCGCGGCACGCAACTCGTCGAAGGTGCCGCGCTCGCAAATGCGCCCCGCCTTCACCACGAGAATCTGATCGGCATCGCGCACGGTCGAGAGCCTGTGCGCGATCGAGATCGTCGTGCGCCCCTCGCTGAGACTTCGCAGCGCCCCTCCCATGGCGCGCTCCGTCACGGTGTCAAGCGCGCTCGTGGCTTCGTCGAGAAGCAGAATGGGCGGGTCGCGAAGGATCGTTCGCGCGATCGCGAGGCGCTGCTTCTCCCCTCCCGAGAACCGGTATCCTCGCTCCCCCACGATCGTGTTGTAGCCGTGCGGGAGCGCCTCGATGTGGGCGTGGATTTGCGCCATTTCGCAGGCCCGCACCATGTCGGCTTGGCTTGCGTCGGGCTTCACGAACCGCAGGTTGTCGGCAATGCTCGCGTGGAGCAGGTAGGTCTCTTGCGTCACCACTCCGACGGCGCCCGCGAGCGAGTCGAGCGTCAACTCCCGCACGTCGATGCCGTCGATCAGGACCCTCCCCGAGCTCACGTCGTAGAGCCGCGAGAGGAGGTAGCCGAGAGTCGTTTTCCCACTTCCCGTGCTGCCTACAATCGCCGTGTGCGTGCCGCGAGGCACCTCGAACGTCACTCCTGCGATCGTGTCGCGTTCCGCGCCCGGGTACGCGAAGTGCACGTCCTCAAAACTCACGTGACCGCGGGCGCGCCCGCCGGGGAAGGTTTGCGCCGTTTCCGCTTCCTTGATGGGGATCTCGAGATCGAGGTATTCGAACACGCGCGTGAACAGCGCGAGGCTCGCGCGCACTTGGGTAGCGACGCGCAAGAGGGTGTTGAGCTGCGGGAAGAGCGTCGTTTGCATCGCCACAAATGCGACGAGCGTGCCAACCGTGAGATCCCCGATGCCCCGAATGAAGAGCACCCCGCCAATGAGGTAGGTGAGGGCCGGGATGATCCACAGGAGCACGGAGTAGAGGCCTTGCATCCAGCGGCCTGCCATTTCCGATTCGACTTCGAGCAGCGAGAGGTCGCGCGATTCGTTGTCGAACGCTTCGATGATCGGTGCGGAGCGACCAAGGGTCGTGGACAGCAGGATTCCGGAGACGGAAAGGGACTCTTGAATGTGGGCGGAGAGATCGGCGGCGGCTTCTTGCCGACGCTTGACGAGTGCCCGGCGCCGCTTGCCCACGCGTCGATTCAGGACCGACGCGATCGGTGTGGTGACGAGCGAAAAAAGGAAGAGCCTCCAGTCCATCGCGATCATCGCGATTGCGCTCATGAGGATCGTGGCGCTCGCCGAGACGATTTGGGTGGCAACGTTCGTGACGACCGACTGCATGGCGCCGATGTCGTTAAAGATGCGTGACTGAATCTCGCCGGTCCGCGTCGAGGTGAAGAACGGCAACCCCATGCGCTGGAGGTGTGCAAAAACCCGCACTCGCAGGTCGTGCATGATGGCCTGTCCCACGCGGGTCGAGAGGAAGGATTGCAGCACCGTGAAGATCGCCCCTGCAACGTACACGGCAATCATGCCAAAGGCGCACCAGGCAAGAAGCGCAACGTTGCTTTCGGGCAGCGCAACATCGACGATCTCGCGCACGAGGAACGGCGAGATCACACCCGTGAGGGCACCGAGTGCGATGAGGGCGAGAACGATGGCAAGCGTTCCCCTGTGCGGGGAGAAGAGCGCGAGGATGCGTGTCGTTTCGACCTTTTGGCCGTCGCTGAGTCTCGTGTCGGGGAGCTCGAGTGGCCTCACGTGGTGCGGATGAGCTTGTGTTGCGCCGCTTGCGCGAGCGGCCGCAGCGTCACGAGGTCGAGGTTCACGTGGTGCGGGAGATTGACGGAATACGCGATGACGTCGGCGACGTCGTCGGCCGTGAGCGGCTTCTCCACACCTTCGTAGACCTTGTCGGCAGCGGCCTGGTCACCACCGAGGCGCGTGAGGCTGAACTCTTCGGTTCGCACGAGCCCGGGCGCGATTTCGATGACGCGGATCGGCTTACCCGCGAGCTCGAGCCTGAGGGCCGCAGCGATCATGTGCTCGCCGGCCTTCGCGGCGTTGTAGCCGGAACCACCTTCGTATGCTGCTTGGCTCGCCGTCGAGGTCAGGAACACGACGTCGCCGTGACCGCTGGCCTCGAGTGCGGGAAGGAGCGCCTTTGTCACGCGGCCCGCGCCGATCACGTTGGAGCGGAACATGCCCTCCCACTTGTCGAAGGCGGCATCGGCGACCTGCTCGACGCCGAGCGCGCCGCCGGCGATATTGCACAGCGTCGTGAGTTTTCCGGCGAACTCGCGCTCAACGTACTCGGCGACGCGCAAAACGTCGCCGTCAACGCTCACGTCGCAGGCGAGAACAGCGAACATCTTGGGGTTGTTCACCATGCGCGCGAGCTCCTCGAGTCGCTCGCGTCGGCGGGCGATCGCAAGAATGCGGTACCCCTCCTCGTAGAGACGAAGCGCCGTGGCGCGCCCAATTCCGGAGCTCGCGCCAGTCACCACCGCCGTCCGTGTCTCTCGCCAAGACATATCCATCACATCTCCGTGTTTTCAAGGGCTTCAAGGAGCTGCTCGCGCATGCGTTCGAGCGGCGCCGCGTCATATTCGGCGTCAAAGTCGTGCAGCGCTTTCGCGAGGCGTTCGAGCCTCGAGAGCGCAACGTCGGCGTCGATCACCGACTGACTGAAGTGGGGTTCAAGTGCCTCGGCACGCTCGGAGAGGTCCGTGCCCTGCTCGAAGGATTCGTCGAGGAAGTTATCCACGAGCTCACGCCGCTCGTGCATCTTCGCGCTCACGCTTTCGATCGAGGTTCGAGCTCGGTGAATCGCGACGTGGAGCGAACCGATGTGCTGGAGCATGACGTCAAGATCCGCGAGGAGCGCGGAAACGAGGTCGCGAATCGCACTATTGGCCTCGGCGCGCGCGGCCGGCTCTTCGATTTCGAAGCGCTCGTCCGCAAACTGCGTGACCATCGCGGCCTGGAGGCGTGCGAGAGAAATCTGGAACTGCGTTTCGCGCGAGAGCGCTGCAAGGGTCGAAAGCTCGCCCGTGAGGGAGTTGAGCCGCGGGCGCAGGGCGTTGTCGCTCGAGTCCCACAGGCCGAGCTCGGCGGCGGCCTGAAGGTCGATGTCTTTGCGGATGCGGCGCAGAACCGAATCGGTGTAGCTCGCGATTGTTTCGAGGGTCTCCTGATCGAACGAGAGCACACTCACCTCAGCGTGGATGCCGAGGGCGGCGCGCACGATGAGGTCGATCGTATTCGTGACGACCATGCCGAGGGTGCCTTCGAGAGCCTCCTCGCGCAGCATGACCTCGCGAAGGAGCGCCTTGCGTTGGAACATGTCGTAGCCGTCGTAGCCGAGATCCCGCACGGCGCCATCCACGAGCTGCGCGCCCACGCCCGCGACCTCGCGCGCGCTCCGTCCCTGCTCGCGCAGCTTGTTTTCTTCGGCAACGATCACGGCGTAGGCCTCGAACACGTCGTTGAAGGTGGCGGTGCTCATGGGCCTCGAGCGCACGGAAAGGTACCCACCTTCGGGAAGAGGTGTGACCGTGGCAAACACGTCGTAGTGGCTACCGTCGGAAGAGAGATTACGAATGTACCCCGCGAATGGCTGGCCCTTTTCCACGGATTCCCAGAGCAGGCGGAACACGCCGGAGGGCATATCGGGGTGGCGAATGATGTTGTGCGGGGCGCCCTTGAGCTCACTCTCCTCGTAGCGCGAGAGCCGCACGAAAACATCGTTGGCTTTATCGATGTGGCCGCGCTCGTCGGTCGTGGAGAAGAACAGCTCACCCGCCTCAAATTCGAGTTCGTGGCCGGTGGGGTCGGGGCGCTTCATGGGAACCTTCCGCTTGCGGGCGTCGTGAGGGCCGGGCGTGGGAGTCCGACGCCGGCTCGCCCCTATAGTATGCCGCGTCTAGAGGCCTACCGGGCACAAAGGGCCCAGCGTGAGACTGAGCTTTTCAGCGCTTCTCGTTGTGGCATCTCACGCCCCCGTAGCACCACCGACGCGTGCATGCGTGAAACAATGAGCGCATGAGCGAAAACAGCCACGACGCAGGTCACGACTCGACCGCCCAACCGATGACCCCCGCAATCCCCGATCGCCCGAGCCTCGATGGTCTCGAGGGCAAGTGGGATGAGCAGTGGGAAAGCGCGAAGGTCTACGCGTTCAACCGCGAGACGAGCCGCGAGAAGGTCTTCTCGATCGACACTCCCCCGCCCACAGCCTCGGGCTCGCTGCACATCGGTCACGTGTTTGCGTACACCCAGGCCGACATCCTCGCGCGCTACAACCGCATGATCGGCAAGGACGTGTTCTACCCGATGGGCTGGGACGACAACGGCCTGCCCACGGAGCGCCGCGTGCAGAACTACTTCGGCGTGCGCTGCGATCCGAGCCTCCCCTACGTGGAGAACTTCGAACCGCCCCACCGCGGCGGCAACGCGAAGACCGCGAAGCCTCAAAACCAGCTGCCGATCAGCCGCAAGAACTTCATCGAGCTGTGCCTCGAGCTCACAACGGAAGATGAGAAGGCCTTCGAGCACACATTCCGAACCCTCGGCCTTTCGGTGGATTGGAACCTGCGTTACCAGACCATCGACGACAATTCGCGCGCAGTGAGCCAGAAGGCATTCCTCACGCATCTTAAGAACGGCCAGGCCTATCAGGCCGAGGCGCCCACCCCGTGGGACGTCACGTTCCGTACCGCGGTTGCGCAGGCCGAGCAGGAGGACCACGACCGCGAGGGCGCGTACCATCGCCTCGGCTTCACGCGCGCCGATAACGGCGAGAAGGTGTTCATCGAGACGACTCGCCCGGAGCTTCTTCCCGCGTGTGTCGCGCTCGTCGCGCATCCCGACGACGAACGCTACAAGCCGCTATTCGGCACGACGGTGCTCTCGCCCCTGTTCGAGGTCGAGGTGCCCGTTCTCGCGCACCCGCTCGCACAGGCTGATAAGGGCGCGGGCATCGCGATGATCTGTACGTTCGGCGATGCGACCGACGTGATCTGGTGGCGCGAACTCGACCTTCCCACGCGCGCCGTGATCGGCCGCGACGGACGATTCCTCGAGGACGCCCCGTGGATCACGAGCGAGGCTGGCCGCGAGCGCTACGCCGAACTCGCGGGCCTCACCGTATTCAGCGCGCAAAAGCGCGTGGTCGAGATGGTCACCGAGACTGGCGACATGGTGGGCGAGCCAAAGAAGATCACCCACCCGGTCAAGTTCTACGAAAAGGGCGATAAACCACTCGAGTACGTCACGAGCCGCCAGTGGTACATCACGAACGGTGGGCGCGATGAGGCCGACGGCACTTTGCGCACGGCGCTGCTGAGGCGCGGCGAGGAACTCACCTGGTATCCGGGATTCATGGCCTCGCGCTACCGCAACTGGGTCGAGAACCTGACGGGCGACTGGCTCGTGAGCCGCCAGCGCTACTTCGGCGTGCCGATCCCCGTGTGGTACGGCCTCGATGCGAAGGGCGAAATCGACTACGACCGCGTGCTCATTCCTTCCGAGGATCGCCTTCCCGTGGATCCCACCCTCGATGCGCCGGAAGGCTTCGACGAGTCTCAGCGCGATGAGCCGAACGGCTTCACGGCCGACCCGGATGTGTTCGACACGTGGGCGACGAGCTCGCTCACGCCGCTCCTCTCGACCGGCTGGCTCGATGATCGAGACCTCTTCGAGAAGGTCTACCCGATGGATCTTCGCCCGCAGGGCCACGACATCATCCGCACGTGGCTGTTCAGCACGGTCGTGCGCTCACATCTTCTCACCGATTCGCTTCCGTGGACGGGCGCGAGCATCAACGGCTGGATCCTCGACTCGGACCGCAAGAAGATGTCGAAGTCGAAGGGCAATGTCGTCACGCCGATCGACCTTCTCGAGAAGTACGGTTCGGATGGCGTGCGCTACTGGGCGGCACGTGCCCGCCAGGGAGCGGACACGGTGGTCGAAGAGGGCCAGATGAAGATCGGCCGCCGCCTCGCGATCAAAGTTCTCAACGCCTCGAAGTTCGCGCTCGGTTTTGGCGAAGTGGCGTCGGACCCGGAGGTCACCCTTCCTGCGGACCCAGCCGCCGTCACCGAGCCGCTCGACCGTGCGATGCTCGCTTCCCTCGCGAGCGTCGTGGATCAGGCGAGCGCGGCGATGTCGAAACTCGACTACGCGCGTGCGATCGAGGTCATCGAACCGTTCTTCTGGACGTTCTGTGATGACTACATCGAGCTCGTGAAGAACCGCGCGCACGGCGCCGCTGGCGAGGGCCCTGCGGCTTCGGCTCGCGCGGCGCTCCAGATCGCGCTCGAGACCCTGCTGCGGCTTTTCGCGCCGTACCTCCCCTTCGCGACCGACGAGGTGTGGAGCTGGTGGCGCGAAGGCTCGGTGCACGCGCAAGCGTGGCCCACGTCGGCGCCGCTCGCAAAGGCCGCTGCGGGCCAGGACGAATCACTTCTGCGGGTCGTGAGTGAGGCGATCATCTCGGTGCGCAAGGTCAAGAGTGACGCGAAGGTCTCGCAGAAGACCCCGATGCTCCATGCGACCCTCGCGCTTCCCGAGGCAGCACTCGCCGAGTTCGAAAGCGTGCGCTTCGACGTGTGTGCGCTTGGCTCGATCGAGGACCTCACGCTCGAGACCTCGACCGATGGGGCGATTACGCTCTCGAAGGTCGAGCTCGGCGAGCCACCGGCAAAGAAGAAGTAGGCGCGTACCGGCCAAAGCGACACGGCCGATCACCGCAAGGGCCCCGAGGGGCACGGCAGGACCTCGCTCCTCCGTGGCTCTCGGGGCTCTTCGCCTATCATCACACTCCTCAACCGTGCAGCATTTACTGCTGCAGATCATGCTGCATGTGCGTTACGCTGTTGACATGAGCACCAGCACTCTCTCCCGAAAAAGCGTTCCGGTTGATGCAGAAATGTCCACTTTCACCCGAGATATACGCACTCCTGGCACCCCCGCTCGCGAAGCAGTTGAAGCGCTCGTAGGCCCGCTACCCGACCACCTTTCTGAGGCTCAGGCACTGAGCACTCTTCTGAACGTTGCACGCGACAAGGTGCAGGAAACTGCAAACGCCTCCGGTTACGCCGCCTACGCGGCGACACTTAACGAAGAGGATCGGGCTGCCGCAGACCACGGGCGTAAGCGCCGTCATGAGCGTGCGAGACGACGAGCCGAAGCAGGCACCGAATGACCCTCACTCGCGGGAATATTTACTGGGTAGACCTGGGATACGGAGAAAAGCCCTTTCTCGTCGTTTCCAACAATGCACGCAACCGGGCCCTGAAGAGTGCGATCGTCGCTCGAATAACGACATCCGAAAAACCCCCGCTCGAGAGCATCGTGAAACTCAGCTCGTACGATCCCCTCGTGGGCCGAGTACTATGCGACGATCTCGAAACGATTGATGAAGACGAGGTACTCCGCCACGGTGGCGCGCTCTCACTCCACACAATGCAGCTCGTTGACCGCGGCTTACGCACCGCACTGGCCCTAAGGTAACTCGTGCCGCAGCGGGGGCGCTGTGGTCCAACACCCTGGCCAGTACGACCGGCCGCACATACGAACACTCTCACAAAGACTCCCCCCCCCTTGTTGCCACGAAAGCAACCTGGTTGCACTGAGTGCTTGACTGCCTCTAGGTCTCTCTCTAGGATCGACACCAATACCTTCCGTGGAAATGACGCCCAGTCGTTTTCTCAATGACGAGAACCTAGGAGGCCCCCGTGGCGGAAGAGCTACCCCAACACCCCGATTTCCTGTGGGATAACCCGGACCCGAAGAAAACCTACGACGCGATCGTCGTGGGCGGCGGCGGTCACGGACTCGCCACCGCGTATTACCTCGCAAAAAACCACGGGATGACCAACATCGCCCTTCTCGAAAAGGGGTGGCTCGCGGGCGGCAACATGGCCCGCAACACGACGATCATCCGCTCGAACTACCTGTGGAACGAATCCGCGGCGATCTACGAACACGCGATGAAGCTGTGGGAGGGCCTCACCGAAGAACTCGAGTACGAAATGTTCTTCTCCCAGCGCGGCGTGCTCAATCTTGCGCACACGCTCGGCGATGTGCGCGAATCGGTGCGAAGAGTCGAGGCGAACAAGCTCAACGGCGTGGACGCCGAGTGGCTCACGCCCGAGCAGGTCAAAGAGGTGTGCCCGATTCTCAACATCAGCGACAACGTGCGCTACCCGGTTATGGGCGCGACCTACCAGCCGCGCGCGGGCATCGCGAAACACGACTGGGTCGCGTGGGGCTACGCGCGCAAGTGCAATGAGCTCGGCGTGGACATCATCCAAAACTGCGAGGTCACGAAGGTCCTTTCCGACGGTGGCCGCGCGATCGGTGTCGAGACCACTCGCGGAAGAATCCTCGCCCCCAAGATCGCGCTTGCGGCCGCGGGCCACACCACGACCCTCACGGATCAACTCGGGGTGCGCGTGCCCACGCAGTCGCATCCGCTCCAGGCCCTCGTCTCGGAGCTTTTCGAGCCCGTGCATCCCACGGTCGTCATGAGCAACCACGTGCACATGTACGTGTCGCAGGCGCACAAGGGTGAACTCGTCATGGGCGCGGGAATTGACCAGTACAACGGCTACGCTCAGCGCGGCTCGTTCCACGTGGTCTCGGAACAGATCGCCGCGGCAATCGAACTCTTCCCCGTGTTCTCCCGTGCGCACCTGCTTCGCACGTGGGGCGGGATCGTGGACGTCACGCTCGATGCCTCGCCCATCATGTCGCTGTGCGATGTCGAGGGCGTGTACATCAACTGCGGGTGGGGCACGGGCGGTTTCAAGGCCACCCCCGCGTGCGGCTGGGCTTTCGCTTACACGGTCGCGAACGACCGCCCCCACGAATTGAATGAGCCGTTCTCCCTTGAGCGGTTCACGACCGGCCACCTGATCGACGAGCACGGCGCCGCTGCCGTCGCTCACTAATCACCCACGGCGAAAGAGAGACCAACGATGCTTCTTCTCACGTGCCCCCACTGCGGCGACCGCGACGAGATCGAGTTCCACTACGGCGGCGAAGCCCACGTGGCCTACCCCGAGAAAACCGCGGAGTTGAACGACGCCGAATGGGCCCACTACCTGTTCTACCGCTCAAACCCCAAAGGCGAGTACGCCGAGCGATGGCTGCACTCGGGCGGCTGCCGCAAATGGTTCAACGCCCTGCGCGATACGGCAACCCACGAGTTCCTCGCGTTTTATCCGGCGGGCGAGAAACGCCCCGAGCTTGACGGCGGCAACGAGGCCGCCCACACGATGGGAGAGACCAAGTGAGCATGCGACTATCCCCCGAGCATTCCCCTCGGCACGGCCTCGCGAACGGCGAGCCCTTCACCATCACGGTTGATGGTGTGGAGATCGAGGCTTTCGAAGGCGACACCGTTGCCTCGGCCCTGATCGCCTCCGGACGACTCCACACGGCCGAATCGATGTACCGCCACCGCCCACGAGGAATCCTCGCGGCGGGCATCGAAGAGCCGAACGGGCTCATCACGGTGCGCTCACGCGACGCGCACGATATCGACGAGACGATGCTGCCCGTGACAACCGTCCCGGCCACGCCCGGCCTCGAGACCCTTTTCGTTTCCGGCCAGGGCGCACTCGATCCGCGTCCCGATCCGGCACTCTACGACCACAAGCACCGCCACGTGGACGTGCTCATCGTGGGTGCGGGCCCCGCGGGCATTGCCGCTGCGCGCTCGGCCCTCGCAGGCCAGTGCAGGGTCGTGCTTATCGACGACCAGCCCGTGCCCGGCGGCTCGCTTCTCTCGGCGCGCGATGTCGAGATCGATGGCGTCAGCGGCCCTGAATGGGCACGCACCGAAATCGAGAAGCTCGAAAAGAACCGCGACTTCACGTACCTTCCGCGCACGAGCGCCTTCGGCTGCTACGACGCAAACTACGTGATCGCGGTCGAAAACCGCACCGATCACCTTCCACGTGCCAAGCGCCCCGGAGTGTCGCGCCAGCGCATGTGGCAGTTTCGCGCCGCGGAGGTCATTCTTGCGACCGGCGCTCTCGAGCGACCGCTCGTGTTCAAGAACAACGACCGCCCGGGTATCATGCTCGCCTCGGCCGTGAGCACCTACCTCAACCGCTACGGCGCCCTCCCCGGACGCCGTGCGGCCCTGTTCACCACCAACGACGCGGGCTATGAGAGCGCGCTCGACCTCTCGGCGGCCGGGGCGAAGGTCACCGCGATCATCGATGCCCGGCGCCGCGTGCCCGAGCACTGCGAGAAAATCGCGCGCGAGATCGGCGCGGCCCTCTACGCGGGCTCCGCCGTAGTCGATACCGACGCGGGCAAGGGCGGGCTCCTGAGTGCCGTCACGGTGCGCGGCCTCGACAGCAACGCCGAGTTCACGGGCGAAGCGGACCACATCAAGGTCGACCTCCTTGCCGTCTCGGGCGGATACAGCCCCACCGTTCACCTCCACACCCATCGCCAGGGAAAGACCACGTGGAACACGGACATCGCGGGCTTCGTGCCCGTCTCCCCCGTTGCCCACCAGCACCACGCGGGCGCCCTCACCGGCAAATATGCACTCAACGATGCCCTCGAGGCAGGCCACCGCGCGGGAATCGACGCCCGCGAGGCCGCCGCCGAAAATAAGGGCTTCAACGCCGGAAAACTGAAGCGCGAGGTGGCCGAAGCAAGCGTCGGAACCGCACTGCCTCTTGACCACTCCCCCGTGCAGCCCGTGTGGCTCGTGCCCGCGGAGGAGGGCGAGCCGGGCGAGTGGAACGAGCACTTCGTGGATCTCCAGCGCGACCAGGCCGTCGCCGAGGTCATGCGCGCCTACGGGGCAGGTATGCGCAGCATCGAGCACATCAAGCGTTACACCTCGATCGGCACCGCAAACGACCAGGGCAAAACCTCGGGCGTCAACGCGATGGCGATCCTCGCTGCGGCGCTCGGTGAAGATGACCTCGAGAAGGTGGGGGTGTCGAACTACCGCGCCCCCTACTCTCCCGTGTCGTTCGCGGTCATTGCGGGCCGCGAGCGCGGCGACCTGTTCGATGCCGCGCGCGTCACGTCGATCCACCCGTGGCACCTCGCCCACGGCGCAAAATTCGAGGACGTGGGCCAGTGGAAACGCCCCTGGTACTACCCTCAGGGCGCCGAGTCGATGGATGCGGCGGTGCGCCGCGAATGCGCGGCCGTGCGTGAATCCGTCGGCTTCATGGACGGCACAACGCTCGGCAAGATCGAGATTCGTGGCAAGGACGCGGCGGAATTCCTCGACCGCGTGTACACGAATTCGTTCCGCCTGCTCAAGGTGGGCATGGGGCGCTACGGCGTGATGTGCACGCCCGACGGCATGATCTTCGACGACGGCGTCACGATGCGCCTCGCGGAGGATCGCTTCCTCATGACCACCACCTCGTCGGGTGCTGCGAAGGTCCTCGACCATCTCGAGGAATACTCGCAAACGGAGTGGCCCGAGCTCGACGTGACGTTCACGTCGGTCACGGAGCAGTATGCGACGATCACGGTCGCGGGCCCGAAGTCGCGCGCCGTCATCGAAAAAGTTGTCCCGAACATCGATGTTTCCGCGAAGGGCTTCCCGTTCATGGCGTTTCGCGACACGACCCTCGCAAACGGCATTCCGGCGCGCGTGTGCCGCATTTCGTTTTCGGGCGAGCTGTGCTTCGAGATCAATGTCGAGGCCTACTACGGTCTCGCCGTGTGGGAGGCCGTTGAGGAGGCCGGGCGCGAGTTCGGGATTACTCCTTACGGCACGGAGACGATGCACGTTCTGCGCGCGGAAAAGGGCTTCATCATCGTTGGCCAGGACACCGACGGCACGGTCACGCCGCAGGATGCCGGCATGAGCTGGGTCGTGTCGAAGAAGAAGGAAGAGTTCCTGGGCAAGCGTTCCTTTGCCCGGGCCCACACCGCGGCGGAGGATCGCCGTCACCTCGTGACGGTTCTGCCCGTGGACCGCCGGCTTCGCCTTCGCGAGGGTGCACAGCTCGTGGAGAAGGGCACGGATCTCACGGTGCGCGATGCTGATGTGACGACCCCGCTCTTGCCCGGCAACGGGCAAATCGAGGACATCGGCTGGGTGACCTCGAGCTACGACTCGGTTGCGCTCGGCCGCACGTTTGGTCTCGCGCTCATCGAGCGCGGTCGCGAGCACGAGGGCGAGATCATCTCGAGCCCCGTGGATGGCCGCCTCGTCGATGTAGAAATTGGGCCCCTGTGCCTGTTTGATCCGGAAGGAGAGCGCCGCGATGGCTAACGCTCAGTTGAAAGAATTCCGCGTCACGCCCGCCGCGCATCTCGCGGGTGAGATGGAGGCGGCGCGCGTGTGCGGAATGCGCTCGGTAGCACTCACGGAACTCGACTCGCCTCTTCAGGTGGGGCTTCGCGCGAAGCCGGGAAGCGAGAGCGCACACGCGCTTGAACGCGTGCTCGGCTTTGCGCTTCCCGCGCGGGTTGGTGAGGTCGCGGGAAGGTCCGACGCCAGCCACGTTCTGTGGCTCTCGCCCGACGAATTCCTGTACGTCGATCCCTCCGATACGACGCAGGCCGCCGTCGCCGACTTCGAAGCCTGCCTCGAGGGACTTCCTGGGCACGCCGTGGATCTTTCCGCGAACCGCACCGTGTTTGAGCTTTCGGGCCGCGCCAGCGAGGACCTGCTCGAGAAGGGCTGCAACGCGGATCTTCACCCGCGTGAGTTCCCCGCGGGCCGCGCGATCGCGACTCAGCTCGCGCACGTGCCGATCCTTTTGCACCGCGTGGAGCAGAATGTGTGGCGCCTCTACCCGCGCGCGAGTTTCGCCGATTTCGTGGCGCGCTGGATCATTGACGCGATGACGGAGTACCGCCAGAGCGAGGTTGTTTAGCGCGCAGTGTGCACGAGTGGGGCCGCTTCGCGCGCTGGGCGCGGGGCGGTCCCTTTCTTGTGCGTGCGCTGGTGCTCTGCCGGTCCGTGTGGAGAGCGCGGTGCTACTTTTCCGCCGCGATCTGCTCGTGGTGGCGGATCACCTCGGTCACGAGAAAATTGAGGAAGCGGTGCGTGAACACCGGGTCGAGCCCGGATTCTTCGGCGAGGCGCATGAGGCGCTCAACCTGGTGCTTTTCACGATCCGGATCGCCGGCAGGAAGGCCGTGCTCGGCCTTGAGTGCCCCCACGGCCTTCGTGAACTTGAAGCGTTCAGCGAGCAGATGCACGAGGGCCGCATCAATGTTGTCAATCGATTGGCGGTGCTGGCCGAGGACCTCGCGAGCGCGGGCGATGTGTTCGTCGGTGACGTGGGCGCCGGCGCTCGGCGTCGCGGGGGTATCGTTCATGCGCTAAGCCTTGCAGGCCGGGCGGCACGAGTAAAGCGTGTCCGCGAGAGAACTAGGCGCTGCGTCGGCGCTTTTTCTCGCTCCCCTCACCAGATTCAGCGCGCGTGAGCATGAGCGGCTCGCGGCCTTCGGTCACGACCGCCTCGGTGATCACGATCTTGACGACATCCTCGCGCGAGGGCACCTCGAACATGACCGGCTGGAGGATTTCCTCCATGATTGCGCGGAGCCCGCGCGCACCCGTGCCACGCTCGAGAGCGCGATCCGCAATGGCCTCGAGGGCGAGCGGTTCGAAATCGAGTTCGACCTCGTCGAGGGCGAACATTTTTTGGTATTGCTTCACGAGCGCGTTCTTCGGCTCGATGAGGATGCGCGTGAGGTCCTCGCGATCGAGGTTCGTGACGGAGGTCAGCACGGGAAGGCGGCCGATGAATTCGGGAATGAGCCCAAACTTGAGGAGATCCTCGGGAAGGAGCTTCGCGTAGATTTCCTGTTCGTCGAGCGGGGTGTGCAGTTGGCTTCCGAAGCCGATGCCGCGTTTGCCGGTGCGGTTGCTGATGATGTCCTCGATACCCGCGAACGCGCCCGCGACGATGAACAGCACGTTGGTCGTATCGAGCTGCACGTAATCCTGCTGCGGGTGCTTGCGCCCGCCCTGCGGAGGCACAGCCGAGACAGTGCCCTCGAGGATCTTGAGCAGGCCCTGCTGCACGCCTTCACCGGAGACGTCGCGGGTGATCGACGGGTTCTCCGCCTTGCGGCCGATCTTGTCGATCTCGTCGATATAAATGATGCCGCGCTCGGCGCGCTTGACGTCCCAGTCGGCGGCCTGAAGGAGCTTGAGGAGAACGTTCTCGACGTCCTCGCCCACGTAGCCGGCCTCGGTGAGGGCGGTCGCATCGGCCATCGCGAACGGCACGTCGAGGAGTTTCGCGAGGGTCTGCGCGAGATACGTTTTTCCGCAGCCCGTGGGGCCCACGACGAGCACGTTCGATTTCGCGACCTCGACCTCGTCGATGTCCGTGCCAATGCCCGAATCTTTCGTTTCGCTCGCTCGCACGCGCTTGTAATGGTTGTACACGGCAACCGAAAGGGCCCGCTTCGCGGTTTCCTGCCCCACAATGTGGGTTTCGAGGAAATCGAAGATCTCGTTGGGCTTTGGAAGCTCGAGCTCCTTCGCCTGCTCTTCCTTTTTCTCGGCGGCCTCGTTTTCCTCCGCGATGATTTCGTTGCACAGCTCGATGCATTCTTCGCAGATGTACACGTGGGGGCCGGAGATCAGCCGCTCGACCTGCTTTTGCGACTTGCCGCAGAACGAGCACTTGTAGATCTCGCTCGAATCACCAATCTGTGCCATGGAGGAGGAGTCCTTCCCGGGGAAGTTTTCGGGCGCTTGCCACACTAGCCGCCGCGAGGCAACGAAACGGGGAGGCACACCCACGAGCGTGTGTCGCTGTGGCGCACCTCCCCGGCCGTTTCATGCGCGTAGCGCGATTACTGGCCGATCTGGTCCTGCTCGCTGCGGCGGGCGAGAACCTGGTCGATGAGGCCGTACTCGAGGGCGCCCTGTGCGGTGAGGATCTTGTCGCGCTCGATGTCGCGGTGGATCTCGCCGCGGTCGCGGCCCGAGTGGTGGGCGAGGGTATCCTCGAGCCACTCGCGCATGCGGAGAATTTCATTGGCTTGGATCTCGATGTCGGAAGCCTGGCCGCCGCCCTGGCCGCCCATGGCCGGTTGGTGGATGAGGATACGGGCGTTCGGGAGGGCAAGGCGCTTGCCGGGGGCGCCGGCCGCAAGCAACACCGCGGCAGCGGAAGCCGCCTGGCCGAGGCACACGGTCGTCACATCGGGCTTGATGTACTGCATCGTGTCGTAGATCGCGGTGAGCGCCGTGAAGGACCCGCCGGGACTGTTGATGTAGAGCGTGATGTCGCGGTCGGGATCTTGCGACTCGAGCACGAGCAGCTGCGCCATCACGTCGTCGGCGGAGGCGTCGTCCACCTGAACGCCGAGGAAGATGATGCGATCCTCGAACAGCTTCGCGTACGGGTCCTGGCGCTTGAAGCCGTAGGCCGTGCGCTCTTCGTAGGTGGGCAGCACGTAGCGTGCGCTCGGCATGTGGCCGACCTTCATGGAGGGATCAAAAGTCATGGGTGTACTCCTTTGAGGTTTCGCCGCGTCAGTTCTCGTCCATGCCGCCGTCGCCGGTCACGTCGCCGGCTGCGGAGACGATCCGGTCGATGAAGCCGTATTCGAGGGCTTCGGGGGCGGTGAACCAGTGGTCGCGGTCGCCATCGGCAATGATCTGCTCGACACTCTTCCCGGTCTGCTCGGCCGTGATCTCGGCCATCTGCTGCTTCATCGAGAGGATCAGATCGGCCTGGATCTTGATCTCCGAGGCGGTGCCACCAAGGCCACCGAGCGGCTGGTGCATGAGGATGCGCGTGTGGGGCGTCGCGAAGCGCTTTCCGGGCGTACCCGAGCTCAGCAGGAACTGGCCCATCGAGGCTGCCATGCCCATCGCGACCGTCACGACATCCGGTTTGATGTACTGCATCGTGTCGTAGATGGCCATGCCCGCGGTGATCGAACCGCCGGGGCTGTTGATGTAGAGGAAGATGTCCTTCTCCGGATCTTCCGCGGCGAGCAGGAGCAGCTTCGCGCAGATCGCGTTCGCGTTATCGTCGCGAACATCCGAACCGAGCCACACGATGCGCTCGCGCAGGAGCCGCTGGTACACGTTGTCGTCGAGGCCAAGCGGCATTTCACCGGCCGCGTTCACGCTGTGCTGAGTCACGGTGCACTCCTTGTATCTTGAGGTTTCGTACCCCTCAACCTTAGCGAGCGCGAGCGGGGTTGGCGGCCCTGTTCGCCAGGGGCGCAGTTCCGACGTTTGCCTCGCTACAGCTGCGGCTGGGACCACAGCACCTCGCCGCCCGCCTCACGAATGGTTGCGTGGGGGCTGTTCTCGAGGGTGATCTCCACGTCGAGGAAGCGCTCTCCCCCGTTTTCGTGGGCGCGATACGTCATTTTTTCGTTTGCGATGTCGAGGACCTCGGTTCGGGAGGTCACGAGCCACGGCGCATCCCGGCGCACAGCGATGAGGCCGGCGATCGCCTCACGCATCGCGGGCCCTTCACCGAAGAAGTCACTCGGGGAATCGGGGAACGCCTGGCGCACGTCGTCATCTCCCCCAACGCGCTCTTCCTTAATGCCGCGGAAGGCCTGTTCATCCCCGTAGTAGAGGGCTGGGGTGCCACCAAGCGTGTAGAGAATCGCGTGGGCCGTAAGCGCACCGTCGGCACCGAGCACGCTCGCGATGCGGCTCGTATCGTGGTTGCCCACGAACGTCAGCGGCAGGAAGTGCTCGAGGAATCCGTTGTGGCGCCCAAGGGTCCATTCGAGCTCGAACAGATTCTTCTGCTCGATGCTCGAGTAGATCGCCTTCCACAGCTCGTACTCGGTCGCGGAATCAACTCCGGCATCTTTCACGAATGCGGCATAGTCGCCGTGGATGATTTCCGCGAAGAAGAACGCTTCGGGGAAGTCACGGCGAAGGGCGGGGATGATGTCACTCCAGAAACTCGGAGGAACCGAGTAGGCGGCATCGAGACGCCAGCCATCGATCCCCCGCTCGAGCCAGAAACGCATCACGTGGGCGATCCGCTCGTGCGCGGCGGCGCTTTCGTGATGGAAGCGGGCAAGCTCCCCGTGCCCTTCCCACACGCGCGGTGCCGGGCCGCCCTCGGCGTGCATGTCGATGTCGAATTCGCGGCCGCTCGCGTCGGCCGCGGGATTTTCGAGCTCGCGGCGAAGCGGCGCGAAATCGGTCGAGACGTGCGAAAACACGCCGTCGAGGAGCACGCGGATCCCCCGCTTTTTGCACTCGGAAAGGAAGCGATCGAAAGCGGCGTCGTCGCCAAGGCGCGGGTCGATCTTCAGGTAGTCGAGGGTGTCGTAGCCGTGGGTTTTCGAGGCGAAGATCGGGCCAAGCGCGATGCCGTTGAGGCCGATTTCCTGCACGTAGTCGAGCCAGCTTGTGAGGTGGTCAAACCCTCGGCCGGTGCGGGAATCGCCCTCGCGGATCGGGGCATCGGTGAAACCGAGCGGGTACACGTGCCACCACAGGGCGTGATCGATCCAAGCCATGACTACTCCTCCTTCACACGGCGCCGCGCGCTGTTAAAAGCGTAGCGGCCCCGCCTCCGCTTTCGCGAAGAGGGGCCGCGCCCTTAAGGGATGGTGCGAGACTACTTATCTTCGCCCTTATCCTCAGCCTTCTCGGCAGCCTTCTTCGTGGTGGCCTTCTTGGTGGTGGCCTTCTTGGCGGCCGGCTTCTTCTCAGCGGTCTTCTTGTCCGCGGACTTCTTTTCGGTCGTCTTCTTCGCGGCGGGTTTCTTGGCAGCAGCCTTCTTGGCGGGCTTCTTCTCGCCCTCGTCCTTGGCGTCCTTCTCGGCCGAGGAAGCGTCGGACTCCTCACCCTTCGAAAGGCCCAGATCCAGAACCTTGCCCTCGGTCGACTTGACGGTCACCTCGGCGAGCACGTCGTCGAGAGCCTTCGAACGCTGCACCTCGCCGAAGATCTGTTCGAGCTGGCCGCCCTGGGCGACAGCCTGGAGGAACGTGTTCGGGTCCATGCCGTACTGCGCGGCCATCTGGGACATGAAGCCCATGAGGTCTTCCTGGCCCACCTCAACCTCGCGCGTTTCGAGGATCGCGTCGAGGAGGAACTGCGCACGGATCGCCTTGACCGTGTCGTCCTTGATTTCCTCGCCGTGCGGGTCGTCAGCGCTCTTGCCTTCGTTCTCGAGGTGCGCCTCGATCTCGTCCTTCACGAGCTGCTCGGGAACCTCGACCTCGATGTCCTCGAGGAGCTTTTCGATGAGCGCGTTACGGGCGAGCGCCACGCGGTTGCCCTCGGCGTCCTTCTCTGCCTGCGCCTTGAGATCGGCCTTGAGCTCGTCGATGGTGTCGAATTCGGAAGCGAGTTCGGCGAATTCATCGTCAGCCTCGGGAAGCTCGCGCACCTTCACGCTCTGCGCGGTCACGGTGATCTGTGCTTCCTCGCCGGCGCGGTCGCCACCGGCAAGCTTCGACGTGAAGGTCGTGGTCTCGCCAGCCGAGAGGCCAATGAGGGCCTCGTCGAGGCCGTCGAGCATGTTGCCCTCGCCGATGTTGTACGACACGCCTTCGACGGTGTCGATCTGCTCGTCATCGATCTTCGCGATCATGTCGATCGACACGAAGTCGCCATCCTCGGCGGGGCGGTCCACGCCCTTGAGGGTGCCGAAGCGCTCACGCAGCGCGGTGAGGCGCACGTCCACGGCGTCATCGTCAACAGCCGGCTCTTCGATCTCGACTTCAATGTCACCGAAGGTGGGAAGTTCGATCTCGGGGCGCACATCCTGCTCGATCACGAACACAAGGTTGCCCTCTTCCGAGCCGTCGAGGCCCGGAACTTCCGTGACCTCAACCTCGGGGCGGCCCGCCGGCTTCAGCTCGGCCTCGGCCGCAGCCTGCTGGTAGTAGCCCGGGAGCGCGTCGTTCACGGCCTCCTGAATGATGGCGGGCTTACCGAAACGCTGCTCGATGAGCGACGTGGGAACCTTGCCCTTGCGGAAGCCGGGAAGCTGCACATCCTTGGCAATCTTCTTCGCGGCCTGATCGATCGCGGGCTTCAGTTCCTCGAAAGGAACCTCAACGTTGAGCTTCACGCGGGTGGCGCTCAGCTTCTCGACTGCAGTCTTCACGTGCAAGTCTCCTCGTAGTAGTTCTCGTATTTCAAAGTCGGTAACCGGGGCGCCGTGAGGCGGCCCCTGCGACGTCGGGATGACAGGATTTGAACCTGCGACCTTCCGCTCCCAAAGCGGACGCTCTACCAAGCTGAGCTACATCCCGGTGCTGCATCCCGGTCGAGGCCGTAAGACCATCGAAGGCCGATGGGGCAACCCCGCCAAGTTTACCCGCCTCCACCTGAGGGCGCTCGGGCATCGCTCGCGTGATGTGACGAGATACATGCGCGCCCCGGCCCGCACTCGCCTTGGGGCATGGCGCAGTATGTGGCAAGATGGATCCCTGAAGCGCTTCGAGCGCTTTTCGCGGGTGTAGCTCAATGGTAGAGCCTCAGTCTTCCAAACTGATTACGCGGGTTCGATTCCCGTCACCCGCTCCACTCCCTTCTCGAATTGCATAGAGGTTGTGGGGGTTTCACCCACGCTTAGCTCTCCCGTCGCCTTCAACTGCGCACCTCGGCCGGCGCCCCGCCCTCCACGGGTTTTCTTGCTTCGTTAGTCGCAAAACCGACAAAATCCGTCCCTAGATCTCCGCTTTATCCTGATCTACCTGCGGAAACGTTTTCTTGACTGTTTCTTGCTTCCTACTCCCCTTTACACACTCGGCGAAGCAAGAACGACAGCGCTCAGCCTCATGCCCCTACCCAATCGGCTCCGGGCAGGGCCCCGAGCGCCTGGCAATGCTTCCCACTGGCCGCGCGGGCCACGCTCGAGATCACCCACCCGAGCTGCACCCAAAGTTTTCTTGCTTCGTTAGCCGCAAAACCGACAAAATCCGTCCCTAGATCTCCGCTTTATCCTGATCTACCTGCGGAAACGTTTTATTGACTGTTTCTTGCTTCTCAAGCATACTGATGTCATGACCCCACTCAATGCAACGTCGAGGGAAAAGGCGATCGCCCGTCTGCGACGTTTTCTTGCCCTACCGGCTGAGCTTCCTTGGCTCGAGTTCAAGGAGAACTCTGCGACATCGGGGCCTGAGATTGCGAAATATGCGTGCGCACTCGGGAACTCTGCGCGTCTCCATGACGAGCCGGCCGCCTACATGGTGTGGGGCGTAAGCGACTCACACGAAATTGTGGGAACCACATTCCAATGGCAGACGGCCAAGGGGAAGGGCAATGAAGATCTCCTCCCTTGGTTGCAGCGAGTTATTGACCCCGCACCCCAGATCAGTTTCAAAACTGTCGAGGTCGATGGGTTCCGTGTCGTGCTTATGCGGGTCCCCGCTGCGATTTCAGCCCCCTACGCCTACGATCATCAACGTTTCTTCCGGCTTGGCAGCTACACCAAAAACCTCATGCAGTATCCCGATCACGAACGGGAGCTATGGCGCAAGCTCAACCAGTTCCAGTTTGAGGCGAGCAACGTAGCGGAGGAGCTCACCGAAGCGGAGATTATTGAACTCCTTGATCCAGAGGCTTTCTTCATGAATCGCCCTGAGTTACCACGCATCTCGGGTAACGCCCTCATTGACACTTTGGCCTCGGCGCAGGCGATCTCGCACTCGTCAGAGTTGGGGTGGTGCATTCCTGCGTGGTCAGCCCTCATGTATGCGCGCTCCCTCAAGGATTTCCCTCGCCTCAACGGCTTGGCTCCACGCGTCATGCACTTCGCGGGTTCCTCGCGAACGAACCTGCAACGCGAGTGGGAATTCAACGAAGGATACGCCGCATCGTTCGGCCCCATCATGACTCTTTTCGAGACCGTTAGGCCGGGTGGGGAGACGCTCGATGCCACCGGTCGCCGGGTGGAAACCCCTCCGCTTCCGACGGTTGCCTTTCGCGAGGTGTTCGCTAATGCGCTCATGCACCAGGATCTCGAGCAACGAGGTCAGTACCTGACGGTCGAGATATTTAGCGATCGGGTCGAGGTGACGAATCCAGGAACCCCACTCGTGAATCCTGAGCGGTTTATCGATGCGGCTTCCACGACTCGAAACGTGCGACTTGGTGAGGCTTTACGTCTGGCGCACTTCGTTGAACAGCGAGGAAGCGGCTGGGACAAGATTGTCGAATCCCTGGAGGCGGCACATTTTCCGCCTGCTCTTATTCGCGCAAATGGCAACACGACCGTGACGTTGAGCGCCTATCGTACTTTCGCTTTGATGACGACCGAGGAAAAAATTCAGGCGGTCTATCAACATGCTTGCCTTGGATTTTTGGCAAGCCGTCCGGTGACTAACGCGTCGATTCGCAAGCGTTTCGGTCTTCGTGATTCTCAAGCCTCGCAGGCGACACGGCTCATCAACGCCGCGCTGGAGAAGGGGCGGATCCGCGTGCATGACGCCGACGCGGGGCCGCGGAGCCGTCGGTATCTCCCTTATTGGGCTGTGTGAGCTCTCCGCGTACTTCGCTCCAGGGGTGGGGGCGAGAGGTCCCTCTTTTCGCAGCCGAGGGCTTTTAGACTTAGATCACACCCGTTGCTACGCGAGAAAGGCCGAGCGATGGCCACCGCTGTTTGTGCACGCGAACTCACCGTCACGATCGGCGAGAAACGTATTTTAAAGGATCTCAACCTCGATGTTGAGAAAGGCGCCTTCCACGGGATTATCGGCTCGAATGGGGCGGGCAAAACAACGCTGTTCGATACGCTCCTGGGTTTCCGCAGGGCTACCTCGGGAACGGTTCGACTTCTCGATTCAAATCCGTGGCCACGCAATCCGCAGTTGCTTCGACGGATCGGCATTCAACATCAATCGCCGGCGTTTTTCACGAAGATGACTCTTGTGGAGCACGTGCGGGCTGTGGCGAGCATTTTCGATGTTCCTTCGGCATATGTTGAGGAGGTTCTCGAGGCGCTCAATCTTACGGCTGCGGCGCACACGCGCTGCACGAAACTCTCGGGTGGTGAGCGGCAGCGTCTCGCGCTCGCCTCGGCGCTCGTGCATCGCCCGGAGGTGCTTTTCCTGGATGAGCCCACGGCGGGGCTCGATCCTGCTGCGCGCAAGTCGCTCGTGGAGCTGCTGCGGGACACGGAGTTCGGCGCGATGACGGTGCTGTACACGACGCACTACCTCGAGGAGGCGGAGCGCTTGTGCGATGTGGTGTCGATTCTCGATCAGGGCCACGTGCTCGTGACGGATTCGCCGCGCTCCCTCATCACGAAGGCGCATCTTGGCACCACGGTGCTTTTGCCGGGCGCCCTGCACCAGGAGCAGCAGGTACGGGCTCTGTTTTCAGGGGTCGAGAAGGGGGCCGACGGTCTCCTGGTTCGCACCGATGATGCAGCTTCGGCTTTTGCTCTCTTGACCCACAACGGCATCGAGACAGCGGGCGCAGTGGTGAGCCAGGGAACTCTCGAGGACGTGTTTTTCTCGGTAACGGGGAGGGAGATTTCGCGATGAAAACGGTGCGTTCGCTGAGCCGGGTGTTGCTCAAGACTGACCTTCGCGACACGTCAACGATTATCATGTCGTTCGTTTTTCCGCTCGTGCTTCTGGTGGTTTTGGTGCGCGCTTTTGGCACGATGCCGGAACTTCCCGGCATGGATTTTGTGTCGCCGATTTGTGTCAACGTGCTGGGTTTTGGCGTGGCGTACGTGGGGATTTTTGCGGGTGCTTTGCATATTGCGCAGTGGCGTGAAAATGGCATGGTGCAGGTGCTTCGCGCTTTTCCGCTCTCCACGGGGGCGATTCTTCTCGCGCAAGCGCTCGTGGGGGCGTGCCTTGCACTCATTCAAGCTGTATTGCTTATTGCTCTTGCGGTCACGCCGTGGATTGGCATGGAGCTTTCCCCGTGGGCCCCGCTCGGAATCGTGCCGCTTGCACTCGGCTATCTCACGTTTTATTTCCTTGGCGTGCTTCTCGCGGTTTTCGTGCCGTCCCTCGCAGCGGTGTCGATGCTCGCGAACCTCATCATTATTCCCCTCGGCTATGCGGGTGGGGCGATGATGCCAATTGAGCTTCTCCCTCGGTGGGTGCAGAACATCGCGCCGTACACGCCGTTTTTCCAGATGCGTGTAGCGCTCAGCAAGCCACTTATTGATCTTGGCACGTGGGGCGACGCGGGACTTGGCTGCGTGTATTTGCTGGTGGCGTCGGCTATTTTGCTGCCGCTTGCCCACCGGTTCTTCCGCTGGAAGTAAACCCGCACCTAGTTGTCATTGAACACGGGCACGGCGATTCCGCGCAGCACCCTAATTTCTTGCCCGCTGAACGTGTCGGCGAAGAGGGAGACTTCCCACGGTTCGACCTTCTCGAGGATTTTCGCTTTTTCGTCGCTTTTCACGGTTTCGATTGTGGCGACTTCGAAGGTGAACACTCTGCCGGTCACGTCGGTGATGGTGAACCGGTCGCCGTCGGACGTTTCGGTGAGCCGCCCCAGTTGCCCGGCCGTGTTCGGCCCGCCGATGGCGAGTGTGCCGCGCTCGAGCACGCCGGCGTAGGCGCCGGGGCGGGGGCTTTCGGGGCGCCAGCTCGCGGCGATGGGGAGGCGCACGTCCAGGGCGGGGATCTCGAGGATTCCGACGTAGTCTCGGCCGTCGATGTTGACGACGGGGCTCGGCGTGCTTTCGCCTTCGGGAACGACGTTAGCGTTCGTGCGCTCGGTGGGGATGAGCGAATCGAGCTTGGCGAGGTCGCTGCGGGCGCTCTCGAGGTCCCGGTTCTGCTGCACGTAGCTCCTGGCGACGAGGGCGATCGCGAGGATCACGCCTGCGGCGAGGAGTACGCGCAGCAGAACCTTCGCTCTGATGCGGGGTCTCGAGGTCACCTGTTTAGCGTACCGAACGCCTCCTCCAGTACAGACCGCCAATCGCACCGGCGATCAACAGCCCCGCGAGGGCGTAGCCGGGGCGGAAGCCGTCGCCGCCGGAATCGGGCAGCTCGTAGTTCGGGAAGTTCTTGACCGTCACGACGGGGGCATCAGCTCCCGCTTCGGGTTTGCTGATCTTCCGGAAATCGTCGCTCTTGGTGTAGCCCGCGGGTGCGGAAACCTCCATCACCCAGTACGAGTCCTCTTTGAGCCCCGTGAGGTCGGCGTTGCCGTCGTTGTCGGTCGTCACGACCTTCAGGGGGTAGTAGCGCGTCTCGCCGTCCTTGATGATCTGGTTTTTGAACGATTCGGGAAGCGTGGCTTTGACCTTGTCGCTCTCGGCTTTGTTCGGCGTGAGAAGACCGAAGGTCGCGCCTTCGAGCGGGGCGCATTCCGTGTCCGTGGTGCAGTTGCCGCCATCGAGCTTGCGGATTGACGCGGCCCACTGGCCGTTACGGTTTACCGCGGTGAACTCCGGATTTTCGGCTTTGCGGTAGGTGAACGTCGTGTGGTTGCCGGTCACGCGCGACTCACTCTCGGGCACAGCCTGTTCAATGCGCGCAAGTTCGGAGCCGTCGCTCGCAGCAATCTCGACGAGGGTGTACTGCGCCCCCTCTCCCCACTGCCACTTAGTGTTCGTGGGGTTCCAAGCCTTCGCCTGAGCGTCGTACTGGTAGGTCGTTTGCGGCGAGAGAGGCAACGCCTTGGAGGTGGTTTCACCCTTCGCGACGGTCCGCTCGACGAGGGCCACCTGGCGCTTCTCAAGCGCCTTCTCGAGGCTCTGACTTTCGAGCTGCGCCGGCGTCAGCGCCTCCCCGGAATAAACGAGGAACTGGTAGGTCGAGTCTGCCGCAGCCTGACGAGGCTGCCCCTTCTCATCCACGAGGGCCTTAGCCAGCGTGGGTGCCGGCGGGATGCGCACGCCTACCTTGAGCGGGATGGACGACAGCGTGAGGGTGCTGGATCCCGGTGCCAGGTAGCGGTAGCCGAAGGTGTTCCAGGCGATCTCGCCGGGCTTGGCGTCGGCGTCGTCCGGAATCTTCGAGTCGAAGCTCACCCGTAGGGTGCCATTGCCGGGGATCACGCCCGCGTTATCAGCAAGGCTGATGCGCATGGAACGCATCTTGTCCATGGCATCTGGTTGAGCGAGCCATCTACCCGAAGCGGTGTTCCCGGCCCAGTCGTCGTCGTTGAAATCCGTCTTATCAGAAAAATCGATGCTGTACTTCGACGGGTCAATCGCACGCAGGACTTTGCCGTCCTTGTCAACGAGTTCCACCTTGAGATTCAGCTGGTCCCCAAAGGCAGTCTTGAATTCACTCAAGCGCTGGGGCGCCGTCGCAAACGTGTAGTCGTCGCCCTCCTGCGGAAGGTTGTTGATGAGCACCATCTTGTTGATGGAGTCGCTCTTCTTATTCGTCACGTTCATCTCGTAACGGAACACCGAGTCCTTCGAGGGGAGCGTGATGAAGTTCGGGTCGCTTACCGACGTCGCATCGTTGTCAGCATCCGCGACCTCGACGACCCGCTCAATCGACGTGGTGAACAGGTCATCCGCGATCGGAATCTGGGCTACGGACTGTACCGATGGCTGATCCTGGTAGACCTTGGGCAAGGGCTTCGGGCGGCCGAAGTTGTTGTAGTCAAGGTAGTTTTCGGCGGCCTTGACCGTCTGCTTCGTCACGGAGCCGTGCTCCACGGCCCGCGGATCCCAGCCCTTCGACAGAGGCGTCAGATAGCCGGTGTTGAACGCGACGCGATAATCCTGCTTGGCGCTCGCCTTCCGCTTGCCGTTCACGACAAGCACGGCCTTACCACCGGGCTCAAGCGGCATCCCGGAGAACGCATTGCCGCCACCCGGAGGGCGCACGCCTTCGCTGTCGATGGGTGCGCGGACGTCGAGGCGCACGCCACCGCCCTCCGGCACCGAGCTGAGCGAAACATAGATCTGCGGGTGCAGGTAGTTGATGGGGTACTTCAGGACCTGCGCCTGTCCATCGACGGTCAACGTAGTCGTGACCTCGTTGAAGTACGGTGCCGTATAGGTGATCTCCACCGATTTCTTGCCGTTGCTGTCGGTGCTCCATTTCCCGAAGGTGAAGAGCGTGGTGTCATAATTACCAGTGCTCTTTGTGCCGGAGGCATTCTCGGTATGGAACTTCACGGGGCCGGTGAATTCATAGTGCTCGTCGAGCACGTCGGAGATGATGTAGTCGGAAATCGGCACCGCCGAATCGTTATGGCCGGTGACCGTCCACTCCAGCGTGTCTTCATAGCCCGCGTACTCAGGGCCCTCCACGCGCTTGCCGAGCGCTGATTTCGCGGTGACGTCCTTGCTCACGCCCGGGACGAAGAGCTTACGCTGCACGTCGACTGTGGACACGAGCCACTGCTCGCCATCTTTGCCGCTCATGCCGAGCTTGGCGGCGCCTGCACCGTCGACCACGTCGCGAGTACCGTCGTTCAGCGGGTTCTTCTCGAAGGCGTTGCTGGTGATCGTGACATCAGGATTGACGCTCATGGGGTTCGCCATGCCGCCGTCGTGCGGCATGCCCACCCAGTTGGTGGCGACATTCGTGAGCTTGCTCTTGTCGTCCACAAGCGCGAAGTACCGGAACGCGAGGGTTTCGCCAGCGTTGAGGTAGTACTTCTGCTTGGCCTTGTCATAGGAGAGGTTGGAGCCCTCACCAGAGTTGTCAATCTGGAACGTCACCTTACGCGGGTTGCTCGGGTCCGTGCTCGCGTGAACGGTGCCGATCTTGGGTTTCGACGAGGTACCGGAAAGGGAAACCGGCACCTTGGAGGCGTCAGCCACCCAGTTCCAGGAATTCTTTCGATCCTGTTCCGTGGGGAACACGAGGTTGTGGCGCTGCCCACTCACGTACGCGTGTGCCGCATCAGATCCGCCGAAGGTGAAGCCCTCGGGCAGCACGTCTTCGATGTCGTTGAGGTAGATGCGCGAGGAACCATCGTTGTGGAGAACGGCGTAGTACATGACGAACCCGCCCTGCTCCCCGTAGATCGTGCGGCCGTCCTCGCTTCCGTCTACCTGCAGCACCTTGTCTTGCGGATTGGATCTGCCGGAACAGGAGGTTACGCCGCTGGGCGAAACCTTGCAGATCGAGGTAAAGGGTTTTGCCGTGCCATAGGAACCGGTGGACGAGACGCCCTTTTGCAACGTGGCCTGAAGCCCACCCTCGAGGTAGTGCGAAACCTGCGACTTCGCGTCCTTCACGTACCAGGTGTTGTACAACGTCTCGGAGCTGTACGCCCCCACATACTCCTGCCACTGATCGCCTGCAGGGAAGGTAAGCGTCACGTACCAGTACACATTGCCGGTGACGCTGAGCTTCAGGTCCTCGCCCCACACGATGTAC
This sequence comes from Dermabacter sp. Marseille-Q3180, assembly GCF_940792985.1. Classification (NCBI taxonomy): domain Bacteria; kingdom Bacillati; phylum Actinomycetota; class Actinomycetes; order Micrococcales; family Dermabacteraceae; genus Dermabacter; species Dermabacter sp. Marseille-Q3180. The sequence continues at coordinate 875,924 of NZ_CALNWU010000001.1, forward strand.
TGCTGCGTGTCATCAGCCTTCTGATCAACGGGGTTCGTGTTCGTGATGCTCCAGCTCTTGAGGCTGCCCTGCTCCACCTTCACAGTGTTCTGTTCAGGGAACTCAATGTTCACGTTCGCCTTTGACCAGGGGCTGCCCTTGAGACTCTTCGGCAAGGCGTCGTAGATGTCCTTGCCGGTGACGGTATACGGCTGCTCGCCGAACTGCGAGAGGCTCACCCGGTAGGTGACGGTCTCGCCGTCGGAGATCTTGCTCTGCTGCACTGTGGCGTCGTCGCTCAGGTTGTTGACGTTCCTCTTGTCCGTCACGATGCGCTTGTCAGAGCCGAGCTTCGAGATATTGAACGTCTTCGAATCGCTGGCCTGGAACTCGCGGTGCCCCCCACGTCCAACGTTGATCACGTCGTCGCGTTTCGCCCCTGCGTTCTTGTAGCCCGCGACTTTCGGATCGGTGACCGCCTTGTAGCGCACGGAAATTACCGACGGGTTCTGGAAGTCCTGCGAGGCGATGTACCAGTAGGTGTTGGTCTGGATTCCCTTGTCGCCAAGGTCCGTGATCTCGACACGGTCGGCCACGAAGATCTTCTCCGTCGTGCGTCCGCCGGCTTTCTCCTCGGCGCGGAACCGCACACCTTCATACGTGCCGGGCTGGTTCAGCACGTAGTACTGGGTGCCCGCCACGTCCATCGTGGGCAGGCCACGATTCGCAAGCGCTTCGTTCAAGCCGACCTCGGCAAGGAGCACCTGGGCGCCGGTGAGATCGTCGATGAGGGGCACAGAATCGTACGTCGCCTGGCCGCCCTTTCGTTCGAGCGTCAGGGAGTAGTCGACCACGGTACCGACCGGAATCTCGGTGCCGTTCGTGGTCACCTTGTCGCCGTTCACGAACGCATGCTTGGAGAGCTCGATCGCGTTCTCAATCTTCGCGGCGTCCGGCACATCCTTGCCGAGGTGCACAGTGTTCGTCGCATCCTCAGAGGTGAGATCGCCCGCCATGAAGTGATCCTTGACGGTGGCCTTCACCACGCGCTGGATTTTTTCGCCACCGTTGATCGTGCCGTTCGGCAGGGCCCAGGTGAGGGTGTAGGTGGTTTTTGGCGTGACGATCCATGTCCCGAGCGCCTTCGCGAACGCCGCTTCCGTCGCTTTCACCGTGGTGGCAGCGGCGCCGTCGCGCTTGACGGCGAGTGTGCCGTCGGCTTTCTTCTTCACCGTAAAGTTATGGTTCTGGGAAGCGACGCAGTCTTCCGACGTCTGCGCCGACGGGGTGACGCTCCCCCCCGACGTGCCAGTTCTGCCTGCGACGGTGGCCGTGCACACTTCTACGTTCTTGATGTCGATGGTGAGGGCATCGCCACCGTCGGCGGCAAACATCGCGAGCATCTGTGCCGGGGTGACGTGGAACGCCTTAGGAAGTGCGTCGACGATCTTGCCCTCGTCCTCACGACCCTCGTTAATCTTCCAGGGCTGAGTGCCCTGGTTTTCAGCAGTGATAGTGAAGTCGATGGGGTCACCGCGGAAGTACTGCTTGTTGCTGTCGTGCGACTTTGAGACTTTGGGCTCGACACCTTTTGCACGGATCGTGGCCGGCGCATCAGCCTTGGTCGCCCTCTCCGCACTGTGGCGGTATTTCGTCGTCACGTCCAGGTGATTGGCGATGTCTGCCTTGAACGAGCGATCCGGAGCCTTATCCCCACTCTTCACGAGCACGTTGTCCGCAAACTTCACCCGAAATGCGGGTCCGTCGACCCTCGTAGTGGGTTTGGTCGGCGCGTACGGCATCGTGATGGTGATGGTCCGGAAATCTTTCGAGAATTCGTACCTGAATTTACTGTTTTCTATGTAATCGCCGGGGTTATACACCGTGAGCACGGGCGTACCGCCGGCGACCAGGGTGTTGAAATGCGCATTCCCATCGCTCTGGCCGGGATATATCGACGTAGTAAACCATTCGAATCCTGTGCCATTCGACTTCTGGCCACCACTGAGTTTGGAACCCAGCTTATTCACGATGTCAGGGTTGATCTCAAAGCCTTCGGGAACGGTGAAGGTGTCCTTGTACACCATCTCCACGGCAGGATCTTCGCCACGATCGCTCTTCCAGGCGCCCTTCTCGTCAACATTCCCGGCGAGAGTAGCGTCATCACGTTCGTTGTGGATGAGGTAGCGAAGGTTGTGGATGTAGTATCGGCCGCTCTTCGCGTCGTACGCCAAACTGGGATCGGTGGTGTCACCCCACGTTTCCTTCGTGGTGCCGTTCGCGGCTTGCGTGGAATCGAGCAGCACCTTCTTCGCGTTGTACTCGGTTCGATCCACGCCCCACTTCGCGGAGTGGACGCCGCACTCGGGAGCGCTTGCCTTCGCACCGCGCGCTTTGAGCTGCTCAGAAGTCAGTTCTTCCACCCACGATGTGACGGTGCCGCCCGCAGATTTAGGCGGGTACACGGCCTGCACATCGAGCGCGAACGTTTCGCCAACTTCGGCAGCGGGCACCTCGATGTAGTACACGAGCCCGTCGCCATCGGCTTTCTTCAGCGTGTACTTATTCTTTTGCGCTTCACGCTGCTGGTAGTAGGTTTCGCCAACCTTGAGCTTGGTCTTGGAGTCGCCCGCAACGAGATATGGGAGCTCAGTTTCGCCCTGCTTCGCATTCGCGAACTCAAAGTAGATGCGGAAGGTGCGGTCGTCGTTCGCGGTCGTGTTCGAGATACCGAACCGCTGCCCGTAGCCCTCGCCGCTCCAACGCTGCGAGACTTTCTCGACGATCGCGTCCTTTTTGATGGTCTCTTCGTTGTCAGCGCCGGCGCGCTGATCGATGACCTCGATAGAAATGTCGCCGTCAGTGAGGTTGTGCATCACGGCGCCGCTTCCGGCGGTGCACTCCCCCACGCCAACGGCGTCAGCGTTTGCTCCGTCCACGGAGAAGGACGGCTGCGTGAGCCCGAGCATGGTGAGCATGAGGGTACATGCCGCAAGGAAGGCGGTGATGGAGCGCCAGGTGCTGCGCTGCTCTGCTTGGTGTCGCGCGTTAGTCATTGTGCGCTCCCTTCCGTGCGGTGCGTGCTCGCTGAGGGCGCGGTGCGCTCAGGGCGAGCATGGTGATGCCGAGAGCGCCAAGAAGTGCGGCGCTCAGCCAGTAGCTGTTGGCGTTAAAACCGGTGCGGGGCAGCGGCGTCTTTTTCGGCGTGGGGGTGGGGGTGGGGTTGGTGTCGGTTCCGGCGTCGTGGAGGGCGTCGGCTCCGGGGTAGGCGTGGGCGTTTCACCGGGCGTGAGCGTGTTCATGATGATGAACGTCGCGCCTTCGCGGGTGTTGGTCACGGTGTAGGCGAGGCCGTCGAGTTGTTCCACGGCGGTCCATTCGGCGCCGCTTTCATCGCTCCACGCGTAGCTCCAGTTGTTCGCGGAGCTGAGCGTCACGGTTTCGGCTCGCACGCCGTTTTTGAAGAGGTCCACGGTGATGCTCGCGGGGCGCTGCTGTTCGGCGCCTCGGTCGCTCCAGTGCTTGACCACGCGGTAGTCGCGTGGGCGGGGCTTCGTGGTCGCGTTGAACTTGGGCTTCACCACGACGTCGTAGGTGATCTGGCCTTCGGTATTGCGTGCGGGGATCGACACGATCGCGGGGGTGAAGGTGAGGGTTTCGGTGCCGCGCGCCGTTTCGCGAACGCGGTCGTTGAGCACCACGAGGTACACGCCGGGCGTGAGGTGTTCAGCGCGGAACGTTCCAGCTTGATCGGTTGCGCCGGCAGCGTCGGCGGACTTGCCGGAGGTAGTCACGTAGTCCGCGAGGGTGCGGGCGAGGGTGGCCCAAGTCCCTTGGGTGAGGTCTCCGGTTCCGACGGTGTCTGCCCAGGCGGTGCGCTCGAGCAGCGTGGCGTAGCCGGGCACGGCGGGGAGGCCGCGTTTCGCTTGGGCGATGCGGTAGGCCGACGCTTGCACGCCCTCAATCGCTTCTCCATTCGCGCGGTGGAGCTCGACGGTGAGGGAGGAGTCGCGCGTCTCGTCTACCTGGCCGAGGTCGATGGCGGCGTTGCCACCGTCGGCATGGGCGGGCGCGGTGAGGGGTGCAAGGGCGAGCACGAGCGCAAGGGCGAGGAGCCCAAGGGCGCTGAGGCGCGCGAAGCGTGAGGCGGCGCCGTGTGTGGCGCGCTGGAGGATGGTCATGAGGCTTTCCCCTCGTGTGAGGTCGTGGCGCGGGTGCGCTTGCGGCGTGAGTGCATCACGTAGAGCGCGCCCAGGCAGATGAGGATGGGGACGGACACGAACATGGAGACGAGCACGGGGTCCATACGCACGGCGTCCGCGGGAAGGTATTGGGATTCGACGTAGTCCACTCGGTGGCCGCGCACGAGGAGGCGATGCGTGTTGATCGCGTACGGCGTGCACGTGATGAGGGTGACGTAATCTTGCCCGTCGACGATCTCGAGGTCCTGAACTTCGTGCGGTTCCACGACGCGGATTTGGTCAACTTGGTAGGCGAGGTTGCGGTCGAGCGCGTGGAGCACGAACACGTCGCCTTCGCTCATTTTGTCGAGGTTGGTGAAAAGCGTGGAGGTGGGAAGGCCGCGATGCCCGGAGAGCGCCACGTGGGTTCCTTCGCCTCCGCCGGGAAGCGAAGACCCGGGGATGTGACCCACGCCGGCTTGGAGCACCGGATCTTCCACGGTGTGGTAGACCGGCAGGTCAACACCGATTTTGGGGATTTCGATGTGGCCCATCATTCCCGTTCCCGCAGGGTTGAGCAGCGAGTTGTATTCGGCAAGCTGGTCGTCGCTCAAGTGGAATCCCGCGGTGGAGTTGCGGAGGTTCTCGTTGTAGGTGTCAACGTCACGCCAGATTTGCGTGAAGTCGTCCGCGCTCATGTGTGCCACGGTGTCGTCGTAGCGCGCGATCGCGCGGCCCTGATTGAGGGAGTTCCAGTAATCGCTGATGGGTGGGTAGAGCAGAATGCCGAGCCCAAGAAGGAAAACGCCTGCGAGAAGAAGATCAGGCCAGCGCTTTCGCTTCTTGGGTGCGCGGGATTCCCGCCCGGCAGGTGCCGGGCGGGAATCCTGAGCGACATTCTCACTCATGCGCAATGAGACTCTCAGGCCTCAGCGCGCTTGCGGTTGCGTGCAACGATGCCGAAGCCGGCAAGCAGCATCACTGCGAGGCCGCCTGCGGTGAACAGCACCGTACCCATGCCACCGGTGGACGGGAGGTCCGAGGTGGAGGTGTTAGTGATGTTCTGGTAGACAGTCGCAGCGGCGAGGTCGCGAGACGTGGCCTTACCGTCGATCGTTGCCTGCGTTGCCTTGAAACCATGCTTGGCGGTAAGGCTCGTCAGTTTACCGAGGCCCTCTTTAGTCTCTTCGTGCTTCGCTTCGATGGTGAAGTTCACCGGCTTCTGCAGCGCGACGTACCCTTCGGGAGCCTTCGTCTCCTCGAGGTAGTACGTGCCAGCATCGAGGCCCTGGAACTTGAAGGTCTTTCCCGCAACCGTCTTCACCGCGGTGACCTGCTTCGCGTCAGTCACCCACGAATCGACCTTGTTGTTCTTGTCGAGCTTGGCGTATTCCTTGACGGTTTTGCCCTGGTCGTTCTGAACCTCGCGGTAGAGTTTGAACTCTGCGCCAGCAAGACGATCGCCGGTGGAGGCGTCAGTCTTGGTGTTCTCAATGGTGTAGGTGAACACCCAGGTGTTGTCCCACGGGGTCTCGCCAGGCGTTTCCTTGCCAGAGCCCTCAGCGGTGCTCTTCTGGTAGTACACCTGCGACTTGTTGCCGTTGCCCTTGTCATCGATCGCGGCGTTTGAGTTGAGCTTCGCGGTGTACTCCACGCGGATCTTGGAATCCTTGTTGGCCTTCGGGGCAGCCTTCTTCAGATCTTCGAACTCAACGGAGAAGGTCTTGCCGCCCACGTAGTGGCCCTCGGTGTCCGAAGCCTTCTCTGCTTTGGAAACCGTGAAGCCCTCGGTGATTTCCTTGTCGTCCACGTAGACCTTGACATTCTGCGGGTCGTTGAAAGCCTTGGAGAGGGTGTCGCGGAAGCCGTACTTGTAGCTGTCGAAGCCGGCGTAGTTGGAGGGCAGGGTGCCGTGCAGCACGAAGGGCACGTCGTCGCCGATGGTGTAGTCAGCGGTCTCACCGAGCTCGCCCGTGGAGTTTTCCTTGACCTGCTTGTCGTGGGTGGGAACCGACGACTTGGACTTGACGGTAACCGTGCCCACAACCTTGAGGATCGGCGAGGTGACGGCCGAGGCTTCCTTGGTGTTGGTGTCAACGATCACGTAGTAGCCCTGTTCCACCGTGTCTGCGGTGTAGGTGAAGGGAGCCTTTTCACCAGTCTTGGTGAAGGTCACCGGGGAGCCCTTGACGTGCTTGGCCACAATCTTCGAGAGCTTCACGGCGTCGAGTTTCGAGAGCTTCGCGGCCAGCTGGGCAGCGTTCTCGTCGCCGGTCACCTCGGTGAACTTTTCAGCGAGTTCTTTGCGCAACAGGGCGGAGTCAACGCCGGTGCCCCACTCAATGCTGGCGAGCTGTTCGCCGTTCGCATTGCCCTTGAAGATCTGGTAGGCGCCGTAGGTGTGATCGCCCTCATCCGAGGTAATGGTGATGGCGGGATTCTTCGCATCACCGACGGGAGCAGCGTGGGCGAGCGGCGAGACGAGCACAGCGAGCGCCGCGAAGAGTGCGACGAGAACGGTGAGCAGGCCTCCCTTCGCCACGTTGCGGTGAGCATGCGTAAACATGTGGTTCTTTTCCTATCTGTCGTAGGCGCACACGACTCGTGCGCGCGGGGATATCGAAAGGTCACGCTCACCGGGGCGGGGGCTATTACGCACGGCCACTCGCGGCAGAGCATTTCGAGGTTATACCCAGAGTTACCGCGAGGCTAACTGTTGGGCAAATATTTATCGAATTGTTATGCAACTGCCCGAATGACGACCGTTTTAGTCGACCCACGTCACATGAGTCAGCGGCCACACGACGGCTTTCACGGTTCCCAGGACTTGATCTTCGGCAACGGTGCCGAGGTGCTCTGAGCGTGAATCGATCGACGTGCTGCGGTGATCGCCAAGCACGAAGTAGCGACCTTCGGGAACCTGGTAGGGGAAATTGATATCCACGTTGCCGCCCTCGCCGGGGTCGAGCACGTAGCTCTCGTCGAGCTTCTCGCCGTTGACGATCACGCGGCCATCCTCAGCGAAGTCGATCCAGTCCCCCGGGAAGCCCACCACGCGTTTGAGCAGAACCTTGTTGTTGTAGTAAAAGGCCACGATATCGCCGGTTTCGAGGCTCTTCGAGTGGGTCGCTACAGCGAGGTCGCCATCGCGGAACGTGGGCTCCATTGACGTGCCGCGGATTTGCAGCACGGAGAGGAAGAAGGTGGAAATGAGGATTCCCACGGCGGCCGTAACCACGGCAACTTCGAGCACGCGGCCGAGGATTTTCCAGCGAGAGCGGGACTTGCGTGGGGCCTCGCTTGTGCCCTTCGCGCTCTGATTCGCGGGCTCCGAGCTGGTCTCACCGACGGTCCCGGCAGGGGCCGCGGCACACTTACCTTCGCGGTTCGGCTTGGGCGAATCGCCCCCGGCAGCCGGTTTCTCTTCATTCACCTTCGGGGCAGGCGCGCGGCGCTTCCCCTTCGGCTTATTCTCAACTGCGTTGTTACCGGAATCGGGACGAGGCTCGTTGGCATTCGCTGAGCCGCGATGAGTCGCCATGCGCGCCTCCCCTCTCCCGTGTCTCCGATTGCGTGGTAGCTATAAGAATAACCATGCGAGGCGCGGGAGTGCGCGCGGGCGAGTGGGCCGCTTGGCGCGCATCACGGTAACTTCACGGGCGCGTACTCGGGAAGCACGCGATATAGCCATGCGGCGCCACCCCACAAGAGCCCCGACGTGAGCAAAGCCGCCCACCCCACGGGCAACGCGAGCGTCACAATCGACACGAGAAGCGGCGCCGAAAGCCGCCCCGCCCCCATGAGCGTGTTCCAGCGGGCAAGGTCGCGCGTGCGCGTCGCGCTATTGGAAAGATCAATCCCGAGAGTCATCATGATTCCCGATCCAAGCCCATTACCAATCCCCGCAACGATCTGGGCGAAAAGCAGCACCGCAAAACCGCGGCCGCCAGCGGAAAGCCCCGCTTCACCGAGTGCAAACGGCGCCGCGAGCGCAAAGCCAAGCCCAAGGATGCTCATGCACGGCACGATCGCCGCGACCCTCCCCCACCGATCCATGATCACGCCCGCCGGGTAAAACAGCAGAATCTCGATTGCGGCGGCAATGCCGAAAATGAGCGTGACGTCCCTTTCCGTGAGTCCCATCGCCACCGCCATGAGCGGCACCACGATCGGCCGATTCGTGCGCGCCGCGGCCAGTGGCAGCACGCCGAGCGCCACCCGCAGCATGTCTCGAAACGTCAGTTGGCGCCCGAGGGCTCCGGTCACGGTCTCGGGTTCGCGAGGTTTTTCCACGGCGGCGGGCTTCGCCTCACCGCCTTCAGGTCCGACGATTGCCGGGCGAGCGTCGGAAACTTTCCCTCCCGGCGATGCATCGCCCTCGAGCATGCGCGCCCACACGCACCACACCGCGACCGCCACGAGAACGGCATAGAGGTAGAACACCCACGGGGCGTGCCCCACCCACAACACCGCCGAGGAGAGAAGCGGGCCGAGAATCTCACCGATGCGCACCGCGCCGCCGAACGAGGTCATGCCCCGAGCGCGCACGCGCGGCGGAAGGTGGGTGCCAAGGTAGGCCTGGCGGCCGAGGTTCCACACGATCATGCACACGCCCTGCACCACGAGCGCGCCAATCAGCACCCATCTGTGCCACGCGGAAGGCGTGCCCGCAAGCGCATCCCCCACAACGGCGCCGAGACCGAGGTTGAGCACGATGAGCAAGGCCCCCGTCGCGAGGATCGCACGGCGCTCCCCCACGCGCGCCATGAGCTTGCCTGCGGGAACGGTGCCCACGACCGAAAGGATGCCCGCGATGAGGCCGAGGGCCGCAGCGCCCGAGATGGAAAAGCCCATGCGAATCGCGATGAGCGGAAGGATCGGCAGGATCGCAGCGTTGCCCGAGAACTGCAGCGCCGTAGGCACATACACGGGAAGAATGAGAGGCCTGAGCGCCGCGCCGGCTTCGGAGCTGCCGCGGCCGAGGTGCGGGGTAGGAGGCTCGTTTTTCGCCACACCCGCTCCTTCTTTCATAGACTCGCCACGAAGCGGCCCTCGCGTCGCATTCTCGCGCTTCCCGCCCGCGCGGCACGGCCGCGCAGAAAGATTCTGCCATGAGCACACCCGAGCACCGCGAAGTTCTCACGATCGTCGACGCCGCAAGTGCACTCGGCGACGCCCTCGTGAGCGAGTCCTACCTTGCCCTGCGTGGACGCGGCGAGGTCACGGCCCTGAGCGCCCACCCGGAAAACCTCACACGATTTTCGCGCGCGATTCGCTACGAGGCCATCCCCCACGACCTTGGCGAGTATGCCCTCACGCTCGGCGGCACGAGCGCCCTCCTGCTCGTGATCGAGAACAACGAGGAGGCCGAAGCCCTCACCACCCGAACAATCCGCGCGATGCGGCGCGCGGGCGTGAGGCGGCTCGTCGCGGCGGCGCCCCTCGATGCCCTCGCCTACACCGTTCATGGCACGCGCGATGCCGAAGCACCGCGCCGGGAACTCTCCCTCATCGTGAGAACAAGGAAGGCGTGGGCACACGTCGGAACCCCGAACCCCGGCCTGCTGAGTGCCCGCCGGGCCCTCGAACTCGTGCGGCGCTCGGGCCTTGACACCACGCTGCTCCTGCACCCGCCGATCCTCGTGGCCCCCGGGCCCGCGAGCGTCACCCGAACCCCCACCGCCTACGCGCCCACCGCGAGCGCCGAGATCACCGCCGCAAACGCCGCCCGCGCGATCCTTTCTGCCCGCACCGACTCCTCGATCGGCGCCGAAGACGTGCTGAGCGAAGGCTGAGTCGAGAGAAAAGTCAAAAAGACTAGCGAGAAGGGGGCACTGTGCAGCGCCATCCAGGCCGTGCCCCTATCGTGGTGCCGTGACTGAGAACGCGACAAACGCTCCCCAGAATCTTCCGCCCGCCGCCTCCTTCAACGCGGCCGACTTTGACGCCTACCTCTTCGACCTCGACGGGGTCGTGACCCCCACCGCCGAGGTGCACATGCGCGCATGGTCCCGCATGTTCAACCAGGTGCTCGTGGATTACGAGGGCCAGGCCAAATACACCGACATGGACTACTTCACGTACGTGGACGGCAAACCCCGCTACGACGGCGTGAGGAGCTTCCTCACCTCGCGCGGTATCGAGCTTCCCGAGGGCACGCCCGAGGATGCCCCCGCCGCGATGACCGTGTGCGGGCTCGGCAACCGCAAGAACGCGCTCGTGCTCGACATCCTCGAACAGGAAGGCGTGGAGCCCTACCCCGGCACGCTCGCCTTCCTCGACTCGCTGCCGGCAACCGCGAAAGTCGCGATCGTCTCAAGCTCGAAGAATGCCCGCACCGTGCTGAAAGCCGCGGGCCTCCTCGAGCGTTTCGAGGTGATCGTGGACGGCAACGTCGCCGCCGAACACTCCATCCCCGGCAAGCCCGCGCCCGACACGTACCTCCACGGCGCGACACTCGTGGGCGTGCCCGCCGAGAAAGCCGTGGTGCTCGAAGACGCCACGAGCGGCGTGCAGGCCGGCGCCGCCGGCAACTTCGGCGCTGTGATCGGCGTTAACCGCGGCGTGGGCCACGAGGCACTTGCCGAGGCCGGCGCCACCATCGTCGTCGACGACCTCAAGGAGCTGGCATGAGCCTCCACAAAGTTTCCGCCGCCCCCATGGACAGGGTCCACCTTCCCGTCAACGAGTGGCAGCTCGTGGAAGCGCGCCCCGGCGCCGATCTCGGCTTCCTCGAAACGATTTTCGCGACCGCGAACGGCTACCTCGGGATGCGCGGCACGCCCGAAGAGGGCCGCGACGTGGCAAGCCACGGCACGTTCCTCAACGGCTTCCACGAAACCTGGCCCATCAAGCACGCCGAAAACGCGTTCGGCTTTGCGAAAACCGGCCAGACCATCGTCAACGCGCCCGACTCGACCGTCATCAAGCTGTACGTGGATGACGAACCGCTCAACGTTTCCACGAGCGACCTCCTCGAATACAAGCGCTGGATCGATTTTCGCGAAGGCGTGCTGCACCGCGACCTCCTGTGGCGCACACCGAGCGGCGCCCACGTGCGCGTGCGCTCAAGCCGCATGGTGAGCTTCACCGACCGCCACCTCGCGCTCATGTCCCTCGAGGTCGAGATGGTCAAGGGCAGCGCCCCCATCGCGATCTCCTCGCAGATCATCAACCGCCAGGATCTCGACCTCGATGCCGCGCCCGCCACAGCTCCGCTCGCTGGTGAAAACAAGCACGATCCGCGGCAAACCACGTCGTTTGATACGCGCGTACTCGTGCCAGAGGACAACCACGCCTCCGGCGACCGCGTGCTCATGGGCTACCGCACCGCTCACTCCGGAATCGGTATTGGCGTTGCCGCCGACCACGAAGTGGAAACCGAGATCAACTTCCAGAGCCTCGTCAAAATCGACGACGACATGGGCCGCTTCATCATGCGCGGCGAACTGCCCGAAGGCGAAAAGTTCCTCGTCAAGAAGGCCGTGGCGTACCACTACGCGGCGGGCGTGCCCGTACGGGAGCTTCAGGACCGCTGCCGCCGCACGCTCGACCGCGTGCACAAGCACGCCTTCGAGCACTACCACGAGGCGCAGCGCGAGTTCCTCGAAGGCTTCTGGCAGCGCTCCGACGTGCGCATCGAAGGCCAAAGCGCCGTACAGCAGGCAAGCCGCTGGTGCATCTACCAGCTCGCGCAGGCCGCCGCCCGGGCCGACCAGGCCGGTGTTCCCGCAAAAGGCATGACCGGCTCCGGCTACGAAGGCCACTACTTCTGGGACACCGACATCTACGTGGTCCCGTTCCTCACATTCACCTCGCCCGAATGGGCGCGCAACGCCCTGCGCTTCCGCGTCAACCTGCTCGACGCCGCGCGCGAGAGGGCACGCGAGCTCAACCAACGCGGCGCCCTCTTCCCGTGGCGCACCATCAACGGCGACGAGGCGAGCGCGTACTACGCGGCAGGAACCGCGCAGTACCACATCGATGCCGACATCGCGTGGGCATTCTCCACCTACAACGACATCACGGGCGACACGAGCTTCCTCGATCTCCAAGGCGCCGAAGTTCTCGCCGAAACGGCGCGCATGTGGGCCGATCTCGGCTTCTGGCGCACAAACGGCGATCGCACCTTCCACATCCACGGCGTGACCGGCCCCGACGAATACACGACGGTCGTCAACAACAACCTGTTCACGAACGTCATGGCGAAATACAACCTCGAGCGGGCCGCCCGCACGCTGCGTGACCTGCGCGAACGCCTCCCCGAGACCTACCGCGCGCTGGTGCAGAAGATCGACCTCGACGAGCGCGAGATCGACGAGTGGCAGGCGTGCGCCGAAGGCATGTACATCGAGTTCGACGAAACGATGGGCATCCACCCGCAGGACGACCGCTTCCTCGACCGCGAAGTGTGGGATATCAAAGCCACCCCGCCCGAAAAGTTCCCGCTCCTGCTCAACTACCACCCGCTCGTGATCTACCGCTTCCAGGTCATCAAACAGGCCGACGTTGTGCTCGCCACCTACCTGCGCAGCGCCGAGTTCACAACCGAACACAAGAAGGCGAACTTCGAATACTACGACCCGATCACGACCGGCGACTCGACCCTCTCGGCGGTCGTGCAGTCGATCATGGCCGCCGAAGTGGGCCACCAGGACCTCGCCCTCGACTACTTCCTCACGGGCCTCTACGTGGACCTCGCCGACCTCCACAAAAACACGAAAGACGGCGTGCACATCGCCTCCGCGGGTGGCGTGTGGAACGGTCTCGTGGCCGGCTTCGGTGGAATGCGTTTCACCGACGGTGACGTGAGCTTCGACCCGCGCCTTCCCGACGAATGGCCCGCCCTCGAATTTCCCCTCACCGTGCGCGAAAGCCGCTTCACCGTGCGCATCACGAAGGGCGAGATCAGCTTCGTGCTCGAAGAAGGCAACGAGCTCGAGGTAAGCGTGCGCGGCGAAACCGTGCGCGTCACGAGTGAAGGCGTGAGCGTTCCGCTTCGTGGCCAAGGTCCCCTCCTCGAAGATGGCCACCTCGAAGCGCACTACGTTGGCGACACGCGCGCCGACGGCTCCGTGATTACCTCGACCGTGCCCGACCCGAACGCCCCGTGGGAATACCCCGAGGCGGCGATTGAGGGCCACGAAGGCTAGGCCGCAGGGTTAAGATTGAGGTCCGACGGTTGCCCGGCAAGCGTCGGACCCTGTTTTTTCATCGAAAGAGAGTCATGAAACCGCGCATCGTTCGTGCTGACCTTCCCGCCGAGATCACCCGCGAGCTTCCGCCATGCGTGAAGCGCCGCGATCTCGGCGCCCTCGGCCTCACGGGTGCTGCCGCGCTCGCCCTCGCCGGCTGCGGGCCCGATCGCGGCGGCCTCAAGGCAAAGGAAGTCCAGGTAGATGATTCGGGGGCAGTGGCGCTTGAAGATCTGCCCGAGAACCAGACGACAATCGTGAACTTCGGCGGACAGCGGGCCTTTGTGGCGGTGGTGCGCGGAAGCGGCGAGGACCTCCACGGCTTCGAGGCGTACTGCACGCACCAGGGCTGCGCCCTCAACCCCGAGGGGCCCGTGCTGCACTGCCCGTGCCACGATTCGACATTCGATTCGGAGACGGGCGACGTCAAGGGCGGGCCGGCCGAGAAGCCCCTCGTGGAGGTTGCGCTCAGCGTGGCGAACGGCAAGGTTACCCGTGCCTGAGGCCTCGCATCTCACGAGCGACGGGCGCGTGCGGCGCGAGGTCGTGAGCTTCGTGCGGCGCGGCTCGCGCCTCAATGCGGCCCAGGAGCGGGCATGGCAGGCGCACGCGCAGCAGTACGTCGTGGAGGTGCCCCGCGGGGCGCGTTCGACCCTCGCTGATCCCTCGGTGCGGCTCTCCGTGCCGGAACTGTTCGGAAACCGCCACCCGCTCATTGTGGAGATCGGCTCCGGTCAGGGCGATTGCGTGGCCGCCGCTGCCGCCTCACGCCCGGGCGAGAACTTCCTCGCCCTCGAGGTGTACAAGCCGGGAATCGCGCAAACGATGCTCCACCTCGAGCGTCTCGGCCTCCCTCAGAACGTCAAAATGCTCGAGGTTGACGCCGAAAACTCCCTCCCCACGCTTCTCGGGCCCGAGTCGATCCGCGAAGTGTGGATCTTCTTCGCCGATCCGTGGCACAAAACGAAGCACCACAAGCGCCGCCTCATCTCCCCCGAGTTCTTGCGCGTGCTCACGGAGCTACTCGAGCCGGGCGGAATCATCCGCACCGCAACCGACTGGGCCGACTACGCCGAGCATCAACACGCCGCCTTCGAGACCGTCGCCCGCGAAGGGCTGCTCGTGAACCTGCACCCCGAAGGGCCTCGGCCCGAGGGCACTGCCTCGGACCCGGTGAGCGAGGCGATGCCGCGCGTGGGGTTCGCCCCTCGATTCGATGGGCGCGTGCGCACCGCCTTCGAGAAGAAAGCGACCGCCGCGGGCCGGCTCGTGTGGGAGTTCGCCTACCAAAAGGCGTAAACGCGCCGGCTGGCTAGGCCTCCGCGGGCGATTCGAACTTGTAGCCGAGGCCTCGCACCGTCACGATGAGTTCCGGGCTCTTCGGATTGACCTCGATCTTCGCGCGCAAACGCTTAATGTGCACATCGAGAGTCTTCGTGTCGCCCACGTAATTCGAGCCCCACACGCGGTCGATGAGCTGGCCGCGCGTGAGCACGCGATCGGCGTTACGCAGGAGGATCTCAAGCAGCTCAAATTCCTTGAGCGGCAGCGGCGTATCTTCACCGCGCACGCGCACCACGTGGCGATCAACGTTCATCTCGATGCCGCCGGCCGTCAGAACCGCCTCGTCTTCCTCGCCTTCCTGGCTTGTGGCCTTCTGCTGCTCGCCGCGGCGAAGCACCGCCTTAATGCGGGCGAGAAGCTCACGCGAAGAATACGGCTTCGTCACGTAGTCATCGGCGCCGAGCTCGAGGCCGAGAACCTTATCGAACTCGTCATCCTTCGCGGTGAGCATGATGACGGGAACGCTCGAGGTTTTACGGATCTCGCGGCACACGTCGGTGCCGCTCATACCGGGAAGCATGAGATCGAGAAGCACGAGATCAGCGCCGTGCACCTGGAACACCGCGAGCCCACGGTCGCCCGTGTTCGCGACAGCGACCTCGTATCCCTCCTTGCGCAGCGAGTAGCTGAGCGCGTCGGAGAAACTCTCCTCGTCTTCAACAATGAGGATGCGTGCCATGATTCCTATTCTCCTGTGTGAACGGGCAGGTCCCTGGGTGAATCGTCGGCGAGCTCGGGAATGCGAAGCGTGAACGTCGAACCCGAGCCCTCCTTCGACCATACTGTGACGTCGCCACCGTGGTTGCTCGCAATGTGCTTCACGATCGACAAACCGAGACCGGTGCCGCCGGTCGCACGAGAGCGAGCCTTATCCACGCGATAGAAGCGCTCAAAGATACGCTCCATATTCTCAGGCGAAATACCGATGCCCTCATCCTTCACGGAAATCTCGACCATACCGTTATGGCGGCGAGTCGACACACCGATGAGAGTGTTCGGCGGTGAATACGTAATCGCGTTCATGATGAGGTTCGACAGCGCCGTGGTGAGCATCGTCGAGCTTCCGAACACCTCGAGGTTCGGCGTACCGCCAGACTGGATCGACATTCCGTGGCCCGAGGCGAGGTTCTGGTTGAGGGCAACGGCTTCGGCCACCACGGAATCGACATCGACCGAGGAGGCGTCGGCAAACGACTGCGCACCCTGCACGCGCGACAGTTCAATGATTTCCTGCACGAGGAGGGAGAGGCGCCGCGATTCGGTTTGCATGCGGCCCGCGAAGCGGCGCACGGCCTCCGGGTCATCGGCCGCATCCTCCATCGTTTCGGCAAGAAGCGTGAGCGCGCCCACGGGTGTTTTCAGCTCGTGGGAAACATTCGCCACGAAATCGCGGCGGGTTTCCTCCACGCGGGACTGCTTCGTGAGGTCATCGGCAAGCACAAGAATGCGGCGCGAACTACTGAGGGCGCCCACGCGCACGCTCACGACCGTGGGCGTGTTCTGGTCCGAGCGAGTGTTCTTCGCGTTCGTGAGCACCTGCTCGCGAAAACCGCCCTGGCGCGACACCTGGGTGACGATATCGATAAGATCGCGATGCGCGAGCCGCGGATAATCCCCGCCGGTCGTGCGCACGAGCCCGTAACTGTAGGCGAGGGGCGAAGCGCGCAGCACATCGCCGCTTGAATCAAGCAGCACGTATGCGCTCGAAAGGATCGACAGCACCTCGGAGGTTGGCTCCGTAATGGCCGGCTTCGGCGGTTCGGGCACGGAACGGCTCCCGCGCATCGCCGCATACATCGCCACAGCCCCCGCCACGAGACCGCAGAGGGCGGCAGCAATGAGGAGGGCAACGGAATTCACCCTATAAGGGTACGCGCTCGCGCATTCCGACGCCTGCTCGGACCCCATCGAATCCACTTTCGTTTCCTGGTTATTCACCTTGAGGTTTGCATACATTCACCTCCCGCCGGGAAGATGGGATCACAGTATTGCCTCTAGAGAAAAGGACGATCCGATGCGTGCCGCATTCCAGAATGAACTTCAGGTCCTGCGCGAAGGCCTGATGGAAATGAACTCCCTTGTGGCCACCGCACTTGAGGATGCCTCGAAGGCGCTGCTCACCGGCGATCTCGCGCTCGCCGAACAGGTCATTGTTCGCGACCAGGAGATCGACGACCTCCAGGCCGAGCTCGACGAGAAGTCGGTCGACGTTCTCGCGACCCAGTCGCCCGTTGCCACCGACCTGCGCACAGTCGTCGCCACGCTCCGCATGAGCGCCTCGCTCGAGCGCATGGGCGATCTCGCCGCCCACATCGCTCTCGTGCTGCGCCGCCGCCACCCGAATGAGGTCATCCCCGCAGACCTGAAGTCGGCCATTGAAACCCTCGCCGATCTGAGCCTCAACGCCGTGAAGGACGCAGGCAAGGTCCTCGACACTTACGACGTTGCTCTCGCTGCCGTCGTTGAGGAGCGCGACAACAACCTCGACCGCGCGATGGACGAGGTCTACGCCGCCCTTTCTGCCGATGATGCCCCCTACTCCGTGAAGGAATCGGTGGATCTCGCGCTGCTCGCCCGCTTCTACGAGCGCCTCGGCGACCACGCCGTCTCGGTGGCGCGCCGCGTGGTGTTCCTCGTGACGGGCGACGCGCTCGACTCGCACACCCCCCACACGGACGTCACCGAGTTCTGATTTTCAGCTTTCTCGCTGACGCGGCGCAAGGGGCCTAGGCGGCCTTCGCGAAGCCGCACTTCTCCTTTGGCGGGGTCCCAGCATGAGCTGGGGCCCCGCATTTCGCTGCAGCTTCCACCCCCCCTTTTGGCTGCACCGCCTTTTCCGCAGCACCTCCCCTTTTGGCTGCACCGCCTTTTCCGCAGCACCTCCCCTTTTGGCTGCACCCTCTTTCCCCTGCACCCCACCTCCACCCCTCACCCTCTCGGCACCACCCGCCTCACCTCTCACCTCTGCCCCACCCACTTCACCCCTCTGACCCCCACCTCATCTCTCCCCTCCCTCAGCACCACCCACTCCCCTCAGCTCCACCCGCCTCACCTCTCCCCCTCCCCCTCAGCTCCACCCGCCTCACCCCCTTCTCGACGAAAGTGGTCAAAAACGGCACTGATCCACCAATTTTCAACGCGAGGTGGCGGTTTATCACCACTTTGGATGGCACAGAAAAGGTAAGCAGGTGGAGGGCCGACGGTGGCCGGGCAACCGTCGGAATCCCAACTGCCTCCAGACTCCCCCGGTAGCCTGGTGCGGTACCCGCATCAAAAGCGACAGGAGTTCCCATGCCCTCGAAGCCCAGCAATCCCTTGGTCGGCGCTATCGTGACGGTCGCCGGGATCGGCACGTCGATCCTCGCGAAGAAGGCGCTCGCTGCCGGCTGGCATCGCGCCTTCGATGAGGAAGTTCCCGACTCGAAGTTCGAGAAGCAGGCCAAGAAGGACCTCAAGGAACGTAAGAAGCAGGCCAAGAAGGACGGCGCCTCGAAAGCTGAGCTCAAGGAAATGACGAGCGAATACGAGGACGTCGACGCCTGGAAGGTCGCGCTGTTCACGATCCTTTCGGGCGTGGTGATCACCGGTCTGCAGCAGGCTGCGAGGAAGGGCGCGCAGTCGGGTGCGGAGCGTCTCGTGGCGCGTCGCCCGCGCGCAAACCGCGGCTAAGCGACCCATTGTTTTCGGGCCCGGCCCCCACGGGGGTCGGGCCCTCACGCTGCTCGCACGTCGCGACCCTTCATCGACCATTAGGTGCCGAAGTTTCCCTGTTTCAACCATCGCTCACGACGAAAAAGCATTTCCGGCTTTACCGCTTCCGATTGCTCAGGGAGCCATAACTGTGAATGTTGCACGGTGCGTCTAGCCATGAGCTGTTCGAGGAGTTCAGGGGCCCACTGAAAAGAATCAGAATCAGTGAAGTGATAGTGCGAAGCACGGCTAAGAATCGCACACGCCCAATCAGCGAATTGCATCGCCCCATACCGGTGACTTTCCAGCTCCATGGGAACTTCGATTATGCGCTTCATAGGCGCGGGGCTCGACGCAGAATAAATGAACGCCGCCATGGCTGTAATCGCCTCTTCTCGAGGCATCGGGCCGCCTCGATCGAGGAGAACCAGAAGGTTTTGTTTCTGCTGATCCGCGTAAAAACACAGATTCTTAACAGCACCGAGTAGAGTTCGCCGCGTCGTTTCGCTCGGCGTGCGGCCCGTTTCCTTTGCCGTGCCTATCGGTTTGTGCTCACCGTAAAAATAGAAACGACCACCACGATCACTTAGGTAACGAGCGAGGGCCACCACCTGAGCATTGCGTGCCGGATATCGCTGCTGCGCACCGGTTGTATAGAGCTCTGCTCCTTTCTTTTCCCATCGACGTGGGTGTTTGCCCGAGGCCATAATATCCCGGCGAAACATACGAAATTTACGTTGCTCAAACCGCGCTCCGAATGCCCGCACTTGTGCCTCTGGCAGCACTATTCCCGCGTAACCGAAAAGCGGGTGGTGATGGAACTTCTTATGCCCCGGAGCCACGAAAGGGCCAACGTGCCCAAACTCATCTAGATACGCGACAAGCATAAGCAGCAGCTCCTTGAATTTTAACTGCGCGAGGGACGGCCACTGCGGGTCGTCCCTCGGAGTTAGCGCGTGGTCCGCGAAGGGACTGCTACTCACTTGTGACACTAACAGTGGATGGCCCCGGCTGCAATGGTGGTGTGAACTCCAGGCATCCTCAAACGACGATCTCAGTGGATAACACCATCGTGTCACGCCTGAATAGTGCCGTCTTTCGATGGAGAACCATTGTGGATAAAGCGGCGTCGGGACTTCTCGCGCGTTCTCAGCCTCGCCGCGGGCCTGGCATCCGTCGGACCCACCCCCACTCACACACGCTTCATGGCGAAGAAAAGTGCAGGGGCACGCCCCGAAACGGGGCCGTAGTGTCGTTTCCCCCGCCCTCAACGTGGGGTGGGCGGCGGAGTTTATGGCGTCTACTGTTGCCCGGTTTGCTCCTCGGGCGCGAGATACTCGAGTGATTCGTCGAGCAGCTGCACGGTCAGGCGCTGCGTCTCTTCGCCCACGGTGACATCAACGAGAACGTTGTCGCCAAGCTTCTTCGAGGTCGTCACCTCGATGGGTTCCGCTCCCTCGCCACCGATCATGACGGTCTCGCCGGCAGGCACGTTGATGCTTGCGCTGCCGCTCGCCCCCTCAACGAACGTGAGCTGCACCGTGTAATCCTGCGACGACTGGTTCACCACTGCGCCCGTGACCTGCACGCCGTTCGCGCCTTCCACCGCGAGGAGGTTGCGCACACCGATGGGCTGGGCGACACCTTCGGGGGTGAAGTTCACCAGGGCACCTTCTGCCGGCTGGTAGAAGTGGTGGGTCTGCATGGGGTTGAAGTAGGCGCAGCCACTGAGACTAAAAGCGGCAATGCCCATGAGCGCGGCAGCGCGGGAGAGGGGACGAAGTTTCACTCTGGCTCCTGCGATTCGTGAGGTCACGTGATGGTCGATGACGTAATGGTGTGCATCGCGAAGCGGGACTATCCAGCCGGGACTTAGAGCCCACCCGGAAGGAGCGCCGCCGCGCTAGCAGTTCCCTCACAGACTACCCCACAAGGCGCCCTCGCCGCCCAATTCTGCGGCGGCGAAATATAGCACACGCGTGAATGTTAGAATGGCTGCCGGACGAAAGGGACCTCAACTCATGAACTTTAATGTCGGCGAAACGGTCGTCTACCCGCACCACGGTGCGGCACTCATCGAAGAAGTCAACGAGCGCACCATTAAGGGCAAGGTGAAGAAGTATCTCAAGCTCAAGGTCGCGCAGGGTGATCTCACGATCGAGGTCCCGGCGGAAAACGTTGACATGGTGGGTGTTCGCGATGTCGTCGATCAGGAAGGCCTCGAAGAGGTTTTCGAGGTGCTTCGCCAGCCCTACGTTGAGGAACCCACGAACTGGTCTCGCCGCTACAAGGCGAACGTGGAAAAGCTCGCCTCGGGCGACATCAAGAAGGTTGCCGAAGTTGTGCGCGACCTGTGGCGCCGCGATCAGGATCGTGGCCTGAGCGCCGGCGAAAAGCGGATGCTTTCGAAGGCCCGCCAAATCCTCACCTCGGAGCTTGCGCTTGCCGAGGATTGCTCGCAAGAGCGTGCTGAGGAAATTCTCGACGAGGTTCTCGCCTCCTGATGAAACACATTGCGGTTGTGTGCGGCGCCGGGGTAGCCACCTCGTCGGTGATCCGCAAACGCATTGAAGCGCACTACGACGCTCGCGGCATCGACCTGAACGTTACTCAGGCAACCGTGATGGATATGCTCTCGCCGCAATTTTCTGCCGACGCGATCGTCACGACTGTCACCATCCCCTCCTCAATCGGCATCCCGCAGCTAAGCGGCATGCCGCTTCTGCTCGGCACAGATTCAAGCGTGACATTCGAGGCGCTCGACGAGTTGCTCGGCTTCACCTCGCGCCGCGAGGATCCGCAGGCCTAGCCCTGTGCCGCGCGGGCTAGTCGCCGCGTGGTTTCGGTGGGTTCAAGGTCGCGCCTTGGTGAAGGCTTCGCGGTCCGACGGCTGCCCCGCCCCCATCGTGTCGCGTTCGAAAAACACGGAGGGCGGCGGCCCACACAGTGGCGAGCCGCCGCCCTCAGCAATCAGAAATTCACCAGGTCAGTGGCAGGTCGCCGCCTCAACCGCCGAACGCACGATGTCGTCGAGGTCCTTCGAGCTCTTCCAGCCGAGCGCCTTCTCGATGCGCTCGGTGGAGCACACGAGGCGAGCGGGATCGCCAGCGCGGCGAGGCGCCATCTCGGGTTCGATCTCCACGCCCTTGGCGCGTGCGATCGCGTCGATTACTTCGAGAACGCTCGAACCCTTTCCGGTGCCCACGTTGAACACGCGGTGCTCGCGCTCGTCGTTTTCGAGGTAGCCGAGGGCCGCGACGTGCGCATCGGCGAGGTCTTCGACGTGAACGTAGTCGCGGATGCACGTGCCGTCGGGAGTGTTGTAGTCGTTGCCAAACACCTTCGGGGTCTTGCCGCTCTCGAGGGCATCGAGCACGATCGGCACGAGGTTCATGACGAGGGTGTCGGCGAGTTCCGGGGAACCGGCGCCGGCCACGTTGAAGTAGCGCAGGGCGACGGTGCGCATGCCGTGAGCGCGCTCGGCGTCGGCAAGCATCCATTCGCCCACGTACTTGGTCGCGCCGTAGGGGTTGATGGGGCGGCACTCGAGTTCCTCATCAACGAGCTCGACATCGGGCATGCCGTACACGGCGGCGGAGGAACTGAACACGAAGTCGCGCACGCCCGCGCGGGCGGCGGCGTCGAGAACGTTCGCGAGGCCGCCGATGTTGTCATGCCAGTACATTTCGGGCTTTTCGACGGATTCGCCCACCTGCTTGTGGGCAGCGAAATGAATCACGGCCTTCACGCCACGCTCGCGCATCTCGCGCTCGAGAACCTCAACGGCACCGTCGGCGGTGACGTCCTGCTCAATGAGCGGGGCATCGCCGATGCGGTTGCGAAAGCCCGTCGAGAGATCATCGACAACCGCGACGGACTCGCCGCGCTCGAGAAGAAGCTGCACAACGTGTGCGCCAATGTAACCTGCGCCACCAATAACCAAAGTCGTCATGGCTCTAGTCTAAGCACCCGCCTCGGCCGAACCTCCCCGAAATCTCTACGCAAATCACACGCCGCAACCAAAAACTCGAAAAATCCCGCCGTAAACTGACCAGCATGACCGTGCCAGAATCGCCCGAACCCTCGCTGCCTAAACGCAGCGCGGGGCGACACCGATACGCGAGGCCTACCAAGGCCGATTCGATCGCACAGAAAAACGCCCAGCAGCGCTATGAAGAAGCACAGCGGGAGCATGGATTCGACCTCTCCCGCAGGCAGGCTTCTCAATTCCCGAAGCCCGGTAGCACGAGGGCTGAGGCTGCCGTCGGAACCTCTACCGAAAACGCGAAGCGGGGCTCCGGTGCCCGCCTCGCCGCCGGTGCGGCCGTGACCCCGCTCGGCGATGGCGTAATGCGCACCGAGCCGCTGCCGAACCTGCGCCCGCGTGACCACCAAAATGCTGCGGCACGCGAGAATGACGATTCGATTCCCACCGGCGCTCCCGCAAGCATCGGCCTTGGGCGGCGCACGAGCCTCGAGGAAGGCTCGCTCGCGCGCGCGTCGGTGTGGACGGCGAGCGGCAGCGTATTCCCCGGGTTCGGGCTCATCCCCACGAAGTGGCGCGGGATTGGCATCGCGCTCATGGCGATCGTGATCCTCATTGTTGGCGCGTTTGCCGCGCTCCTCGCCTTCGGCGACCCCACAACGCTCGTGTTCCGCTACGGCACGCGCCGCCCGATTGTGATCGGTGCGCTCATCGCTGTTGCCGTGGGCACCTTGGTGTGGGTGGCAACGATCTTCGTCACGAACCAGCTCCACAACGTGCGCGAGAAGCTCCGCGGCCCCGCCCGCAACGCCTCGCGGGCCCTCGCCTACACGCTCGCCCTCATCGTGGCGCTTCCCGGCGTGTACACCGCGCACAGTCTCTATGCGACCCAGGCGCTGCTCGGCAACTCGAAGGTGTTCGCTGGCTCCGAGGCGCACAAGCTCGCGCCAGGCAAGGATCCATGGGCGAACCGCGAGCGCGTGAACATCATGCTGCTCGGCCAGGATGCAGGCCCGGACCGCACGGGCACGCGCCCCGACACGATCATGGTCGCCTCGATCGACACGAAGACGGGCCGCACGGCGCTGTTCTCGATCCCCCGCAACCTCCAGTACGTGCGCTTCCCGAAGGGTTCAGCACCGGCGGAGGAGTTCCCGGAAGGCTTCACGTATTTCGGTAAGGATCAGAACCTCATCAACGCGGTCTGGTCGTGGGCCGAGGGCGTGCGCCCCGACCTGTTCCCGGGCGACGACAACCCGGGCCTGACCGCGACCACGATGGCCGTCGAGGAAACGCTTGGTCTCAAGGTCGACTACTACGCGATGGTGAACCTCCAGGGCTTCGCCGACCTCGTCGATGCGATCGGCGGCGTCGATATCGAAGTGGAGCGCGACATCCCAATCGGCGGCGGCGCGTCGAAGGTCGAGGGCTACGTCAAGAAGGGCTGGCAGCACCTCGATGGCTTCCACGCCCTGTGGTACGCCCGCTCGCGCCACGGCTCGAACGACTTCGACCGCAATTGCCGCCAGCAGCGCATCGTGCGCACCGTTGCGGAAGAGGCGAACGTGTCCTCGCTCGCGCTCAATATCCCGAAGCTGATCGGTGCGACCGAGCGCAATATCGAAACGGACATCCCGAGAACTCAGGTTGAGGCGTTCGCTGATCTCGCGCAGCGCATCCAAAAGGGCGGCTTCAAGTCGTACCCCATCAACCCCACCGTGACGCCTTCGGGCAACCCCGATTACCCGTACATCAAGGAATGGGTGAAGGCCTCGATTGACGATTCGATGGAGGGCTACGGCGAAGTTCCCGTCAGCGGGAAGCCGGGCGGCAAGGCTGGTTCCGGAACGGGCGTGGGCGTCACGAACATGAGGCCGCTTCCCGCGGAGCCCACGACCTCACCCGACGATTCGGAAGGCGACAGCGACTCGAGCGATGCGGATAGCACCGGCGATTCGACTTCGACACCCGCACCCGAAGTCAATCAAGACCCGCTCGCGCCATGCATGCCGGGCAACGAGGATCCGATGGGCTAACGCCTCGCGCGAAAGCCCCTCACCGACTCCCCCTCACCGCGAAGCGCCCTGGTGCGGCTCGATCTAGTCGAGCTGCAGCAGGGCGTTTTCGAGCACTTCGGGCATCGCGGGGTGGATCCAGTACTGCTTCGTCGCGACGTCGCGGGCGTCGAGACCGAAGCTCATCGCCTGAATGAGCACCTGGATGAGCGTCGCCGCCTCGGGGCCGATGATGTGCGCGCCAAGGATCTTTCCGGATTCGGCATCGGCGATGATCTTCACGAAATCGCCCGGCGCGGAAAGCTCCATCGCCCATCCGTAGGCGACGTCGGCAAACTCCTGCCGCGCCACCCGGATCTCGCGCTCGGTTGCGCCCGCCCACTCACGTGCCTCGCGCTCGGTCATGCCCACCGTCGCGATGTGCGGGTCGGTGAACACGGCGGCGGGAATCGGCATGTCGTCGCTTCGGCGCAGGTCATGCGGGTGCAGGATGTTGTGCCGCGCGATTTTCAGTTCGTGGTTCGCGACGTGCTTGAGCTGTGCGGGCGAACTTAGGTCGCCGATCGAGTAGATCCCCTCGAGCACCTCGCCGCTCGGGCTCAGGGCCCGCTGATGGGCATCGACCATGACGCGCCCCGCTTTATCGACGCCGATCCCGCCGGCCTCGGCGTTCAGGAGGTCGCTGTTGGGGGTGCGGCCGGTTGCCACGAGAATGTCGGCAACGGCGAGGGTGCGCGGTGCGGGAGCGGTGGGGTTTTTGGGGTCCGACGGTTGCAGGTCAATCTCGACGCCGTCTTTCGTGCGTCGCACCTCGGTGGTCGAGGTATTGAGGTGCACCGTGTAGCGCTCGGAGGCAACCTCGGTGATGCGCCGCGCGACGTCCTCGTCGTAGGCGCGCAGCAACGTTCCCGAGCGAGCAATCAGGTGCACGTCCACGCCGAACGCGTCGAGGATGTGCGCGAACTCGAGGGCGATCACGCCCGAGCCGAGGATCGCGATCGACTCGGGGAGCTGCTCGAGACGCATGATCGTGTCACTCGTGAGGGGGCGCGCGTCGCGGAGCCCGGCAATGTTCGGGATCGCGGGGCGCGAGCCGGCGGCGAGGAGGAACGTCTCGGCGGTGATCTCGCGTGTCCCCTCGCGAGTCTCCACTTCGAGGCGTTTCGGGGCGGTGAAGCGCGCGGTTCCGCGCATGAGGGTCAGGTTCGCGTTATCGGGGTGGGTTTCGCGATACTCTTCGCCGCCGTGGGAGATCGGGTCAATGCGGCCAAAGATCCTCTCGCGTACCGATGGGAAGTCGACGCCACCGAGCGCGGCATCGACGCCGAACCTCTCGGCGTTCTCTGCGCGCGCGTTTTGCGCGATGTCGGCGGTGTGCACGAACATCTTTGTGGGAATGCAGCCGAGGTTGAGGCAGGTTCCGCCGAAAACATGCTCGGGGCCTACGCCGCGGTCGATGTAGACGATCGATTTCTCCTCGAACTCGGGGCCGGGGAAAGAATTGCCGGAGCCGGAACCGATGAGGGCAATGTCGAAGTGTTCTGGGGCGCTCATGGTCTCAAGGATACGGGCTACGACTCGCGCATTTCGAGCACCGTGAAACAATGGTTCCATGCACGAGATTCTCGAGACCATGCCCGAAGCGAGCGAGGCAATGTTCCTGCTCACGGCCCCCATCGAGAACGAACTCGTCATCACGAAATCCCGCTTCCTTGCCTACCTCGCGCCGGTTGCCACAGTTGACGAAGCCGACGAGATCATACGCGCGCGCCGCGCCATGCACCCCAATGCGCGCCACCACTGCACCGCCCTCACGCTCGGCACGCCCGTGCACCTTCAACGCTCCAATGACGACGGCGAGCCAAGCTCCACGGCCGGCATGCCCATGGCGCAGGCCCTGAGAGGGCGGCACATGACGAACATCCTCGCCGTCGTCACGCGCTACTTCGGCGGGATCAAGCTCGGGGCAGGCGGCCTCGTGCGCGCCTACGGGAGCGCCGTCACCGATTGCCTCGATGCCGCCGCAGCGAAGAAGCTCGTGCGCGAAAGAGTCGTTCGCCAGGTCACCGATCTCGAGGTTGGCTACGAGCTCGCGGGCACGTTCGAGGCATCGATTCGCGCGTGGGCCGAAAGCACCACCGGTGTGCGGGTCGAGGGCGCCAACTACACCGCGAGCGGCCTCACCCTTCGCTTCGTGCACCGCGTAGAAACCGCCCCTGACCTGGAGCGGGCCGCCGCTGAACTTTCCAGCGGCGCCGTGTACGCGGCAACCGTCGGATACACCTACGCCGATGTGCCCGCGCGATTTTAAGACCCCTGGCACGCCGAACAACGTGCGAAAAGTCCCGGGCGGCCCTATAGTGCTTGGAGGCCGCGAAACCGCGCGCCCAACGCTGACAATGGAGTCTTGATGAAAAAGGTCCTCAATTCGCTGCTGATGAAGATCGTGATTGCGATCGTGCTTGGCATTCTCGTGGGGCTCGTGGCCCCCGATTGGTTTTCGCGCGGCGCGGCAACGTTCTCGAAACTTTTCGGTAATTTCTTGAGCTTCATCATTCCGCTCATCATCATCGGTCTGATCACGCCCGCGATTTCCGAATTCGGAAAGGGCGCCGGCAAATGGCTCGGCGTGACCGCCGCACTCGCCTACTGCTCCACCCTCGTGGCCGGCACTTACGCGATCGCCGCCGGTTACCTCGCCTTCCCGGCGCTGCTTGGGAGCAGCACGCAGCTCGGCGGGGTTACCGAGCCGAAAACGAGCTTCGAGCCGTATTTCGAGATCGCCATGGATCCCATCTTTGGCGTGATGACGGCGCTCATCACGAGCTTCGTGATCGGCCTTGGCATCGTCGCAGTGCGCGCCACGACCATTAGCGAGGGCTTCCTTGAGCTTCGCAAGATCGTCAACGCCACGATCTCGAAGATCATCGTGCCGCTTCTTCCGCTCTACATTTTCGCGATCTTCGAAAACATGACGGCGAAGAAAGAGGTCTGGGACATCATCGTGAAGATGCTTCCGATCGTCGTGCTCGCCTTCGTGCTCACGGCCATCATGCTCGTTCTCCAGTTCCTCGCCGCCGGCATCGCCAAGCGCAGGAACCCGTTCGTCATGCTCGGCAAGATGCTGCCCGCCTACGCCACCGCGCTTGGCACGAGCTCGAGCGCAGCGACCATTCCTGTCACGACCCGCTGCGCGGAAGACGCCGGGGTGTCGAAGTCCGTCTCGAACTTCGTGATTCCGCTGTGCGCGACGATCCACCTTTCGGGCTCGACCGTGAAGATCACCCTGTTCGCCTTCGCAATTTTGTGGACCACGCACGGCGACTACAGCTTCGCGAGCCTCCTCGGCTTCGTGGCGATGCTCGGCGTGTCGATGATCGCCGCGCCCGGCGTACCCGGCGGCGCGATCGTGACGGCATCGGCGCTTCTCGGTGAGCAGCTCGGCTTCAACGAGTCGCAAGTGGGCCTCATGGTCGCCCTCTATGTGGCGCTCGACTCGTTCGGCACCGCCACGAACGTCACGGGCGATGGCGCGATCGCCGCGGTCGTGGATCGCCTCTCGGGCGGCAAGGTCAGCGATGATGCTGATGCCGATACCGATGCCGATGCCGAGAAAGCGGAAGCTGGGGCTAAAGCGGAGACGGCCACCGACGCGCCTGAACTCCCCGTGGAGGAATCGACCGAGCGCGTCTCGGGAGGATCCGCTCGGGCGTAGCTTGCTTCCTCGTTTCTTCTTTCATCTCACTGGAGGCGCGGCTTCGGCCGCGCCTCCTTTTTGTCGCGAACCGCTCACTGGAGGGCTGTGAGCACGGTGCGGGCCTTCGTGAAGGTCTCCTCGATCTCGGAACTGGCATCGCTCAGGCGAGTGATCGCGCCGCCCACCCCGAATCGAGCACCGGCCTCATCGAGTACCGCCGTGCGAATCACAATGCTGAGCGACGCCGCCCCGTTCGGCGAAATCCACCCGATCGCCCCGGAGTAGATGCCGCGCGGCCCGCCCTCGAGCTCGCGAAGAAGCTGCACCGTGCGGAGTTTCGGCGCACCCGTCATAGAGCCGCCGGGGAAGGCCGCTTCGATCGCGTCGAAGGCGGTGCGGCCGGCCGCGAGCCTGCCCGTGATGGTCGAGATCATCTGGTGCACCGTGGGGAAGGATTCCACCTGGTAGATGCGTGGAACCTTCACGCTGCCAGGCTCACACACACGCGAGAGGTCGTGCCGCACGAGGTCCACGATCATGAGGTTTTCGGCGCGATCCTTGCGGCTTGCGGCGAGCTCAGCGCGCAGCTTCGCATCCTCCCCCGGATCTGCGGAGCACGGTGCCGTTCCCTTGATGGGGCGCGACTCGACCTCTCCCTCGGCGCTCACCTCGAGAAACCTCTCGGGCGACGCGCTCGCCACGCTCCACTCCCCGCACTGAAGAAGCGCACCGTAGGGCACGCGCGCCACGCGCCTGAGCCGCGCGTACACCTCGAGCGGGTCGAACTGGCCCGGCACGCGCGCCTCGTTCGTGAGGCACAGCTCGTAACTTTCGCCCTCGTCAATGAGTTCCTGGCAGCGGGCGATGAGAGCCGCGTAGCGGGCGGGGGTGTGCCGGTAGATGGGCGCGGGTGCGGTTCCGACGCCAGCTTCCGCCTCGCTGCCCCGACTTCCAACCTGCGCTTCTCTCGCCCCCACGAGCACGCTCACCATGTTCCGAGTCGCTTCAGCGATCCACGCGCGCTGCTCCCCCACGGTGCCGGGGGTTTCCGCACCGCCGCTGAGTTCCGCGAGCGCGACTGCCCTCACGGTGCGGCGCTCGTGGTCGATCATGAGGGCGCGCGTGAGAAACACCAGGTGAGCGTCGCTTTCCATGCCCGCGCGAGGCTCGCGCTCGAGGCCGAGGGTTTCGGCACCGAGCCCGTAGCCGAGGTAGCCCACATACCCGAGGGCGAAGCCCCCGAGACGCTCGGCTGCTCTGTGCCCTTCATCGTCGAGCCGCACCTCGCGCAGTTTGCCTCGAAGTTCATCAAAGAACCCGCCCTTCGCGGGAACGCCCTCGACGCGCGCCACATCCGGAACTCGATACTCGAAAACGTGCGAGCCGGGGCCGTCGCACGCGCCCATGATCGAGAAGCGGGAGCGGTGATCCTCGCTTGCCGAATCGAGCCACACCGCGCGCGGCAGCGGTGCGACAAGATCACGGTAGAGCGCCTCGGCCTCGGTGAAAATGTTCTCCAACGCCATCTCGTGGCCAAGCAGAAGCGTGTGGCTCGCGGGAGCCTGATCGGCGTTGCCGGCGGGGTTCACCCGAGAAGGCTTTGCCTCGATTCTTGCCGGGCAATCGTCGGCCCCGCCTCGTACGTTGAGGAAGGCGCGCATGAGGTCAAGGCCGCCCTCGGTGCGAATCGATTCGGGGTGGAACTGCACGCCCCACGCTTTGTGCCCGCGCAGACGCGCGGCTTGGATCGCGCCGTCGGGCGTGGTGCCGAGTACCTCCAGTTCACGCGGGCATTTCTCGATCGCGAGCGAGTGGTAACGCACGATGCGCAGCGCGCGCGGCAAGCGCGCAAACACGGGATCGTTCGCGGCAGCGTCCTTGAAGCGCAGCGCATCCTCGAGACCGTGCATGGGGGTGGGCGCACTTCCCACGCGCCCGCCGTGGGCAACAGCCATGAGTTGCAGGCCCAAGCAAATACCGAGCACGGGAATATCGCGCTCGAGTGCTGCGCGGTACACGTCGAGCGAGCAGCCGAGGTCGCCCGGATTGTGCGGGGTGCCGGGGCCTGGGCCGATGATCACGTGGCTCACGCCGTCGAGGCTCGGGCGTGGCCCGCTCGCGAGCAGCACCTGCGGCATGGCGCCCGAGGCTTCGGCAACGAGGTGCGCGATGTTGAACGTGAACGAGTCGTGGTTATCAACGATGAGGACGCTCATGCGAAATGCTCCCGGAGAGGCTCGGCGCGCTCCCACAGCGCGTCCTGGAAGTCCCGCGCGGCGGGGGCAAAAGGCCCGCGGGGTGGGGCGCATGTGTCGGCAATGTGCGGGGCGGGCAGGTCCGTGAGTCCGACGCTTGCCTCGCACACGCCGTGCAGCGAACTGAGAAGCCACATGGCGTCGGCCTCGAGAAGGCGCTGTTTCGTGAGGGGCGCCGCGAGGGTTTCGTGGCCGCGCTCGCGCGCGATCTCCACGATCACGCGTTCGGTGATGCTCGGTAGGCGGTCGGCGTCAATGCTCGTGACGAGCACGCCGTTCGACCATAGGGCGACGCTCCCGAAGGCGGTTTCGCTGTAGTGGATTTGAGGGGCAAGGGGGTGCGGGGTGCCGTCGGAAATTTTGGCGCTGCCCGGTGCGGAAGGGGTGTTCCGGCCGCCCTGTGCGTGGGTGCCGTCGGACATGCCCGCGCTGTTCACCCCCGCTGAGCGTGCACGCAAGAGGGCATCGCTCGCGCCGCTCTTCACGGCCCATTGCCGCACGCGCTCTTGCCAAGCGAAATCGGGGCCCTTGAGGCGCGGGCGGGTGCGTTCGTCGTTGCCGGGGTAGGCGATGAGGTGCGCGGTGGTCTCCAGGCGCTGCTCTGTGATTGGCCGAGCGTTAACGTCGGATCGGAGCTCGCCTCCAACCTGCTCGAGGGTGAGCTTCGGGAAGAACAGGCCTGCCTCTCCCCCGAGTGTGTGCGCGGCTTGTTCGTAGAGCGCCGCGACGGCGTCGTCGATCGCCCCCGGGCCCACCTCGGCGCCCCACAGCTCGTGCGCCGACTCGCGCATGCGCTCCCGGTGGGCGCTCGGAGCCACCGCACGGCCGTCCCTCACAAGGAAGGAATCAACGAGTGGCACGGCAGGGCTCCTTCACAGTGATCGCGCGGGCGGGTAGGCAAGGGGATGCCAGCGGCATTGGTGCTGGCTGCAGTGATAAAGGTACACCCGCCCTGGCGCGCACATCGAAGCCGCGCGCTACTCGTTTCGGGCGGGTGTCCCCTTGATCATTGAGACTCGCTGGGTTACATTTCAGTCAAGCGCTGTGCAATAGCACTGCGAAGTGAGCTCGGCAGCCTTCCGGACGGTGGGTGAGCCGGGCTTCGCGCTTTAAAGCATTCTTGCCTCGGCTACGAGCGGCTCTGCGCATTTCCTCCATTCCCCCTTCGCTGCGAAGCACCAGGCAATGGCGTCGGAAATCCACAGCAACGGCTACTCCTCCTTCTGACCCCATGCTCCCTGTGGGTACTCGGTGCGCAGCCAGGTCATGAACCCTTGGGCGACACTCGCGCCGTACGGGTCGTGGACGATGCCGTGATCGATTTCTTCGGCAACGATCGCCTGGGCCAGATGGTAGTGCTCGCGAACAACTCCGTAATCCATGTCTTCTCTTTCGGCGATCTCGTCCTCCCCGGCGAGGCAGTGCTCCCGGATGGCCGAGAGCACGCGCATGAAGTCGTCGTTGTCGCGAAGGTGGTCGTAATTAATCATTGAGGTTCCCTATCAGTCGTCACCGCATGTGGTCTAGGTAACAATAAAAAAATACTTCGCGGGGCGCAACCCCTTTTTTGCGAATCTGCCAACCCTCGCCGCGCCCACAGAAAATGACGACATCGACTGATGTTACGATCACTTTTCAAAGAAACTGATCGTAAGGGTGGTCGTTGTGAGCAGTTTTGTGCCTGTGCCTCCGGTTGAGCGCCGTCCCGAAAGATGGGAGGTCCCCCACGGCATGACCTCGCGTCGCGCCCGTGAGCGCGGCACTGGAACATACTTCGTCACGAGTCCAGCGCGCATTTCCACGCTGACACTCGATTTGCCCTCCGGCCTCGCTGCTCATATTGCCGATGCCGAGAACGCACTCGCGAGTTTCGACGAGCACAGCTCCGCAACCTTCGGATCTCTTGGCCAACCGCTAGGTCCGATGTCGAGCATCCTTTTGCGGAGCGAAAGCGCCTCGAGCTCACAGATTGAAAATCTCACCGTTGGCGCACGACAGCTCGCTCTCGCCGTACTGAACGAAAACACGAGTTCTCATGCCTCTCTCGTGCTCGGAAACGTTCGCAGCATGGAGGCAGCGCTCTCACTCGCCGAGAGCCTCGACGTTGATGCTCTCCTCGAGATGAATGTCGCACTCTTGCCCGACGGTGGACGCCTACGCGAGAGCCTTGTGTGGGTGGGCAGTTCAAGCTTCTCCCCCGTGGGCGCCGCGCACGTCGCCCCTCACGCCAGCGATGTACCCGAGGCGCTCGATGATCTCATCGCGTTCGCACGGCGCACCGACATGCCCGTTCTCCTCCAGGCCGCCATCGCTCACGCCCAGTTCGAAACAATCCACCCCTTTATCGACGGCAACGGGCGCGTTGGCAGGGCACTCGTGCACGCAATGCTCGCGCACCACGGACTCGTGACCTCCACAACCGTGCCCATTTCCGGCGGCCTTCTGCGAAATACGAAGCGCTACTTCGATGCGCTGACCGCCTATCGCGAAGGAAACGCCGCGCCAATCATCGAATGCTTCGCTGACGCCGCGCTCGCATCCGCGAACGACGGCCGCGAACTCGCCGACCGCCTCAGCCACAT
Organism: Dermabacter sp. Marseille-Q3180; assembly: GCF_940792985.1. NCBI lineage: Bacteria > Bacillati > Actinomycetota > Actinomycetes > Micrococcales > Dermabacteraceae > Dermabacter > Dermabacter sp. Marseille-Q3180. Next base: position 908,846 of record NZ_CALNWU010000001.1, read on the forward strand.
CGCCCGCGAGGCAGAAAACACGCTTCGCAACGCCGGAGTTCGGCGCCACTCATACGCCTACCCACTCGTCCAGGTTCTTGTGGGGCAGCCCGTGGTCAACACAGTTTTCGTGCGCGAAAAGCTCGGCGTCAACACCTCCGTTGCACAGCGAGCGATCACGACGCTCACCGAGCTCGACATTCTCACTGAACGCACGGGGCGCAAGCGGGGACGCGTGTGGCACTGCACGGCCATCATCGATGCACTCGAGGAATACGCGGAACGCTCACGCCGGGCGTGAACTGTTCCGTACTCGCACACGATTCGGCGCTCCCCCTCCGTCAGGGCGCGCACCAGCGGGCACAGAAAACGGGCGACCCGGTCGCTATGACCGAGCCGCCCGCTTCTACGTCGAGTGGGCCCTGCGGGGATCGAACCCGCGACCCGCGGATTAAAAGTCCGATGCTCTACCAACTGAGCTAAAGGCCCCTGTTACTCGAACTACCACAGTTTAGCGGTCACACGCCGTGCCTCCAAGTTCACGGGGCGCACCTCACGCACGCGCACGGCGAGAAACAGGTCAAAAATGTGAGCCCTAACCAGGCGGTGTCAAGAATGTGTCAGGAAAAATCGGCGCCGCGTCAAGAACGCGTCAGTTTTCATTCGGGCCCGGGCCACCTCGACGTTCGATAGCAGTGCCGCTCAACCGAGCGACTTCGCACACCGGGTACCCCGGTTGCGGATCCGCCACGCCGGAGGGTTTCCGGCAGCACCATTCAGGAGCCATACCGTGCTCGACATTGTGTTTGTCGTATTGACGACCGTGTTCTTCGGAGGATGCCTGGGCCTCGCATCGGCGGTGAGCCTGCTGTGACCATCCTCGATATCGCCTGGCTGCTCATCTGCGCAGCCGCAATCGTGTACGTGACCTATGCACTCATTCGACCGGAAAGGTTCGGGTAGTCATGGCGTTCGTGCAAATCCTCGTTCTCATCGCGGCACTCGTCGCGGTGCATCGATCGCTCGGCGCGTACATGGCGCGCACCTTTACCTCTGAGCGCCACCTGTGGCCGGAGCGGCTCGTGTACCGCTTCGCGGGGATCCGAACCGACCGCGAGCACTCGTGGCGAATTTACCTTCGCAACATTCTCGCCGTCTCTCTCCTGAGTGTGCTCGGCCTCTACATCCTGCAGCGCGTTCAGCAGTGGCTGCCCATGGCACACGGCCTCGGACCCGTCGAAGAGACGCAGGCGTGGAACACGGCGACCTCGTTCGTGACCAACACGAACTGGCAGTCGTACGGCGGTGAAACGACGATGTCCCATCTCACGCAGATGCTGGGCATGTCGTTCCAGAACTTCATTTCGGCCGCCGTCGGAATCTGCGTGGCTATCGTGATCATTCGCGGTATTGCCCGCCACGGCACGGATAAGCTCGGCAATTTCTGGGTTGACCTCGTGCGCTGTAACTTCCGCATCCTTCTTCCGATCGCGTTCATCGGCGCGATCCTCCTGATCGCCGGCGGCGTCATCCAGAACTTCAACGCCGCCCAGCACGTGCACACGCTCACCGGTGGAACGCAGATGATTCCCGGCGGCCCCGTCGCGAGCCAGGAAGCGATCAAGGAGCTCGGCACGAACGGTGGCGGCTTCTTCAACGCGAACTCCGCTCACCCGTTCGAGAATCCGAACGGCCTCACGAACCTCCTCGAGATCTTCTTGATCCTGCTTATCCCGTTCGCTCTCCCCCGCACCTACGGAATCATGGTGGGCGACAAGCGTCAGGGCTGGGCTGTTCTCGGCGCGATGGCTGTTCTCGCGATCGGTTCGCTCGCCGCCACGACCGCCCTCCAGCTTCACTTCGCGGGCGATCATCTCGCCGCGATGGAAGGCAAGGAGGCGCGCTTCGGGATCGTCGGTTCAAGCTTGTTCGCGACCGCGACGACGCTCACCTCAACGGGCGCCGTGGACTCGATGCACTCCTCCTACGAGCCGATCTCCGGCGGCGTGTTGATCTTCAACATGCTTCTCGGTGAAATCGCGCCGGGCGGCGTCGGTTCCGGCCTGTACGGCATGCTCGTCATCGCGATCATGAGCGTGTTCATCAGCGGGCTCATGGTGGGCCGTACGCCCGTCTACATGGGTAAACGCATCGGCCCGACCGAGGTCAAGCTTTTGAGCCTGTACATCCTCGTCGTGCCCGTGCTCGTGCTCGTGGGTTCGGCAGTCGCCATCGCCCTGCCGTCGACGGCGGCGTCGCTCGCCAACGGCGGCCCCCACGGTTTCAGCGAGGTGCTGTACGCGTTCACGTCGGCGTCCAACAACAACGGTTCCGCCTTCGCGGGCCTCAACGCGAACACGCCGTTCTTCAACGTGGCGCTCGGCTTCGCCATGCTGCTTGGCCGCTTCTTGCCGATGCTGTTCGTGGTGGCGCTCGCGGGCAAGCTCGCCGCCAAGGAGGTTGTCGCAACCAACCGCGGCACCCTGCGCACTCACACACCTCTCTTTGCAGGCGTCATGGCCGGCATCGCGCTCATCGTGACCGGCCTGTCCTTCCTTCCGACGCTCGCTCTTGGACCACTTGCTGAAGGACTCATGAAATGACTCAGGTACAGGTGACCGACCGCGTTTCTTCGCAGCCTCACGGGGCGACGACCGCGAATTCCGGATCAGGCTTCACGCCGCGCGCTCTTGCCAAGGCGCTCCCGCAGGCGCTGCGCAAGTTGAACCCTGCGCACATGGTGCGCACGCCCGTCATGTTTATCGTCGAGATGGGCGCGCTCATCACGATCATCGTGGGCTTTTTCAAGCCGAGCATCTTCGTGTTCTCGCTCGCGATCTGGCTGTTCCTCACGGTCGTGTTCGCGAACCTCGCCGAGGCCGTCGCCGAGGGGCGAGGTAAGGCGCAGGCCGATGCGCTCCGTTCCGCGAAGACAGCGGCCGTGGGCCGCGTGCGCCGCGAGGATGGAAGCATCGAGGAGGTGCCCGCTGCGGATCTTCGCCCCGGCGACATCGTCGTGGTGTGTGCCGGCGAGACGATCCCGGGCGATGGCGACGTCGTCAAGGGCGCCGCGACGGTCGATGAGTCTGCGATTACGGGCGAATCCGCTCCCGTGATCCGCGAAAGCGGCGGCGACCGTTCCGCGGTCACGGGCGGCACGCGCGTCCTTTCGGACGAGATCGAGGTGCGCATCACTTCGGAGCCGGGCAACACGTTCGTGGACCGCATGATCGACCTCGTCGAGGGCGCGCAGCGGCAGAAGACCCCGAACGAGATCGCTCTTTCGGCGTTCCTTTCGGTGCTCACGCTCATCTTCTTGTTCGTCGTCGCGACGCTCGTTCCCATGGCCGATTACGCGGGCGCGAAGCAGCCGATCGAGGTTCTCATCGCCCTGCTCGTGTGCCTTATCCCCACGACGATCGGCGCGCTCCTTTCGGCGATCGGTATCGCCGGCATGGATAGGCTCATGCGCCGCAACATCATGGCGACGTCGGGCCGCGCGGTCGAGGCCGCTGGCGACGTGACGACTCTGCTGTTGGACAAGACCGGCACGATCACGGTGGGTGATCGCCAAGCGAGCGCGTTCATTCCCGCCCGGGGCGTGAGCGAGGACGAGATCGCCTACGGCGCGCTGCTGTCCTCTCTCGCGGACGAGACCCCCGAGGGGCGTTCGATCGTGGAGTTCGCGACGACGACCATGGGCGTTGGCCCGATTCCCGAAAGCGAATATCGAAACGCCGAGTTCATTCCGTTCAGTGCGGAAACGCGCATGAGCGGCGTGCAGCGCACTCCCGAGCACTGCATCGTCAAGGGCGCGGCTTCCGAGATCCTCAAGTGGGTCGCCGCGAAGGGCGGGACCGTCACGGAGGATGTCAACGAAACTGTGCGGGAGATTTCTTCCGACGGTGGCACGGCCCTCGTCGTGGCCGAAGAGAAGGCCGGGGCCCGCCGCGTGCTCGGCAGCCTGCACCTCAAGGACGTCATCAAGGAAGGCATGACGGAGCGCTTCGCGCACCTTCGCAAGATGGGTATTCGCACCGTCATGATTACGGGCGACAACGAGCTGACGGCGCGTGCAATCGCGAAAGAGGCCGGTGTTGACGACTATCTCGCGGGCGCAAAGCCCGAGGATAAGCTCGCACTGATCCGCAGTGAGCAGCGCGGCGGCAACATGGTCGCGATGACCGGTGACGGCACGAATGACGCTCCGGCGCTTGCGCAGGCCGACGTCGGCGTGGCCATGAATACGGGCACGCAGGCCGCGAAGGAAGCGAGCAACATGGTCGATCTCGATTCGGATCCGACCAAGCTCATCGAGATTGTCGAGATCGGCAAGCAGCTTCTCATCACGCGCGGTGCTCTCACGACGTTTTCGATCGCAAACGACGTCGCGAAGTATTTCGCGATCGTTCCCGCGATGTTCGTGAGCGTGTTCCCCGGCCTCGATCTGCTCAACGTCATGCGCCTGAGTTCACCCGAGTCGGCGATCCTCTCGGCCGTGATCTTCAACGCGCTCATCATCGTTGCGCTCATTCCTCTCGCGCTCAAGGGCGTGAAGTATCGACCGGGTTCTGCGAACCAGCTCCTCGGCCGCAACCTGCTCATCTATGGCCTTGGCGGATTCATCGTTCCGTTCATCGGGATCAAGCTCATCGACCTTGTCGTGAGCATCATTCCCGGGCTCTAACCATGAGGGCCGAGCCGCGAGGGCACCGCTTCTCGTGACCTCTCCGGCTCGGCCCCACCACCACTGTCGTTTTTCTCTCGATTGGAAAACTCATGAACTCGACAATCTCGGGCCTCGTCTCCGCCGTGTGGCGCTCCACGCGCGTCCTTCTTGCCCTTCTCGTTGTGCTTGGCCTGTTTTATCCGGCGGCCGTGTGGGTCGCGGGCCGGGCGTTCGCTCACAATGCCGACGGTTCCATGATGAGCCTCGATGGCCGCACCGTCGGGTCGTCCCTGATCGCTCAGGACACGTCGAAGGATCCCGCCCTGTTCCACCCCCGGATGTCGGCGGGTGACTACGACGGTTTGGCTTCGGGCGGCTCGAACTTGAGCCCCGTCGGTGAGGAGATCACCGCGCAGGTCGCTGAGCAGCGCGCCCTTATCGCCCGCGAGAACGGCGTGGATGAGGCCGTTGTCCCCGCGGATGCGGTGACCGCGAGCAGTTCCGGTCTCGATCCACACATCAGCCCGGAGTATGCTCACCTCCAGATCGAACGAGTGGCGAAGAACTCGGGGCTTTCGCGGTCGGCTGTTGCACAGCTCGTCAAGAAGCACACCCAGGGTCGAACCCTCGGTTTTGCAGGTGAAGAGGTCGTCAACGTCAATGAGCTGAACCTCGACCTGCGTGCGGCGAAGGACTGACATGAACACGGTGCGCGGTGTACTCAAGGTGTATCTGGGGGCTGCCCCCGGCGTAGGTAAGACCTGCGCGATGCTCGAGGAGGCCCATGACCGCCTGAAGGGCGGGGAGGACGTCGTCGTGGGTGTCGTTGAGACCCACGGGCGTTCGGGTACCGCCGCGAGGCTTGAGGGGCTGCCGGTGATTCCGCCTCGGCGGGTGAACTATCGCGGCTCGACATATGACGAGCTTGATGTTCCGGCGATTATCGAGCGCAAGCCCGACGTCGTTCTCGTGGACGAGCTCGCTCATACCGTGCACGGTGAGGATACGACGGCGAAGCGCTGGCAGGATGTTCACCGTTTGCTCGATGCGGGCATCAATGTCATCTCGACCGTGAACATTCAGCACCTTGAGTCCCTCAACGACGTGGTCACGAACATTACGGGCCACGTGCAAAACGAGACGATTCCCGATCCGGTCCTGCGCGAAGCGGAAGAGGTCGAGCTGATCGACCTGAGCCCCGATGCGCTGCGCGTGCGGCTGCGGCAGGGGCAGGTGTATGGGCCCGCGACCGTGGATGCGGCGCTCAGCAAGTTCTTCCGCAAGGGGAACCTCACGGCGCTTCGTGAGCTCGCGCTTTTGTGGCTCGCCGATCAGGTCGACGATGGTCTCGAGAAGTACCGCAGCGAGGAAGGCATCAAGGAGCCGTGGGCGGCGCGAGAGAGGATCCTCGTGGCCGTGGGCGGCCGCCCGAAGACGGCCGCGCTCATTCGACGTGGCCGCCGCATCGCGGGGCGCATCGCCGGGCGCGAGCTCCTCGTCGTTCACGTCCTCGCGGCGGATGGCCCGCCGCGCATGTCACCCGAGCAGATGAGTGAGGCACGCTCCCTTACCGAATCTCTCGGCGGCTCCTGGCACGTGCTTTCGGGCGATGACGTCCCGCGCACGCTCCTCGATTTCGCCACGACCGTGAATGCGAGCCAACTCATCGTGGGCGCGTCGCGTCAGGGCTTCGCGCAGCGGCTGCTCATGCGGTCCACGAGCGCCGCGATTATCGACGGTGCCGGCGACATCGACGTTCATATCGTCGCCGTGGACCCGCCCGCCACGCACTGGTCGGCTCCCACGCCTCCCACGAGCCTCTCCCCAGCGCGGCTCGCGACGGGCTGGGCACTCGCGACCGTCCTCACGATCGTCGTCACCCTCGCGAACCTCGCGCTCGGCGATCCCACGGCGCACCTGTCCACGGCGATCATGAGTTTCGTGCTCGCCTCCGTCGTCGTCGCCCTCGTGGGTGGCCTGTGGCCAGCTCTCGCGACCGCCATCGGTGGCGCGCTCTTGCTCAACTGGTTTTTCACCGCGCCCACGCACACGCTGTCCATCACGGAACCGAAGAACATCTTCCTGCTCATCGTGTTCGTGCTCGTCGCGGTCCTCGTCGCCCAGGTCGTTGATGGCGCTGTGCGCCGCCAGCGCGAGTCCCAGGAGGCGCGCCGGCACGCGCAGCTCATGACGGAGCTTGCCCGCTCCGTGATCCGCGACGGGATCGGGATCCAGGAGATCCTCGAACAGATCGCCACGACGTTCGGCCAGGATGGCGTCGCCCTCGCCACCGTCGAGGGCACGGCGCTCGTGCCCGAGTACAAAGTAGGCATCCCGATCGAATCGGTCACGCTCGCCGACGAAGCCTTTTCGCTCGATGACCAGCACGTTCTCGCCCTCGTTGGCCGCCCGCTCACGTCGAGCGAGCAACAGCTCCTCGAGGCCTATTCGGGCCGGCTCGTGAGCCTCATGACCCAGGCGCAGCTCAACCGGGCCCGCACGCAGGCCCGGCAGCTCGAGGCCGCGAACTCCGTACGCACGGCGCTTTTGACAGCCGTCTCGCACGACCTGCGCACCCCGCTCGCGACGATTAAAACGGCCGTCTCCGGTCTCCTCCTCGACGACGTTGATCTTCCCCGCGACGCACAGGTGGAGCTTTTGCGCACGATCGAATCGTCCTCGGACAGGCTGGATCGGATCGTCGCGGACCTCCTGGATATGTCGCGCATCCACACGAATAAGCTCGAGGTTAAGGCAGTCACCGTCGGACCCGCCGAGCTGGTTGCCCAAACCCTTCACCACATGGACCCCTCCCTCGTGCCGCCTTCGCTCGAGGTGCGCGTTCCGCGCGAGCTACCGGCGATCACGACGGATGCGGCGCTCATGGAGCGCGTGCTCGAGAACCTCATCAGCAACGCGGCCAAACACACCGACGCGGGAGTCACGATCGACGCGACACAGGATGGCGAGCGTATCCTCATTCGCGTGATCGATTACGGGCCCGGCCTCACTGAGGAGAGCAAGGCGCGCCTGTTCACGCCGTTCACGCGGTTCGGTGACACGACGAACAGCCACGGGCTCGGCCTCGGCGCCGCGGTCGCGCGCGGGCTCGCGGAAGGCGTGGGCGGCACGCTCACCGCCGACGACACTCCGGGAGGTGGGCTCACAATGGTGCTGTCACTGCCGCTCACGATCACCCCAGCCGCCGCCGACAGTGCACCTACCCCCGCTCACGAGACCACCACCGTTGGGAGCGCGTCATGATTCTCATCGTCGAGGACGATCCAGCACTGGCGAGGGCCATGACCGTGAACCTCACGGCCCGCAAATACCAGGTGCTCACGGCAACGACCGGGGAGCAGGCGCTCGTCATGGCCGCCGACAATCCGATCGAGGCCGTCCTCCTCGACCTTGGCCTACCGCACATGAGCGGCCTCGACGTCATCGACGGAATCCGCGGCTGGTCAGATGTCCCGATCATCGTCGTGACCGCCCGCCACGAAACCCACACGAAGATCGAGGCTCTCGATCGCGGCGCCGATGACTACGTGACCAAACCCTTCGCGCTCGGGGAGCTCCTTGCGCGTTTGCGCGCCAACCTCAGGCGGCGAACGTCAGGCTCCCCCTCCCCCGTCGTGACCACCGCCGACGGGCGCCTCACGATCGACCTCGCCGCGAAAACCGCGACCGTCAACGGCACGCCGGCGCGCCTCACCCCGCACGAGTGGGGCATCGTGAGCTACCTCGTGAGCCACCCCAATCAGCTCGTGCGCAAGGACGAACTGCTCGAGAACGTGTGGGGCCCCGAATACACGAACGAGGCCGGCTACGTGCGCGTCTACATGTCGCAGATCCGCCAGAAACTCGAGGAGGATTCCTCCGCCCCGCGCTACTTCCTCACCGAGCCGGGCCTCGGCCACCGCTTCGTGCTTGGCAGCTAGCGTTAGCGCGGCAAGTAGGCGCTGCGCTGCCTCGTCCAGGTGACGAGGAGGCGTTCGCGGGCTCGGGTCGCCCCCACGTATAGGAGCGAGCGTTCGCGGAGCATCGCCTCACTTCGCCCATCGGGATCGAAGTTGTAGCCGCGCACGGCATAGGGCACATGCTGGTCGTCGATGCCGAAGAGGATCACGCGTTCAAACTCGGTGCCCTTGGAGCGGTGGAGGGTCATGACCGCGGGCCGAGAGTTGAGGTAGCCGCCGCGATCAATGTTCTGCACGCGTAGCCCACGCTCCTCGAGCGCGCGCACAAGGTTGTCGCGCTGTGTTTTGGTGCGCGTGAGGATGCCGATACGGGGGCTCGTGTGCTCGCCCTCGCCCATGTCCTCACGCCATGCGCGCAAAACCTCGGCGACACGATCGAACTCCTCGGCGAGAGTGTCGGCACCAATGAATTCGGGAGCGGGGCCGTGCATGAGCGAGCGGTAGGAGCCGTGTCGCGTGGTGAGTTCGTCGCTTCCCGCCTCATCGCTATCGAGGGCGCCGGAGTAGTCTCCGCCGTCGAGGATTGACAGGGCGAGGTTAAGATTTTGCGCGGTTGTGCGGTAGTTGAGGCGGAGGCGCCGCGAACGCCCGCGAATGTTGATCCCGTAGTGGCTTGGGCGTACCGCGGTGGAGTAGATCCGCTGGTGTTCATCGCCCGCGAGGAACATGTCGTTGGGGCCCTCTGCCACGAGTGCCCGAAGAAAAACGAGGCGCACGGGGTCGAGGTCTTGCGTTTCGTCAACGAGTACGTGGTCGGCAACGCGACCATTCTTTTCGGCGTGCAGGTCGAGCATGCGTGTAGCAATCGCGATGCGCTCGGTGAAGGTCACCTCATCCGCAAGCTGCCCGCTGTCGCGAAATGCCTCGATGATGTTCCACATTGCGGCGCGCTGCTTTCTTCCAAGTTTGGCGCCGCGGCCTTTACGGGAGGCTCGCATGTAGTCGTGTGCGCTCGTGAGAGCGAAGGGAAGGATCACACTCGCATACTCGGTCGTAAGGAACGGCACTTCTTCGAGCACGCCTTCGATCGGCGTGCGAAGGCGCGCGCTCGCGACCGCATCGCTCCATGCGGCGTTCTCATTTGTGCGCACGCGAGGCACATCGCTCGACCAACCAAGAACTTCGCGCATCGCCTCGGAGAGGTCAGCGCCGGGCCGCACAACGTGGGTCGCGAGCTGGTCAACGTTCGCGATGAAGATTCCGGGATCACCGAGGTTGTCGGCGATACGCACGTCCGGGTCGAGTGACTGAATGTGGGCGCGCAGCTGTTCGGCGAGGTTCGTTGTGAAGGTTGTGGCAATAATGCGCGCTTCGGGGTTGCGGCGCGCGAGTTCCACGGTGCGGTGCACGAGCACGACGGTTTTTCCGGTTCCGGCGCCACCTGTGAGGCGGTAGGGGCCTCTCGTGTGAAGGGTGACGTAGCGCCGCTGCTCGGGGTGGAGGAAGAGCCGCCATGCCTCGAAGTCGCCGCTCTCGAGCACGCGTTGCAGGTCGTCATCGCTCGTGAACACGGCGAAGGTGCTGCGGGCAGTGTCGGTGGCGAGGGCCTCGAGGAGAGCGCGGTCCGACGCCACTTCGCCTTCCTTGCGCGCTTTTTCGGCCGGCGCTGCCGCGTATCGTTCGAGCACGACGGCGAAGGGGTCACCCACGGCGAGCGCGAGGAGTGCTTCTGCTTGCCACGGGACTTCGGCGGCATCAATAAGCGCTTCGAGCTGTACTTCGTTTGCTTTAACGGCGGCGTAGGCGAGGTCGTGATCGATGCCGAGGTCGCTCACGAGGTGCGAAGCGTCGTAGTGCTCGAGCGGGATGTGCGCGGTTCCTTCGGGTATATGTGAGCGCGCGGCGGCGAGTTCGGCTTTGTGCCGTGCTTCAAGCTTCGCGGTGTGGGCGCGAAGTCGCGCCTCGAAATCCGCTTCGGAGTCCCCGCTCGACCGGATCTCAGGGATTCTTGTCGCGGGGTTGAGCGTGCACACGGATGAGCGAGCAATTTTGATCGCGTCGTCGTGGTTGTACACGCCCGTGGGGATCCACGTGGGCTCGCCGCCGTCGGGGTTGTCGATCTTGAACACGACCATGCGAAATTGGTCGTTCACTCGAACGGTGCGCACACGCGCGTCGGCGGGCTGTTGCATGGGTTCGACGTGCAGGCCAGGCAGGTCGGCAGATTCCTGAAGCTTGCGGAGGGTTTCGGTGGTTTGTGCCGAGACCTGCTTCGGTACGGATGTGAAGAACGAGGGTGGGATGTACAGCATCGAGCTCATGGGCGCTCACCTTTCAATGCGAGAAGCAGGGCAGCTGCGGGGTCGTTTTCGCTTCCGTCGATCACACGCCAGCCAGCCTGCTCGAGTTCCGCACGAGAGCCGGCGTCGAGTTCATCGGCCACGAAGGCGATCTCGTCATCGAGCCACGCAAGGTCCACGATGATGCCTTCGATTTCCTCACCTTGCGCGGGGAGGGAGACACCGCGAGTGGCGAGGTCTCGAAGCACGCGGCCTTCAGCATCGGTCAGGGCCTCATCGAGAAGTTCCTGCCACTCGGGGGGCACGGACGCGATGGCGGAGCCCGGAGCGCCCGGATCTCCAGCACGAGCACTACGGCGGTCCGCGGGGTCGGCACTCGCTACTGCCCTGGTTCCGACGCCCGCCTTTGCCGTATTGCCGCGGATGAGGCTCGTTGTGGTCATCGTGAAACGCGTGGGGCGCGGCATCATTTGCGCAAGGTTCGAGAGGCGCAGCCACGCGCGCCACTGCTCACTGAAGCCCGATTCTTCGAGGGCGTTCGGCGTATCGTCGAGCACGGCCATGATGCCACTTCGCTCTTCGGCGGCTCGTTGAGTCGCAAAAGCAAGCAACGCACCCCTACGGATCACGGAGGAAAACGCCGAGTTGAGGGCCGGGTTTTCCACAACGACCTCGCTGCTTCGCCCCTTGCTCTCGAGCAACGCTCTCGCGGCGGATTCGAAGCCGCTCACGTCGCTTTCGATGAATGCTGTCCCGCTAGACATGAGGAACGGCATCACTTTGCCCATGGCGCGGGGCACGTCGAGGTTTCCGCTCGCGACCACGTGGAAGAGGATGTCGAGCGCCGAGCCGCCGATGAGCGTGGACGTGTCAGGCGGAAGTTGCCGCGCGTTCACCCACGCACTCAGCACGGCATTGTTAATGAAGAAGGGCGGCTGTGTGGCCGCGCGCTGTGTGCGCGAGGGGTTAGCGGAGGTTCGATTAAGACCGTGAGCCTTTTCGAATTCCTCGAGGTCGTCCCAGGCGGAGGAGAGCACCCAGTAGTTCATGTCGCGCAGCGCCTGGCGTTTCACTGCATCATCGGCGAGGCGATTGTGCGCGGCTCTCGCGTGGTATTGCTCGCCGTCGGTGAATACGGCAATTCCCTGAATATCGCTTCCACCCCATGTGAGCACAAAGTCAGGTTCGGCGGGGCCCACGCGCGTGCGGGTACTGAGCGTGAATGACTTTTGAGGCGTCGTAATGCGCACTTCTTCGCCCGTATTGGTGGAGCGGCTCGTGACCTGAAGGCCAGGGGTCTTTTCCCATGCCTCCACGAGGAGGGCGCGGAAGCGGGATTCAAACTTCGAGTCGCCGCTGAAACCCTTGACGGCAAGGCCGCCTCGTTCGCGCCCATTCTTGATCGCCCAATCCGTGCCCTCGGGGACTTCGGCGCTCACGTGGAGGATTTTCTCGAGGGTGAGGAGCACCTTTGTTTTGCGCGCGGTGCGCCCTCCGGGGAAGGCGGCGATGCACGCGGGGCAACCGTCGGCACACGCACATTCTGCGAGGGCTTCGCGGGCTGCCTCGAGCACACGGCGCGCACCCTGGGCGCTCGCGAGTTCGGCAAGATACCCTGTGCCGCCCGGAACGGTGTCGTGCAGGAGGAGCGCCGGGGTTTTCTCGCCGGGCCCGCCGGTGGGATCCCCCACGACGTCGATCGCGATGTTCGCGATGCTGCCGCCGAAGAGGCGGTCAATACCGAGAAGAAGCGCGGCGCCAAAGCCCGCAAGCTCCTCCGAATCGGGTTTTTCCTGGCGAAGGAACGTGGGGAGGGTCAGGGCGGCGGCTTCGCTCACCATGTCGCGCGCGAGAACGATGCTCGTGTTCTTGCCTTTGCGCTCACGGCGCAGAGAGCACCACGCCTGGTGTTCGGAGGGCTTGTTGTCGCTCGTGTCCGGGTCCACGTGCCCGCATTCGCTACACACCACGAACCCTTCAACGGGTGCGGTGAGCCCGCCGAGTGTGAGGGTCGCCGAGGCCTCGGTGGGCTGGCCAAGGTTCAGCCTCGTGAGGCGCGCGGCGCGGTAGAAGGTGAAGCCCATACCGAACGCGGTCTCGTGCCACGAGTCGCGAATCTCGGCGTTCGAGACGTCCACAAGGATGCGCTCTTCGTAGCGTTTCATTGCACGGTCATCGTCCGCATCGGAGATGACGGCGTGCGAACGCTTCATCGTCGAATACACCTTGCGAAGGTCCACGACGGTGAGGTGCTGGCTCGCGTCGGAAATGCCCGGTTGCCCGCACGCGGGACATGTTTCAGGAGCGTACTGTTCGATTGGTACCTGGTGCGAACAGTCCGGGCACACGGCCACGCGCGTGCGGTTGCTGCCGTCGGTACCGAGATCGATCGTGTCGATCGTAAGGGCTTTGCCGTGCACGTAGAAGCGTGATTCTGGGGCAAGGTCCCGCAGGGCCGCGCTTCCGGCACGGTCGTAGGTTTCGTTTTCGTGGCGCCACTTCTTGTTGTCGTCTTGCCAAATGAGGGTTGCGTCAAGCGTCACGGAGTCGTCCACGAGCGTGTAGTTCGGCAGGAGACCGAAGCGTTCGAGAACGCTAATCCAGTGGCTGTGGTCGAGCTCGGCGATTTCGCGGCGAAGGCGCCCGGATTGGCCGCGCAGGCGCTTCTTTTCGCCCTCGATATCGAGCTCCTCGTCTTCCCCCTCAGCAGGAGAGGCGATCCCGAGTTTTTCCTCTTCGAGCGTGAGGAGGGAGAGCTCAGCGCTCAGCTGCGCCTTGTTCTCTTCGGCCTGCTCGGCAGTGTCGAGCGCGAGGGATTCGAGGCTCGCAAGGCTTTCGGTGAGTTTCTGGCGGCGCCGCACGAGTTCTTCGCGTTCCATCTTCCATCGCTCCGCGGCGCTATTGATGCTCACCTCGAGGTCGTGCTTGCCATCCGTGGGAAGCGCCCACGCGCGAAATGCCTTGAGTGCCTCCGCGGTGAGGCCCTCCCACGGCCGTTCGGCCACGGAGAAGGCGCTCAGGAATTCCTCAACGCGCCGCTCGCCGCGCTCGCGCGCCTCCTCAATCACGGCGCCGAGGAACGATCCTGGCCCGGTTTTGGCGAGCACGGGGCTGCCGTAGGCGGGTTTTTCTACGCGAGCATCACCCGCGAGGAGGTCCATGAGGAAGGCGAGGTATTGGCGGCGCAGGATCTCTTCGGCGCTCAGGTAAGCTCCGGGGGCGCGCACGGCACCGTTGATCATGCTGAGGGGGTTACTGCTGAACGCACTCAGCCCACCGCGCACGGGAACGAACGTGACGTTGAGGGAGTTGCCCGTGAGGCGCCCGGCGCGGCCCACGCGCTGGAGGTAGCTCGCGACGGTGCGCGGCACGGAGGCGAGCATGACGGTCGAGAGGTCGCCGATGTCGATACCCATCTCGAGGGTTGGGGTTGCGACGAGGACGTTGGGGGCGCCGGGGCTCGAGGCGGACTCTTTGAACTTCTGTTCGTAGTCGAGGCGTTCCTCGGTTTCGAGGAGGGAGGTGTGTTCGCGCGCGATTACGCGGCGCATGTCGGAAAGGTAGAGGCTCTGGTAGTAGTTTTCACCGATCGCGCTCGGTTCGAGGTTTCCTGCGCAGCGGGCGCGCATGCACGGCCCGCCGGTGAAGGACGTAAGCGCCGCTTCGAGTCCGAGGAACGTGTCGCCGCAGGTCGTGCACGTGAGGCTCGGGGTCTCACCGCCGTGTTCGATCACATCGGCGCGACGCGCCACGAGCCGCTCTGGCACGAGCGCGTACGTCACCGCGCCACGCTCGGCGCGCACCGCATCGAGGATCCCGTGCGCGGCGAGCGCTTCGAAGAGTGGCCGCACGAGCGAGGCCGCCTCTGGGCGAAATAGCTTAAGGGCCCGCCTCGTCCAATCGAGGTACCAGCTTTGGCTACTACTGACCGAGTCGAATTCGCTCTTTTCCGCGAGCGCTCCGAAGGCCGGGAAACCCGCGGCTCCGCGGCCCTTCGGGAAGGCTGGCATGATCGCACTTTCGGGCCGCCTACCCCAGATCCAGATCCGCTTGCCGCCGCGCGTGCGGAACTTCTCGTACCACTCGTGGCTTATCGCGCCACGAATCCGGAGACGTTCGAGCACGCCGCGCACCCACATCGCCTCGCGTGATGTGCCGCGCCCATGCTGCTCGCGGGTACCGCCGAAACTTTTGAACCCCTCAATCATGGCGCTCGCTCCCATGCCGCTCTTCGCGACCGCCACCGCTGCCGCGGCTTCGAGTTCGTCATCGCTCACGGCAACGCCCGCGTGCGCGGCGCCCGTGACGAGCAGGGTGCGACCTACGTGGCCCGTGCGGCCGAGCTCGAGGGCAAGGTCGAACGTGAGTCGTTTCGCGACCTTTCGCTCGGCCCTCTCGCGCTGTTTTTCGCTATAGCGCCGCCCGCTCCCCGGCGCATGCTCAGCCCAGAAGGCGCGCACGTCGTTCGCATCGACGATTTCGGGGTGGAGCAGTCGGTAGCGCGCGGCCCCACCATCGTCGCGGGCCTTCGCGCGCGCGATCATGCGCTCGGAGATCTCGACGATCGAGGCGTTTTCGCTCGTCAACGCATCGAGGATCGCGGAGCGGTAGGTCATCGCGTGGCTTCGCGATTCGACGAAGCCCGCGCGGTGGGCCGCGTCTTGCACAGAGTCGGTGAACACGAGAGCTTTTTTCTCGTTCGCGTCGAGGGCGCGCGAGCCGAAAAGCGAGGTGAGGGACACCGAGAGAAGGGTTGCCACGGCGCTTCCCACGAAACGGATCCCCTCGGATTGTTCGCATGCGGGGCACGTCGAATTCCGCACGTTCTCGCCCGCCCTGGCGCCGCCGTAGGTAAGAACGGGGATGATCGTGCCGGAGTCTTCGTCGCCGGCGTCGTCGGGTTCGGTGATCTCGAGGGTGTGGGTGTCGATGTTGAGGTAGAGTCTCGCGCCGATCGCGGAGGACTCGGCCGTGCCTCGCGCGTCGGGGGTGTCGAGCAGGAGCGGCCGGTAGCCCTCGTCGCCCACGAGGGAGGCACGACGGATCTTGTTCACGTCGCTTTCGAAGGCGTTGCTTGCCTTGGTGACGCGCGTGGCCCAGCCGGAGCGGCCGCAGTGGCGGCAGAAGATCGCGGGCAATTGCAGGGTTCCCTCGAGTTCGTCGTTGCTCACGCGGCCGCGGTCATCGCCCCACGCGAAGTGCGGGGCGGTTGCCACAACGCGATTGATGCGGCTCACTTCGCGGATCCACGTGTGGATTTCGAGGGTGGGGAATGCGTTGCGGTTCGCGGGATCGCCCTGGCTCAGCTGTGCGCGCACGTGGCTGAGGGCGGCAAGGAGGAGGGTGAGCGCGTCGTGCTGGAGGCGTGTGTTGGGGGCGAGCGTGGGCAGGAGCCGCTCGGCAAGGGCACGCGTGGGTTGGGCTTCGCCCGTGTGTTCGAGAATTGCCCGCACGAGGGGGTGGGCGATCAGGAGGTCGGCTTCTCTCAGGTCGTGTGCGCGGGCAAGGCGTTCGAGGTCACCGTCCGTGCTCCACAGGGCGCTCAGCACGGCGTGCGTGAGGTCTTCGGGGCTTCGATCGGAGTTGGGGTGCAGGTAGGTGCGCGCGAGTACGCGCACGGTTTCAGCGCTCGGCCGGGTCGCGCGCAGGTGCGCGGCGTGGGTGTGCACCTTTCGTTCCGACGCTTCCCCGAATTCCTCGAGGCTTTGGCGGCGTTCGCCCACGATCGCGGAAGCGTCAATCTTTTCGCCGAACACGGCGGCGGCGAAGGTGAGCATCGACTCTCCGGAGTCGCCATCGCCGAGGGTTGCCGAGGTCGCGACGGGGGCGAGGTGTACTTTGCCTGGCGCGAGACGGTTTAACAGGAGGCGCATGCGGCGCAGGAGCATCGCCACGTCGGTGCCTTGCGCCCCGTCGTATGTATGGAATTCATCGAGCACAACGTAGCGGAGGGTCTCGGCGCTTGCCGCCCACAGTTCGCGGTCGGCTTCGCGAAGGAGCAGCTGGTCGAGCATTTTGTAGTTGGTGAGGAGGATGTCGGGGGCTTCGGAGCGGATCGTGGTGCGCTCGGTGATGAGCCCTTCGGCATCGACCTGAGTGCGGGAGGTCACGGAGGCTTCGCCCGTGTAAAGGGCGGCCGTGACGCCGCCGTAGGCGGGGTTGCTCGTGATGGTTTTCGCGAGGCGTGCCGCCTGGTCGTTCGCGAGGGCGTTCATGGGGTAGAGGATGAGCGCCTTGATGCCGCCCGCGCTCCTACCCGCTTGACGTGCGGCCTGGCGGGCGCGTGCGGCGTGGTCGAGGATCGGGAAGAGGAACGATTCGGTTTTGCCCGAGCCCGTGCCGGTGGTGACGAGGGTCGGTGCGGGAACGCGGAAGCCGTTCTCGTCTCGCGTGCCTTCGAGCGCGGGGTTCGTCGAGAGGCGCGCAAACGCGGCGGCCTGGTGAGCGTAGGGCGTGAACCACGCGGGGAGCGTGGGAAGCGGCGGTACGGGCGGCTCTTCGGCCTTCACGAACGGGAGGCGCGTGCGCACGTAGGGGCCGTCGAAAATACCCGCGGTGTCGTGTTCGAGGAAGGCCGCGAGGGCTTGCTCGACCGAGGGCTCCGTGAGGGCGATCGCCGTCGTGACGTAGTCGGTGATCGCCCGGCGCAGGTCGTTTGCCTGGAGCGCGGGAAGGAGCTCGCTCATCTGGTGCCTCTATCTCAGTTGTGCGCGTGCGGGACCATTACAGGTGGTAGCGGCGCGCGAATTCGGCGTAGGCCTCGCGCATGTCTGCTTCGCGATCAAGGATACGGAACGGCAGCTCGTAGGTGTATTCCACGCCGCTTCCGGGGTGGGCCACGGTACGCGCTTCGGCATCGAGCGCACCCTGCTCTGCTTCGCTCTTTGGCCTTCCGGCCTTCACCCATGCGCTGCGCAGCTCCGAGGGGATCTGCCGCCCATTTGCGTCGAAGATGTAGGCGCCTTGCCCCTCGCCGCGGTCATAGCCCGCGAGCACACCGAATTGCGTGCGGTAGATCGTCGCGAGCTCGTCGATGCTCACGCCCGTCACGTGCGCCATGATCGCATCGAGCTCCACGAGCGCCTGGCGTCGGTCCTCGTCCCGGCGAAGCGGCACGGTCTCGTCCCACTCGCGCGGCACGTCGCCGAGCGCGGGCCGATCCGCGCGGTCGTGCCCGCCCGCCCATGCATCGCCGCGAAAGCTGCCGTAATCCGTCTCGGCGATCTCGCTCCACAGCTCCGCATAGGCGTTCGTGAGGCAGTTCAGGCGCAGCACGCGCAGGAGCGCGGCGGGGGCGAGGGGATGGGCGCCAGGAATGAAAGGAAGCCTAGAAGCTTCACCGAATCGGATATCTCCCCCGCATGTCGCACGCGCAAAGTAGTCGTCAAGTAAAGCTCCCATGCTCGCTTGCGCGAGGGCAATACCGCGCGAATCGAATCCTGTGGCACCTCTCGGTGCCCCAATTGAACAAACCGGATCAACGTGCCCCGTACCAGGGGGCATAATCGAGGAGATGAGGGTACGCATCGATTGCCGGTTACCCGTCATGCGCCGCCACATGATTCGGTAGTGGTCGCGCACCTGCGTCGTCTCCAGGGGCTTGCCATCAATGTCGCGCTCAAGCGCCCATTCGCCGTAGCTCGCGTCGTAGCGACGCGTGTTCGGTGAGCCGTCAATATAGCTCCCGTAGATCGGCTTGTATTCGGTCACGGGAAGAGCCCCGGGCTCAAGCGTCTCGAGGTCCACGTCCGTGTAGTCGCGATTGTTCTTCATGGACCTGTTGCGGCTCTTCGAAAGCGGCGTCGCGATATGGAAGTACGGCCCCTGAAGGATCACGTCGTGCCAGGATTCGGCGGCGCCCCAGCGCTGCTCGAAGTAGCCTTTTGTGCGATCCGTGGTCTCGTGCCATCCACCGTGGAACTGCGGATTGAGGCTCCCAATCTTTGCACCGTGCGCGAGCTTCGCGAGCACCTCGGCGCTCGCGGCGTTCGGAGCGGCGAGCATACGGCTCTCCGTCACCGGACTGTTCTCGTCGCCGTTCTCCATAACCTCGTGCCACAGGCGAAGCGTGGCCATATCGACCGTGAGGATGCGCCCGCGGTGGGGCGCGAGATTCCACTTCCCGTGCTCGTCTTTGTTTCCCGGCACGGGGCCGCTCCCGTCGTGCCGGAGCGAGCCCTCGATCGTCGAGGGGTGAAACACCCCCATGGCGGAAAGAAACCTCAAGGAACCCGGCGAGCGTTCGCTGCCATAGACGTTGACGGCGTACTCCGTCATGTGGTGAACCTCGTCAAAGAGCCGCAGCTCGTTGACGATCCGCCAGTGTCGCCTGAGGCGCGGGTAGGTTGCTGCGCGAAGCGGGTAAGCCCTGGCATCCGCAAGATGCGTGGGCGGGTGGAGGAGCGTGACGATCCCGCCCGGGGCGCTGCTCGCCCACGCGCGGCTCATAAACACCCGGTAGAGGTCTGGTTGTGTGCCCCTGAGCTCTGGATACACGGATGTGCTCGCCACAAAGTCGCCTGTGCCCGCATTGTCTGTTGCGCCCGCGAGAAGCGCCTCGGTCGCCCCTTTTATTGCCAGGCTCCCCTCGCGTCGCGCCTTCTTCGCGCCCTCGGAAGGCTTGTTCGTGAGAACCCACCACGGGTCGAAGTCGGAGAGAATGCCCGCTTCATCAAACATTGGCCGCACCCACGGCGGGTTGCCCACCTGGTAGTCGAAGCCGCCCCGCTCAAAGGCGGGCGCAAAATCGAGCTCCCAGTGGAAGAAGCGTTGCTCGCGCGCGATCTCGCGCGCTTGCGCGAGCCACGGGGTCGCCTCCTCGAGCGCGCCGAGATCAGCGCAGCCCTCGGCTGAGAAAAATACCTCGACGGTGTCAAGGGCGTTCCACGCGTCTCGCGAATCGCCAAGGTACCCGCCGCTGCGCACACGCTCCTTCTCCTTCGCGTTGCTGCGACCCGCTTCCACTTGTTCGCGATAGCTCGTGCCCACGATCTTCTCGATCGTCGAAAGCCACTCCTCGAACGTGGGCGGCGCCGGGATCTCCCGTTCCCCCTCGTGGCTCGTGCCACCCACCTCGGGTTCTACGGGCCAAAACCACAGCGCGCACCACGCATCCATCACGAGCCGCACGCGCTGGTACGCCGATTTGCGATCCGCGAGCGAGGCCTCGATCTCGGCGCGCGTGATCGCTCCACCCTCGGGGGCTTCGAAGCCCCACACGTCGATCGAGCGGCGCGTATTCTGCTCGGCAGCCTCGAGGCGCCGAAACGCAATCATGAAGAGCTCCTCAACGCGCTGCGTGAGCTTCTCGAGCCTCGCGATCTGGTCCTTCGTGGGGTTCTTCTTGACGCTCCTAGACCACTTGCGCAGGGCCTTCGCCCCTTCGGGCGCGAGCTTCTTCACGGCGGCATCCTCACCTGCGGCGCCCCACCCCTCACCGGGGAGCAAGAAGTGGAAGATTTTTCCGCTCACGGTGCCGAAGGAACCGTCGGAACCCGCCCCCTTCGAAAGCGCACCGCGCGCAATCGGGTCAGGCACCCCCTCCACAAGATCCTTGAGGGGCTTCTTAGCCGACTGCTCGGCCTTGCCCTTCTTCGCCTTCTCTCCCGCCTTCAGCATGTTCGCCGCCGCATACGTGGCGCGCCTCGCACCAATGAGTGAATTACCCGCGCGGAGCCGAAGCCCAAACCAGGGGGCCTTGAGACCGCTCGACATCGAGTCGAGCCACAGTGACACCTCCGCGAGCTCAACAGCCGTGGGGTTGAGGTCCACGCCGTACACGTTGTGCAGGGCAATGTAGGCCTTAACCTTCTGAAGCTCGCGCGGGTACTCTTCCGGGTCGATCCGTTCGCCGAGCTCCGTCTGGCGGCGCTGCAAGTATTCTTCCGCGAGCTGGCGCACCGCCTCGATCGCGAACGCGCCCGAGCCAAGCGCGGGTTCGCACACCCTCAGCCTCAGGATCTCCTCGGCGCTCGTCACACGACGAGTCACGCGTGTGCCGTCAAAGGTCGTGTCTTCTCGGGTTGTGGCGCCCTCGGGAACCTCCTCGCCCTCGGCAATGATCGGGTCAAGGAGTTCCTCGAGACCCTGGCGCACCGTGAAGCGCGTGATCACCTCCGGCGAATAGTACGAGGCGCTCTGCTGGCGCTCGCGGCCCGAAAGGCGGAACACGAACTCGCCGTGCGCGTAGCGGCGCACGTGCTCCTCGCCCGATTCGTCGCGCACCATGACGCGGTGCTCGGTGAGGCTCTCATCGAGGCTCGCCGCTGGGACCACCCACGAGCCTTTGCTCGGGTCGCCGTCCTTCGCGACTTCCACGAGATCCTCCGTGGCAAACGAGCCGCGGTAGCTCATGAGCGACTCGTACACCGCGCCGAGCTGGTTAATGCCGAGCGCGACATACGAGATGAAGCCTCGCTCGCGTCCCTTCGTTTCCTTCGAGAGCATGAGGTTGCGCAGCACCTTCTGGAGGGCGGCATTGCCAAGCTTCACTTCCGAAATGCGGCCCGTGCGATCCTCGCTGAACAGATCCGCCTCGAGGTTCTCAAACCTCAGGGTGCTGCCCGCGAGCGCCGTGTACTCATTGCCCTGCTCATCGTGCTTGATCACGGGGCCGCGAGGCGTGTGCCCCTTGTTCACGAGCGTGAAGAGCCGCTCGAGGCTCTCGTAAAGGTAGGTGCCGTTTTCCGACGCGCCGCCGAGCCGGCGCAGGGTCATCTCGCGCAAGCGGTCGATCGAGTAGCCGCTCGCGTATTCGAGCTGCCCCGCCGGGAGTATGCCCAGCTCGGGGCTTGCCTCGGCGTGCAGCACGAAGAGAATGCGATACAGGTAGCGCAGGGCCTCGAGTGCGAGCGGTTGCGCATCCTTCTGCTCGAGATCGGCAAGGCCCGCCTCGCGGCGGCGCCTCACGACCTCGTTCGCGATGATTTCGATCGAGGCGCGCACTCCGTCACGAAGATCCGCCGAAACGCCCACCGCGTTCTCCACGGCCTTCTCACGCGTGTCACGCCACCACAGCTCCCCAGAGGAATCAGGTGCGAGGCATTCGGCGGCAAGGCCGACGAGGGCCCGCTGCACCTCGCCGCCATTTTTCGTGTCGTTGCGCTCCGCGACCGTTTGAAGGTCGATCACGAGGTAGCGGCCCTGGGGCCACAGATCCGACGAGGTGAGGATCGCGTAGCGGCCCGCAAGAGCGAGCATGAGCTCAGGGGCATCCTCCTCGATGGCGGCATGGCTGAACGCCGCGGCGACGCTCTCGAGCTTCACCTCCTCACTCGTGCCCTCGCGGAGGGTCACGGGTGCAAGGAGCGAAGATTCGTTCTTGCTCACGACGTCCTCGTGCGAGGCCGCTGCCTTCGCGAGCACAATGAGAAGCGGACGCTCCTCGAGGCTCCGATCCCCCACGCGGATGAGCGGGGATTCGTCGCCGAGCACGTGGCGCGCGTGCACCGTTCCCTCGCGCTCAAAGGCTCGGCCGATCGGCTCGCCCGCCTCAGTCGTGAAGCCCGCGATGAACAGGACGAAGCGCGCAACCGCAAGCGAGGCCTCCGCGAGCTCGTCGTCCTCGCGGCGAGAGTTCGTGCCGCTCGAGGCGAGAGACTGCGCACGCAAGAACAGCTCAAGGAGCTCCGTGCGGCGCGACGTGAAGCGCGTGAGAGGCGACGGTCCGCCATCATCCTTCCACTGCTTCACGACATCGCGCACGCGCGCGAGGTACGTGCCCGACTTCTCGTCGCTCGTGAAGTAGTGCTCGGAGATCCAATCTTCGACGATGATGAGCGCATCTGATGCGGCCATGACCTCGCTCCTTCGGGACTTCCAGTGATGAATGCGGGTGGGGGTAAATGCCTACAATGCTGCTTGTTGCGACGTGCGGTTCTAGATGTGCCTACGCGCGCGGAACCGCGACGAGCAAGGGCCTCACGAACTCGCGCTTCGGCACGAGCTCATCGACGCTGCTCTTCGCACTCCGCACCGCCGAGCTCGTATGCCGAAACAGCTGGGTTTGTTTCGGGTGAAGCTTCGCGTTGTCGTCCCACGTCATCAGGCGCCTGCGCTGCTTCTCCGCGCGGTCGCGGGCGGCACGTGTGATCGCCGGCATGATGTTCTCGCGCACCTCACGCTCCGCCTCCGTGAGTGCGGCCGCGAGAAGCCCCGCGTACTGTTCGGGTTCGCGCACCTCGGTGCCGGGAATATCGGGGCAGAGCCCAATCTCGTCGAACAATTCCGCGGGGTCCACTTCCCGCATCACGCGCGGTGTCTCGCCATCCATGGCAACGGCGAGCAGCTCCGTGTGCACCGTTTGCCCGTTCTCCGCCGTGAGTAGCGCCTGCACGAACACCCACGGTGCGCCCACGCTCGCCTTGATCACCGGGATCGTGCCCTGATCGTGGCGCGCGAGCGCCCGATCCGCAACCCATTCCACAACGGGGTGCAACGGGCTGAGGTAGTGCACGGCGGGCCACAGGGTGCCGTCGGCCCCTTCGCGCGCTCGCGCGAGCGAACCATTGGCGACGTTCGCATCCGAGGTCAGCGCAATCCGGTGGGTGATGCCCCGCTCGCGCACGTAGCTCTGCGGCAAAAACTCGAGGCGGCGCACCAAATCGCTCGGCGGTGTGAACTCGAGCAGCGATTCGCGCGAATCATACGTGAGGCCCACGCCGCCCGCCGATGGATCACGCTGCTCGTTGCCGCCGAACACCTCCGCGAGGCCCGTGCGAACGAAATCCTCCTCCGAATCGAACAGGCCCGTATCGAATACCGCCTCGCGCTCGGCGCGGTGGCCCCGAGCTTCCTCGTGCTCGCCGGCGCCATTGCCCGCGAGGATGAGGCTCAAGAAAGGATTCTCGACCATCGTTACCGCTTGCGCGGGTTCGGGAAGCACCTCGTCGATGTCCTTCGTGCCGCGCAGAGCCTCCACCACCGAGTTCTTTTCCTCGCTCACGCTGTACTTATCCATGAGGCTCGCGGCATCGCCGAGGAGCGTATGGGCCTCATTCTCGCGCTCGAGCAAGCGCTCGAGGACTCGCACGTCGCCATCCGAACCCGGGACGCCCGTGAGGTCCAAAAGGAGCGCCGTGATCTGCGGGGCGACTCGCTGCCCGTAGCGATCAATGCGGCCGTTACGCTGCTCGAGGCGAATAAGCGA
The DNA here is from genome assembly GCF_940792985.1 of Dermabacter sp. Marseille-Q3180. Taxonomy (NCBI): domain Bacteria; kingdom Bacillati; phylum Actinomycetota; class Actinomycetes; order Micrococcales; family Dermabacteraceae; genus Dermabacter; species Dermabacter sp. Marseille-Q3180. Next base: position 932,861 of record NZ_CALNWU010000001.1, read on the forward strand.
CCACGGAATGTCGTAGTGCACAAGCTCGTGACACTGGCTGTGGAGATTCACACCCTCCGAAGCCACATCGCCCGTCACAAGCACGCGAATCGGCGAGGACTTTTGCTTGAAGCTCTCCACAATCGCCTGCTGGGTCGAATCCTGCAGGCCGCCATGCATGATCGTGACCGGGCCGAACGGCTGCCCCTTCGCGGCCTTTGGAAACTTCAGCGCCTTCTCGATCGATTCCTTGAGCCACTCGAGGGTTTTCACGCGCTCGGCAAAAATGACGATCCGCTCGTCGCTGCCAGGGCCCACGCCCTTCTCCTTGAGCAGCTTAATAAGCCTCTGGAACTTCCCCGACGATCGCAGCGGATTGCCCGCGAGGCAGCGATCATTAAGATTCTTCAACCGCGTGAGCGCCTCGCGCTCCTCCTTCGCGGGCTGCGAATCGATCCCCTCGATTTTCGCAAGGCGTGTGCTCACGCTTTCCGCGAGCGCGCTCGGCGAAGAAAGGAATGCCTCCATGAGAACCCACGGGAACAGTGCGTTCTTTCGGCCCGTTGCCGACGGAGCCCTGAAGGATCCAGGGAGCGCTATGGAAGCGTCGGACCTCTCGCCTTCCTCCCATGCCGCACCCGGGTGGGTCCACGTGCGGGCAATCTCGAGCGCCACCTCGCGCTCTGCTTCTGACGGCTCCGCGAGGGTGAGCACCGGGTCCTTGCGCGGCTGCCAACGCTCCCCCACCACATCCTTCACCGAATCCGAATACCGGTGGCGGCGAATCATGAGCTTTTGCGCCGTGTCCTTTTCCACCTCACCCTGTGGGCTCACGCTCGTTGGCTCCAAAAGGCTCATGAGCTGCGCAAACGACTCATTCTTGCCGTTGTGCGGCGTTGCCGAGGCAAGGATCAACGCATCCGTGTTCGGCGCGAGAATGCGCGCGAGCTGATTGTTCTGCGTGCTCTGATTCGTGACGTTATGCGACTCGTCAATGACCACCGCATCCCACGTGTGCGAGCGAAGATCGTGAACGAAACGCTCCTGCTTGAGCGTATCGATCGAAATGATGACCTTCTCGAAATACGAAAAAGGATTACTCGTTGCCGGAAGCTTCTGCTTCACCGCCTGCACACCTTGCGAATCAAGACGCACAAATGGCAGCGCGAACCGCACCCACATTTCGTGCTGCATCTGTTCGAGCACGTGTTTCGGGCACACGATCAGCACGCGGCGACCGCGGCCACGGCGCATAAGCTCAGTCAAAATCATGCCGATCTCGAGAGTCTTCCCGAGACCCACCGCATCCGCGATCAGAAGTCGCGGCCTCAGCCGCTCCGGGTCGAGCGCCGCCTCGACAGCCTCGCGCTGATACGGGAGATCATCCGCGAGCATCCGCGGAGCCACCGTAAGGCCGGGATGCGCGATCGGTACGGGCGTTTTCCGCAAAGTCGACTCGAGCCACAGGCGAGTCTTTCGATAGTGCGGCGACGCGTCACCCACAAGCGTCGCCGCACGCGGATTCACCGGGACAATCCGGTCGAGACTCTCGTAAAACTGCGCCTCGATACCCTCCACGAAGTCGCTCACGCCGCGCACCGTGAAAAGCGCGCCGTCCGACGTCTCCTCAACCGACGTCACGAGCCACGTCTCATCGCGCACACGCACGAGCGAACCCGGCGGAGTCATCGCGGCAACGCCGCTCACATTAGGCGTGGCGTCAATCGGGGTCGCGCTCACGGGGGTCCTTCCTCGAGGGGTGCGAAGGGGGCGAAACCATTGTGGCATGAGGCGGACCAAAGGAGACCCCCGAGGCTTCAAAAACCATGTAGTATGACGCCAACGCCTAACGACCGTTAGACGAACTGGATGCTCACACTCAAGGGAGAGAGCCGTGACTGAACACAACATCCATTCCTTTAGGCCAACCCGCCGGACCACACTCGGCCTCGGCGCCGCAGCCATCGCCCTCACCGGTCTCGCCTCATGCGGCGGCTCCGGAAAGTCCGGCGGAGGCTCGGGCGGCTTCAAAGAACAAGAGCTCAAGCTCCCCACCTACGTCGAGCCCAAGCTCCCCGAAGGTGGCATTGCCTCTGATGTCGAAGGCATGCCCACGATCTTCACGAGCCCCCTCAAGGAATACTTCAAGTCCGTTGACAAAGCACCCGGAAGCGGCGGCGAAGTCACAACCTTCCAAGTTCTCTGGGCAGCACCCCCACGACCACGTGAAAAGAACGACTACTGGAAGAGCCTCGAAGAGCGGCTAAACGTTAAGTTCACCCCCACCCTGGTCGCATCCGACGGCTACAACGACAAGCTTTCGACCACGATCGCATCTGGCAAGATCCCCGACCTCACGTTCGTCCAAGACACGGACGCGATCGGCCAGCGAGCACTCGCAGACGGCGCCTTCGCCGACCTCTCCGAGGTTCTCGCCGGCGACAACATCAAGAAGTGGCCCAACCTCGCCAACGTCGCCACCAACGCTTGGAAGGTCTCGTCAAAGAACGGACACATCTACGGCGTCCCAAACGAAAACCCCTTCCTCACCAACTTCCCGATCATCCGCAAGGACCTCCTCAAGCTCGCCGGTCACGAGAACATGGGTGCAAACACCGACGAGTGGCTCCAAGTCATGACCGATATCGCGAACCTCAAGCAAGCACATGGCAAGCAAATCTGGGGCATGGCAGGCATCGACGGCAAAGCGCAGGCCATGTTCGAGTGGATGTTCCGCGCAGGTACGACATGGCAGCTCGACGATTCGGGCAAGATCACGAACGTCCTCATGACGGATGTCTTCGAACAGGTCATGGAATACGAGAATAAGCTGTGGAAGGCAGGGGTTATCCACCCCGATGGAATCGGCGGCAATCTCCCCGACCTCTTCACGCCCGGCCAAATCGCCCTCTCGATCGACTCCTTCTCCGGGTTCTTTGGAAACCCCATCATTGGCCAGGTCATGGATGCTACCGAGGGCGCCGAGCTTGAATTCTTCGTTCCTCCCGCATTCGACGGGGGCGACCTTGTTATTCAGAGAGACGACGGCTACTGGGGCATCGTGGCGATTTCCTCTGAGGCAGCTAAGGATGAAAAGCGGCTCGAAGAGCTCCTGAACATCCTCAACTACTGGCGAGCACCTTACGGCTCCGAGGAAAACCTCTTCATTACAACCGGCAATGAAGGCGTGAACTTCGAGTTTGGCCCGAACAACGAGATCGTTCCACTCAATAATGAACAGGCAGACTCGGATCGCTTGGCCTTGCAGTGGCTCGGCGCATTCGCTTCACCCACCTTCCAGATCCCTGAGCGCCTGATCTTCTTGGCTGACAATTTCAAGACCAGCCTCGAACAGCTCATCAAGTTCACCGTGCCGAACCCGGTAGCCGGAACGATTGCTCCAAGCGCGGCAACACTGAACGCCAAGCTAGACACCTTGAACACCGATTACCGCAATGGCTTCATCACCGGCCGCAAGCCACTCAGCGACATGAAGGCTTACCGGGACGCCTGGCTCAAAGCGGGCGGGCAGAAACTATGCGATGAATACACGGAAGCCTACGAAAAGACAAATGCATAAGCGGACTAATCGCTAATAGAAGTTGTTCGGGCCCTGAGATCGGCCAGCAGGGCCCGAATAACTCGCTCAGTAACAGCCGCCATATCAACCGAAGAATTATCTAACAAAAATTGATATTGAAGCCCGTCCATGACCGCGATAATCCCAGCGGCCACCTCTTCGATATCTTGCTCCGGGACAGAAGGGTCACCGATCGCCTCGGCAACACCTTCAGCGACCTTGGGTCGCAAACCTTTAAATCGAGATATGAAAAAATCTTTTGCTGGATGATCCTCCGTCAATGATTCACCCAATAAAACTGAATAGAGCTGAGTAAGTACCAGATTCTCGCTATTTGCTTCCGAGGTTTCGACTAGATGGGCAAGCCGCGATTCACCCGCCTCTTCGAATGACGTGGACGTAGCACTCCGAGAGACATCATCACGGTAATCTAGAAGCGCTACGAGAAGTTCGTCTTTCGAATTGAAGTGATGCAGAAGGCTCGGTGCAGAGATACCTACTAAGCTGGCAATGTCGGCAAGGCTCGCGCGCGAGTACCCGTACTGCTGAATAACAATCGACGCAGCTTCGAGAATTTGTCTACGTCGCCGCGCCGTTCTCTCGGCTCGTGTTGTCGCCACCTGGCTGCTTACCTCAGTTTTATTAGGCATAACAAAACCATAGCAGTTTGCTCGATTCGAAGATGAAAATATGCAAAACTCTAACTATATTAAAAGAGAAAATGACCAGATTGTTTCAGGTCGAGATCTTCCCGAGTTTCGTCGAGGGATGGGCCTAGGCGGCTGGCTTCTGCCAGAGGGATACATGTGGGAATTCGAGGGAGAAGTCAATTCGCCCTTGCGCATGGAAAAGCTCGTCGCCAATATTCTCGGGGTTGACTCTGAAGAATTCTGGCAGAAATATCTCGACCGGTTCATCACGGAACGCGACATCGAGACCATCGCACGGGCTGGCTTCGATCACGTGCGTCTTCCTCTCAACTCGCGCACCATTATGAGTCAGGGGCACCTTAGTGCTGAGGGTGCCCGCCGAATCGACACCCTTATCGACTGGTGTAAATCTTCCGGTCTCACGGTAGTGCTCGACCTTCACGGCGCCCCCGGCGGGCAGACCGGCGCCAATATCGACGATTCTCCGAACCGCGCCCCCGAACTCTTTACAGACGCCAGCAACTTCGAGGCCGGGGTTCGCTTGTGGGGTGAACTCGCAGAACGCTACGTAGATGAACCTTGGGTTGCGGCCTACGACATCCTCAACGAACCGCTGCCAGACACCGAGGACAATCGCGCGCTGATCCCTGAACTCAATCGCTTCCACCGAGAAGCAGCACACGCGATTCGAGGAGTTGATCCGTGGCACCTACTCTCGTTCGAAGGCTGGCACTGGTCTACGAAATTCGAAGGTCTCGAACTCGATATTGACGAGAATTCAGTGCTGCACTTTCACAAGTATTGGTCGACTCCCGACACGTCAAGCATCCAGCCTTACCTTTCCTTGCGCCGAAATACAGGCCTCCCACTATGGATGGGCGAAAGCGGCGAAAACACTAATGAGTGGTATGGAAAAGCCTTCGCGCTCTTCGAGTCGCACAGCATTCCATGGACCTTCTGGACGTGGAAAAAGCTTGCGCGCACCAATTCACCAGCGACCATCACAAAACCACAGCACTGGGACCTACTCGAAGCCGCTGCACAAAACCCGACCCTGGCGATAGATCGAGAGAAAGCGTCGGCGGCCTTATGGCAGTTTGTCGACAACCTTCCCCTCGAGCGATGCACCATCAACCCTGATGTCCTTGAGTCACTCCCGGGCATTCATTCCTAGCACTTTTCACGACTCTCTCTTCGACAAGGAAGCCAAAAATGTCAGAACAAGTGAACGAGTCAACCGTCAGCGGCCCCACTCCGGAAACGCCAGCGGCACCTTCCCCACCCTCACCAGCTACTTCTCACCGCTCCAAGGGTGGCCTGTGGTACCGCATGCGACGCGAATGGCAGATGTACGTGTTCATCGTGCCTGGGCTCATCTTCTTCCTCGTATTCGCTTACCTGCCCATGCTCGGCAACGTCGTGGCTTTCCAGGATTTCTCCCCTTTCCGCGGGATCTTCGGCTCTGATTGGGTTGCGTTCGACAACTTCATCAACCTCTTCTCCGACACCGAAGTCATCAAGGCTCTCGTCAACACGCTCATCATCTCGGGATTGCAAATTCTTTTCGCCTTTCCAGCGCCTCTGCTTCTCGCACTCTTCCTGAACTCACTCATGAGTGACAAACTCAAGAAGACCCTGCAGACGATCGTGTACCTCCCCCACTTCATTTCATGGGTTATCGTGATCGCCATTTGGCAGAAGATTCTTGGCGGGGCCGGGCCGGTCGCTCAGCTCTTCGAGCTCTTTGGCATGCACGGTGTGAACGTCATGACGAATCCAGACACGTTCAAAATGCTCGTGGTGTCTCAGGTGATCTGGAAGGACGTCGGTTGGGGCACGATCATCTTCTTCGCGGCCATCACCGCCATCCCTACAGAGCTTTACGAATCTGCCGCTACCGATGGGGCCGGTGCATGGCGCCGCATGTGGCACGTGACGCTTCCCGGACTCGTCCCTGTAATCTCGCTGCTCCTGATTCTCACTGTGGGCAATGTGCTCACCGTCGGTTTCGAGCAACTTCTTCTTCAGCAGCCAGCCGTTGGCTCCGATGCCGCACAGGTGCTCGACACCTTCGTGTACTTCCGCGGTATCGCTGGTGGCGACTGGGGTCTATCGGCCGCTGCTGGCCTACTTAAAGGAATCATTGCCACAGTGCTCGTCGTCGCCTCAAACCGCGTAGCGAAGCGCCTCGGCACAGGAGGGATCTTCTAATGACTGTCGAAACGACGCCCGAAATCCTCACCGAAAGTCTCGAACCCACCGGAAAAAAGACCCATACCGGGCGTCCGCCGTGGATGGCCACTCCTGGCAAGGGAATCCAGGTGCTCAAAGGAGTTCTTATCGCCGCGATCGTGGTAGTGATGCTCTACCCGTTCATTTACGTGATCGCGTTCTCGTTCGCGGACCGACGTTCAGTGGGGTCCGGGCAACTTTTTCCCACATCGTTCTCCCTCGCAGCGTATGAGTCGATCTTTGCGGGCGGAGTGGTCACACGTTCCCTCCTTATCACCGCTGGCGTGACTCTTGTCGGAACTGTTCTCTCGCTGTTCTTCACAGCGATGCTTGCCTACGGGCTCACTCGCACGAAGCAGGTGCCGTTCTCCAAAACCGTTCTCGTTTTGGTTCTATGCACCATGTTTTTCGGGGCTGGCATCATCCCGAATTATCTCCTCATCAAAAACCTCAACCTTCTTGACAGTCTTTGGGCTCTGATCCTGCCTGGCCTCATCAACGCGTTCAACATGATCGTGATGCGAAACTTCTTCATGGAGTTGCCGCAGGAACTCTTCGAGTCAGCACGCATCGATGGAGCAAGCGAATTCAGAATCTTCTTCTCGATCGTTCTTCCCCTGTCGAAGGCGGTTCTCGCTGTCGTCGGCCTCTTTTATGCGGTTGGCTACTGGAACTCCTTCTTCAACGCGTTGCTTTACATCAACGACACGACCAAATGGCCCATCCAATTGGTTCTCAATCAGTACGTAGTCCAGTCGAATGCCCTCACGGATCTGCAGGCTCCTGACCGCCCTGTGCCGCCGGCGCAGACAGTCCAGATGGCGATCGTCGTGGTTGCAACACTGCCGATTCTGGTGGTCTATCCGTTCGCTCAGAAATTCTTCACGAAGGGCGTATTGACAGGCGCCATCAAGGGGTAGCCACCGATCCGCAGGTCATGTCGGGGCAGGGTGCCCCTTGTGTTCGGGCATACTGGCCCTCGACACACCTGTTACAAAGGAGCTCGCCCATGGCATCACGCTGGCCGATCCCACCCAAGAAAGAGCGCGGCGAGGTTTTGCTTGCGAGTGGTCCGAGCAGAGTTTTCCATTGCATTTACAGCTTTCCCTCCGCGATTTCCGCGGTTCTCTTTGGGGGGTTTGCCACGTTTCTCGTTCTCGATCCGGGGAAAGCCACGCAAGCGGAGCTCGTCATCGGGACGATCCTTCTGGCGGGCCTTGGCTTCTTATTTTTCGCGGGGTTCGTGTGGTGCAGGCGCTTTGGAGTGTGGGCTACGCAGCGCGGTGTGCTCGTGCGCTACATTCCGGGTCGAACGAAGTTCCTCCCGTGGGCTGCGATCGCCGCTTTCGAACCCGGCATGCACGATGGAGTGGAGTTGCGATCCCTGACTGCACGCATGGTCGATGGCACGAGCCACATGGTGCCCATTTTCTACAGAACAGACGGGCAACGAGATTTTCTCTCCTCGAAACTCACGCCCGAAGGTGCCCGCTACGTGGGCCCCGACGTAAACCCCGCCGTGGTGCTGCCTAGGTTGCTTGACCTGCATCGCCAGGGGCGGCTCGGGGCATAGCCCGGCGCGCGCACCGATTCCCCTAAAACAGCGTCACGCCGCACCGGCCGTCTGCCATACTTGAGTCATATCCTCCCGCCACCAAGGAGCGCGCCCATGGCATCACGCTGGCCCATCCCACCTGCCAAAGAGCGCGGCGATGTTCTCCTCTCGTCCGGCCCCGGCGCTATCTACCGCTGGATCTACGGCGGAACGTGCGCGTTTTTCGCCGTGCTCATCGCGGTCGCACTCGTGATGACCAACCTCTTCCCCCACGACACTTCTGGTGCAGAGCGCGCCGTGCAAGCGGTCGTCTTTAGCGGCCTCATCCTGTTTCTCACGTTCGGTTTTCTGCTTTTCACCACGCAGGGGGTGTGGGCCACGCGAGAAGGCATTCTCATGCGCTCGTTACCGGGCACGGGACAGTTCCTCCCCTGGAGCGAGATCAACTCTTTGGAGCCGGGCCAGCTCATCGGCAAACGTCTTCGTACCCTCGTCGCGCACACAGCGCGCGGCGAGAGCGTCAAGGTCCCCGTGTACTACAGATGGGGCACGTCGAGCGTGAGGTTCAGCGCGAAGCTCACCCCCGAAGGCTCCCGCCTCGTTGGCCCCGACAACAACCCCGCGGTTGTCCTCCCCCAGTTGCTTGAGCTGCACCGGCAGAACCAACTCGGCGGGCAACTCTGAATTAGTTCAACTACTCGGCGAATACTGGAAGGCCTACCTCGCCCACAGTGCTAGCTCCTCCCACTGTGCAGGGGCGCCAGTACGGCTAAGAGGAACCAAAGCATTCACGGGATAAGTAGCCATCAGAGACGGCAAACGCTCGGCTTGCGACAAACCGAGTTGGCGATGCAAGTACTGGATCAGGGAGAGCTGTCCGAAAACTCTATTCATCGTGCCCGCGAGTGGAGTCAGTCGAACATCTTTTTTCAACTTAGGTTTGATGTCGTACACCCGATTAAACATTCGAGCATGGTGCGCCGCTAAGTTCCGCAAGACATTGAGCGATTTGAGCCACGACTCGAGCTGAGGCGCGCTCAGATCACAACGTTCAGCCACCCGGTTCCGGGCAAGGCCCGGAGACATTCCATAGAGGTGGGAAATCATCCCCCAGTCCATGATCTCCACGGCCGCCCAAATTGGCATCTCGCCCTGATACTTTCGCCGATGGTGGCCTACGAAATCCTCTTTTGATCCGCGCAACGCGGAGTCATACTTCTCCCGCCACACTTCATACCTACTCTTACGGTCTCGCCGACGTTGCCGAGCCTGCGGACCTAACTGTTCGGGGACGAGGTGGATGAGCGGGTCAATTCTGCCGAGCTCATAGCCGAGCATGGCACGAACGGCCATTTCCACCCGATCCAACTCGCGGAAGATCCCGTATCGAAGCCTCTCATCGAATTCGTACAGAGCAGCGACGAGTTCCAATGATGCACCGTCAATAAATTTCTCAGTAGCTACTCCATTTTTCGGATTGAACTTCAGTAGTGGGTACCAGTACCCCGACAAGCGGTAATAGTTGAATCGCTGCAGGAAGCTTTCGGCCCAGGCCCGGTCGTCGATCTGCAGGCCTCGCTTGCGGAGCAAATCGACCTGCTCCGCATAGGTCTTAAATTGCTTCGCATGGGCCATGCATCCCCCGATCCCCCGTAAACAAAGACCGGCCCTGGACTCCCACCGAGGTGGGCAGCGGAACCGGTCATGTTGCCTCAACGATACCCCGGGGGCATGCTGGAGACAAGCAATGCGACTCTAGCTTTAACCCATGTCTCAACCTTGGCACGCGCGTAGGAGCCCTCCCCCGCGCCACCTCGTGGCGGCGCGAAAGGGAGGGCTCGATGTGCTTGCTGAAGGGCAACCGGGTGCGGTTTAGCCCCAGATCTCCGCGACGGCCGCGATGAGCTCGGGGCTCGCCTGCTCGTAGTCGAACGTCTTCGGCAGGTGGCCCGACGGCGCCTTGCCGAACGCCGAGATCTCACGCATGAGCGAATCGGGGCGCTTCGCGGCAACACCGGCAATCGCCTGCTTGAGCGTGAAGCCAATCTCGGCGTCGTTCACGAGGGAACGCAGGCGCGCGTAGCGAACCTCGCGGCCCTTCTCGGTGTCGTCGAGAACGGTGCCGAATCCGGCGCTCGTGAGCGTTGCTTCCTCGCCAACCTTGAGGCCGGTGACGGTGATCGTCGAGGCATGCGGCGCGGGCCGATCAGCCGGGCTGAGCTTATGAACGCGCAGCTCATCGGCGAATTTCTCGGCGCCGGGGGCGAAGGTAGCGTCGGAACCGCTCGCCTTCAGATCCCCGAACTCGGCCGAGTCGTGCCCGAGCAAGCGAATACGCCACTCGCGCCGCTCGAGCGCCTCGCGCGCCACCTCGGGGGTGTCGGCGGGGATGGTGAGGGTGAGGGTGTTGTCCGACGCTTGCACGGCCACGCGCACGTGACTCCATACGAGATCGTCGCCCGCCTTCCACTCTTCGTGGAGCGTGAATTCCCCATCGCCACCCGCGGCGACGATCAACTCGAGAACCTCGGGATTGTCCTCGATTTTCTCGGGGACGGCGTTCGCCGGCGTGAGCGGGAGGATGCCGCCGGCGCGCACGAGCACGGGAATCGAGCCGAGCGGGCGGAACATCTCTTGCGTGAACGCTCCCGAATCGGGGCTGCCGTAACGCTGCTCGGTGAACAGATCGAACCACATGCCGCCGGGGAGGATCGGCTCGACGCTGCCGCGGCCCACGTCCTTCGCGGCGGGGCGCGTAATCGGCGCGACGAGAAGTTCGGAGCCGAACAGGTACCCCTGGTCGTTGCGATACGCGGGGTATTGCGGCGCCTCGAAATACACGGGCTCGACGATCGAGCGGCCCTCATGATGCGCGCGGTAATTCATCGAGTGCAGGTACGGCACAAGACGGTGACGGAGGCGCAAATGCGCCGCCTGAATCTCGCCGTGCGGGGCCGGGAAGTTCCATGGCTCCTTCACGGCGAACGGAGAATTCGACGAATGCAGGCGGTTGATCGGCGAGAACACGCCGAACTGCACCCAGCGGGTCGCGAGCTCGTTATCGCGAAAGCCCTCCATGTGCCCGCCGATGTCGTGGCTCCACCAGCCGTAACCGATGTTCGCCGCGGCCGCCGTGAAACCAGGCTGGAACGCGAGCGACTCCCACGTCACGATCGCATCGCCCGAGAAACCCACGGGGTAACGGTGCGAGCCGGGGCCCGCGAACCGTGAGAACGTGAGCGGGCGCTCGATCGAGCGCTCACTGCGCGTGAAATGCTCGTGATTGAGCACCCACAGCGGGTCCACGCCCTCGATGCTCGAATACGGGCCCGACTGCCAGTCGATCCACCAAAAATCCGTGCCTTCATCCTCGAGGCGCTTGTGCAGCACATCGAAATAGGCGTCCATGAACTCGTCGTTATTCACGTCGAACGGGATGGCGGTGCCATCGGCGGGCTTGCCGAGCGCCTCGCACATCGCCTCATACGCATCCTCGAAGGCGCGCACGCCATCGGCCGGGTGAATGTTGAGGGTCACGCGAAGGCCACGCTTGTGCAGCTCCTCGAGGAAACGCTCCGGATCAGGGAAAAGGTCACGATTCCACGTGTACCCCGTCCAACCCGAACCGTACTTCAGGTCCACGTCGGTGAGGTGCCAATCCATGTCGATCACCGACACCGAGAACGGAATATCCTCCGCGCGGAACGCATCCATGAGCTCGAGGTAGCTCTCCTCGCTATAGCGGTGGTAGCGCGACCACCAATTGCCAAGAGCAAACTTCGGCACGATCGGCTGAGGGCCACTAATCGCGAAATAATCCCTCACCGCAGCAACATGGTCGCGACCCGCCGCGAACACGAAAAGATCGATGCTGTCTTCTTCGGCAGCGCGGGCGCGCAGGCGACCGTCGGCATCAAACACCATCGAGCTCGAATCGTCGATCACCGCATACCCCACCGCCGAGTTCACGCCCGGCTCAAGCGGAATCTTGCCGTCGGCAACATCGAGCGTACGGGCCGCGCCGCCGAGGTTCCCGTCGAGCGCGCGCTGCGTCTCCCCGTTCAGCGCAAGCTGACGATCGGCCGGAAGCGACAGATCCTGCCCGTACCGCCACACCGAGTGATACGCCGAAACCCCGCCCTTGACCTCAACCTTGAGGCCGTTCGCCGTGAACGGGCCGCGATCGTATTCGAGGTAAAAGTTCTCCGTCTCGACCGTGAGGCGGCCCTGGTACTCGCCAATCGAGTACTCGGAAGGATCCAGCACCACGTTGCGATTGATCGCGAAGGTCGACGGGCGATCCTCAAAAGCGCCGCTCGGCGAATACTCGAGGCGCACCACGCGCGGCGTGACCGGCGTGATCCGAAAGTGCTCGCCGACGAGTTCAGCGGGCAGGGCAATATCAGGCATGAAGTCTCCTCATCTCGCGCGAGCCCCGCATGGACTCACCCCCTCAGCCTACGTGCGGGATCTGGGCCGATACCGTGCGAGTTTATGAAAAAACCAGAGCGTGCAGCCCCTGGGAGGGGGCCGCAGCCCTGGATTTTTCATCGAGAGTGACGCAAGGAGTGTGCCGCCGGCGCCTCTGCTTAGCTCTCGAGCGGCCTCGCGTCGAGGTCGAAAGCCATGATCGCGGCCATCGCTAGCGCACGCTCCTGATCGTGCTGAAGGAAGCCAATCGTTCGACCGAGGAGCGACGAAGGGATCGTGACCGTGTTGTCGAGAGAGGCGGCAGAGCGGTGGTCGAGGCCGTTACGCTCCCCTAGCTCAACTTCGCTCGAGAGCCCTTTGACCGTCGAGGTGATGGGCGCGACCGTCACCTTGGTCATCGCACTTCGAGCGGCCTCTCGCGTCAGCACAAGAACCGGTCGGGTCTTGTCGAGCTTCGCAAGGCAGATTTCACGCACGTCAGTCCTCGAATGAGGCGTGGTGCGCGGTCCACTCCACGAGGGAGTCGAGATCATCCTGCGGGCCTTCCGCATTCACGATTGCAGCGTCCACAAGAGCCGCTTGCCGCCTCTTCTCTCGTTCGAGCGCGACGCTCACGAGGTCAGCTCGGCTACCGGCGGCTCCTGTGGACACACTCCGGTCAAGGAACTCCACGAGGTCGTCTGGAAGACGCAAGGAAATTTGCACCGTCATGCCTGCACCCTACCACCGCGAATCCCACTTTGGGATGCACTGCTATTTGTGCCGCAACAGCAACGAGCGCGCTAGCGCCCCCGCCGGAAGCCGCCGCCTACATGAGGTTGCGGCGGCCCTTTTCGGCACTCGTCGCATGCCCCTGCGGGTTGGCCTCGAGCACAAACCGAAGCACGTGCAGCGCCGTGCGCTGAAGCTCGCCAAGGGTGAGGCCGCCGTCGGAACCAAGCGAATCCTTCACGCCCGTATCGCACGTATCGCCGCCGTGCTCCTTGCTGCCGGGCATGAGAACGTCGATGCCACCGCGCACGCGGTAGGCGCTGTCGCGAAGGGCCGGGAAGTTCGGATCCTCCACCATGCGCATCCACCAGTCGGTCATCACGAGGCCGTCGAAGCCGAACTCTCCGCGCAAAATCGTGGTCACGAGGTCGTAGCTGTAGTGGCCCCACACCCCGTTGATCTTGTTGTACGAGGTCATGATGGTCTGCGGCTGCGATTCCTTCACCATGATCTGGAAGCCGCGCAGGTAAATCTCGCGTAGTGCGCGCTCGCTGACGCGCGAATCGGAGAAGATGCGGTTGTGCTCCTGATTATTGGCCGCGTAATGCTTCGGGCACGCCGCGACACCCTTGGACTGCACGCCGTTCACGATCGCCGCGCCCATGAGGCCCGTGAGCAGCGGATCCTCGGAGAAATACTCGAAGTTTCGGCCACACAGCGGATCGCGCTGAATATTCATGCCGGGGCTGAGCAGGATGTCGGAGCCCTTGGCGAGCATCTCCTCGGCGTGAAGCTCGGCAAGCTCGCGCACCCCCTCGGGGTTCCACGTGGAGGCGAGCGCGGTGCCGCACGGCAGAAGCGACGCAAACGCGGAAACACGCAGGCCAGAGGGGCCATCGGTCGTGATCGCGGGCGCCACACCCCGCTCGCGCAGGGACTCGGTCACGCCGCCAAGTGCACCGGCATTGCCGCGCACGCCAAGGGGGCTGTCCATGGTCGTGTCACCGTAGGCGAGGGCAGTGAGATCCTCAGTTCCGACGGTTGCCACGAATTCCTCAAGGCTCACCTTCCCGGAGCGCACCTCCTCAAACGAGGGCGCGGCGGCGCCTTCGGCGGGCGCCGGCAGTTCCTTGGGCAACCGCTCAAGGATGCGGCGGGCAAGGTCACGCTGCTCCTCGGGGGCGGGTTCGTATCCGACGGTCGCCTCGCCATCATCGCCCCGAGTGAGAATCATGCGGTCAAACCCGCAGCCCTTCTGGATCGAGGAGGCTTCTTCGAGCTGCTGCACAACGATCAGGTTCTCGATCTCGATCTCGCCGGCAAGCTCGGTGTCCTTCACGTTTTGGCCCACGTGCAGGCGATACGTGCCGGGCTCGACCACGTAGGCGCTCCTGTGGCCCGTTGCGCCCGAATCGTCGTAGGAGGCGAAGTCGCGAAGATCAACGTCAAGGCTCACCGTGGCGCTCTGGCCAGCGGCAACACTGCCGGTGCGGGCGAAGGCCGCGAGGCGGCGCGAGGGCTGGGAAAGCTTCCCATCAGGGGTTTCGAGGTAGGCCTGCACAACCGTGCTGCCTCCGCGCTCGCCCGTGTTCTTCGCCGTGACATCGAGGTGGGCGCGGGTGGCGTCGGACCCAAAATTCCCGAGGCCGAGCGAGAACGACGTGTAGCCGAGACCCTCGCCGAAGTGGAACTGCGCGGCGCCCGGCGCGAAAGTTTCGTAGTAGCGGTAGCCCACGAACACATCCTCCGCGTAGTTCGTGACATCCGGATCGCCGAAGTTCTGCGCGCTCGGGGCGTCTTCGTAGCGGCGCGCGATCGAGGCGGTGAGGCGGCCGCCGGGCTCCGTGACGCCGGTCAGGACATCCGTGAGCGCATGCCCCGATTCCATGCCGCCCGCCCACGCGATCACAAGCGCGGAAATACTGTGGCGCTCCGCCCACGAAAGATCCATGACGTTGCCCGCATCGACTACGACGACCGTGCGCGCAAACGCGGCACTGACCCGCGCGATCAGGGATTCTTCCTGCTCGGTGAGGAAGTACGAGCCGGGCGCGAGCTCCGCATCGCGGTCCTCCCCCGCCGCTCGGCCGATTACCACAATGGCCACATCGTTGCGCCCAGCCGCCGCGCTGATCTGCTCATCCTCGAGCTCGAACTCCGGGTAGTGCGTGGGCCACTTGCCCCACACCGTGCCCGGATCCGCGGGCTGCTCCTCACTGAAACGATCATAGGCCGCGGCGAGCTCCTCATCGACCTTCACCGCGCCCGATTCGCGAAGCGCATCCGTGAGGTTCGAGATGTACGGCGGGTTCACGTCGCCACCCGAGCCATAGCCGACGGCCAGCCAGTCCTTCGCCGTGCGACCAAAGAGCGCAACGCGGCTCTCGGGCGCAAGCGGCAGCACGCCATCATTGCGAAGAAGCACCGTGCCCTGCGCGGCAAGCTCGCGCGCTTTCGCGGCAAGCCGCGGATCGAGGCGGCGATCCGCCGAAACATCGGCGGCCGTTGACTGCTGGGACATCGTTTCGTGACTCATGGTGCTCCTCGTTGATGCTCGAGTCGAGGCGCCGGGCGGCCCCAGCGCCTCACCGTCACCCCAGTCTACTGGCCGCCCATGCCCGTCGTGGCGAAACCGCGCACGATGTGCTCTTCGGCTACCTCCTTGGTCGACCCACTTCATGAAGAAACTGCCGCACCCAAAGCCCCACACACCGCCCCAAGCCCAGTTTCTTCATAATCCGCGACGGGGAGGCCGGTGCGACGGGAAGGCCGGTGCAACGGGGAGCCGGGGCCGCGACGACTATAAAAAGTGCCCGCCCCCTTGTTGTGGGGCGGGCACTTGCGCTCGAGGCGCGTCTCTATTGATTCGTCACGATCAGTTGTCGGACTTCGTGAGCAGTCCGTAAATGAACATGACCACGAGAGCGCCGATCACCGACAGGAGGATCGTCCACAGCGACCACGGGTTGTCAAGGAGCGAGCTCCAGCCACCGTCGCCGAAGAGACCACCGATGAGGCCACCGACGATGGCGCCGATGACACCGAGGATGATGGTCATCCCCATACCCATCGACTGCTTGCCCGGCATGACTGCACGGGCGAGGAGGCCAATGAGGCCGCCGATGATAATCCACGAAATGATTCCCCAAATAAGAGACATGGAGTGACTACTTTCTGTTGAAGTGAACCAGGTCCACAAGTGTCCCGGGCGGTGTTAGCGAACCTGGGTTAGCGAACAGTGCCCGGGCGGTTGAAAAGTCGTCAACCATCATCAATCCTACCTGGGAGACACATCCGCAAAACTGCACGTCATCTGAAATTTCACACCTCTTTACCGAACACGCAGTACACCTTTGCTGGAGCACCACAACTGCGCCTCTCGCCACGGCGGCGCCTCACAAAGAGTGGGCGGCACGTCCACACACGTGCCGCCCACTCTTTTAACAGTCGCGAAGAACTATTCGAATCAGAAGTCCCAGTCGTCGTCCTCAGTCTCGACGGCCTTGCCCATGACGTAGCTCGAACCGGAGCCGGAGAAGAAGTCGTGGTTCTCGTCAGCGTTCGGGGAGAGCGAGGCGAGGATGGCGGGGTTCACCTCGGTCGCCTCCTGCGGGAACAGCGCCTCGTAGCCAAGGTTCATGAGGGCCTTGTTGGCGTTGTAGCGAAGGAACATCTTGACGTCCTCGGTCCAGCCGACCGGGTCGTAGAGGTCTTCGGTGTATTCCTCTTCGTTGTCGTAGAGGTCCATGAGCAGGCTCATCGTGTAGTCCTTGAGCTCCGCCTGGCGCTCGGGCGACTGCTTCTGAACGGCCTGCTGGTACTTGTAGCCGATGTAGTAGCCGTGAACAGCCTCGTCGCGAATGATGAGGCGAATGATGTCGGCGGTGTTCGTGAGTTCGCCGCGGCTCGAGTAGTACATCGGCAGGTAGAAGCCCGAGTAGAACAGGAAGCTCTCGAGGAGGGTCGAGGCGACCTTGCGCTTTTCGGGGTCGTCGCCGGTGTAGTACTCGAGAACGATCTTCGCCTTCTTCTGGAGGGCCTCGTTGTGCTCGCTCCAGCGGAAGGCCTCGTCGATCTGCTTGGTGTTGGAGAGCGTCGAGAAGATCTGCGAGTAGCTCTTTGCGTGCACGGATTCCATGAACGCGATGTTGGTGTACACGGCTTCTTCGTGGGGGGTCACAGCGTCGGGGATCAACGAAATAGCGCCGACGGTTCCCTGCACCGTATCGAGCAGCGTGAGCCCGGTGAACACGCGCATCACGAGTTCCTGCTCCTGCTCGTTCAGCTTCGACCAGCTCTGGATGTCGTTCGAGAGCGGCACCTTTTCGGGAAGCCAGAAGTTGCCTGTGAGGCGATCCCACACTTCCTGGTCTTTGGGATCTTGGATGCGGTTCCAGTTGATGGCCTGCACGCTGTGCTTGATGTGGTCGGTGTTCACGCTCATCCTTTCGCAACGATGGTTCTCAGCAGGCGTCGGACTCCAGGCCGGCTTAGCCGGCCGCCCCATCCCTGCCAGCGTAAGCTCGGGGGTTCCGACGCTTGCCCACGCGGCATTCTCGCCCATCCTAGCGAGCCGAACCGACGACTGGATGAGGGGCGCGTGACTTGCTCTCAGCGGGGCGTTTTAGGGTGAGCTGTAGATCACGCCCGCAGTAGTCAGGATCCCTCATGCCGTTCGTTTCGCTCGTGTTTGTCCTGTTCATCCTCTACGGCGCAGCGATGGCTGTTTTCCCCTTCCAAACGTGGGAGATCACCATGGCGTGGGCCTATAAGGATCGCGAGGCGAACGAGCCCAGCCCGGCAGGCCTGGCAATCATGAGGGTGGGCGGCGCCATCATCGTCATGGGGGCGATCGCCATGTTTGGCTATTACCTTCAGGCCACGGGGTAGGGGTGGGTCTCGTGTCGCTGCCGTCCATGGTCCTCGCGTTCATTTTCTTCGCCGCCTACATTCTCGTGTGCCTGTGGGCGGCGATTGCACCACGCGGCCTGTGGCGAGCACTCAACGGCCGGGTCTATTGGCACCGACGCGGTGCTGAACCGAGCAGCGCCGTCTTTATGCGGATGCGGATCGTGGGAATCGTCGCGGCGCTCATGGGCGTGGTGGGTATCCCGCTCGCAGTCGTGTGGGCGATGGTCACGAACGCGGTCACGAACGGTGAGGGATACAAGCAGATGGGAGCTCAATCATGATGTTCTTGGCAGTGATCGTACTTGCGCTGTGCCTCGTTTTCGCGCTGTGGTACGCGATTTCGCCGCAGCATCTGTGGCGCACCTTTTACTCGTGGCGCTACCGGGACCGGGAGGCGAACGAGCCGAGCGAGACGACGTACTTTCTCCAGCGCGTCGGCGGCATCGTGGGGTCAATCCTCGCGGTTATTGGCATCATCGTGATCATCGCCCTCGCGCTCGATGGCCAGGCAAAGGAGTACGAGCGGAGGAAGCAACTCGAAGGCCAGCAGCTACAGGTCCAAACGGTGGTCCACTTCCCGGAAGCGTGACCATCACCCCCGCTTACACCGCAAGCGCGTAAAACGCGCTGTCTAGCCCGCTGAGTGGTGCAATTTGACATCCTTCTGGTGGCACACGTTACAGTGACTGGGAGCGCTCCCAACGGGTGTGCGTCACGCGGCTACGAAGTCGCGAGGCGCGCAAAACTCCGCAACGCATGGGGGCGCGAAACTCAGCGAGGAGGAGGACACACGTGGCCACGATCAACGATGTCGCTCGCGCCGCGGGCGTCTCCCGCAGCACCGTCTCACGCGTACTCAACGGACAGATCTCCTCCCCCGAAGCCCGCGCCAAGGTTGAAAAAGCGATCGCCGAAACCGGCTACCGCGCCAACGCCCACGCACGCTCCCTCGCCTCGGGCAAAAGCAACGTCTACGCGGCGATCCTCACCGAGCCCTACGGCGAGTTGTTCGAGGACCCCACCTTCGGGCGGATGCTCCAGGGCATCAACTCCGCACTCGTGGGCACCGACATTGCCCTCAACCTACTCTTCGCCACCACCGACGAGGAGCGCGAACGCACACTGCGTCAGCTTGCCCCGAACCGGGTCGACGGCGCGCTCGTGCTCTCGCCCCACATCGACGATCCGCTGCTCGAAGCAATGAGCACCGCGATTCCCACGATCGTTCTCGGCCCCCTCGTTGAGGGGCGAGAGAACACGTGGACCGTAACGATCGATGACCGCCAGGGCGGCGAGCTCGGTGCGCGCCACCTGGTTGAGCGCGGCGCCCGTCGCATCGCAATCATCGCCGGCCCCGACACGGCGCAGGGCGCCCACGATCGCGTCGAGGGCCAGCTCTCAGCACTCGGCACTACCCCGCTCGAGGTCATTCACGCGCCCTACTCAACCGGCGGAGGCGCCCTAGCCACGCGTGAGCTCCTCGCGAAGCACCCCACCCTCGACGGAATTCTGTGCGGCTCCGACCGTCAGGCGCTCGGCGCCCTCGCCGTCCTCCGCGAGGCTGGCCGAAGCATTCCCCACGACGTCAAGGTCGTGGGCTTCGACGACCACGCGTTCGCTGCCGAAACGACCCCCGCGCTCACCACTATCGCGCAACCCATCTTCGACGTCGGTGCGAGCGGAGCACGCCTGCTCAATGCGCTCGGGGACCACCGCACCATCCAGTCGCTCACGCTTCCTACGTCCCTCGTGGTGCGCGAAACGACCTAAAACTTCCACGAACACAAGATTCAAAGGAGAACCTGATGAACGACAGTTGGATCCACGAGATCCCCGCGTCGGTCCGCGCGATCCGCGAGGCCACCGCGAGCCGTCGCGCCGTTCTTGGCGCGGGAGCCGGCGTGAGTGCGCTCGCTCTGCTCGCAGGCTGCGGCGCGAACACCGACCCGAACACGGTCACCGTCGGATCCCACCAGAGCGATGCGATCCCAAAAAAGGCCGTGCTGGACATGCTGAGCTCGTGGAAGGGCGGCAAGGTCGAGATCAATACGGTCGATCACGAAACGTTCAAAGAGAGCATCAACAACTATCTCCAGGGCAACCCCGACGACGTGTTCACGTGGTTCGCGGGCTACCGCGCACGCTTCTTCGCCGAGCGGGGCCTCGTAAGCGACCTGAGCGACGTGTGGGAAAACATCGACGGCATGCCTGAGTCGATGAAGGTCGCCTCCTCCGCCGATGACGGCCGCCTCGTGTTCATCCCGTGGAACTACTACCCGTGGGCCGTGTTCTACAAGCCGAGCGTGTTCGAGAAGCACGGCTGGAGCGAGCCCGCCACGTTTGATGAGTGGCTCGCCCTCAACGAGGACATCAAGGCCGCGGGGCTCACCCCTATCGCGTTCAGTGACAAGGACGGCTGGGAAGCCATGGGCACGTTCGACATGCTCGACCTGCGCGTCAACGGCTATGACTTTCACGTGTCGCTCATGGCGGGCAAGGAATCGTGGGAAAGCCCCGAAGTCAAGAACATTTTCGCGGCCTGGCGCGAACTCCTCCCCTACCAGCAGGCCGACCCGCTTGGGCGCACGTGGCAGGAAGCCGCGCAGTCCATGCTCAAGGAAGAAACGGCGATGTACACGATGGGCATGTTCATCGACCAGCAGTGGGCAGAGAGCGACGACCCAGAAGACCTCGACTTCTTCACCTTCCCCGAGTTCGATCCGTCGATCGGCGCGGATGTCGTCGAAGCCCCGATCGACGGCTGGATGATGGCAGCGAAGCCCCACAACGAAAAGAAGGCGAAGGAACTCCTCACGTACCTCGCGACGGCCGACGCCATCCAGTACAAGCTCGATGCCGATCCTTCCGTGATCTCACCGCGCACGGACCAGGATCAAAGCAACTACTCGAAGCTCCAGAAGAAAGCCGTCGAGCTCATCACCAACGCGAGCGCGATTTCCCAGTTCCTCGACCGCGATACGCGCCCCGATTTTGCCTCGACGGTCATCAGCCCGTCGCTGCAGAACTTCCTGAAGAACCCCGACTCGATCGACTCGATCCTTCGCGACATCGAGAAGCAGAAGAAGTCCATCTTCCCTGCCGAGTCCTAACCCCTATTTCGACCTCTATCCAAGGAGCGAGTCGTGTCCAAAAAGATCGGACCGCTAGCCAAGCTGCACGGTAAAGATAAATTCACCGTGATCGCGATGAGCGTCATCCCGCTCGTGATCGTCGGCGTTTTCGTGTGGATTCCCGCCCTATGCACCGTGATCCTGTCCTTCAGCAACTGGGACGGCATCGGCGGCCTCGGCGACATTCATTTCGTTGGCATCCAGAACTACATCGACATGTTCACGATCTACCCGCCGTTCTGGCCGGCGCTGTGGCACAACGTCGTGTGGCTCCTCGTGCTGTTCTTCATCTTCACTCCGCTCGGGATGTTCCTCGCGGTGCTGCTCGATAAGGAACTGAAGCTCACGAAGTTCTACCAAACCTCCCTCTATCTGCCGGTCGTGCTTTCGGCCGCGCTCATCGGCTTCATTTGGCAGCTCATGTACAGCCGCGACCAGGGCTTCATCAACGCTGTTCTTGGCACGCAGATCGACTGGTACGGCGATCCGAACATCAACCTGTACGCGGCGATCATCGCGAACGGCTGGCGTCACGTTGGCTACATCATGCTGCTCTACTTAGCGGGCCTCAAGGGCGTAGACCCAGCCCTCAAGGAAGCAGCCGCCCTCGATGGCGCGAGCTCCGCCCGCACCTTCTTCCAGATCATCTTCCCGGTGCTGCGCCCCGTGAACATCCTCCTGCTCGTCATCACGTTCATCGAGGGTCTTCGCGCGTTCGACATCGTGTGGATCATCAACAAGGGCCGCAACGGCCTCGAGCTCATCTCGACCCTCGTGACCTCGAACGTCGTGGGCGAGGCCAGCCGCATCGGCTTCGGTAGTGCGCTCGCCACGATCATGCTCATCATGAGCTCGATCTTTATCGTGATTCAGCTGCGCATCATGCTCAAGGGAGAGAACTGACATGACCCCGAAGAAAAAGAATCTCACCGTCTCGAGGGCGTTTCTCAACGTCTTCCTTATGATCGTCGCACTCGCGTGGCTGTTCCCGCTCCTGTGGGCGCTGTTCAACTCGTTTCGCGACTACGGCTACACGAGCCAGCACGGCTATTTCAGCTTCGGCGGTTTCACGCTCGACAATTTCGTGAACGCGTGGGAGCAGGGCGGCTTCACTCAGTCGTTCCTCAACTCCCTCATCATCACGTTCTTCGCGGTCGTGTTCACCCTCGCGCTGAGCTCGTGCATGGCATTCGTGCTCGCACGTTTCTCGTTCAAGTTCAACCTCGCGATGCTCGCGTTCTTCGTGGCCGCGAACCTGCTGCCACCGCAGTCGCTTCTCGTGCCGATCTACCGCATGTTCATGTGGATCCCGATCCCCGAGTTCCTCTCGGCCTCCGGTTCGCTCCTCGACACCCACCTCGGCGTCATCATCGTGAACACGGCGTTCCAGACCGGCTTTTGCACGTTCGTGCTCGCGAACTACATGAAAGGCATCCCGGCAGAAATCTACGAGGCCGCCGACGTCGACGGCGCCTCCGTGTGGTCGCAGTTCTGGACTCTCACGATCCCGCTGTGCCGCACCCCTCTCGCTGCCCTCGCGACACTGCAAACTGCCTGGATTTACAACGAATTCTTCTGGGCTACGGTGTTGCTGCAAAAGGGCGATAAATTCCCCGTCACGAGCTCCCTGAATAACCTCAAGGGCTCGTTCTTCACCGACTACAACCTGCTCTCGGCGGGCTCGATCATCGCGGCCCTGCCCATCCTGATCCTGTTCTTCGTGCTGCAGCGTCAGTTCGTTTCAGGCCTCACGATGGGCTCGACCAAGGGCTAAGATTCTCGACCGCCACAACAAAGGAGTTTTCCATGAGCACCCTTTCCGAGATCACCTCCTACTCCCCCGGCTCGGGCGCGCGGGTCTCGCCGCGCTGCCACCTCTCCACAACCGCAGAAGCGGTGAGCCTCGCGGGCACGTGGAAGTTCGCCTACTCGCGCAGCGCCGAGGGCGCGGGAGAATCAGCTCCGACGGTGGACTTCGACGACTCGAGCTGGGACGACATCACCGTGCCCTCGCACTGGGTTCTCACCGGCGGCGGCGACTACGGTGACTTCGGGAAGTATGGCGCCCCGGCCTACCAGAACGTGCAGTTCCCGTTCCCCGTCGACGCCCCGAATGTTCCCGACGACAACCCGACGGGCGACTACCGCACCCGCTTCACGCTGAGCGCCGAGAAGGTCGAGGAGCTCGAGAAGGGCACGCGCGTGTACCTGCGCACCCTCGGTATCGAGTCCCTCGCGATCGTGAGCCTCAACGGCGAGCAGGCGGGCGTCGTGCGCGGCTCGCGCCTCACACAGGAACTCGACGTCACGAACCTCCTCGTCGAAGGCGAGAACGTGCTGCACGTGCGCGTGCACCAGTGGTCTTCCAACACGTACCTCGAGGACCAAGACCAGTGGTGGCTGCCCGGTATCTACCGCGACGTGGAGCTCCTGTTCCGCCCGGCCGCCGGCATCGAGGACGTGTGGCTGCGCGCCGATTTCGACTCGACGAACGGCCCTTCCGCTCCCGGCCCCGGCACGCTCATTCCGGAAATCCGCGCGGAGGAAGCCGCCTTCCCCGTCACGGTCGCCATCGACGAGCTTGGAATCTCGGAAACGTTCGAGAGCCCGGCAGCCGTCGGCCCCATCCCCGTTCCGGAAGTGGAGCCGTGGAGTGCCGACGTGCCCCGCCTGTACACCGCGACCGTGTCGAACGCCGCGGAGACGCTCACGATCCGCACGGGCTTCAGGCGCGTCGAGATCGTGGGGCACGAGTGGCGCGTGAACGGTAAGAAGCTGCGTATTCGCGGCGTGAATCGCCACGAGTACGATCCGAAGCTCGGCCGCGTGTGGGACCGCGAGAAGGCACGCGAGGGGCTGCTGCTCATGAAGCACCACAACGTGAACGCGATCCGCACCTCCCACTACCCGCCGCATCCCGAACTCTTCGACCTTGCCGATGAGCTGGGCTTTTGGGTCATGGACGAGTGCGATTACGAAGCGCATGGCTTCCTTGGCGAAAACTGGCGCGACGTTCCCGCGAACGATCCGCGCTGGCGGGATGCGCTTCTTGATCGCGTCGAGCGGTTCTTCGAGCGCGACAAGAACCACCCGTCGATCGTGTCGTGGTCGCTCGGCAACGAGGGCCACACGGGCGCGAACATGGCGCAGATGGCGAACTGGCTGCGTCGCCGCGACCCGGAGCGCCCCGTGCACTACGAGCAGGACTACGACGGGCAGTACACCGATCTCGTCTCGCGCATGTACCCGCCGATCGAAGCAATGCGCGACATGGCTGCCGGGCGCGGGAAGTTCGGCGGCACCATTCCGGGCCGCAACGCGGAGCTCGCGAAACGCCCCATGATCCTTTGCGAGTACGTGCACGCGATGGGCAACGGCCCGGGCGGCATCACGGAATACGAAGAAATCTTCGACACCTACCCCCAGTGGCACGGCGGCTTCGTGTGGGAGTGGCGCGATCACGGCATCGCCGCCCGCACCGAGGATGGCACCGAGTTCTACGGCTACGGCGGCGACTTCGGCGAACCGGTTCACGACTCGTCGTTCGTGTGCGATGGCCTCGTGCTTTCCTCGGGTGAGGCAACTCCGGGGCTCGTCGAATTCGGCGCCGTCGTGAGCCCGATCAAGCTCGAGTTCGACCTCGCTATGGAGGGCGATACCGAGCGGGCCATCGACAACGATGTCGAGGACGTCAACATCACCGCGGCGCACGTCCAGGACCTCCGCCACGCCGGCGATCTTGACGACTTCGTGTTTGAGGTCATCGATGAGGTCGACGGCCGCGAAGTGCTGCGTCGCGAATGCCCCGTCGAAAAGGTTTCCGCAAACGGCTGGAAGAGCTACGCCGGCGAGCTGACCCTTCCACCCTTCGCCGAGGGCCACGAGGGCGAACCTTCGGGCGAGAAATTCCGCACGATCCGCGCGGTTCTGCGCGAGAGCACCGCGTGGGCCGACGCCGGCCACGAAGTGGCGTTCACGCAGGTCCCTGTGGTGGACCCGAGCCACACTGTAGCGCCTTCCTTCCCCTCACCGCTGCCCTCAAGGGCAGGCGACGGTGAGCACATGGGCCAGATTCCGGATTCCGACGGTTCCTTCGCTCTCGGCGAGGCCCACTTCGATCCGCGCACGGGCGACCTCGTGAAGCTTGGAAGCCTCGATCTCGCTGGCCCTCAGCTCCGCCTGTTCCGCGCCCCCACCGAGAACGATTCGCTCGGTGACTTCGGCTCATACATCCTCGCCGACCCGGCCGAGACGACCGGCTCGGGAACCCAGGCCCCGCCCACCGCGGCGCTGTGGCGAGAGATCGGCATCGATAAGCTCGAGCGCCGTGTCATTGGCGTGTGGCTTGACGAGCATGAGGTCCGCGCCGTGCACCGCTACAGCACGCCTGCCGGCCGCGCTTACGTCGATCTCGACCTCACGTGGCGCCTCGAGGACGCTTCAAGCAACGCTAAGGGCAACGCCTCGCGCGTTCTTCGGTTGTATGCCGACGCCGCACCTTCCGCGAACTGGGAGTACGTGTGGGGGCGCCTCGGCATTGAGTTCACGGCGCCGCTCGGTGCCGGCGAGGCCTCGTGGTTCGGTTCGGGCCCCCTCGAGAACTACGCCGATTCGTGCCGCGCGGCGCGCATTGGCCGCTTCTCGATGCCCGTCTCAAGCCTGAATGTCGAGTATGCGGTTCCGCAGGAGTCGGGCTACCGCCCAGGTCTGCGGGAGCTTCAGCTTTCGGGTCTTGGCCTCACCGTGCGCACGGATGCCGTCGGACCCCACCGCGAACGGCCCGGTTTCCAGGTGCGTGAGCACTCGATCGAGCAGATCACGAAGGCCCGCCACCCGCATGAGCTGGGCGAAGCGGAGCGCACGCACCTCATTTTCGATGTGGCGCAGCACGGTCTCGGTTCGCGCTCGTGCGGCCCCGACGTGAGGCCCGAGTACCAGCTGCGCCCGCGCTCGGGTTCCTGGTCTCTCACTTTCGAGGTGTAACCGCCCACTAGCTGAGGGCCCCTGCCGCGGCAGGGGCCCTCTTTTGAGGTTGGGTCCTGGCTCACACCACCGGCCAATTTTCTCCTGGTCTGATCCCCTTACCTCTTTGCTAGCTCCCCAGGTCGGTCCCCCCCTCTCCCCTCTCCCATTCGACTCCCCACCTTCGCTCTCCCGTTCAGCTCCCCACCCCCTCTCTCTCCCTCTCTCTCACCGCAGCAAAGTGGTGAAAAAAGGCCGCCTCGTGTCGAAAATCGACCCTCTGACGCGGCTATTCACCACTTTCGTGAGATGCCGAAGGGGCAAGAGAAGGTGAGCGGAAAAAGGGAAGGTAGAGAGGGAGGAAAGAAGGTGGAAAGAGAAGAAGGTGGGAAGAGAAGAAGGTCGGGGCCAGGAAAGGCCGCAACTGGAATCCGACGGCCACCGGCCCCCATTGCCACACAAGAAAACGCCCCGCCCACCATGACTGTGAGCGGGGCGCCTCCTAGAAGTCCTCTGCTAGAGCATGCAGCTCACGCAGCCCTCGACCTCGGTGCCCTGAAGGGCCATCTGGCGCAGGCGAATGTAGTAGAGGGTCTTGATGCCCTTACGCCACGCGTAGATCTGCGCCTTGTTCACGTCGCGAGTCGTCGCCGTGTCCGGGAAGAACAGCGTGAGTGAGAGGCCCTGATCAACGTGCTTCGTCGCCTCGGCGTACGTGTCGATGATCTTCTCGTAGCCGATCTCGTACGCATCCTCGTAGAACTCGAGGTTGTCGTTCGTCATGTACGGCGCCGGGTAGTAAACGCGGCCGATCTTGCCTTCCTTGCGGATCTCGATCTTGGACACGATCGGGTGGATCGAGCTCGTCGAGTGGTTGATGTAGGAGATCGAACCGGTGGGCGGAACGGCCTGCAGGTACGCGTTGTACATGCCGTGTTCCTTCACCTCGGCAGCGAGGGCCTTCCAGTCCTCCTGCGTGGGCAGGTGAATGCTCGAGTTCTCGAAGATCTCACGCACACGCTCGGTCTTCGGTTCCCACACGCCGTTGATGTACTTCTCGAAGTATTCGCCGCTCGCGTACTTCGAATCCTCGAAGCCCAGGAAGGTTTCGCCGCGTTCCTGCGCGATCTTCGTGGAGGCCTTGATGCACTGGTACACAACCGAGTAGAAGTACATGTTCGTGAAGTCGAGGCCCTCCTCGCTTCCGTAGTGGATCGACTCGCGCGCGAGGAATCCGTGGAGGTTCATCTGCCCGAGGCCGATCGCGTGGGAGGCCTTGTTCCCGTTTGCGATGGTCGGCACCGAGGAGATGTCGGAGGAATCCGAGACTGCCGTGAGGGCACGGATCGCCGTCTCGATCGTCTTTTCGAAGTCGGGCGAGTCCACGGCCTTCGCGATGTTGAGCGAGCCGAGGTTGCACGAGATGTCGCGGCCGAGCGTCTCGTAGGAGAGGTCGGCGTTCATGGTCGACGGGGTCGAGATCTGGAGGATTTCCGAGCACAGGTTCGAGTGGGTCACCTTCGCGCCGCCGATGGGGTTCGCGCGGTTCACGGTGTCCTCGAACATGATGTACGGGTAGCCCGATTCAAACTGGATCTCCGCGAGCACCTGGAAGAAGTCGCGTGCGCGGATCTTCTTCTTCGCGATGCGGTGGTCGTCCACCATTTCGCGGTACTTCTCGCTCACGTTGATGTCGGCAAACGGCTTGCCGTACACGCGCTCGACGTCGTACGGCGAGAACAGGTACATGGGCTCGTTGTTCTTCGCGAGCTCGAACGTGATGTCGGGGATGACGACGCCGAGGGAGAGGGTCTTGATGCGGATCTTCTCATCGGCGTTCTCGCGCTTCGTGTCAAGGAAGCGGAGGATATCGGGGTGGTGCGCGTGGAGGTACACGGCACCGGCGCCCTGGCGTGCACCGAGCTGGTTCGCGTAGCTGAACGAATCCTCGAGGAGCTTCATCACGGGGATGACGCCCGAAGACTGGTTCTCGATCTGCTTGATGGGTGCGCCGTGCTCGCGGAGGTTCGAGAGCAAAAGGGCCACGCCGCCGCCACGCTTGGAAAGCTGAAGCGCGGAGTTGATCGAGCGACCGATCGACTCCATGTTGTCCTCGATACGCAAGAGGAAGCACGACACGAGCTCGCCACGCTGCGCCTTGCCCGCGTTGAGGAAGGTCGGCGTCGCAGGCTGGAAACGACCATCGAGGACCTCGTCGACGATGCGCTCCGCGAGCGCCTGATCGCCTGCGGCGAGGGTCAGGGCAACCATACACACGCGATCTTCGAAACGCTCGAGGTAGCGCTTGCCGTCGAAGGTCTTGAGCGTGTACGACGTGTAGTACTTGAAGGCGCCAAGGAAGGTGGGGAAGCGGAATTTCTTCGCGTACGCGCGCTTATAGAGCGACTTGATGAAGTCGAAGCTGTACTGGTCGAGAACGTGCTTCTCGTAGTACTCCTTCTCCACGAGATAGTCGAGCTTCTCCTGCAGCGTGTGGAAGAAGACCGTGTTCTGGTTGACGTGCTGGAGGAAGTATTCGCGGGCCGCCTCGCGGTCCTTCTCGAACTGGATTTTGCCGTCCGCGTCGTACAGGTTCAACATGGCGTTGAGCGCGTGGTAATCCATCGCCTTGTTGTGCTCGTAGCCCGGCATCTCGGTTAGCTCTGCCAAAACCGTTCCAACCCTTCTTTGACTTTGGTGACATCCCTCGATGTCCCAAGGAGCTCAAACTTGTAGAGGTGCGGCACGTTGCATTTGCGGGCGATGATGTCGCCGGCGATGCAGTATGCCTCGCCAAAGTTCGTGTTCCCTCCCGAGATCACGCCTTTGATGTGTGCGCGGTTGCGCTTGTCGTTGAGGAAGTGAATGACCTGCTTGGGGACCGCTCCCCCGGTATTGCCGCCACCATAGGTGGGCACCATGAGCACGAAGTCTTCGTCCATGACGAGCGGATCTTCGGTGCGACGCAACGGGATTCGCGCGACGCTTGACTCGGGAAGCTCAAGCTTCTCGATGAAACGCTTGGTGTTCTCCGAAACGGACGAAAAATAAACAAGCTTGCTCATGGTGCACGGTCACGACGCTTAACTGCTTAGAGGCTTGCCGCCTGGCGAAGTTCGCTCGCCTGCGCGGTGAGGGCCTTGATCTTGTCGGGGCGGAAGCCCGACCAGGAGTCGTTCGAGGTGGTCACCACAGGTGCCTGCATGAAGCCGAGTGACTTGAGGTGCGAGAGAGCCGCGGCGTCCTCGGTGATGTCCACGAGCGTGTACTCGAGACCAGCCTTGTTGAGGGCGCGCTTGGTGGCGTCGCACTGGACGCACATGGGCTTGGTGTAGACGGTGATCTCCATGAGAGGCCTTTCAAACTTCGTGGTGTTCTTCGTGTTCGCGGGGGACGCAAAACCTCGATGCAAGGCTGCGCGAACCAACGGACTCAACACTACACCTAGTGGCAGATCGATGGGAACACCACAAGATGTACTGAATTACACGAATGTGATGTGGATGGCGTGTGGACACGCTGTGATCTCATGTGAACGCACAGTGAACAGCGATGGCGTTATCCACGAACCATGCACGTCGCAGGCACGAGACGCGGTGGATGGAGTTGTGGACAAGTTGTGTTCGACGGTGAATTTTCGAAGTTTTCCACGACGACTTGGGGACGGAAGCTCGCGCCACCGTCCCCAAAAAATCCTTGTGTGATTCACACCCTTCGGCGTGTCGCACCGCAACCGAAGGCTACGCCTCGCTGGGCTCGTTCCCGCTTGCGTTCTTCGCCTCGCTGCGCTCCGCCTGCACGGGCGCGCTCTGCTCGGAGATCTCGACCTCGCCCTCCTCGGCACCTTTCGAGCTCACGGCCTCGAACTCGCCCTCAGCCGGCTCGGGCGCACTCACGATCGGGGTCTCCGTGAGCGGGTTCTCGGCAACGACGGTGCTCCCCTCGCGCGCCTCAGCCCCGTGGCCGCGGCTCTCCTGCTCGGCTCCCGCACCCTCACTCTCGGGCTCGGGCTCGGGCTCGGCGTTAATATCGCGCCCCTCCACAAGGGCGAGCTCGCCAAGAACAGCTCTCGCCACCTCGAGATCCTCGAGCGCCTCGGTGAGCCCGTACGAAGGCTCCTTCCCCTTCGCCGCAAACGCATAGAACGCTTCGTGGAGGCCGTAGGCGGGCGAAAATTCCGAAAGGCGCTCGCTCGTGACAACCGCGCCGTCAGACTTCTGCGTGAACGTGAAGGAGCCTCGCGTATCGAGATCGGCGGCATGAGGAAGCTCCACGCGCCCCTGCCGACGATTCGTGACGAAGCGAATCGCGTCGTGGAACTCCGGCGCGAACGGCAGGTAGTGCCACACGAGACGCACGTGCACGCCCTTCTCGAGCGCACCGAGCACCTCAATCGAACCGGGGATCACCTGCTCGGGCCAGTGCCGCACGCCGTGCAGTTCCACGAGCGGACCGTAGGTCGAGCGCAAAAGCGCGAGTTGGGCGAGCAGGCCCGTAAGCAGGCCCTTGACGTAGATATCGCGGTCGCGCTGATTCGCGCCGGGTCCCGCGCCTTTCTCCACTGCCTCTTTGAGGCTTTCGCGGCGCGCAATGCGCTGCTCCGAGGGCAGGTCGTAGGCCGCGGAGGTCACGTGATGTTTCCCGTGCATCACGGAGCTCGCCGGCATCAGCGTCTCAAACTCGAGGCTGCGCAGGTCGCGTGCCTGGTTCTCGTCCACAAGGAGACGCACCGACGAGTCATAAAGTGCACCGTAGGCAAGCATTACGAGCGGGCGGCCAGCCATCCGCTCGAACTCCGCAATCGCCTGGAGCTCTTCCGTTCCATATGCGACGGGTGGCTCAACGAGAACGGGAATGCCGCGCTTGATGATCTGGAGGATATCCTCCCCCTTCACGCCATCGGCACTAAAGACGACCGCATCAAGCTCAACGTCCTTGCTGCGCACGGCTGCCATGAGATCCTTGACGCTCCCGTAGCGCCGCTTTTCGTCCATGCCCCATTTTTCGGCCGCCTCGCGCAGCCTGCGCGGCGAAATATCCACGACGGCGCTGAGGTGGAAGCGATCGTGGCGGCGCTGCAGCATCGGCAGGTGTACCGCTTGCGCGCACGTCCCGAGCCCCACAACGGCAACGTTAATTTTCGAGGGCATGAGCGAAATCCTTCCGGTCGTGGCGGGGTGCACCGTGCGAAAAGGGTTCCGACGCCTGCCGGGCAACCGTCGGACCCCCATCCATTAAACACGCGGGCCCGCATTAGGAACTGCACCCCCGAGCGATTACGCTGAGAAATGTGTGCGATGCGCACGTGCGAGAGAGCTAGCCGAAGGAGCAGGCCGGTGTTTTACGAAACCGCCCACACGTTCGTCGCCCCAATGATTAAGGCGTGGTGGCGGCCGAAGGTCACGGGGCTTGAGAACGTGCCCAAGACCGGCCCCGTCATTATTGCGGCAAACCACCGCGCGAACGTTGATTCCTTCCTCGTGCCCGTCGTGTTCCACCGCAAGGTGCGCTACATCATCAAGGCTGATTTTTGGCACAAGACCGGCCTCACCGCCAGCATCAAGCAGCGCTTCTTTGAGGCGGTGGGCTCGATTCCCGTGGAGCGCGGCACCTTGAAGTCTGCGCACGGTTCCCTCGAGAAGGCCCGCCAGGTACTTCAGGAGGGTGGCCTGTTCGCGATTTACCCCGAAGGCACCCGCTCGAAGACTGGCAAGCTCGGCCGCGGCCGCACCGGTATCGCGTGGCTGGAAGAAAAAACGGGCGCGCCCATCATCCCCGTGGGGCTCGTGGGTACCGAAAAACTTTTCGTACCTGGCAAGACCCTCCCCCGCCCGCGGCGCGCGAAACTCGAGGTGCGCATCGGCACACCCATCGACTTCAGCCATATCGATCGCTCGCTGCCCGAAAACCGCAGGCGCCGCGCCATCACGGATCGGGTGATGGAGGAAATCCAGAAGCTCAGCGGGCAAGAACGCGAAACGTCCCAGCCGAAAACCGAACACTGAAGGAGATCGACGGTGAGCATCCTCGTGGCCTACATTCCCACTCCGAAAGGCGAAGCGGCCCTCGAAGCCGCGATCGAGCGCGCCATGCAGTTCGGCACCGCGCTGCGCCTCGTCAATGTCGTGCGCGACTCGGTCGAATCGGATCCGCGCCACGCGAGCGCCGAGCAACTCTCCTTCGCGGAGCAGACGGCCCGCCGCGCGGGCGTGCGCGACGTTAATTCTCGCACCAGGCACATCGACGAAGGGGACGAGGTTGCCCACGCGATCATGAGCGAGATCGAGGAAACGGGCGCGGACACCCTGGTGCTCGGGGCCCGCTTCGGCGGCACGGACGACCCTCGCTACCTCGGCAACACCATTCAAACGGTGATCGCGGACTCCCCCGCGGATGTGTTGATCGTCTAGCCCCAGCCGAGTTCGTGAAGGCGATCCTCTTCGATGCCGAAGAGGTGGCCGATCTCGTGGAGCACCGTCACTCGGATCTGCTCCTCGAGGTCTTCGCGGCTCGACGCCATACGCGTGAGTGGCCCGCGGAAAATCACGATGCGGCCCGGCTCGAGGAAGCCGTCGTAGTGGCCGCGTTCCGTGAGGGGCACGCCATCGAACACCCCCAGTATCTCCTCGCCGCCCTCGGGTTCCTCCTCTACGAGGATTACCGTGTTCGAGTCGGCGACCTGCGCCGCGACTTCAAGAGGGAGGGAGTCGAGCGCGTCGTCGACCGAAGCTTCGAAGTCTTCGCGGCTCATGGGGTCCATGCCCCAAGAATTCCAAAACGCCTTCGTGGAGGCAAGCGTCGGCCCCGCCCCCACCGAGCGTGGCAGGAACGGGGCCGAGCGTTTCAGCTGTGCGTTACTGGAGGCTGCCGGGAACCTCGTCCGCGCCCGCGTTTGCCTTCACGGCCTTCTCGATGCGCTCGCCGATCTCCTGGTCAACGTTCTTCCAGTACTCGAATGCGCGCGAGAGCACGGGCTCGATCACGCCGTCGAGGGCACCCGCGACGGTGTTCACGAACTCCTCGCGCTCCTCGTCGCTAAACACCTCGCGCACGAGAGTGCCGGCCTGACCAAAGTCGTCGTCCTCCGCGTGGAGGGTGTACGCCGAGCGCACCATGTCGCCGTCGCTCTCCCAGCCGTTGTCAACGACGCCCTGCTCATCCTGGTACGCACGACCGAACGAGTTCGGGGCGTACACGGGAGCATCGCCCGAGTGGAAGAACTCCATCGCCCCTTCCTTCGAGTAGGTGTTCTGGTCGTTCACCGGGCGGTTCACGGGCAGCTGGTTGTAGTTCGTGCCGAGGCGGTTACGCTGCGCATCCGGGTAGGAGAACACGCGGCCAAGCAGCATCTTGTCGGGCGAGAACCCGATGCCCGGAACGAGGTTCGACGGGCTGAACGCCGCCTGTTCGATCTGCGCGAAGTGGTTCACGGGGTTCTGGTTGAGCTCGAACTCGCCCACCTTGATCAGCGGGTAGTCCTTCTTCGACCAGGTCTTCGTGAGGTCGAACGGGTTGAAGCGGTAGGTCTTCGCGTCCTCGTACGGCATGATCTGCACCGAGACATCCCACTTCGGGAACTCGCCGTTCTTGATCGCGTCGAAGAGGTCCTTGCGGTGAGCATCGGCATCCTCGCCCGCAATGCGCGTCGCCTCCTCATTCGAGAGGTACTCCACGCCCTGCTGAGTGTGGAAGTGGTATTTGACCCACGACTTTTCGCCGGCCTCGTTCACCCACATGTAGGTGTGCGAGCTGTAGCCGTTCATGTGGCGCCAGGTCTTCGGAAGACCACGCGGGCCCATGAGGTACGCGACCTGGTGGGCGCTCTCCGGCGAGAGGGTCCAGAAATCCCACTGCATCGTCGCATCGCGCAGGCCCGAATCGGGAAGGCGCTTCTGCGAGTGAATGAAGTCGGGGAACTTCATGGGGTCACGGAGGAAGAAGATCGGCGTGTTGTTGCCAACGATGTCGTAGTTGCCCTCTTCCGTGTAGAACTTGAGCGCGAACCCGCGCACGTCGCGCCACGTGTCGGGCGAGCCGAGCTCACCGGCCACGGTCGAGAAACGCGCGAGCATCGGAGTCTTCTGACCCTTCTGGAAAAGCTTCGCCTTCGTGTACTTCGAGACATCCTCGGTCACGCGGAGCTCACCGAACGCGCCCGAACCCTTCGCGTGAGGGCTGCGCTCGGGAATGCGCTCGCGGTCGAAGCGCGCGAGCTTCTCTACGAGGTTCACATCATGGAGAAGGAGGGGGCCGTTCGCACCAACGCTCAGCGAGTGAGCATCGGATTCACGCACGGCACCGGCTTCGCCGCTGCTCGGGAGGTTGGGATCAAAAGTGCTCATTCTTCTTCCTGTCCTTATCTCGTGGGGGGAGGAATCAAGGGGCGATCTCCCCCGCTTCGTTGTGGAGGGATCACATTTGTCAACACTACCTGCGCTCCTTGAGCACACTCGCAAAGTCCGCACGATGGCGGCGAGCAGGCGTCGGAACCCCCTCGACCGCGCCGCACGTGCGGCACGCCCATACGCACGCGCTGCGCCCACCATCGCAAAAACAAAACCGCCCACCATAATGGCGGGCGGTTTTCGCTGTACCCCGTACGGGATTCGAACCCGTGTTGCCGGCGTGAAAGGCAGGTGTCCTAGGCCGCTAGACGAACGGGGCGGGCGGAAATACTCTACCCACCTCGGCGACCAAACGCCAACTGGGAGAGTCTGACGGTGACGCACGGCACCGCGTGGTTGAATGAGGAGAGCCATTTTGCCCTCTCAACAATCCGCGAGGTCCTTTCGTGACACCTACCCGTCCCTCCCGCTTCAGTGTGCGTGCGCGTGCTGCCGCCGCCGTTAGTGCCCTCACCCTTGCCGCGCTCTCCCTCAGTGGGTGCGGGGCCCTCATACAAGCGGGCCAACAAGCGTCATCTGGCTCAAACGGCACCGCCGCCACGGGCAGCAGCACCTTCGAAAAAGACGCCGAAGCAGCGCTCAAGGACCTCGAGGGGACCACGAGCAAAGCCTTCGGAACCGACGGCATGGAACCCCTTGGAACGATCGCCCCCGTCGTTGAA
The DNA here is from genome assembly GCF_940792985.1 of Dermabacter sp. Marseille-Q3180. Taxonomy (NCBI): domain Bacteria; kingdom Bacillati; phylum Actinomycetota; class Actinomycetes; order Micrococcales; family Dermabacteraceae; genus Dermabacter; species Dermabacter sp. Marseille-Q3180. The sequence continues at coordinate 968,070 of NZ_CALNWU010000001.1, forward strand.
TCCGCGGCCTATGATCTTGGCGCCGATCCGGCAAAAGACGAGCGCTGGGCGAAGTTCTACGACCAACGCGCCGAGTGGGGCGAATGTGAACGCGCCGAGTACAAGGCTGCAGAATGCGCCACGATCGATGTTCCCCTCAAATGGAATGATCCCGAAGGCGCCACCCTCTCGCTCCTACTCACGCGCCTGCCCGCCAAGACCGACAAGCCTCGAGGCTCACTTCTCGTCAACCCCGGCGGCCCGGGCGGCTCGGGTGCCGAACACGTCGCCGCTTACGGCACCATGCAGATCAGCCCCGGCGTTCTCGAGCAGTACAACGTGATCGGTTTCGATCCGCGCGGCGTGAAGGATTCCGACGGTATCCAGTGCCTCGATGATGCTGAAACCGACGAGATGCTCTCGACCGACCTTCCCGACACCGAAGAAGGCGTACAAAAGGCGAAAGAATGGTCTGACAAGCTCGCCAAGGCCTGCGGCGAGAAGTCCGGTGACCGGCTCCAGTACGTCGATACGTACTCCGCGGCGCGCGACATGGACGTGATCCGTTCAGCCGTCGACTCCGAAAAGCTCGACTACCTCGGCTTCTCCTACGGCACGTACCTCGGCGCGACCTACGCCGAGATGTACCCCAAGCGCACGGGACACCTCATCCTCGACGGCGCTCTCGATCCGTCGCTCACCATGAACGAAATTGTGGCGGGTCAAGCCGAGGGCTTCGAAAACGCCGTGAAGGACTTCGTGACATGGTGCCAGACCGAGCGCGACAGCTGCCCCCTCACGGGCAGTGTTGATGAGGGCGTCCAGCAGCTTCGCGACTTCATGAAAGACGCCGGGAAGAACCCCATTCCCACGGCAAGCGGCCGCAAGCTCAACGAGACCCTCGCCTCAACGGCGATCCTCACCGCTCTCTACAGCAACGAGACCTGGGAATACGTCGCCCTCGGGATCGAAAGCGCCAAGGCCAACAACTCCGCCGACGTTCTCCTCATGCTCGCCGACCTCGCCAACGAGCGCGAAGAAGACGGCTCATTCAAGTCCAACAGCACGTTTGCGAACCCCGCCGTGAACTGCCTCGACCACGTGGGCGTGACCGACAAGGAGTGGCTCAAGAAGGAAGGCGATCGCCTCGCCAAGAAGTACCCCACATTCGGCCCGTCCCTCGGTAGCAGCGATGAGGACGGCTGCGCAAACTGGCCCGCGAAGCCCGTGCGTTACCCCGCAAAGATCAACGCCAAGGGCTCGAGCACGATCGTGGTGATCGGCACCACGGGTGACCCCGCAACCCCCTACGCATGGGCCGAATCCATGAACGCGCAACTCGAGAACTCCGTGCTCCTCACCTGGAAAGGTTTCGGGCACACCGCCTACGGCCGCTCGGGCGGCTGCATCGAGGAAATGGTCGACGCCTACCTCCTCGAGGACAAGGTCCCGGACGACGGCGCGAAATGTGAGTAGTCACTGAGCCCGGGTCAGCGGGGAGGTATACGCGTCACCCGCCGAGATGTGACCGGTCCATCACCTGCACGGTTTGGCACCCGGGCCGTTTCTCCCGTAGAGTTGTGGTTCGTGCGCGGCGCGTGAGCGACGCACACGCCTCCTTAGCTCAGTCGGTAGAGCGATTCACTCGTAATGAATAGGTCGCCGGTTCGATTCCGGCAGGAGGCTCCACAAAAAAGCGGCCCCCACCAGGACAAACACCCGGTGGGGGTTCTCTTTACCCAAACTGAAGTGGCGCGTTGTAACCCTTCTTGTCACCCTTCAGTTAGCCATTCGGTTAGCCATGTGCCGCAACTCTCACCTCTGCCACCCCACCAATTGCGGCAGGCCAGTCCCCCAGCTCCAACCTCTCCCCCGCCCCCGCACCGCCGCATCGCCGGGCACACATCGAAAGTGGTGAAAAATCGCCACCAGAACCGGAATTCCGGCGCGCAGCGGCCATTTTTCACCACTTTCATGAAGGGGAAGGAGTAGTGGGGTGTGGGGAAAAGACCCGACTACCTGCGCCCACCCCCTTTTTCACGGGACCTTGGTACACCTTCCGCGCACTCCACTCGGTGAGCTCCGACACCCCTACGCCGAGCGCGGGCGCCGCCTACTGGTCGTGATGCGGAAAAGCCGCGAAGGCATTGTCGATGTCGCGCGAGGCCGCAGCGGAGAGTTCACCAAAGGCTTCGACCGCGAGCGCCCGACCGCTCTTACGTTTGACGGTGCGCCACAGGGCAACCATGCGCCCACCGCGCACGATTCCCCGCCGGAACACCCCGTTGTTTCCGGGCACGAGCAGCGCGTGCTCTTGTTCGGTCATGAGGGCGAGACGGTCGGGGTATCCGAGCACGAGCTCGTCGAAGCCGGGCAGCAGGAAGGTGCCCCGAACGCGTGCGGCGGCAGAGCTGACCTCATCGGCAAGCCCCGCGCGGCAGAACAGCGTCTCGCCTGCGGCGTCACTGCCCCATTCCTCGATTCCGTCGCCGATCTGGAGGGCAGCCGCGCGGATCTGGCGAAGCGGGAGTTTCGTCCACCACGCGAAATCGCGCAGCGTTGCGGGCCCATGACTTGCGAGGTAGCGCTCGAGCAGTGCCGCGGTTGCCGCCACTGTGTCTCCCCCGAAACGCTCCTCGAGTCCCGTCCCCTCGGGAAGCCAGGCCGCGGCATCGGCGATTCGCTGTTCCGCACCGTCGATCGGCCCGTAGATCAGGTGGCCTGATGCCATGAAGTAGGTGATGAGGTGGTAGCCGCGACCGCCACCCGTCTCAATGCCGCCACTTTTCCACGCCTCGAGGAGCTCCGGCCGCGTCACACCTCGCACTTTCCCCGCGAGGAATTCGAGGGCGAGGTTCAGCGCGTGCTCGACCTGGGCGTCGGAAAGATTGCGCGAGCGGCGGCGCCTTGCTTCCCACTCTCCCTTTTTCGCACACAGCTCGGTCATCCACCGGGCATCGCGAGCGGCCATGGCGAAAACGGTCCCTCGCATCGGGTAGCCGCGCACGATCTCGCCTGCGTCAAACGCGCGCAGTACTTCCCGCATGCGCGCATCGCTCGGGAGAGTTTCAGGGTCCGACGCTTGCGGAGCCACCGTCGGAACCTGATCCTGGTCTGGTGCTTCACCGACCTTTTCCGCATCGAGCCGAAGGGCGATCGAGGAGAGCAGGCCGGGCAGATCCTGCCCCTGCATCGCGCCCATCGCGTGCACGAGATTCCCGGCGTTGCGGTGCCTCGGCAGGGCTAGTCCTTGTGCAGTCAGGCGCGCATATATGAGGCGGGCGCGCTCGGTGCGAGTACTGGGGGCGAAGGATCGTGGTGGCATGATCTCACCCTATAGAGCGCCACATTCGCCCAGATTCAGGTGTAGGCGACCGCGCTTTTCTCCGCCCTGAACGGGAGCGGGGCCTAGTATGAGTGCGGCCCCATTCGTGAGATGAAGGAGATTCATGACCACCGCTTCCGTTGCCGGCACTCGCCCCGTGCTCGCCGATTCGCTCGTCAAGCACCGCACGCTGCTCACCGATCTCTCGCTCATTGCGGCCGGTGTCGTTGTGGTGGGGATTCTCGCGCAGGTCACGATTCCGCTTCCCTATGTGCCGATCACGGGCCAGACTCTCGGCGTGATTCTCGTGGGTGCGGCGCTCGGTTCGAAGCGCGGCGCGGCGTCGCTCGCCACCTACCTCGCGGCGGGTCTTGCGGGCGCCCCGATTTTCGCGGAGTTCGGCGGCGGCCCGGGCATGGTTCTCGAGCCGAGCTTCGGCTTCATCATCGGCTTTATCCCCTCGGCCTTCGTGGCGGGATGGATGGCGGAGCGCGCGTGGGATCGCAAATTCATTCTCGCGCTGCTTGGCTTTATTGCCGCGAGCGCCTTCCCGTTCATCGTGGGCGTGCCGTACATGGCCTGGGTGCTCAACTCGATCATGGGCCTCGGCCTCGACTTCGCGGGCATCATGAACGCGGGTCTCCTCCCGTTCATTCCGGGTGGGATCGTGAAGGCCGCGATCGCCGCTGGTCTGATTCCTCTTGCGTGGAAGGGCGTGCGGGCACTCGAGAAGTAGCCCCTGCCCCTAGTGCGGGTCGCGCCTAAGTGCGCGGTTCGTTTTCGCGGTCGCTTCGAATGCCATCGGGTCCTCGGGCCAGGGGTGTTTCGGGTAGCGGCCGCGCATTTCTTTGCGCACCTCGGCGTACGGCCCCGCCCAAAACGAGCGCAGGTCCTTGGTAATCGCGAGGGGTTTCCCGCCGGGTGAGAGCAGCTCGATGAGCACGCTCACCCTGCCCTCGACGATGCGCGGTGTCTCTTCGAGCCCGAACATTTCCTGCAGCTTGACCTTGAGCCTCACGGGCGCCTCATCCGCGCCCTCCTCACCGGCGTGCGCAATCTGTTCGGCGCTCGGGTAGTCCAGGCGAATTTTGGAGTCCGACGGTACCTGCACTCTCTCGGGCACGAGTTCTTCGAGTCGCGCAGCTTCGGGCCATGGGAGGGCGCGCTCGAGGATAGGTCGCATGTCGATGGCGGAGGGGGCGACGGGGTGGTTTCGGCCGACACCCGCAAGTGCCTCGAGCTCGGGGCCGGCGAGTTCCTCGAGGCGAGCAAGGAGAGCCTCGTCGCTCACGTCGGGCCACGGATCGCCGAGCTCACGGTGAAGAAGCGCGAGGCGTGAGCGTAGGTTCGCGGCGCTCGCGCTCCACGTGAACATGCCGAGTCCGGCGCGTTGAATACCCGCGAGAACGGCCTCGCGCGCGCCGGGTCCCTCGACCTTGGTTGGGGTCGAGGAGAGAACGATGCTGCCGAGCACCTTCACGCGGCGTGCTTTCGCACCGTGTTCGCCAAAGTGGATCTCGGTTCTCTCGCGCACGAGCGGTCCCGCGCACGCGAGGGCCTCCTCTTCGGTGAGGGGCGCGGCAGAGCGGATGATCGCACCCGTGCCGCGGGCAGCCTTCGCGTTCGAGCGTTGCAGCTCGGCAATCGCGATCCATTCGCCGAGGCCCTCATCGTTCGTGCCGGCGCGGGTCCCGCCCGCGGTTTCGTAGATGCCCGGTTCGATGCGACGTGCGAGGCGCTCGGGAAAGGCAAGGGCCGCCACGAGTCCGGCGGCGTGCGCTGGATCGTGCGGCGTCTCGAGCGCCCCCAGTTCGCCACCCGTTTCGAGGTGTGCATCGTTTGCATGGCGGCGAGCAATACGCGCGAAACGATTGGCTTCTCGCGCCAGACGCTCGCGCTGAATGCGCGGGCCCTCAACAAACCCACCGCCAAGCGGGAGGGGCGCCTCAAGGGAGAGAGCCGCGACGGTGCGCGAGGCGGCGTCGGAACCCACGACCCGTGTGGAGGTGAGCAGCGCTCGGGCAAGCCGCGGGTCGGTGGGGATCGAGGCAAGCGTGCGACCGAGTGAGGTGAGAGCACCTTCGGCGTCGAGGGCTCCAAGCGTGGTGAGGCTCGCGTGCGCATCTGCGAGGGCGTCGACCGGTGGCGCATCGGGAAGGCGAAGGCCAGCACCGCCAGGCGTTCCCCACGCGGCCATGAGAAGTGCCGTGTCCGTGAGGTCGGCACTCGCGATCTCGGGGAGGGTGAAGTCGCGCGCTCCCGCGTAGGCGAGGTCGTCGAAGAGGCGAATGGCGAGGCCTGGGCCAAGGCGACCGGCACGACCGGCGCGCTGGGTCATGCTCGCGCGTGAGGCGGTCACGGTCACGAGGCCGCTCATTTTTCGTGCGGCATCGCGGCGCACTTCGCGGCTCAGCCCTGAATCCACGACGATGCGCACGCCCGGGACGGTGAGGGAGGACTCGGCGAGATTCGTGGAGAAGATGACCCGTCGCGGCTCGCCGGCCTCGCGGCCCCGCACGATCCTGTCCTGCTCCCGCGCATCGATGCGGCCGTGAAGCTCGCATACGTCGGCGCGCACGCCACGCTGCGACAGCAGATCTCGCGCCGCAGCAGCCGCGTTTTCCACCTCCCACGCACCCGGGAGAAACACGAGAACGTCGCAGTCAGAGAATTCATCTGGCTCCTCGAGCGCCTCGACCGCCACGCGAGCGGCGTGCGCGAGGAAGTCGCGCGAAACTCCGCGCTCGTTCGTGCGTGCGGCAAAGGGAGCGCGCCGCGTATCCACGGGGAACAGCGCCGTGGGCGAGTCGATCACCGGGACCGGATACTCGAGCCCCTCCCCCATGAGACCGGCGAAACGCTCTGCGTCGAGGGTCGCCGACAAAGCGAGAAGCCTCAGGTCACCGCGCAAGTCGCGCACGTCGAGTGAGAAGGCGAGCGCGAGATCAGAATCGAGGGAGTGCTCGTGCACTTCGTCGAGCACGATCGCCGAAACATCGGCTAGCTCGGGATCCGCGAGAAGGCGGCGCACGAGAACGCCCGGGGTCACGAACTCCACGAGGGTGTCGCGCGTGAGCGTCGACTCACCACGAACCGTGTACGCGACGCGATCCGCCAGCGCCGGGGTGGACTGTGAGGCGAGCGCACGAAGTCTCGAGGCGCCCGCACGAGCGGCGACGCGGCGCGGCTGCGTCACAATCACGCGACCTGAGCCGGCATCGCCCGCGAGAGCATTCGCGACGATAGGCGGAACAAGCGTCGTTTTACCCGATCCCGGCGGGGCCTGGACGACCGCGCTCGCACCGGGCGACGCGATCGCCTCGGCGAGGTCGGCAGCGACACTCGCGAAGGCGAGATTTGCCCCGATCACCTCCAGATCGAAGGTGGCTGGTGAACCGTCGGACTTCGCTTTGCTCCTCACCCCACCCATTGTGCCAAGCGCGCGAAGACCAGCGGAATCACGAATGTGACGAGCCTCTCCGCTCTCAGGTGGCATTCGCACGAAAGGCTGTGTAAAGTAATTCGAGTCGAAGCGAGAGCACGACGAAAAAGGCCCTGTAGCTCAGTTGGTTAGAGTGCCGCCCTGTCACGGCGGAGGTCGCCGGTTCAAGCCCGGTCAGGGTCGCAAAAGCGACAAACCCCCTCGAGGAATCGAGGGGGCTTTTCCGTATCTCGCACTGCCCTCGCGCCACTCTCACCGCTCGGTCACGCAAACGTGTCTTACCTCTCCCCCGCTCGCACCGATTTCGCACACGCTCGCGGGCACTGGTAGGCTGTTCGCTGTTCCTTCTGGAACATTCGGCTCTGTAGCTCAGTTGGTAGAGCGTTCGACTGAAAATCGAGAGGTCACGGGATCGACGCCCGTCGGAGCCACAGCAATCCCCCGCCGGGTCGTCCCGGGCGGGGGATTTTTGTATGCCCCTTGAACGCACCATATTTCCGAAATTTCGGTCACGGGAGCGCCCCCGACGGCCGCACAAGCCGCGAAATCACTGGCACGCTCAGGGAATTTCCCGTTTGCTAGGTCACAGTGAGGGACGAACGCCCCGCAGAAACCGAGAAGAATCAAAGGAGATTTGCCCATGGCATCCGAAAACCCTGATCTCAAGATCGCCCAGGCCCACACCCTCAAGCCGATCACCGAGATCGCCGAGGCCGCCGGTATCCCGAACGACGCCCTCATCCCCTACGGCTGGACCAAGGCCAAGGTCGACATGAAGAAGATCGACCAGAGCAGCGACAAGCCGAAGGCGAAGCTCGTGCTCGTTTCGGCGCTCTCGCCGACCCCCGCGGGCGAAGGCAAGTCCACGACGACCGTCGGCCTTTCCGACGCGTTCTCCCTCAAAGGCAAGAAGACCGTCGTGGCCCTTCGTGAGCCGTCCCTCGGCCCGGTCATGGGCGTCAAGGGCGGCGCAACCGGCGGCGGCTACGCCCAGGTCGTCCCCATGGAAGACATCAACCTCCACTTCACGGGCGACTTCCACGCGATCCAGATCGCCAACAACACCCTCGCGGCCCTCATCGATAACTCGATCCAGCAGGGCAACCCCCTCAACATCGACCCGCGCCGCATCCAGTGGAAGCGCGTCCTCGACGTCAACGACCGCGAGCTCCGCTCAATCGTCGTCGGTCTCGGCGGCCCCGCACAGGGCATGCCCCGCGAAGACGGCTTCGACATCGTCGTCGCCTCGGAAATCATGGCGATCCTCTGCCTCGCGACCGACCTCAAGGATCTGCAGGAGCGCATCGCGCGCATCGTCGTGGGCTACACGTTCGATCGCAAGCCCGTGACCGTCGCCGACCTCAAGGTCGAGGGCGCCATCACGATGCTCCTCAAGGACGCCCTCAACCCGAACCTCGTGCAGACCCTCGGCGGCACCCCCGCCCTCGTCCACGGCGGCCCGTTCGCGAATATCGCCCACGGCTGCAACTCGATCATCGCGACCAACCTCGCGCGTGAGCTCGGTGAAATCGCCGTGACGGAGGCCGGCTTCGGCTCCGACCTCGGCGGCGAAAAGTTCCTCGACATCAAGTCGCGTTTCGGTGGCTTCTCGCCCGACGCGGTCGTACTCGTCGCGACCGTGCGCGCCCTCAAGATGCACGGCGGCGTGAAGAAGGACGAGCTCGAAACGGAGAACGTCGACGCGGCCCTCGAAGGCACCGCGAACCTCCGCAAGCACCTCGAGAACATTCGCAAGTTCGGCCTCGAGCCCGTCATCGCCCTTAACCGCTTCCCGTCGGACACCGAGACCGAGCTCAAGGCCGTTCTCGACTGGGCGAAGGAAAACGGCTACAAGGCTGCACTCTCCGAGGTGTGGGCCAAGGGCGGCGAAGGTGCACTCGACCTCGCCGACCAGGTGCTCGCCGCCATCGAGGAAGCCGGCGACTTCCACCACCTCTACGAGCCTGAGGACGGCGTTGAGAACGCCATCGAGACCATCGCCAAGGAGGTCTACGGCGCATCGGAGGTCCAGTACGTCGACGGTGCTCCCGCAGCCCTTCGCCGCCTCAAGAAGAACGGCTGGGACAAGCTCCCCGTGTGCATGGCGAAGACCCAGTACTCGTTCAGCGACGATCCCTCGAAGCTCGGCGCGCCCGAGGGCCACGTGCTCCACGTTCGCGACCTCATCCCCCGCCTCGGCGCCGGGTTCGTGGTCGCCCTCACCGGTTCGGTCATGACCATGCCGGGTCTGCCGAAGGAGCCCGCGGCACTGCGCATGGGCGTCGATGAGGACGGCAACGCGATCGGCCTCTTCTAAGGGACCACTTCGCCTTCCACTTCAGGGGGCGGGGGCGGCCATCGAGCCGCCCCCGCCCCCTTTGTTAAGTCGCAAGCGTCGGGCCCTCACAGAACCCTGCGTACCCTAGTGCCCGCCGGACTCCCGCTGGCGCGCGAACGTGTCCTTGGTGCCCTCCGCACTCTCGTCGAGGTCATCCTCGTCGAAGTGTTCTTTGAGTTCCGCAAGCTCGAGACCCATCGTGTGCGTGAGAACGTTCGTGGGAAGCGCATCCTCGGTTTCCCCATCGGGGTGAGCGTCTGCTTCCGGATCGATGAAGCCATCGTCGTCATCATCTCCCTCGCCACCGATGGAGAGTCGCGGCGTGAGCTCGTCGAACGCGTAATCGCTCCCCAGGAGGAAGCCGCGGCGGAACGCGGCACGCCCGAGCATCGCGCTCGAGGCGGTCATCGTGAGGAATTGTGCGACGAGAACGAGCGCAAGCATGCCCGCGAGCGCAAGCGACTGCGAGGCGATCGCCGCTCCCGCAAGCACGAGCACGAGGCCGAGCGTTTGCGGCTTCGACGCGGCGTGCATGCGCGAAAGAACGTCGTTGAACCGCACGAGACCCACCATAGCGATCGCCGCGATGAACACGCCGGTCACGATGAGGATCAAGCCGAAAATTTCAGCGATGCTCACTCAACGCCCTCCTTTCGTTCGGGAACGTCGGCGCGAGCGACAAACCTCGCGAGCGAAAGGGTGCCGATGAACGCGGTCGCTGTCAGGGCAAGGGCGGGAATGACCGCGAAGCTTGTGCCGGTCCACGCCGAATAGAGCGCGAGCCCCATCACCACTTGAACAACGAGCATGTCGAGCGCCACGGCACGGTCAATAATGGTGGGGCCCACGATCATGCGGTACACGATCGGGATCGAGATGAGACCGAGCGCGATCGCGGCGCCCAGAAGGATGGTGTCAAACATCAGCCCCGCCCCCTCTCACGCTGTATCCGGCACTGTTGAGAATCTCGCGTGAGGCAAACGCGCGCAAAAGGCGCTCCTCCTGGCGCAGGATGCTGTCATGCTGCGCCTTAATCTGTTCCTTCGTGGTCACGCCGATCGCGTGGAAGAACAGGGTCCCCGTGGCACGCTGGGCTTCCACTACTACCGAACCGGGAATCAGGGTGGCAAGGATGCCCGTGAACGAGAGGAACAGATCGCTTCGCGAGCGCAATTGCACGGCGATCACGCTCGAGCCGGGGCTTCCGGTGGGCCTCAGGGCAAAGCGGGCGACTTGGATACTGCCCGCCACGAGATCCTTCGCGAAGTGCGCGAAAAAGACGAGCGCGCTCACGGGTCGTAGCGTGACTTCGCGGCTCAGCGGGGGCGCGGGGAACATCACGTAGATCGCCGCGCCGAGGAGGAGCCCGCCGAGAATACTGAGAACGCTAAATTCTCCCCACAGGAGGCACCATGCGAGGGCGCCCCCCACGATGCCAAGGGCGTGCGTGGGCAGTACGCGGACGCGGTTGAGGAGGCGTGTCATTCGGGCGCCACCTGCCCTCCACCGGCATCGTCGATGTTGAATACGAGACGATCGGCGGCACCGTCGCCAAGTACGGCATTCACGTAAGGGACGCGTTCGAGGAGCGAAGAGGCCGCACTTTCGCTATAGCCAATCAGGGGCCCGGCAAACACCGTGAGAGCGAGGGAGAAGGCCACAAGAGTTGCTGTCGAACCACTCATGAGCAGGGGCGTCACGGGCTTATCTTTCGCGATTTGCTCGGGGGTTTCTTGCCAGAAGGCACGGTTCCACACTTTCGCGATGGCGTACATGGTGAGAAGCGAGGTAATAACGCTCAACGCCACAAGGATCCACGCGAGCACGCTCCCGCGATGGATACCGCCGATAACGAGGCCCACCTTTCCAATAAAGCCACTCATCGGGGGCACGCCAGCGAGGTTCATCGCTGGCACGAAGAAGAGGATCGCGAGCCACGGCGCGGCCTTTGCGAGCCCGCCGAGCTTCGCGAGGTTCGTAGTGCCGCCCACGTGTTCGATGAGGCCCGCCGCGAGGAACAGCGTGGACTGCACCGTAATGTGGTGGGCCACGTAGAACACGGTTGCCGTCATGGAGATCTGCGAGGAGATGCCAATACCGAACATCATGTAGCCCATGTGGCTCACGAGGGTAAAGGACAGCACGCGTTTGAGGTCCGTTTGCGCAATGGCCCCGAAAATGCCGATCACGAGGCTGAATCCTGCCGCGACAAGCAGCACGGTCGAGATTTCGGATTCAGGGAACATGAGGGTTTCGAGGCGGATGATCGCGTAAATCCCCACCTTCGTGAGGAGGCCGGCAAACACCGCGGTCACGGGCGCGGGTGCGGTTGGGTAGGAGTCGGGCAGCCACGCGGAAAGCGGGAAGATCGCCGCCTTGAGCCCGAACGCGATGAGCAGCACGAACTCGATGAGGAGGCGCACATGGTGGTCCACGTGGTCCATGCGTACGGCAATTTCGGCAAGGTTGACGGTTCCGACGGCTGCGTAGCAACTCGCGATTCCCACGAGGAAAAGCAGTGAACTCACCATCGACACGATCACGTATGTCGTCGCGGCTCGAACCCTACTCGCGGATCCACCGAGCGTGAGCAGCACGAACGAGGCGGCGAGGAGAATCTCGAAGCCCACGTACATGTTGAACAAATCGCCCGCGAGGAACGCGTTCGAGACTCCCGCGACGAGCAGAAGGTACGAAGGGTGGAAGATTGCGATCGGCGTCGACTCGATGTGTTCGGAAATGGTCTGTGCACTCGCGTAGATGAGCACGCCGAGGGTCACGAACGACGAGACGAGAAGCATGAGGCCCGTGAGCCTATCGGCGACGAGCACGATCCCGAGCGTTGGCGTCCACTTGCCGATCTGGAGTACGAGGATGTTGTTCTCGTTGATCCAGTACATGAGAAGCGCCGCGATCACGAGGTTCACGCTAAGCGTGCCGATCGACACCGCGAGCTGAAGCCGAGAGCGATGACGGGTGAGCAAGGCAAAAGCAGCGCCCAGAAGCGGCAGCATCACGGGTGCGGCAAGGAGAATCTCGAGGCTCATGAGGTCTCCTCCTCGTCATCGTCGCTATCGCTTTCGGTGAGGCTGTATTCCACGTCCTCGTCGGAAGTGAAGTCGTCGGAAATATCGTCATTCAGGTCATCGTGGGTATTCGCGCGGGCCTTTTCGGCCTCTTCTTGCATGCGCTCACGCTCACGTTCCTCGCGCTTCTCGTCGGCTTCAAAGCCCACACGCTCGATGTGCTCGTGACGGTGGCGTTCCACGAGCCTGCGCGAGCGGTCGGCAATGCGAAGATCCTCAACGTCATCGGGGACTTCGTCGTGGCCAAAAAGCTGCCACGAGCGGTACGACAGCGCCATGCCGAAGCCCGTGAGAGCCAAGGAGATCACGATCGCGGTGAGCACCATCGCCATAGGGAGCGGGTCACTCATGCCCTCGACCGCCCCCGAACCTTCGAAGGGGGGAGTTCCGGGGGTGCCAATCGCGAGAAGGAACAAAAGGTTGATGCCGTTTCCCGCGAGAACCGCGCCCATGATGATGCGCGAAAGGGTGCGTTCGAGCAGCATGTAGATCCCGCTCGCGATGAGCACCGCGGCAAGGAGAAGAACGAGGAGGCTAACGTGCATCGAGCTCCGCCTCCTGGTGCCTGTCGATTTGTTCGCCGAGCGTGCGCAAGATGTCGAGGGCGAGCCCCACGACGATGAGGTACACGCCAATATCGAACATGAGTGCGCTCGCGAGTTCGATTTCGCCGAGCACGGGCAGATGCCCGATCCACACGTAGCTCTGGAACACGGTGCCGCCTAGCAAAAGAGGCGTGATGCCGGTAAGTAATGCGAGCACCATGCCTACGCCGAGGAGGGCCCCTGCCTGCACGGGTGCAGCCTCGTTGAGCTCGTATCGGCCTCCGGCGAGGTAGCGCAGCGTAATCGCGAGACCTGCGACCAGGCCGCCAGCGAAGCCGCCACCGGGGAAATTGTGGCCCGCGAACAGCAAGTAAATGCTGAGCACCATGAGCATCGGGAAGGCGAGGCGTGTGATCACTTCAAGCACAACCATGCGCCGCTCGGGTGCGAGGGTGCGGCTCGCGAGGAGCCACGTGGCGCCGCGGTTGCCTTCGAGGTCTTCGCTTTCATTGTGGAATCGAAGCGTGTTCTCGGGGATGGAAGGATCGGAAGTCCGCCGCCAAATCGACAGGTCTTCTTCGAGGTCCCCCACGCGCACGATCTGCTGCTCGCGTTTTCGCACGAAAATGAGGGAGGCGATGCCGGAGGCGACGACGAGAAGCACGGCGATCTCCCCCATCGTGTCCCACACGCGTGCGTCCACAAGGGCGACGTTCACGGCATTGTGGCCCTTGCCGATTTCATATCCCGCCTCGATGAGTTCGGGACCGATCGGCGCGGCGATCCTTGCACCAGCCGCGTACGCAAAAACGGTCACGATCACGGCGGCCGTGAGGATCGCAATTGACCAGCGCGTGAATTGGTCGAAACGGCGAGGGCGGATCGAGAAGTGGGCGGGGAGGCGGCGCAGCACAAGAATGAGCACGACGGTCATCATCGACTCAACGAAAAGCTGGGTCGCGGCGACGTCGGGCGCGCCGTACATCATGAACAAAAGCGCAACGCCAAAGCCCGTGCCCGAAATAAGGAGGGCCGCCCTGAGCCGGCGCCGTGCGCGCGCTGCGCCGAGCGCGGCGAGGCCGGCGAAGCCCACCACGGCGATTTCGGCGGGGTGAGCAAACAGCACGAGGTTGTCGGGGGCCTTCCCCGTGAAGGCGATGGCTCCCGCGAGCATCACGACGAACACGAGGAAAATCGTGCCGAGGTGAACGGGAAGCGAGCCTCGCTGGAAGAAGGCCGTCGTACGCACCGCGAGCGAATCCACTTCACGCATGGACGCGCGAAAAAGCCTTTCTGCGTCGCACCAGCGCCCAAGCGCCGTGTTCTGAGGGCTTACCGCCTTTTGCACACGCTCGAACGGTGCGTGGGCGATCGCGAGCACCGCACCGAGCGTGAGCGCTGCGAGCGAGCAGAGGAGCGGGAGCGATACGTGGTCGGGGATCACGGCGAGATGGCCGAGCTCCCCCACCTTCGCGCTCGGGCCACCCGCAATGAGGGTGGCAAGCACCTCGAGTTGCGGCGCGAGCACGATCGCGGCGAGGCTCGCAGCCGCAACGATCGCGGGGATGAGCTGGAAACGAAGCGTGGGCTGCTTGTGCTTCACGCCGCGCGCACCGGGGAACACGTGGAAGAAAAAGCGACACGAATACGCGACCGTGAGCACGGATCCCGCGACGGTCGCGGCGAGAATCGCGAGGCCCCACGGCTCCCCCTCGGCGAAGGCGTAGAACACCGCTTCTTTTGCCACGAATCCAAATAGCGGCGGGAAGGCGGCCATCGATGCCGCACTCACGAAGGCGACGATGCCCACGATCGGGAGGTCCTTGAAAACGCCGTGCAGTTCACGCAGGTCACGCGTGCCGTAGCACTTGTCGATGATGCCGACGCTCATGAAGAGCGGCGCTTTGAAGAGCGCGTGGGCGAGCGTGAGCATGGCGCCGGCAAAAACCGCTTCGGGTGTCGCGATTCCCGCGATCGCTGCCATAAATCCAAGCTGCGACACCGTTCCGTACGCGAGCAGGAGCTTGATGTCGGTTTGCCGGAGGGCACGCCAACCACCGAGCAGCATGGTCACGGCACCGAGGGCGGAAACCGCGATCGTGAGAGGTCCGACGGTGGCCAGGAGCGGGGCGAACCTCAAAAGAACGTAGATGCCGCCCTTCACCATGGCTGCGGCGTGAAGGTACGCCGAAACCGGTGTCGGTGCGGCCATCGCACCGGGGAGCCAGAAGTGCCCGGGGGCAAGCGCCGATTTCGTCGCAGCACCGATCAACACGAGAACGAGGGCCACAACGAGGTACGGCGACACCGCAGTGAAAGCGGGCGACGTGAGGATCTGGGAGATTCGCATACTGCCAGCCTCGACGCCGAGCATGATGAGCCCCACCATGAGGGCAAGTCCGCCCGCGGTCGTGGAGATGAGTGCGTTAATCGCGGCGCGACGCGAGGCCTGTTTCGTGACGTAGTGGCCGATGAGCAGGTAGGAGAACACGGTCGTGAGCTCCCAGAACACGAACAGCATCATCGCGTCGTCGGCGAGCACAAGCCCGAGCATCGCCCCGGAGAACGCCGTGAACACACCCGCGAAACGCGCGAGCGACGGCTCCGTTTCCTTGAAGTACCGCGAGCAGTACAGCATGATGACCGTTCCGATACCCGAAACGATGAGGACGAACAGCCACGCGAGTGGATCGAGTGCGAAACTCAGCGTGATCCCGAACTGTGGGATCCACGGGTAAGTCTCCACCGCGGGGGTCTCGGCGAGCGCAGCCGGTGAGTGCGAGAGAAGGTACGCCGCCGTGGCTGCAGGAATAAGCGCGATCGGCAGAAATGCCTTTTGCCGCCACCATTTCACGAGGAGGGGCGCTATAAGTGCCATCGCGAAGTGCGCAGCGATGGCGATAATCATGCGGGGGTATCCGTCCTCGTAGTGTCGGTGCGGGGACGCTTAAGTTTATCAAGTCATACGCGCGACGCGGCGAACCGTCCCGCTACACGGAATAATCCCATCCCTCGGGAAGTACGCGACACTCGAGTTTCCCTTCGAGTAGTCGCTGCTGGACATCACCGGTAGCGTATGCGCTCGCGAGCTCGAGCGAACCATCACTGAAGTACCGGTCCAGGTACTCCTCTTCGGAAGGGAAGCCCGCGATAGTCACCCCCTGCTTTTCGAGACACGGAATGACGACATCTTTTTGGAACTGCCAAAAATCGCTTGCTTGCCTCTCGTTTGGCATCTCCCCCAGCGATGTAAATTTCGCGGAGCATCCATATTCCGAAACGGACCATTCAAGCGGCTTGCTAAGCGAAAACTCACCCCGCGTCACAATACCTTCGGAGGAAACATCGGTGTCGCTCCAACCGTCGTCGTGCATACACCGCACCCAGGCGCCTTGATCGTCCTTTACTTCCGCAGGGCTGTCTGGTTTCTCGGGTGCTGTGCGGCCTTGCGATGCATAGGCACTTTCGATACGTGCCCATTCGGCATCGAGCGCTTCTTCTCGGCTGACCTTCGGAAAGTAGCGGCTGCCCTGACCGTCGAGGCGAACTCGGGCATCCTGTACCCATTGCTCGTGCGTCGAGGAAGGAGCAACTTTCGGTGAAGATTCCGAGTTCACGGGAGAGCTTGAGCATCCCGCGACCATGAGCGCGACGGTGACGCACGAAGCGACTGCGGACAACATCTTCGTCATCGTCTTCATTGACTTCTCCTCATCGCAAGGCCACGCTTCACTCCGCATGGCGGTTCGGCGAACCACCTCAAGAATACAACTTAAGTCCCGTTTTGTGCAATGGGTCTCATGCTGCTTTTAGAACAGCTCGTTTGGCTCCACGAGGAAATCTTCGTGATCGAGCACAAACCCTCCGGTCTCGTCCCAAATCGCGCGCGCCACAGCGCTACAGCCGAGGTAGGCCTCGCGCCATTCACGAATCTGCGACTTCTCGGGGTTTTCGGCAACGAGCGTCGAAGGGTCATCGGGGCGATAGGCCACGGTGTACAGCGCCGCACCTTCCTTCACCCATTCGACATGTTCAATCGCAGGAATTTCACCCTCGAGCGTCGATGCCTCAACCACAAGGTCGGCGTGCGCAAAAATTGGGGCGGAGAGCATGTAGGGGAAACCGTCGGCCTCCCCCACGATCTCCGCTTCCTTGACGATCTTTTGCACGATCTCGAGCAGGTCCTTCGGGGCAAGCTCGTAGGCCGCGACCACGTGGAGGCCAGGCTGCATGAACTGATGCGGGGCGAGTTCGTGGCCCGTGTCGGTCACGAGTTTCCCGCCGAGGCGGCGCACAACATTGAGGGCGAATTCGAGAATCTCGCGCTCCTCCCCCGCGGGCACGCCGTTCGGGAAGGCAGTATCGAAGCCGTAACCATCGGGAATCTCCGAAGGGCCGCCATCGCGATGCATGGGAACCTCAATGCTCGCCTCATTCTTCGAGGGGTGCCACACCAGCGAGGTCGTATCGCTCACGCGAATCGTTTTCTTCTTCTTGCGTGCGAGCGGGTAACGGTTGAGCACGAGCGCGAAGAGATCATCGAGCCCGTAGCTTTGATCGAGAACAAGCGTGTGCGTCACGGGGTCTCCTCCAAGGGTGTTGCGGGGATCTGCGTGCGGTGAAAGTTCATGTAGGAGCGGGAAGCCGTCGGACCCCGTTGCCCCCGGTACCTGTTGAGGTTCCCCTCCGAGCCGTACGGGCGCTCCGCCTCGCTACTGAGGCGGAAAAAGCACAGCTGGCCAATCTTCATGCCGGGCCACAGCGCCACGGGCAGAGTTGCCATGTTCGAGAGCTCAAGGGTGATGTGCCCCTCGAACCCGGGGTCGATGAAGCCCGCCGTGGAATGCGTGAGCAGCCCAAGCCGGCCGAGGCTCGACTTGCCCTCGAGGCGAGCGGCGATGTCGTTCGGGAGGCTCACCGTTTCGTAGGTCGAGGCGAGCACGAACTCGCCAGGGTGCAGCATGTACGGCTGGTCAGGATCGACCTCCACGAGGCGCGTAAGCTCCGCCTGCTCCTTCGCAGGGTCGATCATCGCGTACTTGTGGTTGTCGAAGAGTCGAAAGAATCGATCGATCCGCACGTCCACGGACGCAGGCTGAACGAACTCATCACCAAAGGGGGCGATGCCGATGCGGCCCGCCTCGATTTCCGCGCGAATATCACGATCACTGAGAAGCACGCCTCTATCTTAACTCGAGGCCGCTTGCCTCACGCCGGTTTGGAGGTGCGGCGCGCGGCGGCTACACTGGGTAAGCACCTTTGCGGGTGTAGTTCAATGGTAGAACTTCAGCTTCCCAAGCTGACAGCGCGGGTTCGATTCCCGTCACCCGCTCCATTTCCACCGGATTGCATAGACGTTGCGGGGGTTATCCCAGCCGTCACGACCGGAATAACCCCCACGAACCCTATGGAATCCAGGAGAGGTTAGAGCTTCGACGCCACCTCGTACGCATCCCAGATCGCGTACTGGATGTTCGAAATCTTGCGGGCGTCACCGAGGATGTTCTTCGGCACGTTCACGTCCGTGATCGCCTCCCACATCTCGCTATCGCGCACGTACCCGATCGCGGACACCACCGAATCGGCTTCGAGCTCGCGCTCCTTGCCATCGACCTTCACGAGCAGGCCCTTCTCGGTCGTGCGAATCGCCGAGGCTTCCGTGAGCACCTCGATGCCGCGGTACGGCACGAGCTTGTGGAGCATGTCGTGGTTGGCGTGGCACAGGGGGCCGTTCTTCGCGAGCAGATCCTTTTCGACCTCGACGATCGCGACCTCACGGTCCTTCTCGACGAGAGAAAGGGCGAGCTCACAACCCGTGAGGCCGCCGCCGATGACGACAACCTTCTTACCCAAGTCATCCTGTGCAAGGAGGGCATCGGTCGCTTCGACGACCTCCCTCGCGTCACCAAGATCAAGCATGCGCGGCTTCGAGCCGGTCGCCACGAGAACGTGATCCCACTCGCCGCTCTTGATCATGTCGGGTGTGACCTCGGTATTGAGGTGTACCTCGACGCCGAGTGCCTCGAGTTCCTGCTCGTACCACGCAATGAGTGCGAGGTCATCTTCCTTGAAGGAAGGCTGGCCACCCGCGATCACGACACCGCCGAGTCGGTCGCTCGCCTCGAACAGCACGGGGGTGTGCTCGCGCTCGGCAAGCACGCGAGCCGATTCGAGGCCGGCGAGGCCACCACCCACGATCATGACCTTCTTTGCGCGATGACGCGGGGTGGGCAGGAGCACCGCGTCGCTTTCGCGACCCGCCTCGGGATTGACGGCACAGCGGATCGACAGGTAGCTCGCGATGCGGCCGATGCAGCCTTCCTGGCAGGAGATGCACGGGCGTACTGTCTCGGGCTTTCCGGCTTCGAGCTTGTTCACGATGTCGGGGTCGGCGAGCGTCGGCCGCGCGAGCGAAATCATGTCGCAGTATCCCTCGGTGATCGCCTTGTGCGCGAGCTCGGGGTTGTCCATGCGGCCGGCCATGATGATCGGGATTTCGGGCGCGGCGTCCTTGAGGCGCTTCACGTCGGGCATGTACATGCCCTTTTCCTGATACATCGGCGGGTGGTTCCAGAACCACGAGTCGTACGTGCCCTGATCGACGTCAAGGGTCTCGTAGCCGTAGGAGTGCAGAAGTTTCGCCGCTTCCACGCCTTCCTCGAAGTCACGGCCCTTTTCCTCAAATTCCTCGCCGGGCAACGCACCGTCGTTGAAGTCCTTGACCATCGAGCGCACCGAGTAGCGCAGCTGCACCGGGAAGTCGTCGCCCGCAACGTGGTGGATGGTTTCGACGATTTCGCGGGCGAACCGGAGGCGATTCTCAAGGGAACCGCCGTATTCATCGGTGCGGCGGTTATAGAACTCGATCGCGAACTGGTCGAGGAGGTAGCCCTCGTGAACGGCGTGGACCTGGATGCCGTCGTAGCCGGCCTGCTTCGCGATTTGCGCGGTGATCGCGAATTGCTTGACGATCTGCTTGATTTCGTCCTTGCTCATTTCGCGGCACGTCACGCTCGGATCCCACATGTAGGGAATCGCGCTCGGTGCCGCGGGGCTCTGCCCAGGCGGGATCGCGGCCGGGACGAGAACGCGCCCAAAGCCGGCACCGGCCTGGAGCACAATCTTCGAATCGAAGGCGTGCACGCGTTCGACAAGTTCGCGCGAGGTCGAGAGGAAAACGCCGGGATTGAGGCTCGGGTTCGGCATGAGCCCACCGGGCAGTTTCTCGGCGGCGTTTACCACCTGGCACACGCCGGTGATGATCAGGCCAATGCCGCCCTTCGCGCGGGCCGCATAATATTCGATGCCGCGCTGGTTCCAGCCGCCGTTGGCATCACCGAAACCGAGCGGACCCATCGGTCCCATCGCGTAACGGTTCTTGACCGGGATCGATCCGATCACGGTTGGGGAGAAAAGTTCGGGGTATTCCTGGCTCATGACTGCTCCTCACGGACTACGGTGGTCACTTCGTCGTTCACGTCAATGATTCGCGTCGGGCGAGGGCGTTCTCGCTCGGCGTGCCTACCCCAAACGTTACCCTCGTCACATCGCTGAAGGCCGCCCTTTCGTCCTTTTTCGGGGCGATTTCGGGCGGCCTTCGGGGGTGCGGCTTGGCGCTCAGGCGCGAGCAAAAACCTTCTCGCGCACATGGGCGTGGGAACCGGTTCCGACGATTGCCTCGCCCCGCGCAGTCTCAGCGGTAAGAACGCCGTCAACCATGCGATACACGGAATCGAACTCGTCGAGCTGCTCTTGCGCGTGGGTCACAACGACGGTCGCGAGGTCGCGCGTGCGGGTTGTCTCCGCGAGCAGTTCGATAATCGCTTTGGAGCGCTCCTGGTCGAGGGCGCTCGTGGGCTCGTCCACGAGGAGCACTTCGGGCTGGTGGAGGATCGCGCGGGCAATGTTGACCCTCTGGCGCTGACCGCCCGAGAGCGCCCCCGGTCGGTGATGCGCGCGATCGAGCATCCCCACGGAGTCGAGAGCCGACTCGATTCGTTCCTGGCGCTCCTTCTTCGAGACCCGCTTCAAGGTACCCGCGCCGAGACGTGCCACAATCTCGAGCTGCTCGGCGACGGTGAGCGAGGGGATGAGGTTCGGCGACTGGAACACGATACCCACGTGGTCGCGGCGCACTTCGGTTTTCTTCTTCTGGTTGAGCGACGTCGTCTCGATACCCGCGATCTTCACGCTTCCCGAATCGGGGCTCGTGAGCGTCGCCGCAACGGTCAGAAGGCTCGATTTGCCTGACCCGGAGGGCCCGGTCACGGCGGCGAATTCGCCCGGGTTCACCGTGAGGTTCGCGTGGTTGACCGCGGTGACGGTTGAGCCGCCGTCGGGGTAGGTGAGGGTGATGTCGGTGAGGTTCAGCATGGCTTTCGTCCTTTTCATCAAGGTTCGTGTGAGAGTGCGGGGCGCGGCAGGGCCGTGCGGGTTAGGCCGCCGACGCTTGCAGGGCCTTCGTCGGATCCACCTTCGTGATCGTGCGGACCGACACGAGCGAGCCCACGAGACCCGCGAGAAGCATGAGGATCGGAACGCCCACGAGCGTGAGCGCGTTCATGACGAACGGCATGGCGTTCGCGGCGAGCGCGCCGAGCCCGGCGGTGAGCCCCACGCCGATGAGCGAGCCGATGCCGAGCACAATGAGGGCCTGCCACAGCGAGTCACCCGCGAGCCAACCCGTGCGAGCGCCGATCGCCTTGAGAACCGCGATATCGCGCTGGCGCTGCATCGACCACACGAGGAAGAACACGCCGATCACGAGCGTCGAGATCAGAACGAGGAGAGCGATCATCATCGCGAGCGAGCCGATCTCCGAGCGGAATGAGCCGATCGCGAGAAGCGAGGGGAGAAGCGACTTCGTGGTCGTGGACTGGTCGCGATCGAGTGCCGTGATGTCGTCATCGGTGAGGGCCGAGGAGGCGTCGGCCCCTTCCGCGCCCACGAGGATGGTCGTGGCATACCCACCGGGCTGATGCGTGCGCTCGAGGAAATCGTGCCACGTGTCGAGGCTCGCGAACGCGACTGGGCGATGTGAATGGAACTCATCTTTGATCACGCGGTCCACCGCGAGTCTCTCCCCCGCAACGTCAACGGTGTCGCCCGCTTGCACTCCGAGCGATTCGGCCGTTGTTTCGCCGAGCACGAGCTTGCCGGCTTCGGGGATCCGTTCGTCAGAACCACTGGGCTCGGCCATGAGTACGACCGACTCGGTCTTTTCCCCCGTGTCGAGCAGGGCGCTCGAGATACCGAGCGGGGTTACCGCGTTATCACCGGCCTTCGCGGCCCACGCATCGAACTGTTCCTTGGTGATCTCCGAGTTCGAGAACTCTTCCTGCTCACCCTCGTCGACCGAAAGAACAACCTTGTCAGGATTGAGCGAGAGCATCGCGGAAATGTTCTGCATGGCGAGGCCACCGGTGAGGCCGGCGAGGAACGTCACGAGGAACGTCATGAGGGAGACGACGGCAACGATGAGACCGAAGCGGCCTTTCGCGAAGCGCAAGTCTCGAATGGCAAGAAACATGAGGTGAACTCCTTACGGCGTTTGATGATGTCTCTACTGTGCCGATCCGGCCCTCCCCTCCGGTACCTCCCGTCGGTACCCTCTTCGTTCATCCTTTTGGAGGAACGACCTCACGGGCCAGGGAATTAGGATCGGTGATATGCCCACCTCAGCCCGCACCCCATACGTCGTGGGGGCAGCCACACTCGCGTGCGTGCTCCTTGCGATTCCCATCCTCGAAAGCACCTTCGCCGCGGCTCCGCACACATCGAGCGTCGTGATCTTCAGCCTCGTGACGCTCGTTGTCATGCTCGTGGGCGGCGCGTTGCTCATGCACGCGGGAGACATTCACGCCGAGCCAGTGACAGTTTTTTCATGGCGCCCCCTCGTGTACATCGCCGTTCTTGCGTCCGCGTGGGCGATGGTCATCGCGGAAACACCCCACGCGACCTATTTCCTTTTCGCCCTCATTGGCATCTCCCAGTGGCTGCTTCCCGAACGCACCGGGGCTTTCGTGACGCTCGGCCTCACCGTTTTCACGATCGTGGGGCAGGTTTTTCACCACGGTGCTTCGACGGGCACGATCGTGGGGCCACTCCTGATCGCCGTGCTCATGCTCGCGTTCATGCACATGTACCGCGCGATGCGCTTCGAGGCGCTCCAGAAGAACGCCGTGATCGCCGAGCTTCGCGACGCTCAAGGTCAGCTTGTCGAATCTGAGCGCGAGAAAGCCCGCATTACCGAGCGCGAACACCTCGGGCGCGACCTTCATGACACGACGGCACAGTCGCTCTCAAGCGTGATCTTGCGGCTCGGTCTCGCGGAGGAGGCGCTCGACTCGGGTGAGAGTGCGGGGGCGCTCGAGCACGTGCGGTC
This sequence comes from Dermabacter sp. Marseille-Q3180, assembly GCF_940792985.1. Classification (NCBI taxonomy): domain Bacteria; kingdom Bacillati; phylum Actinomycetota; class Actinomycetes; order Micrococcales; family Dermabacteraceae; genus Dermabacter; species Dermabacter sp. Marseille-Q3180. The sequence goes on from NZ_CALNWU010000001.1 coordinate 991,169, forward strand.
CGCTTCCGACGCCACCTCGGAAGCCTTGAGCGAACTTCGAAGCGCGATCACCCACCTCACGCCGAAGGGATCGGGCCCCACTCGCCTCGAGGCTGCCTTGGTACGCGTCGCTGAAACTGCACGCTCGAGGGCAGTGTCGAACCGTCGCGGCACCACGCCGGTGATCGAGTGTCGCGTCGCGCCAGACCTGCCTGAACTCGACATGACGACCGCGACGAGTCTCGTGCGCATCGTGCAGTCCTCCCTCGCGAACGCCCTCGACCATGCTCACGCCTCGCGGATCGAGGTTCGGGCTTGTGCCGAGGATGGTGAAGTGCATATCGACATCGAAGATGATGGTCGGGGCTTCGACGTTGACGAGGCGCTCCTTGGCCCACGTAGCGATAGTGGCGGCTACGGCCTCGGGTTCGTCGTGCAACGCTCACGTGAGCTCGGCGGGAATGCCGCGATCATCGCGGCCCCCGGGGAGGGCACGCTCATAAGCGTGACGATCCCCGTGTCCCAGGCACCGTCGGGCCCTCCAGTTTCGCCCGTTTCCCCTGACTGACCTGCCCCACTCCACCCCGCTACTGCATAAGGAGCGTACCCATGATTTCTATCCTGATCGCCGACGACCACCCGGTGGTGCGCGCGGGGCTGCGCGCCGTGTTCGAAAGCCACGAGGACTTCACCGTCGTCGCTGAAGCACCCAGCGCTGAAGAGGCAGTCGAAAGAGCCAGCGAGGGCGATGTCGACCTCGTGACCATGGATCTACGGTTCGCGAACGGCGGCATGAGCGGCGTACAGGCCATTCGCGCTATTCGCGCACGGGGGGATCACCCGCGGATTCTCGTTCTCACCAATTACGACGACGATTCCGAGATTCTCGCCGCCGTCGAGGCCGGCGCCCAGGGGTACCTCTTGAAAGACTCCGCGCCAGCCGACCTCACGAGTGCGGTGCAGCGTGCCGCAAGCGGCGAGGTGGTGCTCGCACCCGTCGTTGCGGGCAAGCTCCTGCGCGAAATGCGCAAGGACCGCATCACCCTCACGGGGCGCGAGCGGGATGTGCTCAATGCACTCGATCGCGGTTTGAGCAATCGCGAGATCAGCGAAGAACTGTTCCTCTCCCCCACCACCATCAAGACTCACCTTGCGCGGCTCTACGGAAAGCTCGGAGTATCGAGCAGAACGGCGGCGCTCGCGCGGGCACGCGAAGAGGGGCTGCTCGACTAACCTTGCGGATTTGTCAGTATCCATGCGTGCACGCCCCACGGTCGTGCACAGTTCCCTAGCCGCTGACACGCGACAGCACCAATGACACCGGCACCACAACCGGACCCGAACCCTCACCGCAGCCCCTTTCCGCCAAAGATCGGACCGAGCGGCCCCAACCCTTCCGGAACCTGGGACGACGTCGTGAGAGCACACCGAAGCAAGTTCATTAGCGACGAACAGTACAAAAAACCCCAACGTAATCGATTGCTTAACTGCTGCTGGAGTTTCCGTTGTAGCAGCCACTGCTATTGTAGGAATCTGCGCACCGTTATGCGCCGTAACGGTTGGGACTGGATGCATCGCTTGCGCAGCTGGGATCACAACTCTCGGTGGAGCCTACGTTGGAAAGTGCTTTGCCTAGTTGGAGCGACAGGAGCCTAGATGAAAGCCTCGCAGATCGGAGTCATTGCCGGTTGCCTGATCGCGGCCACAGCCATAATTCTTAGCCAAACCGTCCTAAAGGATGCAGCGATCGTTCTCTGGGTCGTGGCAATTTGCGCCTTGGTCTTTGGCCCGGCAATTGCGTCCGCAATCGCTCGACTAGGGGCGTCGTTTCTAGCTTCGCGTGCTCCTAAGGGCCACTGACTTCAGCCGCAATCAACTAGTGCACTAGCTCACAAGTGTCCCGCGTGAAGCACTTGGCAGGATTTCAGGCTTGAGAACCTTGGGGTCGCGGGGTCAGCCAAGCCGCGGTGGACCTCAGATAGCCGGTTTCAGGCCAGCGCTCGGTGTGAGCGGAAGGTGTTGAACTTGGCCCGGTGGGCATCGTCCTCGAGGATCAGGCAATGAATACTCCCTTAGGCAACGTATAAGACGTCAGACGTCGACTATGCCAGCGGAGTGATCACGCTGTAGCTGGCCGCGGCGCCTTCGTTCTCCACGGCTGCTGATCCAGCCTTCAGTCCCTCTGCGACTGCATCTGGGAACGAGTATCCCTTCGCGAGGGCTGCGCTGAGTACCCCCACCGTGGCATCTCCTGCACCTGTGGTGTCTACAACCCGCGAGGGTTTCGTGGCAGGAAAATGCCCGTTACTGGTGCCGTCGGCCCACACGCCGCCCTCCTCACCCAGTGTAATAAGTACGGCCGTGGGGCCCAGCGCTCGCAGGTGTTCAGCAGCCTCAAGTGCTGCTTCGATCCCCTCGGGGACCTTGACATCGAGGGCGATCCCAGCTTCGGTCTCATTAACTACAAGTACTGTCACAGCGGTGAGATCGATATCGCTTAGCGATATCGCCGGGGCGGGATTCCACACCACTCGTGCGTTCACCTTTGCGGCAATCTTGATACTACGGATATTTACCTCGAGCGGAAGCTCCCCTTGTAGTACCACAACATCAGAGGAGTCAAGATCAGTAATGGCGTCAAGTGCGCCGGACGCCACCTGCCCGTTTGCCCCGGGGTCAAGTACGATCGTATTCTCGCCGTTTGCAGCCACTGTGATGAAAGCACTCCCGCTTGCGGTATCGATAGTGGCGAGATGCTCCATATTTACATCGTGCATGGCGAGCTCATCGCGAAGCGAATCGCCGGTGCTATCGGCTCCGACGGCACCTACGAACACGGTCTCAACCCCCGCATGGGCAGCCGCTGCCGCTTGATTCGCACCCTTCCCGCCAAGTCTGTACGAGAGCCCATTGCCGGTGAGAGTTTCCCCGGGCAGAGGATGGCGCTCGACCTTGACAGTGACATCTTGGTTGACTGAACCTACGACGATAACGCGATTCATGGGATCTCCTTGGATAGCTAAATGGGAGACGGCTGGCTGCGGCTCGAAATTGCAGCCAGCCGTCAACATATGAGGCGGATAACTCCGTTAGCGAATAGCATCCCCTAAGTACCGCTGTGGGTTCGTTGTGATCAGTCCATCAACAACTGACCCATCGATCCCATGGGCAATCAGCAACTCCCGAAATACAGATGGAACCACAGTAAAGCCGTTACCGCCTTTGGATGCCCACATCTGCTTCAGAAACAGGTCATGACTAAGCAGAATCTGGTCACCAAAACCCTCATTGATGAGATTTGCAACTGTCCTTGCCGTTTGGGAGATGGTTGGTGAGATACCTTCTCCGGGGAAAGTAATGTCGAGGCCGATCATGTCGAACTCAAGCCATACGCCTCGCTTAAGTAGTCGCATCTGGTAATCCAGATCCTCACCTGAGGGGTCCGAATGCGCGAGCGACACTTTACGGGGATCAACATGGCATTCATCGAGAACGATGTCGAGAACCTCGTCGCCGCGACGTTGCCAACCAGGCATATGAATATTGAGCGCTACGCCCCCAAATTCAGCCTGGGCTAGCCCGGCACCTTTTAGTGCCGCGCGTTCACCGTCAGTAAAGGCGGGCGACACCCCAATCTCACCAATTAGGCCCGGAAACACGCCTTCAACACCATTGGTGAGTTCCTCCAAGAAGCGATCGCGAATCTCTTCAACACTGGGGCCGGCGATATCCGCTCTTTCAAATTTTTCAAGATAAGTACCGGTCGCCATAATGACGTGCAAGCCAGTGCGCTCGGCTGCCTCCTTGAGGCGAGCGGGATTACGACCAATCTTTGCTGAGCCTGTTGCGTCAACGATCGTCTTCCCACCGAGCGCCTGAAAGATCTCCGCTTCGCGAACAATATCATCAACTGGCTTTGCTGCGACATTATCGGCGCAGCAATATGGGTCTTGCTTGAGGGCCCACTGCCAGCTTGGCGTTACCTCTTGACGGATTATCTTCGTGCTGAACTCGTATGTGGGCTCAGCAAGCACCGACGACAAGTCGTTGAATAGGTGCTCATGAGGCAGGGTGATGCCTAGCTCATCAGCGTGAACTTTTCCCAGAACAGTTTGTACATGACCAAACTCTGAACTCATGCCAGCGCCTTTCCGTCCAGTGAGCTGTTGATGTCAGCAGATGAATCATCGTCACGAATTCGGCGGGAGGGAATGAGCGCAACACCCGAGGCCACCAGAGCCACAGCAGCACCAATGAGCGTCATCGTGTGGACCGTCCCCATTCCGGGGAGCAAGCTGTCGATGAGGATTGAGCCAATGAGCTGTCCGGCGGTTGAGCACAGCGCCAGTACGAGAAGCCCGAGCTTGCGCACAAGAAGCGCCATCAGAGCGATGGATGCCAGACCAAGCGGTCCACCCAGGTACATCCACCATGCGCTAGGGGCGACGAACTCGCCGCTTCCCATGGCAACGCGAATAAGGAATGCAAGAGTAAGCGCCGTGAAGCCGATGACGAAGTTCCATGTAATGGAAACGAGCATCGAATCAGCAAGACGAGCGATATTGGAGTTACCTGCAGGCTGCCAGCCGGCAAGAAGGCCACCCGCGAACGGGAGAATCGCAAGCGCGATCATGTGAGGCACCTCGAAGTTGGGGGAGACAACGAGGAGAGTGGCGACGATTGCGAGCACGGCTCCAAGAATTCTAAAGAAGCTCAAGGCCTGCTTGAATTCGACGCCAATGCCAAGACGGTCGCACATCACACCGGAAATGACCATGCCGGAAATGAGTGACGTCTGGAATGTTGCAACTCCCAGTGCTCCGACACTTATCCCCTCGGAAAGCACGATGACCGCACCACAGAGACCTGCAAAGAAGTTAGGCCACGGCAGCTCTCGGCGGACCAACTGCCCAGGTAGGGCAAAGAACGCTCGGCGCAGTTTCGGGACAGGCAACACAATGAGGAACATCAGTATGAGACCACCGCCGAATGAGATGATCGCGGCGAGGTGCCCATCGCCAACATCAGTACCGAGGCGCCCATTGACTGCCGACTGAACTGGCCCAAGCATTCCAGCTAGAACGGTGAGGAATGCGAAGAGTCCGGCAGCCGCCGTGGTTCGAGCTGGCGGACGGGTATGTAGAGATGTATCCGGGGATAGGGTAGAAGAAGGCATCGTTGACAACTCCTTTGTGAAATATGGGATTAATTGTGGGCAAGCCATTCAATGGCTTGAGAGAAGAGGCGACCGTATCCAACCCAGTTCATGAACGGTTCGGGTGCCCAGTGTGGCGAAATGTCGGAGGCGAAGGCTAGCGTTCGCCCCTTTCCTACCTCGCGTACGGCGAGAAGCGGATCTCCTTCAACGGTGGCTAGCACCTTAGCGTCGTCCTTTGCCGCGAGCTTTTGATAGCCAAGCAGGATCGGCCATTCCGCATCGAGCCCATCGGTGACAGGATGGCCTTCAGCAGCCTGTTCAAGTTGACCTGAAACACCCTGAGGGGTTTCGATCCGGTCATCCCAGCGGGAAATGTTGACGGGGAGTACATCTTCGACAGCCGTTCCCGCGTAATTTGCCATCCCCTGGAAGCCCTGGAACGACAGGTAGCCACCAGCCATCATGAGGCCTCCGCCTTTGTTAACCCATTCGCGAAGGAGATGAAGCCTGTTTGGGCTGGGCAGGCCCTGTTCAAAGACTTCGGGTGGAAGAAGCATGGTATTCGAGCCGATGTCTGAGAGCAGAACAACGTCAAATTCATTGAGTTCTTCGATGGTGCGGGGGAAAAACTCGGCCACGTCGTGAGATCGCATATGCGTGACGTCGTGCCCGTACTCTTTGAGGACTTCGAGCAATTTGGCGCAACCAATATGCACCTGAGTGTGCGGAAACGCGTCGTATCCCTTGTGGTCGACCACTGCGCTGATCCACGATTCTCCAGCAAGTAGAACCTTCGCCATTTCATCTCCCTTGACTTGTTGCGCAACATCGCGCAATACTTGGTGTGTTCGATATTACAGTCACCTTCGGTTGGGTGCAAGGAGTTTGGAGGAATTCATCGTGTCGATGAGGGCTGTCGCGCGCGAGGCAGGCGTTTCAGCATCAACAGTGTCGCGCTACCTGCGTGGCGAGCTGCGTCTCAACTCCGAAACAGAGCGCCGCGTCGAAGCGGCACTCAAGACCACGGGGCACGTGCGACACCGCAATAAGCTGCGTTCCGTAGCCCTCGTTCTTCCCGAACTCTCAAACCCCTACTTTTCGCACCTCGCACAGGTTTTTGTGGAGGCTGCCCAGTCGCGCTCACTTCGAACACAAATCGCCGTTTCAAACGGTTCACGCGAGCGCGAGCAAGAAATTCTGGACTGGGTACTTGCTTCGCCCGATGTTGACTCTGCCGTGTACGTTTCGATGTCTGGAGATCAGAAGGTGTTAGGGGGTGTTCCAGCCCACTTCCCCCTCGTCCTTCTCGATGAAAGCCTCGAAGTAGCCGAGCGTCTCCAGGCTTCATATGTAGGAGCAGATCACTACGGGGGCGCCTACCAAGCAACCCAGTACCTCGTAAGTGCAGGCCACAGTCGGATTGCACATCTTGCAGGCCCACAAAACTTACGCTCGGCGCGCGAACGCCTAAGCGGCTATAGTGAAGCGCTTCAAGACCGAGGGATTGAATTTGACGAACAGCTAGTTCTGTCGGGGCCTTATTCTGAGGCGTTTGGGGCGGCTAGCTTGCCGCGCCTCATGCGGATAAAAAATCGACCAACCGCAGTGTTTACCGCAAGCGACATCGCAGCCATTGGACTAATCTCGGCCGGTCAACACAGTGGAGTTCGGATCCCAGAAGATTTGTCTCTTATCGGCTTTGACGGCATCCCCACGGGCGCTTGGACATCTCCACGGCTCGCCACCGTTGTACAGCCGTATAGCGAGCTCGCGCATATGGCCCTAGATCAGATTGAACGCCAGTGGCGAGGGGAGGACACCCAGCCCTTCAACCTACCAATGACCGTAGCTTGGGGCGAGTCTGTCATGCCACTCCAGAGCGGTGTTGTATGAGCTAGACGAGGACTTCGCTAAAGAGATCGACGGCGTGTTCCAGCTGATCAAGCTCAATCGATTCGTCCACCGAATGCATCTGATGGGGCTCTCCCGGCCCCCAGACAACAATGGGGATCCCGGGGAGAGCCGTAGTAAGTACGGAACCATCAGTGAAATAGGGAACCGGCTCCGCGACGCTCTGGGCCGGTAGTGCCGTTACGAACTCATTGTCCTGGGGAGTCGTCAGAGGTGCGAGGTCCAAATCTACGCCCACATCGATTAAATCTGGAAGACCACTAAGGCGTTCCATAGGAGCGTGTTGCGTGACGGTTCGAAAATCGATCGTTGCCGCGGCCCAATCAGGAACGATATTGGTGGCGTTACCACCGCGAATTGTTCCGATATTTAGTGACTCGGTACCGAGTCTGCGATCCATCTCGAGGGGCTGACTACTTTTCCACCGGATAAGAGCTTCAGTAAGTGTTTCGATTGCATTAGAGCCAAGATGCGGAGTTGAACCGTGAGCTGCTTTTCCGGCGGCGTTGAAGGTGTACCAAGTTGCACCCCTATGGCAGCTATGAACGTCAAGATTAGTCGCTTCGGGGATAACGATCCCCTTGACGGGAAATTTCTTCACGGCCTCGACGGCGTTGGCGGCACCACGTGATCCAATTTCCTCGTCTGCGGTAAGTAGAAGATGCGCGGGGGTTCCACGTTTGGTAGCAGCCACCAGTGCGAATACTGCTGCAGCGAGTCCGCCCTTCATGTCAACGCTACCGCGACCAAGCAGCCGGTCACCGTCGATAGCTCCACCCAATGGGTCGGTGGTCCATAAGTCCGGGGATGTAATCGGGACGGTATCGGTATGGCAAGCAAAGACAACCGCAGGCTCGCTCTTCTTTAATGCTGCTGGAGTAGATAGCAGCGTCCAAGGGCGACTCCCTCTGTACCGGTCGACGACGACGGCGCTATCTTGGGCGCTCACGAAATTAATCACCGCGTCTTGCACACGGTTCATGCCGCAGTCATCCCCGGAGACACTAGAAATTTTGACAAGCGCGGAAGCAAGATCGACGACACTCATGAGACTCCAACTCCAAAAGTCGAAAAAGCCAAGCGAGATTGCCCGGAATCCTAGACTAGACCTACTTTCTGCAGCTACTGAGAACAAGACGGGAGAGCTGTGAACCTTGTTTGGCCTCTGCACTTAAGTGCCGTGAGGCACCGCGTCCGTCGGCGTCGATGAGGGATCGCTAAAGATAGGCGCAGCGAGCTCGAGCTCAGTCACGCCAAATGTCTCGGATAATAGCTCGTCAGTACCAGGAATCCCATACACCTGAAGACCAGGAGTATGACAAGGCTCGAATCGATGCTGTTGAAGGGAAACCGCCGCAGCGATTCAGCACGATGTAGATCCGCGAGGGATGAGAACGCCCCGCACCGGTAGTTTTCCGGCGCGAGAAGTTCACACCTGCGCAATTCAGCTCTACTTCCGTTGACGCCCGCGTTTCTTGTTCGGAACCTCAGGCCCACCGAAGATTGCAGCGCCAAGATCATCGATATCGGCCGCAGTCGAGCCGTCCGAGGAACCGTCAGCAGTTTCGACCGATTCGCGCGAATCATCGTCACCCTCGGCCGTCTTACTCACACCGCGCTTCTTCGAGGGCTTACGCGCCTTTCGGCCACCCGAGCCTCGTGTGGACTGCGCCGCCGATTTCTTCGACTGTACCTGCGTACTCGAGGCCTTCTCGCGCACCGTTTTCGAGGCGCGCGACTCCCGATCAACGCTTTCGCTCGCTTCTCGCAAATTGTCGGCGAGATCGACCTGCTCGAGGCCCCGCGACAGCACGATCGGGACGACGAGCACCATGAGGGCCGCGACCACGATGATGCTCCGCACGAGCGGATGCGTCCCCTCATCTCCCGTGAGAGACACGACGGCGGGCGCGGCCGCGAGCGTCATGAGCACCGCGATGACACCGAAGCCAGAGGCGCCGGCAAGAGAGAACGTGAGCGCCAATCGCGCACGCGCCTCCGAAACTTCCGTGAGCACGCTCGAATACGCGAGTGAGTCCGGGCCGCCTGCCGCACCTTGCTCGACTCGGGCGAGGGCCGCTTCACTCGAGGCGACGCGCATGTACGCAGCGGACGCCACAAGGCCCGACGCCGCTACAGCGCCCACCGCAAAAGCCGGAAGTGAGGCTGCGCCGAGCCCGAAACCGCACACGGCCGGAGCCAGCAGTGCGCACATCACCACGATTGCGGAGGTGCGGCGAAGTGCGCTTTCAAGGCCCTCGAAACCAAGGTCATCGTCAAAATCCCCCGAGTCCTCAGCCCCCGCACCATCGCTGGCCTGGTCAGAAAGGGCAATGCGCGCCTCGGTCACCGCATTGGCGAGCACAGCGCGCGCGGGCGTCGCCACGAACGCCGAGACCGCAAGAACCGCAACGACCCCGAAGAAAAAGCCGAGAACGACCGTCGGCGAGTCGATGCTCAACGCACGCAGCTGCCTATCGGCCCACAGCGCACCCTGCTGCTGTGCCGCGCGCATCGCCCCCGCAATAGGTGCCACGAGTGGAAGGGCGGCCGCGCTTACCACAAGCGCCAGGACCGCGCCGGCAAGAGCCTTGTGGGAGGAACGATCGGCGGCGGCGTGGGGGTGTCCAAAAGCGGGGAGTCCGACGGTTGCCGAGCTAGCGTCGGACTGAGACTCATGGGCGGGATCTCCCGCGATCGCCGAAAAACCGCTCCACATCACTGCCGCAGCGGCAGCGGCGAGTGCGAGCAGATAGTAACCGAGGTAGGCGATTCCAGCGGCGGCCGTCGCAAGGCCCCACGCCGCGGCGATACCGAGCAGGGCGGCAATGGCGAGCAGCGCTAATGCGTGGCTGGAGCCGAGCCCCACGGACGACGGGCTGATGCGCCCGAAGCGGGCAGCGACGATCCCGCGGGAGCTACCTCCCCTCACGGCCGTTTCGGTTCGCACGTGCGGCCACACGATCGCGAGGCCCGCAAGGAGGGCGAGTGCGCCTCCAATGACGAGCGCGAGACCCGTCACGAACGAGGGGTTGATCGCGTGCAACATGAGCGTATCGACCACGCTTTGCGCTTCGGGGGCATCACCCACGTTGGCGTAGAAGTCAGGGAATTGCGCGACGATCTTCTCGATGAGAGGTTCCACCTCATCACGCGCAACGGAACTGGGCGCCTGCTGAGTGCCCGAGTCGACGAAGAGTGACACGAGCAACGGGTCGTTGAATTCTCCGAGCCCCACTTCGGCCATGCGGAGATTCGCGTAGCGAGTGGGCAGCCACAGGGTGAGCAACGAGCCCACGAGAGCGAGCGGAATGATTCCCGTGAGTCCGGCGCTCACAAAACGCGAGGAACGCGTTGATCCGGCGGGTATGACACACGAAGCGATGAGCGCCGCGAGTGCGCCACAAAAGAGCAGCAGCGCGGACACTATTCCCGCGAGCCCCACAATGGGCACGCCCAGCGTCATAATCGCGCCACCAAGAAGGGCGGCAAGCGCAGCGGAATCGACGGCACGAAGAGGTCCACGAGCGAGCCTCGGCGAGAGGGAGGCGGAGGGAACGGCGTCCCGTTCACGCGAGTGCTCGAGCGCGCCAACATCGATGAGCGCGCCCGTCTCTCCCAACAGCGAGAGCGCGACACCGGAACGCAGCGCCGCCCCACCTACGGCAAGTCCGAGCGCAACGAGAAGCAAAAGCGGCCCCGCATCGGCATGTTTCACGACGACGAGGGCGATGAGCATAAGCGTTGCAGCGCCCACGCCGATTCCGCGCACGCTTCCCGAAAGGGCCCGCGCGCGCGAAAGGCGCGGCTTCCTCGCGGGCTCCTCGGCTTCGCTCGAAACAGGAGCGCCCTCGCTCACGCGTGCGACCAAGAGCGCGCCGAGCACTGCGACGGCAACGGCGAGGATGCTGCCGAGAAACACGGAACCGCCGCGCAACACCCGATCACCGGCATCGCCGGGGGCAAGGGCCACGAGGACTCCCGCGCCGAGCCCGCCCCACAGGGCCGAATGCGATGCGGCCGTCACGAGCGTGCCGATCCGCGGCGCACGCTCATCGACGCCGTCGCCGCCACGCGCAAGCCACACCCACGGGTGAGCGAGGGCCACAAGCGAAAGAACGCCGGCGGCAACGAGCATCCAGCCGGTGTCGGCCCCGAGACTGAAGGCGCTCATGCGAGAAGCGAGAGGACGAGCGTTCGCGTGCCGTCCTCGGTCAGGGTCACGGGCACGCCCCAATCTTGCTGGTGCATGTGGCACGCGGGGAACTCCACGTTCGGGTCGGCATCGCACGAGGCTGCGCGCGCATTCACGTGGATCACACCTTCGCTGTAGTTCGGGTCGAGCTCGATCTCACGTTCGAGATCGCTCGACGTGCCGCCTCCGCTCACGAGCATCGCGGGTGGCGTCGTCGAGACGCTCACCTGCACGGCGGGGCCGAAGGATTCGTCGAGCTTATGCCCCTCGGGAGGGGTGAAGGCGACTTTCACGGTGAGCGGCCCCGCATTCGAGACCGCAGTTGCCGGTCGTTCGGTCTGCTGCGCCCCTTCATCGATGACCTGCTCAGCGGCGGGCGAAATGGAGATCCACGTGAGCTTGTGCGCGCCGGATTCCACAACGATGAGCTGCGCGAGCCCGTCGATCGGATCAACAACGATCAGGTCGCTCGGCTCCGAGAGCCCCGTCGCAACGGTCACCACGGAATCGTGAATCGGGTCGATGATGCGCACCGCGCCGTTGTAGGTATCGGCAACCGCGAGGCGACCGTCGGCAAGGACGGTGATACCGAGCGGATGCTGCAGCCTGGCCTTCTCGAGCGGCCCGTCCACGTGGCCGAAATCGAACAGGCCCTCGCCCACGAGTGTCGTGACCTCACTGCGATCCGCGGCGATCACGCGCACCGCGCTTGTTTCCGCATCCGCAACGAACACCGTTCCGTTCGCATCAACGGTGACACCCGAGGGCTGCGCCCACCACGAGCGCACGAGCGCGCCATCCACGAGCCCCTCTTGGGTCGTTCCCGCGAGCACCGCAAGGGCACCCACGTCCACGAACTCACCATCATCATTGAGCGCCGCGGGCCGGTAGGTCCACATCTGGTGGATGCCGGCCATCGCGATCACGATCTGCCCGGAAACGCCATCCCACTCCACGTCCCACGGGGTTGAGAGGGCGAACTGGATCGGGGTGCCCATGCCGGTGGGCAGGGCCTGGCCCTGCATCCACTGCTCACCGTTGCCGGCGAGGGTGAACACGTGGCTCTCGATTCGGGGGCGCAGGAGCCGACGCCTGCCGAGCTGAACACCGCGCAAACGATGATTCCCGGTGTCGGCAATCACGAGGTCGTAGCCCACCTGGTCGGCGATCTCGGGGGGAAGCACGGCGATACCGTTCGGCTGAGAAAATTGTGCCTCGCCCGCATCACCGTCATTCCAACCGCGCTCGCCCGTGCCGATCACTTCGTCGACACTCACGCCATCGGCTTCGAACACCACGAGGCGGTTTTGCCCCGCGTCGCTCACGACAATGCGCCCATCGGGCAAAAGGCCGCCCTTCGAGGGGAAACGCAGCGTGTGAAGTTCGGACTGCTCGAGAACGGTGGGGGCATCGCCGCGCACGAGGCTACCGTCGGACTCCGCCTCACTCACGAGGCGAGAGATGATCCCGTCAAGGTTCGCCGCATGCCCCTCCCCCGACATTGACGCCGCGATGCGTCCGTGCGTGTCGAGAACCATGAGGGTCGGCCAGGCCTTCGCGCCATATTCGCTCCACGTGCGCAGGTCGGGATCGTCGAGAACGGGATGCTCAACGCCGTAGCGTTCGATGTTGGCGATAAGAGCGTCGTGATCGCGTTCGAACGAGAATTTGGGGGAATGCACGCCTATAACGACGACTTCTTGCGACCATTTCTCCTCGAGAGGGCGCAGTTCATCGAGGACGTGCAAGCAATTCACGCAGCAGAAAGTCCAAAAGTCGAGGATCACGATCTTGCCGCGCAGATCCTCAAGGCTCAGATCGACCCCGCCGGTGTTGAGCCAGGAACGGCCGAGCAGTTCGGAGGCGCGGGGGCGTGCGGTTTCGCGGAAGTTCTCGCTCGTCATGTCAGTCCTGCTTTCGGTTCGGCCAGCTCTTCACCCACGCGAGAAAATCAGGGTCGCTCAAGGAGGAGAGCGTCACGTCGGCGACGTCGATCGGTTGCCCCGTCGAGGGAATCCCGATGAGGGTCATGCCAGCGGCTTTTGCGGCGCGCGCCCCGATCGGCGAATCCTCAAACGCGAGGCACCGGGAGGGCTCGCACCCGAGTGCTTTCGCGCCGGCCTCGTACATGTCGGGGGCGGGCTTCGGGTTTTCGACGGTACTCGCGCTTTGGAGACTCTCACAATATTCAATGAGGCCAGCGCCCGTGAGTTTCTTCTCGAGAATCTCGTGCCACGAGTTGGAGGCAACCGCGATCGGCACCTTAGTCGAGGCAAGTGCGAGGAATTCGCGCGCTCCCGGCATCACGGGGACGCTGCTTCCCAGCCGCGACTGGAAATCGTCGGTCACGAGTTGTTGCACATGAGCCGGGTCCAGGCCGGTCATCTCGCCGAGGATATCGGCGGTCTGCTCGAGGGTCGTGCCCATGAGCGCTCCAAGGTCCTCTTCCGTAGGCGATACGCCAGCGTCGTAGAGGACCTTGAGCTGCGTCTCGGTCCACAGCGCCTCGGTATCGAGAAGGAGGCCGTCGCAATCGGTCACGATCGCTTCGGGGATCTCGTGGCGCACGAGTCCAAGCGCGTTGTACACGGGCGAATACCCTTTGCGGCGATCGGGCCACGTCGCAGCCCATTCACGAAGGCCGGCATCACCGATCGCCTCGATCTCAAGTTCGCCCTCGGGATTCTGACCGGGGATCGTGGGAGCGACGATGAGTCGGCACCCAGCCGCGGAGGCCGCCTGTGCGCCCGTTTCCGAATCCTCAATCGCGAGGGTGCGCTCGGGGGCAACGCCAAGCAGTTCGCACGCGCGCACGTAAATGTCGGGGGCGGGCTTGGGGTTCGGAACGTCGTCGAGGGACACAACGTGGTCGACGTAGGGCAAAAGGCCAACGTCGGCGAGTTCCCTCACGAGCGGAGCGCGGTTGCTGTTCGAGGCCACCGCGACGGGGATGCGGGAGCTCGCAGCTTTGAGGAGCTCAGCGGCGCCCGGAAGAACGGGGATGCCCTCGGCAAGCTTGGCGAAGTAGATCTTTTTGAGGGCTTCGCCCACTTCCTCGGGGATCTCCCCCGTGAGCTCGGCGATCGCGATGACCACGTCCTTCACGTCACGGCCCACAAGCCACCGGCGGCGCTCCTCGTCCATTTCGAGGGAGCGCGCCTCAAGGTACTCGACCTGGGTGTCTTCCCACAGGCTCTGGGTGTTGAGAAGAACGCCGTCACAATCGAAAACGATCGCTTCGGGCGTGAAGGTTCCGAAGGTCTCGTGGAAGGGCGCAAGGCTGGGCGAAAAAGGCTCTGCGTAGTCGCTCATAGTGCCTCCACCATACGCAGCGGCCCTGAGAAGAGACCGTTCCCATCACAGCTTTTTTGCACGCGAGCGCCCTAGCATGTGGAACGTTAATCTTGCGTCGTTCTGGAAGGCATACCCCCGCCATGACTGCACTCACACGCGGATCCGTTCTTGTGATCGGAGCCGGCCCCTCGGGCCTCGCGGCCGCAGCCGCCCTGTCCTCACTCGGCGTGGAGTTCGATCTGGTGGATACGCAAAACCACGTGGGTGGCGTATGGAACGTCGCTAACGAGGACGCCCCAACCTGGCCGAGCATGAAACTCGCCACCTCGAAGTCTCACACCCAGTTTGACGATCTGCGCATGCCCGTGAGCTTCCCCTCATTCCCCTCCACCGATGAATACGCGACCTACCTTCGCGCCTACGCCTCCCATCACGGCCTCACGGAGCGTTTTGAGCCGAACAAGGCCGTGCGCAGCGCCCGCTCGTTTGGCGAGGGCCAATGGGAAGTAGATTTCTCCTCGGGCGAAGTGCGCCCCTACACCGGCATTATCGCCGCGCACGGCGTCTCGCAGCGTCCGTTCCTTCCGCCGCTGTGGCATGAGGCTCGTGAATCGGGCGTGCGCACAATCCACTCGAAGAACTTCCTCGGCGGCGAGGACACGACCGAGAAGAACGTGCTCGTGATCGGTGGTGGCCAAGAGGCTGCCGACATCGCCGTTGAACTCGCCAAGGCCAACCGCCGCGTTGCCCTCCATCCCACCGAGGCGCACTGGGTTGTGCCGCGCACGTGGGGCCCGTTCGCCGGTGACTCGCTCGCGAGGCTCGAGCCGACCTTCCTCGGTCGCGCCTTCAACGACACCGTCGCCGAGAAGCTCATCGAGCGCGCGATTGGCCGCCCCGAGACCGTGGGGCTGCCAAAGCCCAAGGTTTCAGTAATGGAAGATGAGCCGATCGTCTCTGATTCCTTCCTTAAGCTCGTGGACGAGCGTCGCATCGAAGTTCTCCAGGACGGCATGCACTTGCCATTCACGCGCTTCGATTTGATCGTCTTCGCGACCGGCTACGAACCGGGCGTCGACTACCTCGACCCCGCGTACACGAGCGATCTCTCCCTCGGGGCGTACCCGCGCTCACGCCGCGACCTTGCCGTGCTCGGCCAGGTACGCGTGCTCGGTGGCGTTACCCCGATCCTCACCCAGCAGGCCGACATCGCGGCATACGCGATGAAAGAACTCCTCGACGAGCTCGAGACGGGCACGCCGTCGCCCGCGCTCGCACGCTTCGAAAAGCTCAAGTCACGCGCCGATGCCGATGTTCACCGCACCGCTCCCCGCCAAAGCGGCGCTGGCCTCCGCGGCGCCGTCTCGGGCGTCGCTTCCCGCGTGCGCACCGCGACGCACTCCACGCGCATCGCGGAACAAACGCCGTGGAACGAGCAGAGCAGCCTCGACTCCCTACCCGAGGATCAGCCGATCCGCCTCCCGCTTACCGATCGCGAGCGTCTCCTCGCACGCCTTGCAACCGCGCGCGCGATTTTCGAGAAGTAAGCGTCGCGCCCCACACCGCCGCCCCGTAGATCGCAACGATCACGGCGGCGAGGCCCGCGCCCACGTGTTGGTCACGGAGGGTATCGGCAAACCACGTGCGCCCCATGGCGCCGAACCAACTCGGGGCGATCGCGTACGGCGTGAACGCCATCCACGCGAGTACGGCCACGAGAGCAAAGGCGCCGAGCGCGAAGGCGCCTTTCTTCCCCGCACGCATGAGCACCACGAGCAGGGCACCGCACGCCATCATCGCGAGGTCAAGGCCAAGATTTGCGGGGTGAGATTCGAGCAGTCGGCGCATGATCGCTGGAACAAGGTAGGCGCAGGCGAGAGCGAACGCCGGCAGAAGGGCGATTGCGCAGGTGAAGGCGCGACGCTTGCCGAGCACACCCCGAACCCCGTCGAGAAAGGCCTCGCTTGCCCCCATCCCGAGGGCGCTTCCCGGAAGCACAAGGAGGGCGAGTGCGAGCGCGAGGTGCGCGCTGAACAGCACTCGTGAGTAGACCGCGAGTGCGCTCGAGGCAAGGAGTGGGTAAAGAACGAGAGCGAGAACGATCCAGCGCCGATTCGGGTGATCAACTCCGCGCGCGACCCTCCGTGTGAGAAGCCACGTGAGCGCGAGGATCGAAGCGCCGATCGCGAAAATATCGGGCCTCACCTGCGTGAGGGAAGCAAAACTTCGCGGATCAGGAGGAAGCGCGTAGGTCGTGAGAATGCCGGCGGGTGTGGCTGGCGGTGGGATGTTTTGCGCGGGTGGCGGCGAGCTCGACATCGCGGCGGCAAGACCGATCGCGGCGCCCATGAGGAGAATCTCGAGGAGCGCGAGTTCACGAAAACCGGAGCGCACAAGGGACGTGCGCCGCGCGAGCACCCGCCGCTGAACGTAACCGCACACACCGAGAACGAGAAGCAACGCCGCCTTCGCGAGACCAAGCTGCCCATATGGATGCGTCAAGAGTTCGCTGAGTGCGCTCAAGCGCGCGAGGATCGCGAGCACACCCGAGAGGGCAAGGCCGATCCACGCGAGGAGCGCGAGGGAAGAGAAACGCTCGACCGCGCGCCGCATTTCGGGCTCGTCTTCGTCGTGGAGTGCGGGGAGGAATTGCAGCACCAGGAGGGGCCCGACCCACACCGAGAAGGCGAGGAGGTGGAAGAACATCGAGCTCGTCGCACTTTCGTGGCTCACGCTTCCCGCGGCGTGCCCCGTCATGCCCTTGGCAACGACCGCGCCGAGGGCCGTGAAGGTTGTGGCTCTGGCGGTTCGCGTGCTCGTTCCCGATACCCCGACGGCGCTCGCGAGTGCGGTTGCGGCGATCGCGGTAATGCTCCATACCCCAAGGTCACTCGCGGCGAACACGCCGATATCGGAACCGAAGTGGGCAGAAAATAGAGGTTGGCCGGAGGAGAGCGAATACGCGAGGATGAACTGGACGATGAGGAGGAGGGTCCATGCGATCGCGCTCGCGAACGCGATCGTCATGGCGCGCTCTCTCGCGCGCACCGTCCATGCGGCGGGCTCGGGTGAAGGGTCGAGTAGCCATCCCGCGAGAATCGATCCGCCGAGCGTGAGCGCTCCCGCGGCAGCGGCGAGTGCTGCACTCACGGGGAGCAGAGTCTCGGTTGCTCGGCCCGCGTTCACGAGCAGGATTTCGGCGTCCCCTGCCGCGTAGCGCGCGCCGGCCAAGGCCGCTGCCGCGCCGCCCGCGAGGGCCACGCACGAGATAAGGAGCGCGGCGATCACCGCGCGCGTGTGCGCACGGCTCACGCAGTCACCACAATGCCAAGCCAGAACGCTGCGAGGGCCGAACCAAGGCTGAGCGCGTAGTAGCCGAGGGCCGTAACCGTGGCGCGCGAGCGCACGAGCATCACGATTTCGAGCATGAAGGTCGACATGGTCGAAAGCGCGCCGCAAAACCCTGCTCCGAACAGCGCCGCGAAGCTCGCCGCAACGAGGTCGGTCGTGCCACCGAGTCGACGCAGCACGATTGCAAGAAAGAACGAGGCAATCACGTTCGCCACAAACGTCGGCCATGGAATGGGCGAGGCGGGCTTATCGGGGCTCGTTGAGGGCTTCAGGGCGGGCACGAATGTGAGCCCGTATCGGGCTGCGGCACCGAAAGCGGCTCCGAGGGCAACGATGACGACGATCATGGCGCTTCCTCCCCTTCCGCGGCGTGTTCGCGCGTGCTCATCACGCCCACGCGGTTACCCGCAACGAGGCCCACCATGACCGCGAGGACGCATACGAGGACGCTCGCGGTCACGTATTTAAAAGCTTCGAGCGGAAAGCCCGCGCCAATGATCGCGGCAATCTCGCCCGTGAATGTGCTCATCGTCGTGAAACCGCCACAAAATCCGGTGCCGAGCACAAGCTTGCACTGCGCATACTTCGGTGGTCGCTCGTCCCAATATCCCGTGAGCACGCCGAGGATCAAGCATCCAAGAAAGTTGGCAGCGAGTGTGCCCCACGGGAGATCGACGAGCGTCAGGGTCGTGGTGGCAGGGAGGGTGACCGAAAGGGCATAGCGCACAACTGCACCGGCGGCGCCGCCGAGTGCCACCCACGGGGCGCCTTTACGGAAGGGCAGCGGCTTGGGCTCAACGCGCACCGCGGCCGTGTCCGTGCTCGTGACGGCCGCGAATTCGGCCGTGCGCATGAGCGGGTCCTCACGGCGAAGGCTCCCGCGCTCTCCCTGGTCGTCCATCACCGCTCTAGCGTACGTCAGCCCCACACGAGTCCGAGACTCGGGTTCTCGAGAACAGCCGAAACGTCACGAAGCAGCTCCGAACCGAGCGCGCCGTCGATGAGGCGGTGATCGAAACTCAGCGCGAGTGAGCACACCTTGCGGGAGACGATCTCGCCGTCCACGACCCACGGCTTGTTCTTAATCGCGCCGAAGCCGAGGATGACTGACTCGCCGGGATTGAGGATCGGGGTGCCCGAATCGATGCCGAACACACCGAAGTTCGTGATCGTGATCGTGCCGTTGCGGGTTGCGGAGAGCGGCGTTTGCCCCGCACGCGCCGTTTGCGCGAGGTCGTTGATGCTCACGGCAAGCTCGCGCAGCGTGAGAAGGTGAGCATCCTTGATATTTGGCACGATGAGGCCGCGCGGAGTAGCCGCGGCGATGCCCAGGTTCACGAAGTGCTTATAGACGATCTCCTGGCTTTCCTCGTCCCACGAGGCGTTGACCTCGGGATTGCGGCGAATCGCAACGAGGAGCGCCTTCGCGAGCACAACGAGCGGAGAGATTTTGACGTCCTTCCACTCGCGGCTTTTCTTGAGCGTGTCGAGCAGTTCAAGAGTTGCGGTCATATCGACCTCGTTGAACACCGTGACGTGCGGCGCTGTAAACGCCGAGCTCACCATTGCTTCGGCGGTGCGTTTACGCACGCTGCGGATCGGTACGCGCGTCGTCTGCTCGTCGCTCGTCACCCCCGGGAACGGCTGGCTCTTCGGGGTTTTCATGTGCCCGGCAAGGTTTTCCGGCGCCTGCTTCTCTTCGCTCGGGAAGAAGCTTCCGGTCTGATCGGGGTTCTGCGCGGGGTGCTGTTCGAGCGAGCGCTGCGACGCGGCGATGACGTCTTGACGGGTCACGACTCCCCCGCGTCCTGTCGCGAGCACCTCGTGAAGGGCCACGCCAAGGTCTTTCGCGAGCTTGCGCACGGGCGGCTTCGCGAGAATGCGGTCGATCGGCACCTGAGGCTCGGACCCGCTTTGCGCGATCGCACGCTTTTTCCTTCGCGGGGCGGGGGTTTCACGCGCGCCGTACCCCACGAGGGTCTTCGGTTCGGTCTCCTCGGGCTTTTCGGAAGCGTCGGCCTTTTCGAGAGCGTCGGGTTCCGACGCCTGCTCCGCCTCCGGCGAAGTCTCAATATCAAACATGGGCTCGCCCACGTTGAGCTCATCGCCTTCCTTCACATGGACTTTGGCGACGAGGCCTGCGACGTGCGAGGGAAGCTCGACCGCACTCTTCGCTGTCTCAACGGTCACAACGGGGTCGTTGATTTCGACCCGATCGCCCTCCTTCACCTTGATCTCGATGATCTCTGCCTCGGTGAGGCCCTCGCCGGGATCGGTGAGGCAAATCTGGGTGATGCTACTCATGAGGGAACCTTTCGGGTGAGTCGATGCTCGATAGATCAGTGCTCGAGGGAGCGGTCAACGGCGTCAAGAACGCGTTCGAGGTCGGGCAGGTAGGCGTGCTCCATGCGCGCCGGCGGATACGGCGTGTGGTAGCCGCCCACGCGCATAACGGGGGCCTCCAGGCTATAGAAGCAGCGCTCCGTGAGGCGCGCCGCGATCTCGCCTCCGAGGCCGCCGAAGACGGGAGCCTCGTGAACGATGACGAGCCGGCCCGTTTTCGTGACGGAGGCCTGGAGACAATCGAAATCGATCGGGTTGAGGCTGCGCAGGTCGATTACTTCGAGCGAGAGGCCGTCGTCTTCGGCGGCCTGGGCTGCCTCGAGAGCCACGGGGACCGTCGGACCCCATGAGACGAGCGTGAGATCCGCACCCTCTCGCACGACGTTCGCCTCCCAGTGCTTGAGCGCGGGCCTGTTTTCGGTGTCCACTTCGCCCTTCACCCAGTAACGACGCTTCGGCTCGAGCATGATGACGGGGTCATCCGACTCGATTGCCTGGCGCGTGAGCCAGTAGGCGTCGTTCGCATTGGAGGGCGTGAGAATCCGCAGACCAGCGGTGTGGGCGAAGAGCGCCTCGGGGCTTTCCGAGTGGTGCTCAACAGCACCGATACCACCGCCATAGGGGATGCGGATGACAACGGGCATCCGCACGCGCCCCTCGGTGCGGTAGTGGGTCTTCGCGAGTTGGGTCGTGATCTGGTTGTAGGCGGGGAACACGAAGCCGTCGAACTGAATCTCGCAAATCGGGCGGTAGCCGCGATAGGCAAGACCCACGGCCGAGCCCACAATGCCGGCCTCACCGAGTGGCGTATCGACGACGCGGAGATCACCGAATTCGTCGAGGAGCCCCTGCGTCACGCGGAACACCCCGCCGAGCCGGGCGATGTCCTCTCCCATGAGCATGACCTTTTCGTCCGCGCGCATTGCATCGCGGATCCCCAGGTTGATCGCGCGGGCGATCGGGAGCTTTTCGATGCTCACTTGCCCTCGCCCTCCTCTTCAAACTGTTCGATGTAGCGAATGTACTCGGCGCGTTCCTCGGCCACGAGGGGGTGCTCGTCCACGTACACGTGGTCGAAAATCTGGATCGGATCCGGATCCTCGAGAGCGTGAATGTGGTGGTGGAGGCTCATGGAAAGATCGTGGCCCTCCTCCTTGCAACGCTCCACAAAGGCAGCATCCAGCTGATCCTCGCGCTTGAGATACGCCTCGAACCGCGCGATCGGATCGAGCGCAGCCCACTGCTTCTCCTCGTCTTCGCCGCGGTAGATGCGCGGCTCATCGCTCGTCGTGTGCGCGTTCATACGGTAGGTGAGAGCTTCGATGAAGTGTGGCCCCTGCCCTCCACGCGCGGCATCGAGCGCAAGGCGGCTCACGGCGTAGCTCGCGAGCACGTCGTTGCCATCCACGCGAACCGAGGGAATGCCCCAGCCGCGGCTGCGCTGCGCGAGCGGTACGCGCGTTTGTACGCTCGTTGCGGTCGAGATCGCCCACTGGTTGTTTTGCGTGAGAAACACGATCGGCGCCTCGAAGCTCGCGGCCCACGTGAATGCTTCGGAAACCTCGCCCTCGGAGCTCGCACCGTCGCCAAAGAGCGCGAGGACGGCCGTGTCAACCTCCGCATCGCCCGTACCGCATGCGCCATCGCGCGTAATCCCCATCGCGTAGCCAACAGCCTGGGGGGCTTGAGCGCCGAGCACGATCATGTACGGGTGGGTCATGAGCTCGCGCGGGTCCCAGCCGCAATGGTTGATTCCGCGCCATACCTCGAGAAGCTTCCACGGCTCGATCCCGCGCGCCCACGCGACGCCGTGTTCGCGATAGGTCGGGACGAGGTAGTCGTGCGCACGGGCCGCGTGCCCGGCACCGATTTGCGCGGCCTCCTGGCCCACGGCGCTCGCCCACAGGCCGAGCTGCCCCTGGCGCTGGAGGGAGGTCGCCTCGTGGTCGGCGGCGCGAACGATCACCATGTCACGGTAAAAACCGCGCAGGTCGTCGAAGTCGAGGTGCGCGAGCGCGGCATCAAGCTCGTCGTGTGGCGTGCGCGTGCCATCAGGCGAAAGAAGCTGGAGCGTCGGCTCGCTTGAGGCTGGATTCGGTATCGCGGTCTGGAAAACACTCACGAAACCCAGCCTAACCTACGGTGGCGTAGGTTTCAGCTTTTCTGCTCCTCCCACGCCTGCGCAATGGCGATCAGGCGCGAATTCGCGGCCTCTTCCGCAATCGTGATCCGGCAACCGTCGGATCCATACCCCCGCACCACGAGACCCCGCTCGAGCGCGAAGTGCACGAACTCCCCCGTGCGCTCGCCGAGCGGGAGGTACACGAAGTTGCCGTGCGACGGCACGAGCGTGCAGCCCAGGTCCAAGCCTTCGAGGGCGTGCTGCACCCGCGAGCGCTCCCGGCGAATCCACTCGACCCGCTCGGCAAGCTCGGTCCGGGCCGGCTCCTCGAGCGCCACGCACGCGGCGGTCTGGGCGAGGCTCGAGGCGCCGAACGGAATCGCCACCTTGTCGAGGGCCTTGGCGAGGCGAGGATGAGCAATCGCGTAACCGAGGCGGAGACCCGCGATGCCGTGCACCTTCGAGAAGGTCCGCACGCGCACGAGATTCTCGAAATCCTCGAAGGCTCGCGCTGAATCCGCGCGCACGTCGGGATCGGCGAATTCAACGTAGGCCTCGTCGAGCGCGACCGTCACGGTATCGGGAATGCGCTCGAGAAACGCCATAAGCTCGGGCGTTGTGAGCACCGTGCCCGTTGGGTTGTTCGGGGAACACAGGAAGATGAGGCGAGTACGCTCCGTGACAGCCTCGGCGATTGCCTCGAGGTCGAGTTCATGAAGCTCCGTGAGGGGAACGGGGACGGCCGTCGCACCGTGAGAGCGCACGAGAATCGGATACGCCTCGAAGCTCCGCCACGGAAAAATCACCTCGTCGCCCTGATCGGCGAGTGCGCGCACGAGGTCACCGAGAACGGCCGAGGCGCCCGTCGACACGTGAATCTGCGCGGGCTCGACCCCGTGCTCGGCCGCGAGGAGAGTACGAAGCCTCACCGCCGCCATGTCAGGATAGCGGTTAAGCCCCGCGAGCTCCCTCTCAAGCGCGGCGCGAATCTCGGGAAGCGGCGCAAACGGCGACTCGTTCGAACTCACCTTGTACGCGTTGGCGGGCGCAGGTTTCCCCGGAACGTAGGAGGGGATCGACTCGAGTACGCTTCGCACGTGAATGTTTTCGGCCATGCAGGAATGGTACGTGCAGGGCGCACTCGCACGCAGTCCGTGCCAAAATAGCTGCATGCGCCTCAGTGAAATTGACCCCGCTCTTCCGCTCACCCCGCTCGATGGCCGCTACCGCGCCCAGGTCGCTCCACTCGTGGATCACCTCAGCGAGGCCGCCCTCAACCGCACCCGCATGATCGTGGAGACCGAGTGGATGATCCACCTCCTCGACCAGGGCGCGATCCCCGGCTTGCGCTCTCTCACGGAGGAAGAACGCACCCTCCTGCGCCAGATCCCCGAGGATTTCGGCGCCGAGGGCATCGCCGAACACGCCGAGATCGAGCGCGAAACCGTGCACGACGTCAAGGCCGTCGAGTACTACATCAAACGCCGCCTCGCAGGCACGAGCCTCGAGCCCCTCGCCGAAATCGTGCACATCTACTGCACGAGCGAAGACATCAACAACCTCTCCTACGCCCTCATGATCAAGGGCGCCCTCGAAGACGTTTGGCTTCCGGCGCTGCGAGACCTCACCGCCGATATCGCGCAGCTTGCACGCGAATGTGCCGACATCCCCATGCTGAGCCGCACCCACGGCCAGGCGGCGACCCCCACGACCCTCGGCAAGGAACTCGCCGTGTTTGCCTATCGCCTCGAGCGCCAGATCGCGCGCCTCGAGACCGACGAGATCCTCGGCAAGATCAACGGCGCGACCGGCACGTGGGCTGCCCACGCCATCTCCGTGCCCGGCACCGATTGGCCAGCGGTCGCCAAGAGCTTGGTGGAGCACCTCGGCCTCACGTGGAACCCGCTCACGACTCAAATCGAGAGCCATGATTGGCAAGCGGAAATTTACTCGGACGTCGCGCGCGCGGGCCGCATCCTCCACAACCTCGCGACCGACATGTGGACCTACATCTCGCTCGGCTACTTCCGCCAGCGCTTGAGCGCCCAGGGCGGAACGGGCAGCTCGACCATGCCGCACAAGGTGAACCCGATCCGTTTCGAGAACGCCGAGGCGAACCTCGAGATCTCGGGTGCACTCTTCGATGTTCTCGCGCAAACTCTCGTGACCTCGCGCCTCCAACGCGATCTCACCGACTCGACCACACAACGCAACATCGCACCTGCCTTCGGCCACTCGCTCCTCGCGATCTCCAACCTCAAGCGAGGGCTCGCCGGCCTCGATATCGACGCCGAGCAGATGGCACGCGACCTCGACGCCAACTGGGAGGTCCTCGGAGAAGCCGTCCAGTCCGTCATGCGCACGCTCGGCATTCAGGGGGTCGAGGGGATGGATTCACCGTATGAACGCCTCAAGGAACTGACGCGCGGCAAGCGCGTGGATGGTCACGCGATGCGAGAGTTCATCACGTCGCTCGACCTTCCTGAAAAGGAGCGCGAGCGACTCCTCGCCCTTACCCCCGCGATGTATGTGGGGCTTGCGGCCTCACTCGTGGACTACCTCGAGGACTGATCTGCCCATGAACGACTGCTGCTCGGCCCCGCACGAGACCGCCCCCGGCTACCACGCCGATAAAACCGCCTACGTGCGGCGCTTGAAGCGCATCGAGGGTCAGGTGCGCGGGCTCCAGCGCATGCTCGAGGACGACACGTACTGCATCGACGTGCTCACCCAGGTCAGCGCCGTCAAACGCGCCCTCGAAGCGGTCTCGCTCGGCCTCGTCGAGGATCACGTGCGCCACTGCGTGCGGGATGCGGCCACCGACGGCTCCCCCGCCGTGATTGATGAGAAGCTCACCGAGGTGCTCACCGCCGTCAAACGCCTGATGTGAGAGTCTCGAGCGGCGCTTAGCATCCGTCGGACCCAAAATTCCGGCCGACCGGATTCCGTGCCCGCCAAAACCCTCGCGCGCTGAGCCGGCGAGGCGCACAATGGTGCCACCCCACCCGCCACAATGATGTGTTTGAGGACGGTCCGCCATGAGCGATCAGTACGTGTACCCTTTTAGCGCCGGTTCGCGCGAGCAGGTCGATCTGCTCGGCGGCAAGGGTGCGAATCTCGCCGAAATGACCCAGCTCGGACTTCCCGTGCCACCCGGCTTTACGATCACGACCGACGCCTGTCGGTACTACATGCGCTACGGGCACGAGCCAAGTGCACTCAACGACCAGGTGAAGCGCGAACTCGCGAGTGTCGAGAAGGAACTGGGGCGCACGTTCGGCGACCCGAAAAATCCGCTTCTCGTAAGTGTGCGTTCGGGCGCAAAAGTCTCGATGCCCGGGATGATGGAAACCGTGCTCAACGTCGGCCTCAACGATGCAACGCTCGAGGGCCTCGCCGAGCTTTCGCACTCGCGGCGCTTCGCGCTCGATTCCTACCGCAGGCTCCTCCAAATGTTTGGCCGCACCGTGCTCGATATCGATGCCGAGCTTTTCGAGGCAGTTCTCGACGACGCGAAGTCGGCCGCGGGAGCAGCGAGCGATGTCGAGCTTTCGGAAGGCGACCTCGAGCGGATCGTCGCGAGTTTCAAAGAGATCATCGAGCGCGAATCCGGCGCGCCCTTCCCGCAGGATCCGTTTACGCAGCTCACCATGAGTATCCACGCCGTGTTCGACTCGTGGAATTCGCCGCGCGCGATCGTGTACCGCAACACCGAGCGCATCCCCCACGATCTCGGCACAGCCGTCAACGTGTGTTCAATGGTGTTCGGAAACCTCGATGATCACAGCGCAACAGGCGTCGCTTTTACGCGTGACCCCGCGACGGGTGCACGCGGCGTGTACGGCGACTTCCTTATCAATGCTCAGGGCGAAGACGTCGTTGCGGGCATCCGCAACACGCTGAGCCTGCCCGATATGGAGAGGTTGCTTCCCGAAAACTACCGCGAACTCATCGGCATCATGGAGCGGCTCGAACAGCACTACCGCGACCTGTGCGACATCGAGTTCACGGTCGAATCGGGCAAACTGTGGATGCTCCAAACTCGCGTGGGCAAGCGCACCGCCGCTGCCGCCTTCCGCATCGCGACCGCCCTCCTCGACGAGGGAGCGATTAGCGAAAACGAAGCCCTCATGCGCGTGAGCGGAGACCAACTCTCGCGCCTCATGTTCCCCGCGTTCGATCCGCACGCCGAGCGCGTACTCCTCGCACGCGGCATGAATGCCTCCCCGGGCGCCGCTACCGGTCACGTCGCCTTTACCTCCGCCGACGTGCTCGAACGTGCGAAAGCAGGCACGCGCTCGATCCTCGTGCGCCGCGAAACCAACCCCGACGACCTCGCAGGCATGATCACCGCCGAAGGCGTGCTCACGGCGCGCGGCGGGAAGACCTCCCACGCGGCCGTCGTTGCCCGCGGTCTCGGCCGCACGTGCGTGTGCGGCGTCGAGGCATTCACGGTCGATGAGGCCGCCCGCGAAGTTCGCGTTGACGGCGAAGTGGTGCTGCGCGACGGGGATCTCGTGTCGATTGACGGCACGAGCGGTGAAGTCTTCCTCGGAGAGGTTCCCGTGCAGCCGAGCGCCGTGGCCGCCTATTTTGAATCCGGTGCAAGCCTTGAAGGCGCGACCGATATGCCACTCGAGGGCCTTGACGATGGCGAAGTCGAGCTCGTCACGAGCGTTGATCGACTCATGCGCGTCGCCGATCGCGAGCGCGCCCTACTTGTGCGCGCGAACGCCGATACTCCCGAGGATGCCGCTCGGGCGCGCCGCATGGGCGCCCAGGGCATTGGCCTCACACGCACCGAGCACATGTTCCTCGGCGATCGCCGCAAGCTCGTCGAGGACCTCATCCTTGCCGCAAGTCCCGAGGAACGCGAAGAGGCTCTCGCTGCGCTCCTCCCCCTCCAGCGCGGCGATTTCCTCGAGATGATCCGCGAGATGGACGGCCTGCCCATGACCGTGCGCCTCCTCGATCCGCCGCTCCACGAGTTCCTCCCCGACCTCACCGAACTCTCGGTGCGAATCGCGAAGGCTGAAGAGCGCGGCGAGCACAACGATCATGAGATCAAGGTGCTCGAGGCCGTGAAGCGCCTACACGAGCAGAACCCGATGCTCGGTCTTCGAGGGGTGCGGCTAGGCCTCTCCATCCCGGGCCTCTTTGGCATGCAGACCCGCGCGATCCTCGAGGCCGAAGCGAAGGCTCGCGCCGAAGGCTTGAAGCCGCAGGTGGAGATCATGATCCCGCTCGTAAGCTCCGTTCGTGAGCTGCGCGAGATCAAGAAGGAAATCTTCGCCGTGCGCGACGCAGTCACGCAGGAAACCGGCCTCAAGCTCACCACCGTGATCGGTTCGATGATCGAGCTGCCGCGCGCTGCCCTTCGCGCCGACGAAATCGCTGAGGAAGCCGAGTTCTTCAGTTTCGGCACGAACGACCTCACGCAAACCACGTGGGGCTTCTCGCGCGACGACGTCGAGGCCGGGTTCTTCTTCACCTATAAGGAGCACGGCATCCTGCTCACGAGCCCGTTTGAGTCGATCGACCAATTCGGCGTCGGCGAACTCGTGCGCATCGGCACCGAACGCGGACGCGCCGTCAACCCGGACCTCCATGTCGGCGTGTGCGGCGAACACGGTGGAGACCCGAGCTCGATTCACTTCTTCAACTGGCTCGGGCTCGACTACGTCTCGTGCTCACCGTTCCGCGTGCCAGTCGCACGGCTCGAGGCGGGCCGCGCGACGCTCAGCGTAGATGACTTCGAGATGAGCCACTAGCGCGGGCGGATGGAGAGCACGTCAATGTTCGCCTCGGGCGGGGCCGTGAGCGCGTAGCGCACGGCCTCGCCGATCGTCTCGGGCGTCATGTAGTCGCTCTCGACGTACTCACCGCCCTCGTAGGCGCGCAGTTCGCGCTGCATGTCGGTCGCGACGCGCCCCGGGTGGAGCGATACGACGCGCACGCCGTTTCCACGTTCTTCCTCGCGCAGCGCATCGGAGAGGGCGCGCAGGGCGAACTTGGTCGCGGAATACACGGCGTTGCCGGGCTTCGACGTGAAGCCCGAGCCGGAATTCACGAACACGATCGTGCCGCGCGCCTCGCGAAGCTCCGGGAGGATCTGGGCGGTGAGAACGGCCTGCGCGGTCACGTTCATGTGGAGGGCGAACTCCCAGTCGCTCGGCTTGGTGTTTTCGACCGTGTCGCCGGCGAGTACGCCCGCGCTCAGCACGACGCCGTCAAGCCCGCCGCTGCCTGTTCCGAGGGCGCCGCTCTCGCGGGCTTCGCGCATGCCGTCGATAATTTTCTGCGAATCGGCAAGGTCCGCAAGGACATACTCGGCCGACGGTAGCTCGGCCACGAGCGCTTCGAGCGCCTTTTCGTCGCGGCCCACGAGCACGAGATGGGCGAAGTCTTGGAGCGCGAAGGCGGTCGCGCGGCCGATGCCGCGCGTCGCGCCCGTGATCAAGATGCGGGGCTTCGAATTTGTCATAACCCCACTGTGTCACGTTCGCCTCGAGGAACCCTGCCCTCGGAACGCTCGGGGCTAAAGCACGCGCCCGGGTTCCCCCTCATCGGTGACAACGGGAAGACCCTGCATGAGCCACGCGTCCATACCGCCACCAACGTTGATCGCCTCGATTCCCTGCATGGCGAGCCACTGCGCGACCTGCGAGGAGCGCCCACCCGAGCGGCACACGAGGTAGATGTCCCGCTCGCGGCCCTCTTCATCCTCAACGAAAAGCTCATCGAGATGCGCGGCGAGGCTGCTCGCGGGAAGGTGGCGGGCGCTTGGGGCGTGCCCGGCGTCCCACTCATCCTGCTCACGGATATCGAAAAGCACGGCACCTTCGGGGACGCTCAGGGGGTCTACAGTCTCAAAGTCCATGCCTTCAGCGTAGACGCGAGGGCTCCATACGGACCGCAAAACGCCGACGCGAGGGGCACCCCACGCGCCGGCGCGAAATCTGCCCACATTATGGCTTCCTAACCAGCTGTGCGCACGCGTGCCCTCGCCGCTCGCGCCACGAGCGGAGAGCTTACAAGCGCCGACGCCGCCACAAGACCGAGCGCTGCCACGACACTCACGAGGAAGCCCACGGCCACGAGGGGATTCGTGGCCGACGACCCCATGAGAGCAAGCAGCACGAGAGCTGCCATGAACACAGAGACCACGAGAGAAATCCCCACGGGAATCGCGATTTCGGCAATGCGTGCGCGATGCAGCTGCCCCACGCTCGCCCCCGCGACGTGTTGGGCGCGATACCTCGGTCCCTGGTCGATCACGCGCGCGGTGTGGGTGACACCCGTGCTCACCGCTGCAAGAACCGCGGCGATCCCCACCGTGAGCAGCGCACCCGTCACGAGCGCCTGGTTCATGAGCTGCGCGACTGCATCGTCATTCGGGAAGGTCGTAATGATCGACGCAAGCCCTGCGACCACGAGAGCAATCGTCACGCCGGATACCGCACGCCAGCCCGCACGCGGATCCGAGGTGAGGCGCCGCGCCCCCACAAGGAGGCCCGGGGTAGGCGCGAGGGACGCGACGATCCTCGCGACGATCCACACAAGAAACGGCCCCGCGAGGTTCACGGCGAACACCATGGCGCCCACTGTTGCGAGCACCGCCACGATGATGACCCCGATCGGCATCCCTTCCATTTGTGGAAGAATCGTGGCCGCGATGAGAAAGGCCCCGATCGCGAGCACCCACACGACAAGGCGCACGACCGACATCCTCACCTTGTGAGCTCCGCGTGCAATCCCGAGCGGACTCAGAGCAACACCCGTAAGAGTGATCGACGCCGAAAGCGCGGCAAAGAGCGCAAGGGCAAAAGGCGTGAGCACGAGCGCCCACCACGGCAGAATGAGCTCATCCACCGTGAACTTCCTGATCCCGAAATCGAGATGCGAGAGGGGCCACGCGGCCGCGATGTGCACAGCAACGCCGATCACTGCCCCAACGATGGATTGCCAGGCGACGTCGGACACCGCAACACCCGCCACCTGCGCGCGTGTTCCCCCAACGAGCCTCACCGCTGCCAAATCCTTTTCGCGGCGGGCGAGCGAAAGTCGAGCTGCCGCCCCGCCGAGCGCGATCGCATTCGGTACGAGCAGAACGCACGCGAGAACTGCGCACATCACGAGCAACGGCATGACCTGTTCCTCGGGCGACGCTTCCGTGCCTGACAGTTCAAAACTTGCATTACCCAAGCGCCCGTAGAACGCACCCGTGCCCGCAAGCACGGTGCACACGATTGCGGTTGCAGCCGCAAACGCAATGACGGGAAGGGCATTGGCGAGGGAGTTTCGCCCCCGCACGAGCATGGGAAGGGCGTTCACCGCGTGACCTCCCGCTCGATCTGGCCGTCACGCATCGTAATCGTACGTGCGCACGCGGCAGCGACGTTCGGGTCGTGAGTCACCATGACGAGCGCGCTGCCCGCATCGGCCGTGGCCTGAAGAAGCAGCGCAAGGACCTCCTGGCCGGTCTGCTGGTCAAGAGCTCCCGTGGGCTCATCGGCATACACAACCGACGGTTCCCCCGCGAGGGCGCGTGCGATCGCGACGCGCTGGGCCTGACCACCCGAAAGCTGACCCGGTCGGCGCGCCTCGAGGCCCTCAAGCCCGAGCGCCGCGAGCCAACGCCGTGCAATCTTCTTCGCCTTACCGCGCGAAACACCCGCGAGCATGCGCGGAAGCATGACGTTCTCGAGTGCGCTCAGTTCGGGAAGGAGCTGGCCATCCTGGAAAACAAAACCGAAATCCGTGCGGCGCAGCTTTGTGCGGGCCGCGTCGCGCATTTCGCTCAGGTCACGATCACCATAGATCACACGGCCTCCCGTAGGAGCGAGGATGCCCGCGAGACAGTGAAGGAGGGTCGACTTTCCGCAACCCGAGGGCCCCATGATCGCGAGGCTCTGGCCGGCGTGAATGTCGAGGTTCACGCCGCGCAGGGCATGGGTGTTGCGGTCGTAGGCGAGTGAAAGGTCACGCGCCGAAAGAACGGTGCGGACGGTTGACTGGGCGGTGGACTGGGGCGAAGACATGTGCGTTGTTGTCATGCCTTTACCTTCCCGTGCAGGAAGGGTTCAGCGCGTCGGTCTCGAGGACCGCGTACGCCAAACGCGAGGCGGATGTTTCGCGGCGTCGATCGCTACCTTTTCCAACCGAAGGAGGAGCGGAGGTCATACTTTCGTCGCGCCACGATGCAACATGCGGAGGGCTCCGCAGACATGCGGAAGGCGCGGCCCGGGATATCCCGTGGCCGCGCCTTCGTCGCGAATGGTGCCCGAGCGGGCTTACCGATCAGCCGAACTTACCGGAGATGTAACGCTCGGTTTCTTCCTGCGCGGGGTTGTTGAAGATCTTGGTCGTCTCGTCAAACTCGATGAGCTTGCCCGGGGTGCCCGTACCGGCAATGTTGAAGAAGCCGGTCTTATCGGACACGCGCGAAGCCTGCTGCATGTTGTGCGTCACGATCACGATCGTGTACTGCGACTTGAGCTCGTGGATGAGTTCCTCAACCGCGAGGGTCGAAATCGGGTCGAGCGCCGAGCAGGGCTCGTCCATGAGAACGATGTCGGGCTTAACGGCGATCGTGCGAGCAATGCAGAGGCGCTGCTGCTGACCGCCCGAGAGGCCGCCGCCGGGCTTGTTGAGGCGGTTCTTGACCTCTTCCCACAGGTTCGCGCCACGCAGCGACTCCTCGACGAGCTGGTCGGCTTCGCTCTTTGACATGCGCTTGTTGTTGAGCTTCGCACCAGCGAGGACGTTCTCGGCGATCGACATCGTGGGGAACGGGTTCGCCTTCTGGAACACCATGCCCACGCGGCGGCGCACGTTCACCGGATCGATGCCCGGGCCGTAGATGTTCTCGCCGTTGATGTTGACCTCACCCTCGGCGTAGGCACCGGGGATGACCTCGTGCATGCGGTTGAGGGTGCGCAGGAACGTGGACTTGCCGCAGCCCGAGGGGCCGATGAGGGCGGTGACGCTGCGCGCGTCGATCTTGACGTTGACGTCCTCAACGGCGAGGAAGTCGCCGTAATAGACGTTGAGGTTCTTCACGTCGATGCTCTGTGACATCTGGAATCCTTTCAAAGATCAGCCTGGGAGGGCTCAGCGGCCGGTCTTCGGCGAGAAGTAGTAGGAGACGAAGCGGGCAAAGATGTTCAACACCATGACGATCACGATAAGCGTCAATGCTGCCGCCCACGCGCGCTGATAGTTGATATCCGGGTTACACGCGAATTCTTCGCGCGTGAAGTAGTTAAGGACCTTCTCACCCTTGTCGCCACACACGGCGTGGCCGAAGCCGTACTGCTGGTTGATGAAGGTCGGGAGCGCCATCATGCGGCCCTCGAACGGGTTGGCGTTCATCATCTGGAACACGCCGATCGTGAACATGAGCGGCGCGGTCTCGCCAATCACACGTGCGATGGCGAGGGTGACACCGGTCGTAAGACCCGCGATCGCCGTACGCAGCACGACTCGCACAATCGTGAGCCACTTCGGAACGCCCAGAGCATAGGCCGCTTCGCGCAGTTCGAGGGGAACGAGGCGAATCATTTCCTCACTCGAGCGCACCACGGTGGGGATCATGAGCACGGAAAGTGCAACCGAACCCATAGCGCCCATGCGCAGCCCGGCTTCACCCGAAAGGGTCGTGAAGAGAGCGAGCGTGAACAGGCCCGCGACGATCGAGGGGACACCGGTCATCACGTCGACGAGGAACGTGATGCCCTTGCCGAGAGTCTTTTGCCAGCCGGTCTGGGCGTACTCCACGAGGAACACCGCGGTGAGCAAGCCGATCGGAATCGAGATGATTGAGGCGCCGAGCGTGATGATGAGCGTGCCCACGATCGCGTGGAGGATGCCGCCGCCATCGGCGCCGCCGTTGAAGCCCTGCATGTCACCGGTGAGGAAGCCCGGTGTGAGCAGGCGCGGGCCGCCCTTCGAGATGACCTCCCACAGGAGCGACACGAGCGGGATCATCGCCGTGGCGAAGGCACCGACAAGGATGAGCGTCATGAGGCGATCCTTGGCCCAACGCTCGCCTTCGCGCACGCGGGAATAGAGATAGCCGATCACGAGGTGGGCGAAAAAGCCGAGAACGAGGATCGCGGGCAGCGTGAACGCGCCGGTCGCGAGCAGAAGAACCGCTACGACGACGAAGGCAATGACTCCCGTGAGGATCATGTGCCACCACGGCAGGCGACGCTCGCCAGAGTTCATGATGCCGTTGCGCTCAGGTTCCGAGCCGCGGGGGCCGGGGTTGGTGGTGTTGAGGGTTGCGGATGCTTCACTCATTGCTGATCCCCCTACTTCTTTCGTGCGCTAGCTGCCACGATCCAGCGGGCAAGCGCGTTGATGACGAACGTGATGAGGAACAGGACGAGGCCCGCGAAAATGAGCTTCGACATGTCAATACCGGTCGACTCCGCGTTCTGCGAGGCGATGTACGACGCGATTGTCATGTGCCTGCCCACCTCAAGGAGGTGCAGCGAGTAGGTGTAGCCGGGGCTCAGCACCATGAGGACCGCCATCGTTTCACCGAGAGCACGACCAAGGCCGAGCATGCAGGCTGAAACGACACCGCTACGACCAAAGGGAAGCACGACCATCCGCACCATCTCCCACTTGGTGGCGCCAAGACCGATCGCGGCTTCTTCCTGCGCACCGGGCGCCTGGAGGAAGACCTCGCGGCTCACGGCGGTGATGATGGGAAGGATCATGACCGCGAGCACGATCGCGGCGGTCATGACGTTGCGCATGGGAGCATGCGGGTTGCCCTGGAAGAGCGGAATCCACGACGTAAGGGGACTTGTGTTAAGGAAAGTGTAGAGCGGCTGCATGAGCGGCACGAGCCACACACCGCCCCAAAGACCGAACACCACCGAAGGCACGGCTGCAAGAAGGTCGATCACATAGCCGATGGGGGTCGCGAGTTTGCGCGGCGCGTAGTGCGAAATAAAGAGGGCGATGCCGATGGCGATGGGCGCCGCAATAAAGAGCGCGAGAAGCGAAGCGAGAACCGTGCCATAGACCAGCGGGCCCACGAACTCGAAGAGGTTCTGCTTCCCGCTATTGGTGGGGATCGCATTCCAGTTTTCAATCGCCGGCAGCGATTGAATAAGAAGGAAGATGAAGATTGCCGCGAGCACGGCAAAGATAATGAGGCCAGAGCCAACACTCAGCGACGAGAAGATCGCGTCACCGGGACGCGCGCCGGAGCTCTTGAAGCTCTCGCTTTTCTCGTTGCCCGGAGGCTGGGGGGCGCCCTTGGCGGGAGTGCTGTTTTCGGCAGCCGCTGTGCTCACGCGCACGCTCCTGACAGTAGGGGATGAAAAGATTTTCAAACAAGAGTGCGCCGCCGAACCTGGTGGGCTCGGCGGCGCACCGTTACGCCTCAGGCGTCAAGTGCAGGTCACTTAGCCTTGATCGCGTCGATCGACTTCTGCGCGTCCTCACGGAGCTTCTCCGAGAGGGGGGCCGAGCCGGCAGCCTTAGCCGCGTCGTTCTGGCCCTGCTCCGAGATCACGTAGGAAGCGTAAGCCTTCACGAGGTCGGCATCTTCCTTCTTCTCGTAGGTGTCGCACATGACCATGTAGGACACGAGGACGATCGGGTACGAGCCCGACTCGGTCGTGTCGCGAGCGAGGTCGAGAGCGATGTCGTTTTCGCCGCGGCCCTCAGCCTTGGGCGAAACCTCAACGGCCTTGGCAGCAGCATCGGCGCTGTAGGCGACGTACTCTTCGCCAACCTTGATCTTGGCGGTGCCGAGGTTGCCGGCCTTCGACGCGTCGGCGTAGCCGATCGTGCCGTTGCCACCCTGAACGGTGTTGACGAGACCCGAGGTCTTCTCGCCCGACTGGCCGCCGTTGTCGAACCAGGTCTCGATGGCGCCGTGCTTCCACGACTCGGGAGCAGCAGCGGCGAGGTACTCGGTGAAGTTCTCGGTCGTGCCCGACTTGTCCGAGCGGTGGACCGGAACGATGTCCGTGTCGGGGAGTTCAACATCGGGGTTGTCAGCCTTGATGGCCTCGTCGTTCCACTTCTTGATGTCGCCCGCGAAGATCTTCGCGAGGGTATCGGGCGAAAGCTGAAGGTCGTCAACGCCCTCGAGGTTGTAGACGACAGCGATCGGGGAGATGTAAACGGGGATGTCGAAGGCCTCACCACCGAAGCAGCGATCCTTCGAAGCCTCGACCTCTTCGCTCTTGAGGTAGGCGTCCGAGCCAGCGAAGTTGGTAGCGGCAGCGAGGAACTGCTCGCGGCCCTTGCCCGAGCCAACGCCGTCGTAAGTCACCGTTGCGCCCGAGTTCTGAGCCATGAAGCCACCGATGAAGGCGCCCTGGGCATCCTCCATCGAGGAAGCGCCGGCACCGTTAAGGGTGCCCGAGAGATCAGCGGGAGCGTTCGATGCGCCCTTGTCGCCACCCTTAGTATCGGTGCCGTTTTCGGTGGATTCGCCACCGCACGCCGCGAGAGCGAAGGCGCCGGCGAGGCCGAGGGCGGTTGCGGAAACGAACTTCTTCTTGAGGTTCACGAGTGTCCTTTCGAGGCTCTTCGAGCCTGGGATACGGGTCGTAAGTGGACACATCGAAGGTAGAAGCCAGAAGTGACGCCGCGAGTATTCCCAGGTGAACAAATGGTGAACTCATGTCGGAATTTCTGAGATTCCTGACATCTAACGATCGTTTTGCCAGTTCAGAGACCCATTCGGGCGTTCGTGTCACATTGCGATGTGCCACACATCCCAGACTTCGCAACTCTCATGACCCTCACAACCTTCGTTGCCTTCACGGCCTCTATCCAATATTGGGAAGGTGCCTCTCGACATCCACTATTCGGCCACGATCAGTCGTGTGAAGAACGAGCATTTCGCCCGGAGCGAGGTAAGGATTCTCCCGCGGCAACTTTCCCCGAACCTCTTTCGTACACGCATTTTTCGCCGCGGCGATGACCGTGGGCAGCACCGGCCTATGCGTACACACGACCGTGCGTGCGGCTTCGGCAATCGCGCGCTCCATAACCGCGGCCGCTCGCGCAGGCCGCTTCGCGTGCGCATGCTCGGTGAGCTCCGGCTTCTCGACGATGTCAATCCCTCCTTCGAGCGCGAACGGCTCGATGGTCTCGAGGCAGCGACGCCAGGGCGACGTGACAACGCTCTTTGGAGCGTAGGCCCCTAGGAGCGGCGGAAGCGCTGCGGCCTGCTTGCGACCCTTGCGCCGCAAGGGTCGGGTTTTCTCGTCGCCTTTTCGCCACTTCGCACGAGACTGCGCAGCCGCATGCCGCTGCACGATGACCGGCGTCGTGCTGAGCTCGCCATGATCGGCAAAATCGAGCACGCGCTTGAGCAAGTCCCGATCAGATTTTCTCGTAAGAATCTCACGCGCCTTCGAGACTGCGACCCATTCGACCCTGTCGATTTCTTTGGGATTTTTGGGACCCGGGCCGGTCTGGGCGCGCACTCGCGCCGCCCAGTAGTGCACTGTTTTCGGTCGGCCGTGCGTGCGGTAGTCAACCGTCGGAAGGGGGCGATCGAGGCGAATCCGATACCCGGTCTCCTCTTCCACCTCACGCACTGCCGCGGCAACAAACGATTCACCCGGCTCGAGCTTCCCCTTCGGGATCGACCAGTCATCATATTTGGGGCGGTGCACGAGAAGAACCTGCAGTTTCCCGCGTTTTTCACGCCAGACGAGCGCGCCTGCCGCGAGGATCGGGGACTGTTCGCGTGCCACGGGGTTACTCTCCTCGAAACGACAGCTCAGGGCCTCCCCAAGTGTAGTACGCCCCTCCCGCGTGCGTTTCGCGAGGGCAGCCCCGTAGACTTCCTTGAGGCATAACCCATAAAACGATTGGTTGATGTATGACACCGAGTGAGCGGGCACCCCTCACGGGCGCGTGTGCACTCGCGCTCGCCGCAGCCATGTCCCTTCCCGCACTCAGCGAAGAAGTCCTCGCGGGAATATTGGGAATGTTCGTGGTTCTCCTGTGCGTGAGCTGGCCGCACCTTCTCGAGCTTCCAAGCCGCATGGGAAGCGGCATCATCATGGCACTTGCCGGTCTTGGTTCGCTCGGCCTCGCACTCGCGCTCGGCACGACCGGTCTCACCACCAAGCTCGTCATCGTGATCGCCATCGCGCTGTTTTTGAGTTTTGCTCACGAAATGCTGCGCCGCGAACGCTCGCGGCTCACGCTGTCGATTTCCGGAACGGCAAGCGGCGCCCTCATCACTACCCTCACCGTGACCTGGCTGAAAGGCTGGGCACTCGCCTCGGCGAACGGGCCGGCAACCGTCGGATTCCTCCTTGCGATGACCATGGGCCTTGCGCTCGGAACCCTGTGCCTTGCCCTTCCACTCCCCTCCGCCGCGCGCGTGAGCTGCGCAATCGTGATTGGCGCGGCCACTTCCGGGCTCCTCGCCTGGGCCCTCGGGTACTCGCCGTTGATCATCGCGATGTCGACCCTCGCCGGCGCGGTTCTGTGCACGGCCTCGCTGTTCGTGTTCTTCCTTCTGTCGCGAGTGATTGGCGCAGCTGATCCGCGCGAGTCGCTCGCAGTCGCGATCTCGCCGATCGCCCTCACGGGTATCCTCGCGCTTTTGTTCCTCGAGGTTGCCCTCAGCTACGTTCCCGCGGACCTCGGGCTTACGGTCATCCCGGCCGCCTGAGCACCGTCCTTCAGGGGGAATACACGTATCATGCCCCACGTTAAAGAGACGTTCATTCACCACTATTCACAAGGGAGTTTTCGTGCCCATCGTCATCGATGAGAATCTCGACCCGTCGCTCTACCCACTCGCGTGGCTCGTAGGGGCGTGGGAAGGCACGGGTGCCGTGCAACTCAAGGGGGAAGACGGCGAGGAGGTCGGCCGCGCGATCGAGCAGCGCCTCACCGTGACGCCGGATTCTTCGGGTGGGCTTACCTGGGTCATGCGCACGTGGGTCCTGGACTCGCCCGCGCCTGAACCACCAACATCGGCGTTTTACGAAAAGGGCGAGGAAGGGTCCGACGCCACCCAGCAAAGCGGCGAGGCCGACATCGTGCGCGAGCTCCTTCTCGAGGAAAAAGGCACGTGGCGCACAACCGGCGTGCTTCCGGGCCAGGATGAAGAGGCGGCGAAGAACGCGAAGCCGGGTAGTCCCGAAAGCTACCTCTCTCACGGCGTGAGCCTCACCATGGAGCGTTCGAGCGCCTTCGGTGAGGCGCCCGCCGAGCACTGGGCAGGCGAAGTGCGCGGTCCACGAATCCAGCTCGCGACCCAGGATCTTGCCACGTCAAGCAGTGCTGCGGGCAGCGGCGACTCGCACGGGGCCCGCATGTTCGGGCTCGTGGGTGGGCGGCTCATGTGGCTTCAGGAAGTCGGCTCGTCTCTCTCGAATCTGCGCCCCTATCTCTCGGTCGAGCTCAACCGTGCCGCTGACGAGGACGTGAAGGAGGCGTGAGTCCCGCACCACTGATCACCCACCGCGCGATCCACGAGGAATCCGGCCCAGACGCGGCGGTTCCCGCGCACTACGGCGCGCCCCTGCGCGAGCAGCGACGCCTCGTTGCTGGCACGGCCGTCGTCGACCTCGGCCACCTCGAGGTCCTCGAGGTGCGGGGAGACGACCGCGCAACCTGGCTCACGACCGTCACCTCTCAAGTGTTCACGGATCGCACCGAGGGCGACTCCTTCGAGGCGTGCGTGCTGAGCCCCCAGGGGCGCGTCGAATCCCTCTTTCAAGTGGCGACCGGCCCCGAATCCTTCTTCCTCATCACCGACCCCGGCACGCGCGAGCGTCTTCATGACTACCTCGCCCTCATGACGTTCGCGAATCGCATCGAGCTTGTCGAGCGCGACGACCTTCACGTGCTCGGCTCATGCGCCCCGCTCGCCACGGTGTTCGGTGAGGAGTCCCCCACGCCGACTGCCACGTGGGTCCAAGCGTGGCCCGAGGTCGCCCCGGGCGGCGTTGCCTACGGCCCCGACCCCGATTTCCCCGAGCCATGGCACCTCACGCTCGTGAGCGACGCCGAGCTTCGCACCCCCGGGGCGCCCTGGCGTAAGCCCGAATTTTTTGCGGGCCTGTGGGCGGCAGAGGCCGTGCGTATCGTCAACCACCGGCCGCGCCTCGTGAGAGAAGTCGACGAAAAGACCATCCCCCACGAACTCGACCTTCTGCGCACCGCCGTTCACACGAATAAGGGCTGCTATCGTGGCCAAGAAACGGTCGCGAAGGTACTCAATCTCGGCCAACCGCCTCGGCGCCTCGTGCGCCTCCACCTCGATGGCTCCCAGGACATGCCCGCCCCCGTGGGTGCGGAGGTATTCTTCGGCACAAAGAAGGTGGGAACGCTTACCTCGAGTGCGCTCCATGCCGACGAAGGCCCGGTGGCACTCGCCGTTCTTAAGCGCACCGTGCCGCACGATGCGGCGCTCATCGTCGCCTTTGAGGTCGGCGAGGCGAGTGTGAAACTTGACGCTTCACAGGTCACGGTCGTGACCGAGCGCGACCATGGTGAGAGGCCGAAAGCGGCCCAGCTTCGCCGATAGTCAGGAGGAGTCCCCACGTGGACGAGGAGTGGAA
This sequence comes from Dermabacter sp. Marseille-Q3180, assembly GCF_940792985.1. Taxonomy (NCBI): domain Bacteria; kingdom Bacillati; phylum Actinomycetota; class Actinomycetes; order Micrococcales; family Dermabacteraceae; genus Dermabacter; species Dermabacter sp. Marseille-Q3180. The sequence goes on from NZ_CALNWU010000001.1 coordinate 1,031,095, forward strand.
GTCCCGCAAAACGGAGATCTTCGAGGTCCAAGAGCGCAATCTTCGCCGCGCTGAACGCGAGGAACACGAGAAGGCCACCGCGATCATTCTTGAGGGAATCGCGCGCTTTCGCGCAGCAGGGATTGACCCGCACCCCCTACGCGCCCTTCCCTACCGGGGCTCTCGGCCCGTGAAAACCACTCACGTCGGCTGGTATTTGAAGTCCGATCGTACGGTCGGCATCGATACCGAGGGGCACTACTACATCCTTTCTGCACCGGGCGACCTCATGACCCGATTCAAGGGCGCCACGCTCGAGCCAAAGAGCGCGCCCCTCATCGTGGGGCGCGGGGGTCGCGACGGCGAATGGTTTGAGATCGATAAGCTTCTCGAGCTGCGCCTTCACGAACCTGTGGCGCCCGCGAGGAGGCCCGCGGCGTGAAAAGCCCGAAGCTCAACGACTGGCTACACGCGGGTGCTTCCCGCGCGAGCGATGGCGCCTGGCAAATTCTGCTCGCTGCCTTCACGGCCGCGGCGGCCTACTGGCTCTCCAAGCACCTGTGGGGCCACCCCGCCCCGTTCTACTCGGGTATTACCGCCTTCCTCATCATCGGCCTCACGCTCGAAACGAAGATCCGTAAAAGCATCGACATGAGCACGGGCGTTTTTACGGGAATCATCCTCGGGGAGATCGCGCGCCTGCTCATCGGCTCCGGAACCTGGCAGCTGTTCGTCACGCTTTTCGTTTCGCTCATGCTTGCGCGATTCATTAAAGCGAGCGTCATTTTTTCGATCCAGGTGGGCATCCAGTCCATGATCGTGCTGCTCCTGCCGCAAACTCCCACGATGACGCCCCAGGGCAGGGCCCTCGACGCGATCACGGGCATTTCCCTCGGCCTGCTCGTGCACATCGCTTTTTCCCGGGACCCGCGCCACGAGCAGCGAAAAGCTGCCGACAAGTTCTTCGAGGAACTCAGGAACGCACTCACGAAACTGAGCGAGGCCGCGTTGAAGGGCGATTCACGACTCGCGACGAAAGCCCTTACCCAAATCCGCAACACTTCCCAGCGGCACACGGACGCGTGGGCCCTTGCCAACGACACCGCGAACGAACTCACGAGCTACTCCCCCACGCTCCACCGCCACCACAAGCACGTGAACCGGGTCCAGCACCTCCTCGTGGGCAGCGACCGCGCCATGCGCAACGCCCGCGTCATCGCGCGGCGCGAAGTCGAATTCTTGCGCGTCACGCAGCCCCACACCTTCCCGAACCTTGCCGAAGCTCTCACAGCGGCGGTCAACGCGATCGACGAAATTCAGGCCGGGGTCGACACGGAAGCTGACTTCACTCAGGCGAGGCGCAAACTTCGCCTCTTTTGTGCGCACCTCACTCCCGAAACTCTGCTTGCGACGGCGGAGGGAACCGTCGGACGCCTCGGCCATTTCGAAGGCATCTCGCTCGTGATTCAGCTGCGCGCCCTCGCGGTTGATCTCCTCGAAGCGACCGGCCTGCCCAGTTCGGACGCCCGCCGTTTCTTGCCCTCCCTCATCGTCGTCGCCGACTCCGACATCGTGGGTCCGCGCCCCATCACGCGCGAGATGAAGGCCGTTGAGCCACCCGCCTCAACGGAAGCACTTGAACTTCTCATCACCGATCGCACCGATCCCGACCGTAAGAGGAAGCCGTGATTACCTACACCATCGCGTATTACCTGTCCCTTGCCCTCGCCGTCATTTTCGTGGCGATCGAGGCATGGGCACTTATCAACGCGCTCCGCTTCCCCGCGAACGCTTACGACGCGGCCTTCAAACGGACAAAGACTTTCTGGACGCTCATGACGGCGGGCGCGCTCGTGATCGGTGTGGTCACGGGCTTTGGCCGAGGTATGGGCCCCTTCACGATCATGCTTCAGGTCATCGGTTTCGTCATGGCGGGAGTGTTCCTCGCCGACGTCCTTCCCGCTTTACGGCAGGTCATGGGCAACGCCCGCGGGCCTCGCTCGCGCTAGTCGGCATCACTTTCTGGGTCGTCACCCATCATCGAGGCACGAACCCGCTCGCCCATGGCGCGCACGACCGCGCGGGCTTCTTCGAGATCATCCGGGGCGAGGGCTCCCGAGTAGTACTCTTCCCAGGCTTTGTGCATGGCCGCGACCGCCTGCTCGCCCTTTTCCGTAATGAAAAGGTGGTTGGAGCGCCGGTCAACCATGTCGGGCACGCGCCCCACGAGCCCATTGACCTCGAGGTCACGAATCGCTGCGCTCGCATTCGAGGGGCGCAGAATGATGTCCTCAGCGACCTTCCCCGGTGTAATGCCCGGGGTGCGCCCGATATGTCGAAGGATCATCGCCTCAACCGTTGAAAGTCCCCGCATGCCCGGGATGTCAACGGTAAGCGCCTGGATGCGGCGGGAAATCAGGAGCATCTCGTCGATAATTTCAACGAGCGGTGTCAGTGTGCGGCGTTTGGCGGACACGGTAACCTTTCTGCTCGGTGGCGGGTCCTCTCCCCGCCCGGGGCACAGCAAGTATGCACCATAAAACCTGGTAAACACTCACTCCCGCGACACCTGGGATTTTACCGCTGTTCACTCTCCGAATCTTCGGATGGATGCTCCCCCGCATCGAAAAGCTCGGCTTCGTCGAGCGCGGGAAACTGCCCGGTTTCACCGCGGTCGCGCACGATCGGGATCGCACCGGTGCGCACGTCTTCGAAGCTCTCGCCCTGCAGGATCGTGGGATCGGCAACAACGCCTTTCTCCGCGAGGAAAGGAGCGGAGAGAACCTCGATCTCCTCAGTGCGCGGGCCCTGACGGTAGGTGCGCTCTTCGAGCTTGCGGCTGATCACGATGTACGAAGGAATGAGAAGCGCAATCGATCCCACCCAGGCGAGCGGAGCGCCCCACGCGACTCCGATGAACCCGAAGGCGGCACCGAGAACCACGGCGGTGAACACGCGCATCACAAGCTCGGCGATACCCGAATAGAACGGCGGCTTCATGTGGCCAAGGCCCTGCAGCGAACCGCGCACAACGAACAGGATGCCGAGAGTCCAGTAGGCCACCGAGTAGATCTTGAGAGCGTCGTGCGCAAGGCTGAGCACGACCGGCTGCTCGCTTCCAATGAAGAGCTCCACGAACACGCCGCCGAGCAGGAAGAGGGCGAGGCCGATCGCGATCGACACGCTCACGCTCACGACGAGCGCTTGGCGTACGCCATGCTTGACGCGTTCTATCTGACGCGCGCCATAGTTCTGCGCCACAAATGTGGAGGTTGCGAGACCGAGCGAGGCAAGGAAGGTGACGGCGATACCGTCAACCCGGCCGGCGGCCGTAAAGGCGGCGACAGCATCGGGGCCGAGGTCATTCAGGCGCACCTGAACGGCGATCGTGCCGATCGCGATCACCGAGGTCTGGAAGCCGAGCGGGAGGCCCAAGTTGAGGTGCTCGCGCAGCTCGGGCATCGTGACTTTCCAGTCGTCGAGGCTCATGTGCAGCACGGGAATGCGCGCGCGCACCCACAGCACGCACAGGAGCACCGACGCGAGCTGCGAGACTGCCGTGGCGAAGGCGGCGCCGGCGATTCCCCATTCGAGCACCGCAACGAACACAATGACGAGAACAACGTTGAGGAGGCACGCGATCGCGAGAAACACGAGAGGGGTGCGTGAATCGCCCACGGCGCGGATGATGGCCGCGAGAAAGTTGAAGAACACGAGCGTGAACATGAACAGGAAGCTCCAGAACCCGAACGTTACGGCATCGTCCATAAGCTCGGGCGGAGTCTGCATGATCTGGAGCAGCGGGCGAATGAAGATCGTGCCCACGAGAGTCATCACGAGGCTCGAAAGCGCAGAGAGGATGGCGCCGGCCGCAACCGAGCGTCGCAGTCCTTTCACGTCATCCGCACCAAAAGCCTGCGCAACGGGAATCGCGAAGCCGCTTGTCATGCCCCACGCGAAGCCCGTGATGAGAAACAGGAGACTCATGCTCGCGCCCACCGAGGCGAGTGCGAGTACGCCGAGGTGGCGCCCCACAACCATGGCATCGACGAACTGGTAGAGCTGCTGCACGACGTTGCCGATCAAAAGCGGCACCGAGAAGAGCACAATTGCCTTCCACGGCGTTCCCCTCAAGAGGCCTTGCGACTGTGACACGCGTGCTCCGCCTTCCTCGCCCTCCGGATCGTTGAAAACGGATCTAGTCTAGTCGCGCGGGCTCCCGATGCGAGGACAAAGGGCGCTTCCCTCACATTGTGAAACCGCGTCCGCGCCTGATCCTCGGAGGTTCACGGCGTGCGGACTTTCGACCTCCCTACCGGGTGCATGGGTGGCTAGTGTAAAAGGCGCGCGCCCAGGGTGCGCCTTTGAGTCCGACGGTGGCCTGGCAACCGTCGGGCCACATTCGAAAGGCAATCATGGCACTTCCTTCGACCACCGATCCTTCTCGCCGCCGCTACGCGACCGCCCTCCTCGTGGGCCTCATCGGCGGCTTGTTCTCCGCAATCGTGAAGTTTGGCTGGGAGGTGCCGTTCCCACCACGCACACCCGAGCGCAACGCCACCAACCCGCCGCAGCAGCTCCTACAACAACTGGGATTCGGCGAGGACTTCACCCACACGCTCGTTCATTTCAATGGCAACGGCCTGCCAATCATGAGCTTCATCGTCCACTTCAGCTTTGCGATCTTTTTCGCGGTTCTCTACTGCGTTGTTGCTGAGCGTTTCCCCAAGATCACTTTGTGGCAGGGTGCAGCATTCGGCATCGTCATCCACGTCGTTTTCCACGTTCTGCTCATGCCTGCGCTCGGCACGGTGCCCGCGCCGTGGGATCAGCCGTGGCAGGAGCACGTGAGCGAGTTCTTCGGCCACATCATCTGGATGTGGAGTATTGAAATCGTGCGCCGCGACCTTCGCAATCGTTTCACTCACGAGCCGGATCCGTGGGTTGCGCTCGATGCCACGGACGGCGCTCGCTAATGCCGTAGCGCGCTGGCCCGGACGGCCCTCGCACTCTTTCGTTTCGGGGAGTACGTTGGTGGTATGCGCACCATCATCAACGTCATTCTCAACATCATTTGGGTTCTTACCGCCGGGCTTTGGCTGTGGCTCGGGTACATCCTCGCGGGCATCATCGCGTGCATCTTCATCGTCACGATTCCGTTTGGCGTGGCGAGCTTCCGCATCGCGAACTACGTGATCTTCCCGTTCGGTCGCGAAGCCGTGCAGGTGCGGCCCCTTGGCGCGGTCGGAACCTTCGGCAACATCGTGTGGTTCCTCATCGCGGGCCTGTGGCTCGCTGCGGGCCATGTCGTGACCGCGCTCGCGCAGGCTGTGACGATCATCGGCCTCCCGCTCGCCTGGGCCAATATCAAGCTCATCCCCATCACGTGCTTCCCCTTCGGCAAGGAGATCATCTCGACGGGCGATACGCGCGTGATCTGATTTTTCGCGTACTCGCGAACCCGGGCCCCTAGCGGCCGCTCTCGGCTGTACCATCGAGGGCATAACTGCACCAAAGGAGGCCCGACGTGCCCCGCTCTACCGCCGCCGCCCGCCCTCTGCTCGCCCTTGCTGCAGCGTTCATGCTCGCGGTGCTTCCCGCGTGCGGCGCGCTTTCGCAGCACTCGCCGCCTGGGAAGGGCTCTAGCTCCGCACCTCCCGATTCCGCTTCCACGCTTTCAACGGTCGACTTCGAAAACACGACCATCGCGAACTTTGATCGCTGCCCCCACATGGATGAGCCGGAGACTCTCAGGGTCAAGAACGGTAACGGCACGGTTGATGTCGAGATCTATTACCCCTATGACGTCGACGAAGAAACATACGATGTCTTCGTTCCCGGGAATACCGAAAAACCTCTGTTCGTGAAACTTGGCGATCCGGCCCAGGAGATCGCGATCGTCAGCTTCGAATGCGCCTTTCCTGCCGCAGATCAAACATACGAACAGGGGTATCTTGCGCTCGGCATCGTCGATGGTGAGGTCACCCAGCTCGGCGCGCTCTCGTCTGCAAACTACCGGGAGCGTTACAGCACGACGGCCGGCGACTCCAAGGGATTCGAGCGATTTGAGATCGTGAGCACCGAGGGCGGTGAAATCCTCATGAAGGAGAAGTCCCCCGATCCTCGAAATTTTTATCCCGACGGTCGACCGCCAATCATCCTCGGCGGCGAAAGCGATCCATATACCGCTTTCTCCCGCTGGAGCCTCAATGACGACGGGACGAAGGTCGTCCGCACCGGCCGCGCCGACACTCTCGAAGAGCTCAATGCACACTCCCCGAGCGAAGACAACCACGCACGTCTATGCGGCAGATGGGGTAATTCCGATGAGTACGAGTGGAACGCGCGCGAAAACGGAGACGACGCGTGCCAGGCTTCCTCCACCATCACCCTCAACGGCAACCCTGCTTGCAAAGAGATCAGCCTCGGGCCGTCCTCGAAAGAGTTCGCCCTCATGCAGTGCGAGGTCCTCGAATCGACGTTCGCTATGGGTACGGATGGCGTTCCCGTCACCTTTGACGCGGTCTCGGTATCGGCGGAAGACATGACCGATGTGTCGAGCGCGATGGAGGGAGAGCCCTCCTTCGCCTTCACCAACGGTCACGGCATCCTGTGCACGATGTATCCGAATGACCATTTCAACGAACCCTCAGCAGACTGTGAACGCGTGGGCGATCCCGATCCCGTCGCGAGCTTCAGCTACAACATCAGCGGTGGGGAAGTCTCGAGTAACGACGAGGTTCCCGAGGTTCAAAACTCGTACCGCATTGACGTCAACTCCGTGAAAACCCTCGAGGTGGGCACCGCTGTGCGCTATGGCGGGATCGCATGCACCGCAAACGACGACGACAAATCGATCACGTGCATACACGGCGTGAGCGGCGAGTGGTTCACGATCGGCCCCGACCTCAACCATTCAAGCGCCGGCGATGATCCGGGGAGCGTCGGCTAAAACCCTGAGGAACGTATGAAGCGCCCCTCCCCGATTTCCCGGGAAGGGGCGCTTCGTTGACGTCAGGCGACGATCACATCTTGTGGCCTGCCGAGCGGAGGTTCTCGCACGCCTCAACGACGCGCTTCGCCATACCGGCCTCAGCCTTCTTGCCCCACGAGCGCGGGTCGTACATCTTCTTGTTGCCGACCTCGCCGTCGATCTTGAGGACGCCTTCGTAGTTCTCGAGCATGTGGCCCGCAACGGGACGCGAGAACGCGTACTGGGTATCGGTGTCGACGTTCATCTTGATGACACCGTTGTCCACAGCTTCCTGGATCTCTTCGAGGGTCGAGCCCGAGCCACCGTGCATCACGAGGTCGAACGGCATGTCCTTGCCGTACTTCTCGCCAACGGCCTTCTGGATGTCGAGGAGGATCGACGGAGTCAGGCGAACGTTGCCCGGCTTGTACACGCCGTGCACGTTGCCGAAGGTCAGAGCGGTGATGTAGCGACCGTTCTCGCCAAGGCCGAGAGCCTCGGCGGTCTTGAGGCCGTCTTCGGGGGTCGAGAAGAGCTTCGACTCGTCGACATCTGCCGAGTAGCCGTCTTCCTCGCCACCCACGACGCCGACCTCGATCTCGAGGACCTTCTTTGCCTCAACGGTCTTCTCGAGGAGACGCTTCGCGATCTCGAGGTTTTCGTCGACCGGAACGGCCGAGCCGTCCCACATGTGCGAGGTAAACAGGGGGTTCAGGCCCTTGTTAACGCGCTCGTTGAGGTCCCACTCGATGAGCGGCTCAACCCAGCTCTCGAGGTTCTGCTTCGCGCAGTGGTCGGTGTGAACGCCAACCGTGACGTTGTAGTCCTCAGCAACCTCGTGGATGAACTTTGCGAGGGCAACCGAGCCGCGAACGCGGTTCTTGACGGTCGAGCCGGAGAGGTACTCAGCGCCGCCCACGGAGACCTGGATGATGCCGTCCGACTCGGCTTCGACGAAGCCCTGGAGTGCGGCGATCGCGGTCTGCGAGCTCGATACGTTGATCGCGGGATAGGCGAACTTGCCTTCCTTCGCGCGGTCGATCATTTCGTTGAACTGTTCCGGGGTTGCAACAGGCATGTGTGCTCCTTCGAGTGGGGATCGCGGGCACCCGTGTACCGCGCAGATCCACGTTGCGTTTGCCCTTTCATTCTTCCACACGTCGCACGGGACGCCCCGAGGATGGGCCCGCTTCCGCGAGAATCATGAGATCCGGGCCACACGAATGCTCGGTGGGGTGCGAGCGGTCCGACGGCTGTTTACTGGTCGGCGTGAGGAATCCGCACGATGAGGCTGTAGGAACCGTCGGAAAGCGCCCCGGCGTTCACGGTTCCACCGAGCGCGTGGGCTCTTTCGCGCACGCCCCGCAGTCCCATGCCGGAGCCTGGAGCGGGTTCGAAGTCCTCGGGCGGTGCGGTATTGATGACGTCGATGCCGGTGACATGTTCACTCGTCATAAGCGTGATGTGAATGTCGCTTCCGGGCGCGTGCCTGAGCGCGTTGGCGAGGCCCTCTTGGGCGGCGCGATAGAGGGCAAGTCCGACGGTGGCCGGCACCTGGGGGATCCCCGTTTTCGGCACGCTGAGACTCACGTGGGCGCCAGTCTCGCGCGAGCGTTCCACGAGCGCGGGCAGGTCCTTGAGCTCGGGTTGCGGGGCTCTCGTGGCGCCTTCTTCGGGCTCCGTTCCGCGCAGCATGGTGAGGAGCGCGCGCATTTCTCGAAGGGCGTTGCGAGAAGTCACGGCGATCGAGGCGAATTCGGCACGTGTGGCGTCGTCGAGCTCTGATTGCGTGAGGCGGTAGGGCGCGGTTTGTGCTTGGACGCTGATGACCGACATCGAATGGGCGACGACATCGTGCATTTCGCGCGCGATGCGGGCACGTTCGGCGAGCTCGGCGCTTTCGGCGAAGGCGCGTTCCTGGCGCTCTTCGGCTTCGCGGCGCGCAGACCGTTCACGCGAGGCGACGCGCGCGGAATCGGCGAGCCAGCGAAAGCCGTATCCGAGCGCTGCGGAGACGATCCACAACACGATCGTGAATCCCAAAACGAACAGGCTCCATTGGAGGAAGTCCGCGGGGGGTGAGGGCTGCTGATACAGCCACACACACCGAACGATCGTTCCTATTAGCGCGATCACGCTCAGCGCCGCAAATAACGCCGTGCTTCGTTTGATGTTCCGGTGGAGGCTCAAGGTGAAGAGGGCGAGCCCGCCGAGCAAGAGCGGCACCTCCGAGCCGGGCATCAGCACCCGGTCACCGGCAAACACGGTCGCGAGAACGAGGGAGGTGCCATAGGTGCCGAGAAATGGTGCGCATGTGAATATGGCTCCGAACCTCGGCCGTCGCACGAGCAGAACAAACGCGAGCCCCCAGGAAAGCATGAGCAAACCGAAGAACAGCCCGGTGACGGGGATCGTGAACAGCCCGAACGCGAGATAGCGCGGCGCGACGCGATCCCACAGGGCACCGTCACCCGAGATGGTGATGTGGATCGGCGCGATGACCGCGATCACCGCGGTCGCCCATCCTTTGAAGCTGATTGTCGCAAACGAGTCACCCTCGAGAATCTCGCGCGCGAGGGTGTTCTCGATACGTGCGGCGAGGTGGAGGGTGAACGGCAGCAGAGCGAGGAGCACGAGCCCCACGAGTGCGTAGATTGCTGAATCAATGACGGAGAGCGTCACCGCATAAGGCTCGAGATCAACGCTCGGGCCAAGGCCTCGGACGATGGGAGCGGTAATCCCCGATTCGTATGAAAGATCGATGAGCGTCACGAACGGGAAGAGAAGACCGCACAACAGGGCAAAGAGCACTTGGGCGCCGAGGACTACGGCGGTGCCCACGCGCACGGAGTTCAGTACAAGCGCCTCGCTGAGATAGTCGAGCCAAAGCCGTAGGTTCCCAAGGAGCCGAAAATAGTCGGCGAACGAGTGAAACTCGGGGATTTTTGTCCGTGGCTGGAGCTTCTTGTCGCCTCTCCACACGTTGGCGCGAGTTCTCGTGAGGTCAGCGGCGAAGCCGCCCGCAAGCAGGATGCCCGGCAAGAACAGAAGACCAATGAGGAGGAAGGCAAGCGCAAAGAGGCTGAGAAAGCCAAGTGCAAAAAGCGCGCCCCCCACGAGAAGTCCAAGAACGAGGCTCGGAAACACGTAGAGAAAGTCGCGGCCCAGTTGCTTCGCATGCGCTCTGAGCGGCGCTTTCGACCACGGCGCGACCACGTCTGTGCCACGCTCCTCCGCCACTGTTCTTGTCATGGGTTAACCGTAAAGGTCGAGCGGGGGTGTCCACATCACTCTCGTGTCTCACGCGCACAATACTTCCGGATGAGCCGATATCCGCGTGGGGCAGCTTCCCCTCCCCTACGCTTAAGACATGAGCGAGAACTCCCCCATCCGCGTCATGATCGCGGACGACCAGCCCATGGTGCGCGCCGGCTTCGAGGCACTCCTCGCGGCCCAAGCAGACATCGACGTCGTCGGGACCGCCGCCGATGGACGCGAAGCCATCGACGTTGCACTCAAGAACCGGCCCGACATCATCCTCATGGACATCCGTATGCCGAACCTCGATGGGCTCGCCGCAATGGAGGAGATTTTCCGCGCGGGCCTCGACCCTGCACCACGCACCATCATCCTCACGACCTTCGACGCCGACGACTACGTGTTTACTGCCCTCAAGGGCGGCGCGAGCGGCTTCCTCCTGAAAGACGCCGAGGTGGATGAGCTCGTCGACGCCGTGCGAAAAGTCCATCGCGGTGGCGCGCTTCTCGCCCCGTCCATTACGCGAAAAGTGATTGAGGATTTCGGAGCGTTTGCGCGCAGCCAGCGTCGGACCGACCCCGCCCTTACCGAGGCCATCGCCTCCCTCACGGACCGCGAGCGCGAAGTTGCCCGCCTCGTTGCCAAGGGCCTCTCGAACGCCGAGGTGGGCTCCACGATGTTTCTCGCGGAGCCCACCGTGAAAACCCACGTGTCCCACATTCTGCAAAAACTCGGCCTTCGTGACCGCACGCAGATCGTCGTGGCCGCCTATGAATCGGGACTCGTAGAAATCGGGGAAGACTGAGCGGGGCTCAGACCTCTTCGACCTCGGCTTCGTCAAACGTCGAGGTGTCGATCACGAAGCGGAAGTGCACGTCGCCCCTGACGACACGATCGTAGGCCTCATCAACGTCGTTCACGCCGAGGACCTCAATCTTCGCGCCGATGTTGTGCTCTCCACAGAAGTCGAGCATGTCCTGCGTCTCGGGGAGCCCGCCAATGTTCGAGCCTGCGAGAACTTTGCGACCGCCCGTGAGGGCACGGGTGGGGATCGGCATACCCTCGGGAGGAAGGCCTACGAGCACCATTGTCCCGCCCGGCTTGAGAAGCCCCATGAAGCCCGGGAGGTCGAATTCTGCGCTGATCGTGTTGAGGATGAAGTCGAACTTGCCCTTGTGGGTCTCGAAGAAGTTCTCGTCCTCACCGGTCGCAAGAAGTTCCTTCGCACCGAGCGAGAGTGCGTCCTCTTCCTTCTTACGCGAGCGAGAAATGACGCTTACCTCGGCGCCTTTCGCCGCGGCGATCTGGACGCCCATGTGGCCGAGTCCGCCGAGACCTGCGACAGCGACCTTCTGGCCTTCGCCCACCTCCCACGTCGCCAGCGGCGAGTAGGTCGTGATGCCTGCACACAGGAGGGGCGCGGCCACATCAAAGTCGAGTGAATCGGGGATGCGGCACACGAAACGCTCGCGCACCGTGACCTTCTGCGAGTAGCCACCCTGCGTGACCGTTCCGTCTTCATCGATCGCGTTATAGGTGCCGATTGCGCCATTGAGGCAGTTGTTCTCGAAGCCCTTCTCGCATTGCTCGCACTCGCCGCACGAGCCCACGAGGCAACCGACGCCCACGCGGTCGCCAACCTTGTATTTCGTGACTTCGGGGCCGACGGCCTCCACGACGCCAGCGATTTCGTGCCCTACCGCAAGAGGGAACTTCGCGGGACCCCACTCGTTTCGGATCGTGTGAATGTCGCTGTGGCACACGCCGGCGGCCTTAATGTCGATGAGAACATCGGTGCCCTGCGGCTCGCGGCGTTCAATATTGACAACCTTGAAAGGCTCTTCCGGGCCGGTCTTTTGGAGGGCTTTCACGGTAATGCTCATGGTGTGCTCCTAACCATGGATCGGGTGTTCGGCGGTCTGCGCCGTTGCTTTTTCACCCTACTGTCCAGGTCAGAGTCGTTTCTGACCACACATGAGCGTGGCGAAGCTAGCGCGATAGATCGCGCGGGACGTCGACATGCTGCGTGACCCACGTGTGCATCACGATCGCCGCGGCGTGCCCCACGTTGATCGAGCGGGTACTGCCAAACTGGGAAATGCCGACGATGAGATCGGCGGCCTCAAGCAGCGGCGATGACACTCCCCCGCCCTCTTCGCCGAACACGAGCACGGCGTTTTCTGGAAGGCGGGTGTGTTCGAGGGGTACGGCGCCCGGAACTATATCGACCGCAACGACCGCCCGGCCGTTGGCGTGGGCCCACGCGAGGAACTCCTCGGGGCTCGCGTGATGAAATTCGTGCTGGTAGCGATCCGTGACCATCGCTCCGCGCCGATTCCATCGTTTCTTGCCCACGATATGAAAAGCCGCGACTCCGAACGCGTTCGCCGTGCGCACGATCGACCCGATATTGAAATCGTGGTCGATGTTCTCGATCGCCACGTGCAAATCGTTGCGGTGATGGGCGTCAAGATCCGCCATGATCGCCTCGCGGCGCCAGTACCGGTAGCGGTCGGGAACGTTCCGACGGTCGCCGGCCTCAAGCAGCGCCGGATCAAAATGAGGCTCCTTCGGCCACGGGCCTTCCCACGGGCCGACGCCGACCTCGCGCTTTTCGGTCATGAGTTCGTGCGTTCGCGCATCTGTTCAGCGTCGTCGGGATCGGGCAGGCCGAGCCGCTTGCGGCGACGCTCGCGGAGAATGAGCTTCACGAAGAAGTAGAGCACCACGAGAATCACGAGCACGTAGCAGACCTTCGAGAAGATATCCGTGTAGGGCTCGATCACGTGCCACTGTGTGCCAAGGAAATAGCCGAACGCAAGGAAGATGGAATTCCAGATCGCACTTCCCAGGGCCGTTAGCAGCGTAAACATGGGCAACTTCATCGCGAACATGCCCGCGGGGATCGAAATGAGCGAGCGGATGCCGGGGATGAAGCGCCCGAAGAACACGCCCTGCATGCCGTGCTTATCGACCCAGGCGTTCGTTTTCTCGTAGTCCTCGACGTTGATGAGGGGGAGCTTAATGAAGAGGGTGCGCGTGCGTTCGGGGCCAAGGATGCGACCGAGACCATAGAGAATGTAGGCGCCGAGGGTCGAGCCGATCACCGACCAGAGAAGCAGCACCCAATACGAATGCTCGCCAGTGCCGGCCGTCACGCCCGCGAGCGGGAGGATCACCTCCGAAGGGATCGGCGGGAACACGCATTCGAGCAGCAGCAGAAGCATCACGCCGATGCCCCCCATCGAACTCATGATGCTGATCGCCCATTCAACGACGTTCACGTCAGATCCCTCCTCCTCATGCGCCTAGGCGCGTGCGCGCAACCGTCCCAGTGTACGTGCCCCGGTGCGCTCACTCGTCGTTCGACGAGCCGTCCTTGTGGGCCTTGCCGCTCGTTTTTGCCTTGATTTCCGACGCTTTCTCCGCGATCTCGCGCTTCACGATCTCGTGGATCGTAGGCTTCGGTGCCTTTTCATACAGCTCCTCGATCGCGGCCTTAGCCTTCTCGAGGAAGACCGTGCGACGCAGCTTAAGCGAAGGCGTCACGAGATTCGGATCGGCGAGGTTCGCCTTCACGAGCGCAAACTTCTTGATGCGTTCCGTTCGCGACACGTCGAGGTTGGCGTTCTCGAGGTACGGGAGGATCTCCGCGATGAGCTTGGGATTTTCAATGATCTCGATATCGTCGCCGCCATTGTCGTCGTCTTCCGATTGCTGGATGAGCAGCGCCGTAAGGTACGGGCGATCATCGCCCACGGCGACCGCGTAGGCCACGCTCGGGTGCTGCTCGACGGCGCCTTCCCACCCCGCTGGCTCAATGGTCTTTCCGCCAGAGGTCACGATCACGTCCTTGGAACGGCCACTGAGGGTAAGGCGGCCGGAGCTATCGAGGCTTCCAAGATCGCCGGTTCGCAAGAAACCGTCGGAATATGCCGCCGCCGTGTGTTCAGCATTCCTGTACCCGGGCGAAACCCCGGGGCCCTTCGCGAGCACTTCCCCTTCTTCGCTAATGCGAATCGTGGTGCCGGGAACGGGAACGCCCACACTCCCCGCGGTGAGGTCTCCCGGGCGGTTCGCGGCGATCGGAGCGGTCGTTTCCGTGAGGCCGTACCCTTCGATGATCGGGATACCGAAGCCGCGAAACGCGAGCGCGAGCGAGGGGTGGAGTTTCGCACCCCCGCACAGAATGTAGTGGATGTTTCCACCGAGCAAGCGGCGAATCGTGCGATAAAAAAGGCGTTCGTAAAGGGCACGCTTCGCGGCGAGGCGCAACGGGAGTCTCGGGCGCTCGCGCTCGTGGAAGCCTTCGCCGATCATGCCGATTCGCACCGCGGTCTCACGCGCGTCCTTCCACAGGCGCCCCACGTGTTTTTTATCGGCTTGCGCGGCCACGGCGTTGAGGATCTTCTCAAGCACACGCGGCACCACCATCACGAACGTCGGTTGGATTTCCGTGAACGTGGGAATGATGCGCGAGGTATCCGAAAGGTGAGCAACGCGCATGCCAAGCGCCAGGCAAATGAGCTGAACGCCGCGCGCGAGCACGTGCGAAAGCGGAAGGAAGAGGATCGTTGACCCGCGCTCGTTGAGCACGTCCCCGTGCGACACGCCGATGTTCTGGAGTTGGGCCACGAAATTGCCGTGCGTGAGCTGCACACCCTTCGGGTCGCTCGTGGTCCCCGAGGTATAGACGATCGTCGCAATGTCCTCGAGCATGCGGGACGTGCGGGCGCTTTCGAGATCGGCGTCGCTCACGGGCGGTTCCGGCTCGCGCTTCACGAGGTCGCTCACGCACTCGTAGCCCGGGGTGCGCTCCATGGTCCATACACGATCCGCGCCGCCGAGGGCACCCGCGAGTGACTCGGCCTGTTGTGCGGTGCCGGCAACGGCGCGTGTGATCCCCGCGTCTTCCACGATCGCCTTGACCTGGGATGGGGCGCTCGTGTCGTAGATCGGCACGACGATGGCACCGGACCAGAGCGCAGCGATATCGGCAAGCACCCATTCGTAGCGTGTGGGGCCCATGATCGAGATTGCGTCACCCGGTTTGATGCCCGCGGCGATGAAGTGCCGCGCAAGCGCACGTGCGGAGGTGAAAAACTCCTTGGTGGTCACGTCGCTCCACGTGGTCGCTCCGGCGGCGTCTGTACCAGTTGGAACCTGGAACGCGATATGGCCGGGCGCCTCGCTCTCACGGTTCACAAAGAGGTCGGTGAGGCGCTCAACGCCATTCGGCTCAACGAGAAGTGGGCTTGTGTATTCGCGCAAGGAAGTGGGCATGAAAACGGTGCTTTCGCGTCGGATACGGAACCGTAGGCTACGGAACCGTAACTAGTCTAAAGGGTCGAGAGCACGCCAAACATTCCTCACTCCCGTAGACCGCAATTCCAGGGGAAACTCCGGGGCGAAACGGTACATTGGCGACATGACCTTCAACCCCAATTCCGAGATTCGCTCCGATAACACCCGCCGCCGTTCGGGTGGCGGTGGTGGCATGCGCCGCGGAGGGGCGATCGCCCTCGGTGGCGGCGGCCTCGGCACGCTCGTTCTCGTCATCGTGATGCTCTTCCTTGGCGTCGACCCGTCAATGCTTCTTGGTGGCGGCCAGGCCCCCGCTCCAAGCTCTCAGCAGCAGCCCCAGCAGGGAGCTGTTCTCGAGGAATGCCAGACCGGTGCCGATGCGAACGAGAACGACGACTGTCTCGTGCAAGCAACCGTCGAATCCGCCGACTCACTGTGGGCCAGCCAGGCCAAGGAGGCCGGGTTCCAGTTCCAAGAGCCACAAGCGGTGGTGTTCACCGACTCGGTCAACACGGGCTGCGGCCCCGCGACCTCCGCGACGGGTCCGTTCTACTGCCCCGCCGATTCCACGATCTACGTGGACACCTCGTTCTATGAGCAGCTCAGTTCACGTTTCGGGGCGAGCAGCGGCCAACTCGCGAAGGCCTACGTCGTGGCACATGAGTACGGGCACCACATCCAGAAGCTTGACGGCACGATGCAGCGCATCGATCGCTCGGGAACCGGCCCCGACTCGGATCAGGTGCGTCTCGAGCTTCAGGCCGACTGCTACGCGGGCATGTGGGCGCACCATGCGGCAACCACGGTTGATGACGAAGGCACGACGATGCTCGAGCCTCTTACCGACAAGGACGTTGACGACGCCCTCAGTGCCGCAAGCGCCGTGGGCGACGACCACATCCAGGGCGAGGTCACGGGTGGCCAGGTCATGCCCGACACGTGGACACACGGTTCCTCCGAGCAGCGCCGGAACTGGTTCGTGAAGGGCTACAACGAGGGAACCTCCAAGGCCTGCGACACGTTCGCCGTGAACCAGCCGTAGAAGCCACGGCACAACTCCTCCCACCGCTGCGGCGGGAGCACGGAAAGGGCGAGGTTAGTCCCGACGCTTGCGCAGCAACCGATCGACGACCGACCTGCGCGCGGCCGCTCGCTCAACTTTATGGACGCGCACCCTGTTCATCGCTTGCGCAATCGGCTCGCTTTGGAGGGCACGCCTAATTGCCTTCGGCGTTGCCTTTTCAAGTGCCTCAGAGTTGTAGGCGAGCGACGGAATCGAGACAACCTCACCCGCCGAAACATCCTTGAGAGCGTGCTGCACCACGAATGGCGCCTTGAGCCACGTCACGCGCGGCGCACCATCCATATTGACGGCGGCGTTGTGGTGACTTTCCGTGTGCACAAATCCGGGAATCAGCACGGTCGCGCTCACGCCCGTCCCTTCGAGTTCTTGGGCGAGATACTCCGTGAAAATGACCACCCAGCTCTTCGCCGCCGCCGAGAGGTTTGTGGCGGTAAAGCCCGCCATCGACGACACGTTGAGGATTGCGCCGGACCCCTTGCGCGTCATTGCTGTTGCCGCAGCGTGCGCGAGGATTAAGGTCGCGCGCACATCAAAATCGACCTCTTCGAGAAACTCCTCGATTTCCCCCTCCAGAAAGGACGCGCGCACCGAGTGCCCCGTGTTATTCACGAGCAGGCCGATGGGGTCCACGGGATCAAGCAAGCGGCGCGCCACACGCTCAACATCGGCCTGAACGGAGATATCCGCCGGAAGGATGTTCACGCGTACGCCGGACACCGCCTCAATCTGGGCGGCGACGGCGGCGAGGCGATCTTCATTTCGGGCCACGAGCACGAGGTCGTGACCGCTGCCGGCGAGCTGCCACGCAAATTCGAGGCCGAGGCCGGAGGTTGAGCCGGTGACGAGCGCGAGAGTCATGCCCTAAGCGTATCCACGCGAACCTTCGTGCACCCATAGGATGGGCACATGCGAATCGCCACCTGGAACATCAACTCTCTTCGCGCGCGCATGCCGAGGCTTCTCGAGGTCATTGATCGCCGCGATATCGACGTCATCGCACTCCAGGAGATCAAAGCCAAACCCGAGCAGCTTGACCTCAGCGGCCTCACCGAGCGCGGCTTCGAGGTTGCCGCCCACGGCCTGAACCAGTGGAACGGCGTGGCCATCGCCTCACGCGTGGGCCTTCGCGAGGTGCGCCGCGAGCTCCCTTCCCTTCCCACGTGGGGCGAGGGAGCCGATGCCGTGGTGGAAGCACGTGCGATCGGCGCTGTCGTGGGCGAGGCCGCCCGCGATTCGAAGCCTCTCGAGCTGTGGAGCCTCTATATTCCGAACGGACGCGAACTCGACCATCCGCACTACCCCTACAAGCTCGCGTGGCTCGAGGCTCTTCGAAAGTACGGCGCTGCGCGTCTCACTCCGAGCGGTCCCGGCGAAGATTCCGGAGAGCGTTCGGCGACGCTCTTCGCTGGCGACTTCAACGTTGCCCCGACCGATGCCGACGTGTGGGACATCGCGGCGTTCGAAGGCAAAACCCACGTGAGTGCACCCGAACGCGAGGCAATTGCCGCGATCGAAAAGGCCGGCTACACCGACCTCACGCGCGACTGGCTCGATGCCCCGGGCACCTTCACCTACTGGGATTACAAGGGACTCAAGTTTGCGAAAAAGCAGGGAATGCGCATCGATTTCCTCTTCGGCTCGCCCGCCGTGCACGAGGCTACGACCGGGGCGATGATCGACCTCGCCGAACGTGCGGAAAAGTCGACGAGCGATCACGCGCCCGTGATCGTCGACGTGCACCTCTAGGAGCGGTGAGGCCAAAGCGAGCGTCGAAAACCTCCCGCAGCCCCGTTAGTGACGCCGCCGCGCGCGGTGCTGAATCTCGAGCATGTGCTGGGTACGAGACATCGCGACCATGCTCGAGTCAATGAGGCTCGGGTGTGCGCCCGTAAAAACGCGCAGCTCGTAAGCCTGCGCGAAGGCCGTCAAGGCGAGGTCGTAGTGGCCGGCCGTGAAGAGCGCTTTGCCGAGATGCTGATGGAGAACGGACTCCCACGCGGTGCCGCGGCACTCTTCGAGCAGCACGCGATAGTCGGCAATCGCCTGATCGGTTTCACCGAGGTCTCTGCGACAATCGGCGAGGATCGCCCGCAAGCGCACCGATGACGGGCGCTCAGCGAGCATGACTTCGCAGCGCTCGCGAGCCGTCACGGGGTCACCGCTCCACAAGGCCCGAATCACCTCTCGCGCATAGTCGTGGGCGAATTCTCGCTCGAAGGCTTCGAGGTCGTCGATCACGGGGCGCAGCGTTATGGGGTCGATATGCCAGCCCGATTCCACACCGGAAACGGAGGGTGCCTTGAGCGGCCCCTCGGAGGGCTGCTTAGCGCGCATGAGCGCTGCTTCCTGCATAGGCGCGTTCCTCTTTCGTGCTTGTGCGCGGCGATGACCGTGAGAGAAGCGGAGTGTGGGGGAGAGAATCGAGCCAAAAAGGAGGCGCCCTTTCGAGCGCCTCCCGGGGCCGATCCGGGATCAAGCGTGCACTTGGTGGTGTGGTATCCGCTTTCGACGAATCCGCACCGGTCCAAACGTGGACCACTCGCACGTGGGTTTCGAATCATTCCCTTGCTTTGTGATGCCCACCACTCTACACACTCATTGTGACCCACGCAACCCTCGCCGGGAAAAAATTTCGCCTCTCCGCTCGCACTCCACATCACGCTCCGCTCCACAAGATTGGGCTGGCCCTAGAACGGACCTTCTGTGCCGCGAAACATAGAGGCATGACACATGCCTTCCCTCGAGTCGCACACGGGCGCCGCAACGCTTCCATTTTCGTGAGTCGCGTAGCCGGCGAAACCCCATTTGCCCCGCACGAGCCTTCGCATGACGCTATCGCGTGGCTCGGCGAAAACTTCTCCCTCGAAACTCTCGTGCGCGATCTCATCCAAGCAACAGGCTTTGACTTCGCCGCAGCAGACCTCCCGCGCGGGCACGTGCGCGCAGTCGTGTGCGAGGTCTCCCTCCTGGAAAAGGCCACCGAAGCCTTCCCCGCTCTACCTCTCATCGCCGTCTGCGAAGGCGAACCCCGCTCGCACGAATACAAGCGGGCTCTCGACCACCGTGCACGCGCTCTTCGCACCCTGCCGTCGGAGTCGGCCGAACTTCTCGGCGACCTTTCCGCACTCGCCGCGTCCTCGGAGGAAAGCCGTATCCTCGCGTGTCTTCCGGGGCACGGCGGGGCGGGAGCCACCTCCCTCGCGGTCGCACTCGCTCTCGCCGCATCGAAGCGGGGCGCCCCAGCCACGCTTGTGGACGCGGATCCGCATGGCGGCGGAATCGACACGCTCGTGCAGGCTCGACACGTGGAGGGTGCGCGGTGGAGCGACCTGGGCGGGGCAGGAGGCACGACGGATGCTCAGGTGCTAGTTGAGGCTCTCCCTCTCGTTGACGGCTACCGTCTTCTCACCTTCGCTCGTACCCCCGGTGAAACGGTGAATGTGCAGGCGCTCGAAAGCCTGCGCGCCGCACCCGGCACGCTCATTTTGGACGCGCCACTGCGGGCCGGAGTCGCAGCGCATTTCAGTCCCGATATCGCCCTCGTCTCGCTCCACCCGAGCGAACACGCCCTCGCCGCGACCGAGCGTACCCTCGAGGCTCTGCGCGAGGCACATCCACGCACGCGCATAGGGATCGCCCTGCGCACTCGCCGGCGCGGCGAGGCCTACCGTGCGCGCGACATCGCCGACCACTTCGGGCTTCCCGTCATGCTCAGCTACCGGAGCGCACGCGAGGGTTTCGTTCCCGGTCTCGATCGCGACCGCAAAGGGATCGAGGCCGCGTGCTCACGTTTCCTCGCGACGCTTGCGGGATCCCGATTTTCCGGAGTGCAATCATGATCCTCACCGACGAACTCCTCGCTCGCGTGCACGAATCACTGCGGGAGGAGCCAGGCACAATCGATGCGCGCCGCATTTCACGCATTGCCCAGGCCCACGGTCTCATCCTCGATCGCGCAGGGCTTCTCGAGCTCACCGATCAGGTGCGCCATCATCTCGAAGGCCTCGGGCCCCTGCATACCCTCGCCGCGGAGGGAGTGAGCGACATTCTCGTGAATCCCGACGGCAGCGTGTGGGTGGATTCAGCTCACGGACTCGAGCGCACTGATCTCACGCTCACCGCGAGCGAGGCGCGTGCTCTCGCGACCCGACTTGCCTCGCTCGGGAACCGCCGCCTCGACGACGCGATGCCGTGGGCCGATGCGCAGCTTCCCGGCAACCTCCGCTTCCACGGTATGCTCCCCCCGCTTTCGGCGGGCGGTGCGAGCATAAGCCTGAGGCGCGCCGCGGCCCTCCCCTTCTCACTGATGGCCCTCGAAGCCTCGGGCACACTCACACCGTCCGGGCGGGCACTTGTTGAGGCGATTATTCACGCTCGTCTCTCCTTTCTTGTGAGCGGCGGCACCGGTAGCGGGAAAACGACTTTGCTCGGGGCGATGCTCGGTGCCGTGGACCCCCGCGAGCGGGTCATCATCGTGGAAGACGCCACCGAACTGCGACCCGCGCACCCGCACGTGGTTCACCTCCAGGCGCGTCACGCGAATGCCGAGGGCATGGGCGAGATTAACCTCGCGACCTTGATCCGGCAGTGTCTGAGAATGCGCCCCGACCGCATTGTCGTGGGCGAATGCCGTGGAGAGGACATCCGCGAGCTCCTCCAGGCACTCAACACGGGGCACGAGGGCGGGTGCGGAACCCTTCACGCGAATACCGCAGCGGACGTTCCCGCGAGGCTCGAGGCCCTCGGGGCTCTCGCTGGACTCGATCCGCTCGCGCTCGCCTCACAGGCTCTTTCGGCGATCACTGTCGTGTTACACATGCACCGTTCACCCGATGGTCGTGCGCTTTCCACGATTGCCCTCCTGCAACGCGGGGGCGATGGGCGACTCGAGTGTGTTCCAGCGGTGAGCTTTGGTGCACGAGAGCGTCGGTTCCCGGCTTTCGATGCGCTCGAGGCTCGACTCGCACAGGGAGGCGCCCTATGAAAAGCGGAGCGTTACTCTCGGACGATGCCCTCGCTGGGCTGCTCGACCACGTGGCGATGGCACTCGGGGCTGGCGTGACGGCGCCGCACGCGTGGTTGGCGGTCGCAAAAGCCACGCGTACGCCGCGTGAGAAGCAGTTCGCCGAAACGATGGCCCGTATCCCACCAGCACTTGTGCAGCGGATGAACGGCGCTCTCAACGCTCCTCGGGAAGCGGTGCGTGCGGTTGTGCTCTGTCACGTGATGTGTGAGAGCACGGGGGCGCCGCTTTCGGGTTTGCTCACTTCGCTCGCGAACGGGCTTCGCGATTCTTCCGACGCTGCCCGGGCCCGCAGCGCCGCCTTCGCGGGCGCGAAGAGCACAGCTCGCGTTCTCATGGTATTGCCACTCTTCGCGATTGGCCTCGGTTATGCCATGGGCGCGGATCCGTTGCGAGTGCTTCTCACGTCGAGGCACGGCATGCTCATGCTGAGCACCGGTGTGCTGCTCACCGCGATTGGTTTCGCGTGGATGAACCGCATGCTCGCCGTCGCGCGCGGCGTGAGTGCCGAAATCGATCCGCTCATCGTGATCGATTTGATCGCGAGCGTCGTCCACTCAGGGATCCCGCTTTCGTCGGCCTGCATGCGCATAGGCGAAGCCCTCGAGAACACGCCCCCGGGTCCCGCGCTTCTCGAGGCGGGGCGCGCTCTCGCTCGCGGCATGCCACCCGAAGGCGCGCTTTCCACGCTCGAAGGAGACTTAGCGGTGCTCACGAGCGCCGCCAGCCTCTCCCACGCCACAGGCGCTCGTCTTGCGCCGATCCTTTCTGCCGTCACGCGCGATCGACGCCGTGCACGCGTGCGCGAGGTCGACGAGGCCTCCGCAAAACTCGCCGTGCGTCTCGTTCTTCCCACGGGAATCACGATCTTGCCCGCATTCGTGTTGCTCGGAATTGTCCCGATCATTACGGATCTCGTCACCACACACTTCGGCCGCATCTGGCCGTAGGCGCGCGGCGACCGCCGTTGCGCAGCACAGAAGAATCCTTGAAGGGGGATACATCAATGACCGATACGACTACTCACACCAAGCCGAATAGCGCCTCACTTCGTGAAACTCTCGCGGATGACACGGGAGCGACGACCGCAGAATATGCAGTCACGATCGTCGCTGCGTGTGCTTTTGCCGCGCTCTTGTTCGCCGTGCTCACGAGCGGCGAAATGCAGGGCATTCTCACGAGCATTATCCAGGGCGCCCTCCACTCGGCGAGCTGAGCATGGTACCGGAAACCGAGCAACGTGCCCGACCGCTTAGGCGAGCACTTCGAGCGGATTCCGGTGCGGCCACGGCGGAGACGGCGGTGGTGCTCATCGCCGTCTTCGCTCTTCTCGCACTGATCGTCTCACTCGGAGGGCTCTTCGTGAGCCACGCACGGTTATCAGAAGGCGCTCGCACCGCGGCGAGGGAAATGATGATCTCCGCAGATCCCCAGGGAGCGATCGCGAAGGCGAAAGTCGTGAGCGGTGACGGGGCATCATTCAACATCAGCACAAGCGGCGATTGGGTCACGGTCAATGCTCATGCCACCTGGCGCGTGGGCGGGCCCGTTCTCGGTATGACCTTTCCGCTTGAGGCCAGCGCTCACACGCGACTCGAGCCGCATCTGGTAAGGAACGGGCCGTGAGGGCACGCCTCAGCGAGGAGCGTGGCAACGCTACCGTGACCGCACTCGGGGCCATCGCGATTACCTCCGCCATCCTCACCGTGCTCGTCACGCTCGGAATAGTCCATCAAAGCCGGTCGCTAGCCGCCTCAGCCGCCGAGCTTTCGGCGCTTTCGGCCGCTGATGCGCTCGCAGGTGGTGGCGCCGCCGGCGAGGCATGTGCAGTTGCCCTTGAGGTCGCCGAGAAGCACGGAACGATTCTCGAAAGCTGCGAGACGCAAGGTTTCGAGGCGCGGATAGCGGTCGCCGTAAGGGTGCACATCCCGCTACTCGGGGCTCAAAGCCTCACCGAGTTGGCGCGTGCCGGCCCAGCTCCCGCAGAACCGTGAGCGCACCCGCCTTGCTGAGGGGGTCGTTACCGTTGCCGCATTTCGGGGACACAATGCATGCGGGGCAGCCCGCCTCGCATTCGCACGCCTCGACCATGTCGGCGGTCGCACGAACCCATGCGGGGGCGCTTTCGTAGGCGCGTTCGGCAAAGCCGGCTCCGCCTTGCGCGCCGTCGTACACAAAGATCGTGGGTTTTTCGGTATCGGCATGCAGAGCGGTAGACACGCCGCCGATGTCCCACCTGTCGCACGTTGCGAGCAGGGGAAGCATCGCGATTTGGGCGTGCTCGGCCGCGTGCAGGGCGCCGGGGAAGTCGGCCTCCTCGAGGCCCCACGCGTGGAGAAGGTCGGCGGGGATCTCGAACCACACGGCTTTCGTCGCGAGGGTGCGCGCGGGCAGATCAAGCGGGTGTTCGCCGAGCACAGCGGAGGTGTAGATGTCACGCACTTGGTAACCGGTGACCTGGTCGGTGACCTCGACTTGCCCGAAGCACACGGCGATGTCACCCCACCGTTCGCTGCGCTCGACCTGGCGCACGCTGATCGACGAGGTCTCTTGCGGCTGGGTGGTGTGCTGCGGGCTCTCCCGACGCACCATCGCGACGGCGTTCTCCACATCGAGGTGATTCACGACGTAGCTCGCACCCTGATGGAGGTACACCGCGCCGTCGTGCACGTGCTGGTGGGCGCTCGCGCCATCGACCGTACCGATGAGCTGCCCGCTGGCTTCGTCCACGATCCTCACCCTCTCACCTCCGCTCCCCCGCAGGTCGGTAAGGTCGTGCGGCCGCTCGTCAAGCGTCCAATACCAGCCGTGAGGCCGACGCCTGAGGATGCCCCGCGCCGCCAAGCTTTCGAGAAGCTCCCTGCTCGTGGGGCCGAAGATCTCTTCCTCCCCATCGCGGATGGGGATCTCCGCCGCGGCTGAGCACAGGTGCGGTGTCATGACATAGGGGTTGGAGGGATCGAACACGGCGGCCTCGACTTCGGCGCCAACGATCATCTCGGGGTGGTGCACCACGTACGTGTCGAGCGGGTCCTCGCGCGCGATAAACATTGCGAGGGCATCGCGAGCGTGAGCTCCGTGAGAGCGCCCTGCACGCCCGAATTGCTGCCACAGCGATGCTCGCGTTCCCGGCCATCCCGTGACGAGCACCGCATCGAGCCCCGAAATGTCGATGCCGAGCTCGAGTGCATTGGTGGAGGCGAGGCCCACGAGCTCCCCCGAGCGCAGCGCCTGCTCGAGAGCGCGACGTTCCTCGGGAAGGTATCCGCCTCGGTAGGCCGCGATGCGCGTCGCACGATCGGCAAGCAACGCGGAGCCGGTCGCTTCCGCCGCGGCGTTCACCGCGCGCTGTGCGCCTTTCGCGACCAGCTCGCTTGAGCGCCGCGAACGCGTGAAGGCGAGCGTTTGCGCCCCTTCACACACGAGATCACCGAGCAAGGCTCCCGCCTCGGTGGGGGCTGGGCGCCGTCGGACCTCCACGTGAGCTTTCACCCCGGCCTTTGCGGACTGCTCGCGCTCCGCCTTCGCCCTGCGTGCGGCCTCGCGGGCATCCTCCCCCTCGTCAAGATCGGCGATGCCCGGCTCCCACAGGGCGATCGTGAGGGGATTCTTTGGCGAGCCGTCCTCGGTGACAGCCGTGACGCTCCGGCCCACGAGGCGCGAAGCGCTCACCTCGGGGCTCGCACTCGTCGCGGAGGCGAGCACGAACGTGGGATGCGCCCGGTAGTACTCGGCGACCCGCGCGAGACGCCGCATAAGCATCGAGACGTGCGCCCCGAACACGCCGCGGTACACGTGGCACTCATCGATGATGATGTAGCGCAGCGTTCGAAAGAACGGAATCCAGTGCTCGTGGCCCGGGAGAATGCCGTAGTGGAGCATGTCGGGGTTCGTGAGCACAAGGTTGGCGTGTCGCCGCACCCACCGCCGCTGGTCGAGCGGGGTGTCGCCATCGAACACCGCTGCCCGAACCTCCCTCAGATTCGCCCCGCGCGCGAGGCGTTCAATCGAGGTGAACTGGTCGTAGGCGAGAGCCTTGGTGGGGGCAATGTAGAGGGCGCTCGCTCGCCTTGCCGCGGGGTCCTCGCGGCGCGCTTGAATGTCGGTAAGCGCCGGCATGAGATAGCCGAGCGACTTCCCCGACGCAGTTGAGGTCGCGATGACCGTATCGCGGCCCGCGTGAGCGAATTCGGCGGCCTGCGCTTGATGCCACCACGGCCGCTCAACCCCGTGTGCTTCGAGAGACGTGCGCAGCGAAGAGTTCACCCATCGCGGCCACTCGGCGAAGCGGGCCTCGCGCGCGGGGCGATGTTCAACGAATCTAAGCGAGTCGGTGCGATGCGGTGGCGCCGAAAGGCGCGCGAGCGCGCGCTCCGCATCGAAAGCCTCGCCTTTCACGTGCCGCCTCCACTCATCTTCGCTCCACTCACGCGGTACGCCACAATGGTAGGCATGAGCACGGCACACACAAGCAGCACTCTTCCCCCGACGCCCACGATCGACCCCGTTCTCCTTGCGCGACTGCGCGACGACCTCGCCTCGGCGCGCTACACCGCCGACGGCATTGACGAGATCCTCAGTGCCCCCGCCCGGGCAGCGCTCGAGCGCGAAAACCCGATCCCGGCGTTGCGCGAGCTCGGTCCGCTCGCCGAAAGCGGCACCGCGAGCGCGACCCTCATGCGCCTGTTTACGCTCGGTCGCACCGCTACGCGCACCGAACTCGACCGCGCACTCCCGCACGTACGCACCGAGGGACTTCTTGCGCTCGGCCTCGTGCGGGAAGTGGGCGGCGAAAATTCCGACGCCGCCTCAGCTTTCACCGCGACGTTCGATCTTCGCCCGTACCAGGCCACCGATGATTTCGGCGACATCCTCTGGTGGATCGTTTCCGATCTCGGCGAACTCGCGACGGGCCGCGCGCTGGAGGGCGAGCATGTTCTCGGTATCGGCGGGGCCACCTCGACTCTCATCGCGATCACGCCGCGCACGAAAGTCACTCGAGCCCTCGATCTCGGCACCGGTTGCGGCATTCAAGCGCTTCACGCGGCCCGCCACGCGGCGCACGTCGTCGCGACCGACATCTCCGAACGTGCGCTTACGCTCACCGAGTTCAATGTCGCCCTCAATCACGACACTCTGCCCGCGAGTCACGTGATCGAGACCCGCAAGGGCTCGATGCTCGAACCCGTGAGCGGCGAAACCTTCGATCTCATCGTCTCCAATCCCCCGTTCGTGATCACGCCCCGCGTGGCGGGCGCCGAAACGTGGACCTATCGCGACGGCGGCGCGGAGGGCGACACGCTCGTGGCGAGCCTCCTTTCCGAAATCGACGACTATCTCGCGCCAGGCGGCATCGCCGCGATGCTCGCCAACTGGGAGATCACCGCGGGCGCCGAGTGGGATGCGCGGCCGCGCACATGGCTCGAAAACTCGAGTGCGAGCGCGCTCATTGTTCAACGCGACATCGAGGATCCGGCGTCCTATGCCTCGACGTGGCTGCGTGACGGTGGTGTCACCGACCGCGACGAGCGCTGGACGCCCATGACGAACGCGTGGCTCGACGACTTCGCCTCCCGTAACGTCGCCGGCATCGGATTCGGCCACGTGCTCCTCACGAAGCCTCGCGACGGGGAGAAGCGTTTCGAGCATTACGCCTTCATCGAGACCACCGGCTCCGGTCCCCTAGGTCCCCGTTACGCGGAGATGCTTCGGGCACGCGCGCACCTTGCACAGCTCGACGACGCCGCTCTCGGCGAACTCGTCCTCGCGCGCGCCGACGACGTGATCGAGCGACGCCACTACACTCCCGGTGACGAGGACCCCATGGTGATCGACCTTGTCCAGGGCGGGGGTTTCGGGCGTACGCTCCAGATTGACACCCACACCGCGGCCATCGTCGGCCCCCTCACCGGTCAGTACCCGCTGAGCGTGTTCCTCACGGCCTACGCTTCCCTCCTCGAAGCCGCTGACCAGGCCGAACATGCCGAAGCTGCACGTGACGCAATCATGCGCACGACGCGTACCCTCGTCGAATGGGGCTTTCTCCACATCGTCGAGCAGCCAAAAGCCGCGTAGTGTTACGGTACGGTTCAGGGCAAACCGCGCGGCACCATATTCCCGCCACGCACACACCGCAGTAAGGAAGTACATCGAGTGAGCGCTCGCAACCTCGTGATCGTCGAGTCCCCCGCGAAGGCGAAAACCATCGGGAAATACCTCGGGGACGACTTCACGGTCGCCGCCTCCGTGGGGCACATTCGTGACCTTCCCCTGCCCAAAGAGCTGCCCGCCGACATGAAAAAGGGGCCCTACGGTCGCTTCGCCGTCAACGTCGAAGAGGGCTTCGAGCCCTACTACGTCGTGAACCCCGACAAGAAAAAGACCGTCTCCGAGCTCAAGAAGCTCCTCAAAGAGGCCGATGCTCTCTACCTCGCCACCGATGAGGACCGCGAGGGTGAAGCGATCGCGTGGCATCTTCTCGAGGCCCTCAAGCCGAAGAAATCGCTTCCCGTGTACCGCATGGTTTTCCACGAAATCACGAAGGAAGCCATCCAGAAGGCGCTCACCGAGACTCGCGAGCTCGACATGCCGCTCGTCGATGCTCAGGAAACCCGCCGCATCCTCGACCGTCTCGTGGGCTACGAACTCTCCCCTGTGCTGTGGCGCAAGGTCCGCCGCGGCACGAGCGCGGGCCGCGTTCAATCGGTCGCGACGCGTCTCGTTGTGGAGCGCGAACGCGAGCGCATGGCCTTCACGTCCGCCTCGTACTGGGATCTGACGGGCGAATTCATCACCTCCGAAATGAGCGACCGCAGCGTCGACACGCCCGCGTTCACCGCGCAGTTGCGCACCCTTGATGGCCAGCGCGTCGCCACGGGACGTGACTTCACGGACGAGGGCGAACTGAAAAAGAGCCTCAAGGGAAACGTCACCGTCCTGACCGAGGAAAGCGCACAACTTCTCATCGAAGCGCTCGAGGGGGCCAAGGCCACCGTCGGAAATCTCGAGTCCAAGCCTTACACGCGCCGCCCCGCAGCTCCCTTCACCACGAGCTCCCTCCAGCAGGAGGCGAGCCGCAAGCTGCGCATGGGCGCCCGCCACACGATGTCGACCGCGCAGCGCCTCTACGAAAACGGCTACATCACCTACATGCGTACCGACTCGGTCGTGCTCTCCGGTGAGGCAATTCGCGCGAGCCGCGCGCAGATCCAGGAAATGTACGGCGCCGAGTACGTCCCGGACCGCCCCCGCGTGTACACGAGCAAGTCGCAGGGCGCGCAAGAAGCGCACGAGGCGATTCGCCCGGCGGGTTCGAACTTCCGCACGCCCGCGCAGGTGTCGAACCAGCTAAGCGGCGACGAGTTCCGCCTCTACGAACTCATTTGGAAACGCACCGTGGCCTCCCAGATGGCCGACGCGAAGGGCACGACCACGTCGGTCACGCTCGATGTTGAAGGCAAGGGGCGCACCGCCCACTTTGGTGCCTCGGGCACGATCATCACATTCCGCGGCTTCCTCGCCGCCTACGAAGAGGGTCGTGACCAATCGCGCTATGCCGAGCAGGACGGCAAAGATAAGCGTCTCCCCCAGATGAAGGAAGGCCAGCAGCTCACCGCTGCCGAGTACACGCCGAACGGGCACGAGACGACTCCCCCGCCGCGCTACACCGAGGCCTCGCTCGTGCGCGCACTCGAGGAACGCGGAATTGGCCGTCCCTCCACGTACGCCGCCACAATCTCGGTGATCCAAGACCGCGGCTATGTCGAGAAGAAGGGCACGGCGCTCGTGCCGAGCTGGCTCGCCTTTAGCGTTGTGCGTCTTCTCGAGGAGCATTTCGGAAAGCTCGTGGACTACGAGTTCACGGCCGACATGGAAGCCGGTCTTGACCGCATCGCGGCGGGCAATACCGACCGCGTGCACTGGCTGAGCGACTTTTATTACGGCAAGTCGGGCTCTTTCGATACGCCCGTCGAGGGTGGCCTCAAGGCGACGCTCGATAACCTTGGCGAAATCGACGCGCGCGCGATCAACACCGTCTCGATCGGCAACGGTATCGACCTGCGTATGGGCCAGTACGGGCCCTACATTGAGCGTGCGGTCGAGGGCTCCGATACGCCTCAGCGCGCGAATGTGCCCGCCGATCTCGCACCGGATGAGCTCACGCTCGAGAAGGCCGAAGAGCTCATGACCCGCGCGAAGGACGACGGTCGCGTGCTTGGCCGCGACCCTGATTCGGGCTTCGAGATCCTCGCGAAGGATGGCCGCTACGGCCCCTACGTCACGGAAAACCTTGAGCTCGACGAAGAAACGAAGGCGCTTCCAAAAACGAAGCAGCCGAAGCCCCGCACCGCTTCACTGTTCAAGGACATGGATCTCGCCACCGTCACTCTCGAGGACGCCCTCAAGCTCCTCTCGCTTCCCCGCGTCGTGGGGAAGGACGCGGAGGGCGTTGAGATCACCGCGCAAAATGGCCGCTACGGCCCGTACCTCAAGAAGGGTACGGACTCTCGTTCACTCGAGACCGAAGCGCAGCTGTTCACGATCACCGAGGAGGAAGCCCTCGCGCTCTACGCCCAGCCGAAGCGGCGCGGGCGGGCAGCGGCGAAGCCTCCCCTCAAGGAGCTCGGCGTGGATCCCACGAGCGAGAAACCGATCGTGATCAAGGACGGCCGCTTCGGCATGTACATCACGGACGGCAAGACCAACGTGACGCTCCGCAAGGATGAATCGCCCGAGACGATGACGCATGAACGCGCCGTGGAGCGTCTCGCGGAGAAGCGCGCGAAGGGCCCCGCGAAGCGGAAGACGACGCGAAAGTCCAGTTCGCGCGCGAAGTCCTCGAAAAAATAGGGGTAGCCGGCGTACGGTGGTTGCATGACTGCACCACTGACGCTGCCTGCCATTACCGTCCCCGATCCGGCCGAAGCACCTGGCCTTCGCTGGGGTGTGATCGCGCCCGGCGGGATCGCCAGGAACTTCATCGGCACGATGCACGCGGCCACCGCCTCGCGCCTCGTTGCCGTGTGCTCGCGCTCGCTCGAGCGCGCGCAGGTTTTCGCGAGGGATTTTGAGTCCGACGCCGGCTACGCCCACGCCTATGCCAACGTTGACGAGTTCCTCGCCCACGAGGGGCTCGAAGCCGTCTACGTAGCCTCCCCTCACGCGCAGCATTTCGCGCTTGCGAAGAAGGTGCTCGAGGCGGGCATTCCGGTTGTGATTGAAAAGCCGATGACGCTCAACGCCGATCAGGCACGCGAGCTTTTCGCCCTTGGACGTGAGAAGGGCGCGTACGTACAAGAGGCGATGTGGTCGTGCTTCATGCCGCACTACGACGTGATTCGTCAGGTGATCGAGTCGGGAGTGATCGGCGAGGTCACCGCGGTCATCGCCGATCACTGCCAGTACTTTCCGTTCGACCCCGAGCATCGGCTATACGCACCTGAGCTTGGCGGAGGGGCGCTGCTTGACCTCGGCGTGTACCCGCTCGCCTTCGCACACTGGGCTGCGGGATCGCCGACGCAGGTGCACGCCACGGGAACCCTCACCGCAACGGGGGTCGACGAGATGGTCTCGATCTCGGGTCTCTCGGGCCGCACCGTCTACGCCGTGCACACGGGGCTCGGTGCGCGCAGTTCGGTCGAGGCGCACGTGCTCGGCACACGCGGCAAAATCGACGTGGACTCGTGGTTCTT
Organism: Dermabacter sp. Marseille-Q3180; assembly: GCF_940792985.1. Lineage (NCBI taxonomy): Bacteria > Bacillati > Actinomycetota > Actinomycetes > Micrococcales > Dermabacteraceae > Dermabacter > Dermabacter sp. Marseille-Q3180. Next base: position 1,062,408 of record NZ_CALNWU010000001.1, read on the forward strand.
CGTGCCGAATTCCTTTACCGTGACCCAGTTCGAAGCGGGGAAAAACGGCGAAGACGTGACCGAGCGTTTCACGTACGAGGATTCACTCCCCTACGCCCTTCCCGAGCATCCCGATGGCGGCAACTACGGCATGGCGTTCGAGATCGCTGAAGCCGCGCGAAACATTCGCGAGGGAAAGCTCGAATCACAGCGCTGGGGCGAGCGTGACACCCTCGCTGTTCTCGAGGTGATGGATCGCGTGCGTGAGATTGTTGGCGTGCGCTATCCGGGCGAGGAGAACTAAGGGGCGCACTCATGCGCACCTGAGACAATGGGGCCATGTCGAGCATCGATCCCACAGCACCGCGCACGCCTCTCACTCCCGCCACGGCTTCGCCTTCCCCCACGGGCCTTTTCGTGACGTTCGAGGGTGGCGATGGAGGCGGCAAGAGCACGCAAATTCCGCTGCTCGAAAAATGGCTTCGGAGCGGAAGCTCCCCTTTCGCGGGGGCCGAGGTCACCGTGACGAAGGAGCCGGGCGGGAGTCCGCTCGGCGCCCAGATCAGGGAGCTGATCCTCCACTCCGATCACGTTTCTGACCGCAGCGAGGCTTTGCTTTACGCTGCCGATCGCGCTCATCACGTCGAGACCGTCGTGCGGCCAGCCCTCGAATCAGGCGGGATCGTGATCGGTGATCGCTACCTCGATTCCTCCGTCGCATACCAGGGAGCGGGCCGCGCGCTCGATCCAAGCGATGTGTATGAGCTCTCCATGTGGGCTGCCCAGGGTCTCCTCCCCCATGTCACGTTCCTCCTCGACATCACCCCCGAGGCTCTCGCCGAACGCCGCGAGAAAGCCTCGCTCGATCGCCTCGAGCGCGAGGGCATCGAGTTCCACGAGGCCGTACGTGCCGCCTTCCTCGATCTCGCACGCCGCGACCCCGAGCGGTGGATCGTGATCGACGCTTCGCGGTCGATCGACGACGTCCACGCCGAGATCACGCAACGCCTCGCGGACTGGGTTCGCGTCAATGCCCACACCCTCACCGGAGCGGCCGAGCATCCTGTCGAGGGCACTACCGAACCGGATTCGCTCCTGTGAGCGTCTACGACACGGTCGTTGGCCAAGCAGCCGCGGTCGCGCAGCTGTCGCGTGCGGCCTCGCCCGAGGGCTCTCTCGCCCAGGCGTGGCTCATCGCGGGCCCGCCCGGTTCCGGTCGCTCGAGCATCGCACGTGCTTTCGCCGCGAGTCTCTTGTGCGATCATCCCGTGAGCGGCCAGGGCTGCGGCGAGTGCCAGCCATGCCGCACCGTCCTCGCGGGCAGCCACGGCGACGTCACTGTCGTGCGCACCGAAACTCTCACCATTTCGAAGAACGAAGTTCGGGAGCTCGTCTCAACCGCGCAGCGCGCACCAGCATCGGGCCGCCACCGCGTGCTCATCATCGAGGACGCCGACCGCATGAGCCCCGGTACGTTCAACGTGCTCCTCAAGGCCATCGAGGAACCGCCCCCGCGAACCGTATGGATGCTGTGCGTGCCCTCGCCCCAGGACCTCGCGCAGACGATCCGTTCGCGCTGCCGCGTCGTCAACCTCCAAGTGCCCCCGCCCGAAGCCGTCGCCGCGCTCCTCATCGACCGTGATGGGATTTCACCCGAACTTGCGCACCGGGCTGCCGCGAGCGCCCAGGGTCACATCGGGATCGCCCGCCGCTACGGTCTGAACCCCGATTCTCTTGCCGAGCGCGAGGATTCGGCGCGGAAGCTTCTTGCACTCACAAGCGTCGGCCACGCCATCGCCTTCGCGAAAACGCTCATCGAACGCGCCGAATCCGAGGCGCACGCCGAAGCAGACGAGGCGAGTTCGCGCGAACGCGAAGCGTTTATGCGCGGTGCTGGAATCGAACCTGGCGGGCGCATCCCTCCAGCTCTTCGCGCCCAGGTCAAGGCCCTCGACGACGAGGCGAAGCGGCGCGCAACCCGGCTTGTCCGTGACGTCATCGACCGCTATCTGCTTGACATTCACTCGGTGCTTCGGGACGTGCTCGCGCTCCAGCTTGAAACTGACGCGCCACTCGTCAACCCCGGCATTGAGCGCGAGCTGAGCGAGCGCACGCGCGTGCACTCGCCGGAGACGACTCTCGCGCTCCTCGATGCCGTGGGCACGGCACGCGAGCGGGTCGGCATGAACGTGCCGCCGCAACTCGCACTCGAGGCGCTCCTCGCCGCGATCGTCGCGGCGCGCTGAACCTCTTTACTCTTCCTCGGTGGCCTTCTTCGCGGCGAGCTTTTCCTGCTCTTTCTTCAGGAGCGCCTCGTCGATGATCGACTTTTCCTCGAACCGGTCTTCGTAGTCCACGGCTTCTTCGTCGAGGACCTTCTCGGGTAGGTCCCCCGCGATGCTCTGTTTCTCAGCGTCGGTTTCCGAGTGCGCACCACAGCCGTACTGGAGCGACACGACGCGACCATCGGCAGGCGACCACTCATTCGTGCAAATGCCGAACTCCTGACGCAGTGAACCATTGAGCAGGGAGAGGAAACCGCACGAGGCGCACTGCGCCTTCACCGTACCTTTGCGCCCGCGCTTGCTGACTTCACGAGGCCCGAAGTTGCCGCTCATCCAGCGTTTCGCGGCGTCCTCGCGACCCTCGCGTGACAGCACTCGCTTGCGGCCAAGCCCCAGCTCCCACACGGCAACCCGGTCGGCTTCCTGATCATCGGTCTGCTCGTAGCCCTGCTCGAGGCGCGCATCATCGGCGTTGTAGGGGAGCACATCGTTTTCGCCCACGTCGCCGGGGCGCAAACGCTCGGACCACGGCTCCCATTCGGGGGCAAGAAGCGATTCTTCGCCTGGAAGGAGCGCCGTTTCGCACACCGTCGCGACCTTCGCGCGCGGGGCACGAGCGAGCACGGCCACCCAGGTCCACCCCGCGTACCCGGGCATCGTCGCCTCAAAAAAGTGCGTCACGAGGCGCTCACCGCTTGCCTCGGCGCGTACGTGCGCGCCAACCTGATCGGGCTCGGCAACCTCGAGTACGGCAGCGGCAGCCTGTTCAATCGCGGCCGCGCACACGGCATCGAGCTTCGGAGCGCGCGTGCGCGCCTTCGCGGGGGCGGTGGAGGTCATGAATTAAGCCTCAAAGTTGTCGGCGACGGCACGCAACACGGTCGCAATTTTCTGCGCATGGCCCCTATCGGGGTAGCGGCCGTGGCGCAGCCCATTCGAGGCGCCGTCGAGAAGTTGGATGAGGTCCTCGACCATGACGGCCATGTCCTCGGGCTTGACGCGACGTGCGCGAGCGATGCTCGGTGCAGGATCGAGAAGGCGCACGGTGAGCGCCTGGGGGCCACGGCTGCCATCGACCATGTCGAACTCAACGCGCTGGCCCTTGCGTAGCTGCTGAACCCCTTCGGGGAGGGTCGACGCATGCACGTACACGCTCTGGCCATCCTCGCTCACGAGGAAACCAAAGCCTTTTTCAGCGTCAAAGAACTTGACCTTGCCGTTCGGCACAGTGATTCCGCCTTTTCTCTCGAGCGCTCACGCGCGTGAAACAGGCTCTAGTCTATCGCGAGCGTTCCGCCGTGGAAAAGGGCAGGCGGTGCCATCACGGCACAGGTCACCTCGGTGCGATATCCAAGGTTCACCGGGTGGGCTTTCGAGTCCGACGCCAGTGCCGCCACGGGGCTTCTTTCTTTTGAAGGCGCGCCTTCGCGTTACTGAGCGAACGCGCTTGGGCACGGAGTCTCGAGTGCCGCGAGCGGGCACTGGGCACACGCAGGTTTTCGCGCCGTGCAGAGGTTCCGCCCATGGAAGATCAACCGGTGCGAAAGCATCGTGAGGTCCACGAGGTCCCGGCAACCGTCGGACTCGGTACGCGCCGTCACGTCCCGCTCAACCGTGCGCGGGGTGGTGCTTTCACTCCATCCGAGCCTTCGCGCAAGTCGACCCACGTGCGTATCGACCGTGAGCAGTGAGTGACCGAACCACACTCCGCGCACGACATGCGCCGTTTTCCGCCCCACGCCCGCGAGTGATTCGAGGGCCTTTTGATCGTCGGGCACCTCTCCGCCGAAGTCTGTGGCAAGGCGCGCGGAGAGCTCCTGCACGTGGCGGGTGCGGCGCGTGGCCATCCCAAGTGGGCGCACAATGGATTCGATCTCTTCCTCGGGCGCCGATGCCATCGCTTGCGCATGTGGCCAGCGTTCGAACAGCTCGGGAGTCACGGCGTTCACGCGCGCGTCCGTGGTTTGCGCCGAGAGCACGGTCGCCACGAGAAGTTCGAACGCCGTAGAAAAGTTCAGTTCGCATTGCGCCTCGGGATAGAGCTTCGCGAGCTCGAAATCGACACGCTCCACCGCGGGAATTGCCTGGTCCTTCAGTCCCGAATTCATGAGGCCATTGTGCACTCGTGTCCAGGGACGCAGAAACCGCGCGGCAAGTTTCCGGATTTCTCTAGGCCTGATCACGAATCAGGTATTAGTGTTAAGAAGTACGCGTGTGCGCAACGCACACCCCAAAAATTTCCGCTACACCAGCGCAACCACAGGAGGAACCGTGGACGAGAACATCGTTCGTTCAGCACCGCTATTCGCCGCGCTCGATGACGACGGCAAGCAGGCTGTCCTCGCTTCGATGACTCAGGAGGACTTCCACCGCGGCTCGGTCGTGTTCCGCGAAGGTGACCAGGGCGACCGCCTCTTTATCATCGCGAGCGGCAAGGTTAAGGTCGGTCACGCCTCCGGCGACGGTCGCGAGAACCTTCTCGCTGTGCTCGGCCCGGGCGAAACTCTCGGCGAGCTTTCGCTTTTCGATCCGGCACCGCGTAACGCCACGGCAACCGCCGTTGCCGAGACGACCCTCTACTCGCTCTCTCAGCAGGACCTCTACCGTGTGCTCGCCCAGCGCCCCGAGGTAGCCCGCCACCTCCTCGCTTCGCTCGCACGCCGCCTGCGCAAGACCAACGATTCGCTCGCGGATCTCGTGTTCGCGGACGTTCCCGGCCGTGTCGCGAAGAACCTCCTCGACCTCGCTCAGCGCTTCGGCCGCCAAAGCGATGAGGGCATCATGGTCTCGCACGGCCTTACGCAGGAAGAGCTCGCCCAGCTCGTCGGCGCTTCGCGCGAAACAGTGAACAAGGCACTCGCCGACTTTGCACACCGCAACTGGATTCGCCTCGAGGCTCGCGCCGTGCTGCTCCTCGACATCGAGCGTCTGCGCCGCCGCGCACGCTAAGGAACGCGCGAAACACTCTGCAACAAAGGAAGGGAACGAACCCCTAGCGGTTTGCTCCCTTCTTTTTCTTCCGGCTCTCGCCTCATGAGCGCGGCTAAGCCCGGTCGGCACCTGTGATGTATTCAAGCGCCGCGCGAATGTTGCGCTCCGAACCCTCTCGGAAGCTCTCGAGATCGCTCTTGCGCGCGCCCTCCTCACGCAGGGCCGCGTAATCATGTCCGTAAATTTCCTCGAACATGCGCCGCACCGTGAGAACACCGCGCTCGCGCGCTTTCCTCACCTGCTCGAGTCTCTCGCGCCGATGTGCGAGGGCCTCCTGGGAAGCAACGAGCGCCTCGTGGGGGGCTTCAATCGGTTTCCCGTGCCCGGGGTAAAGACCCGAGATGCGCCCGTCCATACACATCACGCGAATGATATTGAGGCACTGAAGGTATTCGTGGAGCGTGCAATCCTCGCCCACAACGGTCGGTGCGCCGTTGAGGAGGGTGTCGCCCGTGAGCAATTCACCGCCCTCAAGGAGCAGTCCAATCGAATCAGCCGTGTGGCCCGGGAGGTGAATGACGTCGGCGACGATGCGGCTGTCGAGCGAGATCTCGCTCGGAACGGGGGCCGCGCCGGGCACGAGGGCGGGCTCGGCAGCCCACAGCGGCACGGTGATGCCGGTTGCGGAGCTGAGGGCTCGCCGTACCATCGACGTGGCACCCGTGTGGCCTTCGTGGTGGTGGGTCACGATGATCCCCCCCACTCGCCGCGCACCGGTGGCGACAACCGCGTCGACCACCCTTTGGGCGTGCTCGCGCACCGCGGGACCTGGATCAACGATCCACACGGTGCGCTGAGCGGTAAAGATATAGGTGCGCGTGCCGTCAAGCGTTCGCGGCCCTGAATTCGGGGCGAGCACCCACGAAAGCTGCACGCCGGAAGAATCGGGCTCGCGGTTCATCGTTAGCGGAACTCCACGAGGAGGTCGACCTCAACGGCAGCATCGAGCGGGAGCGCGGCAACGCCCACCGCGGCACGCGAGTGCGAGCCCGCCTCCCCGAGGACGTCACCGAGCAGTTCGCTCGCACCGTTGATCACTCCGGGTTGCGCCGTGAACTCGGGAGCCGACGCCACGTAGCCGGTAACCTTCACGACGCGCGTAATGCGATCGAGGTCCCCGATCTCAGCTTTGATTGCCGCGAGAGCGTTGAGTGTAGCCTTCTCGGCTTCCTTCTTCGCCACCTCGGCCTCGACGTCGGCGCCGACCTTGCCGGTCACCTCGAGCTTGCCACCCACGAGAGGCAACTGGCCGGAGGTCTGCACGGTGTTTCCGGTGACAACGGCCGGAACGTACGCCGCAACGGGCTTCGCCACCTCGGGAAGGGGCAGTCCGCGCTCACTGAGCTTTTGTTCGACGGTACTCATAGGAAATCAGGCTCCTTCATTAATGGGTCGCTTGAAATAAGCGACGAGGGATTCGGGGCCCTGAGGGCCTTGGATGACCTGGACGAGCTCCCAGCCATCGGAGCCGAAATTGTCCAGAATCGCCTTGGTGTTGTGAATGAGCAGAGGTGTGGTGAGATATTCCCATTTCTGAATCGTAGCCATGCTCCCAGCTTAGCCGGGCGTGCTTGAACCTTTCCGGTTCTCGAGCACAGGCAGCCACGACGTGATCGACGGGTGTTCGCGAAGGAGGCGGCGGCGCTCACGCTCGGTCATGCCTCCCCACACGCCGAACTCAATCCGATTGTCGAGCGCATCGGCGAGGCATTGGTTGAGGACCGGGCACGAACGGCACACCACTTTGGCCTTGTGCTGATCGGCGCCCTGGACGAAGAACTCTTCCGGATTGAGGCTCGCGCACGCGCCCTGCGATGCCCAATGACGCGTGTCGTGCAACGTGTCAACACTGCTCACGCTCACTGTCACACCTCCCGAATTAGCTCGCTTCGAATTTTGGCGTGATCCCATACTAATGAAAGTGTGACGCGACCCCCAATTCGGGCACCTGCGCACAACTTTCACACGCGCGATACTGCCCTGAGCGCCCTCCCCTTAGTAGGGTGTGAGCATGCCAGAGTCTCAGCAGGAGCCATTGGTCCGTTCCAATCCAGGTGAACCGACCACCACTCTCACCCAAGCGCTCACCGGCGTGGGCGGTTTGCTCGCCGTGTGCACCCTCGCGGGCATTCTGCTCGCCGCCTTCTTCCTTCCGGTCGTGACCGCGATGTCGGCAGCCGCGAAGGACGGCGTGAACCTCTTTAATTCCCTCCCGAGCGAACTCGATGTCGCACCGCTGAACGAAGCCTCCCGCATCGAAGCGGCTGACGGCAGCCTGCTGGCGACCTTCTACTCCGAGAACCGCGTCATGGTTCCGCTCGACAAAATCGATGAGGATCTTCAGCACGCCGTGGTCGCCGTTGAGGATCGCCGCTTCTATCAGCACAACGGCTTCGATCCCCAGGGCACGTTCCGTGCACTCGCCTCGAACCTCGCGGGCAATAGCCTCCAGGGCGGCTCGACCCTCACCCAGCAGTACGTGAAGAACGCTCTGCTCATGGACGCCTTCCAGCGCGGTGACGATGAAGCGATTCAGGCCGCAACCGAATCCTCACTCATCAGGAAGCTTCGCGAGGCCAAAATCGCGATCTCCCTCGAGAAAAAGTGGAGCAAAGACGAGATCCTCAACGGCTACCTCAACGTTGCACAGTTCGGGCCCTCCCAGTACGGCGTCGAAACTGCTGCGCAGCATTACTTCTCGAAGAGTGCTGCGGATCTTACGCCGGGCGAAGCAGCGCTTCTCGCCGGTATTACAAACTCACCAAACGGCAATGACCCCGTGAAGCATCCGAAGAACGCCACCAAGAGGCGCAACCAGGTGCTTCACGACATGTACCAGCTGGGCTATATCAGCCAAGAGGACTACGAAGCGGCAAAGAATCAGCCCATCGAAGACATGCTCAAGGTCACCGATTTCCGGGCGGGTTGCTCGACTGCCGGCGGCAGCGGTTTCTTCTGCGACTACGTGACCCGCACGCTCCTCAACGATCCAGCCTTTGGCAAAACGAAAGAGGATCGCCGCAAACTCCTCTACGGGGGCGGCCTCACGATTAAGACCACCCTTGATCCGGCACGTCAGAAGATGGCGGAAGATATCGTCAATCGCAAGGTTCCGGCTGATTCGGAGTCGGGCTTCGGCCACGCGATCGTGAGCGTTGAACCAGGCACGGGAAATATCCGCGTCATGGCGCAAAACCGCACCTACAACCCTTACAAGGACGCGAAACCGGGCGAAACCTCGCTCAACTATACGGCGCCAAAGTACTTGGGCGGCGGCAACGGCTTCCCCGTTGGCTCGACCTTTAAGGCCTTCGTTCTCACGACCTTCCTCAGCAACGGAGGTTCGATTTGGGACTCCGTGGGCCGCGGCTCGGGCACGTTTAATGACTTCCCTGCGAAATGCCTTCGTCATGGCAAGTGGCGCGAGCCGGCCGGGTGGAGACTCAAGGATTCGGGTCGCGATATCCATGGCTCGATGAGCGTCCTCGACGCCACCAAATTCTCGATCAACACCGCATATGCCAACATCGCACTACGCACAGACCTCTGCAGTATTGCGGAAACGACCCGCGCGCTAGGCGCAATTCCGGGCAAATGGGACGACTCAATCCCGGCCAACAAAGAAAAGCCAGTCAACGACATCTTCGGCGCAGATCTCTCACCCGCAACCCAGGTGATCGGCGAGATCAATATTCCGGCCGTGAGCATGGCCGCCGCCTACGCCGCCTTCGCGGCGGAAGGCAATTACTGCAAGCCGCAAGCGATCGAAACGGTGGTTGGCCGCGACGGGAAAGAACTTCCCTTCACAAAGTCACAGTGCTCGCAGGTCATCAAGCCGGAGGTCGCCAATGCGGTGGCGTGGACTCTCATGCAGGGCCTCTCGGATCCAAGGGGCACCGGCAAAGGTAAAACAATCCCCGGCCACGATGCGGGTGGCAAGACGGGCACCTCCGGTAGGCAGTACCACACGTGGTACGTAGGCTTCACCAAGAACCTCTCCACCGCCGTGTGGTTCGGCAACCCCACCGCGAATCGTCGGCCCACCGGCGTGGAGGTCGATGGTCAGCGCCTCGTTGGCAACGTGTGGGGCAGCACCGTTTCGCTCCCCACGTGGCAAGAGTTCATGATCAAGGCCCACGAGGGACTCCCCTCGATCCCCTTCCCGCCGAAGCCCCAGGGGGTTCAGCGAGCACCACAAACGCCGGATTCGCGCGGCTCGAGTGAGGGGGGCGATGAGGGTGCACCCGCTCCCGCACCTGCCCAGACTCCCGAGCAGGCTCCCGCGCCCGACCAGGGTGGCGCACCTCAGGAGGACACCCAGGAAGAAGCGGAGACCGACGTTGGCGCCGCCGCATCGACTCCCGCGCGAGAAGAAGCACCCGCGGGGTACAGGTACGTCTACCCGGGGGACCCGGACTACGACGACTACGTGGAATACGAGGAGTACTACCCCGGTGACTAGCGCGAAACCACTCCCTCTCCTTGGCGGCGCCGGCGCGCTTGCAGCCGTCGGAACCGCTGCGGCCGCCCACGTGTGGGCCCGCCATATCGAGATCAACCTTTTCGAAATCCGCGCACTCGACCTGCATGTTCTCCCTTCCGGGGCCCAGCCAATCCGCGTGCTCCATATGTCGGATGCCCACTTGCTCCCCGAACAAACGAAGAAACGCGAATTTTTGCGAAGCCTCGCCTCGCTTGAGCCCGATCTTGTCGTCAACACCGGCGACAACGTGGCGAGCGAAGGTGCTATCGATGCCATCGCACGCGATATCGCGCCGCTCCTCGAACGCCCGGGGGTTGTGGCCCTCGGCTCCAACGATAAATACGCGGCAGGGAAGCGAAACATTTTCCGCTATCTCCTTCGCGATCCCAGGCCAAAGAACTTCCGCGACGGCGTTCAAAATGAGCCGCTCGAGGTCGGCCGACTCGTGGCGAAATTAACCGCTGGCGAATGGACGAATGTCTCGAACGCTCGAACTCTCATCGAACTTCCGGGCTGCGATATCGAGGTTGTCGGGGTCGATGACCCTCACCTCGAACACGACGAGTTCCCCCCGGTAGATTCGGCGTGTGCCGCCAGGACCACTCGCCCTTCCTTCAAGATTGGCGTCACCCATGCGCCCTATAGGCGCGTGCTCGACCAGTTTGTTGACGATGGGTGCGACCTCATTTTCGCGGGGCACACTCACGGAGGCCAGCTTGCGCTTCCGTATTTTGGCGCGATCGTGACGAATTGCGATCTTCACCGCTCACAGGCAAAAGGACTCAGTTTCCATCGAGGCGTTCCGCTGCACGTCAGTGGCGGTATTGGCGCGAGTCCCTTCTACAACATGCGGTTTGCTAACCGGCCCGAGGTCACGCTCCTCACGCTCAAACCTCGCCTCACCTAGCGCCCGGCGCGCCGCACGGTGGTGGCGATCACGCCACATCAATTCGCTTCGCAGCGAGGCGAGGCGCTATAGTTGATGAGGTTCGCAGGGCCTTCGAGGCTCGAGCGCTCTATTCGGGGTGTGGCGCAGCTTGGTAGCGCGCTTCGTTCGGGACGAAGAGGTCGCAGGTTCAAATCCTGTCACCCCGACCACACAGAAAAGCCTCCGCTTAGGCGGAGGTTTTTCTTTTGTCCGAAAACTCAACGCACTTTCTTTTTCGATATCGGAGGACGTTCAGGTAAATACATCTATTGGAATTACACGGGTGTAACTACCATGATGACGTTCTTTTGAAAAGTCGCCGCGGCATCACTTTGGGCAAAAAAGAGTAAAAGTTTGGCAAATCCGATGCTCTGAATGGTTCCTGAGAGTTCCCGGCCACCCCTCCCCTCCCCTAATGTGGAGCGCGGGTCATGCACGTGACTCACCCCCGTGATCGCTTCCCGTCACCTCGGGGGTAGCTTCCTCGATGTGCACCCTGTGGCGGGAGTTGGTGTAAGCACCAACCGCGAGGGTAGGAAAGTTGCTCCCCCATGCTTCGTACCGCACAGCGTGGCACTCACCGTGCCGAAGGCCCCGCCGTCATCGACTACAGCAGCCTTCTCACCCCTGTCTCGAAGGGGGCCGTCGGTGCCGCCGCTCTGACCGCCGTCGCCGCCACGGCCGCAACCGGTCTCGGGATCGCCCCCGCAGACGCCGCTCCTTCGACTCATAACGGCCCCGTTTCGCAGGCTGGCACCAAGCTGCCGTCGGTCTCCGCGCTCGGCACCAAGCCCCTGCGCACCGGTCACCGCGGCCAGCAAGTTCAGGCACTCCAGTCACTCCTCAACCACCACGGCGCAAGCATCAAGATCGACGGTTCGTTTGGTCGTAAGACTCGCAATGCTGTCATAACGTTCCAGGCTTCTTCCGGCATTGGCGTGGACGGTGTCGTGGGCGCCCGTACCCGCTCGGCGCTCGCCTCGAAGAACCCGACCTCGGTCAACGCCACCCCGAAGCTGCGTCCCGGATCGCGCGGCAACGCGGTCAAGAACCTCCAAAGCCTCCTCAACAAGGCTGGCGCCAACATTAAGGTCGACGGTGTTTTCGGCCGTGGAACGAACACCGCGGTGCGCAACTTCCAGGCCTCCGCCGGCGTAGGCGTCGACGGCATCGTGGGCCCCCGCACCTGGAACAAGCTCAACTCGGGTGCCGGTTCGGCTGCCGCGAAGAATTCGACCTCGGTGAACCACACCCCGAAGCTCCGCCGAGGCAACCGCGGCGACGCGGTCAAGAACCTCCAGAACCTCCTCAACAAGGCTGGCGCCAACATCAAGGCCGACGGGATCTTCGGCCGCGGCACCTACAACGCCGTGCGCAACTTCCAGGCCTCCGCCGGCGTAGGCGTCGACGGCATCGTGGGCCCCCGCACCTGGAACAAGCTCAACTCGGGTGCCGGTTCGGCTGCCGCGAAGAATTCGACCTCGGTGAACCACACCCCGAAGCTCCGCCGAGGCAACCGCGGCGACGCGGTCAAGAACCTCCAGAACCTCCTCAACAAGGCCGGCGCCAACATCAAGGCCGACGGGATCTTCGGCCGCGGCACCTACAACGCCGTGCGCAACTTCCAGGCCTCCGCCGGCGTAGGCGTCGACGGCATCGTGGGCCCCCGCACCTGGAACAAGCTCAACTCCGGCAACGTCACGATCGCCGACTCCCGCCCAACCGAGAGCGCCACCTCGGCACCGGTCAACAACACCCCGAAGCTCCGCCGAGGCAACCGCGGCGACGCGGTCAAGAACCTCCAGAACCTCCTCAACAAGGCCGGCGCCAACATCAAGACCGACGGGATCTTCGGCCGCGGCACCTACAACGCCGTGCGCAACTTCCAGGCCTCAGCCGGCGTAGGCGTCGACGGCATCGTGGGCCCCCGCACCTGGAACAAGCTCAACTCCGGCAACGTCACGATCGCCACGGCGCCCGCTTCGAGCACCGCAGCCCCCGCGCCTAAGACGTCGGTGAAGGGTGACGCCTCCGACACCGCCATCGTTGAAAGCGCCAAGAAGTACCTCGGCACGCCTTATGTATGGGGCGGTTCCACGCCCTCGGGTTTCGACTGCTCGGGCCTTACGTCGACCGTGTACCGCGAAAATGGCATCTCCATTCCGCGCACGGCTCGCAAGCAAGCATTCGCAGGCAAGATCATTTCAGAAAATGAGGCTCGTCCCGGCGATCTCGTCGTTTTCACCCAGGGCAACTACGGCCACGTGGGCATCTACGCGGGCAACGGCGAAGTGATTGATGCCGGCCGTTCGCCGCGCAAGGTCGTTCAGCGAAAGATTTGGACGTCGAAGGTTATCTACGTCACATACCGCTGATCGGTAGAGGGGTTCGATCCTGACGCCAAGCGTCGTGGGAAGAGGATCGAGGCCACACCGTTCAGTTCATGCGGGCAGCCCTCCGGGGCTGCCCGTTTTTATGTCCGACGGTTTCGTGGACACCGTCGCGCCAATTTTCCAGCGCGCATCTATCCCCTCATGGCAGGGTTGAGCTGTATCTTTGCGCGCGAGCGCGCAGAGCCCGCCCCATCTACCCGAGGAGTGACATGTCCACGAAGCCTGAGCTCAATACCGCTCCCCTGCCCCTCATCCCCGAACCGGTTTCGGTGCGCTTTGGGAACACCCCTGCAGAGGACTGGGTGACGTCGGATCCGTTTGGCGAGGTCACGGTGGGCGTCAACAAGGATGTCCCCCGCACCGATTTCTCCATCACGATCCACAAGAAGGGCGCCTCGATTACGGCGGGTAGCGAGGCAGCGCTCGCCGATGGCCGCAACGCCTTCGCGCAGATCGTGCACCTTTCAGCGGTGCGTTCGCAGCTCGCAGCCGCGGCGACGGTGACTACCGAGCAACCGTCGGACCCCACCTACCGCATCCCGGCACTAACCTTGAACGATTCTCCCAAGCACGCGTGGCGCGGCCTCCTCGTGGATCCCGCGCGGCATTTCCTTCCGGTTGAGGACCTCAAACGGCTCATCACGGTGATGGCCGTGTATCGCCTCAACGTTTTGCACCTGAACCTCACGGATGATCAGGGCTGGCGCTTCGAGGTAAGCGGCTACCCGCGGCTCACCGAGGTTGGCGCGTGGCGCGAACGCACGGTTGAGGGCACCCCGCAGTTTGAGGGTGAGGACACGTTCGCCGAAGATCGCCACGGCGGCTTCTATACCCAGGATGAGCTGCGCGAACTCGTGCAGTATGCGCGCTCACGCGGCGTGACTCTCGTGCCTGGCGTGAATCTTCCGGGCCACGCACAGGCGGCGATCGCGGCGTATCCGAATCTGGGGAACTTCCCCGAGCGTCAGCTTCTCGTGCGTGAAACCTGGGGCGTGAGCGATCACGTGCTCGGTACGTCCGAAGCCTCGTTCCAGTTTGTTCGTGACGTTCTCGAGCAGGTTGCGGAGATTTTCGACTCGCCCTTCGTCCACGTCGGCGGCGAAGATGCACCCCTGACCGAATGGGAACGCTCACCCGAGGCGCGCACCCGCCGCGAGGAGTGGGGATATTCGCGCGAGAGCGAAATCCTCGGTCGCTTCATCACCTTCGCGGGTGAGGTGCTTCGCGACAAGGGGAAGCGCCTTGCGGTGTGGGATTCCGCAGCCCTTGTGCGTATTCCCGACGATGCGATTGTGCTCGCGGGGGGTGAGCCGAAGGGCGTGAAGGCTGCGACGTCGCGTGGTTTCCAGACCGTTGCGGCACCCGAGTCGGTGCTCGGGCTTGATCGCGTGCAGAGCCGAAACGAGCCAGCGGGCGCACACCCCGTTTTGAGCCTCGAGGACGTGCTCAAGGCGAGCCCGCTTCCGAAAAAGCTCAGCGATGAGCACGGCAAGCTCGTACTCGGCATCGAAGCAACGGCGTTCGGTCAGTTCATTCCCACGGCCCGTCACCTCGAGTACATGCTGTTCCCGCGCCTCGTGGCGGTCGCGCAGCACGCGTGGGGGTCGTCGATCGACACCGAGGAGCTTCACGAACGCCTGCGCGCGCACGAGGCACTTCTCGCCCACCTCGGCGTTGAGTCCCGCAAAATCCTCGACTAGGGGCGCGAATTCTTAGAGGTCCGCACCGCGGTCTTTACGCATTTGCCCCCCGACCCAGAGGGACACGATTCCCGTAAAGATGAGCAGTGCCGTGCTCGTCATGAACACCGCGAATGTCGCGCTCGAGGAAGGCATGAGGCGCCCGAAAATGGCGCTTAGCCCCGCGTCGCGCGACGTGGAAGCAGTGCTCGGAACGAGCGGCTCGACATCGATCACAATGTGGGCGCTCGTGCGTAGGCCCGCCGAGTCTTCGACCGTGTATTCGATGGGTGTAGTGCGACCCACGAACGTGTTCGCGGGGGTAAAGCGCACGCCGCCGGCGCTTGTCACCTCGAAAACTCCTTCCTCGGGGATTTCGAGGCGACGGCCCGAGCCTGCAACGAGTTCTTCAATATTGGTGGCTCGTGAGCTACGCAGCACGAGTGTTGAGGAATCGAAGGTCTGACCAGGACTCGCGGGAGTGTCGTTGCCGAGCACGTCAATCGTCACGGAGTTCACTCGGCTGTTTGAGAGGGCTTCGTCGTCACGCGCGGTGGGCACGGCGCTCGCGTATTGTGCGTGGAGAGTTCCGCTCGTGGTGTTGGAAGCGAGGACGCTTTCGATCGTGAAAGTGGCGACGTGGGGCGAGCTGCGCAGCACCGTATCGGGAGTGAAGGCCACGGCGCGGGAGTCGGGGTCGAATTCCCACACCCCCTCGCCAGGCACCGTCATTCTCTTGCGATCGGAGGAAAGGGTCGTGCCCTGCGGCATGTCGCGCTCGGTAAACGCGAAAGTGTAGGGCTGAACGTTGAGGGATCCATCAAGGGGCGTGAACATCGCCACCTGGCCCCACTTCGCGGCTGTATAACGTGCACCAACCTGGGGGTAGCCGACGCTCATGGGTGCAACCGAGGACGTGTTGCCGTCGAGATCTTTGCCTTTCACCCCCATGGGCGTCACGTCACGAACTTTGTCGCCGAGCGGAGTGAAGGTCAGGGTCTGCATGTTCCGGTCGAGCCCCCATGTTCCCTGATCGGCAACGGTCACTGAGAGACCGTCGTCGGAGGTGTAGTAAGAGGTCTCGCCACCGAACGGCGCAAGCTCAAGCGTTGACGGATCGACGTTGGCCGCCGCGCTCGCGAGGTCAAAGGTCACCGGTGCACCGTAACCTGCGGCGCGCGTCACGTCTCTGATGGCGGGGGTTTTGACTGTCACGGTGCCTTTGGCGACGGGCTGATATTTCGTGTCGCGCCCTTCGAGCGTGATGGGTCTCGGTTGAGTCCCGAGCCTTTCCCGCCTCGGAGTGAAGGTCACCTGTGCCCGGTCATCGGTCGCGAGTGCCCACGTTCCTTCATCGGGAACGATGAGACGCGTGCCGTCTTCCACGAGCGTGCTGCCCGCGGGAAGCCCTTCAAGCGTGAAGGCGAGCGAGGAAGGGTCCACGCCCGTACCGTCGAGGGCAAGGGGAACCATGACCTTTTCGCCTTCCGAGGCGCGTGCGCTCACGCTCGGGATTCCGGGATACGTCACGGTCAGGGTGACGGGTGCCGATTCGTACCCGGTCTTCGAACGCACCGAGAATTGCACGCTGTGGGATCCTCCCGCCTCGGAATTTTCGGGAGTGAACCTCACTCGCGTGTCGGTGATCTCCCACTTTCCCACGCCTTTGACAGAGAGCTTCTTACCGCCGTTCGTGGGCCTCGCGTCCTCGGATTCGGTGCTCGAAAGAAGCCTCATCGAATCCGTGTCGAGTGTCTCGAGGTCCTCCGCGGACACCATGAGAAACAAGTCAAAATCCCCGGGGTTGCCAAGGGTTGCCGTGTGCTTGAGCGCCGCTGGATCCGCGGGCAGTGTGAAGGGGCCATCTTCGCCGAGTGCGTGAGCGGCGGGAACAAGAGCCACGGCACCGGGCCCCTGGGCCACGGGAGCGAGCGCGGGTCCGACGGTTGCCGCAAGAACAAGCGCGCACGCTGCGGTGCGCGCGAAAGCACTCTGGAGAATCGATTTCCGGTGCACGATTCTCCTTCCCACGATTACCTCGAATTCACCCGCCACACTACCAGCGACGATAGTCTTAGAGAGCCCAAGTATCCCAGCGTAGGGAGTCCCATGCTCAGCATCGTGTTTTCCGATCATTTTCGCCGCGATTCGTTTCTCGAGGATGCCGCGCGCTTCATCATGGGGCAACGCTGGTGCAGCAACTCGCACCGAGAAGCGCCCGAGCTACAGATCGCGGGGTGGACTCGCCTCGCCGAGGATGAGCACCTCGTCGTATCGTTCGTGACCCTCGGTGCCACTGACGACGCACGCTTCGCACTTCCGGTGGCGTGGAATAAAGACGGTCGCGTTGAAGAGGGGGAACTCGAAAACCTCATTACGCATGTCGACACCCCGGTAGGATCCCACAACGTGTACGACGCGACGGGGATCGATCGCGCTCGCGCCCTCCTCGCCCGCGCCCTTGTCGAGGGGGCCTCTGGCGAGGGGCTCACGCTCACCCCACACCTGTGCGAGGCAACCGCGCAGGGTGTACGCGCAGATTTGCAGGCCATCACCACGACCGAACGTCTCGTGGGCGAGCAGTCGAACACGTCCCTCATCATTCACACGGAAAGCGGCAACGAGTACATCATCAAGATCTTCCGCCACCTCCATGAAGGCACAAATCCCGATGCCGAACTTCAAGAGGCACTGCAGGCGGAAGGCAACACGCAGATTCCCGAGTTCTTCGGCTACGTGAGTGGCACGGATGCGCTCGGCGGATCCGACATCGCGATCCTCAACCGTTTCCTTCCCGACGTTCAAGACGCGTGGCGCGAAGCCCTCATCGCTGCTGCCCAGGGCATCGATTTTGCCGGGCAGGCGTCGGACCTTGGCACCTCCCTCGCACAGATCCACACGGACCTCGCACGTGCCCTGCCCACCGAGCGAGCGAGCACCAATGCGCGTGCACTCACACTCGAGTCAATGAAGCGCCGATTCGCGCACCACGTCGAGGCTCTGCCCGTACTGGAGAGCTTCGCCGAGGCAGCAAACGACGTTTTCACACGTGCTCTTCGAATCGAGTGGCCGCCATTCCAGCGAATCCACGGCGATCTTCACCTCGGCCAGGTCCTCAACTCGCCAACCAAGGGCTGGGTTTTTCTTGATTTCGAGGGGGAGCCTTTGCGCCCCATGGCGGAGCGTGTCACGGCCGACTCGCCTTGCCGGGATGTCGCGGGCATTCTTCGAAGCATCGACTACGCGGCAGCCTACGTTGAACTCAATGAGGGCATCGATGCGCGCGAGTGGGCCGGCACGGCGCGCGAGGCCTTCATCGAGGCTTACCTCGCGGAGCGTTCAGCGCGGGGCGGGGAGGGCAGCGCGGAGGATCTGCGTTCACTTTTCCGTGTGTTCGAGCTCGATAAGGCCGCCTACGAAGCCGTGTACGAGGCGCAAAACCGCCCGGAGTGGCTCCCGATCCCTCTCACCGCGCTCGAGGAGCTCACGGCGACGGCTCACACTACGCTTCAGGAATGAAGTCGATCGGGCTCACGGAGGAGTAGCGGTCCTCGCGGATCGACACGACTCCCACGCCGCCGATAAACGGCGCGAGGGCCTGCGGGTTCTTACCGGGGTTCGCGAGGATGACCTGGAAGCCAAAGTGACGGAAGGATTCCATCGCGGCGGTGATGAATTTGCCCGCGCCTTTGCTGAAGGCCTCGTCGATGATGATGGGTGCGTAGCGGGGGACGTCCACGCCGGTCCCGGCCAGCTGATAGCGCAGCGCGGCCGCGAGGCAGAACGTCGTGAGGCGTTCATTCTGACCGCCGGAGAGCGGCCCTCCGGACTCGTGCGCGTGTACAACTTCGCCTTCCTTGTTCACTTCTTCGGCGTGGAAATGAACATGGCGGCGAACATCGAGGATCGCACGCGAGGCAAGATCCTCGCGAGTGCGAGCCTTCGTGATGATCTCCATGAGGTTCTGGAGCGCGAGGAAGCGCTCCTCGGCTTTTTCTCGATCAAGCGTGAGGTCGTTCTCAAGGCTCGAATTCGTCGCCTGGTTCAAGGCGCGCTTGAACTCGTCGAGAGCCGCGAGGTGCACGGGCCTCATTGACAGCTGGAGGTAGCGGCCCTCGTGGAACTCGACCTGCGCGAGCAACTCGTTGATCTTCGCAAGGCGCTTCCTAATCTGCGCGGGTTCGCGCGCGATCGCGGTCGCGAGGGCCTGCACATCGCCGAGAGTGTTCGAGGTAAAGAACTCAAAGAAGCGATCTTCAACCTCGGGAAGCTTTTCCTCCTCGATGCTGCGGAGAATCGCGAGGTATTCGGGCGCGGCCTCGAGCGATGTGTCAACGTCTGCGCCGCCCGCGGGCCAGCGTCGCGTAAATTCGCGCATTGCGGTGCGCATGTCTTCTTCGGCGCGTGCGGTTTTCTTCGTGAGTGCCATGAGTTCCGCATCGAGAGTTGCGGAAGCATCGCGCGTGACCCGGTCGATGTTGGAGAGGAGAAGGGTCGGGGCGATCGCGCGGAAACGTTCCTCGAGGTCGGCCCTCGTCTCGGGCGCGAGGGCGCGTTCCTCGATCTGGGCTTCGGCCTGGAGGTGGCGTTCACTGACCTGGTCGAGCTGTTCGTTGACGCGGCCGAGCTGCCCCACGATCTCGAGGAGTTCCTCGTCGCCTTCGCTGATCGACATCTCGACCTGGTCAATCTGCCGGGCAATCTGGGTGAGGGCGCTTGAGCCATCTTCGGCGGCGCGCACCATGTCTTCGAGGTTCGCGATGCGGCGGGCGACGCTCGCAGCGTCCACATCGTCCCAGGTCACAGTTTGGATCGCCTGGAGCGCGAAAAGCTTTTCGCGGCGGGTCTGGGCTTCCTTTTCGAGATCCCGCCGGCGCGCCTGCGCTTCAAAAAGGGCCTGTTCGGCGCGCGTGCGTTCCGCTTCGAACACGGCACGCTTCGCACGGTTGTCGAAGCCCAGCACCCAGTTCGAGCGGTCGTTAATCTGCCGCTCGGCGTTCTTTTCGTGGCGCGTCGCAGAGTGCTTGATTTGGCCCGAGCGGAGCACGGCGCGGGGGTGTTTCGTGAATTCTTCGAGGGTTTCCGCGCACAGGTAGTCCATGCGCGAGGCAACCTCATTCGAGAGCCACTCGTGGAACTCGCCCTCGCGAATGTCAATTTTCGCCCCGAGTGAGCGCTGATCAAGTCGTTTCGGTGCCGGTTTGACGCCCGTGTTGATGCGGTTATAGGATACGCGGCGGCGAAGCTTCATGCCGTCGATTTCGCGTGCGAAAGCACGGTAGGCACGCTCGGGGACGAGGATCGAGCGTGCGAGACCACGCAGAGCCTGCTCGGCGGCGGCCGTCCATTCCTCTTCGCCCGCGCGCACCTGCAGCAGCTCGGCCGCGAACGGAAGATCGGTTGCGGCCACGCCGATGCGTTCGGCGAGAAGATCGCGCAGGGCGACGTCGTCGGAGTGGAGGTTCGAGGCGCGAGTCGTCAGCGAGGCCAGTTCCTGGCGGGTGGTCTCGAGCGCGTGCGCGTGCTCGCGCACCTTCGCCTCGGCCTCCCACTGGGTTTGCGCTTCGTTCTTTTCGTCTTCCTCAAGCGCGGCGCGCAATTTCGCGACCTCACGCTGGGTTTGTGTAAACGTTTCTTCGTTCGACGGTGTGCGCAGGTCCGCGAGCGCGAGCTGCCCGGAAAACTCGGTCGCGCGTTCTCGGCGGCGGTCGCGTTCCACCTCGAGGCCCGCGATCTGTTTCTTCCAATCGTCGATTTCACCGCCGCCAGCGCTCTTACGCTGTTCCTTCAGCTGAGCGAGGTCGCCGCGTGCATCAGCGATGTCCTGGGAGAGGCGGTTGCGGTGCGCGCGGAGCCTGTCCTGGTCACGCGTGAGGCGGTCCTTTTCATCGGCGAGGAGGCGCACGAGGTGCTGGGCCGCGAAAACATCAATATCGTTGCGGCGATCCACGAGTTCGCTTCCGCGCGAGCGCGCCTCACGCCACACCTTGTCGGCTTCACGCAGCCCCGTGAGAACGTCACGCTGCTCGCGTGCGGTCACGAGCGCGTCGTATACCTCGGAAAGGTTCTGGAAGTTCGCGAGGGCCTGATCAGCCAGGTCAAAGGTTCGGGGCTCGTCGAGCATGTAGTCGCGAAGCAGCGCATTGACGTCGCCGAGCTCCTTCGCGGATTGGATCTTGTGGAGAAGCCCGAGTGCTTTCTCGTCGGGAATGCCAAGGATTTGGCTAAAGCGTGCGCGGTATTCGCGGAATTGGCGGAACGTCTCGGTGCCCTCGAGAGTCTTTTCGAGTTCGCGGCCTTCAATGCTCGTGCTCACGAACGGGCGTAGGTCCGCAACGTCGTAGGGTTTCGAGGAGATGACGTAGAGGCTCTTGACGTCCGAGTCAGAGCTGTGCCCCGATTGGAGCAGGAACATACGCGTGAGTTGGAGGGTTTCGCCGAGGCCGTTGCCGAAGCGGAGGCTCACGACGCTCAGCGTGGAGTTCTCGCGCAGCACTTCCTGGCTGAATTCTCCGGTCGCGGCGTCGTAGTGCATCGCCCACGCGCCTCGCACGTAGCTTGCAACGGTACGGCGGTATTTCGTGCTGCGCGGCCCGGCGTCGGAGGCGGCGGCGTTGAAGTGGAGGGCCCGCGGCGGGGTGAGTAGCGCGCTGATCGCGTCGAGCAGTGTGGACTTGCCCGTGCCGGGACCGCCCGTGAGGAAATAGCCCTTCGAGCTGATCTCGAGGTCGTGGGTGCCGTGGAACGTGCCCCAGTTGCTCAGTTGCACGTGGTTGAGGCGCCATTGGCCCGGGTGCGGGTGGTCGGGATCCGTCACGTCACGCCGGGAGTTTTCGGCGGCGATTCCGACGCTTGCCTCGCCCAGGCCGTCGAGGGGGTTTTGCGCGTCGCTCATAGGCATATCTCCGCTCGTAGAACTCATTCGGCCTGTCCTTCGGTCGTGGCGCGGGAATCGTCAAGTGCGTTTGCGGCGCCCGTGACGTCGTCACCCGCGCGCTCGTAAAGGTCGATGAAGGTGCGCGCGGTGTCGGGGTTGATCATGAGTTTGAGAACGGGTGAGACCTCGAAGGAATCGCCCTGCTCTTCGAGGAGTCCTGCGCGCTGGATTTTCGCGATCGACGTGCGGATATCTTTCGTGAAGCCTGCTTCATCGGTCGAGGTCGAGCGGCGATAGGGCGCGATGTTGGCGAGGAGTTCGGCTTCGCTCACGACCGCGCGTTGCCCGCGCGAGGACTGTGTGAGGAGGTGCTGGCGCAACACGAGAAGAAGCACGGTGTCGAGCCGGTTGAGGCCGGTGAGTCGGCGAAGGAGTTTCGGGGCGTCCGGGTCATCTTCGCTTTGGCGCACGAATGCGACCTGCGCATCGTCGTCGAGCACGAGTTCGAGGAACATGTCGGCGAGGCGCTGCTCGATGTAGGCGCGATCGCGAAGGAGCTGGCCGTAGCGCTGGGGGTCGCGTCGACCGTCCAGGTAGGGCCCTTGAAGCAAGGCCACGAGAACGCGACGGGATTCCTCGACAAGCGCTCCCCCGGTGGAGCCGGCGTAGGTGAGGTCGTCATCGTCACGTGCGAGCGCCCATTCGTCACGGTCAGTGCTCGGCGTTGCCGCCGGAGTGGTGCGACCGTCGGTGGCGGTTTCCTCGTGTTCTCGCATGCGCGCGCTCTCCTCGTTTTCCACGCCCTCCAGACTACCGGCCGCCGAAGAGTTATCCACAATTTTCCCCCGCCCTCTTTTGGGCCCGCGTTTGAGTTCATAGGTTGACTGCATCAGCTCACCTCACCCGAAGGAGCCGAAGTGTCCCTTCCCTCGCTCACTGGCGAAACTCATCGCACTCCCGCGAAAATTTGGGTCATCCTTGCGACGTTCGCTCTCGTGTGTGTCGTTCTAGGGCTGTGCCTCGCCCCCGTCGCAACGTGGCTCGTGCCTGTCGGCCCCGAGTCGGCCTGGGGCAACAGTCCACTGGCGGGGCTCGACCAGATCCTCTTGCGCATATTCGCGTTTTTGTTCGTGATCAGCGTGTTCCTCGGCGCAGGGAACTTCGCCGGGCTTGCCGCAGTCCCGTTTGCGATCGCGGCTCTCACGCGGTGCAAAGGTGCAGACCGCATCGGGTTTGCTCTCACGGCGATAACCTTTTTCATCCTCGGGCCGCTCCTCGCCGTTCTGAGCGCGCTCACCATGGTCGCCCTTTCTTTGGTCCTCGCAACCGAGGTCACCAGCAATCCCGCCACAGGCGCGGTGAGGACCGAGTGGGAGGGACTCCGCTCTCTGGTCGTCTTTGGAACGTTCGCTGTCCCGCTCGCCATCGATCTTGTGCGATTCGCCGTCCTGTCGTTTGCGGGAGTCATCGTGTACTTCGCTGACCCCCGCTCTGGCCCTGCCGGCTCCCCTTGAGCGCGGTCACCGTCCTACTCCCCCAGCCCGCGAACGTGCCGTAAAGTTGTGTGCGTCACCTTCGATACGCCCAGGGAGGTATCGTGACGGCGCCTGCACCCCCCTCACACCGACGCCCCGCTGCGCTATGGATGCTGTTCAGCGGTCTCGCACTGGCGATGATCCCCGTACTGCCGATCATCATTCTTTTCCCGGCAGGCGAGTCCCCTTCACCGTCGCCTGAAGTTCCAAATGATGTGGGCACCTACGCGAAGCAATTCGACTCGCTCGTGGAGAGCCTGAAATCGCTCGCTGTCCTCATCGTCTGCTGGCTAGTCGGCACGAACCTTCTCGCTCTGTTCTCGTTCCCCTTTGCGCTCACGGCTCTCAAGCGGTGCACACGCAAGGTTTTCCGGACGAACATTCACTCGCTCATCTACTTCGTGGTGGGCCCCGTTATCGTGCTCCTAAGCTTCGTCGTGGTCGTCGTCCTCGACCTCGTGGTGATGAATGTGCTCGATGCGGCAACTTCAAATAATGAGAGCGCACGGAACGTCGCTGTGCCTTTCGTGACCGCTGCCTTCGCCATCCCTCCGATCCTCGACATCGCCAGGTTCGTGTACCTCTTCTTCGCGAGCATTCGGGTGTACCGCACGAAGACGCACCAACAGGAGGTCGAGGCGTCGTGAACGCTCCACCAACCAAGATTTCGATTCGCAATCATGCCGGCCCCTCGCGAGTGTGGGTCCTTCTGTCGTCGATCGCGTTTGCCCTGCTCGTGCTCGCTCCCGGCGTTGGGGTCGCGCTCCTTTTATTCCCCGTTTTCATCGAGGATCCGCCGAACACAATGCCGGCCTTTAGAGGCGTCAACACGCTGACCTACACCGTTGTGCGTTCGGTTCTTGTGTGCGTCGTGGCCGCCCTCGCCGCCAATGTCCTTGTCATGTTCGCCGCCCCCGCTGTCGTCCGAGCGATTAAACGGTGCCCCACGCCGAGTGCCGCACGGTTCGGAACCATCTCCGCGATCGTGTTCGGCGCGGGTCTTCTCCTCAACGCGGCGGTCTGGGGATTAGCGCTCGGCCCGTTCGTTCTTTCCTTTTTCCCCGCTCTTCAAGGGGCTTCCGAATCGCTTGGAAATGTCAGTTCACAGGCCTTTGAGAAGCTTCCGCTCCTCTCATGGATTTTCATGCTCGGGCCGTTCTTCGTCGACTGGGTGCGATTCCTCGTGATGCTCATCGCCGGTATCGCGGTCTCCACGGCGCGGCTGCCAGGCACCGCAATGCCCACCACGACGCTTACTGCTCAGGGACCTCGCTGAGGAAGAAGAACGCGGGCACGCGCGCCGCGTAGTCCGTGCCACCTGCCTCGAGGGAATCTTCGCGCCAGCGCACGATCTCGGTATCGCCCTCGCGCGCATCCGCGTGCGCCGTGGCGAGGAACATGAGGCCGATGATGCTCGCGAGCCCCTGCGGGGCCCCTTGCTCGCGCACGACCTGAGCGATGCTCGCCTGGCCCTTCGCTTTGACAACGCCGTTGACGGACGAGGCGAGCCCCACGAGATCGATGTCATTCGTACGCACGAGTTCATCGAGCACTTCGACGCTCAGGCGCGAGGCATCATGCACTTCCGCCTCGGGCGGCACACCCGGATCACTCGGATCCTTGAGAAGGTGCTGCGCGACCGAATTCATCTGCACGCGCGAAAGCCCCACATCAATCGGTTCAGCCTTGCGATGGCTCACGAAATCTTTTTGCGCGAGAGCAATGCCCTGTGCCTCTTGAAGAAGGTCGAGAAGAACGCGATGCTGGCGGAAGTCTTGGCTGCGCACAAAGCGCGCGAGCGAACGATACAGCTCGGTCTTGACGTCAAGCACCTCTTGGGCGGGCTCGTACAGGTCGCTGAACACGTTCGCGAGGCGGTCGCGTTCGCGGCGTGTGAGTGTGCGCGTGAAGTCACGTGAAAGGAGGCGATCCACGAGGTCCTGGGCTCGCTCATTTTGCTTCGGGTCGTTGAGCATCCGGAAGAACGCCGTAAAGGTTTTGCCCACCTTGGATTGACCGAGGAGGTCATCGCCCGCGAGGAGCTGCTCCAAAATCTCGCCGCGCGAGCCTTCGGGCGAAAGAATCTGCTCGCGAAGATTGAGGTCCACGGCGCGCAGATCCTCGCGGTATTGGAGGAAGTCACCGCTCAGCTCGTCGGCGACTTGGAGGATGTCGCGAAGGCGCTCCGCGGAGTGCTCAGCGGGAGGCAGCATGAGTTCGCCCTCGCTGAGCGCTTGAATTTCTCGCTCGATCTGCGCGCGGCGCAGTTGGAGGCCGCGAAGGCGCACGTCGCGGTCACCTTCGGTGTCTTCCGCGAGTCGCTCGAACTGCTGCATCACGAGCGTAAGGCGCGACTCGGTGGTCGTGGGGCGATGCTCCTCAAGAGAGGAAATGAAACTGATCGCCTCAACGGTCGATACCGAAAGCTCGAAGGTCGTCTCAACCGTGGTCGGGTCATCGCGCCGCGTGAGATAACCTTCACGCACCCACGAATCTACATACTCCGAAGCCCCGCGCTGAACATCCTCATCGCCGCGCAAGAGGTCCAGATGGCTTGCCACGCGCGCAACCAATTCGGAGCGATCGAGTCTGCGATCACCGGCGGGGAACACGGTCTGCAAAATCGCGAGGGTTGCGGGCGCCTTCGTTGCGGAGAGCAGCCTCCACGTGGACATGCGACGAAGCCGCTCGTAGGCCTCGGCACGCTCGTTCGCACTATGGCCGCCGAAGGTTTGAAGATCGCTCACACTCACGCCTCAACACTATCGAAGCCGCGCACGCTTAGCGGTACTCACCGTAGTAGGCACCCGTGCGCTCCTCGCGAAGCACCTCAAAGTCGCCGCTCAGGATCGCCGCGCGAATTTCCTCGACGAGGCGTACAACGAAGCGCTCGTTGTGGATCGTGCACAGAGTCGAGGAGAGCATCTCCTTTGCCTTGAAAAGGTGATGGATGTACGCGGCTGTGTAGTGGGTGCACGTGTAGCAGTCGCAGCTCTCATCAATCGGTGCAAATTGCGTACGGTACTTCGCGCCCGTGAGGTTCACCCTGCCACGTGCCGTGTACACGGCACTGTTGCGCGCGACGCGCGACGGCGAGACGCAATCGAACGTGTCGGCACCCGCCGCGATGCCCGCGAACAGGTCGTCCATTTCGGAAAGACCAAGAAGGTGGCGCGGTTTCTCGTCGGGGAGCTCGTCCGTCACCCAGCCAACGATCGTCGAGAGGTTTTCCTTCTCGAGGGCACCGCCGATCCCGAAGCCATCGAACTGCCAGCCCTCCACGGTCATCGCACCAAGATCACGCGAGGCCTTGCGCCGCAGATCCTCGTACTGCGCACCTTGGATGACGCCCCACAGCATCTGGTAGGGCTTCCCCTCGCGCGCTCTGGTGAGACGTTGATGTTCGGCGATACAGCGCTCGGCCCACAGCCGCGTGCGTTCAAGCGCCTTTTCCTGGTAGCCGCGTGAGTTCATGAGAGTCGTGAGTTCATCGAAAGCAAACATGACATCCGCCCCGAGCGAATGCTGGATCTGCATTGAAAACTCCGGCGTAAAACGATGCTCGGAACCGTCGATAAAGCTGCGGAAGTTCACGCCGTCATCGTCCACGTGTGCGAGGCGTTCCTTGCCCTTCTTCGTCGCAAGATCCGTGCCGTCGGGCGTGCTCGCGCGATCACTGCCCGCGAAGGACTCGGAGAGCACCTTCTGGAAACCGGCGCCGAGGCTCATGACCTGGAAGCCGCCCGAATCGGTGTAGGTGGGGCCACTCCAGTTCATGAACGCCCCGAAACCACCCGCCTCGTCAACGAGCTCGTGCCCCGGCTGCAAATAAAGGTGGTAGGCGTTGGCCAGGATCGCTTGCGCGCCGAGCTCTTTCATCGACTCCGGAAGGACCGATTTCACGGTCGCCTTCGTGCCCACCGGAATAAACGCCGGGGTCTGAATATCGCCGTGCGGCGTGTGAATCACGCCCGCGCGGGCCTTCTCTCCGTGACGCGCGGCAATATCAAAACCCGCGCCTTCTTTTTCGCTCGTGCTCATTGGACCATTTTCCCACGAGAGAGCGCACACCGTCGACGCGCATAAGGGGTGCGCTCGGGCCTGCGGCCTGTAAAGTTCTGTATCGTTCCACGTTCACATCATCGGAAGGGCACATGGCGAACGCACGCGGGCACCGTGCCCCTTCAACGAGCGAGGGCGCGCCGAACTTTGCGCTCGAGGATTTTGTTCAAGACGCGCAAGAACCCGCACTCGAGAATCTCGACGACTTCTCGTGGGTGCAAGAGGCCGAAGAACGCGAAAGCGAAGACATCGCCGCGTGGGGCGCCGCCGAAGACACGGGCGAGCCGTTCGTGTGGTACCAGGAACCGCAGGTTGCCGAGCAGGCGTCGGACTCCCCCGCACCCGGGCACGACACCCCCGCAGCACCGACTCCTCGCGCCTCCGCACCGAAGGCGCAGCCCTCCCACTTCCGCCCCGAGATCGAAGGCCTTCGCGCCGTAAGCGTGTTCATGATCGTCGTCTACCACGTGTGGCTCGGGCGCGTCTCGGGCGGCGTCGACGTGTTCCTGTTCATCTCAGCGTTCCTACTCGGCTCCTCGTTTGCGCGACGCCTCGATGCGCGCAAACCGTTCGGGCCCGTGCGGTACTGGCTGCGCACCTTCACGAGGCTCATGCCTCCCGCGACCATCGCGATCCTCGGCACCCTCCTTGGCAGCTACCTGATCCTGCCCGAATCCTCGTGGCAAACGGTGATTTCGCACGCGATCGCCTCCGCCACGTACATCCAAAACATTTGGCTGTCGATCACGAGCGTGGATTACTACGCGCTCGACGCCTCAACCGCCTCCCCGCTCCAACACTTCTGGTCACTCTCGCTCCAGGGCCAGGTGTTCCTCACGTGGCCGCTGCTCTTCATCGCGGCGAAGTATGCCGCGAGGAAAAGCGCGCACCCTCGCCGCGTCGCCTTCGGATTCTTTACCGTGATCGCGGCCGCGTCATTCGCATTCTCGATCTACTACACGGCCACGCATCAATCGTCCGCCTACTTCTCCACGCCCGCGCGCGCATGGGAAGTCGCGTGCGGTACTCTTCTCGCCCTGAGCCTCCCCACCCTCGATCGTCTCCTCGGCTCGGCCCGCCCGGTTCCCCCACCGCGCCCCGCCACCGCACGCTGCGCGCCCTCGCCGGCTGGGTGGGCTTTGCCCTGCTCGTGTCTCTCGGCATCGTGCTCAACGTTCAAGGCCTCTTCCCCGGCTGGATCGCCCTGTGGCCCCTCACGGGAGCGGGCCTCATCATCGTTGCGGGATACTCCGGTACGTCGTGGGGCTTCGACCGCGTGCTCACCATGAAGCTCCCTCGCGCGCTCGCGTCGAGTTCGTACAGCCTCTACCTCGTGCACTGGCCGATCCTGATCCTGTGGCTCGCCCACTCCGGGCAGAAGCGCGCCGGCGCCCTCGACGGACTCCTCGTCATCGCGGGGAGCATGGCCCTTGCGTGGATTCTCTCCACAATCGTCGATTCGCGTTTCCGTAAGCCCTCGTGGAAAAGCGCGCCCTGGTGGCGCTCCCTCACGGTCATCGGCACGTGCCTCGCCCTCGTTCTCGGCGGGGCGCTGGGACTCCGTGGCTACCTCGCGAGCCAGCAAACGTCGGACCCCATCACCGCCGACTCGCCCGAGAGCTCACGCGTTCTCACCGAACCCTTCAACCCGGACACCCTCAGCCCGAAGGGCTTCGAGCTGGACGACCAGTGGCCAAGCCTTCCCCATCTGTGTGACGACCCGAGCGGCGTTCTCGTCGCCACGAAAGATATTCCCTGCGAAACCCTGCGACCTCTTGACGCGAAAACCAACGCGACCGTCCTCGTCGTGGGCTCCTCCCACTCACGCCAGTTCATCCCCACCCTCCTCGCCGAGGCCCAAGCGCACAACTGGCAGATCATCAACTTCACCAAGAACGCGTGCACGTTCCGCGAAGATTCGAGCCTTCAGGACGGCGAGTACTGCAAGGGCTACTTCGACCAGGTCATGAACGCTATCGACGCACACCACCCCGATCTCGTACTCATGACGTCGACCGCCGCCACGTCAACCGGGGCAGATGAGACTTTGCCTCCAGGCACACGCGAGGGCATCCAGGCAGTACTCGACAAGGGCGTCAACGTTCTCGCCCTCCGCGATGCCCCGCGCTGGCCCACGAGCCTTTACACGTGCGCCGAGTCCGTGATCAACGCGGGCGGCGAGCCCAAGCGCGCCGACGATGAGTGCGGAGCGAACCTGAGTTCAAAGCTCGCCGAGGAGGACCCGAGCGCGGCTCTCGACGGCATGACCGGGGAAAGCGGCGCGAAGCTCTACCGCATGGATCTCAGCGATCTCATTTGCCCAGACGGACGCTGCGCCCCGATCCAAGGGAACGCCTACGTGTACATGGATGACAACCATCTCACCCGCACGTTTACGAGCGGGATCGCGAAAGAGGTATCGGCGAGGTTCGAGCAACTCGGCATCGGGCTCGGAGAAAACACGGGAGGGGCAGGGGCCGACGGTGGCGGGCCGTAGGGCTGCCCACGCAACGCACGTCACCCTCGAGCTGACGGATGAACACTGCCTGTAGCATGTACGCTCGAGCGTGGGCTTTGCCCCGCATTTCGTTAACATTCACTATCCGAGGCGGCTCATGACCTGGCAACCACTCCTCCTCCCCGCGATCGTCGCGTGCCTGTGGGTGACGGTGCCAGGTTTTCTCGTGAACATCGCACTCGGGTGCCGCCGTATCACCGCCTTTTTGCTGAGCCCGCTTTCGTCCGTGGGACTCATTGTTGCCGCCGCGATTCTTGCACCGTTCGTCGGCATGGGCTGGGGTCCCCTCCCCGTTGCCATCGTCACCGTCGCGTGTGGCGCCGGTAGTATTGGCCTGCGTTTTCTTCTCCATAAGGCGTTCGGTACGCCCATGTGGAATCGCCATAGGGTTCGGGCCTCCTGGCGCACCCGCATGTTATCCCCGGCTGCTCTGGTACTCATGACGATCGCGGGGTCGTTCGCACTCATGCTTCGCCATGTGCGGAACATTCTTGGTACCCCTTTCGCCTTTTCACAGGCCTTCGACGCGACATTCCACCTCAATGAGGTGCGGTGGATGATCGAGCATCGCAACGGTTCGAGTCTCGATACTCTCACCATGACTGCGGCTCCTTGGCACTCGAAGTTCTACCCCGCAGCTTGGCATGACATCGCCTCACTCACCGGTCTTACCACCGGAGTCCACGACGTCTCGCTCCTCACGAACGCGTCGATCATCGCCACCGTGTGCGTCATTTGGCCGGTGTCGATGTTGTCTCTCGTGTACGTCCTCACTCC
This sequence comes from Dermabacter sp. Marseille-Q3180, assembly GCF_940792985.1. Taxonomy (NCBI): domain Bacteria; kingdom Bacillati; phylum Actinomycetota; class Actinomycetes; order Micrococcales; family Dermabacteraceae; genus Dermabacter; species Dermabacter sp. Marseille-Q3180. Next base: position 1,092,915 of record NZ_CALNWU010000001.1, read on the forward strand.
CGGGAATTTGCTGCGTTACACGATCTTTCCCACCGGAGTTATTCTCGCTGCGCTTCCGGCTTTTCCCCTGACGTTCGTCGAACATGGTGTTCTCTACCCGAACCTACTGGGGTACTGCCTGCTGCCCTCCCTCTATGTTCCCTACCTCGCCCTCTTGAGGCAGGCCAAACGCCTCACGATGTCGCACGTCCAGATCTTCGCCATTGGAGCTCTGGGATCAGTCGGGACGGCGTTCGCCCACCCGACGGCAGCAATCATGATGCTTGCCGGCTCGACCCTCATGACGTTCTACACCGGCGTTCGTTTTATCCTCAACCGACGCTCGATGCGCGAGGTCATAACGCTCGCGGGTATCAGCCTAGTCTTGGGCGCGATCACCGTGACCGCGTGGATGAAGATCCGTCCGTCGGGTCAGTCGGCTGAGATTTGGGGCCCCGTCACCGACACTGTCGGTGCTATTGGCACGATTTTTATCCACACGCCGATCCGCGGCATCCCCCAGTACATCGTTCTTTTCCTTACCCTCGTGGCAGTCGTCGGTGCGCTCCGCACGCGCTTCTACCTCCCTCTTGCTCTGTGGATTTTCACGGCCTTCCTTTGGGTTGTCGCCTCCTCCTGGCCTATGGGCCCCGGCCGCCGCGCCCTCGTTGGCGTGTGGTATTCGGATGTTCCGCGCCTCTACGCACAGATGGGGCTTTTCCTCATCCCTGCGGCCGCTATCGGTGTGGGGTATGCATGCAAGTGGCTCGCAAGAACTTCACGGGTTTTCGCTCGCACTCCGCTGCGCCGCACCGGCCTCGCAGCCCTCGTTGCTGCCGCCCTCGTCTCTGTCTCTCAGGCGAACCCGATGATGGACTCGTTCATTGATCGAGTCGAAGAGACCTATACCCTTGGGCCGCAAACTAACTCGGTGAACCGTCAAGAGCTCACTTTTATGACCGAGCTTCCGGAGTTCGTGGGCCCAGGGGACAAGATCTTCGCGAACCCGTGGCGAGGCGAGGCCCTTACGTATGCGTTCTCCGGCGTCAATATTTCTACGCATCACTTGCTTTCGTACGAGTCCCCCTCCGACATCTATCTCATCAGACACCTCAACGCAATCGACACAGACCCGGTCGTGTGCGAGGCCCTTAAAGTGGGCGGCTACACTCACGTCGTGTACTTCTCCGGCCCCGAGGTGGACTTCGCCTATGCCGTCTATCCTGGTCTGACGGACTTGGATAAAACACAAAAACTCGAGCTCGTTCATCAGAGGGGTAATGCCTACCTCTATAAAGTTTCTGGCTGTGATGCTTAACGGCTCGCTATTAATGCTCTTCCGCACACAACATTTTGGAGTCGAACATGACAGTTGACATTTTGTTCCCCTTTTATGGCGATGTCGCACTGATGAAGCAAGCGGTTCGCTCAGTCATTGGGCAGACCAACACGGACTGGCGATTGGTTGTCGTTGACGATGGTTACCCTGATGACTCGATTCCCGGCTGGTTTGAGTCCCTCGACGATTCCCGCATCACCTATATGCGCAATGAGAAGAACCTCGGCGCGAACGGCAACTACACGAAGGCTCTGAGCTTCGTTGAGAATGACCTCGTCACCGTCATGGGTGCCGACGACGTTATGCTCCCCAACTACATTGATTGGTTTGTTCACGCTGCACAGTCCCAGCCCGAAGCTCAAATCTTCCAGCCGGGCTGCGTCGTGATTGACGAGAACAACGCTCTCTCGAACACCCTCGTTGAGCGAGTCAAGGACCATTACCGCCCTTCCAAGGCGGGGGTTCTGAGCGGTGAAGAGCTCGCAACGTCAATCCTTCGCGGCAACTGGCTGTATTTTCCGTCGCTCGGCTGGCGTGCGAGCACCATTACGGAGATCGGTTTCCGCAAGGGCCTCAATGTTGTGCAGGATGCGGCTCTCGTGCTTGACGTGGCCATGAGCGATGGCGGGCTTTACTACGATCCGACAGTCGCCTTCATGTATCGCCGCCACGGCGGTTCAGATTCGTCGTGGCGCGCCCTCGAGGGAACCCGTTTTGAGGAGGAGCGCCTCTTCTTCAATCAAATTGCGAACGAGATGACTGAGAAGGGCTGGGCGAAGGCCGCACGAGCCGCGCGCCTGCACGTGTCGTCGAGACTCCACGCGCTCAGGCTTCTGCCTAAGGCTGCCCTGGCCAAGAAATGGCAGGGCGTCAAGAACCTCGCGACGCATGCCGTCAAGTAACGATCAAACGGTCACAAAGCGCGATTCTGCCGCGATTCTGGCTGCGTCAGCGTGCGCAGCAGTATCCGCTTTGCTGGCCACTTGGCTCGCGAACCGGTTTCTCGAACCGGCCGAAGTCACCGAGTTCCTCCTGTTTTGGTCGGTGCAGTTTGGAATTTTTGGTGTCGTTGCTGGTATTCAGCAGGAAGTCACTCGTGCAGTAGGAGCCGCGCACCTTTCACGATCATCCAATGGAGCTCCGGTCGTTTTGGCAGCGGCAACGGTCGGCGGTCTATGCGCGATCGCGACAATTGCGACTTCACCACTGTGGGGAAAGTCCACACTGCCCACAACCACCGCCGCATCAGTCGCGCTCTTGGCACTTGGAGTCGCGCTGTATGCGTTTCATGCTGCGTTTAGTGGCGCGGCTGCGGGTTCTCAAAAGTGGCTCCTTTTTTCTGTTTTTGGTGGCGGGGAAGCGCTTTGGCGTCTCGCCGCGCTCGCGGCTGTTTCCCTTCTCGCTGCTTCGCTGTTTGGCATGGAGGCAGCGTCGATCTCGCCAATTCTGTTGTGGGTCGTGCTGGCAGCGGTGCATCCTGGAACGCGAAAGATCGTTCGTGCGCGCGCTGATGTTCCTTATGGCAGGCTCATGCGAAATGTCTTCATTGCTATGGGGTCATCCACGGCTTCGGCTGTCTTGATGACCGGGTTCCCGGTCATTCTCAACGCGAGTGAAGATGCACCTACGGGTTCGTATACGTTCCTCGTCATGGGGGCACTGATCCTGGCCGTGTCGATTTGCCGGTCTCCGATCATGATCCCGCTCCAGGCATTTCAAGGTGTCGCCATCGCAGCGTTTTTGCGCCAGCGCCACCGCCCGCTTGCGGCGTTCGCTCGTCCCGCTGGCGCGCTGCTCGGTGTTGGTGCTGTCGGGGCCCTTGCCGCGTTCTTCGTGGGCCCGTGGCTTTTCCTTCTGATCTATCCACCGAAAGCAGGAGCAGAAGCCGCCTATCTTTCGGTCGCGAACGGTCCTGTGCTTGCGGCGCTTACGTTCGGTTCTGCGATCATGGCTCTTTTGGTGCTGTCTGGGACCGCTGTGCTCGCCCTCGATCTTCACCGGACCTACCTGACAGGTTGGGTCATTGCTGCTCTCGTGACGACAGTCCTGCTTTTTGCGGTGCCGCTCGGCATTATCCCGAAGGTTCTTGTCGCCCTGTATTGCGGGCCGGCAGCAGGATTTTTGACTCACCTCGCAGCGATGAAGGCGGCTTCAGGCAAAGTTAGTTACGTGAATTCTGCGCAGAATTAGGCTGCACGCATACTCACGCCATAGCGGCGCTTGATGTAAGCCCCGTAGAGAACTCTGTAGAGGGACGGCGAGGTCTTGAGTAACAGTGCTGCAGCTCCGAATACGGGGCGCGCCCTAAGGCATGTCAGTGCCTCGCGAATTGAAATCCGCTGGCGGATCTCCTTGAGAGTAGAGCCGGACGAGTCTGGCTCGGCTACGAGTACCTGTTGGGCATTATTGAGGTAGGTAAGGACCTTCGAGACAGTCAGCGCATCGCGCAGCTGCGGAACATCGGCATATGCGCGTGTGGCTTCCGCCATGAGTGCGGTCAGACGGTCACTTTCGGTAACCGGGGTTACTCTCCCCCACGTGAGCCCTCCCGCGTCAATCGAGTAGCGATAAAGCGGGTTTTCGATGACGCTGACCTGCCGCGCATTCAAAAGCGCTTGAAGCACAAAGAGCGCGTCCTCAGCGCGATGAATCTCCTCCGAGAATCGAAGCCCCTCAATAACGCGAGAGCTAAACAGTTTGTCCCACAGATAGGGCGTGAAAGCATCATGCAGAAGGGCAACCAGTGCATCCCGCCCCGACGAACAACCAGCATTCGCACGCAAACGCACGCGCTCTGCTCCATCGGTAGCAATAACTTTATGTGCGCATACGCCAATATCTGAGTTCGTTTCTGCGACCGTACTGTGGAGGCTTTCGAGAAAATCCGGTTCGTACGCGTCGTCTGAATCAAGAAACGCAATCCACTGCCCCGTGGCAGCTTGAAGGGCCGCGTTACGAGCCGCAGAAACACCGCGGTTTTCAGAAAAAGTCGTGACCTTGACGCGAGCGTCAGGGCGCCCCGATAGGTGTTCCCTAATCGCACCGTCAGCACCGTCGGGCGATGCATCAATGACAACGATAAGTTCCCAGTCGCTATCCGTCTGGGCTTGCACGGACTCAATTGCGCGCACCACCGTAGCCTCGGTGCCGTAAACTGGCATGATGATCGACGTGCGCGGGGCTTGATTCTGTTGAGTCGTGTGCACGACGGCGAGTCTACCGGAGAGCCGCTTGCGTGACGCGATGTGCCTTGCGCGCCCTCGGCCGTGCCGGCACGCTAACCACCCCAAGGAGTTCAACCTTGACCGCCCAGAACATTGAAGCCGCAACTGTTTTTGCCACCGATCTCGGACAGTTTGTGACCCAGTCTCCGAGCTCGTTTCACGCTGTGGCGACCGTGAGCCGGACGCTCCTGGAGGCTGGCTACACGGAGCTTCATGAATGGGAGCCATGGGAAAGCGTCGCAGCTGGCAGCCGGTACTTCGTGCGCCGCGACGGTTCGGTGATCGCTTTCGATATCCCCTCGGGAGCAACCGGAACGACGCCTCTGCGGATTTTTGGCGCCCACACCGACTCCCCAGCACTCAAACTCAAGCCAAAAAGTTCGATCGCCTCGCACGGTTTTACGCAAGTTGGTGTCGAGGTATACGGAGGGGCGCTGTTCAATTCATTCCTTGATCGCGACCTCAAACTGGCCGGCCGCGTCGTTCTCACGAACGGTGAGGAGGTCCTCGTCCACACGGGACCATACCTTCGAGTTCCGCAACTTGCCGTCCATCTAGATCGGGCAGTGAATCGCGAAGGGCTCAAGCTCGACCCTCAAAAACACCTTCAACCCATCACGGGGCTTGCGGAAGGCACTGAGCACGACGTGCTGGGCGATCTCGCCGCCAGTGCAGGCATAAACCCCCAGGACATCGCTGGATACGACATCGTGACTGTCGATGCCCAAGAGCCGCAGCTCATCGGCGCTCGACACGAGTTTCTCGCGAGCGCACGGCTCGACAATCTTCTTTCGACCTTCGCTGGAATGCGCGCTATGGCCGAGCATGAAAGCCGCGACGACGCACCGATTGCACTTTTCGTTGCCAACGATCACGAGGAGGTCGGCTCAGCGAGTCGATCCGGAGCTGCCGGCCCGTTTCTTGAGGACGTTCTTGCCCGGCTTTACTCCGCACTCGGCGCAAGTGATGAAGAACGACGACGCGCATTCAACTGCTCGATCGTGGTGTCGTCAGACGTCGGCCACTCGATTCACCCGAATTACCCCGAACGCCACGACCCGGCCAACCAACCCATTGCTGGACGGGGTCCCATCCTGAAAATCAACGCCGACCAGCGCTACGCAACCGACGCTCACGGCGCCGCATTTTGGGCTCGTGCATGCGCCCATGCTGGTATCGAGTACCAGGAATTTGTGTCGAACAATTCCATGCCATGTGGTTCAACGATCGGCCCCATTACCGCGACACGTCTTGGCATGACAACGGTCGACGTGGGTGTTCCCATCCTCTCAATGCACTCCTGCCGCGAGCTTACGGCGGTCTCTGACCCGTATGATCTCTATCTGGCTGCCAAGGCAATCTTCTCGCCCGAGGTTACTGCGATCCCGTGATCTCAGGAAGCCACCCCTGGTTCCTACCGAAACGTGTTCATGTCTCATACCGCAACCTCATCTCCCACGCATCGAGCTGACCCCCCGAAGGAACAGCGAGTCTTTCGAACCGACGTCCATGGGCTTAGAGGGCTCGCGGTCTTCCTCGTCGTGATCTACCACGTTTTCGTGGGGCGCGTTTCCGGCGGAGTCGACGTCTTCCTGTTCATCTCGGCCTACTTCCTCACCGGAACATTCGTGCGTCGTATGGAGACCGGAAAGCCCATCGCTGCCGTTGGGTATTGGGGCAGGACGTTTAAGCGACTCCTTCCACCGACGGTCGTCGTGACCTTCGCAATCTTGGCGGCAACCTACATCTTCTTGCCGCCGAGTTCATACGTGCCGATGCTCAAGGACGCGTTCTTCACTCTCATTCAGGGTGAGAACTGGTGGCTGATCAACCAGGCAACCGACTATTACGCTGCCGACCGCACTGCCGCTAGCCCGTTCCAGCACTTCTGGTCGCTCTCCATCCAGGGGCAGGTATTCCTTGCATGGCCGCTGCTGTTCGCGCTTTTGGCACTTGCCCTCAAGGCATGGGAGCGGCGTTTCCCACCAAAGAGCCAGCATCAGCACAACATCCGCGTGTGGGGCACAAGTGGCATCGCGATCGGCGCCGTCACCATCGCAAGCTTCATCTGGTCGGTGATTGAAACTTCCGCCGATCAGCAAACCGCCTACTTCGACACGTTCGCCCGCTTCTGGGAGTTCGGCCTCGGCGGGCTCGTGGCAATCGCTCTCCCGCTGATCGCCGAACGCACCGACACGCTTCACCCCAACAGCCCGAAGGGGCGGCCGTGGCGTTTCGCCTTGTCAATGCTGGGCGTTCTCGCACTCGTCTCGATGGGAATGCTCGTGGACGTCGCCGGGAAGTTCCCCGGGTGGCTCGCCATCTGGCCGCTCTCGGCGGCAGCATTCATCATGGTGATGGGCTACAACCCGATTCTCAGCTCGAAACCCCTCCAGAAGCTTGGCGGCATTTCCTATGGGCTCTACCTCGCCCACTGGCCGCTACTCGTGCTGACGCTACAGATTCTCGAGATTCCCAAGGCGCCCTTCTGGCTAGGTGTGGTTCTCGTGATCGCGAGCCTCGTAATCGCGTGGCTCATCACAAAGTTCGTCGACACCCCGTTCCGACGCTGGAAATGGGCAGGTGCCAAAACGCACCGCTCCGTTGCCGTTGCACTGGTGACCGTAGCTGTTGGCCTGGCCCCCGTAGTCATCGCACAAAGTGTTCTCGATGCGAAGGCAAAGAAGCTTGAACTCGCCGCCGAGATCAACAATCCCGGCGCAGAGGTCCTCAGCGACGAAAATCTCTACGACCCTACAAACGACCCTCACGTGACTACTTTGCCGACCGAAGCAGACCTTCCTAATGACTGGTTTGATGCGGGACCGCCCTGTAAAAAAGAGGGGGCGCCCGATACCAAAGAGTGGAAGGGTGCCTCGTGCAACACTTCGCGTCAAGGTCGAATCACGGGCAACAACATGCTCGTAGTCATGGGCAATTCGCGCATGGAGCAAACTTCCGCCGCAATTCTCCCAACAGCACAAAAACATGGCTGGGACGTCATGGAACTTACCGCGCCTGGATGCGCAGTTGGAATGAATAACCACGACCGGTGTGAGCCGTTCACAACGCAAGCAACGGCCTACCTCCTCGCACTTCACCCTTCGGCGGTTGCCCTTCAAACGACTTACGTTGATGAAAACGGCGATGAAATCGTCATTCAGGGCGCTCTCGACATCGCGGCGAAATTACGTGACGCGGGGATCGCGGTTATCGCCACGCGAGACATTCCGCGACTCAAGACCAATCTCTCGTCGTGCGCAATCGAGCACGCGGAAGCCCCGAGCGAAAACTGCGTTGAGGAGATCGATCCCTCGATAATCTCGGACCGACCTGACGGAGAAGCTATCGCAAACGGTGGGTTTTTCGCACTCGACCTGAACCAGAGCATCTGCCCCGACGCACAGTGCAAACCGATCATCGGGAACACGTACGTGTTCCTTGATGAGCGCCACGTGACCGCCACCTACGCAGCGACAATGGCCGGCATCGTGGATGACCAGCTGTCGAACGAAGGGTTCGCCTGGTAGCTACGCCGCTTCCTCGATAGCCTCCCGCGCCGCATCCGCGCGCTCGGCTATTGAGTTATCACCGGAGAGGTCGCGCACGCGGCGGGCATCTTTGGTGAGCTCGTCGATCTGGTAGAGGGCGCTATCGAGCAGCCCCTCGGCGGCGCACAGGAGCGCCAGGTCGATGCGGGCGTGAATCACCTCGGGGGTGTCGTCCCCGTCAACGAGGAGCGCGGGAAGCGAGGCGAAGGCGCTCGCGCTTGACGCGGGAGCCGCATTGCTCAGCAGTGCGCGCAGGCGCTCGCTCGCACCGTCGCTCATCTCAACGCGGTCATCAAACATCGCGTTCTCCCCCGTGCTCGGTGTGCGCAGCCGGCTCTTCTTCGCGCGCCTGGGCGGCCTCCAGATCGCGGCGCATTTGTTCCATTTTCGCGACGCTCATGGGCGGCCGCTCAAGCCCCTCGCGCGTGGGAGCGGCTGATTCCGACGCTGGCCGAGCACCATCGACGCTCAACGATCCCGCAACGTCCACCCCAAAAATCGTGTGGATTGCTTCGAGGAACTGATCAGCCTGTCCAGTTTTGGCGAGTTCTTGAGCGCGCACCATCGGGGAATGAAGAAGCTTGTTGTAGACGCGCCCCAGCGAGCGTTGCACCTGTTCGGCGGCGGCTTCGCCGGAGCTTCGGCGCACCTCGTCTACTTCGAGAACGATCATGTCCTTGACGCTTCGGCGCAGAGCGCTCACGGCCGGATCAACAGCACGGATCTGCTGACGCTCCTCGAAACGCACCACCCCCGTATCAATCAGTTCACGTGCGCGCTCGACCTCACCGCGAGCACTCTCGCCAGCGCGGATCGATTCAAGAGCCAGTACACGCACACCCGGAAGCACCGCGGCTGCAGGGTCAACATCGGCGTGGAGGGCCAGGTCGAGGATCACGAGCTCCTCGCTCGTGGCACGAGCCTCGAGGGCACGCTCAAGTAAAGGTGGATCGATCACGTGCGTGCCACCGCCGGAAGCCGCGATCACCACCGCCGCACTCGAAAGAGCAGCCTCGAGCTCCCCGGGCGCCACGGGAATAGCGCCGTGCGAGTCGGCAAACTGGGCAGCGCGGCCACTTGGGGAGTACACGCGCAAGGTTCCGACGCCTCTTAGGTGGAGCTCCGCGCTTGCAACACGCGCGAGAGCTCCCGTGCCAATGAGAAGCGCCTCACGCCCCTCGAGCTCGGTCGTGAACAGGTGCGCGGAATCGAGTGCGACCGCGACGGAGCTTCGCCCCGCGGCCCCCACCTTCGTTTTCGAGGTGACCTGCTTCGCGGTGCGCAGCGCGCCCTGAAAAAGATCGTTGAGAAGAGTTGTGGTGTGCCCGGAGGCGAGCGCGCTCGAGAAGGTCGTGCGCACCTGCCCGGTGATCTCGGCCTCGCCGAGCACCTGGGAGTTCATTCCCGACGCCACTTCGTACATGTGACGTGCGGAAATGCTGCCCGCATCGACGACGAGCATCCGCGCGACCTCTTCCGCCGACAGCCCGCTCGTGTCGATCACGGCGCTCGTGACGAGGTCGATCGCGTCGTGGAAACGGTCAACATCGGCGTAGACCTCAAGACGGTTGCACGTCGCGAGGCACACCCAGCCGGTGAGCGGCTGCTCGGGATGGGCCTCATTGAGCGCGGCGAGGCGCGCATCGAGGTTCTCGGAGCCTCTAGTGATACGTTCAAGCCCCTCGAGCCCAAGGTTGTCGTGTGTGGCGCGCAGAGCAATAAGCATGCAGCAAGCCTACGGTGCGGGGACTTCTTTCTCATTGAGATCGGGCACAATAGAGGCGATGACCACGCCACATTCTGAACTGCCACCAGTCTCCTCCGCCGCACGCGAAAGCGCCCTCGTGAAGCGGCTCGCGGGCCGCGGTGCCGAGGTCGCTTCCGAGCCGCCGAGCGTGTGGTTCATGCGCCAGGCGGGGCGCTCGCTTCCCGAGTACCGGAAGGCGCGCGAAGGCACAAGCATGCTCGAAAGCTGCCTCATGCCCGAACTCGTCACCGAAATCACGCTCCAACCTGTGCGCCGACACAAAGTTGATGCGGGCATCTTCTTCTCCGACATCATGGTCCCGCTCAAACTCGCGGGAATCGACGTGAGCATCGAGCCCGGCATCGGCCCCGTGCTCGCCCACCCGATCCGGTCCAAAGCCGACATCGACGCACTCCCCCCGGTCGATGACGTGTACCGCGCCGCCCTCGAGCCCATTCGCGAGGCCGTTCGCCTCACGACCCACGAACTCGACAAGAAGCCCCTCATCGGCTTTTGCGGAGCCCCCTTCACGGTCGCGAGCTACATGGTCGAGGGCCGCCCGAGCCGCGATCACCTCCGCACGCGCGCCCTCATGACCGCCGAGCCCGAACTGTGGGCACGCCTCGCACAGTGGGTCGCCGACATCTCGGGCGAATTCCTCCGCGCGCAGGTCGAAGCTGGGGCGAGCGCCGTGCAGCTCTTCGACTCGTGGGCGGGTTCCCTCGCCGAAGCGACCTACCGCGCGCACGTCCTTCCGTTCTCGAGGGCCGCACTCGACTACGTGCGTGACCTCGATGTTCCCCGCATCCACTTTGGTGTTGGCACGGGGCACATGCTCAAGGCCATCCACGAGGCTGGCGCAACAACCGTCGGACTCGACCACCGCATCCCCATCCCCACCGCGATTGAAACCCTGCCCGCCGGCGCTGCCGTTCAGGGCAACCTCGACCCCGCCCTCCTTTTCTCCTCGGAAGAAGTCCGCTACGCCGAGGCCGCGCGTATCGTACGCGAAGGCCGCGCGGCAGCCGGGCACGTCGTCAATCTCGGCCACGGGGTACCACCCGACACGGACCCGCAGGTCCTCACCGACCTCGTGGCCTTCATTCACGAACAGTAGGAGCACTGGACATGCGTACGATTGATACCGTCGTGATCGGCGGCGGGATCTCCGGTCTTATTTTTGCGCGTGAACGCGCCCTGCGGGGCGAGCAGGTTCTCGTGCTGGAAGCGAACGCTCACGTGGGCGGGGCAGTGTGGTCACACACGCTCGAAGGAATTGAAGCCAACACCGGGGCGGAAGCTTTCGCGATCGGGCGCGGCGCCGTGCTTGACCTCGTCAAAGACCTTGGCCTTGAGGATCGCGTGGTGGCACCCGCGACCGGCTCGAGTTTCATCGTCGGCGACGAGCGCGCTTATGCCTCGCCGCGCAACGCTGTGCTCGGCATGCCCGCGAAGCCCCTCGCGAAGGACGTGCGCGACGCCCTCGGCTTTTGGGGCGCCGTGCGAGCCTGGCGCGAACGCTTCGTGCCAGCGAAGCGGGCAGCGGGCGAGAATGTGACCGTTGCCGAGTTTGTGCGCGCCCGCTACGGAAAAGCCGTACTCGTAAGGCTCGTGGCCCCGATCATCCGGGGCGTGCACTCGGCCGATCCTGACAAACTCGAGTTGCGCGCCGTCATGCCGCAGCTCGCTGAGCGCGTGCGAGAGCTCGGGAGCGCTCGCAGAGCGGTCGAAGAAATCCTCGAACGTCGAGGGGCGCGCTCGAGCTCCGGATCCGCGGTGCATTCGCTCACGCCGTCAATGGCGGAACTGCCAAAAGCCCTCGCGCGCGACATCGAGGCCCACGGCGGAAGGATCTTCACTCACACCCCCGTGCTCGGGTTGCGCGCCTCAAGCGAGGATCGAACGTGGACCATCACCGCCGCGACCCAGGCAGCGGCCTTCACGCGCGAGTTCAAGGCCCGCAACCTCGTGATCGCCACGGGACCCGAGTTCGCGCGTCACCTTCTGAGCGCACCGGCACCCGCCATTGCGAACCTCATCCCCGTTGCCCCCGCAACGCCCGTACGGCTTGCGACGCTCGTTCTCGACAACCCCGAGCTGAACGCGAAACCACGAGGCAACGGCGTTCTCGTTGACCCGGCCTCGACCACGATCCGCGCGAAAGCCATGACCCACGCGAGCGCCAAGTGGGAGCATATTCACCGCTCCGCGGAAGCCTCGAAGCCCGGGCGGAACGTCGTTCGCCTCTCCTATAGCCCCGGCCCCGAAGGAGACCTGCCCGAGCCCGAACAGTTCCCGTGGCTCGCGATTGACGATGCTGCCGCGATTTTTGGCATGAAAGCGTCGGACCTGAACGTCGCGAACTGGGTCCTCACCGACTGGACCGGCACCATGCGCCAATCCGGTCCGGGCCATACCGCGGCCCTCGAGACCCTCGCGCGCGCACTCGAATCGCAGACCCGCGGGGCCGACGCTTCCCTCCCCCACTTCGAACTCACGGGCGCCTGGCGCGCCGGCAACGGGCTCGAGGCCATTACCCGCTTCACACGCGAGCTCGCCTCGCGCTAACACCTCACGCATCACACGAAAGAAAGGACCCTCCCATGAGCGAGGATGCCAAGGAAGAAATCCGTTTTACCGCCTATTCCGTCTACCGCAAGATCGGCGGGCTCAACGATGAAGGCATCGTGAGCCCCGAGCAGGTTCTCGAGGATCTCGAACGGACCGTCGCGTCGCTCGCGAGCGCGGACGTCGAGGTGCTCGGCTTTTACGATGTCTCCGGTTTCCGCGCCGAGGCCGACCTCATGATCTGGCTCGCGAGCGAGCGCCCCGAGGCACTCCAGGAAGCCCTGCGCCTCTTCGAAAACTCGATCGCCGGCACCTACCTCGAGAAGGAATGGCAGGCCATGGGCGTGCACCGCGGTCACGAGTTCTCCCGCAGCCACAAGCCCGCGTTCATGGAGGCCGATAAAGAGCGCAAGGACTGGATCACCGTGTACCCGTTTGTGCGCAGCTACGACTGGTACCTCCTCGACGAAGCCGAGCGCCGCGAGATGATGAAAGAGCACGGTATCTACGGGCGCGAATATCCGAACGTGTGGGGCAACACGACCGCCGCTTTCGCCCTCGGCGACTACGAGTGGCTCCTGAGCTTCGAGGCCGACACCCTTCCCGAGCTCGTCGACATGATGCGCCACCTGCGCTACACGAAGGCCCGCCTTCACGTACGCGAGGAACTTCCCTTCCACACGGGCCACCGCATCGGTGAACTCGACGAGGTCGTGGAGGTGCTCCTGTGACCGAAGCGGCAGTGACCGAGAACGGCCGCGCCTACACGGCCGTGCTGTTCTCCTCGTTCGGTGGACCCGAAAAACAGGAGGACGTGATTCCGTTCTTGCGCAATGTCACGCGCGGGCGCGGCATCCCCGATGAGCGCCTCGAAGAAGTCGCGACCCACTATCGCGCGCTCGGCGGAAAAAGCCCCATCAACGAGCAAAACCGCGACCTCATCACCAAGCTCGAGGCCGAACTGAAGCGCCGCGGGCTCGACCTTCCCGTGTACTGGGGCAATCGCAACTGGGAGCCCTACGTTGCCGACACGGTGCGTCAGATGCACGAGGACGGCCACACGAAGGTCGTGGGGCTCGTGACGAGCGCATACTCGAGCTACTCGAGCTGCCACCAGTACCACGAGGATTTCCGCAAGGCCCTCGACGAGACCGGGCTGAAAGGCACGGTCGCGATCGATAAGGCGCGCGTGTACTACAACCACCCGGGATTCCTCGAACCCGTCGTGGACGGCGTGAAGAGCGCCCTGGAGGCGCACCGCGCCAGTGGCCACGAACCCGAGGCGATCGAGATTCTCTTCTCGACGCACTCGATTCCGACGACGATGGCGGATGTGTCGGGCCCGAAGAGCACGTGGGAGAAAGGTTCTGGCGGATGGTACGTCGCGCAGCACGAAGCGGCGATCGAATACGTCATGCGCCGCGTGCGTGAGGATCTCGGGGCCGAGCACACCCCCGAAAACTACCAGCTCGTTTATCAGTCGCGATCGGGCGCACCGCACGTGCCGTGGCTTGAGCCAGACATCAACGACGTCATCGATGAGCTCGAGGGACGCTCGGCCGTCGTTGTCGTGCCGATCGGCTTCGTGACCGACCACGTCGAGGTCGTATGGGACCTTGACACGGAGGCGAAGGAATCCGCCGAAAAAAAGGGGCTCGCGTTCATCCGCGTGGCCACGTCCGGAAGCGACGACCGATTCATCGGTGCACTCGCCGGCCTCGTCGAGGAGGCCGTGACACCCGGTTTCGAGCGTCGCGCCGTGATCGATGTTCCGGGCGCGCTCGAGAACGAGAAGCGCACCGGTGACTGCGGACTCGAGTGCTGCCTCGTCCGCACCCCGGAGGGCACGTTCGCATGATGCGGCTCGGCACACGCGCCTCGACGCTCGCGCGCACGCAGTCCGCATGGGTGGCCCGCCAGCTCGTCGCGGGCGGCGAGGGGGATTCCGACGGTTTCCAGCTCGTCAACGTGTCCACACACGGAGATCGCGACCGCACGAGCCCGCTCACGCGGATCGGCGGCACGGGCGTATTCGTGTCCGCGGTGCGCGAGGCGCTCCTCGCCGGTGAGGTCGACGTGGTCGTCCACTCGCTCAAGGATCTGCCCACGCTTCCCGCCGACGGCATTCGCCTCGCGGCGATCCCCGTGCGCGAGAATCCGGCCGACGCGCTCGTGACCCGCGAGGGCGTGAGCGACCTCGCGGCGATCCCACACGGTGGCCGCGTGGGGACCGGCAGCCCGAGGCGTGCGGCGCAACTCATGCTCGCGCGCCCGGACCTCGAGATCGTGCCAATCCGAGGCAATATCGAGACGCGCATGGCTTTCGCCGAACGCGGGGAGCTCGACGCGGTTGTGCTTGCCGCCGCGGGGCTCCTCCGGCTCGGATTCGAGGCGCGCATCGCCGAGAGTTTTGATCCGTGGCAGTTCCTTCCGGCTCCCGCCCAAGGCGCTCTCGCGGTTGAAGTTCGCGACGATCTCAACCCGGAAAGCGACCTCGCACGGGCACTGTCCGAGCTTGATCACGCACCGACTCGCTTCGCGGTCACGGCCGAGCGGGCGCTTTTGCGCGCCCTCGAGGCGGGATGCTCAGCGCCGGTCGCCGCGTTTAGCGAGGTCAGCGCCGATAATCGACTCATTCTCAAGGCCGGGGTATACGGTCGAAACACGACAATTGTTCGCGAAATCCGCACCGAGGAAACGGTGACGGTCACCTCTGCCGAGGCCGCGGGCAGGGCGCTCGCGAAGGACATGCTCGCTTCCGGCGCCCGAAATCTACTTGCTGAGGAGTGGCTAGCATGACAGCACCCGTTCTCGTGACGCGCCCCGCCGGGCGCGGGAGCGGCCTCGTCGCGGAGCTCAATGCACGCGGTTTTGAGGCCGTCCACTCACCCTTTACGGAGTTCACGTTCGAAACCGACGCCGATCTGCGTGATGCGCTGAGCGATCTCGCACACGGCGAATTCGATTGGCTGCTCCTCACGTCGGTCACGACCGTCAAAGCGCTTCGAGCGCTGCCGGAATGGTCGGAACTTCCCGCGGTCCAGGAGTTCAAAGCCGCCGCGGTCGGTGAGGCCACGGCAAAGGCCGCGCGCGAGGCGGGCCTCGAGGTCGAAACGATCGCTCAGGGAAGCGCAGCCTCGCTCATTGACGTGTTCCCCGTCAATCAGCAGGGTGGGGATGGCCTCGCGCAGCGCATCTTCTACCCCGTGAGCTCCGCGGCCGCACCGCAGCTCGAGCTCGCCCTCCGCATGGCCGGCTACGAAGTTCAGCGCGAGACCGCCTACCGCCCCAAGACCATTCCGCAACCGAGCGAGATCGTTGACAACCTCGCCGCCGGCGGTTTCAGCGCCGTCGTCGCCACGAGCCCCATGATCGTGCGCGCGCTCTCGAAGCTCGCGATCCACGAAGGAACGAAGCTCGTCGTCATCGGAAAGCCGAGCGAAGACGCGGCGATCAGCGTTAATCTTCCGGTCGCCGCAGTCGCAAAAGACCCGAGCGACCGCGCGCTCGCCGAGGCCGTCGCCGAGGTCCTTGGAAAGGAAAACTGACCCATGAGCACCAATGCTCCCCTCCACCGCCCGCGCCGCCTCCGCTCGAGCGACATGATGCGCCGCCTCAACCGCGAGGTGACTCTTCGCAGCGCCGATTTCATCCTGCCCGCCTTCGTGCGCGAAGGCGCGAGCGAACCCCGCGAAATCGCCTCGATGCCCGGGGTCATGCAGCACTCGCTCGACTCTCTCGTCGAGGCGGCCCGCGAGGCTGCCGAACTTGGGCTCGGCGGCATCATGCTGTTTGGCGTCCCCGAAAAGAAGGATGCCGTCGGATCCGGCGCAACCGACCCGAACGGCATCCTGAACGTTGCCATCTCGCGCTTACGGGAAGAGGTTGGCGATTCTCTCCTCGTGATGGCGGATCTGTGCCTCGATGAATTCACGGATCACGGTCACTGCGGCGTTCTCGACGAGCGCGGTGGTGTGGACAACGACAGGACTCTCGAGGTGTACCGCGAGATGGCGCTCGCCCAGGCCCGCGCGGGCGCACACGTTGTGGCCCCCTCGGGCATGATGGACGGCCAGATCGCCGCGATCCGCGACGCGCTCGACTCGGAGGGCTTCACGGACGTCGCGATCTACGCCTACACCGCGAAGTATGCCTCGGCGTTCTACGGCCCCTTCCGTGAAGCCGTCGATTCTTCCCTCAAGGGCGACCGCAAAACTTACCAGCAGGATCCGGCGAATGGTCGAGAGGCGCTTCGCGAGCTTGAATTGGACCTTGCTGAGGGCGCCGACATGATCATGGTCAAGCCCGGCCTTGCCTACCTCGACGTGATCGCCGAGGTTGCCGCCGCGAGCCCCGTGCCCGTGGGCACCTATCAGGTCTCTGGCGAATACGCGATGATCGAGGCCGCTTGCCAGAACGGCTGGCTCGACCGCGAGCGCGCCGTGCTCGAGTCGCTCCTCGCCTTCAAGCGCGCGGGCGCCTCTCACGTGCTCACGTATTACGCACCGTACGCGGCGAAGCTCCTCGCCGATCTGCCCCCGCACCTTCGCGAATTCGCCTGATCCCCACCCCTCAGGAGGTTTCCATGTCGACGAACGCTGAACTTTTCGCCCGCGCCCAGCACTCAATTCCGGGTGGTGTGAACTCGCCCGTGCGCGCCTTCGGAAGCGTGGGTGGCACTCCCCCGTACCTCGTGAGCGGCAAGGGCGCGCTCCTCACGGATTCGGAGGGCACCGAGTACGTGGACCTCGTGGGGTCATGGGGGCCGATGATCCTCGGCCACGCCGATTCGCGCGTCGTTGAAGCCGTCAACGATGCGGCCGCCCACTCGCTCAGTTTCGGCGCTCCGCACGAGGGCGAAATTCGCCTTGCCGAACTCGTGATCGACCGCATCCCCGCGGTCGACAAGATCCGCATGGTCAACTCGGGCACCGAGGCAACCATGAGCGCGCTTCGACTCGCGCGCGGTTTCACGGGGCGTGATCTCATCGTGAAATTCGCGGGCTGCTACCACGGCCACGTCGATTCGCTCCTCGCGGAGGCGGGTTCGGGGGTGGCCACGTTTTCACTTCCCGGCTCGGCGGGGGTCACGGATCCGACGGCTGCCGAGACGCTCGTGCTCCCCTACGGTGACCGCGAGGCTGTGCACGAAGCGTTTACCGAGCACGGCGAGAGAATCGCCGCGGTGATCACCGAGGGTGCACCGTGCAACATGGGTGTGATCGATCCGGGAGATTTCAACGCCTTCCTTCTCGAAAAAGCGCATGCGGCCGGCGCGCTCCTCATCGTCGACGAGGTTCTCACGGGCTTTCGTGCGAGCGCTACCGGCGCTCACGGCCTCGACGGTGTGGTCCCGGACCTCGTGACCTTCGGCAAGGTCATCGGCGGCGGCATGCCCGTGGGAGCCTTTGGCGGCCGAGCCGACATCATGGAGCGTCTCTCGCCCCTTGGCCCCGTGTACCAGGCGGGCACGCTCTCGGGAAATCCACTCGCCACCGCCGCGGGCATCGCGACGTTGAGCCAGCTCGATGACGCGCTTTACGCCCAGCTCAACGAGTCGGTCACCACCCTTATCTCTGCATTTGGCGACACGCTGAGCGCCGAAGGCGTGCCGCATACGATCAATCGCTTCGGCACCCTTTTCTCGGTGTTCTTCACGGATCGCGAGGTGCGCTCTTACGAGGAGGCGAAGAGCCAGGACACCAACGCTTTTGCGCGCTTCTTTCACTCGATGCTAAGCCAGGGTATTTACCTTCCGCCGAGCGCTTTCGAGGCGTGTTTCGTTTCGAAGGCTCACACGCCCGATATCCTTGATCGCATCATTACCGCACTGCCCGCCGCAGCAAAAGCCGCGGCCTCAACCAAGGAATGACCTCATGAGCGAAACCCAGGATTGGAACGCCCACGGCTACGGCGACGAAGCGTTCGCGGAGTTCCCGCCGAACCTTAACACCGACGCCGCCGCCGCGGCCTTCCTTGCGCGCCTAGGGCTTCTTGGCGCACTCGCGGGCGTTCTGGCAGGTCTTGCCGCCTCACAAATCACGTGGTGGCTTTCGCTTGGGCTTTTCCTCACGTGGGTGATTGGCGTGATCGCCGCAGGGTGCATCGCCGGCGTCGCCTCAAAGAAACATCGCGCGGGAGTGGGGTATCCCGCGGATGGAGAGGCATGGCTTCGCACTTTCGCGCGCACCTTTATGGTCGTTGGCATCGTGCTCGGCGTCGTCACCGTCGCAATTGCCACGGCGCTCGCCTTCGCCCTGCGACCCGGCGCGAACGCCGCGGCAGCTGAAGCCGCGACTTCCGCGAACTTCACCCCCGCGATCCTCCTCGCCATCGTGTCGATCCTCGCGATCGCAGGGATGCGGTGGATCGCCTCAACGCGCACGGCCTGGCTGCTCTACGGCGCCAAGAGGTAGCTCAGATCACACTTGAGCACTTGCTGCATTGCAACATTATTACGATTGTGACGAAAGGCTTCTTCGGGGACCATCGGTCCGCATAACTGACCTAAGCTGAGGGCGTTCCATTCTTCTCGCGTGAGGCTGCTGCCATGTATCCCCTCTCCTCTCTTACCGGCCGACGCATCTCGGCTGCCCTTCTCGCCGCCGGCGTCACCTTCACCCCGCTCGCCGTGCAGGCTTCTCCCTCCGATCCAACCGACGAACCGACCCTCTCGACGACCGAGGCCCCCACGCCGGCCCCCTCGGAACCGGCCCCCTCTGAAACCCCTGTTGAGGAAACCCCGGCCGATCAAACTCCCGGCACGGAGGCTCCCGGCGAAGACGGCCCCAACCCCACGCTCGACACCCCTGCGACCACGAGCGAAACCCCCGGTCCCGAGCCTCGCGAATCGGAATCCGCTCCGACCGATTCCGGGGTCGACCCGGCGGAGGAGCCCACCGCCGAAACTCCCGAAGAGCAGCCCGCTCCGAGCATCCAAACCTTCAGCGCGATCCCCGAAAACACACCGAACTTCGCCATTGTCGGCGCAATGCGTGGCTACTGGGACGAAATGGGCGGCCAGGACTCATGGCTCGGCAACCCGACCTCCAATGAGCAGAAATTGAGCGGTGGAGGCTACGTCCAACACTTCGAAAATGCCGACCTCTACTGGTCCCCCGGTAACGGTGGTGCTCACGCCGTTTACCGCGGCGCCGCTTTCGAGACTCTGTGGAAACGCAGCGGCTACACACGCGGATGGCTCGGCTACCCGTCAACCGACGAAATTCGAGTTCCCGGCGGCGTCATGCAGAAGTTCACGGGCGGAACCCTGTACTTCGACTTCGCCACCAAAAACGTGTGGTCCACGAAGGGTAGCATCGGTGGCCATTATGAGTCGCTCGGTGGCCCTAAGAGCTGGCTGGGTTTCCCCACGGAGAACGAAATCAAGATCCGAGGCGGCTACCTCCAGCGGTTCCAGCATGGCATCGCCTACTACTCGCCGGGCGCTGGCGCGCACTCCATCTCCCGCAACGGCGCGATCTTTGGCATCTGGGCCCGGCATGGATACGAACACGGTGAGCTCGGCTTCCCCACCTCGCAGGAATACTCGGTACGCGGCGGGCGTGCGCAAAATTTCCAGAACGGCACAATCTACTGGAACTCCCGGAACGGCATCACCGAGGTCACCAAGCATGCCATCCACGCGAACTACGTAAAACTGGGTGGGCCGAAGAGCGCCTTTGGGCTGCCTCGCACCGGTGAAATCACCCTCAACAATGGAGTAGTGATCCAGTATTTCGAGAACGGGCAGATGTACTGGCACCCGCGCACAGGCGCCTACGCCGTGCACTCAGGCATGCTCAACCAGTACGCCAAGCGCGGCTATGAACGCGGCTTCCTAGGCCTGCCCACCTCGAATGAGTACGTCTACAAGGGGCAGTACCGGCAGAACTTCGAGAACGGAGTTCTGTACTGGACGCGCTCGAACGGCACGGGGGTCGTGGGCTGGGAGCCCTCGAACCCCTACCACTTCGGCCCCACCAATAACCCCACGACCTCCCGTGGTGGGCACAACCTCACGAGAGGATGGAACGGCGTGCGTGTAGGGGTTCTTCAAAAGCGCCTCGGAATCTTCACGCGTGGGCAAAACGCGAGCATGAACTCGAGAACGATTAGTGCTGTCAAATCATGGCAACGCAAGCGCGGCCTCCCCGTGACCGGTGTCGTGGATAAGCGCACGTGGGATTCGCTCGGCACGGGCGTGAGCTGGTACGCGGATGGCTACACGGTCAAGCCGCGCGTGGGCATCACCGCAAGCCGCCAAGAGCGCATCGACACGATGATTAACTATGCGCGCGAACAGGTGGGCGCGCCCTACATGTGGGGCGCCGCAGGCACCTACAACCTCGGCTTCGACTGCTCTGGACTCGCCCTTCAGTCAATGAACGCCGCGGGCCTCGAAACAGGGCTCACCCCTGAGCAACACGCGGGCGCAAACTGGCTCTCCACGCACTACTTCTACAATTCCAAGAAGTTCCACAAAGTCCCCATCTCGCAGCTCCAGCGCGGTGACTGGGTCTTTTACCGCGACTCGGGCGGCACGATTCGCCACATGACGATGTACCTGGGCAACGGTCAGATGATCCACTCGTGGGGCTCCGGCGTGCACATCCGGTCGTACACTCGCAACCTTCCCGGCCAGAGTGCTGACCCCTACGTTTTGAGGCCTTTCTAGTGCGAACATTCACGCGTCGCTTCTCAGCACTCACGGCTGCCCTCCTCGTGGGAGTGTGCGCCGCGTGCTCGGGAGGCGGCGACACGCCTTCCTCTCAAGAGTCGGGTAGCGAGAGCTCGACGACGTCCGAAAGCACGTCGCCGGTTCCCGAGGCCGGTCGCGTGAGTGATGCCGAAGCCTCCCCAGGCGACGGATATGTCCCCTCGGAAGCTGACCCGGACGGGGCGTTCGACGCGTCACTCTTCACGCCCGAGGCCGCGAGTCTCCCGGGCTCTCGCACTCAGGACACCCCTGAAATGTGGGACCCCTACGCGGCCGCCGGTGCGCACACGTATAAGGATGACTCCGCTGCCCGCGGCTCCTTCCCCGAAGGGGTTCTCGACTTGGAGAAGGACCCCGCGGGCGATGGTTCGGCATACATGAAGACCTTCGGCGAGGTCATCTCCGATGTCGAGACGAGCGCCGATCGCGCAGCAGCACACCCCGGTGATGCAACGGGAGCGATCGTGAACCGGTACGAGGATGCGGTGATCATCCGGATTCTCGAAGATGATGCCGGGGCAAGCTACGTCGTCGCGCAGAGCACAGACACGCAGCACGTCATTACCTACGCCGCCAAGATCTAACTCGGCCTCTTCCGCTCATCGATCGCACGGCGATAGAGGCCCACGAAGTCGTCGCTCGCGACGGCCCACGAGTGCTTCTCGGCTTCGCGACGTGCAGCAGCGCCCACGCGAACTCGTGCTGATGTTCCGCCTTCCCCCGCGAGGCTGTCGAGGATCCGCTCAAGTTCGTTCTCGTCGCTAAACAGGAACCCCGTTTCGCCGTCAACGATTTGCTCCATCGTAGGGCCTGAACGCGCCGCGAGCGGCGGAAGACCCGAGGCCATCGCCTCAAGGAGAACGAGGCCGAGAGTTTCGGTCACGGAGGGAAAAACGAAGAGGTCGTGGCGGCGATAGGCGCGCACGAGGTCCTCTCCTCGAAGGACCCCCGCGAAACTCGTGTGTGTTCCGCGAAATTCACGCTCGAGATGGGTGCGGTGAGGACCGTCGCCCACGAGGGTTAACTCGAGATCGTCTCGGTGGTGCATGAGAGGGGCGAGGCGCGAGAGATCTTTTTCGGCTGCGAGACGCCCCACGAAGAGAAGCCTCAGCCTGCGGGTTTTGGCTCCGTCCGGCGGGGCAAGCGTCGGCCCCTCCCCCGGATGAAAAAGCCGCGTGTCCACGGCCCTGCGCACGACCTCGACGTGCTCAAGCCCCATCGAACGAGCTTCCTCGCGCATCGCTTCGCTCGTGACGGCGTTGACGGCGGCACCGCGGTGGAGGCGCCGGGTTGCCTGTGCGATGATCGGCGCGCTCCACGCCCACGCGCGATACCGGGAAAGATATGCAGGAAGATTCGTGTGGTAGCTCGCGACAAGCGGAATCCGGTACTGCCGCGCCGCACGAACGGCTGTCTGGCCGAGCAGGATCGGCTGCGCGGCATGGATAACGTCGGGGCGAAACTCCCGCACGACCCGCTCGGTGAGACGGTGTGCGGAAGGGGTGGGGAGCGACCAAGGCCGGCTCGGGTAGAACGGCACACGCACGGTTCGAGCACCGTGAATGGGGGCGCTCAGGCCCGGGCGCAGCTTCGTGGATTCCGACGCCACCTGGTATTCCTCGACGCCGAGCCCCGGCGCGATGATCTCCACCTCGTGTCCCTCGGTGAGGAGGTGATCAACGAGGTGGCTCAGGCGCGTGACGACCCCGTCGACGCTCGGCACGAACGTCTCGGTCACGAGGAGAACCTTGAGTGGTGCCTCGCCAGCCCGGAGGTTTACTTGCGCCACGTGACGCCCGGGAGGATCAACTCGTTCTTCACGCGGTCGGTGTGAGCGCGGGCTGACTCGAGGATCTCCACGAGCACGCTCTCGGTAAGAAGGTGCGGTTCGAGGCCCAGATCGATAAGGCACGTATTCACCGCGTTGAAGTAGTGGTGGTACTTTTCCACGCGCGGGTTCTCGAGGTGGTCGATCCGTGCATCGATGCCGAGTTGCGCGGCTGCCGAGACGACCTTGACGGCGAGTTCCTCAACGCTGAAGGACTCCGTGAACTGGTTGAACACGCGGAACTCACCGGGCGCCGCGGGGTTCGTGCACGCGAGTTCGATACACCGCACGGTGTCCTCGATATTGAGGTACGCACGAGTTTGGGAGCCCTCCCCGTACACCGTGAGGGGGTGGCCGACCGCAGCCTGAATCAGGAAGCGATTGAGCGCTGTACCGTACACGGCGTCGTAGTCGAAGCGATTCACAAGGCGAGGATCCATGCGGGTCTCATTCGTGTGGAGCCCATAAACGATGCCCTGGTTGAGGTCGGTCGCGGCGATATTCCAGATCTTGCACGCGAACATGATGTTGTCGCTATCGTGCACCTTCGAGAGGTGGTAGAAGCTGCCCGGCTGCTTCGGAAACGGCAGGCGGTCCTTGCGGCCGCGGTGTTCGATCTCGATGAAGCCTTCCTCAATGTCGATATTGGGCTGGCCGTATTCGCCCATCGTTCCGAGCTTCACGAGATGACATTCTGGAGCGGAGTCGCGGATCGCCCACAGAACGTTGAGCGTCCCCTCGACGTTGGTGCGCTGCGTGTAAATGGCGTGCTCACGGTCGATCATCGAATACGGGGCGCTGCGCTGCTCGGCGAAGTGCACGAAGGCCTCGGGTTGCACCTCGGTGACGACTGCGCTCAAGAAGTCGTAGTCGCCAAGATCGCCGATCCGTACGTCGATACTCGATCCCGAGATTTCCTTCCATGCGGCGACGCGCTGCTCGAGAGGGAGAATCGGAGTCATCGAGTTCGAGCCGAGTTCGTCATCGATATCGCGCCGCACAAGGGAGTCAATAATCGTGACCTCGTGTCCCTGCTTCGAGAGGTGCAGCGCCGTGGGCCAGCCGCAAAAACCGTCACCGCCTGCGACGATAATGCGGAGCCCACGTTTCATCCCCTGATCGCTAGCCTGCTGCACTGCCCGTTCCTCTCACTTCGTGTCGTTACTCCACAATAGTGACCTAGTGAACAGCATCGTTGTTCAGGATTGCGCTCGCGCCGCCCGAACAAGGGTGTCGTTGAGAGCGGGCCACACGCCGGCATGCTCCTCACTAAACGGCTTCGACGACAAAAATGCTGCGCTGAGCCCGCCCGGAACCGCCTCCGGGTCAACCCAGAGAAACGACCCCGACTGCCCGAAGTGCCCAAACGTGCGCTCCGAGTTAAGCGCGCCCGTCCAATGCGGGTTTTTCTTCCCCTTGATCTCCACACCCAGACCCCAGTCATTCGGGCTTTGACGTCCGTAACCGGGAAGAACACCGGAAAGATCCGGGAAATGAGGGCGGTGCGCGGATTCAGCAAGCTCCGACGATATGAGCGTGGGGCTCATGAACTCACGACCAAGCACAAGAAGATCCTCGATGCTTGCGCGGTAGTCTTTGGCTGGCGAGCCGGCTACCTCGACGCTCTCCATCCCCAGCGGTTCCGTCACGCTCTCGCACACCCACCGCTCAAAGTCCGTGCCGACCGCGCGCGCAACAACGCGCCCGAGCTGCTCGATACCCGCATTCGTGTACATACGGCGCTTTCCGGGCGCGGCGAGAAACTCCCCGCCCTCGAACGCATAACCGGCGGCGTGGGCGAGCAAGTGTTCGACCGTGCAGCCCCGTGGAGTCTCGTCACCCGCAGCATCATCGAGGGCAAGAGCTCCGCGATCAATCGCGACGAGCGCGGCGTATGTCGCGATCAGCTTCGAAACGCTCGCGAGCGGGAACACTCGGTCAAGGTCCCCGTACGCGGTGATTAAGCGACCGTCGGAACTGATGAGGCCAACGGCCGAATCAAAGCTCAAGGGCGAGAGGAGCGACTCAAGAGACTCCGGATCAACGTGGGCGGGATTCGCGTGCACATCACTCATGCACCAATCCTCCACCACATCCTTACATCTGAACGAATCGTACTTGCGGCGCACGCGATAGACTCGCGGCGTACGACGTTTACCCAAGGAGACCCACGTTGAGTTTTCTCGACCGAATCGAGCGCAGCCTCGACCGCGGAGTGTCGAACGTGTTCTCGCGCGGCGGCAGCATTAAGCCGCTTGACCTCGCCCAGGGGCTCAAGCGCGAATGCGACGACCAAATCCAGGTCCTCGATCGCGCCCGCACGCTTGCACCCAACACGTACTCCGTGTACCTCAACTCCGTGGACTACGAACGCTTCGCCTCGTGGGAAGACACGCTCGTGGAAGAGCTGCAGCGAATCCTCGTGGACCACGCCGATCAGCAAAAGTACCTGTTCGTGGGCAATGTGACGGTCGCCCTCAAGCGCGATGACGAGGTCAAGGCCGGCCGGTTCGAAACGGAATCGAGCACCGAACGCTCCTCGCTCGCACCCGCCACGACCGGCGGCGAAAACTTCCAGCCGATCCTTGAGATCGACGGCCAGCAGTACCTGCTCACGGGACGCGTGACCGTGATTGGCCGCGGGGGCGATAGCGACATCATTCTCGACGACACGGGCGTGAGCCGCCACCACCTCGAATTGCGCGTGGATGGCACCGCTATGACCGCGACTGACCTCGGCTCCACGAACGGCACGTTCGTTAACGGCGAGCGCATCACGACCCCTACCGGTCTGCCCGATGGCGCCACGATCCGCATCGGTCGCACTCGCCTCACCGTCATTCTGCCCTCGGGCGCTCCCTCCGAGTGGTGAGGTCTGCGTGAGCGAGCTAACCCTCATCGTTCTGCGCTTCGGCTTCGTCGTCGCGCTGTGGCTCTTCGTCATCGTTGCGCTCATCGTGATGCGCAACGACCTCTTCGGAACCACGGTCATTACGCGCGGCGGGAGCGGCCGAAAGGCAGGGGCTGAGCGGCGCACCGTAAGCGACCCTTCTGCGCTCCATCAAGGGCAGAAAACCACCGACCCGAATGCCGTGCAAACCCAGCTTGTTGTGACCGCCGGCCCGCTTCGCGGCACCACCATTCGCCTCGCAGCCTCGCCGATCCTTATCGGCCGTGCCCCCGAATGCACGCTTGTGCTCTCAGACGAGTACGCTTCCAACCGCCACGCACGAGTGTTCCCCCATGACGGTGAGTGGTACGTCGAAGACCTCGGATCCACCAACGGCACGACGCTCGCCGGAAAGTCGCTCGAAGGCTCCGCGCCCTTCAAACCGGGTGCCGCCATCACGATCGGCAACACGCACATTGAATTGAGGCGAGGACCCCGATGACCATCGCGTTGCGCTACGCAGCGAAAACAGACGTCGGGCTCGTACGCTCGAACAACCAAGACTCCGGGTATGCCGGCTCGCACCTCCTCGTCGTCGCGGACGGCATGGGCGGCCACGCCGGCGGGGACGTTGCGAGTTCCGTCGCGGTGGGGACACTCGCCGAACTGGAAACCGACGCCCCCGGAACCGACATCGTCGCCGCCCTTGAAGGTGCGGTGCTTGATGCCAACGATGCGATCCTGAGGCGCGCACGCGAAGAACCTCAACTCGCAGGCCTCGGAACAACCGTCACCGCGCTCCTTCGCGCGGGCAACAAGTTCGCGCTTGTCCATATTGGCGACTCACGCGCCTACGTCGTACGCGATGGCCAGTGCACGCAGGTCACCAAGGATCACACGTTCGTGCAGCGTCTCATCGACGAGGGCCGCCTTACGCCCGAAGAGGCCGAACGCCACCCGCAACGCTCCATGATCATGCGCGTGCTCGGCGACGTCGATGCCGACCCCGAACTTGACCTGAGCCTCAAGCCAGCCGTCCCGGGTGACCGCTGGCTGCTGTGCTCGGACGGCCTCTCAGGACTCGTGTCGTTCGAAACGATCAGCGATGTCCTCGCAACCGTCGAGGACCCAGAGGAGTGCGCCGAGCAGCTCGTCGAACTCGCTCTCAAGGCTGGCGGCCCGGATAACATCACGTGCGTCATCGCGGATGTGATTGACATTGACACGCTCCGCAAGGGCGATCCAGGTCCCTCGAGCGGGAACGTGGTGGTAGGCGCCGCCGCGCGCGATCGTCACCGCCCCACCGCTGCAACGGGTCCAGCGGCACGCGCCGCGGCCCTTACCCGCGACGAAGCACCGTACGAAGACGAGGACTACGAAGAGGAACCGCCCCGGCGCTCCCCGTGGCCCGTGATTGCCCTCTTTGCCCTCATCGCCGCGATCCTCACGGGCGGCGCGTGGTTCGCCTACGACTGGACGCAAGACCAGTACTACGTGGGCAGTAACGGCGAGAACGTCGTGATCTACAAGGGCATCTCACAGGACCTCGGCCCCATCTCCCTCTCCCACGAAGAAGATGTCACCGACGTCGCCTTAACCGACCTGCAGCCCGTGACGCAAACCCAGGTCACCAACACCATCAGCGCGAAGAGTCGCGAAGACGCCGACCGCATCGTCGCGCAGCTCGCAGCCGAAGGGAGCCTCTCGCGAGATACCTCCTCGGGTGCGAGCGACCAAGGCGGCGCAAGCGATGCAGGCGGAGCCTCGTCGGACGGTGGGCGATAGTGGCAACGGTGATCAGCTACCAGGCACGAACACGGCGCATTTTGCACCTTGTTCTGCTTCTCGCTGCCTTCGCGATCGGTCTCGGCGCGAATGTCCTCGTGGACCTCGGCCGCGACGAGCAGATTTCCTCGTCTACCTGGTGGCACATCGGCGCACTCGGCGTCGCTGCGCTGCTCGTATACGTCGTCGCCTCGTTGCGCATCTCCTACGCTGACCCGCTGCTCTTGCCGATCGCTTTCCTCGTGAACCTCGTGGGTCTCGCGACAATCAAAAGCGTCGATCTCGTCTACGCCAAATACACGTCGTGGACGCACGGTTTTGCCTCACGCCAAATTATGTGGACCGCTCTCGGCCTCGCATGCGTCATCGGCGTGCTCGTTCTCATGCGGGATCACCGTCAGCTCCGTCGCTACACCTGGATCACGGGAGCCGTCGGACTCCTCTTCCTGCTCCTCCCGCTCGTACCCGGTCTTGGTGCCGCAAACTACGGTGCGCGCATTTGGATCCGGATCGCGGGTTATTCGTTCCAGCCTGCCGAGGTGGCGAAGATTCTCTTTGCCATGTTCTTCGCGGGCTTCCTCGTCTCGAGGCGCGATACCCTCGCCCTTGCGGGCCCGCGGGTCCTCGGCATCACGCTCCCCCGCTGGTCCGATCTCGGCCCGCTTCTTTTCGCTTGGGCGGGCGCGACCGCCGTGCTGGTTTTCCAAAACGACCTTGGCACCTCGCTTCTGTTCTTTGGCCTGTTCGTCGTCATGCTTTACACGGCTACGGACCGTCTCAGCTGGTTCATTATCGGCGCGCTCATGTTTGCGCCTCCGGGGATCTATTACGTGCTCAAGCTCGGGCACGTTCAGCGGCGCTTCGAGTGTTGGCTCGACCCCATGAGCCGCGAGAACTTCAGCAACTGCGGTCAAATCAACAACGGCATCTTTGGCCTCGCGAACGGCGGGCTTTTCGGTACGGGACTCGGTGAGGGCCGCCAAGACACGATCCCCTTTGCGCAGTCCGACTTCATCTTTGCTTCGGTCGCCGAAGAGATTGGTCTCGTGGGGGTGTTCGCACTCCTCGCTCTCTACGCGCTTTTCGTGCAGCGCGGGCTCCGTTCAGCGGTGGGCATTTCCGACGGTTACGGGAAGCTCATCGCGGCCGGGCTGTCTTTCACACTGGGCCTTCAGGTATTTATCGTTGTGGGCGGCGTGACGCGCGTGATTCCCCTGACGGGCCTCACGCTGCCGTTCATGGCGGCGGGCGGCTCGAGCCTCGTGGCGAATTGGATCATCGTGGGCCTGCTCATGAAGCTCAGTGACGCCGCTCGCAGGCCTGCGGCTCGCAGTCTCGGTGAAACTGAAAAAACCATCGCGGTCGAACAGCGTGCGCCGCGCACCATGGATGCGGAGGTGACTGCATGAACAAGCCGCTTCGCCACGTTTCACTCGTGCTCGCCGTGCTCCTCCTCTTCCTCTTCGGCTCCACCACATACTTCCAGGTCATCAAAGCGGAAGAGCTCAATTCCAACGGCCGCAATGCACGCACGATCTACAACGAGTTTGGGCGCCCACGCGGGCCGATCGTCGTGGACGGCGTCGCGGTCGCCTCGAGCACGAAAGTCAACAACCGCTACGGGCTCAAGCGCGAATACGCGAACGGCCCGCTCTACGCGCCCGTCACGGGCTACAACAGCGTCGTATACGGGTTCGGAGGCATGGAAAAGGCCACAAACGAAGAGCTTTCGGGCAAAGCCGATTCGCTTTTCTACGACCGCCTCATGACCGTGCTCTCGGGGCACGACCCGCAAGGCGCTCAGGTCGAGCTCACGATCGACGCCACGGCACAGGAAACCGCCTACGAAGCGCTCGGCGAACGCCGTGGCGCGGCCGTCGCGATCGACCCCACCACGGGCGCCATCCTCGCGATGGTGTCAACACCGAGCTACGATCCGAATGCCCTCGCTTCGCACAACGCAAAAGACGTGCAAGAAACGTGGAAGCAGCTCAACGACGACCCGAATAAGCCCATGCACAACCGGGCGATCGCGGGAAACCTCTATCCGCCGGGCTCGACGTTCAAACTTCTCGTGGCCGCCACTGCGCTCGATTCGGGCAACTACACCCCCGAATCGGAAATCCCAGGGCCCGGAAGCTACCAGCTCCCGAACTCATCAACATCGCTCGCCAATCACCCGAATGGCGACACGTCTGCGTGCGGCCCGAACGACGCGTCAAGCCTGCAATCCGCTCTCGAGCAAAGCTGCAACACCTCGTTCGCGATGCTCGGCGTGCAGCTCGGTGAAGACGCCCTCGAGAAGAAAGCCGCCGAATACGGCTTCGGGGAAAAAATGGAAATCCCCCTCTCCGTCACGCCCTCCTCGATCGCCTCCGACATGGACGACGCGCAGCTCGCCATGAGCGCAATCGGTCAGTACGAGGACAAGGTCACCCCGCTCCAGATGGCGATGATGGCCGGCTCGTTCGCGAACGACGGGATCGTCATGGAGCCCCAACTCATCAAATCGGTGCGCACGGGCGACCTCAAAGAAGTCAAGGCGCTCACCCCACACAAGAAGAGCCAGCCACTCTCCGCCGCAAGTGCCGCGCACATGCGGCAAATGATGGAGGCCACCGTTACCGACGGTACCGCCAAGCGCGCGCAGATCGACGGTGCCGAAGTGGGCGGAAAAACGGGAACGGCGCAGTGGGCGAAAGGGAAAAAGCCCCACTCGTGGTTCGTTGGCTACGCAATCAAAGGCGACAAGAAGGTCGCGGTGGCCGTTGTCGTCGAAGAAGGCGGCTACGGAAGTACCGCTGCCACCCCCATCGCGCGAGACCTCATGAAGGCAGTGATCGAGGAATAGCATGAAAACACGTAAAGGACTCGTTCTCGAAGGACGCTACGAACTCACTCGCCTTATCGCCACGGGCGGCATGGGCCAAGTCTGGGAAGGCAAAGACAAGGAGCTCGACCGCCCCGTCGCCGTCAAGGTCTTGCGCGAAGAGTTCGCGGGCGAAGAAGGCTACCTCAAGCGCTTCCGCGCCGAGGCACGGCACACCGCCGCCCTCGCGCACGAGGCGATCGCCGGCCTCTACGACTACGGTGAGCTCGACGGTCGTGCCTACATCGTGATGGAGCTCGTCAAGGGCCGACCTCTCTCCGACATCATCGAAGAGCACGCCGATGGACTCGACGAAGAGCGCGTCATCGCCATCCTCAAGGAGCTCGCGAAAGCGCTCGATGCCGCGCACGTGAAGGGCGTTGTGCACCGCGACGTCAAGCCCGAGAACGTTCTCGTGGACGACAAGAACGACTGGGCACTCAAGATCACCGACTTCGGCATCGCCCGCTCAAACGACCAGGCGAAACTCACGAAGACGGGCCTCGTGATGGGCACTGCCCAATACCTTTCCCCCGAACAGGCGATGGGGAAGCAGGCCACGAGCCTTTCCGACATTTACGCGCTCGGCATCGTCGCTTACGAAATGCTCACCGGCTCGCGGCCCTTCACGGGCACGAGCCAGGTGGAGATCGCGATGGCCCAGGTCAAAGAAGCGCCGCCGGAGCTTCCCGAGCGCATCAACGCGGATCTGCGGCGCCTCGTCATGATGATGCTCGCAAAAGCGCCCGCGAACCGGCCGCGATCGGCCGCCGTTGTTGCACGTATCCTCGACTCGATCGAACGCGGCGAAGAGCCACGCTTTGGAACGAGCGCCGTTCGCGCACCGGGCGCACGCTCAGATACGGGCACGGCCTCGGCTAAGAACGAGGGTGCGCACTCGAGCCGCAAGATCACCTCGAAGGCCAACTCACGCACGGCCAATCCGATTTCTCCGACGGGAACGCGGACTGCGGCGATGCCGCTCGCGGGCGTCGGCTCAAAACCCGTGACGATCAGGTCCTCGTCCACGGCGGCCTCGGCACCCAGCGCGCGTTCGGCCGCGAGCGCCAATTCCGCGGGAAGTGCGAGCCGCGAGCACGGCGAGGCTGCTCGCCGCGGAACATCCACGGGGCAGAGCGTAGGCAAGGTCAGCTTGCCACTCGTGATCGTGATCGCCGTCGTGGTGATCGCGGCGATTGTGGCGATTCTCGTGGGGACGGGAGTTATATCCCTTGGTGCGAGTGCGCATTCATTAGACTGGACGGGCGCCGAAGTGAGCGCACTGTTGAGGAAGGCTACGGTGACATTGTGAGCGAAGACCGCATGTTACTCAGTAACCGCTACGAAATTGGACGCCTTCTCGGGCGCGGCGGTATGGCTGAGGTTTATCTTGCGCGCGACACGCGCCTCCACCGCACGGTCGCCCTCAAGGTTCTGCGCTCGGATCTCGCTCGTGACCCACATTTCCAAGAACGCTTCCGTCGCGAGGCCCAGTCGGCCGCAGGCCTCAACCATCCCACCATTGTCGGCGTCTACGACACGGGCGAGGATCACCGTACGGAGCCCACGGGCGAAGAGGTCACGATCCCCTACATCGTCATGGAGTACGTCGAGGGTGACACTCTGCGTTCATTTATCTCGGCAGAAAACCCGATGAGCGAGCAACGCGCTTCGGCTGTGATGGGAGGCGTGCTGAGTGCACTTGAGTACTCGCACAACGCCGGAATCGTCCACCGGGATATCAAGCCCGGCAACATCATGATCACGAAGAACAACGAGGTCAAGGTCATGGACTTCGGTATCGCTCGCGCGGTCTCCGAGTCCACGGCGGCGATGACTCAAACCCAAGCGGTCATGGGCACGGCGCAGTACCTCTCGCCGGAGCAAGCGCGTGGTCAGCAGGTTGATGCTCGTAGTGACGTGTACTCTGCCGCGGTCGTGCTCTACGAGCTCCTCACTGGTCGCCCTCCATTCACGGGTGACTCCCCCGTGTCAATCGCCTATCAGCACGTGCGCGAAACTCCGGTTGCTCCTTCAATCTTCAACCCGAACCTCAATAAATACATGGATGCCGTCGTGCTCCATGGGCTCGCGAAGGATCGCGATGTGCGCTACCAGAGCGCCGCGGATTTCGCGAAAGACATTCGCGATGCCGCAGCGGGCCGTGAGCCGCACATTCTCGGCGCTGTCGCCGCGGGCGCTGCCGGTCCCGCGAGCGCCGAAGCAGCAACTCAGGTACTAAGCCCCTCGGAATTCTCGAACCCGGACTCGTTCCAAGATCAAGAAACCCAGGTCATTCCCGCGCATACGGCTCCTCTCGCCACCGCGGGCGCCACCACCGCAGGTGCCGCCTCACCCACGCCTCAGGGGGCACGCAGTGCTCTCGATGAGATCGCACCGGAAGAGGAAAAGAAGAGCCATGGAGGCGCGTGGATCGCCGCGCTCATCGTTCTCCTGCTCGTCGTGGCCGGGGCCGCGTGGTGGTTCATTGCGCAGCAAAACCGGGAGCCGGAGCACGTGAGTGTTCCCTCGGTCGTGGGCATGGCGGAAAGCGATGCGAAACAGACCCTCACCGAGGCGGGGCTGACTCCACAGTTCTCCCAGGAAGCAAGCACGGAAGTCGACGAAGGCCTCGTCATCTCGACCGACCCAGAGGCCGACACCGACGTGGTCACAGGTTCAACCGTCAACGTTGTCGTCTCGAGCGGTCCCGACGCCGCTGCCGTCCCGAAGCTCGAGGGGCTCACGAAGGACGAGGCGAAACAGGCCCTCGAAGAGGCCGGCTTCTCAATGTCCGTTGCTGGTACGGAAGACTCCTCCGAGTTCGATAAGGATGTCGTGCTCCGGTCTGAACCGAGCGAGGGCGCGAGCGCGCCGCAGGGAAGCACCGTAAATGTGTGGGTCTCGAGTGGCCAGGTGGAGGTTCCCAGCGTGGTTGGGTTCACTCAGTCCGACGCCGAACAAGCCCTCAAGGATGCCGGATTTGAGGTGACTGTGGCCGGCCGCGAGGCGAAGGACGGTGAAACTGTTGGCAACGTTCTTGAGCAAACACCCGCCGAGGGAACAGCATCGCTAGGCTCAACCGTGCGCCTTGTCGTCGCTGCAGAGGCAGGACCGGTGACGATTCCCAACGTGGTGGGCCAAACTCTCGAGGAGGCTCGTGCCCGCTTGAGCGACCCCGCTCTCAACCTTGGCACCCACGTGCAAGAGGAGTTTTCCGACTCGGTAGAGAAGGGGCGCGTCATCCGTACCGATCCCGAGGTAAATTCCGAGGTGAAGTCGGGCTCGAGCGTCACGATCATCGTGTCGAAGGGTCCGGAGCCCACGCCAACGCCAGAACCTACGCCGGAGACGACCACCCCCTCGCCAACGGTTTCGCCGGTCAACGGGAATGGCAACGGCAACGGCAATGGCAATGGCAAAGGGAACGGTCGGGGCCGCGGTAATGGCGGCAACTGAACACTCAAGCGCCCCGTGCCGCATCCTCGTTGTCGATAATTACGACTCGTTCGTGTACACGATCGTCGGGTACCTCGAACAGTTGGGGGCCGAATGCGTCGTCGCGCGCAATGATGCCATCCCCGAATCCACGGGCGGCACCCCCGACCTTTCGGAGTTCAACGGGGTGCTCATCTCCCCCGGTCCCGGCAACCCTCTCACCGCGGGCCGCACGCTCGAGGTGATCGGCGAATGTGCCCGTACCTCAACTCCCATGTTTGGAGTCTGCCTGGGCCTGCAATCGCTCGCCCACTATTTCGGTGCGACCGTGACGCACGCGCCGCAGCTCATGCACGGCAAAACGAGCCTCATCCATCATGATGGTCGCGGCCCCTTCGCGTCGCTTCCTACACCTTTTGAAGCGACGAGGTATCACTCGCTCGCGGTTGTTCCCGAAACGGTTGACGAGGGAATTCTTGAGATCACGGCCCGCGCTGACGACGGCAGCATCCAGGGGCTGTCTCACAGAAGCCTTCCGCTTCACAGCGTGCAGTTCCACCCGGAGAGCGTGCTCACGGCAAGCGGGCATGCGATGCTCGCCTTCTTCCTTGAGCTTGCCGAGGGCCGCGATGGCTCACGTGCCGAGGAGCGAGCCCGTGGGCTTGCGCCACTACTTGCTCCACTCGCCGCTCACTGAGGACGCACCGAAGGTTCCGTGTCGAGGGGCACGCCTTCGCTGCTTGTCTCGCTGAACGCGCTAGTAAGCGGCGAGGGCCGAAACTGTGCCTTGGTTGAACGGCATATACGGTGCGATCACGGGGAACACCCACCCGAACAGCAGGACCACGAGGGCCGCAAAGAGGATGAGCAGTACGAGCACTTTGACCCACCATGGGCCCGGAATGATTCTGTAGAGCCAGCCGTACATTACTTCTTTACCTCCGCAAGCTCTTTGGGGATGCCCTTGCTGCGATCAACCCAGTGGTCGTACTTCGCGTACGTGATGTAACGTTGCGCGGCTGAATACATGGGGTGGCACGCCGTCATGGTGAGCATCCGCTCCGTGGGCTCCTCGCCGGGCTTATTCGGCACAGGGGCGATCACCTGAACGTCGTGAGGCTGCACGATCTCCGATCCTGTCACGTAATACACGTAATAGGCCTTCGGACCTTCAACAATCACCGGATCACCGGGTTCAAGCCGCGCGATATCGTGCAGCGGCCGGCCATACGTCGAACGGTGACCGGCGAACGCAAAGTTCCCCACCTCGCCGGGAAGGGCCGTGTCGGGGTAGTGACCGTTGCCGATCACGTTGAGCACCTTCTCCATGCTCACGCCCTCGGCGATAGGGGACGTGACCTTATCGAACTTCGGAACGTGCAGCTCTCCCCACACCTCGTTTTCTTTAACATTCTCGATCTTCGGCGCTTCACCTTTTTCCGGCGGCGCAATTTTCTTTGGCGACGGCCCGCCCCACTTCGACTGGAGCTCCTGAATAATCACCGCGTGCTCGCGGTCGGCAACGACGTCTGTCCACCACAGCTGCCACACAACAAAAAGGAGGAGGAAAGCTCCGACGGTAATCAACAGCTCGCCGAGCACACCGATAATGCTCGAGGCTATGCCGCGTTTACGCTCAGGAACTCGACTGTGGCGGGAAGAGGTCACAATGTCTCCGATTCGGAAGGGGGTTTAATCGGCAGGCGTCGGAATAAAACGAACCTACTCCTTCACGCACTGTACCCTAATATATGCCGCTGCCGGCGTCGCTCCCACCCCTCGGAGCGGAGTCGACACCCTCGTTCCAGTTGTGAAAGGTTACCGTTACCCATGGCCAAGAAAGTTCGGCGCTCCTCGACCATCCCCACCCAGCAGAATCAACCCGCACGGGATCGAGTGACACGCGCCGAGGCCGAAACCCGCCGCTCACGTCGCGCACAAGAAAGCGCCGCCGAGGCCTACAAACCGAGCCCCGCGTGGCTCGTGCCCACCGCCGTCACACTCCTCATCCTCGGCATTTTGTACATGGTCGTGTACTACATTTCGAGTGCGCAGTATCCGCTCCCCATTGGCGATTGGAACCTCGCCGTCGGCATCGGCATCCTTCTCGCGGGCGGAGGACTCCTGACTTTCTGGAGGTAGCATGAGCGACACACAAACCGCACCCCTTCACCCATGGCGGCGCTTTGTCGCCATCGGTGACTCGTTCACGGAAGGTATCGGCGACCCCGATCCGAACGTTCCAGGCGGGGTCCGCGGTTGGGCAGATCGTGTCGCCGAAGAGCTCGGGCGCACGTGCCCCGATTTCGCGTACGCGAACCTCGCGATCCGCGGGCGGCTCTACAAACAAATCATCGAGGAGCAGCTCGAACCGGCGATCGATCTCAAACCGGACCTCGTGAGCTTCTTCGCGGGCGGCAACGATGTGATCCGTCGCGGCGATCCCGACGCGATCGCCTCCGATATCGAGGTCGCCGTCGCTCAACTCGCCGAAACGGGCACCGACATCATCCTGTGGACCGGACCCGATGTTGGCAACACTCCCGTTCTGAACCTCATCCGAGGGCGTTCCGCGATCTACAACGAAAACATGCGCACGATCGCGAAGCGCTACAACACTTTCGTTGTGGACCTCTGGGCCACCCGCCAGCTCGTGCACGAAGGCATGTGGGCCGAGGACCGCCTGCATTTTTCACCACTTGGCCACCACACGATTGCGCGCGAAGTCCTTGCCACCCTCGACGTCCCGAACGAGCTTCGCGAATTTAAGCCCCACGACCCGCCGCAGCGCACGTGGCGCCAGGCTGCCGAGAAGGACCTCGTGTGGGCTCGCGACCACCTCGGCCCCTGGGTGATGCGGCGCATTCGCGGTGAAAGCTCGGGCGATGCCATACATCCGAAGCGCCCAGAGGCCTCCCCCGTCTTCGGCGAGGGCATGCCGCCGGGCTCCGCTTCCCGGGAAGCGGAAGACTAGCGGCGCTCCTGTGCGATAGTGTGCACTCGGACACAACCCTCCTAACCCTAGGCATCCTCATGACGATGACTCAGCCACGCGCACTCAAAAAAATTGCAGCCCTCCTGATGATCCCCTTCGTCCTCCTCGTCGCCGGTTGCGGCAAGCTGGAGGCAACGCTCACCGTCGAGAGCGACGAGAAGGTCGTGTTGGAGGGAGTCGTGACCGGGCAGACCTCCTCACTTGATCTGATCGGCGCGACCCCCTCGGACGTATGCTCCGCGAAAGACACCACCAATGACGGTGGAGAAACGACCCAAGGCAAGGTCGAGGTGAAACTGACGGAAAGCGGCGACACCTTCGAATGCGAGTTCACCAGTACGGTCGAGGACGCCAAGGACATCAAGAAAATCCTCACCTACGACGAAGATTCGAACACGTACACGCTAAAAAGCATGTTGCCCCTACCGCAGATCGCCGACCAGCTCGCCGGAGGCGGTTTTACGGCTGACGTCACGATCCTCATGCCCGGCAAGGTCACGGAGTCGAGCGTCGGCACAATCGACGGCAACAAGGTCCACATCACCGATATCAAGGAGTTTCTCTCGGAGTACGAGATCAAGTCCGAAGGCCCCGGGTTTCCTTGGCTCATCGTCATCATCGTCGTGGTCGTGCTTGTGCTTCTCTTCGTCGTTGTCGCAGCCGCAGCCGCACTCTTCTTCCTGATGCGCAAAAAGAAGAAGGGGGCCGCCGCGAACGTCCAGAATTTCCAGCAGCAGGGCCAGCCTCCTTTTCGCCAGAACCCCTCGCCCGCCTTCCCCCAGCAGCCCCAGCAGGCCCAGCAGGCCCAGCAGCCGCAATGGTCGCAGCCGCACAACCAGGCACCGCAGCAGAGCCAGCCATATCAGGGCGATGGTCACCAAGACTCCTACGGCGACCAAGGCCCTACCTCTGCGAACCACTGACCAGCCATCGTTGTCGACCAGCGCACACCCGCGTTTTCATGAAAGAAAGGTTTCACGTGACGCACACACAGCCACGCTTCCTCAAGAAGTTCGCCGCCTTGATCGCCATCCCGTTCATGCTTCTCCTCGCGGGTTGCGGCAAGCTTGACGCGACCATCAACATCGAGAGCCCCGAAAAGATCACCCTCGAGGGTGTCGTCTCGATAAAGAAATCCTCGCTCGAGGAAATCGGCATGACCCCCTCTCAGTTCTGCGGCAAGGAAGCTCTTGAGGAATTTACTGGTGAGACCAAGCCGGATCTCAAGCTAGAGGAGAAAGACGACGAGGTCGTGTGCACTTTCTCTGGCCAAAAGGATGAAAAAAACCCCATGGGCGATGCCTTGAAGTACGACGAGGAATCGGACACCTACACCTACCACGAAGACTCGAAGGGTTCATTTGGCGACCAGGCGGCGGCTGCCGGCTTCAAGGTTGATTTCACCTTCGTTTTCCCCGGCAAGGTCACCGAATCGAGCGTCGGCAAGATCGACGGCAACAAGGTCCACATCACCGACACGAAAGAATACTTCTCCGGCATCACCATCAAGGCCGAGGGCAGCAGCTTCCCCTGGCTCATCGTCATCATCGTGGTCGT
Organism: Dermabacter sp. Marseille-Q3180; assembly: GCF_940792985.1. NCBI lineage: Bacteria > Bacillati > Actinomycetota > Actinomycetes > Micrococcales > Dermabacteraceae > Dermabacter > Dermabacter sp. Marseille-Q3180. The sequence continues at coordinate 1,131,404 of NZ_CALNWU010000001.1, forward strand.
TGTTGTTCTTCTCCTTGTCCTTGCGGCGGTCGTCATCGGCGCCCTCGTGTTCATGAAGCGCAAGAAGAAGTCCGGAGCCGGCGACGCACACTTCCAGCAGCAGGGATCCTTCCAGAACTCGATCCACGGAGGTGCGCAGCCGCAGGGGCAGCAGGCACAGCCGAGTGCCCAGCCGAGCTTCGGCCAGCACCCCTCGCAGGGCACCTCTAACGCGCCCCAGCCGCCGAGCTACCAGGCTCCCCAGCAGCAGGGCAGCTACGAAGCACCGCAGCAGGGCCAGCAGCCGCCTCAGCAGGGCTTCCAGGGGAACTCGTTCAGCGAACCTGGCAATCAGGGACCGCAGGACAACCCCGGCCAGACCTTCGGTAAGCAGTAACCCCACCGCGCCCTGAGAGCATCACAACCGAGGGCCCGTGACTAGACTCACGGGCCCTCGGCTCGCACTTCGGGACGTACCGGAGTAAAGTAATACAAGTCAGTTCGAGAGAACAGGCAAAAAGCGCCCGTAGCTTAACGGATAGAGCATCTGACTACGGATCAGAAGGTTGGGGGTTCGAATCCCTCCGGGCGCGCCAGTGTCATGAGTCGCGTCATGCTTGACGCATGAGTCGCGACATGCTGGACGGGCCGGCATCCCAGTTGTTTTTGTTCTGGGGTGCCGGTTTTGTTCATTTGGGGTGGAGTGCTGGGTCGCCGTGTTTCCAGTAGGCCTTTTGGTAGTCGCGGGCGGTGTCGATGTAGTGCTCGGTGAGTACTTCTCCGGTTTCAACCAGTGATGTGATGATGTGGTTGTCGGTGATGACCATGAGAATTTTCTTGTGTTTGTAGGCGCGTCCGATGCCGAGGTGGAAAAGTTTGCCGGCGTAGCGCACGCTGACTTTGCCGTTTTTGTCGATTGTGTCGTTTCGGGTTCGCCATTCTTCTTTGGGGTTGTTGTTGGGTGTGGCTTTGACTCCGGTGGTGTATGCCTGCTGTGGGGTGCGTCTGCCCAGGGCGCGGTGGGGTCGGGTGCAGTTGTAGTATTGGCGAAACTCATTGAGGAGTTGTTGCAGCTCATCAATGTTTTGTGCTGGGGGTCGGGCTTTGATCCATTTTTTGAGGGTTTGGTGGAACCGCTCAATTTTTCCTTGGGTTTGGGGGTGGCCTGGCCGGCCGTTTTTCTGTTGGATTTTGTGTGCGACGAGCACTTTTTCGAAAGCGTTTCTCCCACCTTTGCGTCCGGCTAGGCGTGCGGTGAATACCAGTCCGTTGTCCGTAAGCGTGGATGCTGGCGGGTCGTATGTGTGGATTAAGCGTGTGAGTTCGGCGGCGACGGCGGGGCCTGTGAATGCGGCGGCCGCGGTGATTGACAACAGGTATCGCGAGTGGTCATCGAGGAAGTCGAGGACTTCAATGCGTGTGTTGTCGGCAAGGAAGAGGTGGGTGATGTCGGCTTGCCAGCATTCGTTGGGCATTGCGGCCTCGAAGCGGATGTAGGAGCTTCTTGGCTTCTTTTGTGGCTGCGGGGTGATCAGGCCTTCGTTGGTGAGGATGCGACGGATCGTCGAAGTTGACGGGGCGCGTTTGCCGGCCTGTTCGAGGTGGTAGGCGATGGTTTCGGGTCCTGCGTCAAGTCCGTGCCGGGTGAGCTGTTTGCGGATATCGATGATTTCGTTGCGCAACGCGTCCGGTACCGCGTGTGGGTGGGTGTGAGGGGCACGTGATTTCGGTGCGATTGCCTCGGCGCCGCCTGCGTCGTAGGCGTTGAGTATCTGGTGGACGCGTTGGCGTGAGATGCCAAAGCGTTTGGCGACGTTGGTGGGTGTGCCGCCTTGGTCTTGAACGGCTCTGACGATGGCGAGGTTGCGGTTGGGACTGTTCATGGTGTCAACCATGTCCCGACTCACCAGTCAAGCGTCACCGACACGGGTGAGGTAACCCTAAGTGTCAACAATGACGCGACTGACCTGTCAAGGATCACAACGCCTTCCCCAGGCACACCCCGTCAAATATGTCATGACCTCGGACACCTCCGGGCGCGCCAGCAACAAGGCCCTCCACTTCGGTGGAGGGTTTTTGCGTTCTCCACCGTTCATGGAGAGTGTGCCCCATGCGGAACGCCGCACCCCGCCCGGCATGGGCGAGTGTGCGGCGTTCTCTTCGGCCTCGAGGGCCAGGGCGGATGTCAGGAAACGATCTTGCCGGGGTTGAGGTTCTTGCCCGGGTCCTGAGTCTCGTAGAGATCACGCATCATCTTGACGCCGAGCGGGCCCGCCTCTTCCTCAATCCAGGGCTGGTGCTCGGTTCCGACCGCGTGGTGGTGCGAGAGCGTGCCGGCGTGCTTCTGGAACTCACTTTGCACCGCATGCTTGATCGCCGTGTACTGCTCGAGCATGACCTCGTTGTTCGCGTACGGCACCGCGAAGGTGAAGTAGAGGCACGCACCCTGGTGGTAGCTGTGGCTCATGTGGCAGAAGAAGAAGCCGGGAATGCCGAGCTCGTCGAGCTTCGCGTAGAACGTGTCATACACCTTGGAGTGCATCTCGTTAATCCGCGCCCACGTGGTGCCGGTGTCGGAAACGTCGCCGAACACGTTGAGGCCGAGGAGGAAGTCGCGCAGGTAGGGGGTATCGAACTTCTTCTGGTCATAGATCGCCCCGGGGCCCGCACCGAGGGTAATGCCGCCGGCCTTCTTGACGATCTTCTTCACGGCGGCCTGCTCGCGGCTGATCTGGGCTTTCGATCCCTCGAAGCACACGTAGCTCATGCACATCTCGTTCTCGGTGTCCCAGCCCTTCTTGCGCAGGTACGCGAAGAGGCCGTCCTGGATCTTGCGGGTGATCTCGCCCTTCTTGTCTTTCGGCTCCTTGAGCATCGAAAGGCTGAAGGCTGTTTCGGGACCGTCGCTCAGGCGCGTGAACACGGGGTGGACTTCGCTGCGGGCAATGGCGTGCATGGCGCGGATGCCGGATTCCCAGTCGGGGAACATGTACGCGATGACGACGCGGTTTTCTGCCATGCGATGCACGCGCACGGTGCATTCCGTGATGACGCCGAGGCGACCCTCGGAGCCGAGGATCATTTCGTGGATGCTCGAGCCGGAGTCGCGGCCGGGGATCGGCTTCGTCTCGACAATGCCGTCGGGGCGCACGACCTTGAGTCCTCGCACGATGTCCTCGATGTCGCCGTAGCGATCGGACTGCATGCCGGTCGAGCGGGTCGCAGCCCAGCCACCGAGCGTTGAGTACGTGAACGAGTCGGGGAAGTGCCCCATCGTCCAGCCGAGCTCGTTGAGCTGCTCTTCGAGGTCGGGGCCGTACACGCCGGCATCGACGCGTGCAAGGCCCGAGGTGTCATCGATCGAGATGACCTCGCGCATGCGGCCGAGGTTGATCGTGATAATCGGGCGCTTTTCATTCACGTTCGGAGTGACGGATCCGGAGATCGAGGAACCGCCGCCGTAGGGAATCGCGACGAGGTCGTGCTCGACGATGTAGGCGAGGATCTTCTGCACCTCATCGTCATTCTTCGGGTAGATCACGGCGTCGACGAGGCGGGTGAAGTCACCGGTACGTGCGCGAAAGAGGTCGATCACGGAGCGGCCAAAGGAGTGCACGACGCGGTACTCATCGTCGTCGAGGAGGTTGTCCTCGCCCACGATGGCGGCGAGCGCCGCGCGGTCGTTCGCACCGAGGCGGCTCGCAGGCACCTCGTAATCGCTCAGCTGTGGCTCCGGTGCCGGCGTGAGCTTCTCGAGGTCCATACCGATCTTTGACTTGGCGAAGCCCGGGAAGGCGGGCTTGTTGTCCCAGCGGAAGGTGATGTCGTCAAGACCCCACCCCCACCATTTGTGACGCTTGACCTCGCGGGCCGAAATCGGGCTGTTCATGACGGTTACTCCTCGGGTGGTTGGGTTCCCATGATGGCTAGGTAATTCTCGGTCTTGAGGGTTCCGACGGCTGCCTGGATCCTCGCGTTGAAACTGAGGGCGCTTTCGCCCTCCTCCGCGCGCATGGGCGCGCCGAACACCACACCGACGGGAGGTTTGCCCGGTTTGGGCCAGCTTCGACCTTTCGGCATCGCTTCGTGTGCGCCGATGAGCGCGGCGGGAATGACAGGGATGTTTTCAGTGATGGCAAGGGAAGCCGCGCCGGGTTTGAACTCGGCCATCTTCCCGGTTTTTGAACGCGTGCCTTCGGGGAAAACGAGCACGGGGACACCCGCGGTGAGCAGTGTTCGCGTGATGCCCGAGTGCTTGCGGGAGCCGTCGCGGTCGATGGGGAAGGCGTTGAAGAGCGCTCGCACGAAGATCCGGCGGTACCAAATGTCAAAGAAGTATTCGCGAGCAACGCCCGTAGAGAGATATTTCCCCTGCGCAAAGGGGAGGCCTTGGGCGAGCATCGGGGCATCGAGGTGGCTCGAGTGGTTAGCCACAAGCAGGAATGCGCCGCGGACTTTTTTGACTTCGGGGTTGACGATGATCTTTTGCGTGACGGCGCTTTTCACGACGCCCTTGAAGCCGATTCGCACGAGCAGCGCGCGAAGGTAGGCGCGCCAGGGCGAACGATAGAGGGAAGGGTCGTGATACTTGCTCACTTGGTTCCCTTCTTGGGGGCTTTCGACAGTGGTTTTTCTTTATCGCGCCGCTTCGTAAACCATGCCGCAATCGAATGCATGATGTTCCGGGGAGCGGTGCGGGCGAGGAAAGCGAGCACCTTGAAGCGCTTTGAGGGCACGGAGATGAGCTTTCCGCGCGCGACATCATCGAGGCATTCCTTGACGAGGCGCTCGGGAGAAAGCCACAGGAAATCCGGGATCGACGAGCCGGAGATGCCGGCGCGCTCGTGGAATTCGGTGCGCACCCAGCCCGGCTGGAGCGAGGTCACGTGCACGCCGCTTCCCGCGAGACGAACCGCGAGAGCTTCGGTATAGGTGTTGCCCCACGATTTGATCGCCGAATAATTGTTCTGTGGGAGATACCCGGAAACGGAGTTCACGTTGATGATCCACCCCGTGCCGCGCCGAGCCATCGCGCGACCGGCCGCATTCGAGAGGTGAAGCACGGCCTTGATCATGACCTCGATCCCCGAGTCATGAAGCGAGAGGTCGTCGCCGAGAATGTCGCTGCGCACACTGAAGCCCGCGTTGTTGACGAGGATGTCAACGGCGGGGTGTTCGATGCTTTCTTGCGTAAGACGCGCTGCGACGCGGTCCCGCTCAGCTTCCACTTCGAGGTCGCACACCATTTCTTCGACATCGATGTCGTAGCGGGTGCGGAGGTCTTGTGCGAAACGCGAAAGACGATCGGCATTGCGGGCGACCAACACGAGGTCGACACGCCGCTTGGCGAATTCGCGCGCGAAAGCGGCCCCGATACCAGAGGTGCCGCCGGTGATGAGGGCCCTATGCATGGCCCCTACGATACACTAGGGCCGCGCGCTCACGAGCGCGCCCCATGACTTTCACCAGTGTTTGATCGCGAGGATTTATCCGCATGTCTGTGCCCTCTACCAGCGCAAATACCAAGTATCGCGAAGTTCTTCTTACTGGGGCAACGGGCTTTCTAGGCCAGGCTGTTCTCCAGGCATTCCTCGAACATTTCCCCGAGGTTCGCGTGACGGCGGTTGTGCGCCCCAAGGGCACACTTTCGGGCAAGAAGCGCCTTGCGACTCTTCTCAAGAAACCCGTTTTCTCGTCGTGGATGGAACGCACGAGTGAAGAGGAGGTTCGTGCGGCCTTCGAGGAACGCGCCGACGTGATCGAGGGTGACCTCACGAACCTTCCGCCGCTTGAGCGCACGTTCGATGTGGTCGTGCACTCGGCCAGCTCGGTGAGCTTCGATCCACCCATCAACGAAGCCTTCGCGACGAACGTGGGCGGCGCCAAGAACCTGTACGAAGCGCTTCTCGAATCGAACGAGACCCTCCCGGGTGGGCAGAACCCGCACGTCATTCACGTGTCGACCTCGTACGTGAGCGGCCTCGCGAAGGGCCTGTGCCGCGAAGGGCGCCTTAAGCACAATGTGAACTGGCGCGAGGAGTACGACGCCGCGTTCACCGCGGCACGCGAGGTCGACGCCCTCTCGCGCACGCCCGAACAAATCAGGAAGAACCTGCGTCTCGCGGAACTCAAGAGCGGCAAGATGGGCCCGAAGGCGATCGCGTCGGTCGCCGAGGATGCCCGCCGTGCGTGGGTGCGCTCGCGCCTCCAGGATTATGGGCTCCAGCGCGCGAATTCGCTCGGCTGGACCGATATCTATACGTTCACGAAGGCGATGGCCGAGCGCGTCGGCGAGGAGATGTGGGCCGACTCGGGCCACCGCTTGAGCTTCGTGCGCCCCGCGATCATCGAGTCCGCGGTCGCCCACCCGTTCCCCGGCTGGATCGACGGATACAAGGTCGCCGACCCGCTCATCATGGCCTACGGCAAGGGCCGGCTCTCGGAGTTCCCGGGCCTGCCCGATTCGATTCTCGACATCATCCCCGTCGACCACATCGTTGGCGTGATCCTCGCCCTCGCAACTCAGAACGTTGAGCGCACTGGGGACGACGCCTACTACCAGGTCGCCTCGGGTAACTCGAACCCGCTCCCCCTCCACGAAATGGTGAGCATCGTCCACGACTACTTCGTGGAGAATCCTCTGACGGACGACAAGGGTGAGCCGATCGCGGTTCCCCTGTGGACCTTCCCCTCCGTTGATTTGGTAGAGGCGAAGTTCTGGGCCACAAATAAAGCGGTCAAGGCAGCCGAGGTTGCCGTCGGACGCCTCCCCGGCACTCGCACTACGCGCGCCTGGGCTGGCAAGCTCCACAAGAACTCCGCGGGCCTCGACACCCTCAAGAAATTCATGGGACTCTACAAGGCGTACACGAAGACCGAAATGGTCTTTGACGATGCGAACACGCGCGCGCTTCGCGCCTCGCTCCCGAAGGAGTTCCTCGAGAAGTACGACTTCGACATCACGGATCTCGACTGGCGCTCCTATTTCCGCGATCACCACCTGCCGGCCGTCACCGAGCTCACCAACGCCTACTCACGCCAGAAGGCCGCCCGCAAGGCGCAAGCTGAGCGCAAGCCAAGCGAGCTCACGGCATCGAGCGACACTCTCGCAGTCTTCGACCTCGACGGCACGGTGATCGCGCAGAACATTGTGCAGCAGTACCTCGCAATCGTGAAGGAAACGCGTTCAAGCGCCGGTGGCGCAAAGGAAGTCGTCAAGCTCGCGGGGGCGCTCCCCCAGTACCTGCGCAATGAGCAGCACTCGCGCTCGGAGTTCATTCGAAGTGTCATGCGACGCTACAAGGGCTTCGGTGTCGCAGAGCTCAAGGAAGTCCTTGAGGGGGAGCTCGGCGAGAAGGTGCGGGGCCAAATCAGGGCTCAGGCGCTCGAGCGCCTCGAGGAGCACCGGGCTGCTGGTCACCGCACAATCCTCATTACGGGGGCCCTCGACATTCTCGTGGAGCCGCTCGCAGATCTCTTCGACGAAGTCGTCGCGACCCACATGCACGAAGAAAACGGCGTGCTCACGGGCTACCTTGCTACTCCCCCGGTCGTGGGAGAAGCCCGCGCGAATTGGCTCAAGAAGTACGCGCACAACGGGAACTTCGATCTCGCCCATTCTTACGGCTATGGCGATTCGCATGCCGACGCCGCCTGGCTCGCAGTGCTCGGACACCCCACGGCGATCTCGCCCGACCTGGGACTCTACGCCGAAGCAAAGAAGAATCGCTGGTCAATTCTCGAGTGGAAATAGACGCTGATTTCCACTAGTGACCGGGCGAGGGCGTAGGCTAGGGACACGGCGCACACTGCGCCACAGGTCCCTTAATCCCTTATCCCTAAAGGAGACGTCCCGTGGACGACCTCGCAAACAAGATTAATATCCCGCCTGCGCCGGCCATGGCGAAGGCTGTCGAAGATGGCATGTACGCGAAGGCCACGATGCCGGCCTGGAAGATTTTCTGGCTCGGCCTCACCGGCGGCGCCTACATTGCGTTTGGCTTCATCATGTTCGTGACCACCCAGCAGGGTGCTCCCGGCGAGTGGCCGCTCGGCATCACGAAGATGATCGGTGGTGCGCTCTTCGCGACCGGCCTCATCATGGTCATCAACTCCGGTTCGGATCTCTTCACGGGCACGACCCTCAACGTCATGCCGTTCCTGTCGAAGCGCATCACGGCCGGCCAGCTGTTCCGCCACTGGGGCCTTTCCTACGTCGCAAACTTCATCGGTTCGGTGACGATCGCGATCCTCGTGTTCCTTGCGAACACCCCTGCCACGAACAAGAGCGCGTGGGGTCTCATCATCCTCAACGTGACGAAGGGCAAGCTCTCGCTCGACTGGGGCAATGCTTTCGTTCTCGGTATTCTCTGTAACTTCCTCGTGTGCATGGCCGTGTGGCTGACCTTCGCGGGCCGCTCGTTCCTCGATAAGGGCCTCGCAATCGTCGTTCCGCTCGTGATCTTCGTGTCCACCGGCTTCGAGCACTCGGTCGCGAACATGTTCATGCTTCCCATGGGCTGGCTCATCAAGACCTTCGGCGCGGATGCCTTCTGGGCTGGTGAAGCCGTCACGAACGCTGGCGTCACTGCCGCGGACTTCGACATGATCAGCTGGGACAAGATCATCCTCGGCAACCTCCTCCCCGTGACCCTCGGCAACATCATCGGTGGCGCCCTGTGCGTGGGCTGCTACTTCTGGGTGGCCTACCGCAAGGACGCCATCAAGGCCGAGCGCGCAGCCGCTGTCGCCGCCAAGTAACGGCACCCTCCCTCGTCAATCGCGAAGGCCCGGCTCCCTCACATCGAGGGGCCGGGCCTTCACGTTGACCGTGCTGCGGGGAATCAGCCGGTGTTCTTCATACCAGCAGCAACCCCGTTGATCGTCGTCAGCAGAGCACGCTTTTCCGCGTCCGTAATCTCGATGCCTCTTTCGTGCGAATCGCGCACACGCTGCAGCATCGCGACCTGCATGTAGCTAATCGGGTCGAGGTAGCGGTCACGCACCTCGAGGGTCCTCTTGAGCACGGGCGAGTTGTCGAGAAGGTTGAGCACACCCGTAAGGCGCTCGATTTCGGCAACCGCGAGCTCGTACTCCTCGCGGATCGTCTCGAACAGATGCCACAGGCGCGTGGGCACGAGCGAGTGCACATAGTGCGAAGCGATGCCCATGTCGGTTTTCGCAAGCGTCATCTCCACGTTCGAAATGACCGTGCGGAAGAAATGCCAGTTCTCGTACATTTCCTTGAGGTCGTCCTCGTAGCCGGCCTCACGCGCGGCCTTGAGGCCTGAGCCCGCGCCGAACCATCCGGGGACGATCTGGCGGGACTGCGTCCAACCGAATACCCACGGAATGGCGCGCAAACCGTCGAGGCCTTTTTCGCTCGTCGTCCTCTTCGACGGGCGTGAACCAATCTTGAGATCACCGAGCTGCTCCACAGGCGTGGACGCCACAAAATATTCAGGCAGGTCAGGATCGTCAATGAGGGTGCGATAGCGCGCGAAGGAGGCGTCGGAAAGACTTTCCATCACCGTGCCGAAGCGCTCCAGATCTTCAGGGCTCGTGCGGGGCTTTCGGTGCAGGGCCGAGCCCTGCATGACCGCCGCGAGCGAAAGGTCGAGGTTTTCGCGCGCCAGCACGGGCAGCATGTATTTATCGGAGATGACCTCGCCCTGTTCGGTGAACTTGATTTCACCCTCGAGAACACCGTAGGGCTGGGCCAGGATCGCGTCATACGTGGGGCCACCGCCGCGTCCGACGCTTCCCCCGCGACCGTGGAACAGGCGCAGGGTCACGTTGTGTTTGGCGGCAACGTCGCGAAGGCGTCGCTGTGCCTGGTGGATCTCCCACTGGCTCGTAATGACACCCGATTCCTTGTTCGAATCGGAATAGCCGAGCATAATCTCGTGGCGATCGCCGCGAAGGCGCACGATCTCGCGGTAGCTCGGGTCACTGAGAAGTTCGTCGAGGATCTCGCCGGCGTGGCGAAGCTCTTCGACGGTTTCGAGGAGAGGGCTAAAGCCGATGTCTGCGCGGGGTTCGTCGCCTGCAAGGTTCACGAGTCCGGCTTCGCGCGCGAGCAGTGCCACGGCAAGGATGTCGTCGGCGCCGCGGGTCATCGAGACGATATAGGTCTGGATGACATCGGGGCCGTACGTACGCTGTGCCGTGCGGATTTCGCGGAACACGTTGAACGTGTTCTGCACCGAGGGATCGAGCGGTGATTCCTCCCCGAGAAGCTGCGCGCTGGCGAGTGGTCGCTTCGACGCAAGTTCGGAGGAGAGCACCTTCGTGCGCTCCTCGCGGGTGAGCTCCCCATAGGCCTTCTCGAGTTCGCCCACGCGGTCGAACATCTCCGCGAGCAGGTCATGATGTTTTTCGGCGTGCTCACGCACGTCCATGATGGCGAGGTTGAGACCGCTGCCAGCGAGAACGGACTGCGCGAGGGCTACCGAACCGTCGGCCATGAGGTCACCGCGGTGAGTACGAAGTGATGCGCGCAGCTCTTCGAAGTCGTCCTGGAGCTCCGCACCCGTGAGATAGTCGACGCCGGGCTCGTGCGCCTCGCCATTGTGGATGCGCTTGCGCGTTGCCGCGAGCTTCGCTCGCATCGAGAACAGTTTGAGCCGGTACGGCTCGTGGGCGAAGAGCTCGAACTGTTTCTCAGGGACAAACGCGAGGGCCTCTTGATCCTTCTTGAGACTCTCGTTGAACTCCTGGTCTTCGCCGATGAGGGTTGAGCTCATCGACAGCTCAAGCGTGAGCGAATCGAGGAATGCCTCGGCGATATCGATCGCGGCATCGGCCTGAAGTTTGAGGACTTCGCGCGTGACATCGGCGGTCACGTACGGGTTGCCGTCGCGGTCGCCGCCGATCCACGAGCCGAAGCGCAGCGGCACCTTCCTCACGGGAAGATCCGCACCGTAGTCGCGAAGCTCGTGGCGCAAGGCATCGAGCACCTCGGGAAGAGTGTGGAGGTAGAGGGAGCGCAAATAAAAGATCGCGTTGCGCGCCTCGTCCTGCGGGGTCGGCTGCGTGCGGCGCAGCTCGTCAGTCTGCCAGAGAGCCTCGATCGTTTCCGTAAGATCGCGATCCTGCTTTTTGCGGGCGCGCGTTCCTTCCTCGGTGTCCGTTTCAAGGAGGGTCGAGACGCGGCGAAGCTTCGTAAGAACCGCGCGGCGCGAGGCTTCCGTGGGATGCGCCGTGAACACGAGGCGCACATCGAGCTCGTCAACCGTGCGCTGAAGCTCCTCCACTCCGGCTTCTTCCGCAATCGACTTCACCGTGCGGGGAATCCACGAATCATTTTCTTCCTGCCCCTGCAGGGCGCGCACGCGGTAGGTTTGCTCCGCGGCGTTTGCAAGCAAGAAGTACTGCGTGAATGCTCGAGTGAGCTCCGTCGCCTGCTCGATCGGCAGCTCGGCGAGGCGGCGCTGCACACGCATCGTGTCCTCGGCCGATTTCGACTGCTTCGATTGCTTCGCAAGTTGGCGCACCTCCTCAACCAAGTCGAGGAGTTCTTGGCCGTGCTGATCGGCGAGCGTTTCACCGAGGAGTGTGGAAAGCCTACGCACAGTCGCGCGAAGCGGCGCGTCAATGAGCGGGTCATCACCCACGACCGGGAATTCGGCTGTCAATGTGGGTACGTTGTGAAGGCTATCGTCGTGCTGTTCGCGCACCTGAAACCTCTCGTTTGGAAGCGGGTGGCACCCGTGGCGAACCGAAAACACCGGCGCGGCGCCCGCGGTTCCCCATCAGCGCCGAATGAGCCGGGGCCAGTCTACTCCGCCGTGCGCAGTCTCCGCTGGAGAGCCTCCAACGGGTTGAAGGCTCCCTTCACAGGCACTCATGTGGCTGTGATCTCCGTGCTATATTTCTCCGTGTTCTACATCACGCCGCCAACGCGGCGCTCGGGGGAAAGGATTTCACGATGACTCGCCGACAGCGCATCGAACCCGCCCCAAACATCCTCGAGCGCGTTTTAGATTTGAACGAGGGCGAACAGATGCGCCTTCTTGCGCGACCGGGCATCGGGCTCACAAGCCAAACCATGGCCATAGCGCACAACTTCTCGGCGAATGAGCGTGTGGCCCTCCTTCGCGTGAAAGCTCGCGGCAAGCTCATCTCTCTCCGACTCCTCGGCCCGGGATGTTCAGAGGAGCCTCGGCACACACCTCTCACCGAGGCATTCGAGGCAGTTAGCGCCCACGATCCTTCCCTTATCCTCGTGGACGATCTCCACCTCGCTACGCGTGAGCACCTCGCCTCCCTGCACGAGGCCGCAGAGCTCTGGCTCAGCCGGGGAGCCCGCATCGTATGGGGGCTGCGCTGGACCGAATCAGAGCACGATGCTGCCGAACGAATTCCCGGCCGCTTTCACGCAACCGCATCGGTGCCGCCATGTGGCGACGATGCCATTCACGAGATTCTGCTCGCCTCTGCGCACCTCTCGCAAGCCCAACTAGCCTTAGCAACGGCAGCATGCTGCGGAAATCCGACGGTTGCCCAGCGCATCAGCGAAGAGCTTGCCACGCGAACTCTTCCGGGTACTACACCGCCGGCGGTTTTCGTCACGAAGGCTGTTCACGAGGGTCTGCACTCGGTGATCGGCCCCGAGCTTCGCGCCCCGAAGGCAGCCCTTTTCGCGCTGCTGGCATGCCTTTTCCCGATCGAGACCGCGGCGACGGACGTGGCCGATACCCTCGGGATTGCCCGACAAGAGGCTTCCGACATGTGCGACCACCTCGCCTATCTGGCGCTTCTCACTCCTGATCCGGACCGCACGGCCGTGGTTCGACACACCCTCCTGCAGCACCTCTCCAAAGGAGACGCCGCCGAATACGAGCGCGCACTTGGGGATCTGGGCACACGGCTTACCCTGCGCGATCCAGAGGCTGTTCTCGATATCGCCGATGGCGTCGAGGCGCTCACTGCTAACCTGAATGATCTTTTAGTGTCGGCGCCGACGCCCCAGAAAGCAAAGGTCGCTGGCCTGACAGCCGAGCGCCTCACTGCTGCACGCACCCTTTCCCCGAATGAGCTTCGTTCACTGCGCCTTCTTGGGCGCACCTACATTGGTGCTTCCCTCGCGGTGATCAAACACGCCGCGCGCAGAGCCGACTGCCAAGAATCACGGGAGTCAGCTCTCTCGGCCCTTGGCCTCGCCCACGTTTTTGAATCCCCCGATGCCCTCGGCCCGGCTCTCATGACACTCATCGCCAATGCCAAAACCTCGAAAGAGGGCGCCGTTTGGGAGGCGTGGGCCCTCCTGTGCCCCGCCGAACACCTTGGCATCTCTCACGACGACTACAGGTCAATGGTTCATCGGGTATTCACGTGCAGCCTCAAACCCGACGCACCGCTATTCGTGCGTGCCGCCGCGACTGCTTTGAGCGCTGCCCATGGGGTTTGCCCCACCCACACCCTCGAACGACTCGAGAACGATCTCTCCGCGCAGCCCGCGAGCGAGAGCCTCGTCCCGGCGTACCAACTCCTCGCTTTCGTCAACTGTGCGCGCGGCAACCGTTCCGGGGCCGAACGTTGGCTCGTGCAAGCTCGCTCGGCAGTTCCCGATAGCACCGCGGCCGGCGCCTTTACCGCGCTTCTCCGCAGAGCGCGCCACCGACGACTCATTGGCGAGGCCCTTTCGGAAGAGACGACCGAGCGTCTCACGGGAATCCTTCACCGTGTTGGGGCGACACGACTCGCCACGTGGAGCGCCATCCTCGGTGCCCGCGAAGCAAGCGACGCTCCTGTGTGGGAGCTCGGCAAAACCCACCCCGCCCTCACCGCGTCATATGCCTCCGGGCGCGGCAAGCTTCTCCTCGCCACAGATGACCACGCAGAAGCAATCGAGGAGTTGTACCAGGCAGGGCGGATTATGGCTTCGGCGCAGCTATGCCCCCTAGTTTTCGGCAACTGGCGAGAGCCGCTCCTCAAGTACTACCTCGAGAACAACGCCAAGAGCGCCTACCGTTGCATCGCCGACGATGACTTCCGTTGCCAGCTTCGCCTCAACCGCGTTGTGGGCCTTGCGCCGCACACAGGGCACGCCTTCGACTCTTCGCTCGTCCACTCCGACTCTGACGTCACGACAGATCAGGCCCCTGCTTTGACAGCAGCTGAAGAGCGGGTCGTTCGGGAAGTCATCGCCGGAGCTTCAAACCAAAAAGCCGCACGCGCCCTGTACCTTTCGAAGCGAACCGTCGATACTCATCTCCGTAACGTCTACCGCAAGCTCGGCATCCGCTCGCGCGCGGAGTTAAAGGAGCTTGTGGAGTCGGGCGTGCTCAACGTACAGTTTCCTACCCAGTTCACAGCGACACGTGCATCACTACAACTCGTGTCCTGATTAGCGCACGCGCGGCCCGCGCCAGCGGAACACGAGGCACGTGAGAACCATGCCAAGAATGGTCCACCCGCCAAGCATGATCGCAATCATTGGCAGATCCCATGTGCCACCCGTCTCGGTCACCTTGAACTCATCGGGCAGAAAGACGTAGCGGTAGCCTCGGCATAGCCACGCTAGCGGGAAGGCGAGCGCGATCTTCTGCAGGAGCTCCGGGAGGAGATTGAACGGGTAAAACACACCCGAAATGAACTGCAGCACCATAAAAGGCGGCGTCACGATCGCGGAGGCGCTTCGAGCATTTGGGATGAGCGCCGTGTAGGCGATCCCCGCGAGCGAACACGACGAGACGCCGAGAGCCGTCACCCACGCAAGCACTCCCCATCGCATCAGATCACTAGGAAGTGGCAAGTGGAACACCACCACTGCGAGGATCATGAGGATCGCGACCTCCACGACTGTGGTCACGACGACGCGCACGACCTTGCCGATAAAGTACGCCGAACGCGGCATAGGCGACGCGGCGATGCGGCGGAGCAGACCCATTTCCCGCTCAAGGGCGACATTGATCGCGAGTCCCGTAAACGACGTCGCCATCACACCCGAGGCGATAATGCCCGCGAGGAATACCTGCTTGAAGTCGACATTTGTGCCTTCAATTTTACCTTTGAAGATCATGCCGAACACGAGCATGAGAAGCACAGGAAGCGCAAGTGTAAAGACGAGCGACTGCTTATTCCGGAAGAACGAAGCCATTTCAGCCTTCGTTCGAACTGCGCTTGCGGGCCCGAGCCCAGGGAGTTTGCGCGTAGAGGTTGTGGATTGTGCTGCACTCATGCGGCCTTCTCCTCGGTGTTGTTCTCGGTCGCGGACTCGTCTTTGTGAAGAAGCGCGAGGTAGGTATCCTCAAGCGTCGGCCTCGCGACCGTAAGCCCGGGAATCTCGTCAAATCCCGCGCGGTCAGCCTGCTCGAGGAGGCCCCGCAAAACCGCGGTCGGGTGGTCCGTAGCCCACGAAACCCCTGAACCGTCGCGCACGAGCTCCTTCGCCAGATTCGGGTCGGTCGCATCCGGAAGTCGCAATTCAGGGCTCGTGGTGGAGATCCTGTGGCTGAAACCCGCGACCCGCGAGAGCTCTTGAACCGTGCCCTCTACGAGGATTCGACCCCGAGCGATGACACCCACGCGATCCGAAAGCTCCTCCGCCTCGTCAAGATAATGAGTCGTGAGAATGACAGTCGTGCCCATCTGCTGCACGGTGCGAATCAAGTCCCATGCTTCACGACGCGCTTCTGGGTCCAGGCCCGTTGTTGGCTCATCGAGGAACACGAGCTCCGGCTTGCCCACGAGACCCACCGCGACATCGAGGCGGTGCTTCTGCCCACCGGAGAGGTTGGTGCACATGGCTTTCGCCTTCTCGCCGAGCCCCACGGCAGAAATGATCTTCGCGGGCTCCCACGGGTTCGGGTAAAACGTAGCGAAGTGCTTCACGACCTCCGTCACCGTGAGGTCAAGGTATTCGGCGGTCGTTTGAGGAACAACGCCCACGCGAGCGCGAAAACCACGCTCAAACTTGCCTGGATCGTATCCGAGCACATTCACATCGCCCGAGGTGCGATTGCGCGCACCGCAGAGAATTTCGATTGTCGTTGACTTGCCCGCGCCGTTGGGGCCAAGAAGCGAGTACACCTCGCCGCGCTTAATATCCAGATCAATTCCGTCCACAGCGGCAAAATCGCCGTACGTTCGCCTGAGATTTTTGACGAAGATTGCGCTCTCACGCTCATGCGCGGAAAGCTGGTCCTCGAAGTCATCGCGCGTCATCGGTGTCCCTCCGTTTATGGCCTCCTTCGATCTTGAAGCCACGAGAGGAATTCAACAACAGTTTTCTCTGCGCATCCGTGACCTAGCGCAGGGTCTTAATACGTACCTCTTGCGTAACTTTCCTTTCAGACCCCCCGCGCAAACTACGCATGCCTACAGTGTGCGACGCGCTTGCACGTTCTAGCTGAGCTGACGAGCATTGGAGTGTGTCCCTAGGCCCCACATGTCAGGAGGAGAGCGCCGTGAGCAAGAACGTCAAGACGTTCCTTTCCATCTTTCTTTTCATCACCGCAGCAGTGGGCCTCGTGCTCCTGATCCTGAATCTCCTCGCCTCACCGCCTTCGGTTCCCACCGGGATTGTTTTCGGTGTTGTCGGCGTGGCGGCGCTTGTCGGCGGTGTTCTCCTCAATCGCCGTGAGCGCTGGTAACGACTACGCACTCACGAGCACCAGCACTCACTCCCACTCTGCAAGGTGAAGCGACCCCTACCCTCGGGGCTTCACCCGCTTGCACTCACTGCCGAGCATTTTCAAGGCCTTGGGCGGGCCAAAGTTCAAGGGTTTCAAATCTCGATCCTGCTGGCCGTCTAAGCAGCACCCGATTCGTCTAACTTGGCGAAAGTGCTCGGAACTTCCGACGTTTACCAGCCCAAATCGATCCCGACACCACACCATAGTCAGCTCTCGAGCGTGAGACGACCGGTGGCCACAGGACCTGAAAGCATGCAAGCCACCAGTGCACGTGACCTTCCGGCGGCCTCCGAGGTTTCCGGCAATGGGGATCGGGGCAGCAGAGCACATCCAAAATTCCCGACCCTTACGACATTCTTCCGGCCGCCGCTGACCAGTGCAATCAAAAAGCATCGCCCCCGTTCGCACACGGACGAACGGGGGCGATGCCTGAATGCGGAGACGAGAGGATTTGAACCTCCGAGGCGGCTCTACACCGCCTACTCCCTTAGCAGGGGAGCGCATTCGGCCACTCTGCCACGTCTCCTTGCGCGTTAGGCGCTGAGTCAGCCTACCGAACTTCCTCGAGCGGCTCAAATCTTTCGCGGTGCGTCCCACATTGCGCGGGCATCATCCTCAAGGTTTGATGTAAATACCCTTGCCTTCAAGCTTGACGACGTTGAAGCCCATGCCGAGTTCTTCGCTCTTGACGGCGGCTGTACCGTCGCCACGTTCCTCGACCGTGAAAGCGGCGCCGTTGAGCGCCTCACGCATTGCTTGTGCCTTGTTCGGCTCCACGGGGGCAATATTCTGACTCGCAGCTCTCACGCACGCGTTTTTCTCGACCTGGTTTTCGAGCACGAAATAGCCGCCGTTGGACTCGGCAGCTGCGAGTTCACACGCGACGGCCCAGTTCGAATCCAGGCGCGCTTGCGCATACGTGATGGTGATCTTCACTGCCTGCTGTTTCTCCTCTTCAGTGAAGGGAGTGAGGCTGGGCTTGAGTATTTGTGTCCCACTCGCGTTCGGATCCTGCGGCCCCGGGGCAGGCGCCGGTGCGGGCGCGGGATTCGGAGGGGCTGTGGTCGGCTCCGGGGCAGGAGGAGCGGTGGTGGGAGTCCCCGGCTGGGGTGCCGGGCCACCGCTCGTGCCGGGGTTCGCGGGCGCCGGTGCCGAAGTTGTTGGACCAGGCGCCGGCGCGGTTGTGGGTGCGGGGCTCGCGGAGTCCGACGGTTGCGCGCTTGACGCAGTTGCGGAATTCGACGGGTTGCCCTCATCTTTGGAGGAAGTGAGGGCCCCGCACCCGGCGAGACTGGCTGCCGTGAGAGTCGCCGCGAAAAGAACGGCAAGGGGGCGTCGTGTGCGGATGAGATTCATGAATGTGCCTCCGTGGCGGTGTGGGGGGGTTTGAGGACTTCGAATCTTCAACATCACCGCCAATAGGCCGGTCACGTGAATTGCGCAAAGTCGACGCGAGTTACAGCAAGCCCCTGGCAACCAAGCGCAGGCTGCCGTCGTCGAGCCTCACAAGCGTCATACCTATGGGACTTCCATCCACAAGGAATTCGGCTGTTCCGTCGTGCCGGTCGCGGAGAGTCATACGCTCTGGACTGGCTTCCTCAAGCGCTTCCTCTGCACTTTCTCTGTCGCCTTGAGGCCCTTCCACGCTTTCCTTGAGAGGCAGTATGCAGGCCTTCTGTAGTTCTGGAGCATCAAGACGCACCATTTCGCCTCCTTCCTCCGCAACGAGCAACTCGCAAGCCTCTTCATACTTGCCGTCGAGGACTCGATGCACGAGCTCGGCGGGAAGGTCGCGACCGCGTTTTAGCTCATCCTCGGTGAGGGGCGTGGGATCAACCGTGACCTTCGCGCTCGCGGGGAGGTTCTCGAGGGGTCCAACTTCATCCCCCGTTGGCTGTTCATCGTCCGGATGTCCCTCACCGCCCCCAGGCGACTCGTCCTCGTCAGGCTCGGTTGTTGAGTCGCTCCGCTCGAGTGTGGTGGGACCTGAGACACCCCCGTCGGAGGCGGCATCATTATGCGTGGGCGTCGTCTCTGCGGCGGTTTCGGCCGGAGACGTTGTTGCTTCCGAGGTTGGATCACTCGCTCCCGGCTCCTTGGCATCGCCACAGCCTGCAAGACCAAGGATGAGCGCACCAGCGGCGGCACTCGAGGAGAGTAAACGGAGCTTGCGGACGATAGCGGACATCGTCGACCTTTCATGAGGGGATGTATATCGCCTTGTTGGTTGTCTACGCTCGGCGAGAAGCTTGGTGAGTGGTACGGCGCCACCGGGGCGACGTTAAAAATAGAAGTCGTGCGTTAGGAGATTTCGGTCATCACACGCAGGTTGCCGTCGTCGAGCCGCACGAGTTTCGTGCCGCTGATCTGGCCGTCCCTCATGTATGTAGCGGTACCGTCACCGTTGTCCTGGAGCGTGAACTTCTTCGGGTCGGTCGCCTCCTTCAACTGCTCAGGAGACATGCTTCTCATAGACGAGACCGCCTCACTGCGTTGAAGATCCGCGGCGCACAGATCTTTCACCTCAGGGGCGTCGAAGCGCACAATCTCACCGTTTTCCGCCACCATAACCATGAGTTCACAGGCCCCTGTACTGTCACCCGAAACGACCTTTGACAGGAATTCTTGTGGCAATTGTTGTCCGCGCTTGAGCTCTTCCTGCGTGAGTGGTGTGGGATCCAATTTCGCCTTAGCACTCTCGGGGATGTCCTCGAACGAGTCGATACCTCCGGTACCCCCGGGGCTCGGTTGGGATTGGTTCCCTCCGGGTGCCGCCGGCGTTTGGTTCCCGCCGGGTGCCGCCGGCGTTTGGTTCCCGCCCGGAGCCGCAGGCGGCTGCTGAGCACCGGGAGTAGCGGCTCCGAGGTCATTCCCACCCGGGCTCTCACCTCCGTTGGACACCGAGGGGCTGGCTGGTGTCGCTGAAAGGCTTTCGGCAGGCGTGCTTGGCGTTGCGGCCGACGAGGACGAGGACGAAGTCGCTTCCTTATCCTTTCCGCTCTCGTTCAGCGCGCCGCACGATGCGGCACTCGTGACGAGCGCACCTGCTGCAAGGGTCACCGTGAGAGCTCGGGCAAGGTATTTTGTCGCTGTCATCTCGATTCTCCTAGGACCTAGTTCGGGTTTACGGCTGGCCAGTGAGATCCATTTGGGAGGGTTCGAGTCGCACGCCGCCGTCCTTGATCTTGAGGACATTGAAGCCGAGGGGTTGGCCGCTCATGGACAGGGCGTAGGTGCCGTCGCCGTTATCCTTCAGTTCAAATTTGGCGGGATCGAACTCCGATTTCACTTGTTCCTCGGGAATGCCCGCGCCTCCTTCCCCACCAGCGCCGCCAGCACCGGGGAACTGGCCCGTGTAGAGCTGGGCGCATTGCTCGCGCGTTTCAGGCGGGCTGTCCATGCGGTAACGTTTTCCGTCAGGGCTTTTGAAAACCACGGTGTCACAAAACACCGTGAAGTCTCCGCTCACCGTGATCTTTACGAGAAGGTCGGACATCAATTGCTTGCCCTGCTCCTTCTCCTGTTCGGTGAGAGGCGTGGGGTCGAGCTCCGCGACCTCGCTACCGGCGGGGAGGGCGCCGCTACCCAAGCCACCGGGGCCCGGCGCAGGGGCGTCACCACCGCCGTCGCTCGGCGACGCAGGGTTCGGGTCTGTGCCCCCCTGGGTTGTCGGGCCTTCGGTCGGGTCAGGAAATTCACTTGCCGAGGGCGTGGGCGTCGACGAAGCCGCGCCTGTGGACGGCGATTCGGAAGGGGCAGCCTTCTTCGTTTCGTTGATGGCGCCACAGCCGGCTGCTCCAAAAATAAGGAGTCCTGCGGCAGCGACAGCAAAGAGCGATCGGGTCCTACGGAATGTCGTGGTCATGGGAACCTCTCAGATGAATGAGGCGTGAGGCGCGCCGGGTGGTGTCGTAAAACTAACGTAATGGGCGTTCCTGGCACATTCCTCGAACAACGCACCATATTGTCAGCCTGCGCAACTTTTCCTCGAAGACGACGCCCCCGCACCTCTCGCACTGCCGCCGTGAAAAAGCGAAGGTGGCTCGATAGAAAGATCTACCGAGCCACCCAGGCATCATTCTTCTCTCACATCAGCTCGGGTGAGCGGCCCGAACCGTGGAGCCAATCAGGACAGGTTCCTCATGTCGATGAGCGGGCCCTCGCCCTTCACCTTCAGGAGCGAGATGCCAAGATCCTGGCCCTGGAACGTAGCCTTGGCGGTACCGTCGCCATTCGGCTCGATCTCAATGTTTTCGGGCGTCAACATCTGCTTCATTTGCTCAGCCTGCTCTTCGTTGATGCCCTGGCTGGAGAGGACTCGCTCGTTCTGGGCAGAGCACTGCTCGCGGATCTCAGGGGTATCCATGCGCTCGTAAGCGTCGCCGTTCCTCGCCACCATGTTGGCGCAGGCATCTTCGAACTTCTTATCGAGCGAGCTGGTGAAGAAGTCGGCCACAACCTGTGCGCCCTTCTGCTTGTCTTCGTCCGTGAAGGGGGTTTCGTCAAGCTCCACGGGCGTGCCGTGAACGTTCGAATCAACGTCGTCTCCCGTGACAGCACCGCTGCCGGAGTCCGAGGCATCTTCCGAGGCCGAGGCTGAGCTCTCGCTCGACGTCGAGTCCTCTTTGGTTTCTGAAGCGGTGGTGGTCTCCTTCGAAGCGGAATCATTCTTCTTTGCTTCGTTGGAGGCGCCGCAGCCTGCAAGGCCGAACGCGAGCACGCCAGCGGCGGCGATGATGGATACCGAACGGTTCTTACGCATGAAAGTAGACATCGTCAACCTTTCGTGTTGGTCAGGGCCAGCGGCCCAAGGGTTTCGCCCTTCGTAGTGCCCTTCAGGCCCACAAAGGAACGCGGACTAACGTAGCACCACCTACTGCGGGCATTCTCAGGTTTAGGGAAGGTCGTCACATTTACGCGTCGGGGTTGAGAGCACCACGCACGAAGTCCACGTGCGTAGGCGTCCCCACGCGGTACTTCACGGCAGTAAGCACGCCGTGAGCGTCGATCACGAAGCTCGAACGGATCACGCCCATCTTTTTCACGCCATACATATTCTTTTCTCCCCAAGCGCCGTATGCCTCCATGACAGCATGATCCTCGTCTGCCGCCATCGCAAAAGGAAGATTTTCTTTTTCCACGAATTCCTCGACCTTTTCAATCGGGTCGGGGGAAATGCCGAGAATGCGCGCACCATTCGCGGTCAGTTCTTCGGCATGATCGCGAAGGTCGCGTGCCTGACGGGTGCACAGAGAAGTTCCCGCTGCTGGGTAGAACCATAAAAGGGCGCGCTCGCCAGCAAGGTCAGCGAGCGTGATTCGACCGCCGCCTGCGAGCGGAAGATCGAAATCGGGGGCCTTGTCGCCGGGCGCAAGTTTGACGTTCATGGGGGTTCTCCTTCGTGTCAGAACTGAGTCTCTTGATCGTACGTACGGCCACGGTGAGAAAGGCAAAACCCCGCACCGAACGCGCATTAAGCACGCCGGAAACGGGGTGGAACGCACGATGAGGCGTGCGCCTTCTTGCGGAGAGTAAGGGATTTGAACCCTTGGTGCAGGGTTGCTGCACAGCGGTTTTCAAGACCGCCACATTCGGCCGCTCTGTCAACTCTCCCTGCGCCCCAGAAGCGAGGCGCCCGTACATCCTACCCTCTCTCGATCAGGGTGAGGAACACAGACCGGGCATCCCCCGCATCAACGCCCTTTCGACGTTTTTCCCCACCCTCAAGGGAGGAAGCGGGAGTCGGGACCGCCGGTGAGGAGGCAGCGCAGCACGAGCTCCGCGCCGTGCTCATCAATATCGAGCGTTTCCGCATCGGCATACGACTTCACACGATCGCTCGCCTGCCCCATGGCCACGCCCACGGCTGCCCAATCGAGCATTTCGACATCGTTCGAACCATCACCAACGGTCACGGTGTGCTCGGGATCCACTCCAAGGCGCTTCCGCAGCGATTCGAGCGCACTCGCCTTCGTCGTCCCGGGGGCCGACATGTCGAGCCAGCTCGACCAGCCCACTGCATACTCGCAACCACTCACACCCGCGCGCTCAACGATGCGCGCAAATTCATCGAGGGGAATATCGGGCGCAGTCACCACGACACGCACAACATCCTTCGCCTCGAAAAGCTCCTCAATGCTCGCTGGGGCCGCCTGAATACCGAAGTCAAGATCATCGAAGCTCTCGGTCCCGATGAAACCACCGCTCACCCGTTCAATCGCGAAGCGGGCCGTGGGCACAGCTTGGTACATGGCGCGTAGCGCAGGCTCGGGGTCAAACGTCACCGTCTCAACAATCTCGTAGGCGGCGTCGGAGGCCCCCGTGATCCGCGTAGTGACCGCACCGTTCGCGCTCACCGACCAACCGTCTGATACGCCCGCCAAGCGCACGATCGGGAGAGTCGTGTTGAGCGAACGCCCGGTCGCAATCACCACGTGGTGGCCGGCCTCGCGAACCGCATGAAGCGCGCTTCGCACGCGCGGATCCATGACACCCGCGTGGTCCACGAGCGTGCCATCCACGTCGAGGCCAACGAGGGCCCGATGCCCTGAAAGCGGTTCGAGCAGGGAACGCAAGTGTTCCTCGTCGAATCCTCTGGTGCTGCGCGCCGGGCTCATTGAACCTCGAAGACTTCGCGGCCGCCGAGGTAGGGGCGCAGCCCTTCGGGAACGACGACGCTGCCATCGGCCTGCTGGTGGTTCTCGAGAAGGGCGACGATGAAGCGGGTCGTGCCGAGCGTGCCGTTGAGGGTCGCCACCGGGCGAAGCGCACCATCGACGCGCTCACGAATATTGAGGCGGCGCGCCTGGAACTGCGTGCAGTTCGACGTGGACGTGAGCTCGCGGTACGTGTTCTGGCTCGGCACCCACGCTTCGCAGTCAAACTTGCGGGCGGCGGATGTGCCGAGGTCGCCCGCGGCGGTGTCGATCACGCGGTAGGGCACGTCGATGAGGTCCATCATCTCGCGCTCCATGTCGAGGAGCCTCTCGTGTTCCTCGTAGGAGTCCTCGAGCTTGCAGTACGAGAACATCTCGACCTTGTGGAACTGGTGCACGCGGATGATGCCGCGCGTGTCCTTGCCATAGCTTCCCGCTTCGCGGCGGTAGCACGCGCTCCAGCCGGCGTAGCGGATCGGGCCACCCTCAAGATCGAGGACCTCGTCGCGGTGATAGCCCGCGAGCGCGACCTCGCTCGTGCCGACGAGGTAGAGGTCATCGTCCTTATCGAGGTGGTAGACCTCATCGGCGTGCTCGCCGAGAAAGCCCGTACCGTCCATGGTTTCGGGCAGGACGAGCGTGGGGGTGATGACGGGCGTGAAGCCCGCGCTCGTCGCCTTGTCGAGGGCGGCGTTGAGGATCGCGAGCTCAAGTTGCGCACCCACCCCGGTGAGGAAGTAGAAACGCGAGCCGGAAACCTTCGCGCCACGTTGCATGTCGATCGCCTTGAGCTTCTCGGCGATGTCGAGGTGGTCGCGCACCTCGAAGTCGAAGCTCGGGATCTCGCCGTGGGTCTCGCGGACCTCAAAGTCCTCTTCGAGCCCTTCTGGGGCGCCTTCCGCGATGTTGGGGATCACACGCAGCGCCTTCTCGCGCGCCTCCTCAGCTTCGCCTGCGCGCTGTTCGAGGTCCTTAACCTTCTGGCTGAGCTCTTTCGCTTCGGCGACGAGGGCCTGCTTTTCCTCACCCTTGGCCTGGGCGACTTTCTTGCCGAAGGTTTTCTGTTCGGCACGCAGCGACTCAAACGACTGCGTGGCCTCACGCCAGGCCTGATCGGCTTCGAGCACGGCGTCAACAGTTTTGGGGTCGCGGCGGCGCGCTTTCTGGGCCTCTCGCATGCGTTCGGGGTTCTCACGGAGCAATCGCAGATCGATCATGTTTTCCAGGGTACAGTGCCACGCCGCCCCCGTATGCTGGAGTGGTGGAAAAACTACACGTTGGGGTCGTCGTCAACCCGTCAAAGCTCAAGGATGTCGCCGAATTTCGCGGCCGGGTCGTGAGCCACGTCTTCAGTGTGGACCCGGATGCGCAGGTGTCGTTCTACGAAACAACCGTGGAGGATGCGGGCTTTGGTCAGGCTCAGCAGGCGGTGTCCGACGGCTGCTCGGTTGTCCTCGCGGCCGGTGGCGATGGCACGGTGCGCCTCGTCGCCGCGGGGCTCGCCCATACTGGCGTGGCGCTCGGCATCATCCCGATGGGCACCGGTAACCTTTTTGCGCGCAACCTCGACATTCCGATCGATAATCTGCGCGGCGCGGTCAAGGTTGCCCTCACGGGTGAGGCCCTCACGGCGGACCTCGGCTACCTCCAGCACGGTGAGAGCCTCGAGGGTGCGAACAGAGCGAAGGAAGAACCGTTCCTCGTCATCGCGGGTTTCGGCTTCGATGCGGTCATCATGGAAAATACCGATTCACGCCTCAAAAAGACCGTGGGCTGGCTCGCCTACGTGGTCGCCGGCGCGAAGAAAATTGTGGGCCGCGGGCAAAGCGTCGACATTGAACTCGATGGTCGGTCGCCAAAGACGCTCAAGGCCCGCACGGTCATGATCGGCAACGTGGGGCGCCTTCCCGGCGGGATCACGCTCATGCCGGGCGCGGATCGCTCGAATGGTTCCCTTGAGATTCTTGCGCTTGATTGGAAGGGCGCGGCGGGCTTTTCCCAGATCCTCGGCCAGCTCGTGCTTCCCGGCGCACCGAAAACCCTCGCAAAAATCTCGAATCACCGTACGTTCCAGGCTCGCGAGGCGATCGTGAGCACGTCGAAGGCGCTCCCCGTGCAGGTCGATGGCGATTATCTTGGCGATGCCACGCACCTCGTCACCCGCGTAGATCCGGGTGCGCTCGTGATCCGCTCGGGTCGCTGAGAATCGCTAGTCCCTCGCGATAAGCCCCTCGAGGCCCGCGACGAAACCGCGCGCCTCTTCGTAAGCGGTATCAGCATTGTGGTCCACAACGTAGGGCACGGAACCGTCGGCCCTACCGTACGAGCCGAGGAATACGAGGCGCGAACAGATGCGATGGAGGCCTCGCAGCGCGGAGGCCACGCGACGATCCTCGAGGTGCCCCTCGAGGTCGAGGGAGAAGGAGTAGCGGCCGAGCGCATCTCCGATGGGGCGCGATTCGATGCGCGAGAGGTTCACGCCGTTCGAGCTGAGAACCTCGAGCATCTCGAGAAGCGATCCGGACCGATCGTGGGCGAGGTGCGCAACAATCGTCGTTTTATCGGCGCCCGTGCGCGCCGGGATGAGACCGTCGCGTTCCACGAGCACAAAACGGGTTTCGGCACCCTTCGTATCCTCGATGCCCTCGGCGACAATGTGCAGTCCAAAATGTTCGGCGGCGAGCGGCGAGCAGATCGCGGCGGCGGTGCGAGCACGCGGATCTGCGTCGTCAAGCTCCGCGATCTCGCGGGCCGCAGCTGCTGTAGAGAGCGCGGGCTGCGGTGAGGCGCCGGGAAGGTTTTCGCGCACGAACGCCTGGCACTGCGCTTGGGCGTGCGGGTGGGAGTACACGGCTTCAAGATTCTTGAGGCTCGACGGCACACGGGTCGCGAGCACAAACGTGATGGGAACGATCTGCTCGGCGACGATCGTGATTCCGCCGGTCGCGGCGAGCACGTCGAGGGTGCCTGAAACCCCGCCTTCAACGGAGTTCTCGATGGGGGCCATCATCGCGTCGACCTCGCCCGCGACGAGGTCGCCGATCGCTTCGGCAACACTGCGGTAGGGCACGAGGGTCTGCTCTCCGTCATCCGGTCGCACGGGCAGCGGACCCATGAGCGCCTGCAAGAGCGCCTGATGGGTGAAGGTCGTCTCGGGGCCGAGGAATCCATATCGCATGTCCCTAAGAGTACGGGTATGCGCATGATCGCTACGCTTGAGTCCATGCACGAGATCTCTCATGCGCGTACACGCGTCGCTGGCGCGGGCCTCATCGCCGCCTGCCTCGCGCTTCTCGCCGCGCTCATCCTTGCCCCGTCCCTCCACTGGGGCGGTCTGCGCAAAGATGCGACACCACCGATCGACCGGGTGCACACGCTCTACGTCACGAGCGGTCTCACGTGGGCAGACATCACGAAAGAGGACACTCCTGCCCTGTGGTGCTTCGCCGAAAATTCTGGCGCCGCGGGCCTCGCGCTTTCGAGCGAATCGGTCATGCCCACCAAGCGGCAGGGCCTCGAAACCCTTGCGACGGGCGCCCGCACCCCGGCACTCGGGGATACAGATGCAGCGGGAAGGGGCGGCAGTCCGGGTGGGAAGGAATGGTCCGACGCCACCTCCGCGCTCGCCGAAGCCGGCATTTCACTCGTCGATCTCGGCGATGTGGCAACGGGCAAGGACGTCAGCAGGTTCGCGCACGAACGCAGTGTGCGCAGAATCGATGCGGCATTCGCGAAGTACGCGGGCGAGTGTGGCGAGCGCGGGGTGGCACTCGCGAGCATCGGCTCCCTCAACCCCTCCTCCGAGCAGGCCTACGAGGTTGAGCACACGCGTGGCTACGATGCTCTCCCCATCCCTCTCAACCTGCAGGTCTACATCGATTCACGCTGGGGGCCGGCATTCCTCACGAGCCCTTCGACGCGTCAGGTTGGCGTGGTCATGAACCTTGATCTCGCGGCGAGCCTCACGGACACGGGGCAAGTCGGCATGGGCCGAGCTGCCGTCGGAACCGCCACTCACAAAGGCACACAGCTCGCGCACGCGCGTGAAGTCACCTTCGCCTCCCGCACCACCGAGGATGCCCTCGCCCCACTGCTCGGTGCACTCATCACGGTCCTGCTGATCGCGGGGGTTCTCGCGCGGCGCGTCCCGGCGGCACGGCACATCGCCAGCGTGGGCCTCCTCGCGATCCCCGTGGGCTACACGTCGAGCATTCTCCCGCTCAGTACCCTCGTTAACCTCGGCATTCATCCTCTTTTCGCGATCGCAGCGTGGACGATCTTCGGCACAGCTGCGCTTGGCGCGGGCCTCACTTTCGGCGTACGCCTACTCGCCTCGGCGCTCCCCGAACACAGTCGCCGCCTCCTCACGTCCGGTCTCGCCGCGCTCATGACCGTGGCCGCGATTGTGCTTGATGCCGCGCTCGGCTCTCACGCGAGCTTCACGTCGCTGCTTGGCAATCAGCCCATCTATGCTGGCCGCTTCTACGGCCTGAGCAACCACATCACGGGCATTACCCTCGCGGCGTGGGCCCTCGGAGTGGGCATGCTCATCCACGCACTTCCGGCCTTCACCACCGGCAGACGACCAGGCCTTGCGCGCGTGCTGTTCGTGGGCGGCACGGGTGCCCTCGTGGGGTTCTGTTCGATCGCCCCGGGGATGGGGGCCGACGCCGGAAGCGCCCTCATCTACGCTCCCGTGACACTCGTCGCCTGCCTCGCCCTCAGCGGCATTCGACTCCGCCCGTGGCACGTTCTCGCGGCGCTCGCGGCGGGCACAGGGGTGTTTGCCTTCGCGGGCGCTCTCGACTACATGCGCCCCGCCTCCTCGCGCACGCATCTGGGCGAATTCGTGGCGACGCTTGTGGAGAAAGGCTCCCCCGCGGGCGCCGCTTCACAGTTCTGGGCAGTGTTCGCGGATCGCACATCACGCATGCTCGAACCGCTCACGCTCTATTCACCACTTCTCATGGTCCCGCCCGTGCTCATTGCGCTCGCACTCACCTACGGCGCGGTACGCAGGGGCTCTCTCGCGCACGAACTCCCCTACCTCTATCGACTTCGCCTCGCTGCCGTGGCTGGCGCATGGATCGGAGCGCTCACGAACGACACGGGCCTCGTGCTCGTGGGTCTCGCCTACGTGGTGGGCGTCGCGCTGAGCCTCACGGCTCGCGCGTCACTTAGTGCTCGGGCTCCTCGCGAGGCTCGTCCACCGGCTCCACCGACTCCTCAGAAGCTCTGACCTGCGCGTTCTTCTCGATCGAGGGAACCGCAAAATGTTTCACAGGGGGCTTCTCCACGATCTCGGGCGCCTCGGGACGCTCACCCGTGAGTGTGCGCACCGGCCCCTCCTCGCCAAGTGGATCATTCGGCGAAAGAGACCGCCGCTTCGAGAGCGCACGCATGACGTCTTTGAGCTGGCTCGCACGGTGAAGCTGCGAGCGAAGGTCCTTGCCGGTCGCACGGTGCGTAAGGTCGGCAGGGATCTCTTTCACCCAGAACCCCTTGTGGAGGGCGTCGATCGTGAGGCCCGTTTCCACGCCCCAACCGTCGGCGAGGGGCTGCACCGCATCCCATGTTTCGCGCGTAATGCAGCGCGTGCCACTCAGCGGCTGCACGGTCTCAAAACCCGTGGCCTTACGGATGCCATTGCGCGCCGTTTTCACAACGAGGCCCATGCCCGCGGCGCCTTCTTGTGCGGGGAGGATCGCGATCGCCATGTCCACGTTGCCCTCGAGCACCGCATCCACGAGCGGCTGCGCACCGCTGGCGGATTCCTGCATGTCAGCATCGATAAACAGCAGCGCGCGTGCCGACTCATTTATTGGCGACGGCTCGCCGCCCTCGTTCCTTTGCTCGGCGTGCTCGGTTTCCTCACGCATGTGCACGACGCGCGCGCCGGTCGCCATAGCCGCGGCCTTGCCGCGATTGCTGCGGTGGCGCACCACGACCGCCCCGGCGCCCTTCGCCAAGGCCGCCGTCGCATCCGAGGAACCGTCGTCGACAACGACAACGAGGTCGACGCCGCGGATAGTAAGCGAGGCGGCAACGGTCTTTTCGATACGTTCGGCCTCGTCCTTCGCGGGGATCACGACAGCGGCTCGCGTGGGCCGCGCTTCCCCGAACGTCGCGGCGTCGACGCTGCTCATCGCAGGGTCACCTCACGTGCGACAATTCCGCCGCGCGCGCGACGCTCGAGAGCCGTAAGCGGCTCCTCGCTCGAAAGCGCCGCTTCGAAACGCTTGAGGAACTCGGGAACCTCATTTTCCACGCCCTCGACGCCGAAGCCCTTCGGCAGGTCCCATACGGGAATCGTGAGGCCATCAGCACGGAACGAGCCCACGTAGCGCGTGCCCTCGCCGATACCCGACTGACGCTTCGCGTGCAGGCGCGCAACCGCGTCGATCACGCGGTCTTCGCTTTCGTCGAGAACCCAACGCAGATGCTCCTTGGGGCCCGCATCGACCCAATACGCGTGCGGCAATCCGCCCACGGCCGCCGTCGGCATGATCGCCTCGTTGGCCTGCTCGAGGCCCTGCTCGATCTGCTCGGTGCGCTCCGCACCGGCGCCGAGCCAGTACTCGAACGAGTCGTGCACGTCGACCGTGTAGTTCTCCTCAATGACGAGGATGTCCTGAAGCCGGGGTGAATCCTCCGCAACCTTCACGGTCGTCACTGCCGTTCCGGGCTCCGAATCAAGCGCCTGCTTGAGCGCTGCACCGAGACCGCGCGAAGTGTCATTACCGGGAACGCTCGCCTGCATCCCGAGCATGACGGTGCCGTTATCGCGCTTGATCGCAGCCCAGTTCATGGGGAGGATCGTGGCGATCACGGCATCGCCACCGCCAAACTCGGGGGCAATCTTCGCCTCGAGGGTCGCCGATGGGATGAGTTGGCGCATCGCCACGAGATCGTGTTCGGCGATGAGGCCTTCAAACGGACGGCGAACGAGAGTAGTGCTAGAAGTCATGGCCCAAGTCTAGCGAGGTGGCGGGGGAACCTCCCGAACGGCCACGATCAACACGCGAGGAATCCTCGCGTATCCACGTTTCGTGTGGATAGTGACCGTTTCCTCGTCGGTTTCGACAACGTAGCCGAGAGCGTCCGCAACCTTTTCTCGACCTGCATGCGTGCGCGGGTCGAGCGCGTAGCGGGCCGTCACGCGCGTCCCCGGAGTGAGGATCGGCGCCCAGCCCGTACGCACTCTCTTGGGCGGTTGCCCGGCAGTCATCGCGCAGAAGTGGCTTCCACCGTCGCTGAGCGAGCGTCGGAATCCTCCTGCACCTCGGTGCCCGTGACCTTCCCGATCACCGTCATGAGGTGATAGATCACGAGCGCCGCAAGGGTGCCGAGCGCGATGCCGTTGAAGGTGATGCCGGCGTCCTTAGGGCCGAACGTCCACGTCACGTTTGCGATGCCCACGACGAGCGCGACGCCCGCCGTCATCTGGTTGCGCGGCCGCGAGAAATCCACGCGACCGTCAACCCACATGCGCACGCCCACGATGCCGATGAGACCGTAGAGCACGAACGTGACGCCGCCGAGCACGCCCGCCGGAATGGAGAAGATGAGCTGGCCGATCTTCGGTGACATCGACAGGGCAATCGCGGCGATGCCCGCGACCCAGTACGCAGCGGTTGAGTACACGCGAGTCGCGCTCATGACGCCGATGTTCTCGCCGTAGGTGGTGGTGGGCGAACCACCGAACGTTGCCGAGAGGGCCGTCGCGATGCCGTCAGAGAAGAGGGTGCGGCCCACCATGTGGTCGAGATCCTCGCCGGTCATCGACCCCACCGACGTCACGTGGCCCACGTTCTCCGCGATGAGCACGAGGATCACCGGCAGGAACATCGGGAGAACCGAGAGATCGAAGTGCGGGTGGTGGAACTCGGGAAGACCGATCCACGGCGCCTCATAGAAGGCAGTGAGATCAACCTCGCCGCGCGCGCGGGCGAACAGGTAGCCCACAAGGACGCCGAGGAGAACGGAGACGCGCCCGAGGATGCCCTTGAAGAGCGCCGTGCACAGGACGATCGCGAAAAGCGTCACCGTCGCGGTAAGGGCCGATTGCTGGAAGTTTTTGTAGGCCGTGGGCGCGAGATTGAAGCCGATCAGGGCGACGATGGCACCCATGACGACGGGCGGCATGAGTGCGGCGATCCATCGTGTGCCGACGAACTGCACGATCACGCCAACGAGGGCGAGCGCGAGGCCCGTGAGGAGCACGGCGCCGAGGGCGGTGCCCATATCGTGCGCTTTCGTTGCCGCAACGATCGGGGCGATGAACGCAAACGAGCTTCCCAGGTAACTCGGGACTCGATTACGCGTAATGACGAGGAACAGGATCGTGCCGAGGCCCGAGAAAAGAAGGGTCGTGGACGGCGGGAATCCCGTCAGGAGCGGAACGAGGAATGTTGCGCCGAACATCGCAATGACGTGCTGGGCGCCAATCCCAATCGTGACCGGCCATGCGAGTCGTTCGGAAGGAGGAACGACTTTCCCTGGCTCAACGGTGAGCCCATTTCCATGAATTTTCCACAGTGGCATGGCGGCCTTTCTTTTTGGGGATAGGGGTTACGACTCCTTGGCGGGGTCGAGATCAGGGGCGGCGGGGGTGAGAGCCTCGGGGGAAACGCTCGCGGGGAAGCGGTGCGTCCGACGCCGGGCTTCGGACACATCGGGGAGGAAAACTGTGGCGCCAGCTACGCCGTTAATACGGGCGCGGAACTGAGCGAAGGTGCGCTCGAGATCTGGCGCGCCGTACTCATCACGCATGGGCGCGGGAACCGTAATCATCAAGGCAGCGGTGATGCCCGCAACGAGGCCAAGTCCACCGTTTGTCAGGCCGGCAGCGGCCCCCGTGATAACCGAGAACACGACCACTCCGAGGAAACCGATAAGCGTGAGGGCCACACCGATGGACACCGCGTTTCCACGCGCTTTGACGGCACTCTTTCGCACGAGGGCCTTGCGACCGAAGTGTGAGAGGAGCGCGAGCAGAGCAACGAGGATGAGTTGAAGGATCACGAGGCCCGAGCCCCCGCGCGCGTCGTACCCCACGAGAACCGCGATGAAATACACGAGCACGGCTGCGAAGGCCACGATGTGCATCGTGCGGGAAAACTCGAACGTGCGGGCGGCATACATGAGCCAGTCCACGCGCTTGAAATTGAGTGTGCTCGAGCGCACATAGGGGCGTGAAATGAGAAGCCCGAAGGCCGCGAGCGCAAACGGGAGCCACACGTAAGAGGTGGAGAAGCTTCCCGGCGCCGCGTATTCGAGGCGCAGAGAGTTGTCGGCAGCCGCGCCCACAACCATCGCTGCCGCCGCACCCACGAGGAACACGTAGTGCGAGGGGCGCTCATTGAGCTTCGGGTTCGCAATGAAGAGGCCTAGTGCGAGAGAGCCAAGAGAGTTGGAGAAGGTGACGAGCGCGAACGCCGGGTCACCGTTGATCGCCTTGCCCACCATCATGACGAGCGAGAGCACGAAGCTCGCGATGAGCAGCACGCGCAGGAGGAGGATCCATCGCGCGGCGCGTCTCTTCGCGGCATCGCTCGGAACGTGTCCTTCGAAACCGCGTCGCTCGGACCCCATCACCGCGCCCATGAGCAGGAGTGCAACCGAAACGCCAACGCCTACGCGCGGCCCATTCGGCAAAGGCATGAGGAGATCGGGAATCGAGGCAATAAGGTCGTAGCCGAGAGCACCGATCGAGGCCACAAACGCGGGAAGCATGCCTACCCGGCGCACGATCCCGAGGTAGCCGAACTGCTCGGGCCTTTGGGGTTCCGCGTCCTTCATATAGGCGGGAACCCACCGCAGGAGGTACACGGCGAGGATGGTCGCGATGCCGACTCCCGCCGCGACTGCCGGAATCCACGCGGGAAGCGCGTCAGGGGCGTGTGTGTAGGTGGTCGTGAAACTCGAACCGAAAGCGAGCACAACAATGACGTCGCGTAGGGCGTCCCAGCCGCTCAAGTCGCTGAATTGCGGGGGAAGCTGCACGGAGCGCTGCCTCGGCGCCGCCGGAGGCGTGGCGCCCGAGCGCGCATAATCGTTCTCCTCTGATGGCGAAGGCGCCGCGATTTCGGCCGTCTCCGTCACTGGCTCCTTCGGCGCCAGGCCCGGAGCAAAGTAATTCTCAGCCTCGCCCTCGAGGTTCGCTCGCTGCATTCTCAGGCGCGCGAAATCATCGCTATCGGGAAGCTTTTCTGTGGGGAGGGTGCCCGGTTCGGGAACAAAGATCCAGTCCTCGGCGGGATCTGCTCCCGCCTGGACGCGATCATCACGGTTCTCCGGTACCTGATCCTTCGCCATGAGCTCCCTCGTTTGTGTCGCGCGGCATGCCGATGCGGGGAAGCGCCTTCGAAGCAAGCACGGCAGGAACGCGCGCGTATCGCGAACATTGTAGAGGCGAGAAGGGCGCTCAGTGCGGCCGTTTCGCCTCGCGTGTCGAGAATCTCTTCAGGGCACCGTTTTACAGGCCCGAGTAGCGCCTCGAGAATCGTACAAGCGCAGAGCGCGCCGGCCCCTGCCACGCCTCACGAACGCGACACACGAAAAGCGTGTGCGTTGCGGCTTCGTGTGACGATTCAACCGCGAGACTGAAGGTCGCAAGCGATCCATCAATATGAGCGTTGTCCCACGCATCCCGCTGATGGGCGACTCCTTCGAGCATCCCTTGAAGTGGGAGGCCCGGCTCACCAAAGCGCTCGGCGAGCCCCTGCTGCTCGGCGCCAAGTACGCTCAGCGCGCACACTCCCGTCTCGTCAAGCGCCTCCGCGGCGCGCGAAAGCGAATACAGGCTCACCGCCATCGTGGGCGGGTCATACGACACGTCAAGGAACGAATCGATCGGCGTCACGAGATCCCATCGCCCCACGCGCATGCTCACGAGTGCGATCGCCGAGGCGATGTCCTCACTCAGTCGGCGATACTTCTCGACATCCACGCCGCTACCGTCCATGGCCTCCTCCTCATACCTCTCCGTCGCGATGGTGTGCAGGCAAGCGTCGGACCCTGCCCTTACGTGCGAGCGTAGCGCCCGCGCTCCCACGTGCCCGTGACTGCCTCGCCCCCGTCACACACCACACTCGCACCTCCACCACCGACTCTGCACACCTATTACTCTGGAGACCATGACCGGACCCGCACGCACCACCAGCCGGCGCGCCTTTCTTACGGCAGGCGCCTCTCTCGGCGCACTTGCCCTCGCGACTACCGCCGCGGGCTGCCAAAGCTCGCCTAACCCGGACCACCTCTCGGTCGCGGAGAAGTTCAATCTCCCCGTCCCCACAGGGCACCTCGACGTTATTCTCAGCGCGCCACTCGGAAGTGACGGCCTCAGCCCGTTCACGACCCGCTCCCTCCAGAACACCGCTGCACTGTGGCACGTGTATGAGGGCCTCGCCATCATGGACCCAACGACCGGCACAACAAAGCCGGGCCTCTCGCAAAAGCTTTTCGATCCCGCCGACGTCGTCATCGATGTGTTCCTTCGCGACGGCGCCATCTTTCACGACGGCATGCCCGTAACCCCCGCCGATGTGATCTACTCTTTCGAGGCCGCACTCGACGACAACAACCATTTTCCGCACCGTGAGCTTCTCGATTTCTTCGACCACGCCGTCCAGGTGGCCGACAATATCGTCCAGCTCCGCTTCAAGTACTCCACGCCCGAGATCAACGAGCGCCTCTCCCTCGTCAAAATCATCCCCGAGGGCACCGACCCTTCCACGCTTCTTGAGGCGCCCAACGGCACCGGCCCATGGCGCATCAGTAAGCGGGACACCGCGGGCGGGACGCTCACTTTTGAAGCATTTGACCAGTACTCGGGAGTGTTCCCGGCGCTCTACGAAACCATGACCTGGCACATCGAGCACAGCGAATCCGCGATTGCTGACGCGGTCATGGACGGCAGTATGCAGGTGGCTCTTCCCGTGCCCCCAACGAAATACCGCGAACTTGCAAAAAGCCCCCGGGTCAAAAACGGTACGCTCCACCTCGCCTCCCAACCGAGCAGGGCCGCCGTGTACGCGATGTTCAACCATGATGAGGGCCGGCCATTTTCTGCAATCGAAGCTCGACGCGCCTTCATGAAGGCTTTCGACTCTCAAGAATGCGCGAAGAAGGTGTTCGCCGAGCACGTCGATCCGGTCACGAGCCCCATGTACCCCGGGACCCCAAAATTTAAGCCCGCCTCACGTGCCTACACACACGATCCTCACGAAGCGCGCGAGCTCTTTGCGCGCGCGGAGATCAGCACGCTTCGCTTGCTCGCGAGCAACGAGCCCTGGACCCGCGCCGTCGCCGAGTTCCTCAAGAGCAATCTCAAGGAGGCCGGGATCGAAACCGAACTCGAGATCCTCCCCTGGTGGGATGCCGTGAAGCGCATGGAGGAGGATTCCGACGGCTGGGACGCCTCCCTCGTATCCCTCGATCCGGCGTTTACGGGCTTCCATCCCGACACGCTGCTGCGCTCCCTCTATGCTTCACCTTTCTGGGCCGATTCCCGCCTGCGCCTCGGCGAGAGTGAACTTCTCGCCGAAATTCGCGACGTGCTCGACCGAAGTACGCGCCTTGACTTGGTGGGTGACGACCTCCAGCGGGCATGGCAAAAATTGATGAATCGAATTGCCACCGAGCTTCCCCTGTATCCACTCATGTGGTTGCGCGCGCTGAGCGCAATCGACACCGCCAAGGTCGCCGACCTCCCCGACACTCGCTCCCTGGGCTTCATCGCTTCGACGGCGACGCCGCCCTCGCAGATGGAGAAGAAGCGCTAGTTGGCGGCGACCTCGAGAAGGCGCCTGAGCGGGCGGTAATGCTCAATGACCGCTTCGCGGTAGGCGGCCGCATCGCCAGCAACGAGCGCATCAATGATCGCATCGTGGGCGTTCACCGTGTCACTGATGTCCTTGGCTTGCGGCAACCCGGCAGCAGGAACAGCTACCGTGTGAATCCGCCAGAAAGCCATGCCTAGCTGCTGCATCATGTGATTGCTTGTCGCCGCGAGTAGATCGGAGTGGAACGCCTCGTCACACGAAGCAAAGCCTCGACCGGCCTCGACACACTCGCGCATGTTCTTCACGTGCTCTCGAAGCTTCGGCTGCGAGGAACCGCGGTATACCTCAATGAGCTCATCGGTGAGCGCAAGGTCAAGAGCCATGCGCACCTCCACAACTTCACGCAACGTGCTCAGATCGTCTTTCGCATTGAGGCGGGCACGAAAAAGAACGGCTTCAATCATGGGGGCGAACGACAGCTCACCCACGCTCATGCCACGTCCGTGCTGAATAGAAACAATATCGAGCGACTGAAGCGTGCGCAGGGCCTCGCGCACGCTCGAGCGAGAAACACCCAAAGTGCCCTGAAGCGATGCCTCCGTCGGGAGCGGATCCCCCGGGCGTAGGTGGTGCTCGAGGATGTACTCCTTGATCGCGTCGACCGTTGCGTTACTCGCGGTCCGGCGCTTGCTTAGCCGTTCATGATTCTCGGGCGCGAGCCCCATGGATTCTTCGGCCACGATCTGCCTTTCTCATGCTCCGAGCTTCCAGTATCGCCACCTCGGCAACATTGACAAAGTCTCGACGGTGCTCTTATGCTAACAGCAAGTCATCAGACGTCTGATGTCTCCATGTGGGGAGCGTTCCCCTAATCCCCCTTTGCAAAGGAGCAAAAGTGAGTAACTCACGCACTGTCTCTCGCCGCACAGTCCTCAAGACGGGTGCTTTCTCGGCCGGCGCCGCGGGCCTCGTCGCTGCCATTTCGGCATGCGCCCCCTCCGATAAAAAGTCCGGTGGTTCCGGCGGTGCAGGTGGCAACGCTGGTTCAGCGAATGAAGACGGCACGATCAAGGCCTCGATTTCCTACGAGCTCGGCACCAACGGTTACGACCCGATGACGACGACCTCGGCACTTACGATCGCGGCTAACTGGCACACCCTCGAGGGCCTCACAGAACTCGATCCAGCGACCGGCGAGGTGTACCCCGCGCTCGCGTCCGAGCTACCGAAGGGTGACAACACCACCGTCGATATCGAACTCCGCAAGGACGCTAAGTTCCATGACGGCTCCCCCGTGACCCCCGCGGACGTCGTGTTCTCGTTCGAGCGCGTGCTCGACCCCGCGAATAACTCGCTCTACTCGCAGTTCATTTCCTTCATCGACTCCGTTAAAGAAAACGGCGACAACGGCGTGAGTATCGCCCTCAAGCACCCCGTCGGCCCGCTTGCCGAGCGCCTCGCGGTCGTCAAAGTCGTTCCGAAGGCTGCCGTCGAGAAAGATGCCAAAGGTTTCGATGCCAATCCCATCGGTACCGGCGCATGGAAGATGACCGATAACGGCGCCGCTTCGAAGATCGTAAAATTCGAGCGCAATGACGACTACACGGGTCAAAAGCCCGCGCGCGCCAAGACCATGGAGTGGCAGGTCATCCCCGACGCCGCGACTCGCACCAACTCGCTCCAGTCGGGCGACGTTCAGGCAATTGACTCGGTACCCTACCTCTCGATCGACGCCCTAAATTCCGTCGCGACCGTCGAATCCGTTCAGGGCTTCGGCCTCCTGTTCGCGATGTTCAACAACACCGAAGGCAACCCCTTCGCGGACGTCAAGAACCGCCAGGCCTTCCTCTACGCGATCGACATGGACAAGGTCATCGAGACCGGCCTTGCCGGGCAGGCAACCGCAGCCACATGCTTCGTGGATAAGGAGAATCCGGCTTACAAGGAAGCCGCGACCGTGTACACGCACGATGTTGACAAGGCTAAGCAGCTCTTCGGCGAAACGGGCCTCACCGAGTTCCGCATGCTGTGCACCGATCACGACTGGGTCCAGCAGGTCACGCCGATCATCCAAGAATCCCTCAAGGCGACCGGCGTCACCGTCCACTTCGAGCAGAAGCAGTCCGCGGAGGTGTACACCTCGATCGACGGCAAACCTGACGCCTTCGACGTCGTGATCGCCCCCGGCGACCCGTCAGTGTTCGGCTCCGATGCTGACCTCCTCATGCGCTGGTGGTACGCAGGCGACACATGGACGGATTCGCGCATGCATTGGAAGGGCAGCGAGGCTTACACGCAGCTTCAGGAGCTCCTCGACCAGGGCATTCAGGCGACTGAGGAAGCCGCCCAGCTCGAGGCGTGGCATGCAGCATTTGATCTCATCTCGAACGAGGTTCCGCTCTATCCGCTGTTCCACCGCAAGACCCCGACCGCGTACAACGCCGACACGCTCATCGACTTCAAGCCCATTTCGCTCACGGGCCTAAGCTTCATCGACGTCGGCACGACCCTCTAATCGAGGTTCTTCCCTCAACGCCGGGAGGCGAGGCGTTTCCACTGCCCCTCGCCTCCCGGTCACCACGCCAAAGATGGCGCTCACTCTTAAGGACAAAGTCGCATGGCTCAATTCGCAAGACTCATTGGCCGAAGGCTCATTTCCCTGCCCTTCATGGTTGTCGGCGTTGCACTGCTCGTTTTTATCGTCATGAGCTTTTCAAACGTCGACCCGGCTCGTCTCGCACTCGGCGAAGCAGCATCGCAGGAAGCCCTCGCGCAATACCGCGAGGCACACGGCCTCAACGACCCGCTCCTCGTGAGGTTCTTCTCGTTCCTTGGCGGACTCGTCACTGGCGATCTCGGAACGTCCTCGGGTGGCGTCCCCGTGACACAGATGGTGGCTGAAGCCTTTCCGCGCACCCTCGAGCTCACTTTCCTCAGCCTCATCATCGCGGTCATTCTTTCCTTCACGCTCGGTGTGCTCGCCGCGCTCTATCGCGATACCTTCGTTGACCAGGTCATCCGCGTACTCTCGATCGCTTCGCTCGCGACCCCGAGCTTCTGGCTTGCAATCCTCCTCATCCAGTGGCTCGGCGACATCCCCGGAGGCTGGGGATTTTTCCCTGCGCTCGTCTCCGGGTGGACATCATTCGCTGACGATCCGCAGCAGTACCTCTTAAACATGACGCTCCCGGCAATCGCGGGTGCCGTTCCCGTGGCGGGATCTCTCACGCGCGTTGTGCGCACCTCAATGGTGGAAGAATTGGACCGCGACTACGTACGCACCGCCATCGGCGCAGGCATCCCCTACCCGATCGTCATTTCTCGCAATGTACTCCGCAACGCTCTCATCACTCCAGTGACCGTCCTTGGTCTTCGCGTGGGTTACCTCATGGGCGGCGCGGTCATCATCGAAATCATCTTCAATATCCAGGCGATGGGCAAGCTCATTCTCGACGGCATCCAGCGCAACGATGTGTACCTCGTGCAAGGTGTCACTCTGACCGTGGCTATCGCGTTCATCGTTATCAACCTGCTCGTCGACATCCTCTACGTGCTCATCAACCCGCGGATTAGGAGCATCTGATGCGACCGAATCTTGACGCAAAACTCCACCGCTCTTCGGGCGGCACCCTCAAAGCACTCAAGGGCCTCAAGCCCATGAACGTGCTCGCGGCGGCGTTTCTCGCGATCCTTATCCTCGCGGCGATTCTCGCCCCCGTGATCGCACACCATGATCCACTCGCGACGGGCACGCCCGTGCAGCCGCCAAGTGGAGAGCACCTCTTTGGCACTGACCAGATTGGGCGCGATGTGTTTGCAAGGGTCATCTACGGATCCCGCTCGTCTCTCATTATCGGTCTGAGCGCGACAGCACTCGCTCTTCTCGTCGCGGCAGTCCTCGGCTCGTTCGCAGCGACGGCTCACAAATGGGCGTCCGAAGTTCTCATGCGGTGCCTCGACGTGGTCATGTCGATCCCCGGCATCGCGCTTGCCGCTGTGTTCGTCGCAGCATTCGGCAACTCGCTTCCCGTTCTCATCATGGCAATCGGCTTCCTCTACGTGCCTCAGCTCGCGCGAGTCGTGCGCGCGAATGTCCTCTCGCAATTCGGCGAGGACTACGTGAACGCCTCGAAAGTCATGGGCGCGGGGGTTCCCTGGATCCTCATCAAGCACGTGGCACGCAACTGCCTTGCACCAATCCTCGTGTTCGCCACCGTCCTCGTTGCCGACGCGATCGTGCTCGAGGCCTCGCTGAGCTTCATCAACGCGGGCGTGCAGCCGCCGGACCCTTCGTGGGGCAACATCCTCGCGCAAGGAAAGCAGCTACTTCTTTCCGGTTACTGGTGGCCCACATTCTTCCCCGGCCTCATGATCCTCGTTACCGTTCTGAGTCTCAACATCCTCTCTGAGGGGATGACCGACGCGTTCGCCTCGCCTCGCGTGAAAACCGTTGTCGATGTTGACGCCGACGAGAAGAAAGCCCAGGCCGCGCCGGAGGCGAGCCTCAACACGCTTGGGCTCATCGATCCCCAGCAGGCCCGCGCGACCCTCCTCGAATCGCTCGATAAGCTCCACGTCAAGGAGAGCGCGCGCAAAGACCGTCTCGTATACGCGGGTGACCCTGAAGCGGAGCCACTCCTCGACGTGCGCGACTTACGCGTCTCGTTCCCAAATGCCCACGGCGATGTCGACATTGTTGACGGCGTCAACTTTACGATTCGCCCGGGCGAGACCATGGGGCTCGTGGGTGAATCGGGCTCGGGTAAATCGGTCACCTCCATGGCAATCATGGGGCTTTTGCCAAAGACCGCGCGGGTGCGCGGAACCGCGACACTCGAGGGAAAAAACCTCCTCGACATGAACACTCGCCAGCTCAATGAGATGCGCGGACGCGAGATGGCGATGATCTATCAAGACGCACTCAGTTCGCTCAACCCGTCAATGCTCATTAAGAGCCAGATGGCGCAGCTCACCAAGCGCGGAGGCACGCGAAGCGCGGAAGAACTACTCGAGCTCGTGGGCCTCGACCCAAAGCGCATGCTCAAGAGCTACCCGCACGAACTTTCAGGAGGCCAGCGTCAGCGCGTCCTTATCGCTATGGCCCTGACTCGAGATCCGAAGCTCGTGATTGCTGATGAACCGACGACCGCACTCGATGTCACCGTGCAGAAGCAAGTAGTGGAACTCCTCAACAAGTTGCGAGAAGAACTCGGCTTCGCCATGCTCTTCGTGAGCCACGACCTCGCACTGGTTGCACAACTCGCCCACAAGATCACGGTGATGTATGCGGGTCAGGTCGTCGAGCAGGGAACCACGACGGAAGTTCTTACGGATCCGCGACACGAGTACACGCAGGGCCTTCTCGGCTCTGTTCTCTCCATCGAGGCGGGCGCTGATCGACTCCACCAGGTTCAGGGCACGGTGCCCTCACCCCGCGAGTTCGTTGCGGGAGACCGCTTCGCGCCTCGCTCCTCAACTCCAGAAATCGGACTCGCGGAGAAGCCGCGCCTGTGGGATGTTCCCGGCACTACTCATCGAGTCGCCTCAACCGTTGGACTTCCCGAATCCATCGTCGCCACCCGTTCCACGCGGGATGCGGCCACGAGCGCACACAAAGGTGATCAGGCATGAGCCACAGCGTCACATCACGAACAAACAACGGCTACCTCGCGCCGGACCTGCACGAACCGCCAGTCCTCGATCTTCAGGACATCCACGTCGTGCACACCCTGCGCACGGGATCGATTCTCAAGCCTGACACGATCCGCGCGGTTGATGGGATCAGCGTCCAGGTACGCCGGGGCGAAGTGATCGGCATCGTCGGCGAATCAGGGTCGGGAAAATCTACCCTCGCGAACGTCATGCTCGGCCTCCAACAGCCAACTAGCGGGAAGGTGCTGTTCAAGGGCAACGATCTTCGCCGCAGTCGCGCTGCTCGGCGCGAGCGGGGGCGGGCAATCTCGGTCGTGTTCCAG
The DNA here is from genome assembly GCF_940792985.1 of Dermabacter sp. Marseille-Q3180. NCBI lineage: Bacteria > Bacillati > Actinomycetota > Actinomycetes > Micrococcales > Dermabacteraceae > Dermabacter > Dermabacter sp. Marseille-Q3180. Next base: position 1,173,439 of record NZ_CALNWU010000001.1, read on the forward strand.
GATCCATCTACTGCTCTTAACCCGCGCATGATCGTCCAAGACACACTCATGGACCCCCTTCGCGTGCATGGGATCGGTACGGATCGTGAGCGGCTCGCGATGGTCAAGGAACTCATGCACCTCGTGGGCCTTCCGCAGTCAGCGCTCTCGGTTCTTCCGCGACAGATCTCGGGTGGCCAGCGTCAGCGTGTCGCTATCGCGCGTGCACTCGCACTCGAGCCCGACATCGTCATCGCCGATGAGCCGACCTCCGCCCTTGACGTGTCGGTCCGGGCGCAGGTTCTCAACCTCTTGACCGACCTCAAGAAGGAGCTTGGACTCGGCCTCGTGTTCATTTCTCACGACATCAACACGGTACGTTTCGTGTCGGATACGCTCCTTGTCATGAATCGCGGCAAGGTCGTTGAATCGGGCCCGAGCGAAGAAGTATTCCGAAACGCCACGGATCCGTACACGCAAACGCTGCTTGCGGCGGCCCCCGCACTTCTTTAGCCGTCGTGAAGTACACGAAAAGGCGGGAGGCCTCGAGGCCTCCCGCCTTTTTGCCCTAAGCCTTGAGGAGGGTACTAAGCGACTCCGTAAGCCATGCAAGCGGGATTTCCGTAAAAAAGAGCCCGTGCCATTCGCGCTCCCACAGGAGCCCGAGATTGCCGTTCTGCAGCTGGGTCATCGACTGGTACACGTAGTGGCGTGGGTTGAAAACGCGATTATGCGGCCACGTTCGTGCACCGTCAAAACTGAGCCGGAGCGTGCCACATCCGCGGAAAGGCAAGAGTTCGCTCGCGTTGGCAAAAACCACCGCTGCTTCGCCTCCCACCTCAATTCGCACAGCATTGGGTTGGCTAAAGATTTCGGTGAGCTGCGGATCATACGAAACCGCCGACCACGTCTCACCCCCATCGGTGCTTCGCGAAACCGCGACTCTCCCGGAAGCATGCTGGTTACGCGCGAACACCACGAGATCGCCTCCTTCAACCTCCACGATGCTCGACTCATAAAGTGACGCTTCGCGGTTTCCGCGCCATTCGCGTGTGTCATTAGGAGAACCACCGAGACGCCACGTGCCTCCTGCGTTATCGCTCAGGAGTGCGGCACAGGCAAACGACGAGCCGGATTCATCGCTGTAATACACGGGCATGACAAGACGCCCGGCATAAGGCCCGTTTTCTATGCACACACCCGTGCCAGGCGAAGCGCCGAGGAACGGCATCCACGGCTCCTTTACTTGAGGATTCAGATCGATGGGATCGCTCCAGCTCTCACCGTCATCCTCACTGACAACCATCCACAAATAACTCGTGGGGACAGCGGTGAGTGGTGGTGCTGCCGGATCCCCCCGGAACATTTCGACGTGCCCAAGTTCAGTTTCACCGTTGCGCAAGCTACCGTCGGGATCGAGCACGAACTCCGTTAATTTCCCCGACTCCGTGCGGACTCGGCCATCGCTGCCCACAGCGTACTCTCGGCCTTCCCGGTCGAGCAGAACTCTCTCGCCGTTGCCCGTAAAGCCCGAACCCGCCACTGCGTTCAGCTGTCCGATCGCACCCGGAAAATGATCAACGAGCGCGATAATCCGCCCACTCTCGCGATGTTCGACGAGAACAGGGTCGGTTGCTGAGGCCCCCGTCAAGCCACTACCCACGGAGCGAACGACGGTCTGAAGTGGCCCCCACGAGCGCCCACCATCGGTGCTGCGTCGGATGACAAAGTTAATATGATTCGGGCTGTCGTTCGGGATGCTCGTGCGCTGATCAGCGCCCGCGATAAGAGTTCCCTTGCTGGTCGTGAGCAGTGCGGGGATGCGGTAGCTCTGGGCACCGTCGTAGCCAAGGTCGACAATCGCGCGCGTCGTCAAAGGATCGACACCGGCGAGACGTTTGACGTGGCGATCGGAGAGTACGCGGTCGTAGATCATCGCACTTTGCGCTTCTCCGAAAAGGCGAGCACCGTCGAGGTCTTGCCCGACCGAGACGCGATCAACATGTGCGACGTCACCGAAGAAGCACACTCCTGCGGTTCGCGCGACCTGGAAACCGTCGATGTAAAGCGCGCTCGCACCATAGCCTGTCGTGACGACGAGGTCGTGCCAGTGACCGTCGTCCCATTGTCCGTGTGCCTCAAGCTCGCACAGCTTCTCGCCAGCGACGATGACACGATATACGATACTTCCACGCTCGATTGAAAGTGAGAGATTTCCATCTTCTCCGCGCGCTTCAAGAATTGTTCCTGCTTGGTGCTTTCCACGCACACGGAATCGCGAACGAATCGTGCCTTTTGAGAGCTTTCCTACGCATTTAGCGTCACGCGACGAAAGGTGCGATGCCGCAAATTCAACGTACGGTGAGACAGCCGGGGCGTTCGCGAGGATTTCTCTCGGATCGAGCTCTCGATTGTCGTCTTGAACTTCGTGCACCTGGGGATCTCCGGGCTGGTTAACTACGGTCTCGGCGTCGGTTGAGCTCGGCCACGCGAGGGTTGAGGTCGAGCAGAAAGACTCGTATCCATCGAGATACAGGGTCGTTCCACACGCCGTTCTCGTGAGAGCAAGGGAATGCACTTCTCCATCATCTACATGGTCGGCATCTTCAGCGTCGAGACTGCGCTTGTGACCGTCTCGTTCAATGTGCGCAACAAGATGGCCATTTTCAACAGCAACTTCTAGTCGTGCCTCTTCGGTGCTACGGGACATCAGAGTGCCGTTTCCACGTGCAGTAAACGTGATGTGAAGGCTCGCTTCACTCTCAACCGTCGCGTCTTTCACCTTTGAACAAGACGCCGTTTCCATGATCCCTCTCCATCCTCTTTCCAAGCTTTCTCACCAACCACCATGAAATCGCGTGAATCTCACGGCGAGTGCGGTCAAAGACCCCGACCTTCTTGACGGAGCACTCCCCTCACTCTAGTCTGTTGTCAGACATCAGACATCCGACGTCTGGTTTTATGAGTTGGTCCGCCGGCAAGGACGCGGCGGAACCTCGAACAGAAGGAAATTGTTGCCATGGCTTCCCAGGGACGCCTCACGGGCGTCATCCCGCCCCTCGTTATTCCGCTTACCGAGTCGCGCGAACTCGATGTCGAATCGCTCGAGCGTCTCATCAACCACCTCATCGACGGCGGCGTCGATGGCATCTTTGCCTTGGGTTCGTCGAGCGAGGTCGTGTTCCATACCGATCGCATGCGCGAGCGCATTCTCGAAACCGTCACGGGGATCGTTGCCGGCCGCATCCCTGTTCTCGCTGGCGTGATCGATACCGAAACAAACCGCGTGCTCGAGCACGTGAAGGTCGCCCAGAAGTACGGCGTCGCAGGCGTCGTCGCAACCGCACCTTTCTATGCGATTACCGGTCCCGCCGAAATTGAACGACACTTCCGTATTCTCGGCGAGCAGTCCGAGGTTCCCGTCTGGGCCTATGACCTCCCGGTTTGCGTGCACGTCAAGTTGAACCCCCACATGCTCGTGGGCCTTGGCAGCGAAGGGCTTCTCGCCGGGGTCAAGGACTCGTCGGGTGATGATGTGTCATTCCGCCGTTTGACCGCCATGAATCGTGCGTCTGGCAATCCGTTGAGTGTTCTCACGGGTCACGAGGTCGTTGTGGACGGCGCCTACCTTTCAGGTGCTGATGGGTCCGTTCCAGGCCTTGGCAACGTTGATCCCGCGGGCTACGCGCGCATGCACAAGGCATACCTTGCCGGTGATTGGGAAACGGTCCGCAAAGAACAGGATCGCCTTGCGGCGCTCTTCGAGATCGTATTCCAGCCTGTTGGCAAGACCGGCCCCGCAGCTGGCGTGGGCGCATTCAAGACTGCGCTTCGCGAGCTCGGCGTATTCTCGACGAACGTCATGAGCGAGCCGATGACGGCGATCGAAGGCGATGCGGTCGAGAAGATTCGCGGGATTCTCACGGCGACCGGCCTACGAAAGTAGGCGCTCATGCCCGCTGAGTTAACGCGAGTGCTCGCCGTCGACCTCGGCGGGACCAAGATCAACGCGGCCGTCGTGGAACTCAAGGGTGAAGGTGCTCCACACCTCGGGCCCGTGGCTACGGCGCCCACTCCGGCACGCGAGGGCGCCAATGCTGTGGTAGCCGCAGCGGTCAACGTCGCTCACGAAGCCCTTCAGGGCACCGATGGAGACGGACCTCCTCTCGCCGCCATCGGGATTGCCTCGGCGGGTGTGATTGACAGCGCTCGAGGCGTGGTAACCGCCGCAACCGACGCACTCCCGGGATGGCCGGGAACGGATCTTTCCGGCGCTTTCCACACCGAGTTCGAGGTGCGAACCCGCGCTCTCAATGACGTGCACGCGCACGGCCTCGGTGAGGCGATGTTCGGTGCCGGTCAGGGATGCGATTCGCTCCTTCTGGTCGCCGTCGGCACGGGGATCGGTGGCGCCTTCATCACCCAGGGTCAGGTACTCACGGGCTCTCGCGGCGCTGCTGGCCATATCGGGCACGTCCGCACCGCCGGTGTTCCTGGAGTCGAAGATCTCGTGTGCTCGTGCGGACGACGAGGGCACCTCGAAGGTTTCGCCTCAGGACCCGGCATCGCGGCCGAACTCACGAGACGCGGCACTCCCGCAGCTTCGACACGCGAAGTCGCGGACCTCGCCAACAACGGTTCGAGAATTGCGCTCGGCACCCTCATCGATGCAGGCCGGCTCACGGGCCGCGCAATTGGAGATCAGCTCAACATTGTCGATCCGCAGGTCGTTGCGGTCACGGGAGGCGTCGCCTCCGCGAGCGGTGCCGCCGGTGAGGAATGGTGGGCTGCACTTCGCGAAGGTGTGCACGAAAGCGCCATGGATGCCGTTGGAAACACCCCCATTGTGCCCGCGAGCGCGGGCAACCACGCGGCGCTCCTCGGTGCCGCGCATTTCGCATTGACCGATCCCGCCACGGAAGGCTGAATCATGCACCCCGTTGTCAAAGCCCTCGAGGGTTCCCTCATTGTCTCGTGCCAGGCATACCCCGGCGAGCCCATGCGCGATCCCCGCACGATGGCTCAGATCGCCGCTGCCGTCGAGCAAGGCGGCGCAAGTGCCGTGCGTGCGCAGGGGCTCGAGGATATTCGCCAGGTGAAAGCGGCCGTGAGCGGCATTCCCGTAATCGGCATTTGGAAGGACGGCAACGAGGGCGTGTTCATCACACCGACCCTCAAGCATTGCGAGGCCGTATTGGATGCAGGTGCGGACATTCTCGCTCTCGATGGAACACTGCGTGAGAGGCCGGACGGCCTCACCTTCGCGGAAACAGTTACGCGAATTCGCGAACGTAGCGACGTACCGATCATGGCCGATTGCGATAGCGAGGAATCTGCGCTCGCGGCAGCCGAGGCGGGTGCCGACATCATCGGCACGACCCTCGCGGGATACACGGGCATGCGACGAAAGACCGACGGCCCCGATCTTGAACTTCTCGCGAGCCTAGTGGAGAAGCTTCCCGGTCGCGCAGTGGTTGCTGAGGGACGCGTGCATAGCCCTGCCCAGGCGATGGCGTGCCGCGAGGCGGGCGCGTTCGCGGTCGTGGTGGGGACCGCGATAACGCACCCCACATCAATCACCACGTGGTTCAATGCCGCCGTGCGCGGCGTCGGTGACCGGGGATGACCGGTTCACCGGCGTGGATTGCGGGGGCGTATGCCGCTCTCGAGCCCGGCTTGACGGCGGAGCGCGCCGAAAGGGATGCGCGTGAACTTTACGCTGTTCTCGCACAGCCTGGTGCATTCGATGGCCTCGAGCTTCCCTATCGCTCTTCGCTGCCTGATCTCGCCCTCGTGACTGGCGCGCCTTTCACGCGGCACGTCATCACGGCGATTCCGGGGACGATGCAGCGCCTTGCAAAGGACTGCTCTTTCGGCCTTGCCTCGCGAAACGACGAGGGTCGGAAGGCGGCTCTCAACTTCACTCGAGAAGTCGTGCGAGCCTCACGCGACCTCGAGGGCGCCGTCATGGCGATCGAAATTCACTCGGCTCCGTCGGACTGCGCCGATCCCAGCGCCTTTGCTGCCTCGCTCGAAACGCTCATGAGGGAGCGCGCAGAGAGTGACCCCGAGTTCGTGATCGAGCACTGCGATGCGGCTGGCATGCCGTTCCCAGGCGAAAAGCGCTTCCTATCCCTCGAAGAGGAAGTCCACCTCGCGAAGGAAACCGGCGTGGGTATCGCCCTCAACTGGGGTCGCTCCGCGCTCGAAACACGCAATCCCACAACAGCGCTCGAGCACGTCCAGCATGCAGCGCAAGCGGGAGTTTTGCGGGCATTTATGGCATCTGGAGCCGGCGCTGGCACACCCGTGTACGGACCCGAATGGGCCGACGCCCACCTTCCCCACAAGGATCACGAACCTTCATCAATGATGACCGACGACGCACTCTCCTCGTGCGCCGCCGCCGCTGGGGGCAACCTGCTCTACACCGGTGTCAAAATCCAGACCCCTCGGGGCTTTACGGCCTACGAGCGATCTCGCGTGCTCGCACGCGTCGCGGAGCCAATGCGCTCCGTCTTCAGCCGCACGGGATAATCCGCGCGGCACCCCCACCAAATAGGAGTCCAATGATGAATTCCCCCTTTACCCCGTACGCAAAGATGCTCGCCTTTGGCGCCACTGTAGCGCTCACGCTCGGCGCTCCGCTTTCCGCACTCGCGGCCCCCTCTGACACACCGGAAACGGCCGGGGCCTCTGCTGCCGAGTCGAGCTTTACCTCGCAGCGCATCGCCATGGGTGGCGAAGGCGGCTTTGGCAATTACCGCATCCCGGCGGTCATGCAGCTACGCAACGGCGACGTTCTTCTCGCCTACGACGGACGCCCCACGGGCACCGATGCTCCCGGCCCAAACTCGATCCTCATGCGGCGTTCGACCGACGGTGGGAAGACCTTTGGCCCACAGACGGTGATCGCCGCTGGTGAAAAGTCCACACCCATTCATGGCTACTCGGATCCGAGCTTCGTGTATGACGAGGAAACGGGTGATCTTTTCGCGTTCTTCGTGCATTCCAAAGACACGGGCTTTTGGAATAGTCAGGAAGGGCATGATGACGCTGACCGCAAGGTCATGAGCGCCGCACTCGCAGTGTCGAAAGACAACGGCAAGACGTGGGATCTTCGTTCCCTCACCGCGACGGTGAAGCCTGAGGGCGTGCGCGCGACGTTTGCGACGAGTGGCCACGGTATTCAGCTCAAGAACGGTGCCCATAAAGGTCGTCTCGTGCAGCAATACGCGGGAGCCTTCACCGATGGGACCGTTCGCGCCTATTCGGTCTACTCCGATGACCACGGCGCAACGTGGAATATGGGCACGCCGGTAGGCACAAAAATGGACGAGAACAAGGTCGTTGAGCTCGCTGATGGCACGCTCATGATGAACTCGCGTGCCCACGACACGCACACGGCTCGCTGGGTGGCCTATTCGAAGGATGGCGGCGAGACGTGGAGTGAGCCTACGCTCGACCATACGCTCACCGACCCCCGTAACAACGCTTCGATCATCCGCATGAACCCCGCGGCCGCTCCCGAGACTCGCGAGGCACGGGAACTCCTCTTCTCGAACGCCAATTCCTCCGAGGGCCGTAAGAACGGCAGCATCCGCTATTCGTGCGACTCGGGTAAAACCTGGCCGACAATCACGACGTTCAATGCCGGGCCAACGTCGTACTCGGATCTCGTCGCGCTTCAGGACGGCACTTTCGGTGTGTTTTACGAGAGCGCCGATAGTGAGCAGCGCTACGGCTCATTCACGCGGGACTTTGTGAACCCGTTCTGCGCGGCGTTCGGCGAGGCAACAGCCGACATCGATGCGGGAAGCACGAGCGAAGTGACGTTCACGCTGCGCAACGACGACACTCGAGATCTCATCTCTGGCACGGCAGTCGTTGACCTCCCGAAGGGCTGGAACGCACCTGCCGTGACGACCCCGACCCTCAAACCGGGCGAGAGCACAACAATCACCCTCACGGTTTCGGCCCCCGCGTGGGCGTCCAAGGGCGAGGTTCACGGTGAGGTGCGCATCGAGGCTGGCGACACCACGGTCCGCGGCGACCTCGACCTCACCATCGTAAATGCTGCACCCAATACGCTGGGCGCCACGATCGTGGGGCGACCAGGAGATCCCGATCGGGATCTTAGCGAGAATCCATACAAGGTCGGCGACGAGGTGCCCTATACCTTCCGCGTTGACTCAACGGCGAACGTCACCGAGACCGTCACGCCAGTGTCCGGCAATCTCTCCCCGCTTGTTCCGGAAGGACCCGGCAATTGCCGCTGGCGTCATCTCAAGGCCGGCGACGGTTACACGTGCGCGTCCCCCCGCTACACGGTCACGGAAGAGGATCTCGCGCGCGGTTATTTCATCCCCGAAAGCCAGTGGGAGCTTACCGGAACCGGACTCGACCCCGTAACGATGACCGTCACGGGCGAGAAGGTTTGGCTCGTAGCTCCGATCGAGAATCCAGTGGTACCACCGGCGGAAGAGCCGGACAGTACCCCGGTAGAACCGCCAACGGATGAGGCAGGCGAGGAACCGTCGAACTCTTCGGATGGCGACCAGAGTGAGCCGGGCAAGTCAAACGACCCCCATGCCAGCGAACATCCTTCGAAAGACCCGGTCATTAACGGCACACAGCCTGCCGGTTCCCAGCAGGCGTCGCACGCGAATATCGGGAGGCCACAATCGGTAGTACAGCGTTCGGGGCAGAGCGCAATGTCCTCCCGCAGCCTCCCCCGCACAGGAACGTCAGCGTTGCTGACGGCGGCTGCCGCGGCGGGTGTTCTCACCGCGGGCATAGCGATGACGCTCGGGGTACGACAGCGCCGACAGCGCTAAGCTCATCGTCCGCTCCGCGGCACCGCGCGGATGACCCGGGGCGGCCTTGCCGATAGGGCGAGGTCGCCCCCAATGCGCAAGCAACCGTCGGCCCCTCCCGGATACCGCGGTCCCACTCGGCGTGACGAAACCGTCGCTCCCCGCGCCCCCTTCCAGCGTGCCGTAGCACCGCATGACACCGTAGGCTTGGGTTATGACTGCACCGGAACTTGCCCTCACGACCCGTTTCCAGGATGCCTTCGCCGAGGCTTTCGGCGAGGAGTACCGCACCGCTGACCCGATTATTAGGCCGGGAAAGTTCTCGGACTTCCAGTGCAACGCGGCGATGGGGCTTGCGAAGAAGCTCGGCGCGAAGCCGCGGGATCTTGCGCAGCAGATCCTCGACAAAGTACGGCTGGACGACATTGCCGAGACGCCCGAGATTGCCGGGCCGGGCTTCCTCAACATCACGCTCAAGACCGAGTGGGTCGCCTCCCAGGCGGCTGGCCTGCACGGCGATGATCGCCTCGGGGTGGGCAGCCCCGAGAAGGCCGAGACGATTGTGATCGACTACTCGGCGCCGAACGTCGCGAAGGAAATGCACGTGGGGCATCTGCGCACCACGGTGGTGGGTGACGCGCTCGCGCGCGTGCTCGAGTTCGAGGGCCACACGGTCGTGCGTCAGAATCACATCGGCGACTGGGGCACGCCGTTCGGCATGCTCATCGAGCACCTGCTCGAGGTGGGCGAGGATTCGGAAGAGGCGAAGCTCCTCGAGACCGATCCGAACGCGTTCTACCAAGCAGCGCGCGCCAAGTTTGATGCGGATACGGAGCAGACCGATTTTGCGAAGCGGGCCCGCGCTCGGGTCGCGACCCTGCAGTCGGGCGATGAGGCGACGCTCGCGATGTGGACCAAGCTCGTGGGCCTTTCGAAGCAGTATTTCCACCGCATTTACGACATGCTCGACGTGACCCTCACCGATGAGGATCTCGCGGGCGAATCGACCTATAACGACGCGCTCGCTGGCGTGTGTGACGACCTTGAGCAGGCCGGAATCGCACGCGTGTCGGACGGCGCGCTGTGCGTGTTCCCGGCCGGCTTCACGGGCCGCGACGATCAGCCTCTTCCGCTCATTATTCGCAAGTCCGACGGTGGCTACGGCTACGCGACGACCGATTTCGCGGCGATTCGCCACCGCGTGGGTGACCTCCATGCCGATCGCATTGCTTACGTTGTGGGTTCCTCGCAGGAACTGCACTTCCAGATGGTGTTCACGACGGCGCGTGAGGCCGGCTGGCTCCCCGAGAGCGTGGACGCTGAGCATGTGAAGATCGGTTCGGTTCTCGGTGAGGACGGCAAGATTCTTCGCACGCGTTCGGGTTCGTCGCTGCGCCTCATGGCGCTTCTCGAGGAAGGCGTCGTCAAGGCGCGTTCCGTGATTGACGAGCTTCGCCCGGATCTGTCCGAGGACGAGCGTGCGAAAATCGCACGACAGATTGGCATCGGCAGCATTAAGTACGCGGATCTTTCGACTGCACACGATTCGGATTACGTGTTCGATCTCGATCGCATGCTCGCTCTCCAGGGCAACACGGCGCCGTATCTCCAGTACGCGGTCGCACGCATCCGCTCGATCCAGCGCAAGGCCGCGGAGCAGGGGATCTCTGCCGAGCAGGTAGAGGCGGCAACGCCGCGCGTGATCGACGACCCCGAGCGCACCCTCGCGCTTCAGCTCCTGCAGTTTGCGCCTACGGTGGCCGAGGTGGGCGCTCAGTACGTGCCGCACAAGCTCGCGGCGTATCTCTTCGATCTCGCGCAGGCGTTCATGAGCTTCTACGAGAAGTCGCCAATCCTCAAGGACGCGAACGATGAGGTGCGCCTTGGTCGACTCGCCCTTGCGAAGCTCACCGAGCGCACGCTCGTCGCGGGTCTCGACCTGCTCGGCGTGCAGGCTCCCGCGCAAATGTGATCGTGGCCGAGGTCGCTCGGGGATCTACTTCCCGGGCGTCTCGGCGAGGCTCGCCTCGAGAAACTCCCCTTGCTCCTCGAGGAGTCGGGCCATGTCGGCGCCGCGGCGGAGCCTCGGGTTGACGCTAATCTTCCCGGGAATCTCGCGGTAGGTGAGGTCGATTCCTTCACGCTCGAACTGGTGCGTGACGATCCTCGAATCGGTGAGGAACAGGTCCTTCGTGCCAACGCTGAGGTGCACCGGCGGCAGGCCTTGAAGATCGCCGTTGAGCGGCGAAAGCGCAGGGTCATCGAGCGGGGTGCGGCCGGCGTATTTCTTCGCGGCGAGCTGCATGATGCGGCGCTCGTGCACGGGATCGTGCTGGTTCGTTTCGCTCAGTTCGAGGTTTGTGAATTCGAGATCGAGCAGCGGGTTCATGAGCACGATGCCCGCAGGCTTCGCCTCAACGTTTGCGAGGCCGCCGTCGACTCTCGTGTTGACGAGCGAGGCGAGCGACAATGCAAGCCCTGCCCCGCTCTGGTGGCCGGCGACCGCCCAGTTGCCCTGGGTGATAAGACCCTGGTCAGAAAGCCCCTTGATGACTTCGAAAGTGTCCTCGAGGGCCGTGGGGTGCATGTAGTCGGGGCCGTAGCGGTAGTCGATAAGAAGCCCCGCGCACTCACGCGCATCGACCTGCATGCTGAGCCACTCCCAGTCACCCACGAACGGACCCGCCATGTAGCTGCCACCGTGGAGGTACACGATGATGCCGCGGTCGGCCTTGTGCTTGTCGAGCCAAACGGTTCGCGTGCGGTTGAGCAGTTCGATGTCGATCGCGTGCCGCTTCTGCACGGGTGCAGGTGGCTTGACGATTCGCACCTTGCCGAACCCAATTTCGTACACGAAGTTGGGAAGCGGGGTGCGCGTGAGTGTGCGGCCCGCAATGGCGGCGTAGTGCTTGATGCGACCCATGGTGGGATCCTCCTGGCTCGATGCGCGAATCATCTTAAGGCTAGTGTTTCGACCTTACGAGATACTGGCTCCATGACTTCTCACGTTGATGTTCTCGTTGTTGCGGCGATGGCTGAAGAGGCTGCCGCCGTTTCGTCCCTCAGCAAAGACCTTCGTTCCGTCGCGCATCCGTTTAGCGGTGCCGGCACGGGGGTGGGTGCGAGCGCGTCCGGCGAGGTAAGCGCATCGGTGGGCACGCTCGAGTGCGCGGGCTCCGGGGCACTAGGGTCCGACGCTTGCCAGGCTCCCATCGCGCTTGTGACGACCGGTGTGGGCACGGCCGCGGCGAGTGCCGTTCTGACGTGGGCTATCGGGCAGTTTTCGCCGCGTCTCATCGTGAATGTGGGCAGCTGCGGCGGCCTCGCTGAGGACATCACCGTGGGCACGGTCGCCCTTGGTTCGTCCTATGCGTATTCGATCGCGGAGGCCACGGCATTTGGCTACGAGACGGGCCAAGTGCCGGGCGCTCCCGCGCAGTTTGGTGGGGAGGAGTGCGAGGCGCGTGCACGTCGCGCTCTCGAGGCCGTGGAGACCGCGGGCCTTCGTGCTCGTTCGGGCCTCATGCTTTCGGGCGATGCCTTCGTCACGGCCGATATCGCCGAAGGGGTGCGCGCGAAGTTTCCGGGCGCGATCACGGCGGATATGGAATCGTGCGCGTTCGCGCACGTGGCGAATCTGTTGCAGGTGCCTTTCCTCGCGCTACGTGCGGTGAGCGATTTGTGCTCCCCGCGAGCAAACGAGGAGTTCCACATCGGTCTCGAGGTGGCGGCGGAGGCGTCGGCCCAGGCCCTCGCGCAGGCACTGCCTGCCTTGCGGTAGGCCACCCTCCCTCCCCTTTCCTCCTACCCTCCTTCCCGCCTACCCTGCCCCTGGCTCCCTCCCCTATCTGAAAGTGGTGAAAAATCGCCACCTCACGTGTAAAAGCCGAACCCTCACGCCGTTTTTCACCACTCGCCGAACCTGCCCGCGCGCGAGGCAGGGAAGGTGGGGCCTGCCCGCGCGCGGGGCAGGGAAGGTGAGGCCGTTCACCGAACCACGCGCGCGAAACCGCACTTCATGTACGGTGGGGAAGCATAGGCAGCCCTCGGGGCTGCTTTTTCTTGCCCTTTATCCGCACTGAAGGAGGTTGGCCTTGACGAGCGCAACGGCCACGAAACCCACGCGCACCAAAACCCCGCCCGGCACGAACGAGCCGCGCAACTACGGCATGGCAAAGGGGGTCTTCTACCCCTCGGCCGCGATCATCATCGTCGCGATGCTGTTCTCCGTGCTTCTGCCAGAGCAGTTCAGCCAAGTCGTGAGCACGATCAACACGACAATCGTGGAAAGCGTTGGCTGGTACTACATCCTCGCGGCAACGTTCTTCGTTGGCGCAGCAGCCGTTCTGGCGTTTTCGCGCCTCGGCTCGATCAAGCTCGGCAAGGACGATGAGGAGCCGCAGTACGGCCTCATGTCGTGGTTCGCGATGCTTTTCGCGGCCGGCATGGGCATCGGGCTGGTGTTCTGGGGTGCCGCGGAGCCGCTGACGTTCTTCGCCTCAAACCCGCCGCCGAACATCGCGGAGCTTCCCGATGCGGCCCGCGCACCGAAAGCCATGGCGCAGGTGTTCCTTCACTGGGGGCTGCACGCGTGGGGTATCTACGTCGTCGTAGGCCTCGCCGTTGCGTACGCAACGCACCGTCGCGGCCGCCCGCTCTCCGTGCGCTGGGCGCTCGAGCCTATTCTTGGCCGCCACACCGACACGTGGATCGGCAACGTCATTGACACGATCGCTGTTGTCGGCACCCTCTTCGGCGTGGCCACGTCGCTCGGCTTCGGCGTGAACCAGATTTCCGCGGGCCTCGTGCACCTCGGCTTGCTGCCCGATAACCCGTGGCTGCGCTTCGTCATGGTCATCGTCATCACGGGCCTCGCGACTCTCTCGGTTGCCTCGGGCCTCGAGAAGGGCATCAAGTTCCTCTCGAACACGAACCTGATTCTCGCGGGCGTGCTGCTCGTGGTCATGCTCATCCTCGGGCCCACCCTGTTCCTGCTGCGCGATTTCGTCTCGGGCATCGGCAACTACCTGCAAAACTTCATTTCACTGAGCTTCCAGACCCTCCCGTTCTACGGCGATGATGGTGCCTCGTGGCTCAACGGCTGGACGACGTTCTACTGGGGCTGGTGGATCTCGTGGTCACCGTTCGTGGGCGTGTTCATCGCGCGCATTTCGCGCGGCCGCACCGTTCGCGAGTTCATCATGGGCGTCATGCTCGTGCCGACCCTCGTGACGGTCCTGTGGTTCACGGTCATGGGTGGCACGGCCATTTACAAGAGCGTGTTTGAAGGCGCGAACTTCCTCAACGCCGACGGCGGTATCGACAAGGATCTCGCCCTCTTCCAGGTGTTCGAGACGATGCCCGCGAGCAGCCTCCTTTCGGGCCTCGCGATCATCCTCGTGACGATCTTCTTCGTCACCTCGGCTGATTCGGGCGCGTTCGTGGTCGACATGATCGCGCACCGCGGCGATCCGGAACCGCCGCGCACGACCCGCATCTTCTGGGCCGTCACGAGCGGCGCGATCCCCGCGGCGCTCATCGGCATCGCCGCCTACACGGGCTCGGGTGACGCTTCGGGCATGAGTGGTCTACAGGCGCTTGCGCTCATCGCCGCTCTCCCGTGGTCGGTCGTCATGATCGCCATGGTCGTCTCCATGTTCAAGGCGCTGCGCCACGAGGTGCGCATGATTGAGCGTCTCGAGCTGCAGATTCGCCGTCGCGAGCTCGTCGAGCACGTGACCGACCACGTGACCGAAAACGTCTCGGACCAGGTGGCCGATCAGGTCGCCGACAAGGTCTACGAGCGCGTGGCTACGGAAACGGGCCAGATCGACCTCGGTGCGATCAGTGCTCCCAAGGCAGCACCGGTCAAGGGTACGCACACGCACCGTTCCCTCGACTAGGTCGCGCATAAGCGCAAGGACTGATCCGTCACTCGAAGGGTGTGGCGCTGGGCTCACCGCAGCCTCGCGCCACACCCTTTTCGTATGATCCTGGGCCCTTTGGCCCTTTTTTCTCGTTCCTAGGTAGTTAGGTTTGAATCATGACTACCTCAAGTTCGGCCTATTCAAAGCGCCAATTCAATGTGCAACTACCGATCGAGCTCATCACGCAAATCAAGCACGCGTCGATCGATGAGTCGATGACCCTTTCGGAGTTTGTCGAACGGCTTCTTCGCTCGGCTCTCGAGGAGCGAACCGAGCCCGCTGACGAAGGCGCTGCCGCAGCCTAACGCTTGCGGTCCCGACGGTTGCCTAGGAACCGTCGGACCCCTCCCCTTCCCCCGTTTCCACCGCGCGTTCGGGGTTGCGCGACCATTCAGAGTATGAGCCTGCGTAGAGGTAGACGTGGGCGAACCCGGCGAAATCCATCGCGAGTGTGTTGACCGCGGCGCTCACGCCCGAGCCGCAATAGTTGAACGTGATTCGTTCCGTTGTCGCGCCCGCGCGTTCGAATGCGGCACGAATCTCCTCGCGCGAGCGGAAGGTCCCGTCGGCCTCGAGAAGCGACGTAAACGGGACATTTTTTGCGGTCGGGATGTGCCCGGGCCGCGGGTCGAGGGTTTCGGATTCTCCGCGATAACGCGCGGGCGGGCGCGCGTCGATCAAGAGAGCACCCTTGGTGGGGATCGCGTGCTGGACTTCGTCTTCGCTCACGAGCCGCACGTAGGGCTGCCACGGGAAGTCGCTCGGCTCGCGACGCACCTCACCAGTGTCAAGCGCGTGCTCTCCCGCACAGCGCACGTAAGCCTCGAGCCCGCCATCGAGAACGGCAGCATTCACGCCCACGAAGCGCAGCATAAGCGCGAGTCGAGCAGCGCCCATGGGGTCGCCCGCGCCGTAGCAGATCACCGTATCTTCGAAGTTGATGCCGAGCGCGCTAAGTTTCTCGGAGAGCTCGTCGTCGTCGGGGAACGGGTGGCGGCCGCGCTCTGGCGCCCCCTCCCCCGTGAGGTCCTGTTCGAGGTCCACAAAAATCGCCCCGGGAATATGCGCTTTCAGGTAACTATCGCGCATGGCACCCTCCGCAACGCTCCAGCGCACGTCGGCAATGACGAGGTCACCCGTTCCCGGTTCGAGACTTCCAATGTTCGCGCTCCCGGCCTCGGGCGCGCGCCCTCCCGTGCGTTCAAGGAGCGCCGCCGCACTCACGAACGGCGGCAGGTCCTGCCAGTCAAACTCGCTCATGTCTCAAGCGTAGTGCGGGCGAGTGCGCGCGCTCTCAGAGCCGCGTCGATCACGTGGGCAACACCCGCGTCGGTATTTGCCGGGGCGAGGGCGTCGGCGTGTGCGTGGAGGTCCGGGTGAGCGTTACGTACAGCAATTCCGACGCCTGCAGCGTTCAGCATCGGAAGGTCGTTTGGCATGTCTCCCACGGCCCACACCTGGGCGGGCTCAATCCGGCGTGCGTGACATGCGTGAGCGAGCGCGGTGGCCTTCGATATGCCGAGGGGGCTAAGTTCAGCGAGACCGTCGGACGTGGACACGTGTAGTTCGGCGAGGCCCTTGATACGCGAGCGCACCTCGCGGTAAAACTCCTCCGTGTCCAGAAGGCTCGACACCGCGAGGATCTTGCCGGCGCCGCACGAAATCTCGCTCAACAGGGTGAAGGTGGCGTCGGACTCTCGATCCCGCTCCCCTGCCGCCGGCGCCGAAGGGAAAGCTCGCTCCCGCACGAAGCCTTCGGCGGTTTCGGCTGAAAGGGCGATTCCCGAAACGGGGGCAAGCGCACGAGCGACCGCGCGGACCTCACTTATCGAAAATCCACGATCCTCAAGGATCGCGCCCGTCGCGGCATCGAGAATGTATGCGCCGTTCGCGGCATAGATCGCGCCCGCGCTAAGTCCCCGAAATCGTGTGAGCCAGCGAGGTGGGCGCGCCGTCACGAGGCAAAAATCGAGCCCATTGTCGCGTGCCCTCTGGAGCGCGTCGAGGTTCTTCGGGGGAATCGCCCCCTTGTCGTCCACGAACGTGCCGTCGATGTCGGCGGTAATAAGGGCGGGCGCGGGCGGTGAAAGAGGGAGCATTGCCTCATCGTAGTGCCCGTACACTCGAGTCATGCCCCGAGTTCTCCATACCGCCCAGGCGCTTGTCGATGTCATGATCGAGGTTCCCGCACTTCCGAGTACGGGCGCCAACGTGAATGCGGTTGGTGTCCCGAGATCCTATGCGGGCGGAGCCGTCACTATTTCACTCGCCGCGGCTCGAGTGGGGGCAAAGGCCGTACACGGAGGTGCCCACGGCGAAGGGCCGAACGGCGACCTCATCCGCGAGGTTCTGCGGGAGAACGGAATCGGCCTCTCGAGCCCCGTCATCGAGGGCACGGACACGGGCTGCTGCTACGTGTTCGTCGAGCCTTCCGCCGAGCGCACGTTCGTGACGTGCTACGGCGCCGAACGTGCCATCACCGCGGAGTCCCTCGCCTTGCTGGAGCCCGAGGCGGGCGACCTCGTGTGCGTGAGCGGCTACAGCCTTTTCGAGCCCACGCGCGATCCGCTCCTGACCTTCCTCGACACGCTTGACAGCGGTGCCCACCTGGTTCTCGACCCCGGCGCGCCGTTCGCGTCGTTCCCGCGAGCCCTGCGGAAACGGATCCTCGCGCGCACCGACGTGTGGACGTCGAACGCCGATGAAGCACGCGAGATCACCGGCATCGACGACGTGAGAGGAACCCTGCCCGCCCTCGGCCGGCTTCTCGGGCAGGGTGCGGTGGTGATCGTGAGGGATGGTTCCGACGGTTGCTACCTTTTCGAGCGCGGCCACCTCGACTACGTTCCCGGCTACCCGCAAAAGGCGATTGACACGAACGGCGCGGGCGACACTCACACGGGAATTGTGCTCGGCGAAAGGGCACTGGGCACACCGTGGCTCGAAGCCGCGCGACGAGCGAATGCCGGGGCGGCACTCAAGGTGACCCGTAAAGGCCCCATCACCGCACCCACGCGAGGCGAAATTGACGCTTTTCTCGCGTCGAGTCCTGCCACGTCCCTTGAAGTGCACTGAGGTGCGCACGGTACTCTGGTATCGCACGTCACATTCTGCCCTCGATCGAAGGATCCTTCGTGAACTCTGCCCACACTGAGGCCACCGCTCCAACAACTCTGTTCGACTTTACGGTCACAGGTGCGAGCGGTGAGCCGCGGGATCTCTCCGAGTTCACGGAAAAAGTCACTCTCGTCGTGAACACCGCAAGCGAATGCGGATTTACGCCCCAGTACGAAGGCCTCCAGGAACTCCAAGAACGCTTCGAGGATCGCGGTTTTAGCGTTCTGGCCTTCCCGTGCAATCAATTCGGCAACCAGGAACCCGGAACGATGGAGGACATCGTCGATTTTTGCGAGACCCGCTACCGCACGACTTTTCCCGTGTTCGCCAAGGTCGACGTCAACGGTAAGAATGCCGATCCGCTGTTCACCTGGCTCGAAGAACAGCGCGGCGGGATGCTCGGCGGCCGCATCGCGTGGAATTTCACGAAATTCCTCGTAGGCCGCGATGGGCTCGTCATCCGCCGCTTTGCACCGCCCATTCCACCGTCGCGCATCGCCACATCGATCACCAGGGCCCTCGCGGCCTAAACCCCACGAAGAAAGGACCCCCATGGAAGCTCTCGTCGGTATTCTCACCGGTGGCGGCGTCTTAATCGTCATCATCATCGTTCTGCTCGCCCTGCTTTTCGGCGGCCTCCGCTCCTCGATCCTCTTCACCGTGAAAACGCAAGAAAACGTGATCGTCGAGCGCTTCGGCAAATTCCTGCGCGTTGCGAAGCCCGGCCTGAATACGAAGATTCCGTTCATGGACACGCTCACGAAACCGATCTCGCTGCGTATCCGCCAGCTCGAGGTCAATATCGAGTCGAAAACGAAAGACAACGTGTTCGTGACCGTTCCGGTCGCCGTGCAGTACGTGATCCGCGAAGAGTCGGTTCAGGACGCCTACTACCGCCTCTCCAACCCCGAGGCGCAGATCCGCAGCTACGTGTTTGACACGGTGCGTTCGGCTCTTTCGGGCCTCGATCTTGACGCAGCCTTCGAATCGAAAGACGACATCGCTCGCAGCGTCGAGGCGACCCTCTCGACCCGCATGCAAGAGTTCGGTTTTCACATCGTCAACACCCTTGTGCAGGACATCTCGCCCGATCAGCGCGTGCGCGACTCGATGAACTCGATTAACGCCGCACAGCGCGACCGCGTTGCTGCGCAGTCGCTCGCCGAGGCTGACAAGATCAAGCGCGTGACGCAGGCTGAAGCCGAGGCCGAGTCGAAGCGCCTCCAGGGTGAGGGTGTCGCGGCTCAGCGCCGCGCGATCGCCATGGGCATTGCGGAACAGTACGAGATGCTCAAGCAGGTGGGCATCGAGAACACCGCTGAAGAACTACTGCTCATGACCCAGTACTTCGACACGATGCAAGACGTGGCCCGCAACGGTCGCTCGAACGTGCTGTTCCTCCCGTCCAATCCATCGTCGGTGGGGGCTATGGGGGACGAAATCCGTTCGGCTCTCCTGCAAGCACAAGCGGCAAACGACACGATCAACGGCGATTCCACTCCCGTGAACCCCGCCGAGCCCGTTGACGGGGAAGGCAATTCGCGCGAGCAGATTGAGCGTCTCCGCGCGGAGGCCAAGGAACGTGCCCGCCGCGCGCGGGAAGAGGCGCGCCGTAACGCCGAGGGCGCCGCGCAGAGCGCCCGCGAGCGCTTCGGTAACGAAGAGCCGAATCTCTAATCTCTTCGCCACTCACCAAAAGGCGGGTCCGGATGACTCCGGACCCGCCTTTTCCACGCGCGTGGGCCGCGCCTTAGCGTTTCGGCAGAAGCTCCGTGTCGAGGGCATCCTTCTCGCCGCTTTCGAGAGCCAAGCTCATGGCCTTCGCCGAGTCCGCGATCGAGGCGGGGCGCGACGCTCCGGGGATGGGGAGCACGTGATCGCCGAGCGACATCTCCCACGCAAGAACGACCTGCTGGGGGCTCACCTTGCGGTTGCGGGAAATCTCGGCGATCGCGGGGAACCGCTCACCGACCTCGGCGGCACCGCCACCCGTGCCGCCAAGGGGCGACCAGGGCACGAACGTGATCCCGTGCTCACCGCAGAACTGCAGCTCATCCCAGCTCGTGTGGTTGAAGCGCGGTGAGAACTCATTTTGTACGGCCGCGAGGTTTCCTTCGCCAAGCACCTCGAGCGCAATCTCGATTTCCTCAACGCTCGCGTTGGAGATTCCGATGTTCTTCACGTGGCCCTGATCCTTGAGCTCCGCCAGAGTCTCAATGGCCTCTGCGTACACGCGCGTGCGATCAGGGCGATGAAGGTAGTACAGGTCAATCTTCTCGACCCCGAGGTTCTTTTTTGAGCGCACGACGGCCGCGCGAAAGTGCCCCACGGAACTATCGCGGCCCCATTTCTCGCCCTCGGCTCGCGTAATGCCGCCTTTCGTCGCCACGGCGATGTTCGCGCGGTCAAAGTCAGGGTGCGAGGCCGCGTAGGCTTCAAGCGCATCGGCGACCTGGCGTTCGTTGTGGCCCACCTTGTTCCATGCGGGGGCGTAGATGTCGGCGGTATCAATGAGCGTGATCCCGGAACCGAGCGCAGCAGCAATGGTGGCACGTGCGTTTTGCACGTCGTCCGCTTTTTCCTCGAACGAGAGCGGCATTGCGCCGAGCCCGAGTGGCGTCACCTGGAGGCGCCCGATCGAGCGCGAGGGGTAAGCGATGGACGGGGAAACTGCACTGTCTGCTGTGGTCATAGCCTCAGCCTAGCCGTAATAATCGGGGCATTGGTGAGACTCGTGGTGCGCGAGCTGCCCCAGCACATGCACAATGATGGCGGGGTCGCGCCATCACTTTTCGCATACGCGATCTCGCGGGAAAAGGGTCCTGACCGGGACTGATATGGTGGTAACGGCGGTGTGCGCTTCACCACACGGCCTCAAGGATGACCCACCGGTGAAAGGCACACGCATGAGTGAAACTGCCGATCTCGCAGTCGCCGATAGCTGGGACGCCGGAGACTTGGGCTGCGGCGAACTTGTCATGCAACTGCGCTCGCGAATGCTTGCCCTACAACCGGGAGAAATCTTTGAACTGATCGCTACCGATGAAGGAGCGGTCATCGATATCCCCGCCTGGTGCAGTCTCACCGGGCATTCCCTGGCTGCGGCGCATCCGCCGCAATTCCTGATCCAACGAAAGGATTCCTGACATGTCCAAGATCTGCGTAAGCATCACCCACGCGAAAGACAATGTTGATAAGGCCACCGTCGCATTCGTGATCGCCAACGCCTCGATCGCCTCCGACCAGGAAACCGTCGTGTTTCTTTCCTCCGAGGGCGCACGCCTCGCCGAAGAGGGCTACGCCGATGACATGCACGAAGAGGGCTTCGCGTCGCTCAAGGAACTGATCACCAACTACGCCGAGGCGGGCGGCACCATCTGGGTCTGCTCCCCCTGCTACAAGAAGCGCGGACTCGATGAAGGAAAGCTCATCAAGGGCGCCACGATCGTGGGCGGCGCGAAGCTCGTCGAGTACATGTCGCAAGGCGCAAGCTGCGTGAGCTACTGATCCGTTCTCTATCGATACCGCCATGACACACAATCACGAGTTCACACCGGCCACCTTCAAAGACGGTTTGCAAGGCCACACCAGTTTCGACGGGGGAGATCTGGATTGCGGCAACGGGCTCCTGCTCTTGATCCGCAAACACCTCGACCCCCTCGATCCCGGTAAGTTCCTTGAGATCGCCTCCGTGGATTCCACGGTGGAGGTGGATTTGCCATCGTGGTGCAGCATGACCGGAAACGACCTGGTCGATACCCTCACCACGACCGTGCAATTCCAGGGCCGTGAACTCAAGCAGTGGCGGTTTTTGGTGTGCAAGGGCGCCTATGCGGGCACGGCACATGCACGTGCCGAGGAGCCTGCACCCACTGTCGCGGAGCCCGCAGCGGGCACAGGAAAGAAGCCCCGTAAACGCCCCCAGATGGCGATTACGCAGGAGGTGGTCACACCGCACATCCCCGACCGCCTTCCCGAACCCGCTGCGGCGCCAACCCTCGAACCCCTGTCAGTGCACACCATGGGCAGTTGGCCCCGGCCCTCATGGCTCATTCGTGCGCTTCATGAACACCTTGAAGGTCGACTTCCTGATGCGGAGTTTGACGCCGCCGCCAACGACGCCGTGCAACTGGTGGTCGCCGCCCAGGAACGCGCTGGTGTCGACGTGGTCACCGACGGCGAAATGCGCCGCGACAACTACTCCAGCTTCGTGGGGGGACTGCTACAAAACTGCCAGCTCATCCCCATCACCGATCTCCTGCCGTACGTCGATGACCCCGTGCAGTTCGAACGCGAACTGCGCGCCCTCGACGTGCCCGCTGGCGAAGTGCGCCACCCGGCGGTCTTCGGGCCGCTCGGCCGCGATAAGTCCCTCGCCGTGCACGAGGCGACGTACCTGAAAACCATCACCGATCGTGCAGTGAAGGTCGATCTGCCCGGCCCCTACCTACTCACGCGCACCATGTGGATGGAATGCGTCTCCGATCGCGCCTACCCCGATAGGGAAACCCTCGCGACCGATGTGGTGCGGATTTTGCGAGAAGAAATCGCCGAGCTGCTCGCCGCAGGCGTTGCCCTGGTGGAGATCGACGAGCCCGTGCTCAGCGAGGTGGTGTACGGCCACCAAGGTGGCGGTGGACGCACCTTCATGTGCGGTGCGCTCGGTGAACGGAAAGCGGTGCAGCCGGAACTGGAGTTCGCGACCGACCTGATCACGCGGGTCGCTCATGGCTTCCCCGCTGATCGCCTCGGCATTCACGTGTGCCGCGGCAACTGGACGCCCGACGAATCCAAGGCTCTTTCGGGAGACTATGCGCCGCTGCTGCCACTGCTGTCATCCGTGCCGATCGGCAACGTCATCCTCGAAACGTGCACGCCGCGAGCCGGTGGTTGGGAACACTTGACCGGCCTTCGCGACGACCAGCGGCTCGGTATCGGGATCTTCAATCAAAAGGCACCGCAGAACGAAACCTTCGAGGCTGTACTCGAGCGAGGGCGCACCGCGGTGAACATGTTCGGAAAAGAGCGCCTGCTGCTGAGCACTGACTGCGGCTTCGCCACCTTCGCCGATAACCCCATCGTGGCCGGCAAGGAGGCGGAAGCGGCGATGTCGATGCTCGCGCGGGTGCGCGACGCCTTGCGTTAGGGCATTTCTGCATCGGCCTCCCACCCGCGTCAGTACAGGTTTCCCCCTGGGGCGCATGCAGCCCCTCGTGCCCGAACCTCGGCACTAACGACCGTGCGCCTGAGCGAGGCGCACCAGGGCCTCCTCGAGAACCCGTGTGGGCGTGCCGAGATTGAGTCGTTCGAATCCGGGCGCACCGAAGGTTCGCCCATGCTCGAAGAACACGTGCGCCTCTTGATCGTGCAGGCGCGTCAGCTCGCGCTCATCGATTCCAAGTTTGCGGAAATCGATCCACTGGAGGAACGTCCCTTCGAGCGGCGCGATCAACACCTCCGGGAAGTGCTCAGCGAAAAATTCTCTGCTGACGCGATCATTGCGTGCCACGAGCTCGAGGAGGCCCTCGAGCCAATCGCTCGCCTCCGTGTAGGCGATCTCAATCGCGCGATACCCGAGACAGTTCACGAAGTGGAAGCCCCACGCCTCGAGTTCCCGCTCGTAGGCAGAACGCAGCTCGGCGTTCTCGATGATCGCCCAGCTCGTTTGCACGCCCGCAAGGTTGAAACTCTTCGACGCTGACGACAGGGTGATGGTCCGTGACGTCGCATCCTCGCTGATCGCCGCGAAAGGGATGTGCTCGAAACCCTCGTGAACGATATCCGCGTGGATTTCGTCGGCAATGACCGTGACGTCGTTGGCGCGTGCGAGGTGCGCAATCTCCTCGAGCTCCGTGTACGTCCACACGCGGCCCGTGGGGTTGTGCGGCGAACACAGGATCAGCACCGAAACATCCTCACCCGAGAGGGCTTCGGCGAGGGCCGCGAAATCAATGCGGTAGCGCCCACCCTCGCCGTCGAGGGGAACGCGGACCACGCGCCTGCCCGTTTTCTCGATTGCCTCGACCATGGGTGGATACGCTGGCGTCAAGAGCGCGACCCCGTCGCCAGCCTTGCTCGCTGCGCGCACACCGGCAAAAAGCCCCGTCACGACGCCAGGCATCAGTGAAATCCAGCTCGTGTCAATCGCCCAGCGATGGCGCACGGCTTGCCACATTTGAATCGCCGAGAACAGTGCAGGCGTCGGACCCGTGTACCCCAGGACCGCACTCGCGAGGTGCTCGCGCAGCCCCCGCGTGATCTCCGGCGCGGGAAGGAAGTCAAGATCCGCAGTCGACAACGGCGCGATGCCAGCCGGCACGTCCCCACCACGCTCGCGCATGAGCTCCCACTTCACCGAGCCCGTATCCGTGCGATCCACGAGGGTTTCAAAATCGTATTCGGGCGCGGGAGTCACGGCTCATACCTCTCATATTGTCGTCGTTGAACCGGTAGCACTCTCCATCGTACGGCGCTCACTCTCGGTTCGTGGTCGTACCATGATTCTTATGCGTGAAGCCCCTCTGATCTCATTCGTTGTGCCGTGCTACAACTCAGCGGAGTACATGCGAAGGGGTATCGACTCGATCCTCCTTGACGGCGACGAGCCTCGCGAGCGCATCGAGATCATCCTCGTGAACGACGGATCGACGGATGCCACGGAGCAGATCGCGCGCGAATACGAGGAGCGGCATCCGAGTATCGTGCGGGTCGTGGCCCAAGCCAACGGCGGGCACGGTGCGGCAGTCATGGCGGGTGTGCGCACCGCAGTGGGCACGTATCTCAAGGTTCTCGATTCTGATGATCGACTCGACGCGCGAGCTCTCACCGCGCTACTGGACACGGTCGCCTCTTTTCCGCCGGATCACCACCCCGATGTTGTCCTCACCGATTACGTGTACGACAATCACGCGCTCAAAAGGAACCGTCGGATCGGATACCGGCGCACCGTGCCGGCGCGCCGAACCGTCACATGGGATCAGGTCTCGAGGCCCCGTATGGGCAGCTACTTCCTCATGCACGCCATCCTCTATAAGCGCAGCGTTCTCCTCGACTCAGGTCTCGAACTCCCCCGCCACACGTTCTATGTGGACAACCTCTATGCGTCAATCCCTCTGCGGTATACGCACACCCTCTACTACCTGCCCGTGCCGCTTTATTACTACTTCATCGGTCGCGAGGATCAGAGCGTCAACGAAAAAATTATGATTTCGCGGCTTGATCAGCAGCTTCGCGTCAATAGGATCATGATTGATGAGTTGCGCGTGGAAAACATCGCCTCGCGTTCGCTCCGCCGCTACCTGCTTCACTACCTCACGATCATCACGAGCGTGTCGCTCACGTTCGCCGTGCTCGCGAAAACTCCCGAGGCAAAAGCTCAGGGCCGCGAACTTCTCGCCTACCTCAAGGCGCACAACTATCCCGCGTATCGGGCTTATCGACGCACCCCCATGAGCATCGGGCTCAGCGCACGCGGGCCGGGTGCGCACCGGTTTATCCGCACCACCTACGGGGTTATTCGCAAACGGTTTGGGTTCAATTAGGTCCGACGGTTGCCGGGCTACCGTCGGACATTTTTGCACGCACCGAACCACGCAACCGAGCCGAGAGCGCTCCTGCCTCCGCGGCGCCCTGCCGCCCCAACGCTTTGTTTAGAAGAAGTTCACGAGGAGCACGAATGCGAGGGTGCCCGCGGCGACACTCACGAGGGTGCGGCGCCCAAAGAGAAGATGCACAGCGATCGTGACGGCCGAAGCAATGAGCAAATGAATGACGCTGCCGGGTTCCTCGG
Source organism: Dermabacter sp. Marseille-Q3180 (assembly GCF_940792985.1). NCBI lineage: Bacteria > Bacillati > Actinomycetota > Actinomycetes > Micrococcales > Dermabacteraceae > Dermabacter > Dermabacter sp. Marseille-Q3180. The sequence continues at coordinate 1,199,067 of NZ_CALNWU010000001.1, forward strand.
CGAGGGTGCTCTTGAAGGTCGCGAGCGCGAGGATCACGAGGATGCCCGCGGGCATCCACACGGCCATGACGCGCACGAATTGCGATTTGCGCAGTGGTTCGAGAATCGCGAACGGGAGCGCGCGCAGCGTGAAGGTCACGGCGAAGGCGATGAGGAGAACCGAGGCGAGGTACCAGAAGGGGATGTCAAGCTGCATCGTCGCTCTCCATCTCTGCCGGGAGTGGCCTCGTGAGGCGCACGGCGATCGTGTAGCGCGCGGCGAGGGTGGCGACGAAGCCGATCATCGCCGCGAAGATCGGCTGGCTAGGAAGTAAAAGAAGCGCGAGGCCGAAGGCGGCAGCGCCGAGGAGAAGTGACGGGATCTCCTGTTTCGTGCGGCACGCATCGAGGGTCAGCGTGATGAACAGGGCGCACAGCGCGAAACTCAGGCCGCGGATCTGGAAGGGGATGAAGCTCGAGAGCAGTACCCCCATGAGGCCGCCACCCACCCAGCAGATCTGGAGTACGGCCCCTGCCGAGATCACGCGCGGCTGCGTCCAGCCCTTCGGGTTCGCGACCGTGACCGCGAAGATTTCGTCGGTGAGCGAATACATCGCGTAGAACTTCAAAAACGGGTTCTTCACGACCTTGAGTGGGAAGTTGAACGCGTAGAACACGTGGCGGAAGTTCACGAAGAACGATGCCGCCGCGATCGTCACAAGCGGCGTAAGCGACGTGATGAGTGTGATGAGCAGAAGCTCGAGGGAGCCCGCGTACGCGAAAAACGAAAGGGCGGGCGCCATCCACCACGGGAGCCCCGACTGCACCACAAGAAGGCCGAAGGCGATCCCGATCGGGATCATGCCGAGGCCTGCGGGGAGAATCAGGAGCGCGCCCTGCGTGATCTCGTGGCGCACGCTATAGGGTCGCTCGTGTGCGCCAGGCTGCGCCTCAACGCTCATGCGCGACTCCCTTAATCTCAGTGAAGTTCCGAACCCTGCGGTATGCAGGCAAATTTAATCTTCGCACGTCGCCACCGCGTCACGGTGCAAAAAAGGCACCTGACCTGTGTATACATTGCAGTGGGGGTGAGGTCGTTGACCCTTTACGCGGATAAAGGATCGCATACGGTGAGGCCCAAGTCCTGGGCAACAGCGAGCATTTGCTTATCGTGGCTCACTACGGTGACCGCACTGCCCAACTGTAGGGCAGTCGCAAGATGAATGGCATCAAGCGAACGAACGTTCTGCGGTAACGCCTCAGCGATCGAGAGCACTGCGTCAGTAATCGGCGCGACGTCAACATAGCGGAGAAGCAATTCTCGCTCCTGTACCGGCCGTCCCTGACGCCGCAGCACTCGAGTTAACTCAGTTTGGAGAAGCCTGGAAGAGACCACTCCGCGACCTCCAACGGCTTCTTTAAACCACGCTCGCGCCGGCACGTTTCCTTCGAGCACCGCTACCGCCACCGAAGTGTCGAGGTAGTTCGTCACCGGTCGCCTCTCGCCCAATCGACGAGTTCGTCTATCTCTGATTGCGGAGCGGCCGGCCGATCGGGCCAATCATCGTACGAGACCGGACCTCGATCGCGGGCCGGCGCTAAAGGTAGGGAGCCGTTCTCTTCCAGCGGGCCAAGCTGCGCCCAGGGGCGGTGATGTTTGGTCACGACATAGGTTTGCCCAGCAGCCGCATCATCGAGCGCGCGTGTGGGGTTCTGCCGGAGTTCGGCCACTGAAATCGTCTTCATGCCTCGAGTGTAGATGCAATATCTAGTCGAATCTAGAGCATTTTCCGCACCTGGGACGCAACGGGGCCCGGTGACTTTCTCGAATGTAGGGCTCTGGATGTTTGCAGCTTTTTGCACTCAGTTCGCGGCGACGAACTCCTCGAGCGAATCAAGCATCGCCGAACGCTCCGAATCCTCGGCCCACGAAATCTCGATCGAGTTCCGCGCGAGCTGTGCAACCTGTTCCTTCGTGAGGCTTTCCTTTTCCGCAAGCGTAAGGAAGTTATCCGCGATGTAACCACCGAAGTAGGCAGGGTCGTCGGAGTTAATCGAAACCTTCACCCCGCGGCCGAGCAGCTCCACAATCTCCTCGCCCTTCATCTCTTCCGTCACGAAGGAGTTCGACATGGGGCAGCTCGTCAGGCCGATCCCCTTCTCCACCACAAGCTTCACGAGCTCGGGATCCTCAATGATGTTCGTGCCGTGATCGAGGCGCTCGGCACCAAGCTCCGTGAGCGCGGTACGGATGTTGTCGATCGAACCGACCTGGTCGATATCGCAGTGCATTGTCACGCGAAGGCCGTTCTCACGTGCGAGGTCAAACGCCTCGGCGAACTTCTGCGGCGGGTTGTCACGCTCATCAGAATCGAGCCCCACGCCCACGAACATGTCCTTGTACGGAAGCGCCGCACGAAGGGTCTCAAGTGCCGAATCCGCCGACATGTCGCGAAGGAAGCACAGGATGAGATCCGCGCTCAGGCCATTCTCACGGGCCTCCTCGACGGCGCGGTAGTAGCCGCGGATCACAGCTTCGAGCTCGACCCCGCGCGAGGTGTGCGCCTGCGGGTCGAAAAAGCACTCGGCGCGCACAACGCCATTCTCTTTCGCCCGCGCAAAGTAGGCCGAGCCGAGCGCGTAGAAATCGTCCTCATCCTGAAGCACGTTCATTGCCGGGTAGTACACGGCGAGGAACGACGTGAGCGAATCAAACTGATACGAGGCCTCGACCTCTTCGACGGTCTCCTGACCGATATCGATCCCATTCTTCTTCGCAAGCTTGAGCTTGAGATCAGGTTCGAGAGTGCCTTCGAGGTGAAGGTGAAGCTCAGCCTTGGGAATGCCGTGGGCGAAGTCTCGCGAAATAGCCACGATTGCTCCTCATCATCGTTCGAGAAAAATGCTTCTTCGGGAATACCCTTTTTGTTGTTGCACCACGTGCGGCAGGCGAACGTCGGCCCCGCCCCTACAGTGACTGCTCGCGGATCGTGCCGAGCGTTCGCGGACGGATACTCGGATCTGCTTGGAGCCACTCGCCAACCTCGCGCGGTCGAACGTCGACGGTGTGGAGGTCATTGATCTCGATCCACTTGACGCCCACCTGGTGCGGGTCGTGGCCCTCCCCCATGCGCGGTTCACTACCGGGCTCGAGGTCGCACCAAAAGAGAAGATTTTGCTGGTGGAACACTTGCCCTGAGTCGCGGTGGCGGCCCACCTTCGCGCTGATGAGGTCGAACGTACACGCGAGATCGTAGACACGCACGGCCGCGCCAACCTCCTCCTCGCACTCCCGCTTGAGTGCCTCAACCTGGCTTTCGCCGTGTTCTTGCCCGCCGCCGGGCAGCACGAACACGCGGTTGCCGTGAACATCGATGTTTTCGTTGAACAGCACGCTTGTTCCGCGCACAATAATCGCCTTGACGCCCACACGTACGTTCGAATAACCGGGATCGAGTTCCATACCCCCATCGTAGGGGTCCGACGCCTGCCTGCCACCCTCGCGTCCTCTTTTGCGGGGAGTTTCTGCGCGAGACAATGGTGCACATGAGTACGCAAACAGAAGTGGCAGATGAGCACCAGGGGGAAGTCGCCACACCTCGCGCGCCGTGGTGGGCCATCGCCATCATTATGGCAGGGGGCGTTCTCGCCGCACTCCAGTCCCGTATTAATGCCGATCTTGCGGGCCAGCTCGAGAGCCCTTATCTCGCGGCCTTCGTGAGCTTCGGTATCGGCTGCCTTGGGCTTCTCGTGATCGTGCTTGCTCTGCCCGCTGAGCGACGTGCGGCGCGAGAATACGCGCGCGACCTCGCGACGGGTCGCTTCGACTGGCGGTATGCGATCGGCGGCCTTGGCGGCGCCTTCCTTGTTTTCACCCAGTCCCTCACGGTCGGCGTGCTCGGGGTTGCCCTCTTCATCGTGAGCGTCGTTGCGGGGCAAACTCTCGCTGGGGCGGCTCTTGACCGCGGAGGTTTCGGCCCCGGTGAGCCTCGTCGCTTGAGCACCTCACGCCTTGTCGGCTCAGCCCTCATGGTCGTGAGCGTCGCCTTGGCGCTTGCCTCCGGGCTCACGAATGCCGTCCCGTGGCTCAACCTGATCCTGCCGTTTTTCGCGGGCATAGGCGTCGGCCTCCAAACGGGAGCCAACGGCATCGTCACGGCGCACACGGGAAGTTTTCTCGTTTCGGCTCTCGGAAACTTTACGCTCGGCTCACTCGCGCTCGGCATAGCCGCGGCGGTCAGCCTCGCGCTCACCCCGCTGGGTGGGGCGTTTCCCACCAATCCGGTGCTCTACCTCGGTGGTCTGATCGGCCTCACCTACATCGCCGCTTCCGCCGCCCTCGTGCGGTACACGGGCGTGCTCGTGCTGAGCGGCGCGGCGATTGCGGGCCAGATCATCGGATCGGTCATGCTCGATGCGCTCGACCCGAGCGTGCACCTCTCCCCGCTCACGGCGACCGGGGCGGCGCTCACGCTGCTCGCGGCTGTCATCATCGCGGGCTACATTCCCCTGCGCTCAACCACGACCTGAACAACGCCCACACCGTCGGTCGTATCCCGAGGCTCCCGCAATCGCGACACGCGTGCGCGCGGCATGGGTGTCGAGGTAACGAGCAAGCGTTTCGGGAGCGTGCTGGAAGGTGGATGTGCGCGTGAGCCTCACGCGATCACGCCCGATCTGCGACGAGGCGAGCGCTCAGACCATCGGAAGCAAATTCGACATGGGAGGAGAGGTCCTCAACCGATTCGAGCACCGTGAACGTTGAGCGCTGCGACGCGGTGACGGCGCGCCACACATCCTCACCCGGATTGCTAGCTTCGGGGCTGAGCGCGGCAATCGCACGCGTGACGGTATCCACGTACTCGTCGAGGCTCGTGGCGAGCAGGTGCATGTCGAGCTCCTCGTCGATCCACCACACGCCACCCGGGATACCCTCATCATTGAGCGTGAGAATCACGGCGTCGTCAACGGTCTCGAAGAGGGGGTAGTACGACGTTGGCTCGTCCAGCAGAGTGAACGGCCCCAGGTCGGTGCGCTCCTCGGCCAGAAGATTCAGTTCAAACTCCTCCCCGACGCGTGCCCCCGCCATTTCATCTGCGAGGTCCTTGAGAGCGGGGGGAACATCGGCCCCGGATTCTTCGGGGTCGATCGGTTCAGCGAGGCCATTCGAGGCGGCAACGGCAACGGCAAGGCGCTCGAGCGCCGCCCGCATTTTCGAGGTCTCAACATCGGTAGTAGGAGTGGGCCAGTCGAGTTTTACGGGCTGATTCACGTGCATTCTCCTCGGGGCGCCGGGCCTTCGTGTAAAGGTTTCGTAAGGAACCGCGGCAATCCTACCGTGACCTCAACCACGATTCCCAGGCTCTAGCGCCAAAATCGCGGCGCTACCAGCACAAACATCAACTCGGCGAGCGAGTCATGCAGGTAAAGCGCAGCGCTCCCAGCATTTTGCTAGGCCGAATACAGCGGCCGGGAAGAATGAGGCGATTACATGTACTCACGCGTTAGCGGCGTACCGATCCTTTGAGGAGAGGATCCGTACTCGAAGCCCTAGCGCGGGGGAAAGGGATACGGCGCCGGCTCGTGGGGACGAGCCGGCGCCCTCTTTTTATTCGAAGCGGCAAAGCTGCCCTGGCCGGAGGGAAAAGAAGGGCCGCCCGGGGATCCACTCCCGTGCGGCCCTCCCAAGAGGCACCGGCCTTACAACCTGTGGCCGCGCCTACGACTCACCACGAGCACCGCGCCACCAGCGACGAGGGCACCGCCAACGAGCATGAGCCCTGCGACCTCGGTGCCCGTGCGGGGCATGAAGCCCGATGCACCGTTCGCCTTGCCGCGACTTGGATTCTTGCCGCGCTGGCTGCCGGGAGCCGTCGGCCCCTCACCCTCGCTGCTGCCACCGGAGCCCTCCGCATGACCGGAATCGCCCGGCTTATCGGGGCGTGCACCGGCATCGCCCGAGCCGCCCTTCGGACCCGGCTTCGCAGGGGCGATGATCTCCTTGCCGTCATCGCCACCATCGGTACGCGCCGGCTCACTCACTCGATAGGTCGCTTGCGACGAGCCTGCCCACGTGAGAGTGCCATCGGCCCAGGTCGAGCCGATCGGTTCCACGGTGCCGTCCTCACGCACAAGCGCGACGGTCGACCCCTCAGGAGCAGGCAGTGTGAAGGTCGCCTCGAGCGGGCCGAACGCGTTCGACACCGCGATCGTGTGCACGCCGCTCTCGCTCGCGACATCTGCGGTCAGCACATCGTCGCTGCGGAACGTCGACGTAGCACTCAGGTCGCCCGCGTGCAGCGTGACCTGCTCCAGGTCGATCGTGACCTTGACATTGCGAACCACTTGGCGTCCGGCAGCATCGGTCGCTACCAGAGCAACGGTGTTCTCGCCGGGGGCGAGAATCGTGCCCTCGCGAAGCGAGAGGCTCGTCGTGTCGCCCTTTACGACGGTCCCGTCGGGGAGAACGGCACCGTCATCCGTGACCGAGTACCGCTCAAGGACCTGCGCAGCAAGCGCCTCATCGTCCGCGAGGTCCTTCCGGTTCACGGTGAGGGAGAGCGCATCCTCGCCCTCGATCACGGGCTCCGCGTCAACATCGAAGGTGCGTGTTTCAGAACCCTCATTGCCGGCGAAGTCGGCACTTGTCGCGCTCACGGTATAGCGGCCTGCGGGCAAGCTCGACGTCTCGAGTTCACCCGAGAGATGCGTCGTTTCGGGAACGGCGAGGGTGCCCTCGGCGGTCACATCGTCGCCTTCACCCGGGGTGACCGTGTCCTCCGCGGGTGTTTCGACACCGTCAGCATGCTCCGCTTGCGGCTTAGAATCCTCTCCGTCGTCAACCTCATCGACATCTACGAGAACGTTTTCGACGGTCACCTTCTCGGCATCGAGCGGAACACTCGCGTTCACGAATTCACGCGTGAGGTTGCCGTCGGCCGTCGCACCCGCAAAGCGTGCGTTGAGGCTCGCAAGGTGCGGGTCCGCAGCGCTCACGGTGAGGGTGCGGCCGTCGGTAATGCGCTCGCCGTCGGCAACGGTGTCGATCGCCACCTCGGGCGCGACCTTGTCAACGATCACGGGGATCGCGGCGACCCTCGTGTTGCCGATCGAATCGGAGAAGGTCACGAGGATCGTGTCGCCATCCGCCACCGCAACTGTCTCGGAGAACTCGCGGCGGTTCGCCTCGGGCCCGATCGCGTTCGGTACGTGGATGTCCACGGCCTGCTGGTTGTTGACGCGGAGGCCATAGCCCCAACCGTCATCCTCCGCGGTTCCCGCAAACGTTGCCTCGTCCTTGTTTGTGAAGAGGGTTCCGTTCACGAGGTTCGGGCTGTCGAAGCGCACGGTCGGCGCGTTGACGTCGAACCAGATGTTGAGGATCTGGCGGCCCTTCACCTCGCCTTCGGGGTTCGTCACGACGTATTCGTAGTGGTTCTCTCCGGTTTCAACGGGAACCTTCGCGGTGAAGGTACCGTCCTCGCCGACGGTTGCCGTGATGGGCTCGAGGCTACCGATGTGCTCGCCTTCGGCACGCGCACCGGGGGTGAGGGTGACGGTCGAGCCGGGCTGACCGCCCTTGCCGCGCAGGGTGTAGGTTGAGCCGTCTTCACTGAGGTCACCCGATTCGGGCGACACGAGGCACAGCGCGAATCCCTGGAGGCACTCGAGGTTCTCGAACTCGGGAGTCGGGGTGGCTTTGGAGCCTTTCACGCGCCCCGAGATCTCCACGACGAGGTAGGTGAAGTTGGCGTTGTCGCCTGCCTGGAGCACGAAGAGCGGTTCCTCTTCTTCCACCGAGGAGGTCGTCACCTCGAACGAACCATCGGGTTCAGCGCCCACGAAGTCCCAGTTCACACCGGCCCACAGGCCACCTTTCTTCGCGACCGGGTTGGAGGGCTCCGGATCCTTGATGGTGCCCTTGATCGTGAAGGAGCCATCCTCGTTCGGGATGATGCGGCCATCCTCATCGAGGTTTGAGGCGGAAATATCCACCTCGGCCGGTTGCGCATCGTAGTAGAACGTGAGGGTTTCGGAGTCGATCTCTTCGCCGGCCTCGTTGAAGGCGCGTGCCGTGATCGAGTTTTCCTCATCGGGGGTCACGTCCACGAGCGCCGTGAAGCCACCGTTGGTGATGTCGTAGCTCTTGCCTTCGACCTCGACCTTGGCCACCTGGCTCGAGACGGTTCCGCTCAACTGGAACTTTCCGTCCACGTATGCGTCGGAGGCATTGCCGAACACGAATTCGGGATCGTTGTAGGTCTTCGTGTTGAGAAGCACGAGCGGGTCGCCGTCAACGAGGACCTTGCGGAACTCCACCTTGTTGTAGGCGTTGTCGGAAGCAATGAACCACAGGTACTTCGAGGCTTCGGCGTCCTTGACCGTTACGGTGTAGGTGCCATCGCCGTTGGCCTTGACCGGGAGGCCCTCCCCCGTGGCATCGATGACGGACAGGGACGGGTTGGCCCCCGAGAGTTTGTCGTCGATCGTGATGGTGATGGTGCCGTTTTCAAGCTCGCCAACGCTGACTTCGGGTGGCGTGACGTCGATGCCGAAGGGCATATCGACCGTCTGCCAGTCGAAGTCTTCCGAAAGCCTGGACTTCACACGGTAGATGTAGCGGCCTTCGGGGACGTTCACGAATTCGCCCTTCGCCGGGTCCCACATGCGGCCGTCGAAGGTGCCGCCGTTGATGAGGGTCGAGCCTTCGGGGGCGAGCTTGTTCTTGACTTCGAGCACGTCACCCGCGATGGTGCGGGGAACACTGTGGGTGGCGCCGAGGTCGACGAGCGGCTTGCCGTCTTCCGTCAGGACGCTGAATTCCACATCCGCGGCGTTGCGCATCATGGCAAGCGCCGCGCTGGCTTCGTCTCGCGTGCCGTCGCCGTTGGGTGAGAGCCAGCCGCCCTCGGGCAGCGTGCTCGGGTAGGGACTACCGAACAGGTCGAGGGTCGTGGAAAGGCCCGTGACCTCACTCTTCACGCCGAGCGCGTCCCACCCGTGACCCTGCTCAGCCACGATGGGTTCCGCGTTCCAGTCGCCCACGAACCCGAAGTACGGCACGGAAAGGGTGGGCGCGCTTTTTGAGGTGAGCACCGCGTACCCCTCAATGAAGTGGTCTCCGGCGCTCAGGTCGGGCTTGAGGGTGAAGGTCACGTTCGCGGTGCCGTTGGCGGGAACGGTCACGGACTTTTCCGACGCCTGCAAGCTCTCGTGGGAGACCACGCTCGTCGTCTCTTCTCCCTTGGCATTCGTTTCGTTGAGCACGGTCTGCGCGGGGATGTCGTAGGTGACCGCCTCGCCCGAGTGGTTCGTGAGGGTCACCGTGAATTCGCGAACGGAGTTGACCTCTTTGAGCTCGACGGCCGGCTCGCCGTCGACGGTCGCGTACACGTTCGTATCGAGGGCGTTCGCCATTTGCGCGAGGCCCGCGCCGACCTGACGCGGAGGCGCAACGTGCTCGCCGTTCTTCACGGGGATCGCCGTGTTCATGAGTGCCGTGCGGGCACGGGCAAGCCGCTCTGGGCCACTGAGGTCGGGGTAGCGTTCGGCGTAGTTCTCAAGGAGCAGTGCGGACATGCCCGAGATGTTCGGGGCCGCCATGGATGTTCCGGACTTCGTGCCGTACTTGTTGTCGTTGAGCGTCGAGTAGACGCTTCCGCCGATGCCGGCGATCTCGGGTTCGAACTCGAGATTGGGGGTCGTGCCCCACGAGGAGAACGTGGAGGCCTGGGCCGCGGTGGGATTCGCCTCCGAACCAATCTCGTTTGTGAGGCGGATCGTCACGGGCGTGTCGCCGCCCTTTGCGATCGCATCGCGAATAGCGACGCCCGTCGAGTGCTTGAGGGAACCGCCGATGATCGTGAAGTCCTCGATACCGGCCATGCCGGCGAAGGCCTCGCCGCCTTCTTCGGAGTTGAACACGAGCACGCCGGCGGCGCCGTGGTCGATCGCGCGCTGGAACTTCTCGGTGAAGGAGATTTCACCACGCTCGATGAGGGCAATCTTGCCGCTTAGATCAGTGCCGTCCGGGTAGTCCTCTTTTTTGCCGAGACCCAGGTAGGCGACCTCGTAGGGCTTGTTCGTCGCTTCGCCGATCTGGAGCTGGTAGCCGAAGGGGTGGTCTTCACCGTCGTTGTAGAAGCCGCGTGGTGTGGAGACGACGTTGTTGTCAACCGAGGCGACCGTGAGGGCGTTGCCCTGGATGCCGGGGGTGCCCACTGTGCCGTCGTCGAGCTTTCCGAGGGCGTCGTCGGTTCCTCCCGTTTCGGAAAAGTTGAGCCCGTCGTTGCCCGAGGAGATGACGGCGAGTACGCCCATCTCTTCAGCCTTCTTGAGGGCGAGGTTCGAGCCGTCGGAGTCCCACTTGACGCCGTTGGTCGATCCGAGGGAGAGGTTGATGACGTCGGCCTTAAGTTTGACGGCGTCCTCGATTGCGGCGATGAGGTCGGAGTCGGAGGCGTAGGGGTTAGCGCCGTTGGAGAAGACCTTCAACGAGAGAATCTGGGCGTTGGGGGCGACACCCTCGAGCCCGCCTTTCTTGCCGTCGGGGGCGTTGGCGGCGACGATTCCGGCGACGTGCATGCCGTGCTGGCTCGTCGTTGTATCCCAGAATTCGTAGTTTTCGTCGGCGTAGTTGTAGCCCTCGGGGATTTTCTTCGTGAACTTGCCGTTCGGATTCACCGTGTCGATTTTCGTATCGACGCCATCGTCGATGCGCATGTCTTCGTGGGTGGGGTCGACGCCCGAGTCGATGACGGCGACGACCATCCCGGAGCCGTCCACGCCATAGTCGTCGAAGGCCGCCGAGACCTGTTCCATTTCGCGCGCCTCGTATTCGGTGCGCTCGTACTGGCGCTCGCGACGCACGGAATCGACCTCGGGCTCTGCCTGGAGCTTCGCCATGTTGGCCGCGGGCATCGTTGCCGAGAAGCCGTTGACGAGGAAGCCGAACTGACGGTCGACCTCGATGCCATAGGCCTTGCTCCACGTGTTGATGAGGCGAATCTGCTCGCGCAGGTTGCGGTTTTCACCGTTTGTGGAGGGCGATCCCGGCTGGTTCTTGAGGGTCACGAGAACGGCGACCCGGTCTTTGCTGGAGTTGGACTCGACGTGCGCCGGGTCCTTTGGGGGCTCGTTGCCGTGCGGCTGTGCGGCCACGGGCGCGGCTGTAAGCGTGAGCGCTGTGAACGCTGCGACGCATGCGGCGGCGGCGCGCTTGAGTACTGGGAATCTCACCCGACACCTCTTCGGTAGTGACGATCCCGCGCCACGACTGTGACGCGCAGCCCAGTTAAGGGTTGCGCTTGATCATAAGCATGTAACGCGCAACACGCAGCCGAATCTCAGAATGTGTACAAAGATGACTCAGGGTTCCGACGGCGCCTCGCGAATATCGATCCCAAAGATCCGTTTCACCTGGGCCGTCACGAGTTGCGGGTGGCGCCTGTCGCTCGGGGTCGAGGCCCACGGGGCGAACAATCCCGGGAGGTCGGGATGGGTGATTTTGCCGTGAGTCGCGCCCGAGGTGGTGACCACGAAACCGTGCTCTTCGAGTCGGCGTTTGAGCGTGGCGCGATCGCCGGGATGGCGCGTGCCCTGCTTTTTACGATTACTCGGCCCCGCAAAATCCGCAGGATCGAACGAGTCGACGTCCTCGGGTCGAACCGAGAGGGCGTAGGCCGTGGGAAACGCGCCGATGATGTGATTATCGGAGCGCCTCACCTGCACGGTCCAGTCGCCGCGTTGGAAGTGGTCGCTCGCGCCGTTGTCGCTCGTCCACGCATCCTCGGGATCAGCAACGGTGAGCACGATGATGTCGTGGGTGATGCGCGCGAGGCTCGCTCCTGACACTGTGCGAACCTCCTCTTCGCGCACGGTCAGCGGGCGCGTAAAGGGGCGCGGGTCAGTGGGGTTGAGAGTCACGACGGCGCCTGCGGGAGGCGCACTGAAGCCTCGATCGATCTCGAGTGTCTCCGTTTCATCCGCGCTTGCGCGCGGCGCTCGTGCCGCCTCCTCGGCCTGGTGGCGCTGTGCCTCGCACCTCTGTTCGGCTTCGGCGAGAAGATCCGCGAGATCCTCCCCCGCTGCTCTGCGCCGCGCGAGCTCGGGGACAGCGTCGTAGTCCACCGCGCGTACTTCTCGCTTTGCGCGCGTACGCCCTGCGAGGGTCGCGGGGCTCGGTGCACCCGGGCGGGTCGTGTCTCGCGGTGAGTCTGCCATGTCCACCACCGTACCGCGGTGAGACGTCCACCTCGCGCGGAGCCGAGGCGGTTAACCTGGTACTCGTCTCATTTCACCCTAGGAGGACATTCGTGCGTGTTTCCACCTCGCTGCGGGCACTCGCGGCATGCAGCTGCCTTGCCCTTGCTCTCGCGGGCTGCGGTTCTTCCAACGAACCGGAGGCTTCGCCCTCCACGTCGAGTGCCCCCGCGGCGAGCGACGGTGGCGGCCCGAGCGTCGTGATCAATGAGTCCGAGGGCGACGGGGACGCGCCACCGGTCCCCGAGATCACCGCCGGAGGCCTCGATCATGCCGAGCTCGGCGATTCCTGCAGCGACGAGGGCATGGTGAAGATCCCGCTGCACGGTGCCCCTGATCCAGCGCTCGAGGGTTTCGACGGCTCGTTCACGTACAACGGGTGGAAGGAAAACGGCGGCTCCTCGGAAGCGACGTTCACGATTAACCAGGGCGGCGGCAAGCAGCAGTTCGGTCCGCTCCAGGTTGGGGATCAATTCGAACTCGGTGGCGCCATGTATTCCGTGACGAGCATTTGTAAGGACAACGCCCAGCTCGACGTCATCGGCTAGTTCATGGCCACACGACCGCACCCTCGGATCACCCCCGATAGCGGGATCTGCGAGTACTTTTCTGCCGGGCAATGCGAATCGTGCAGCCTCATGCGCACCCCGCACGATGTCCAGGTTCGCGAGGCGCATGCACAGCTCACAGAACTCCTCGCCGATGTGGCGACGCCTTCCACCGTGTGGGACGAGCCGCTCGTGAGCGCACCGTGGGGGTTTCGCACGAAGGCGAAGATGATGGTGCGTGGCACGGCGGCGGCCCCAGTCTTCTCCTTTCCAGGTTCACACGAGGGCGTTGACCTCGCCGATTGCCCGCTGTACCCCACGCTTGTCACCGAGGTTCTTGAAAGTGCCCGCGCGCTCATTCGCCGCGCCCAGGTGCCGCCCTACAATCTCGACAAACGTCGCGGCGAGATCAAATACGTGCTCGTCACCGCAACACCAACGGAAGCCATGGTGCGCCTCGTCCTGCGCAGCACTTCCGCACTCGAAAGGCTCCGCGAACACCTCACGCTCCTTGATCCTCGCGTGAGCGTTGTGAGCGCCAACATCCATCCCGAGCACGAGGCCCTCATCGAGGGACCTGAAGAGATTCACCTCGCGGGGGCCGATCGTCTACGCCTCCCACTTGGCAATATCGACGTTGACGTGCTCCCCCGCTCCTTCACGCAAACGAACACCGCCGTCGCGAGCGAACTCTACGCCCAGGTCGCACGCTGGATTCTCGACGCGGACGCCCGCACCGCATGGGACCTCTACTGCGGCGTGGGCGGCTTCGCCCTCGGCATCGCCCACGAAGCACGCGCCCGCGGCGCGCACATGGACATTACGGGCATCGAAATCACGGATGAGGCGATCGAAAGCGCACAAGGTTCGGCGAAGCGGCAGGGTTTCGCGGGCGCCGTCGGACCCCACACCGCCCCCGAAGCTCACGTTCGCGTGCGCTTCGAGACCGCCGACGCAACCGAGTGGGCAAGGCATCAGCCGAACCTGCCCGAAGCGGTCGTCGTGAACCCGCCGAGGCGCGGCATCGGCGAGGCACTCGCGACCTTCCTCAACGGCTCGGGGGTTCACACCATCGCGTATTCGAGCTGCAACCCGGAAACGCTCGCCGCGGATCTCGCGCGCATGCCGAACTACCGCATCGCACGCGCACGTCTCATCGACATGTTCCCGCACAGCACCCACAACGAGGCCCTCGTTCTTCTTTCACGCGTCGCGCCCGAGAACGATTAGCCTTCGTGGTCGAAGGCGTCCTCGACGTCGTCATCGACCCAGTCGAAGGTGCGCTCCACGGCCTTGCGCCACAGGCGCATGCTCCGCTCGCGCGTCTTGTCGTCCATCGACGGGCTCCAACGGACGTCCTCTTCCCAATATTTCTCGAGGTCATCGGTCGAATCCCAAAAGCCCACGGCGAGACCGGCGGCATACGCGGCCCCGAGCGCTGTCGTCTCGATAATCTTCGGGCGAATCACGTCCACGCCGAGAATATCGGCCTGGAACTGCATGAGGGTCTCGTTCACGGTCATGCCCCCATCGACGCGAAGCTCCTTGAGCGGCACCGTTGAATCCTCATTCATGGCGTCGATCAGCTCGGCGCTCTGGTAGGCCGTGGCCTCGAGAACGGCACGCGCAATGTGGTGCTTGTTCACGTAGCGGGTGAGGCCCACGATCGCCCCGCGAGCATCGTCCTTCCAGTAAGGAGCGAACAGACCCGAGAACGCGGGCACGACGAAGCAGCCACCCGAATCGTCGACCTTTGTCGCGAGTTCTTCGACCTCTTTCGCGCTCGAGATCAGGCCGATGCTGTCGCGGATCCACTGCACGAGCGAGCCCGTGACGGCAACCGAACCCTCGAGTGCGTAGACGGGATCGGCGTCGCCGAGCTTGTAGAGCACGGTCGTGAGCAGGCCGTTCTCTGAAGAGAGCGCCTCGGTCCCCGTATTCATGAGGAGGAAGTTACCCGTGCCGTACGTGTTCTTCGCGGTGCCCTTCTCAAAACATGCCTGGCCGAACGTGGCCGCCTGCTGGTCGCCGAGGATGCCCGCGATCGGCACGTTCGTGAGGAGGCCACGCTTGCGGCCCTTCCCGTATACCTCGGACGACGAGCGGATCTCGGGGAGCATCGACATGGGGATTCCCATCTCGCGCGCAATATCCTCGTCCCATTCGAGCGTGTGCACGTTCATGAGGAGGGTTCGCGAGGCATTCGTGACGTCGGTGACGTGAGCGCCGCCCTTCGTTCCGCCCGTCATGTGCCACAAAAGCCACGTGTCGATCGTGCCGAAGAGCAGATCGCCCGCCTCGGCCTTCTCGCGCGCGCCCTCGACGTGGTCGAGGATCCACTTGACCTTCGGGCCCGCGAAATACGTCGTGAGCGGCAGGCCGGTGACCTCTTTGAACCGGTTCACGCCCTCCTCGCCCGCGAGCTCGTGCACGATTCGCGCCGTGCGCGTGTCTTGCCACACGATCGCGTTATACACGGGCTTGCCGGTGTTTTTATCCCACACGACCGCGGTCTCGCGCTGGTTGGTAATGCCGACGGCTGCCAGGTCATCCCGGTTCACTTCAGCCCTGTTCAGTGCGAGCGCGATGACCTCACGGGTGTTGCTCCAGATTTCCATCGGATCATGCTCGACCCACCCTGAGCGCGGGAAGATTTGCTTGTGCTCGAGTTGGGCCTGCGACACCGCATGGCCGTCGTGGTCGAACACCATCGCGCGCGAGCTCGTTGTGCCCTGGTCGATGGCGAGAATGTATTTCTGGTCTGAGGTCTCTGGCATGAGCGGTCCTTTCGGCTCCCGCGGGCACCGCTGCCCGCGCTTAATCGTGGGTGCGCTTTCGCGCGCGATGGTTAGCGTGCGGGAATTTCGCGAACGTTCTCGAGGAGGGCAGCGGCTTCGGCATCGCTCGTCGTGTGCTCTGCCTCGAGGCGGGCGGCGATAAACGCCGAGTACGCCTCGATCTCGGCCTCGCGCCGCGCCTCGTCCCAGCCGAGTTCGTCCGCGAGGATCTCCGCGACCTCGCGAGCAGCGCTCACGCCGCGATCACGCGTCTCGTAGTCGAGGCGCGTGCGGCGCATGAGGGCGTCGGCGAGGTGAAGCACGCCCTCGCTCCGGGCGGCGTACACAATTTCGGCGCGAAGGTAGCGAGGGACGTCCGTGAGCGGTGTCGCGAGCTCGGGGTTCTCGTCCATGAGGGCAAACAGTTCCTCGAGTAGCGAGCCGTAACGGAAGAGGAGGCGCTCGAGGCGCACCTCGTCGATTCCGTACTTCCCCGCGAGCGCGGTTGCACGCACCCGCATCTCCTCGTAGCCGGCACCACCGATGACGGGGATGTCGCGAGTTTTGGTCTTCGGGGCATCGGGGGTCCCGCGGAGGGCGAAGTCGACGACGTCCTCGGCCATGACGCGGTAGGTCGTGTACTTGCCACCGGCGATCGCGCTCAGGCCCGGTGCGACCTCCATCACCGTGTGTTCGCGCGACACCTTCGTCGAGGCACCGTCGGACTTTTTCACGGGCTGAAGAAGGGGGCGCAAGCCGGCGTAGACGCCGATGACGTCCTCGCGCGTGAGCGGGCGGCGAAGCACGTCGTTGGCCTTTTCGAGTACGTAGTCGATGTCGCTGCTTGTCGCGGTGGGCACCGAGACGTCCTCTTTCCACGGGGTGTCGGTCGTGCCGATCAGCCAGTATTCGTCCCACGGGATGATGAACAGCACCGATTTCTCGGTTTGCGTGATGATGCCCGTATTGTCCTTCGCTTCAATCGCCTCGCGCGGAACCGTGATGTGGATGCCTTTCGAGGCGAGCACCTGAAGCCCTGAATCGGCGCCGGCGCGATCCTGTTCTTCACCGGTCCACACGCCACCAGCAAGAATGACCTCGCGCGCGTGCACCTCGTATTCGTTGCCGGTCTCGAGGTCCGTGATGGCAGCGCCCACGACGCGACCACCGTCTTTGAGGTAGCGCGTAACCTTCGTGTAGTTCGCGGCGGCGGCGCCGAGGTTTACGGCGGAGCGCACGAGCATCGCGACGAAGCGCGCGTCGTCCATGCGCGAATCGTAGAACTCGATCGCGCCCGAATTCTTTTCGGGGTCGAGTCCCGCGAAATCCTTCGCGAGGCCCTTGGAAAAGACGTGCTTGTGGATCGGGACCTCGCGGTGGCCGATCTGCATCGCGTCGTAGAGGGCAATGCCCGAGCCAATGAACCCGCGCTCAAAGAAGTTCTTCATGGGGAACATGAAGCTGATGGGCTTCACGAGGTGCGGGGCGGTCTTTGAGATGAGCAGATCGCGCTCGCGAAGGGCCTCGGCAACGAGCGTGAAATCGAGCATTTGCAGGTAGCGGAGGCCGCCGTGCATGAGCTTCGACGAGCGCGAGCTCGTGCCGCTTGCCCAGTCGTTCATCTCGACGATGCCAACGCTGAGGCCGCGGGTTGCCGCATCAAAGGCGGCACCGGCACCGTTAACGCCGCCACCAACGATGAAGATATCGAGGGGGTTGTTGGCGCTCGTCGCGGCAAGCTTCTCGAGGTGTGCGGCACGCGAGCTGGGATTGAGTGCGGAGCGGGCGGATGAGGACATAACCACTTCCTTCGTCGGGTGTGCTCGGTTCGCCGTTGAACCACATTTCGCAAGCTCCGGTGAGGCTAACACCGCTACATCACCGTTCACGGAGAGTCACCGGCCGGCTCGGTTCTACACTGATCTCACGCGCACCGGCACGCATAGGAGCACCCATGACCGCGACCACCCGCATTCTTGTTCTCGGCCTCGGCGGCACGATCGCCATGAGCCAAAACCAGCCGGGTGGGCACGCCTCACCCGCGGCACAGCCAGATGCGAGCATGTTCCCCATCCCCGGCATCGAGTTGGAGTTTCGGGAAATCGCGAACGTGGGTTCGCCCTCGGTCACGTTCGCGCACGTGCGGGAGGTTCTGCGGGTGGCACGGGAAGGGTCCGACGCCGGCTTTCGCGGCATCGTGCTCACTCACGGCACCGACACTCTCGAAGAGACGGCGTTCTTGCTCAATCGCTATTGGAACCTCGATACGCCCCTTGTTGTCACAGGCGCGATGCGCCCCGCGAATGCCCCCGGCGCGGATGGGCCCGCGAACCTTCACGACGCGATCGTTACCGCCGCGAGCGAGCAGGCGCGCGGCCTCGGCGTTCTCGCGGTTTTCGATGCGCTCGTGCACGCCGCCGATCGCGTCACGAAGGTCAGCTCTCGAAGCATCGACGCGTTCGATTCGGAGCCTTCAGGTCCCCTTGCGCTCGTGAGCGAGGAGGGGATCCGCGCGATGTATGCGCTGGAAGCGTCGGACTGCGTGATGCCCACCGTGCCCGCCGAGCTTCCCTCCGTGCCTCTCATTGGGACGGGCCTTTTTGATCGCGGCGAGGCGCTCGGGGCGCTCGTGCATCAGCCTGAGCCACCGGCGGGGATCGTGATCAATGGCGTGGGGATGGGGCACGTGCCCGAGGCTGTTATGCCGCTCGTGCGCGAAGCCCGCGAGCGCGGCATCCAGATCGTTGTCGCGACGCGAATCCCCGAGGGCGGCACGTCGACCTACCACTACTCCTACCCGGGTGCGGAAGTGGATCTCATCAATTCGGGCGCGTGCATGGCCGGCATGTTGAGCGCGCACAAGGCACGGCTGTTGCTCCAGGTTCTGCTCGCCGCCGGCGCGAGTCGCGAGGAGATCAGCGGCGCGTTCGCGGGCTTCGCCTACTGATGCTCTGTGGCCGCCACCCCGGCCCTACTTTTCATAAATTTCATAAATTTCAAAGCAATTCATAAAACTCATAGATCTTCATAGGCGCCGCGGCCTACTCTTGAGGTATGACCGGTGCACGCAACCCCTTCCGCGCAACCCTCGGCGCTACTCCCCCGCTTCTTGTCGGTCGCAACGAAGCGGTACAGAACTTTGCCTTCGCGCTCGATGACGGTCCCGGAGCTCACGAACGCATCTCGCTCATTGTGGGTCCAAGGGGCATCGGGAAGACCGTGCTTCTCAACGCATTCGAGGACACAGCCCAGGAGCGCGGGTGGTTCGTCATAAGTGAGACGGCAACACAGGGCTTTGTGGAGCGCATCCGCAGCGAGATCATTCGCCGTTTGGCACGTCAGCGCTCGCAACTCAAGGGCCTAGGGCTCTCTATCTTCGGCGTTGGCGGCTCTGTCACCTGGGACTCCTCCTCAATCTCGGAAACGTCGTATTCCTTGCGCAATGCCCTCGATGACTACCTCGCGTACAAGGCCGATCTCGATCGCTCTGCGGGACAGCCCGCGAGCGGCGTGCTCATTACCCTCGACGAAATGCACCACCAACGCACCGATGAACTGATCGAGTTCGGTGCGACCGTTCAGCACCTTGTGCGCGAGGGAAAAGACATCGCTGTCGCGATGGCCGGGACCCCCTCGGCGATCAAACCGTTGCTCTCCAGCCGAACGAGCGAGAGTGAAGGTCCAAACCCCATCACGTTCTTGCGCCGTGCCGAAAGAATTGAACTCGACCGGGTATCGGACGATGACGTGCGCCTGGCGCTCGAGAGTCCGCTAGCCGAAGCAGAGATCACCTGGACGGAAGAAGCACTCCAGACCGCGGTCAACTCGTGCCAGGGCTACCCCTTTATGATCCAGCTCGTCGGGCAGTGGGCGTTTCGCGAAGCTCAGGGGAGGAGTATCACGCGAGAAGCTGCCGAACGAGGGGCAGAGAAGGCCCGACGAAAACTCGGCCAACTCGTTCACGAGCCGGCGTTGGCAGACCTTTCCGATGTTGATCGCTCGTTTCTCATCTTTATGGCTCGAGACGACGGCCCTACGGAAATCGCCGATCTCAAGGCACGGTTCGGTCGCTCAGACTCCTACGTCAGCAACTACCGCAGGCGTCTTATCGATGCCGAAATGATCGTCGAAGCTGGGCGTGGTCGCGTTGATTTTGCGCTGCCGTACCTGCGCGAATATCTGCGCGAGCACGCCGCCAGTCTCGTGGACTAGGTGTACTAAGTGTACTGACCGGAAACGTTGATCGGCGGTCAGGAGCTTGACCTTGACGCAGCGTCAATGTTTAGCGTCGTGGGCATGACAGTGACGATGATTGACAGTGCCGCTGGGATGCGGGAGATGGTGAGCAGTTCTCCGGAGCAGTGGAAGGACGCAGCTCGCAGGCTGTGGGAGCCGATGGCGGGAATGTACTCCTTCATTCCCGGTGGACCTGATCTGGCCGCGGTTCACAGCCAGAACTTCGGTTTCGGACCCTCCGTAGCGGCAGACAAGATCCTCGGCGCGGTCGACGCTTTGGAACGCGCCGATGTTTGGGGCCGTGTCGAGCGAGCGCTCGAAACGGGGCTGCGGGAGCTGAACGCTGCCGATCCGACTGTGACGATGCCTGACCTGACGGTGTTGCTCGTGCTCGGGGATCCCACCAACAAGCACTTCATGGATGAGATCCGCGGCCTGTCGGCCTTCAGTGGGATCAGCGGGTACATCGCCATCACGATCTGGCCCACCGACGAGGTTCTGGCGCGGTTGGAGGGCATCGCCCTGCACGAGCTCCACCACAATGTGCGGTACTCGCCCGGAGGCGTGGTGTGGAACCCGCAGACGGTCACGGTTGGCGAGCACGTAGTGGCTGAGGGTCTCGCGGACCTGTTCGCCGCCGACCTCGTGGGCGAGCAGGGATTCACGCACTTCGTCAGCGACCAGACCCGTACCAGTGACGAGGTGCTGCGCCGCGTCACCGAAGGCCTGGACGTGACTGGCATGCAGGATTTCGCGGCTTGGGTGTTGGGCGATCCGAGCGCTTGCCTGTTCGGCGCAACACCGGTCGGGCTGCCCACCGGGGCCGGTTACGCTGCCGGGGCACGCTTCGTATCCGCCTATCGGGAGGTCACCGGACAGTCACCCGCCAGGGCCGTGGCCACGCCCGCCTCCGAGATCCTGGCCGTGGCACTGCCACAGTTGGGTCTGACAATGCCAGCCCGCTGACGAGAGAGGCCGAGATGGTGGAGTGGACCGTTCAAGAACTCGCTGACCGCGCCGGCATCAGCGCCAGGACATTGCGTTACTATCACCAGATCGGCCTGCTCGTCCCGGACCGGATCGGCGCGAACGGCTATCGCTACTACGGACCTGTCGCCGTGGCACGCCTGCAACGCATCCTGCTCCTGCGTGAAGCCGGCCTGGCCCTGGGTGCGATCGGCGAAGCGCTGGCAAGCGACGCGAACCCAGACGAGGAGATCACCGCCCTCGAGGCGCACCTGGTACACCTCGAGCACGAGCGGGAAGCGCTGGAACGTCGTATCGCGTCCGTCGAGCACACCGTGACGATGCGACGCGAGGGACGCCAACCGCGGATGGACATGGTACTCGAAGGCTTCAACGACCGCTATGAGGCCGAGGTGACCCAACGATGGGGACGCGTGGTCTTCGAGCAGTCCAACCGGTGGTGGCATAGCAAGAACCTCACCCAGCAACGTCAGTTCCAGGCCGACGCCGAACAGCTCCTGGCGCGGTGGGGCGAACTCCACCAGTCGGGTATCTCCCCATTAAGCGACCGGGCCCAACAGCACGCAGCCGCCCATGCCGCCTGGTTCGCCCAGATCCCCGGGACGCCCGGGCATGCTGGCGACCTGGACAAGACCCGCGCCATGCTCACTGGCATGGCCAACCTCTACGCCACCAACCCAGACTTCCATCCCGCTTTCGGTGGTGCAGAAGCCGCCGGCTTCGCCGCCCAAGCGCTGCGCCACTACACCCAGAGCCACTGAAAAGCACCCTTCGGGATGGTCGCTGCGACCGAAGGGAATGCCGCCATGACTCATGCCAATGCAGCACTCACTCCACGTCACCCCGGACAAGCAGAAGAACAAGTACCGGGACCCGTTGATGGGCAAGACCTACGTCCATACCGTCATTGACGACCATTCCCGTGTCGCCTACGCCGGGATCCACGACTACGAAACCGCCATCGCCGCCACCGCGGTCCTAGTGAGGGCTGTCGAGTGGGTCAACGCCCGCGGTGTGAGCGTCGAGCGAGTCCTGTCCGACAATGGCGGCGCCACCGGTCCCACCTGTGGCGAGACACCTGCACCGAACTCGGGATCACGCACAAGCGCACCCGTCCGTATCGTCCGCAGACCAACGGGAAGATCGAACGCTTCCACCGCACCTTGGCCGACGGCTGGGCCTATGCCCGCTGCTACACCTCAGAGGCCGAACGCCGGGGCGAGCTCGACGGCTGGCTGCACTACTACAACCATCACCGGCCACACACCGCCTGCGGCAACCAGCCGCCGTTCTCGCGATTGACCAACGTCCCCGGTCAGTACAACTAGGCCTGCGCGCGGCGGGCGATGAGCACGTGCGCGAACCAGAAGACGGCACCGCCGGCCGAAAGAGCGAGCCCGCCGATACCGAGCTTCACTAGATCGGCGCCGAGCATCGGCACCATGACGCCGGAGGCGATCGCGGCGACGATGAGGTTCACGAACGTCGCGAAGCTCGTCGCTGCGCCGCGCTCCTCGGGGAACATGTCGAGAACCTCGAGCTGCACGGGCGCCATCATGAGCGCCGCCCCCATGCCAAGAAGGCCCGGGCCAATCATGACCAGAAGGTGCCACACGCCGAACTGCGAGGTGAGTTCGGGGGTGAGCATGGGAATGAGCACCGAGAGCACCCCTCCGAGAACCGCGGTGATGAAGGCGATCGTGATGAGGCGCGAACGGCTCATGACGAAGGCGAGGCGCCCCACGAGGTAATTGCCGAGGATCATGCCCGCGATGATCGGGATGAACAGCACCCAGTAGTCCTGTTCGCCGAGGTGCATCACGTCGGGAACAATGATCGGGGCTGCCGAAATAAAGATGAAGTCTGCCTGGCTTGCAAGGCCAAGAGCGAGCGAGAGGCGCCAGATGACCGGCGAGCGCAGCACGCGCCCGAGCGATGTGAGGATGCCCTTCGCGTTGAAGGGCTGGCGCTTCTCGGGAAGGAGCGTCTCGGGGATGACAATAAGCATGATCACGAGCGTGACGAGCGCGTAAAGGAGCATCGCCCCGAAGATCCAGCGCCACGGCCCGAGCAGGAGGATCCAGCCGCCGAAGATCGGCGCCGCCGCGGGCGCGAGGGCGAAGATCATCATGACCTGACTCATGAGCTTTTGCGCTTTGCCGCCTCCGTAGAGGTCGCGAATCACGACGCGAGAGACGATCGTCGCCCCGCCCGCACTGAGCCCCTGGAGCACGCGGAAGGCAAACAGCATTGGGAGATTGACGGCGAGCGCCGCACCGAGCGAGCCGATCGAGAAAACGATGAGCGAAATGCTCATGACGCGCTTGCGCCCGATGGCATCGGAGAGCGGGCCGTGGAACATGCTCATGCACGCGAAGGAGATGAGATACAGGCTCGTCACCTGCTGCATCGCGGCCGCGTCGGTGTGGAAGTCGCCCCTCATCGCTGGGAAACCCGGGAAGATCATGTCGATCGAGAACGGGCCGAGCATCGCGAGCAAGGCCATCGCAAACGTGAAACCGAAGGTGACCTTTTCTGTGCGCCCCAGGTGGAGGCGGAGCGCGGCCGTCTCGGTCGCGACTTCCTCGACCTGCTCGATCGGGCCGGTCACGTGCGAGACGTTGTCGGTGGGGTTGGCGAAAGCGACCTGCGGAATTTCTTCCGTTAGCGGCCGCGGCTCCTCGGTCGCGAGGCTTTCGGCGGCGCGCTCATCGGCAAGCCGCGCAAGTTCGAGTGCGCTGGTGTCGGTTTTCCTCTGAGAATCGTCTGTCACTTGGTCAAGTTTATGGAAGTCTCGCGGCCTTCCAACCCCTCCCGCACAACATCACTCATGACTTCAGTGACACTCTTGCAACACTTCACCGCACAAGCGTGACCGTCAGTCGTTGAGGCGCAGATACTTTCTGTTTCTGCTTTGCGGCGGAGCAGTCGCCTTAACTAACCCCTCATCAACGAGCGTTCGTAGCGCCGGCCTGAGCGAGGCCGCTGGTCGCCCTGTCATGTCTTCGAGTTCACGAATTGAGCGCGCATCTCGCAGGTCAAGTGCGCGAAAGACCTCGCCTTTAACACCTTTCAACGGGAGACCTTCGCACTGTCTAAGCTCCTCGGACTCACGTACGTGTCTCGCGAGCGACACCGTCACGCGAGCGGTGGTGGAAGCGCTGTAGTCCGGCTCGGGGAGTCCACTCTCCCGCATCGCATTGATCATGCGAGGTACTCCCGACCCTTGATTCTCTCCAACGGTGTCCGAGGAATCCGGCAGCGGCACGTCTGTGAGCAGTCGAGAAAGAGCAGCGTTTCGTGAATCGGAACGCCCTTCTCCCACATTTTCTTTGGAGCGATCCCCCCAAAAACCGCCGGGATTCGAGATATCAATTCGATCGGGATATATATCGACCGACACCTGCTGCCCAAGAACGAAAGCGGAGTAGTCACGATGCGTCACGGCGTTAGTGATAGCCTCGCGAACCACTTCCTCGGGAATCTCTGGGACGTCTTCACCTCGCACCCCATTCACAGTCCGCGCGGTGATGAGATTCCGCATGACCGCGTGCACAGCATCGCGAATCGCCACAGGGATTGGGCCGTCGCACACCTGGCGATCCAGGAATCTGACTGCTGAGGAAGCCGACTTATTGCTCCGGGGGTGGGCCGTCACATCAATCGTGAGTTGAGGGAATCGCTGCTGAGGGTATTGCCCCAGCGCGAGGTAGCCCGCAAGAGTCGCACGCCCCTCGTTATCAAGCACGTTCAGTCTCGTTAGCGCCTCAGTCACATCGTCCTCACGGACACCGGCAAGTGCGTTGGAGCGGCTCGAACGTACTCGATCAAGCGTGCGGCGAACGCTAACGGAGTCCAATGAGTCGGCGTTCGTTGCCTCGACTGGTTCACGATCCGTGTAGTCGCGCCGGTGCGAATTTTGCATCGTGTACACCTCGTATGCGGTGAGATGCCTGTCGGCGTCGCCGAGACGTATGTAACTACCGCGCCCGATTCCTTGCGCAGTGACATAGCACGGTCCGATTTCTCCGAGACTCGCATTGAGCGGTTCGACGCGTATTCGCACGATGGGCGCCCCGTCGATCTCGTCGATATCCACATCGCAACTTGGCACCGGAGAGACCTTCGCGTGGACAGATCCATGCCGTTTGTCGACCCCCGAGAGGAATTCGTCACGCACGCGTTTGGCATCGAAACCCGGTGCAGCTTCAAACCTCTTTTGCTCATCTAGCCCGAGAATGATGAGACCACCTTCACCGTTGGCGAACGCTGATACGGTTTCCCACACTGTTTTAGGCAGTTTCCGGGAAGAGGCCTTGATCTCAACGCGCGCATCGTCGGTTCCTAGGCGTCGCGCTCGTTCGACTTCTTCACGCCAGTCACTGTCAGTCATGCCCTCACTGTACATCACTGAAGCAGTCACTTATGTAAGTGAGAATGTCACTCATGTAAGTGAGGATGTTACTGAGTCCTCCTGATATGCCGAAACTCGGGGTGCCCGCGCCAATCCCGAACGCCGAAAACATTGATATCGCCGCACTTCTCAATGCGACTCGTTTTCACGGGCAGGCGAGAGAGGGAGCGCTCTAAGGTCCCGCGAGTGATGCAGCGGACCTCACGGTCGCGCACGAGCGCACTCACGCGTTGCGCGAACAGCTTGTTAAGCTCGAGCCACACATCGCAGCGGAAGAAGGAGGAAAGCCATGCGGCGTCGCGCTCTTCTCGGCGGCGGCCTTCTCGCCGCGCTCGGCGCCTCGGCCCTGTCTGTGGAGCGCGACAGCATCGCGGGCCTCTTCCCGCACGACGCGCACGAGGACCTCTTTTCCCTTGGCGTTGCCTTCTCATCCGTGCCGGATTCACTCGCGCGTGAGGTGGAGGCGCATGGCGCAGCGTCCGTTCTGCACGCCGGGAGCATCGCGGGCGTGAAGCGCACGTTCGTTCAGCCTGATTCACCCCCGCTCATTGCGGGCACGCGCACCCTGAGCACCGCACACGGCGCCGAGACCCTCACCGCGATCACGCAAGCATTCCTCGAGAAAGCTTCACGACCCGCGCCCACTCCCGCGCTCACGAGCCTCGACCGCTCGGCGCTCCTCGATATTTTCACCCTCACGTGGGCGCTTCCCTCCCCCATCGCGGCACTCAGCCCGAACTGGCGTTACACGTGGCCGCGCGATACGGCCCACGTGATCGTGGCCCTCGCCGAGCGCGGCTTCGACGACTGGGCGCTGGGCCTTCTCGAACACCTCGCGCGCATTCAGCGCCCTGACGGCACATTCGAGGCTCGCTACCGCCCCGGCACTGCACGCGCGCCCGATGCCCGCTCGCCGCAGTTCGATGGAATCGGCTGGTTCCTCTGGGCGGCGGCATCGCTCGCCAGGCTTGGGGTGTTGGCCTCCGACGCCTCCCCCGCTTCCTTGAGCCCAACTCTTAAACGAGCACTCGCGCGCTCCGCCCGCGCCGCCGTCGACGCCACGAGCACCCAGAGCAGACTTCCGAAGCCGAGTCCCGACTATTGGGAGGTACCCGAGCGGCGCCTCACCCTCGCAACGGCGGCCATGACGCTCAGCGCGCTCGAGAGCGCGGCGCAACTTTCAAAGCTGGGCTTCCTTGAGGGCGAGGCAGGCGTCGGAACGGAAATGCTCGAGAGACGTGCCCGGGAAACCGAGCGCGCCCTCCTGGAAACTTTCGGCTCCGGCGCCTTCCAGCGGTACGCGCACGGCGGAGGTTTCGACGCGGGGCTGCTCATGCTCCTGCCGCCGTACCAAACGCAGGGGTTTGCCGAGCGCAACCCAGCGATTGCCGGCCACATCGACGAGGCTTTCGAGGCGATGCAGCGCCCCGAGGGCGGTGTCGCTCCGGGCGCGCGCTGGAAACGCGACGGCATCAGTTGGACCCCGCAAACGGCGATGTTCGCCCAGGCCTATGCGCGCCTCGGGGAGCGCGAGCGCGCTCTCGAGATCCTCGAATGGCTCGCCGCCCACCGCACGAGCGCCGGGGCGATCAGCGAAAAAATCCTTGCCGACGGTAGCCCCGCCGCCGTCGCGCCCCTCTCGTGGCCAGCGGCGCTCGCGCTCAGCACGCTCGAGGCGCTGCACAGTTAGGAAGCGCTTGCGGGTGGACGCACACGGTCAAACTGCATGCGATCGAGCTCGTACACGCTTGTGCACAGCTCGTCGATGTCCTCTTGGTTGTGGCTGGTCATCACAATCGTGCGCCCTTCTTCATGGAGCTCATGGAGAAGCGCACGAATATCGCGAACGCTCGTCTTATCGAGTCCGTTGAAAGGCTCGTCTAAAAGTAGAAGCGGTTGCCCTTCCATAAACGCTTGGGCAAGAGCGAGCTTTTGTTTCATGCCGAGAGAATAGTGGCGAACAGACTGGCGTAGGTTCGGCGCAAGGCCCACGCGGTGAAGCGCCTCTTCTATGTGCTCGTCTCCAATGAGCCCGCGAATAGACGCGAGCCGACGCAGGTTGTCGAACCCCGTGAGACCACCGATGAAGCCTGGGCGATCGATAATGATGCCAATTTTGGAGGGGAAGTCCTCGCCCGCACTTTTCAGCTTTGGTGAGACGACGACGCGACCCGAATCCGGCTTGAGGAAGCCGACGATAAGTTTGAACAGCACGGACTTACCCGAACCGTTAGGACCTTGCACTCCCATGAAATCGTGTTCATCGATTGCAAGCGAGGCATGACTCAAGACCGGAGTCGAACCGAAAGCGATCGAAACGTCTTTTACATCAACAAGATTGACCATTCGGCACCTCTACAATCATGAATCAAACTGAGGAATACGGGTATTGCTCTGTACGAACCGGAGAAACACAACACTGGCGACTCCTACTGTCGCCGTTACGATAATGGCACCTGCCGTAGCCGGAAAGGCCCCATAAAAGCCCAGGGCAAATGGGGCCGGCCACAGCGGGTTCAACCACGGCAGCGTGAGCGCCGCGCATACGACCAAAGTTATGGCGGCTACCGCCATCGACCCAAACCTCCACGCAGCGGCCATTGAGAGCAGTGTCGTCACCACTACGGTCACGATCGAGCCCAGCCATACCTGCAGGGCTGGCAAGAGCTCCGTGGGGTGATGAGCCATGCTGCTTGAAACACCACCGAGCAACACAAGCACAAGGGAGAGCGCAGCGATCGCAGTGACAAGCGAACCCCCTATTGTGCGAGTGAAGAGTTTCCACGGGTCTCCCGTGCGGATCGCCACCAGCGATGCTGCGGGTGCCGTCTCACCCGCAAAACGTACGAGCGCGGCATATGAAGACCCGAAGACTAGCACCATGTACATGAACCATGCCGTAAAGGAAAACTCTTCGCGCGCCGAACCGTAAGTGAGATACATGAAAAGGTCGGCACCGTCGGGCCGCAAGAAACTCATGAGAGTCGCCGCACCTACGGTTGCGATACACCAAAATCCGAACGGCCCTGTCCGCACGAAGACTTTCCGAGCGCGCATCAAGACTGACGATCCACTCACACCAATAGTCAGGATCGTCGCGGCGGCGAAGAAAAGCGGAACACACCATAGGGCGCCAAATTCTTTGACACCCGCGAAGGGCAAAAGGGCCACATCGGGATTGCTCCACTGCGGAAACGGCCATACATGGGCGAGCACAAGCGGCACAAAACCTACCCCGACCCCAGGGATCCATGGCTTCACTCGAGTATTCACGATAAGGACCCCTAGTAGGGTCGCCGCAAGCCCAGCGAGCCCGACCTCGAACGCGATTCCGTACGCTATACAGGCCACAGGGCTTAGGTGTCGACTGGCATAGGGCTGCAGAATCCCCTGCCATATTGTCGCCGGCTGCAAAGAGAGCACTTCCGGGGTCCAGGACATGCGCCACGTGTATCCAGACGACGTCGCCAAGACCCCTAACAATTTGCTCGCTCCGAGCAGCGCTGCTATCCCGGCGCCGCGCATCCACAGCGCAAGAAGTCCGTGCCGTTTTGACCCGAAACGAGACAACGCAAGCGGGTTCGCCACAAAGGCACACTGCCGCAAAAGCAGAATAATGAGCAGAGGCCATTGAAAGTAATGGAAGTAGTACGGGTCTTGCCCGAAGGCAAGCTCTCGTTCCCACAGCGAGATGCCGACGACCGCATCGAAATCGACGTCGCCTTTGAGCAGGGGCTGCGACGACGTCACGATAGCGAGCAGTGCGCACATCCCGCAGATGAGCCCCCACCCAGCTACCGGACGCAAACGGTTCACAGCCCCCATCAGCACAAGGCCTTCGGCAGCTTCGCTGAGAACGCGGCATAAGCAGCAACGACTCCAGCGATGAGGAAAACAACAAGACCTACGACCACGGGGATGAGAGGATCTTGTTGGGTGACACCAGTTGGAATGAATGATCGTATAAGGCTGAAGTGGTCAACCCGAAGAGCCCCCGCGACAAACTCGGAGAGAAGCACGACGACAGGAAGCCAGAGGAGTGCAACAAATCGATTCTCAAAGAACATCGCTCCTACCGCTGCCAGCGTCGATAATGCCGCACCGCCGATCCCCACCCATATCGACTGGAATGCAAAGTACAGCACCGGGGAGACGGCATAGAGCTGCGAGAATGTTAGACGTTCTGCTACCGGTTCAAGATCGTCACCGAAAGGGTTGAAGAAATCGACGGGGATGAGGTGCGGGTGGATTCCGTATGACATGACAGCGACGAGAGCGACACTTCCCGCGAAGACGATAAAACCAGCGCACGCAGCGCGAACCGCGTGGCGAACAACGTAGGGGCTGCGCCCTCGCCTTGCCATGATAGGCCCCCACGCACCCCCAGTGCCGGCCTCCTGCATCACCACTGGCGCGTACAGCAGGGCGGCAAAAATTGGCATGAAGAAGGGCAGAAAATCCGATATCCCTAATGTGAATAGGGAGAATTGATCGGCGACCGCACCATTAGCGCGGGAGACCTCCATAAAAACGCTGGGACTCAAGAGGACAACTATTGACATAAGAAACGTGGAGGTTTTGACAGGATTTTTCACGGGTGCCATTCCTGAAGCAAGCCGAATCACAGTTCACATCGCCGTTTCAGTTATTACGCCGCTTCTCGCCAGTGCGCCCAGCATAAGTTTTCCATTGATACGACGCGTACCCCTCGCCACTGAGTGGTGCAGCCGTCGAACTAAACATTGAGAGGAAGATCCCGCATCGGCGGATGTTGCCATAGAACCAAACCCCGTCACGATGGCCCGAAGCAACCTTGCACGTCTACGCATCACAACGATCCTCCTCATCCTGGAACACCACTTAGACAGCAAGGATCCTACCCCCCCCAAGTGGTTTACGCCATACGCCGTGCCCTCCGTCATCCCTTCGGTTGCTGGCCCTCAGCACGCTCGAGGCTCTCGAGCATTGATGCTTCCCTTAGTCCCCGCAAGCGGCCAGAGGGCGGGGCTAGAGTGGTAGATCGGGATCGAGGACGATCCGCATCGAGTTTCGAGGAGAGGTCATGAACGAGAAGGCTGGTGCGCCCGATCTTCGCGCGGAACGCGTGAATTACACGAAGGGCCAACTCACCAAAACGCTCGCGGGCAACGACCCGCACGCGCTGTTTGACGAATGGATGAGAGACGCGATCGAGCGCCGCGACCGCGAGGGCGATGTGCTCGAACCCAACGCCATGGTGGTGTCCACGATTAACCCGGAAACGGATTGGCCGGATTCGCGCGTGCTGCTGCTCAAGGAACACAAGAACAAGAAGTTCGTGTTCTTTGGCAACTACGAGTCTCAAAAAGGGCACGACCTTGACGTGAACCGCAAGGCCGCCCTGAACTTCACGTGGCTGCCGCTTCAACGTCAGGTGCGCATCCAGGGCAAGGTGCGCCGCATCAGCCCCGAGGAATCCGACGCCTACTTCGCGGTGCGCCCGCGTGGTTCGCAGATCGGCGCCTGGGCAAGCTCGCAGTCGGACGTCATCGACTCACGCGAAGACATTCAGCTCGCGAACGAGCGCGCCGAAAAGCGCTTCGAAGGTAAAGACGTTCCTCGCCCGCCGCACTGGGGCGGCTGGGCACTCACCCCGCACGTCATCGAGTTCTGGCAGGGCGGTGCTTCGCGCCTGCACGACCGCATCCGCTTCACGGCCTTGGATTCGGAAGAAGGACGCTGGCAGGTTGACCGCCTCGCTCCGTAAACACTCACGCGAGGTGACTGTGAGGGCCGGGATGATGCTGAGCGTCATCCCGGCCCTCGCGCGTTAGGCGACCTCGTTGAGTTCGAGCGAGGTGCGCTTTCCGCCCACCTTGACGCGGAACACGGGCGCTCCCTCCTGCGGGACCCCGCGCGGAGTAAGGCTCGAATTGAACGACGAGGCAAGGCCGTCAAAATCAGTGTGGACGTGTACGCCGGGCAGAACCGCGATGGTGCACGTGGCCTTGAGGCCCTCGACTTGAAGATCACCGCGGTGGACGCGGGCGATATCGACAGTGATCGAGGCACCCTTCGCGTCGAGCGCGCCCGAGAAATCACCGATGCTCACCTTGGCCGCGGCACCATTCACCTGCACCGGGGAGGAGACGGCATCGAGCTCAGCCTTCACCTTGAACCCCTGGATCGAAAGAGGCGCGGACACGGAAGAGGCTTTTACGGTGCTCGAGACCGCATCGAACTGTGCCTCGCGTGAGACCTCCTCAAGCTCGATCGTGCTCGCGACGCTTGCGCATTCGAGGGCCGTCGTGGTGGGCAGTGACATTCTCACCGTGAGGCGCGGCCGCGTGCGGTGAAGAATGTCGAGCGCCTTTCGGTCAGGACTCTTGATTTCGAGGCGCCCGAAACGATACTTCACGCTCGTTCCCGCGGCTTCTTCGCCCTCGAGATCGATCGTGATCTGGTTCGTGGTGTTTGTCGTGATCGCGACGTCGGCATAGTTCAACTTGAGCTCGGCACGCACATCGCCGGTGGCGTCGTAACGATAGGTTGTGGTGCTCATGGCGGGATCCTTCCTTAGATCCATCCCTTGACGGGGTTCGTGCCTTTCGGCGGGTTATCGGGGGTGAAGCCCCAGTGCTTCGTGAATGGCGAAGTGCGGGGTTCGACAACGGCATCGCGGATCACCTGGACGAGCCAGGCATTGAGACTCTGGCCCGAGGCTTCCGCACGCTTCTCCGCGCGGGCCTTGAGCCCCTCGGGCAGGCGAAGAGATACCCGCGAAATATCGCCTTCATCGAGTCCCTGATCCGCCGCGGCGGCCGATTCAGGCGCGGGAGTGGCATCAGGATGCTTTGGAGTGACATCAAATTTGACACCTTCGGGGGCGAGGCGCGCGCTCACGCGCTCGAACGTGAGCGACTCGCTGATCTCGGCGGTCGCCGTCGTGACCGTATCGAGAAGGGCAAGCTTGAGTAGGGGGCGGGCAAGGGGGCCCACTCGCTTCATAGCGGAGCCGAGATCGTCGCCACCGACGTTAGCGACATGCTCGAGATCCTCAACAAGAGCGTCGGTTTTCTGTGACATCTCCACAACCCAAGTATGGCGTCTTTTTGACGCCACCGCAAGGTTTTTGACGTCGTTTCTTAGGCGAAGGGGTTCCAGAACCTTCCGCCATTGACGATCGCGAGCACGATCGGCACCGCGAGCACGGCGAAGGAGAGGGCCATGATGAGCCAGTCTCGCCACGTCAGGGGCTTTTTGCCGTACCACGTGCGCCGCTTGCCGCGTCCAAAACCGCGCAGCTCCATCGCACTCGCCACTTCCTCGATGCGGTCAAATGCGCCGAGCAAAAGCGGGATGATGACGCCCACGATGTTGCGGGCGCGAGTCGCGATACCCGCTTTCGACGAGGTCTCGAGACCGCGCGCCTGATGCGCCTTCGAGATCGTCACGAAATCACGCTGAATATCGGGGATGTATCGAAGAGCGATCGAGACGGAGTAGGCGATCTTGTAGGGAACGCCGATGCGGTTCAGCGACTGCGCAAACTCAGGCGGGCGCGTCGTCGCAATGAACAAAAGCACGGGTGGAAGCACCGCGAAGTACTTGAGAGTCACAACGAGCTGATAAAAAAGCTGCTCACTCGTGATGTCCCAGTGCCACGGCCCATCGAGAAGCACGGTGCGCGTGCCATACAGTTCGGTTCCATAGCCGGGCGCGAACAGGAAAATGAACACGTTGTTGAGCAGCATGAGACCCGCAATAATCACGAGCACAACGGCGAGGTCGCGCAGCTTCACGCGGCTGAGAATCCACAGCACGATGTTGAGCACGAGCATCGCCGCAAGGTAACGCGCATCGAATCCCACGAGCGCACCCACGACGCTCGCGACGGCGAGCATAAGCTTCGAGAGCCCCGAGACTCGGTGCAGGAACCCCGGCCGATCGACGTACCCGAGAACGGACTTAGCGGGCATCGCCCACCTCCCGCCTCTCGCGATCAACCGCGATCACGGCCTCCACAAACTCGCTGCGGCCAAATTCTTGGGTGCCGCGCTCATCGGTGGAAACGGGAAGTCCGACGGTTGCCGCGAGCGCGTCGAGGCTCGTGCGCACGAGGTTCGCGCGCCTCGTCACGTCATCGTCGACGAGGATTCGCGCGGGCGAAGAATCCGCGATGATCTCCCCTTCGCTCAAAACGACCGCGCGCGGCACATACTCGAGGGCAAGGTGCATGTCGTGTGTGATGAGCAGGATCGTCGTGCCCGCACGGTTGAGGCCGCGGATGAACTCCATGAACTCCGTGTAGTGGCGGAAGTCCTGGCCCGCGGTCGGCTCATCGAGAATAAGGACTTCGGGCTCGAGCGCAAGCGCGGCCGCGATCGTCACGCGCTTCTTCTGGCCGTGACTGAGGGCGCTCACGGGCCAGGTTTTGAACGGGGCGAGCCCGCACGTCTCGAGGGCAGATTCCACGCGCCGGCGCACCTCTTCCTCGTCAAGGCCGTGGGCGCGCGGGCCGAGCGCGACCTCGTCGAAAATGAGCGGCTTCGAGATCATGTGGCCCGGTTCTTGAAGCACGAAGCCCACGCGCGTACCGATCTCGGCGATACTCAAGTTCAGAACATCGTCGCCGAGCACCTCGACGGTGCCCGAATTCGGCTTCGCAAAACCCGTGATCGCGCTCGCGAACGTCGATTTTCCAGCGCCGTTGTTGCCGAGGACCGCGAGCATCTCCCCGCGCCGAACCTCGAGGTCGATTCCCCGCAGCGCGTGCACGCCCTCGTGGTCTTGATCGTGGCCGTGCAACACGTGCAGATTGCGCACGCTGATGGCCGCGGTGGCGTCGGACCCCTCCGCCGGCACTTCCTGAGCCAAGACCGAGCCGAACCTCGCGGACCACTGCTCGCGCCCCCACTCACGCACCCGTGCGCATTCGCTCTCGCTCAGGCGAAGAGTCTCGAGCCGAGCAGGGCGCGCTTCGGCTGCCGGTTCGATCCCTGCATAGTTGAGGGCCGTGAGGTGCAGCGGACGGCGAATGCCGTGCTCGGTGAGGAGACCGGAGGTCATGAGCTCATCGGGGGTCGTATCGGCGACGAGACGACCGCCGGCCATCATGAGGATCCGGTCGACTCCCCTGTGCAGTACTTCTTCGAGGCGGTGCTCGATGATGACGACACTCGCGCCGCTTTCCCGATTGAGGTCGTCAGCCAGTTCGATCATCGCGCGACCCGTCGCCGGGTCAAGGTTCGCTAGCGGCTCATCGAACAGGAGAATCGGCACGTCGTCCACGAGCACGCCTCCAACTGCGACGCGCTGCTTTTGCCCGCCACTCAGCTCGTGTGGCGAGTGCTCGAGAAGCTCGGTGAGGCCCACGCGCTTGGCGACCCGCTCGACGATGCCCGGCATGTCGCCCGACGCAACCTCCTGGTTCTCGAGCGAAAAGGCGATGTCCTCCGCAACCGTGAGCGCCACGAACTGCGCGTTCGAATCCTGGAGAACCGTGCCGGCCACACCGGCGGTGCGCACGAGCGGCGCGCGCACCGGATCCACGCCACCGACCCTCACGCTGCCACTCACGCTTGCCTCGAAGCGATGCGGCACGAGGCCGTTCATTACGTGCAGCAGGGTCGACTTTCCCGAGCCACTCGGCCCCACGATCGCGACCTTCTCACCCCAGCCGATCGTGAAGCTCACGTTCTCGACCGAGGGAAGTTTTTGGGTGCGGTAATGCACGCTCACGTCATCGAACACGATGGCGTGAGCGGCACGGTTCGCCTCGGGCGAATGGGAGGGAAGAGCCATGCGGAACGCTTAAGCGCCCACCTCGAGCGAGCCCGAGCGGGTGCGCGTCTTCGCATACAGTGCGAGGATGATGGAGCCAAAAACGCAGGTAAGAACAGAGTTCGTAACGAATGCGACGAGGCCCTGAACAATGACCTTGTCGAACGGTTCACCCATGAGCGTCACGTCCAGAATCCACGCAAGAACACCCCACGCCACGAAGTGGCCCACGATGACCGCGAGGTTGAAGCGCACAAGATCCCGGCGCGAAAACTCCCCCTCGTTCACGCGGTTACGAAGCATGAAGAAGCCTACGATGAGACCGAAGACAGCCGTCGGAATTTCCCACGAAAGCCAAATGAGGTAGCCGGTGGCATCCGCGAGAATGTGCCCAACAAAACCGGCAACGCCCGCAACGTACGGTCCGTACAGCACCGCGAGGACCGCGAGCAGGGCGTACTGGAACGTGATCGCGAGGTTCGGCACGGGAACGGGGATCGCAACGAATCGACTCAGCACAAAGAACAGCGCCGCACCGATGCCGATCGCGACGACCTGCGTCACGGGCGAGACCCTGCGGGTCACGGGAAGCGGTGCACTGGACGTGGGAGTTTCAGGGGTAGACATGGTGGGGATCCTTTACTTTTCGACCTTCTCGAATGCGACGTGCCAGCTGTTGCCGCGCCCGAGGTGGAAAGCATTCGCGTACGAGCCGCGATTGATCGCGACAGCCACGCGATCGAGAGAATTGACGTAAATGAGGGACTCGCCGACCTCGACGTGCGCGAAGCTCGGCGCGTACACGAGGCTCGTCGCGTGGACGGTTTGCCCGTTGTGGGTGATGGTGAGGCGCGCGTAGTCGCCGTGACTAATGCCGGCCTCCTCGAAAAGGGTGCGCGGGATCGAGGTCCACAGTGAGCCGTAGCGGTTATCGTGCGCGTCGATCGTTCCAGTGAGCACGTGGCCTTCGCGTTTTGGCTCAACGATCGGCAGAGCCACAACCTCGCTCACGTCGAGGCGCGGGCCCACCTGCTCGTAGGTGATCGTGCCACTCGCGAGCCGCGCACCCGTGAATGCGTAGATGTCACGCCCATGAAAGGTGTAGGAGTGCGCCGAGCCCTCGCGGCGGTTGAATTTTTCGTCGATTTCGCGAAGCTCCTCGATGCCGAAGAACTTCTCGATGTGAGTCAGCGTCCCGTTGTTCGGGGTCGCGACATAGTGCCCGGTTGATGTGCGGGCGACGACGCTCAGGCGATCGGAGCCGACCCCCGGATCGACGACCGACACGAAAACGGTGCCCTCAGGCCAGTACGAGACGACCTGGGCAAGGCGGTAGGAGCCCTCCCAAATGTCGTACGGGGGAATGTTGTGGGTGATGTCGTGAACGCGCAGCTCGGAGCTCACGCCCGTGGCGACGCCGTACATCGCGCTCACGGCGCCGTCGACGTATCCGAAATCCGATTGGAGAACGAGTGGCTTCACTGCGGGGCCTCCCATGTGACACAAAAGTTCATGACCTTCGTAAGCGTACCGATACCAGGAACGGGAGCGAATGCACGTGGCGAAATATGAACACCGAGGCGAGACGTCAGTGACATGTGTCATTCACACTCGTGACAAAGCGCCGATAAGCCCCTGACGTTTTCCACTACTACCCGGGTCCCGCGTGCCGAAGAGTAGAAGCATGACCACAGCACACGACTCCATCACCGTCTCAAACCTGACCCGCACCTACACGGGCGCGAAGAAAAAGAAAGCTTTCACCGCGGTGGACGGCATCTCCTTCCGCGTACGCGAAGGCGAGGTTTACGGCCTGCTCGGCACAAACGGCGCCGGAAAAACCTCGACCCTCGAAATCCTCGAGGGCCTCGCCCCCGCAACGAGCGGGAGCGTATCGGTCCTCGGCATGGACCCCACGAAGGACCGCGCGAAGGTTCGCGCCCACACGGGAACCATGCTCCAATCCGGGGGCTTGCCCACCCAACTGACCGTCGCCGAAACGATCCGCATGTGGGCAGGAACGTGCTCGAACCCCATGGCCCCCGATCAAGCCCTCGCCGCCGTCGACCTCACGCACCGAGCGAAGGTCAAGGTCGGTTCGCTTTCCGGTGGCGAACAGCGCCGCCTCGACCTCGCGTGCGCTCTCGTGGGGCAGCCCTCGATTCTCTTCCTCGACGAGCCGACGACGGGCCTCGATCCCGAATCCCGCCGCGGCGTGTGGGCGCTCCTCGAAGACCTCAAGGCGCGCGGCGTCACGATGATCCTCACGACCCACTACCTCGAAGAAGCCGAGCGCTTGTGCGACCGGATCGGGATCATGCACCGCGGAAACATCGTTCTCGAGGGCAGTCTGCGCGACATCGTCGCCACGGAGGCCTCGGTGATCAGCTTCAAGATCGGGGAAAAGCCCGACGCCACCGGCGCCAGCGCCGAGCTCAGCCTTCCCGCCCTCGCCGGCGCAAACGTGACGCGCACCGGCAACACCTACGAAGTGCGCACCGACGAGCTCCAAGACGATGCCCTCGCGGTTCTGCAATGGGCAAAAAGCGAAGATCTCTCCCTCACCGATTTTTCCGCGACACCGGCCTCCCTCGAAACCGTGTTCATGCGCGTCGCGGGCGAACAGCGCTAACGAACGCGCCGACCCGCCTCCACAAAACTTTGACGAAAGGACACACCGTGACCACAGCAGCCGCGAATGCCTCTAAGCCTCGCTCGAATCACCTCTCGCGCACGATTGCCCTCGCGCGCTCCGAACTCGCCCAGTTCCTGCGCAACCCCACCCTGATCGTCATGGGAGTCGTGTTCCCCCTCGGTCTCACGGTGGGAATGTTCTTCCTTCTGAAACCAGCCTCCGGCACCGCGAGCGCAGCCGCTTCGAGCGCCATCGAGATCTGCATCCTCATGACCATGCTGCTCGTCGTGTATTACTCGGTTCTCTCGATGTCGACGACGCGCCGCGACGAAAAGGTCCTCAAACGCTTGCGCACGGGCGAAGCCACCGACGCCAACATCCTCCTTGGCATCACCGCCCCGAGTGCCGTGCTCGCGACCATCACGATGATCGTGGCCCCCGCCCTGCTCGTGGTGTTCGGCGCGCCAATGCCCGTGAACGTCGTGCCGCTCATTGTCGCCACAATCGGCGGAATCGCGGTGAGCGCAGCGTTCGGGTTCCTCACGAGTGGCTACACGAAGAATGCCGAGGCCGCCCAGATCACCTCGCTGCCCGTCATGATCCTCGCGATCGCCTCCCAAAGTTCGTTCCGCACCCTCATGCCCGAACAGATCAGCAGCATCGTTGACCGCACTCCCTTTGCGCTCATGGCCGATCTCGGCCAGCTCGCGTGGATCGGGAAGACAGCGAGCGGTACCCACGAGCCACTCGATTCCGGTGCGGCGCTCGCGGCTGCAACTTCGCCAATGCTCATCCTCGCGCTGTGGGTGGTCGTGCTCGTCGCTCTCGTGCCGATGTACATGAAGTGGGAATCCAACCGGTAAACCACCGGCTACGACCCGTGGGACACTGGTGGGGTCTCTCTAGGCCCCGCCAGTTGCCCCTTTTTCGCCGACAAACAGAGGACACCGCATGAGCACCGCCCCGAGCGTCCACGCCGCAGAACCGGCGCGCGCCCGCAGCATGGAGAAATATGCGCTCTACACGAAGTGGTCCGTCACGCTTGCGGCACCCCTCATGTGGCTCATCTTCACTATTCCGAGTATGACGGCGACAACCTCGACGCATGCGGGTATCGCTCCCCTCCTGTGGGCAGTCGCCTCGGCCGCGCTCACGCTCTTCGTCAGCATCATTCTTTTCCGCGAACCCGCACTCGAACTGTTTCCTGAAAGACGGGGACGTGCGCGTGGGGCGAAGGTCAGTTTCATGTTGGTGCTCGTGGGCTGGATCGTGTGCATCCTCATGGCTGTGCTCGCACCCGTTTCGATCGGGGCGTGGGCTCACCTCTACGCGATTATGTGCACCGCGCTCTTCGCACTCGCCCACGCACCGTGGATGCGACACAAGTGGATTGCCGTCACCGTCGCTGCCCTCCTCACGAGCGCAACGCAGCTCACGGTCGACGCCAGCACCGCCTTCACATCGCTCTGCATTCCCTTCATCTTCCTCACCGCCACTCTCTCCGGCTTCTGGGGCCTCAACGTTCTGCGCGACGCTGATCGCGCCCGTCAACTCGACGCCGAACTCAGAGTCAGCGCGGAACGACTCCGCTTCACCCAGGAGCTTCACGACACCATGGGCCAGCGACTGGCGGCGATCAGCCTCAAAACACAGGTGGCAATCGCCCTCGTCGAACGTGGCGATAGGAACGCTATGAAGGAACTTCGCGAACTCCAGGAACTCGTGAAGGCCAGCACCGCCGACATGCGCGCCGTCGCCCACGGCTACCGGCGCATCAATCTTGCCACCGAAATCGCCGAAGCCCGTGCGCTCCTTGGCGCCTCGCACATCAACGTCCGCGTCGACGGCGACTCCCTCGACGTTCCCGACAACCGTCGAGAAGACGCCGCCTGGTTCGTCCGCGAAGCCACCACCAACATCCTCCGCCACTCCCACGCCACGAGTGCGCGCCTCACTCTTGCCGAGGACAGCGTGGCTACGACGAACGACGGCGCACTCGAAAGCCCCGGCCCACTCTCGGGCCTCGAGTCGCTCCGCCGCCGCGTGGCCGCAGCGAGCGGAAGCATCACCGTCGAGCATGACGCCCCGCACTTCACCGTGCGGCTAAGCTTCGACGAGGGGCCGGCAAGCGTCGGACCCGCCCCCACCCACGCACCCGAGGAGAGCGCATGATCCGCATCGCCATCGCCGACGATGAAACCCTCGTTGCCTCTTCCCTCGCGACCCTGCTCGGGCTCGAAGAGGATTTCGAGATCGCCACCGTGTGCGGCTCGGGCGAGGAGATACTCGAGTGGTGGGCGCGAGATTCCCGCGGAGCCGACGTTCTCGTGTGCGACCTGCAGCTTGGCGGGATCGACGGCATCGAAACTGCGCATCGCGTGCGCGCGAAACACCCCGGTGTGCAGGTCCTCATCGTGACGAGCCACGCACGGCCCGCAGCCCTCAAGCGCGCGCTCGAACGCGGTATCGCGGGATTCCTCCCGAAAACGTCGGACGCGAAAGAGTTCGCCGCGGCCATCCGCACCGTCCACGACGGGCGGCGCTACCTCGACCCCGAAACAGCGGCCCTCGCGATCAACCAGGGCGACAGCCCCCTCACGGTTCGCGAGCGGGAACTACTTGAACTAGCGGGGCGGGGCCTCTCCATCGACGACATCGCCTCCGAAGCGCACCTCGCGGCCGGAACCTGCCGAAACTACCTCTCGAACGCGATGGCAAAAGTCGGCGCGGCCAACCGCTTCGAAGCCTTCACCGTGGCGCGCGACCGCGGCTGGCTCTCATCATGACTGCACGGAGCGTGCGGATCGAGAACGACACGGTCACGAGGCCCGCAGGCCCTTGGACCCCCACGGTTCAAGCTGAAGGCGCGAAACGCGACTACTTGAGGTTCGCTCCCGAAGACGCATTCGTGCGGCGATCCACGAACTCCTGGTAGGCGTCGGCAACTTCATCCACGTCGCCGTCGGCTACGAGCACGCCTTTCTCGATCCAGAGCGCACGCGTGCACATGGCGCGCACGGAGGCGAGCGAATGGGACACGAAGAAGACCGTACCGGCCGACTCGCGGATCTCCTCGATCCTGGCCATGCTCTTCTTGCGGAAGGAGGCGTCGCCCGTGGCAAGTGCCTCGTCGATCATGAGGATCTCGGGGCTGCGGATCGTGGAGATCGCGAACCGTAGGCGCGAGGCCATGCCCGAGGAATATGAGGTCATCGGCAGGTAGAGGAAGTCACCAAGCTCGGCGAAATCAGCCACGTGCTCCACGCTCTCACGCACCTCTTTGGAGGAGAGGCCCAGGGCGAGGCCGCCAATCATGATGTTGCGCTCGCCGGTGAGGCGCGGCAGCATCGCTGCATTGACGCCAAGTAGTTCCGGCTCGGCAGAGGTGTAGACACGACCTTCAGTAGGCGGCAGCAGCCCAGCGATCGCCCTCAGGAGAGTCGATTTACCCGAACCATTCGTGCCGAGAATCGCCACGGATTCACCGTGATGAGCTACGAACGATACGCCTTTCACCGCGGGCACATGGGTGATGGGGCCAGTGCTGGGGCGCCCCAGGCTAATCGCCTTATCCCACAGGCTCTTGCGCTGCTTTGCCGTACCGCCCCGGCGCCCACCGAACACGCGATAGGTGATGTAGAGGTCATCAGCGATCACCGACGGCGGCCCAAGGGGCTTGCGCTCGACCTTCTTCGGAAGAGTGCTCGGGTCAATTTCGAAGTCAATATCCTCAGTCACGTCCGTACGTCTCCTCGACTCGCCAGAAGAACACAAAGCCGATCGCGAAAGTGCCCACAGCCCACACAATGGCTTCGAGCCACAACATCGGCGTCATGGGGATCAGGGCCTCATTGCCGAAAACAGCGCGGAACAAATCCAGGTACACCGTGAGCGGCTGATGAAGGAGAATCGGCTTGATCCACATGCTATCGGGCACCATGGCGCTCAGGAGAAACATACCGCCTGAGGCGTAACGGCCCAGGGTGAGGAAGAACGGCAGAGCATTAGCGATGTCCGGGGCACGTGCACCGAGTCGGGCGAAGATCATAGTCACGCCGGCAGAAAAGGTCGCCAAAAGCACCGCGGCAAAGGGCAGCAGCAGCCACGACCACGTGGGCCACACCGCACCCATGCCAGGTAAAAGCCCGGTGACCATGGTCATGATCATCATGGCGATGAGGATCGGCACGAAGAGCACGAACTCGGTCATGACGCTCGCCAAAGGGACGATCGCCCGCGGAAAGCGGTGCGAGCGTATGAGCTGCATATTCGTGGGAATCGAGTTGATTCCGGACATCACCGACGTTTGGAAAAGGGTGTAGCTAAAGGTGCCGATGGTAATGAAAGCCGCGCGGTTATCGATTCCGGGTGCACTGCCATGAAACAGGAAGCCGAAGATCACTACGTAGATTGAGGCGTCCAAGATCGGACGCAAAATCGCCCAAGCCTGCCCCAGATAGGAACCCTGGTTACGGGAGTAGGCACGGGAGGCGGACAGGTGCCAGATGAAGGAACGACGTTGCCATACCTGAGCGATGTAGCGGCCTAGAGGGGGGCGAACGCCCATCTCCCTTAGACCCGATTCACTCGCGAGCTTTGCGGCTTCCGCAGAACTCAAACGTGGAGATAGCTCCACTTGGGGCTTGGTCTCGGCCAAAATCATGCTCCTAAGGGCCTGATGTTGCGTCTCATTTTTGTCTCGCGCTGTTCGCTATGATCTGTCGGTGTGAACCACCGTGATCCATCGTCGCCGCTCGTGAGTGTCATCATGCCGGTTTTCAACGGCACTGCGACTTTACACCAGTCGATGATAAGCGTTCTAAACCAATCGATACGGGATCTCGAGCTCATCGTTGTCGACGACGGCTCGAATGATGACTCCGCAGAGATCGCTGAGCGTCTTGCACAAGAAGACGACCGAGTGCGCCTCGAACGTCGAGCGAAAAGTGGTGGCCCGGCAGCAGCTCGCAACTCGGGGATCGCACAAGCAAAGGGCCGTTACCTGGCGTTTTGCGACGCGGACGACATGTGGTTACCGCACAAGCTTGAGCTCCAAATTGCGTGTGCTGAACGCACCGGGGCCCCATTGATTTACAGCTCCTACCACCGAATCGCACCAGACTTCCACGAGAGCGCGGCAGACTTTACGCCGGAAGGGCGCCTGGTGTCCGTACCTCCGAAAATCACATACAGGGACCTCCTCGCGGGCAACAAGATCGGCAACCTCACCGCCGTAGTCAATCTTTCGGTCACCGGCCCAGTGACGATGGCCGATCGCTCAGGGGCGGAAGATTGGGCCCTCTGGCTCGAGATCACTCGGAAGTTTGGGGCTGCGCGTGGGATTGAGGAGCCTCTCGCGCTCTACCGCGCCGAGCAGAAGGGCTCGCACTCCGATGATCGGCTCCGGGTCATCCGCGCGGTGTGGCGTGTGCTGCGCGAACAGGAAAACGTGCCACGATGGAAGGCCGCCTGGTACCTGATGCGAAGTGCTGTTGCCGCGCTGAGGAAGTCCAGGATTTAGAAAACCGCATGGTGAGGTAGCGAAACATGATTCTGATTTGTACGAACGAGTTGGCGGGGCCAACGGGTTACCACAAA
Source organism: Dermabacter sp. Marseille-Q3180 (assembly GCF_940792985.1). Classification (NCBI taxonomy): domain Bacteria; kingdom Bacillati; phylum Actinomycetota; class Actinomycetes; order Micrococcales; family Dermabacteraceae; genus Dermabacter; species Dermabacter sp. Marseille-Q3180. Next base: position 1,242,264 of record NZ_CALNWU010000001.1, read on the forward strand.
TCGGTGGTGCAGCTCGCGAACGGCCTGCATGAGGCGGGCTACCCCGTGGCGGTGATGGCGTTTCTTGGCGGCGGCGATGTGTGGGAGCGAATGCTTCCGTCATGGCCGCTCGACGAGAGCATCCCTGCCTACACGGTACGCTCCCTACCCGCCGACGGAGGCTCGCTGCTGCATCGCGGCGTCTACCCGGAGTATTCGGGCAACCTCGGAGCTTTGCGGTTCTCCTTCACAGCCAACCAGGTCGCGGTCCTGCGCCAGCTCAACGACGTGCTTGATGACGGCGACACGATTGTGTTCACGAACCCCGCCCAGGTTCTCGCCTTCCAGTACGCGCTGGGCGATGCGAAGCGTCGCCCACACACGGTTCTCCAGATTCACGGCGACTACGCCCACCACAAGGAACTGTGGGAACCCCTGAAGTCGGTACGCGGCAGCATCGACCGCCTGCAGACCGTGGCCGATGGTCTGCGCACGCAATTCCTCGACCTTTTTGGCGAATCCAACGTCGTGTTCATTCCGAACTTCCCGGGCGAGGGAAAAACGACCGTCCCGCGCGTAGCACACGAGGGCGTAAATATCGTTCTCCCGGCATCGCTTCAGCACCGCAAAAACCAATTGGACGCGGTACGCGCACTCGCAAAGATCGATGACGACTCAGTGCGGCTCAGCCTCTGGGGTTCGGCACATCCGCTCAACCCCTACGTGAGTGCGGTGCGCGAGGAAATCGCGCGGCTCGGCCTCAACGAGCGCGTCAATATTTGCGGGTACGGCTCTGAACAAGACGTGTACTCCGAAGCGGACATCGTGCTTATGACGTCGCTGTCCGAAGGTTTCCCGTACCCGTTGCTCGAGTCAATGAGTCATTCGCTGCCCGTGGTCGCCTACGACTTTGACTTCGGCGCACGAGAAGCCATCGAGGACGGCCGCAGTGGCTTCCTCATTCCCATGCTCAACGTGGACCTCCTTGCGCAACGACTCGGCGAACTGAGCGCCGACGCCTCCATGCGCGAGCGTTTCGGTGCTGCGGGCCGTGAACGCTACAACGCGTACTTCTCGCAAGAGGCAGTGGGCAAGCGCTACGAGGAATTCCTCGGGCCGAGGGGCAAGGCTATCGATCTGACCGAAGTCTTCGCCGTCGAGGGCAGCGAGCCCATCTCCACAGAGCAGATCAGCCACCGCGTGACATGGCGGGGCCTCTCGCGCTATCACCAGATCACCGTCAAGGGCGATGCCCCTCTGCACGAGGTACAGATCGATAACTCTGATCGCGTGACAACGCCAACGGTCAAACAGCGCACGTCGAAGCGAGGAAAGTCCGGGAAGGCTGCTCGCGAGACCCTGATTCAGTTCCCCGCCTTCGGTAAGGAAGTGATTTCCTACGCCCCGACACCCGGTTCGAAGGAACGTCACTACCTCGGACACACCACGACGCGTCACGAGCTCAAGATTTACGGGCACCTTCGCCGCGATGCCGACTACACCCCCGTGGACGTGCTACACGCCGCCCAGGGCGGAGCCCAGCACGTGTCGTGGTCGACCACGCCAAAAGCCCTCGCAAGCTTTGTGGACAAAGGCGCCGAGGCCGTCTCGTGGAAGGCACGCCAAGTCGCCACGGAACTCAAAAAACACCTGCAAGCGTCGGGCACGAAAGACCAACCCACCCAGGCGATCACGCCCGCTGCTCCTGCAACCAGCCCAAGCGCACCCGCCAAAACCGCGGAGGCGAGCGCTCCCGCGGCGAATTCCACGGCAAGCGACTCGCCTCGGCCTGCGCAGGCCGAGGGTGGCCTCGGCCAAGGTCTTCGTGAATTCGGCAAGACTCTCGGTCTCTCCAACAAGGTTTTGACGAGCGCGACAAACATCGCGAAGTCGTATGCGGGATCGGGCATGAAGTTGCTACGCAATGCCGTTGCCGTCAAAGAGCCCATTGCCCCCCATCGCGAGATCGGCACGCACCCCTGGTTCCCGGTGACCGGCGGCATCGATAACTTTGGCACCCCGGTGAACACCGCCGGCGCCGTTGAGGTCAAGGCTGGCACCCTCACGCACGCACCTTCCGTGCTCATGCGAGGCGAATACGACCAGGTGAGGCTCCGCGACGGGCTCTCGACCCGCACCGTCTCCTCCCCCTTCACCTACGGCGAATTCTTTGATCGGCTGTGCGAAGCCGAACGCGAATACGGTCTTTTCGACATCACCACCCGAAGCGGTGACTACCTGTGGGAACTCGGTCGCTCCGCCCTCGTCATTCAGCTCGCGGAGGCACTCGGCCTGTGGGGCGCCGCGGATGCGATCGGTACCCCGGTGAAGGCCGATTACGATGGCCCGAAGCGTCTCACGACGGCCCCGCACGCGAAGACCGTGGTGTTCGACTACGTGCGCCGCGGGCAGAGCGGGTACCGCACCGCCCCGTTCGTCAACGACACCACCCTGTTCGTGGTGCAAGCCGATGCCAACGGCTACCCCGGCGTTGAGGATTCGCCCCTCGTGTATCCCTTCGCGGAGTTCACCGAGTGGAGCCGCCATTGGCACCAACGCTGGTCGCACCTACGAGTGCCAGAAGTCGATGCGCGCCCCTTCGAGGAAGCCCTCGGCAAGGCGTTCAACATGCGCGTGGACCTCGGCGATCACTTGCGCAACCGCCTCGCGAAGTTCCAACTCGAGCGGGACTTCTTCACCCCCGTCTTCGAACGCGTGCAGCCCGAAGAGGTCATGATTGCCTCGAGTCACTGGCGCGCGGGCATCGTGCACGCCGCACAGCGCTCCGGTGCACTCGTGGGCGACATCCAATACGCGCTCACGAGCCGCTACGCGCCGAGCTTCTGGTTCGGGGATACCCCGCACTACGGTGCGACCCGCTTCCACGCATGGTCAAAGATGTGGGCCGAACGCACCAACGTGTACCGCGAAAGCGTGATCGTGCCTCGCGAACAGAGCGACTTTGAGGCCGCCAAGGAAGCCGTCGGCAGCGCCGAACCACGCTGGGACGTGTGCGTGGTTTCGCAGCCGCGAGTTCTCCGACGGATCCTCGCCTTCGTAAAGCAGATCGTGGAGCAGCGGCCCGAGCTCTCGATCGTGATCGCGCCCCACCCGGCACAGCGCGCCATCATCGGGAAGGAAATCGCCGCCGCTGGGCTCGAGGGGAAGGTCGATATTGCCAGCGAGAACACCCTCATCACCGTAAGCAAGTCCCACATGAGCGTGGGTACGTTCTCCACCTCGCTGTGGGAATCGGCGGCGCTCGGCAAACCCACCTTCGTGATCGAAGTTCCCGGTTACGAAGAGACGCTCCAGGACGTGGAATCGGGCCTGTTCCGCCTCGCCCAGTCCCCCGCCGATCTGGTGCCCTTCACGGTTCCCGAATCGCGCCACCAGATCTTCGCGTAGCGCCCATGGACATCCAAAATCACTACTACGGGCACAGTGCCGCTCTCGCGCGCTATGTCGGCGAGCCAACGGTGAGGCACATCAACGGTTTAGTCCAGCACGGTTGGACCGTGGCCTCGCCCACGCTCGTACATTTTTCCGACTTCGCGACACTCCCCCGCACAGCCCGCCGCCTCGTGTGGAGCCATCATTCCCGCGCGTGGGATCCGGGGAGCGACGAGTTCCCCACCACGGCGATCGGCTCGCCGTGGCTGTACCTGAGCGCCCTCACGCAGGGCGTTCCGGTCAAGCCGCTCGGAAAATCGGTCGCGTTCCCCGTGCACTCCACGCACCTCGTGAAAATCGAAGACGCAAACGCCGGTTTTGCGGAGGAGCTCGCCCGCCGAGAAGGCCCCGCCGTGGTGTGCGTACACCCTGAAGACCTGGCCGATCCCGCAACCGTGGGCTTGTGGCGCGAGCACGGCCATGACGTGGTAAGCGCTGGCGATAGGCGCGACCCGAACTTTCTCGGCCGCATCCTCTACCTCGCTCGCGCGGCGAACCGCGTGGTGTCGAACCAGCTTTCCACGGCCGTGGTCTACGCCGCGGCCGAGGGTACCCCAACCGAGATCTACGGCCCTCCCGTGGCTGTTGGCTCACTCGGCACGAGCGTTTCCACCCGCACGCAAGAGGTGTGGCCCGAGTTCTTCGATGCCTCTGCGGCCGGGCAGCGCGAAAGCATCGCGCTCGCAGAATTGGGCATCGACAACATGCGTGAGGCCGCCGAGCTTCGCGAATTGCTCGGGTGGGAAAAACGGCGGGTAAGGCCCTGGTTCGACTATTGGGGCGGAGCGCCACTTCGAAAGGCGGGTGCGGTACTCGGGATCGTCAAACGGCCTGACGGCGCCCAAGATGCTGGATCCCACAACTCCCCCTTGGCGTTCCTCAAGCATCCTCTCAGTCACCTACCCGGCCCTCTCCCACGATTCGATCAAACCGCTCTCTTGCCAGCCCCCATCACCGATGAGCGCTCGGCGTCACTCCGCAACACATAAAAATCGATATTCCAAGCGGCGGTATGATCGAGGGCATGTCGCAACATCAGCACACACCTAAGACGCTTGAGCTCAAAGACCACACAATCGGCGAAGGGCACCGCCCGTTTGTTGCCGCGGAGATGTCAGGCAACCACAACGGTGATCTCGGCCGCGCACTCGCGATCGTCGATGCGATCGCTGAAAGCGGCGCCCCCGCGATCAAACTCCAGACCTACACGGCAGACACCATCACCATCGATGCCGACGGACCCGCTTTCCAAATCAGCGCCGACCACGACCTGTGGGGCGGGCGCAACCTCTACAGCCTGTACCAAGAAGCGCACACCCCGTGGGAATGGCACGAGCCGATCTTTGAGCGGGCCCGCGAGCACGGCCTGGTTCCGTTCTCGAGTCCGTTCGATGCCACCGCCGTGGATCTTCTCGAAGACCTCGACGTTGAGCTCTACAAGATCGCCTCCCTTGAAATTGGTGATATTCCGCTCCTGCGCACCGTGGCGCGCACGGGTAAGCCGATCATTCTTTCCTCGGGTGCCGCGAATGCCGCCGACATCGACCTCGCCGTGGCCACGATTCGCGCCGAGGGCAACGACAACATCGCCGTTCTTGGCTGCACGTCCTCCTACCCGGCAACCGCGGACGCCTCGAACCTGCGCACCATCGAGGTGCTGCGCGACACCTGGAACGTGGTGAGTGGGCTTTCCGACCACACCAAGGGCATCGGCGTGAGCGTCGCTGCCGTAGCCTTCGGTGCCTCAATCTTGGAAAAGCACGTCACCCTGCGCCGTGCCGACGGCGGCGTCGACTCCGACTTCTCCCTCGAACCCGAGGAGCTCAAGGCGCTTGTCGACGAGTCCTACGCAGCGTGGCTCGCGATCGGTGACGTGCACATTGGCCCCGTGGCGAGCGAGGCGGAGAGCCAGCGACTTCGCCGCTCCCTGTACGTGGTCGAGGATGTTCGCGCAGGCGACGTCGTCACCGAGAAGAACGTGCGCTCGATTCGCCCTGCTGGCGGCCTCGAACCCCGCTACTTCGATACGGTCATGGGCCGCACCTTCCGTACCGACGCCGCTAAGGGAACCGCGCTCAGCTGGGATCTGATTTAACGAACGCCGCGAACTCCGGTTCGTTTCGATCGGGCCACGGCTCATAGCCGGCCCGATCGAAAAGGCGCATAGAAGGGGCGTTCTCGGCGCGCACAAACGCCATCACGCTCGAGCCCGGGTGGCGTCGGAAAAAGAGCGATTCCGCTTCCGAAAGAACCTTTCGGGCAAGCCCGCGCCCCCGCGTTTCCGGTGCTAAGTTGATCGACACCTCCCAGGCGGAGCCGTCGGCATCGAAACGCACCATGCCCACGGGCCGCCCCTTCACTTGTGCAATGAAGAGCTCGCGGTCGTGTCGCTCGAGCGTGCGTTCGAGCCAAGGTGCATGAGCATCGAGTCCAATAGCCTCGGTTGTGCGAGAAACCGCTCGCGTTTCCGGGTCGTTTCGCCAGCGCAGCAGATGGAGGCAGTCCCCCATCGAGGCATCACGCACGGTAAGCGTCTTACTTGGCGCGGCGTCGCGTGCCAAAGTCGACTTCTCGGCGAAGCGCTCATCGAACAACGTGGTCCAGGCTTCCACAATGCGCTCCGCACCGCGCCCATCGACCTTGGCCATGGCTTCGCGAGTGCTGACGGCGCCTGCGGCTAATGCTTCAACGAAAGAATCGAGTTGGGCCGCAGCTTGGGCACGGTGAGCGCGAATCTTGTCAATCGTGCCAAGACCCTTCGCAATTCCCGCGTCAAGAGCCGCGGCATATCCCGCTTTTTGGTTGTCCACGACCGCCACGAGCAGCGTGGGAACGCCGATGCACGCGAGCTCCCACGCACTCGTGCCGGAAGCACTCACCACGAAATCCATCGTGGAAGCAATCTCGAGGAACGCGGGCGTTGGCTCGAGCAACTGCACACTCGGCCCCGCCGCTTCTGCGACAGCCTCCCAGTGGCGTGTGGGGGCGATCACCGTGAGCTCGATGTTGCGAGGAAGGCCGGCGCAGAGGCCCGCGATCGTGGCGGCTGCGCCCGTTGCGTCGGTGCCGCCCATCACTATCAGGGCGCGTGGGACCGGTGAGGGGGCGAAGTCGTGTTCGCGTTTGTGTCGGGCAGCGAGCACCTGCGGGCGCATCGGCGCGTAGGCGATTCCTCGCAGCACGCGCCCCCGCGACGCGCGCCCGCGTTCAGTGAACTCCGCGCCGATCGTCGAATCGACGACGAGATCGGCATCGCGCCGCCCGTAGCTGCCGTCCTCCATCGAGGAAAGAAGCGCTCCGGCGGCCCGCACCTGCTCCAGGGCCTCGTTTCCCACCGTGTAGTCATCTACGTGCACGATCGAGGCGCCGTGCTCTGCCGCGAGTGCGCCAAGGTCACCCGGCGCGGGCACCACCGTCAGTTGCGCCTCCTCGACCAGCTGCCGCGCAAGAGGTGACTGGATGTCACCGGCGACACACACCGAATGCCCGGCGTTCACGGCGGCATCAGCTACCGACACCACCCTGACGAGATGCCCGATGCCGCCTTCCTCGGTGGCATCACATCGGAACAGAACATGCATCAGCCATCAGCCAGCTTCTTTTGTCGAATCTTGGCGTTGATCTGAGTGATGTCAGGCCGCGAACGCAGCACATTGACGACGTCCTGCCATGCCGGAGGCTCATCGCCGAGCTCCGAAACGACAGCATCAAGGAGCTGGCCGTCCTCGGCAGTGTCCAAGGTGACCCGCAAATCATTCGCTGCTGGCTGCACCACGAGTCCCATCGTGCGGAACGAGCTTTTGCTGTCGTACAGGTACGACGTGACGTGAATGCGGTGAAAGCTCTCCGCCTCCTCATTCGCAACCTGCAAGGCGCTGCGCGAAGCGAGCTCGACATCGAGGCCACGCGGCAACGTGCGAATCAGCGTTGTCGCCACGTAATCAAGACTTGGATCAACTCGCCACATGCTCACGATCGCGGAGATCAGCTTGGGGTCGCACAGTGGGCAATCAGCGGTCAAGCGCACCACCGCATCGGCGTCGGTGGCATCGATCGCCAGCATGAACCGCGAAAGCACGTCGTCTTCACTGCCGCGCACGACCTTCACGCCGAGCCGCTTCCCGAGAGTCTCGACGTCATCATCCTTGTCAGAAGTCGAGGTGGCGATCACCACATCGTCGATCCCCTGTGCCGCGCGAGCAGCCCGCACCATCCACTCCAAAACTGGACGTCCAGCCAGGGGACGAAGCACCTTTCGGGGCAAACGCGACGAGCCCGTTCGGGCCTGAATGACGGCTACAATTCGCTTTGAACTCACTGCGCCATAATGGCACATGCAGTTGGCGCCGTGCCATAATGGCATCCGCGATCACGTCAGTTCCAGCGGCTGCGACCGCACATAGGGAACTCGCGTATAGACATCGATTAACGAAAGAGAACCTCAATGTCAGTGCTCAGCGGTTCATCCATCCTCATCACCGGTGGAACCGGTTCCTTCGGTAAAGCATTCCTCAAAGAGGTGCTCGAGAACCACGACCCCCGACGCGTGGTGATTTTCTCCCGCGATGAACTCAAGCAGTACGAGGTTCGTAACCAGTTCAACAACGACCCGCGCCTGCGTTGGTTCATCGGCGACATTCGCGACGAAAAGCGCCTTCGCCGCGCCCTGCACGGCGTGGACTACGTGGTGCACGCCGCGGCGCTCAAGCAGGTCGATACGGCCGAATACAACCCCTTCGAGTTCGTGAAGACCAACATTCTGGGAAGCCAGAACGTGATCGAAGCGTCGATCGACGCGGGCGTGAAGAAGGTCGTGGCGCTCTCCACGGACAAGGCCTCGAGCCCCATCAACCTCTACGGCGCCACGAAGCTCACGGCCGACAAGCTCTTCATTTGCGGCAACCACTACGCGGCCGCCTACCCCACCCGCTTCTCCGTTGTTCGCTACGGCAACGTCATGGGATCGCGCGGCTCGGTGATTCCGTTCTTCCGCAAGCTCGGCGAAGAGGGCAAGCCCCTTCCGATCACGGATCTGCGTTGCACGCGCTTCTTCATCACCCTGCCCCAGGCCGTGAAGATGGTGACCGAGTCCTTCGAGTTCATGCAGGGCGGCGAACTCCTCGTTCCCCGCATCCCGTCGATGAAGGTCGTCGATCTCGCCCATGCCGTTGTTCCGGGCGCGGAACTCGTGGACGTTGGCCTGCGTCCCGGCGAGAAGCTCCACGAGGAAATGATCAGCCCCGAGGAGGGCCGCCGCGCCGTCAAGATTGCCGGCGGTAAGTACTTCATCATCCAGCCGGATCTCGCGACCTGGGGTTACGAGACCCCGGCAGATGCCGAACCGGTGGAAGCCGGCTTCGCCTTCCGTTCAGATTCCAACGACGCGTGGTACACCCGCGAGCAGATCGCCGACATTATTGCGGAAGGGATCTAAGATGCTCCCCTACGGTCGTCAATCAATCAACGAGGACGATGTAGCAGCGGTCACCCGCGCGCTCGGTAGCGACTGGCTCACGACTGGCCCTGAGGTGGATCGTTTCGAAGAGTCGATTGCGAAGCGCACCGACGCCTCGCACGCGATCAGTGCGACTTCCGGAACCGCCGCGCTGCACCTTGCCTACGCCGCTGCTGGCGTTGGCGCCGGCGACGAGGTGGTCACCACCCCGCTGACCTTCGTGGCGACCGCAGCCACGGCCGCCGTTTTTGGGGCAAAGATCGTTTTCGCTGACGTCGACCCAAAAACGGGCAACCTCGATCCTGCCGCCGCGGAAGCCGCCGTCACGCCAAACACCAAAGTCATCGCTGGCGTGGACTACGCCGGCGTTCCCGTGGAAGCCGACGCGCTCAGAGCTCTTGCTGAGAAGAACGATGCGCTCTTCTTGGAAGACGCCGCCCACTCGATCGGCTCCCGCCGCAACGGCAAGCCCGTGGGCTCGCTCGCGCACATGACCAGCTTCTCGTTCTTCCCGACCAAGAACCTCACCACCGCTGAGGGCGGCGCCCTCGTGACCGACAACGAGGAACTCGCCACCCGCGCACGACGCTTCAAGAACCACGGTCTTGTGCGCGACAAGAAGCTTCAGCGCTATCCCGATGAGGGGCCGTGGCACCAGGAAGTGCACTCCTTCGGCATCAACTACCGCCTTCCCGACGTGCTGTGCGCGCTCGGCAGCTCGCAGCTGCAGAGGCTTGACTCGTTCGTGGCCCGCCGCGCCGAGATCAAGCGAATCTACGACGAAGCGCTCGCAAACCTCGACGGCGTTGATATTCCCTTCGCCCCCGAAGAGGCCGAGCCCGCCTGGCATCTGTACCCGCTCAGGGTTCCCGCTGAGCGTCGCAAAGCGATTTTTGAATCCCTGCGAGAGCAGGGGATCGGCGTCCAGGTGAACTACATTCCTGCCTACTGGCATCCCGTTTTCGAGGATCTCGGCTACAAGCGCGGAATGTGCCCGGTTGCCGAGGACTTCTACCGTCGGGAAATCTCCCTGCCGATGTTCCCTGATCTGCGCGATAGCGATGTCGAGCGCGTGATCGATGCGGTTCGCAAAGCCGTAGAGACTGCTTAACATGGGGGGTGTCGCCGCTCCCCACTCGAGCAGCGACACCCCACTCTTCTCGTTAGCGGCAATCGATCTCTATGAGTCGGGAATGGTCGGTTTCAAAGATGGTTGCTCCGGGCACGGGAAGTGCCACGTTTAAGGGATTGAACGACGGGTCGTACTGATAGAGATCCCTCTCCTGGTACACGTACCCAATTCCCGCCTCCTCGAGCAGGGCACACGCACGAGGATCGGAAGCCGCACGCGGCACCGCATCGATCACGGCGCGGTCTTTCGTGGAAAGCGCCATCCCCGCCACCGGAAAATACACCTTGGCGCCCTCTAACGCATACATGTGGGCCGCTCCCGAGTAGGGGCTTGCGAGAATCGAACGGTCGGCGTTCATCTCGGGCAAGGCCGCGGCAAAGTCTTCGCGCTCCCCCACCTGCAAGAACCTCCCGCGGCCCGGATAGTCGGGTTGGAGGTTCTTGGCCGCGTCCGCATGGCGGAAGGGAATCGAACTGAGCGCTGCCACGACGGCAAGCACGAGCGCCGTCCCTTGCACGAGCGTGAAACGCCCGCGGGGTCGCGCGCCCAGTGCCTTGCGCAGCCACGCAGCAATCACCTCGATTCCAGGAATCATGAGGGCGATCGAGAGCATCGCGAGTGGGATTGAAAGTCGATCTTGGCCGCGGAAGTAGAGGGCCGAAAGATTCAGCGGCGAATCAACGGCAGCATCGAAGTACAGGACCGCCACGGCGACCCAGCAGGCGGCGAGCCAACGTTCGCCGCGTACAAGGCTCACAACAAGCCCCGGCAGCCACAGGAGCGCCATGACGACCCCGAGCGGCATGGGCCACACCGTAAGGAGACCGAGGAACACCTCGCCGAATGCCGTGCTCATCGGCACCTGCAAACCACCGGAAAAGCCAGTCGCACGCGCGCCGATCGGCGTGAAGGCCACCGCGAAGACGGGGGCAAGCGCAAGCACCGGAATCGCCCACAGCACCCTCCGTTGCTTTGGCGCGCGCAGAATCCGTACGGCGCTCAGCACACCGAGAAGCAGAAGCAGTGTGACCGCGGTGTTCGGGTGCAAAAGTGCGAGGCCCACGAGTGCGAGGAAGGCGACGCCCCCCATGCACACGAGCGGCTTCACCCACGCCGCAGCTTTACGCCAACCGGAAGGAGCGTGCGAAGAGCTCGAGGCTCGCGCACTCAGAATTCCACGTGGGGCTTGTGGCTGGACAGCATCTTCGAGGGTGAGCCACAGGGCGTAGGCAGCAGCGAGCAGCCCCGGGAGGATCGCGAAACCAATGAGGTTGGGGATCGGCGAAAGGTGGATCCACAGGTCCACGGGGCTCGCTGGAACGAGCGCTGCGCCGATGGCTGCCGTCGGACCCGCCCACCGCACGCGCGGAAAAACCACCGCCGCAAGGAGGGCATTGCCAACGACCCACGGCACCACCGCGAGCGCGAGCACCGAGCCGTTCAGAACGATAGGGATATTGGCGATCGGGACGAGCGAGGCAAGATCGTGGAAGCCAGCCGGATACGAGGCCGCCGAAAGGTCGGTGCGCGTAAGCGCATTCATGCTGAGGCTCGAGCCGTCGCCACGATCGCGAATGAACGCGAGGGCATTGAGGTGATAGAGCGCGTCGTAACGTTCAAGAATCGCCCCTGGGGTGCGCGCGACGACAAAAAGTGGCACAAGGCAGACCGCGAGCGCAGCAAGCAGCGCGGCAGCCCACGCCACAGCCTGCCGTGTCGACGGGAGCGCCAGGTGGGAGGCGTGCAGGCGCGTGGGCGGTAGCGTGATCCCAAGGGCTCGCGCCGCACCGCACGCCGCGATCAGGGCCGCGCAGGCCAAACCAAACGGCACGAGGTTCCATCGCAGCCCCACGAAGCTCGCGCCGATCGCTGCGAGGCCCGCAATCGCCATACTGATGGCGGGGGCGAACGCCGTGGCGAGGAAGGGGGAGCCACGCAGGATCCTCATGCAGATGTAGCCGGGCAGGTACGCGAGCACCAGGGTGAAGGCGATGACGGCAATAAGCAACAGCATTTCAATCAAAAGGGGCGCAGCTCCAGTTCTCGTTGTCGAGGCTTTTCCAACGCCCCGATATCATGCGTGTCCCGCACGCAAGACTACGCAAGGTACACCCTTCGGCGGTCCAAACATCGTGCAGTATCAGATCCCCGGTGCACACTCACGATAGAGCATTGCAGCGTCTTGCTTCCTGTCACATGCTGACCGCTGGGATCGCGTTTCAGATCCATGCGGTGTCGTCCTGCAGTCTCGGGAAGGCTTGAAATACTGCCCTGCCAAACACTGCAGCACCGCGGGGTCCTACGAGCGGATCGGGAATAGCAGAGGGGCCCCGCGCCGCAGCGCGAGACCCCTCCCGTTCAAGCCCTAGGGCTCAGCGGTTCATGCTCAGGCGTCGGCCTGGCCGTCACCTTCAGCCTCGGTTGCAGGCCCCGCATCCTTGGCGGACTTTGCCGCCATCATGCCGCCGGCTGCGAGCAAAGCTGCGGCGCCTGCGGCAACCGGAGCGGCCTCGAAACCGGTGCGCGGAAGCGGGCCACGGTTGTTTTCTGCATCCTTCTTAACCTTCTTGACCGGCTTCTTCGGCTGCTTCTTCTCCGGCTTCTTGGGAGCGGGCGCAACCGGAACAGCCGCGTCGCTCGGGTCCTTGCCGGGCGCAGGCTGTGCCGACGGCTCCTCGGGCTTGGGCTCCTCAGGCTTCGGCTGTTCCGGCTTCGGCTCGGGCTTGGGCTCTTCAGGCTTCGGCTCCGGCTTCGGCTCCTCAGCGTCTTCCCAAATCGGCAGAACCTGCACAACCGTCGGGCGCGGGCCGGTCTGGTTGTACTCAGGGAAGAAGGAGTGCTGCTCGCTGAACTTGCCGTCTTCACCCGGGTGCTGAACCGACACGAATGCCGAGTAATCCTCGTCGCGAACGATCGGACCACACGTCTCTGCCTCGCGAGGCACAGAGAGGAACTGCTCGACGTTGCCGCGCATGTCTCCCTCGAGGGTCACGCGGAACAGACCGTCGTTGTAGCCGATCCCGCTCGGGGCACCGTCGGTCGAAATCCAGAGGTTGCCCACCGAGTCGAACGCGAGGTTATCCGGGCAGGAAATGGGCGAAACCGACTTCGGATCGACGTTGCCGTAGAAGGTCTGGTCGCCACCGTTGGGGTCGCCGGCCACGAGGAGAAGATTCCATGCGAACTCGGTGCTCGTCTGGTCGCCGCGCTCGTCGAGCTCGAGCACCTGACCGTCGCGGTTCTTCTGGCGCGGGTTGACCTCATCCACCTGGAAGATCTCACGCTTCGAGTTGTTCGTGAGGGCCGCGTACACCTTGCGCGAGTGGTGCGACGGCTCGACGTCCTCGGGGCGGTCCATCTTGGTGGGCTCCACCTTGTCGGCAGCGGTGCGGGTATTAACCGCGATCTCCTCGACGGTCATGCCCTCAACCTGCGACTCGCCGTCGAGGATCAGCGGAACCCATTCGCCGGTGCCGTCGAACTGGCCGTCCGAAGGAACGGCGCCGCTGCCGTCGATTTCTTCCTTGGGCGAGTTGCCGTAGAAGCGCGCGACGTAAAGATCGCCCTCGCTGAGGAGCGTCATGTTGTGCTTGCGATCGCCCTCGACGTACTTCTCCTTGGAGACGAACTTGTACATGTACTCGAAACGCTCGTCGTCACCGGAGTAGACAACCGCGCGGCCATCCTCGGCGATGATGACGTTCGCGCCTTCGTGCTTGAAGCGGCCGATCGCGGAGTGCTTCTTCGGGGTCGAGGTGGGGTCCCACGGGTCGATCTCGATAGCGTAACCGAAGCGGTTGACCTCGTTTTCGTAGCCGGGGTTCGTCGCATTGAAGCGAGGGTCAATCATTTCGAAGCCGTACACCGACTCTTTCGAGTCGATGCCGAGGCGGGCGTTCGACTGAATGTTCTCATCGGCAACGAAGTAGCCGTGGAAGTTTTCTTCGCCCGAAAGGAGCGTGCCCCACGGGGTGAGGCCACCCGAGCAGTTCGCGAAGGTGCCGAGGATCGTGCGGCCTTCGGGGTCGTCCTTCGTTTTCACGAAGTCGGAGCCCGCGGCGGGGCCGGTGAGTTCATACTCCGTGTCGAGGAGGAATCGGCGGTTGAGTTTCGCACCCTTCACGTAGGTGTAGGGCGACTTGCGGTCCTTGCGCTCGAGCTCCACGACGGTGAGGCCCTGAGCTGCCATGGTGATGGCGACCTGATCATGCTTCGGCATGTCCTCCGGGAACATGATGTTCGCGTTCGTGTACTCGTGGTTCACGAACATGACGGCGCGCAGGCCATCCGAGCCGGGGATCTCCTGGATCTCCGTGTAGTCGTTGTTGTACCCGAACTGCTTTTTCTGCGCCTCGACGCTCTGCTTGTTCCAGTCGAACTCGGGCGAATCGTCAAAGAGGGGGTCACCCCACTTGATGACGGGCTCCCAGCGGTAGCCCTCGGGCACGTTGAACTCGTCGACATCCTTGTTGACGGGGGCAATCGGGGTGAAGCGGAGCTTCGAGCCGTTCGGCGCTTCAGGAGCGGAGCCGATCGTGGGGTTCGGCGCGGACGGGTCGGCAGCGAAGGCGGCCTGACCCATGCCCTGCGTGCCGCCGGCGGCGATCACGAGGGCGCTCGCGGCAGCACCGCCGAGGAGCGAGCGGCGGCTGATCGCGGCGGAGACGATGTCACCGAGGTAGGAGTTGTTGCTCGTGTTGCATGCGGGCTTCGCGCACTGGTTATCGCACTTGAGTGCGCAGGTCACGGCGGAACGCTTGCCGCGAACGTGATCCTTCATGAGGAGGGGGAGGTGGAGCACCATGGGAGGCATCCCTTCAATGTGGTTGGTGATCGGACGCAGTTACAGTGCTCTACAAGAGGGACCAACATCCGCAATAAAAGTGACGCCCACGTGAATTTTTTTCCAAAAAACAGCCAAGACGTGCGCGTGCCGCCCGCCACGAGGGCGGATGAGGCGCCTGCCTATACCCTCACGACGAGGACGCTGGCGCGCGGCGAAAAAGCCCCTCGAAGAGCCGAGGCCCGGTGCGTGGCGTCACATCCCGCACCTGAGCAAGTGTGGGCACGCGCTTCGCGAGCGCCTTCTCGATACGCAGGTGCAGCGTGACCTCGGAGAGCTCACACCCTTTGCACGCCCCCGCGAACTCGACGCTCACCACTCCCCCGGCATCGCCCCATTCCACCTCGACGATGCGGACCTCTCCCCCGTGCGAGGCGATGTACGGCGCGAGGTCGCCGTCGATCACGTCGGTCGCGGCGAGACGCAAGGCCTCAGCGCGCCTGTCCGCCCCGATCTGCGCCTCCATTTTCGCGAAGTGGGGCGCTGCCTCGTCAAGCATGCGGGCAAGTCCCTCGCGCACCGAGTCTGCGTCGTCGCGCCATGAGCGTCCCGCACGTAACCACACCCAGAGCCCGTACGGCTCCGCCACAATTCGCTCAAGCTGCGGCAGCGCCTCCGGAACTGGCTCCCAGCCAAGCGGCAGCGGCGTCCCCTGCACGCTCCACCTGAGCACTCGCTCCGCCCCGGTCACGCTCGCCGGGACGGGGGCGGCATGGCCAAGAGTTGGCGCGAATCGCTCGGCTTCAGTGGGCAAGGCGTCGGGTCCGACGCTTGCCGAGGAACCGTCGGACCCGTGGCTCACGCGAGCGCCCCCACCGCGAGCTTCGCGATCAACGCTCCCACCCACGCGAGCGCGAACATGTAGCAGAAGGCGAGGGTCGGCCACCTCCACGACCCGGATTCGCGGCGCAGGGCCGCGATCGTGCTCGTGCACTGCAGCGCGAACACGAAGAACACGAGGAGGGCTACGGTGGTGCTCGGCGTGAACAAAAGCTGCCCTTCGTGCGGCCCGGGCCCCCACGTGAGCGAGGAAAGGGCATCGCCCGGGTCTTCCGGATCCGAGGCGCTCGCGATCTGGCCGAGGGTGGAGACGAAGACCTCACGCGCACCGAGCGAGGCCACGACTCCGACGCTCACGCGCCAGTCGAAACCGAGCGGTTCGAATACGGGCTGCACGGCCTTCCCGATGCCCGCACCGTAGGAGTGCTCAAGCTGGTAGGTCGCCACGGCCGCCGAATCGGACTGGTCGATGCCCGCGGCCGCGAGCTGCGCATCACTCGTGGCGGGGAGATTGAGCAGCGCCCACAATACGAGCGTGAGCACGAGGATGATGCGCCCCACCTTCGTGAGGAAGCCCTTGACGGGGATCCACGTATTCGTGACCAGCTCCCGCAGCGTGGGGATGCGGTAGGTGGGCATCTCCATGTAGAAGGGCAGGCTTGCGCGGCCGCGCCCAAAGATCTTGGAGAACACCCACGCCGAGGCCATCGCCGAGCACGCACCGAGCAGGTACAGGGCGAAGAGCGCCGCGCCCTGCGCACCGATCACGCCGCCAAGGCGGGCATCAGCGGGGATGAGCATCGCAATGAGCATCGTGTACACGGGCAGGCGCGCCGAGCACGTCATGAGCGGGATTGTGAGCATCGTCGCGAGCCGATCCTTCGCCGAGGGAAGCGAACGCGTCGCCATAATCCCGGGA
This sequence comes from Dermabacter sp. Marseille-Q3180, assembly GCF_940792985.1. Classification (NCBI taxonomy): domain Bacteria; kingdom Bacillati; phylum Actinomycetota; class Actinomycetes; order Micrococcales; family Dermabacteraceae; genus Dermabacter; species Dermabacter sp. Marseille-Q3180. Next base: position 1,258,825 of record NZ_CALNWU010000001.1, read on the forward strand.
ATCGCGCATGCGAGGCTCGAAAGCATCGCCACGAACGCTCGCCCCTCGAGACCCGCCCCCGCCATGACACGGTCCATGAGGAATGCCGCTCTCGACATGTAGCCGGATGCCTCGAGAATGGCAAGCGCGAAGAACAGCAGGAAAATCTGGGGAACGAACGTGAGCACGCCGCCCACGCCACCGATCAAGCCATCGGCCACGAGACCGGCGAGCCACTCGATGCCAATGCGGTCGCGAGCTATATCGCCGAGGAGCGCGAAGCCTTCCTCGATCCACCCCTGGATCGGCGCAGCGACCGTGAAAATGAGTTGGAAGAGGGCGAACATCGCCGCGAAAAACACGAGGCTCCCCCAGAGCGGGTGCAGCAGCACCGCGTCGATGCGGCGAGTACGCGTGTGCGTGCCGGGTGCGCGGTAGTGCGCGGCTTTCAGCACCGAATCAATCCACGCAGCGGAGCCCTTCGGGTTGGTGGGCGCCGGTACGGCGGGGCTAGGCCAGTCCTCTTCCGACGCCAGCTGGGCTTTCAGCGCGTCGAGCTCTCGGTGGTTTCCGGCCGTCACGACGAGAACGCGGTGGCCAAGCGCCTTCGACAGTGCCGCGACGTCCACACTGCCGCCGCGCTCAAGGAATTCATCGGCATGAGTGAGCGCCACGAGGATCGGCAGACCCGTGCGCTGAAGCTGCGCGATGAGCCCGAGTGAACGACGCATACTCGTCGCATCGAGCACGGCGATGAGCGCATCAGCGCGGTTTTCATCGCTGAGCGATTCGAGAACCACCTGCTCATCGGGGCTGATCGGGTCGAGTGAATAGGTGCCGGGGAGGTCTTCGATCTCGGCGTCGAGTGGGGCTCCGGAGGCGTCGTGCACCGCAACTGCGCCCACGAACCTGCTGACCGTGACGCCCGGGTAGTTCGCGACCTTCGCGCGCATGCCCGTGAGGGCGTTGAACACCGTGGATTTACCGGCGTTCGGGTTGCCCACGAGCGCAAAACGGCGCGCGCCGGTCTCGCGCGGCGCTTCCGGCGCCGCATCGTGGCAGGTCATGCGGCCTTCTTCTCGACAGTGTTCGTGTCGTGTTCGTCCCCAACGTGTACGAGGATGCGCGCGGCATCGCGCTTGCGCAGCACGATTTCACAGTCGGCAACGCGGAACACAAGCGGGTCGCGCATGGGCGCCTTGCGCACGAGTTCCACCTCGAGGCCGGGGTGGAAGCCCAGGTCAAAGAGACGCCGGCATAGCACCGAGTTCGCCTCGCGATAGGCGGCGATCACCGCGGTGACCCCCTTCGGCAGCTCATTGAGCGCAATGGTCGAAGCGAAGGGGCAATCGAGAGTGCACACAAGCGCGCGGGAGGTGAGCTCCTCGGCGAGCGCGTCCATCTCGGTGTAGGCGACTGACATATTTGCAAGGTTAGCATTGCCTAATCTCACGAGGAAGAGATGTGCGGCACGCCACCGCCCCCCCCTGCCCGCACACCCGTCGCGTTCACCGATCTGAATACTCAGTGAACGAGCTGCAAAATTTACCTCTCTGTCTTGCCGAAAAATCCCCACGATTGGTCTTCTTAAAGTGGTTTTAGAAAACCGCTCACTTCCGCCACTCTCCGCAATCCCTACACCCCAAAGGAGACCATCATGGCTACATCCCCAATCGCCCGCCGATCCCTCCTCGCCGCTGGCGGGGCCGCCTTCGCCGCCGCCGCCGCAGGATGTGGCGGCGGAAACAAGGCCGTCATCAAGGACGCCACGAACGAAATTGGCGACGACCCGAAAAAGATCGAAGGCACGATCACCTATGCCTACTGGGACATCAACCAAGAGGCGATGCTCAAAGACGTCATGAAGGCCTTCAATGAGAAGTACCCGAACGTCAAGGTTCAGCTGAATATGGTGCCGTTCAAGGACTACTTCACGAAGCTTCGCGCGCAGGCTTCGTCGAAGGCTCTCCCCGACGTGTTTTGGATGAACGGACCGAACTTCCGCTCCTACGCCGAAAACGGCCAGCTCGCTTCCCTCAAAGCCCTCGTCGACGACGGGCTCATCGACCCGAAGAAGTACCCGAGCGCACTCGTGGAGATGTACACGGTCGACGGCGAGCTCTTCGCGACCTGCAAGGACGTTGACTGCGTGGGCATCTGGTACAACAAGAAGCTCTTCGACCAGGCCGGCGTTGCGTACCCCGACGAGACGTGGACCCTCGAGACCTACAAGGAAAAGGCACTCGAGCTTACCGACAAGCTTCCCGACGGTGTGTGGGGCTGCGCCGAGGTGTTCTCTCGCACCGCGTCCTACTACCACTCGATCGCCATCAACGGCGGCTGGGTCATCTCTGACGACAAAACGAAGTCCGGCTACGACGATCCTAAGACGATCGAGGGCGTGAAGTTCTGGCGCGACCTCATTGAGATCGGCGCATGCCCCAGCCGAGAGTTCCTCGCCGAAAACTCGTGCTACGGCATGTTCGAAGGCGGGCAGGTGGCCATGCAGTGGTCGGGCAACTGGCGAGTCGGCGCGCTCATCGGCTCCTCCGTCAAGGACGATTGCGCCGTCGCGTACCTGCCCGGCGGCGACGACCGCAAGACCGCCGTGCACGGCCTCGGCCACGTGATCTCTGCAAACACCAAGAACCTCGCTGCCTCCCAGGCCCTCGTCACCTTCCTCGCGGGCGAAGAAGCCGCAAAGATCAGCGCAGAATCGGGCATCGCGCTGCCCGCCCTCGAAGGCACCCAGGATCCGTACGTCGACGCCCAGCCCGGTTACGACCTCAACGTTTTTGTTGACCAGGCAGAAAACTACGCCGTGCCGTTCCCCGTCTCGAAGACCTGCCCCGAATGGGAAGAGCTCGAGGGCGAACACCTCTCGAAGGTCTTCGACGGAGAGATCTCCGCAGAAGAAGGCTGCAAGGCACTCGCGAAAGCCATGAACGAGGTGCTCAAGAAGGAAAATAGCTAAGCCTTCGAGCGCGAGTGCACGCGCACTGGCCCGCCTCCCCGGTTGGGGAAGCGGGCCAGTAGCGTAAAAGGAGGTGCCGCATACAGCATGCAACCGTCGGACCCCCAAGCCCTAACCGGGCTCAGACGCGCAGCTATCCCTTAACCGAACCCTCCGTGAGGCCACCGCGCCAGAAGCGCTGCAACACGAGGATGAGGATCGCGAGCGGGATCACCGACAGCAGCGCGCCGCCGGTCGTGAGCTGGAAAAACTCCGGCAAACGGTCTGTTTGCGCGCGCCAGTTATCGAGGCCCAAAGTGATCGGGTAGAGCTTCTCATCCGCAAGCATCACGAGTGGAAGGAAGTAGTTGTTCCAGATCGCCACGAACTGGAACAACAGGATCGTCACCACCGCCGGCGTGAGCTGGGGAAGGGCAAGCCTGTGGAACAGCCCAATCTCGCTGACGCCATCAATTCGCCCCGCTTCGAGCATCGAATCCGGTACAGCTGCACTCGCGTAGATTGACGCGAGGAACAGACCGAACGGGCTCACGAGCGAGGGAATGAGCACCGACCAGTACGTGTTCGTGAGACCCACGCTCGAGAACAGGAAGAACAGCGGGAGCGCGGTTGCGGTGCCCGGAACGAGCACGCCGCCGAGCACGAACGCGTACACGGCCCTGCGGCCGGGGAAGCGGTATTTCGCGAGCGCATACCCCGCGGCGACCGCGAAGTAGGTGGCAAGCACCGAGCCAATGCCCGAATAGAGCAGTGAGTTCAGCGCCCAGCGAGAGAAGATCCCACCGTTTGCCGTGAACACGGCCTTGAGGTTGTCGAAAAGAAGGAATTCTTTTCCGAACCAGAAACCACTCGTGCTGAAGAGATCCTCGGTCGATTTCGTCGCGTTCACGATGACCCAGTAGACCGGGACGAGGAAATAGATCGCGACGATCGCGAGGAGCGCCGTCACAATGATCGTCGTCGCCGGCTTGCGGCCAGCCGAGCGGGCACCCGAACGCTGATCCCGTTCGAGGCGAGCCGCGCGCTTCTTCCGCTCGCGTGCGCTCAGTTCAGTCGGGTGAATAGTGCTCATCGCTTCCTCTCCGCCCACGAGGACACCCCGAGAGCAATGGCCGAAAGAACAAAGGCCGAGACCGCGATGATCACGGCCTGCGCCGCCGCCATCCCCACCTCGTTGTACTGGAACGCGTATGCGTACGCACTCATGTTGGGCGTGTACTCATTCGTGATGCCCGAGCTCATCGTCATGAGCAAGCGCGGCTCGGCAAACAACTGGAGCGTGCCGATGATCGAGAAGATGATCGTGAGCATAAGCGCCGGCCTGATGAGTGGCAACTGGATCGACGTCACGATCTTGAGCGGGCCCGCGCCATCGATGCGCGCCGCCTCGTACAGCTCACCGGGAATGGCCTTGAGCTGGGCGATGATGATGAGCATGTTGTAGCCCGTGTACGTCCACGTCACGATATTCGCGATCGACCACAGCACCATGTCGGGGCTCAGGAAGTCCACGTTGAGCCCCACGATCTGCAGCGCATCAACGATGGGGCTCAGGCCCGGGATGTACAGGAACGACCAGAGGATCGTGGCGATCACGCCCGGGATGCCGTAGGGCAAAAAGTAGGCGCTTCGAAAGAATCCAGGCCATTTCGCGGCGGCGCTCTCGAGGAGGAGCGCGAGCACTGTCGCGGCAACGATCATGACCGTCACCTGGACGACGCCAAAGAGGATCATGCGGCCGATCGACGCGACAAAATTTTGATTGGCGAGGGCGGCGATGTAGTTATCAAAGCCCGCGAACGAGCTTTCGATCCCGCCTTCGCCAAGGAGACCGCGACGCTCGACGGTGGTGAAGCTGTAGCCCACGGCCATGATGATCGGCACGACCATCGTGCCGATGAACAGCACTAAGAACGGTGCCATGAGTGCCCAGGGTGCCCATTTCGCTTTCATCGCGCCTCCTCAGCGTTGAGGCCCATGCCTTGCATGATCTCGGTGATGTCTTTTTGCGTGACCGCGAGGAGATCCACGAGGGGCTGCTCACCGTTAATCGCCTTGGTCATGCCGGTTCCCACGACGTCCATGAAGCGTTGCATGAGCGGCGCCCACGTCCATTCGAGGTTCTGCCCCTTAGCCATGGGGGTGATGACGTCCTGGTTGTAGTTTTGACCCGAGAAGAACTCGGAGGGCTGAGTGCGAGATTCACCGATGTACTCCGCCGACGGTGACCAGCCAATACCGCAGTTCTCAATCATCGCGTCGATCCCCTCGGGAGTCGTACACATCCACGTGCAGAACTCGAGGGCTTCGGCCGGGTGCTTACTCGTGGAGAGGATCGCCGCAGATGAGCCGCCGTGGGCACCCGAGGCGTAGCCATCGTCCCACGTGGGCATGGGCGCGACGGCCCACTTACCTTTGGCGCCAGGCACCGCTTCGATGAGGGCATCGCTCCACGATCCGGAGATCGTGCTGAGCACCTTGTCGTCACCGGTGGCGGCCATCCATGGCGTCGAGAAGGCTCCGTAACCGGTACCCACGAGTTTGTCGGCGAGAATGCCGTCCCAGAACTCGGCGACCTTGAGTGACTTCTCGTCGGTCATGTTGATAATCCAGCCATCGCCCTCCGGCTTGAACCACGTGGCTCCGGCTTGCATGGCCCACATCACGAAGTAGGAGCCGTCGCTCGGGTCAAGCGTGAAGATCGATTTTCCTGCGTCCTTGACGGCACCCGCGACCTCGCGAAACTCGTCCCATGTGGACGGTGGCGTAAGGCCAAGCTCCCCTTCGAGCACTTCGCGGTTGTAGAAATTTGCGACGGGGCCCGTGTCTTGCGGAACGGCCCACACCGACTCGCCCACTTGGGCCTGCGCGAAGGCACCCGGATCAAATTTGTCTTTGACAATCCCGTAGCGCGAGAGGTCCACGAGGGCGCCCGCGAGCGCGAACTCGGGAACGGAGCGAAGCTCAACCTGTGCGATGTCGGGGCCGCCACCCGCGGCGACGGCGGAGAGAATCTTCGCGTAGCCGCCGGCCCCGCCGCCCGGAATCCACGAGGCTTCCACGTGAATGCGGTCTTGGCTCTTATTGAAGACGTCCGCGACCTTCTGGAGGTCCTTGACCCACGCCCAATAGGTGAGCTTCACGCGGTCTTTCGAGGGTGGGATCGTGGCTTCGGCGTTGACGGAGCCTGGGTTGGGTGGGGCGCAGCTCGCGAGCACACCCGCGAGGGCAGCGCCACCTCCCGCGAGCGCAGTGCGCCGGGTGATGGGTTTCATGAGACCTCCTTGTCGATCCGCAACGGTGCGGCCCTCGACTTCGGGTCGGCCCGCACCCCTGCGGCCTGCATCACAGTGATGTCATCATACGTCCGCCTCGAAGGGACAGCGGTGACTAGCTCACTATTCGACCGCGCGAGCGGAAGAAAACGCCCTAGGTATCGCGATCTTCGGGACCTTTCACACGGTTACTTTCTCCGGGAGGGCGATGCGACTGGAACAATGGGGCCATGGCTGAACTGGTGGACATCGCACCCGGGATTCTCGTGCACACTTCGCGCAAGGACGCACTCAACAGCGTCGTTCTCGCCTCGATTAGCGAGGCGATGCTCGTAGATCCGGGCTGGGAGGCAGAGGAGCTCGACGACCTCGCGGCGCAGCTCGCCGAGCGGGGCCTCGCCGTCATCGCGGGCTTCGCCACCCACGCCCACCACGACCACGTGCTGTGGCATCCCTCTTTCGGGGACGGGCCTCGTCTTGCCTCCGAGGCGACGGCGCGCCTCGCCGAAGCGGAACGCGAAGACCTCCTCGCCCGCGCCACCGCCGATGACGCCGCGCTCGCTTCGAGACCCGAGCTTCTCGGATCTCTTGGGCGCCTCTCCCCCACCCCGCAGGCCCCGGCCGATCCGCACCGCACGTGGCTCCCCAAGGGTGCAGCTCCAGATGGTTTCGCGCCAGAATTGCTCACTCACGACGCCCACATCCCGGGTCACACCGCGCTGTGGCTTCCCGAGCAAAGGATCCTCATCGCGGGTGACATGCTTTCGAGCACCGAGCTTCCCTTGCCCGACCTCGAGCACTCCGACCGCCGCGCGCGCACGCTCCAGACGCGAAGGCTCGACCCCTTCACCGCCTACCTCGAGGCCCTGAACCTCCTCGAGCCCTATGCGCGAAAGGCACGCCTCGTTATCCCTGGCCACGGCCCCCTCGGCACCGATGCCCTCGAAAGACTCGAGCGGGATCGGGCCTACCTCACGGCGATTCTCAACGGGGATGACCCTCGCGATGAGCGTCGGGCAACGCGGGGCATGGAGGCGTGGCATGCGCGGCTCGTGGAGGCGGCGGTGGAGCGCAGGTAACCGTCGGATCCCTCCCCAACCGAGGTGGAGAAAACTGCTGGTGCGCGCCCACAATCACTCTCAAAACCCGGTTATCGACGCCCTCGATTGAAAGCGAGCAGAAAAAGGAAACCCCCGGCCCGCCACAAACGGCGGAACCGGAGGTCAATCCCTTTACCCTTATCCCCGCGCGAAGGAGTCACGTTTCACCGTGATCCGTGCGCGATGAGTTAAGGCAACTACGTCTTCCTTGGAAAATCCGGAATGCGCGCTCACGATTGGCTGCAATTCCTGCAATCTTGCTCAAAACCCGCACAAAACACCAGGCCAGAGCGTTGCATTTCCGCCGCCACGCACGGCAGTTCACACGAAAAAGTTCGAGCGGTTCCGGTGGCACGCCGCAGGCGTAAGCACATCGCGGCACGGGCGAGTGCGAAGGCCCCAGTCCGACGCCACCTTGTCCCAAAAATTGCTAATTTCATCAATATGTGCGCCGGCTCACGCCAATAACGTGACCTTTGAAACCTCAAGCTGCAATGGACCAAAGTCCCGCCTACGCTTAAAGCGTCACAGACTCAACGCTGGTCTTTTCGGCGTTTTCGCCGCTGGCCAGACGAACATCCGCGAAAGGGATGAAACTCCATGGCGAAAAAGACACTCGCCCAGCACACCGTCGATCAACTCGTTGCTATGGGCGTCGAGCGCATTTACGGCGTTGTCGGCGACTCCCTCAACCCCATCGTGGATGCCGTGCGCACAACCAAGGGCATCGAATGGATCCACGTGCGCAACGAGGAAGCTGCGGCTTTCGCGGCAGGCGCCGAGGCCCGCGTGACGGGCAAGCTCGGCGTGTGTGCAGGCTCGTGCGGGCCGGGCAACACCCACCTCGTGCAGGGACTCTACGACAACCATCGCGACTCGGTCCCAGTTCTCGCGATCGCCTCGCACATCCCGAGCGAAAAAATCGGCACGGGCTTTTTCCAGGAGACCCACCCCGAACTCCTTTTCAACGAGTGCTCGGCCTTTTGCGAAATGGTCAATTCCGGCAATCACGGTGCGCAGATGCTGCATAACGCGGCACAAACCGCACTCGCGAAGAAAGACGTGTCGGTTCTTGTGATCCCTGGCGATATCGCAAGCCAGGACGTCACGATCGAGGCCACCCGCACCCTCACCACGACTTTCGGTGCGGTTCAGCCGCAGGCTTCGGTCGTTGAGGAGTTCGCACACCTCGCAAACTCGGCCAAGAAGATCACGCTCTTCGCAGGCGCGGGCATCGAGGGCGCACGCGCGGAAGTCCTCGAGCTCGCCGACACCCTCAAGGCCCCGATCGGCCATGCGTTCGGTGGCAAGGAGTTCATCCAGTACAACAATCCCTTCGACGTGGGCATGAGCGGCCTGCTCGGTTACGGCGCCGCCTACGAGGCCACCCACGAGTGCGACCTGCTGATTCTCCTCGGCACGGACTTCCCGTACTCGGAGTTCCTCCCGCACGAGGGGAAGCCGAAGGTCGTGCAGATCGATGCGGACGGCTCGCGCCTTGGCCGCCGCGTGCCGCTCGATCTGGGCATCCACGGCGATGTCGCCCTCACGATTCGCGCACTCCTTCCGCAGCTCAAGCAAAAGAAGAACCGTTCGTTCCTCAACTCGATGCTGCGCAAGCAGGAGAAGGAACTCACGCACGTCGTGAACTCCTACACGAAGCGCGCTTCGCGCCTCAAGCCGATTCACCCGGAGTACGTCGCGAGCCTCCTCGATGAATTCGCCGACGAGGATGCCGTGTTTACGGTCGATACGGGCATGTGCAACGTGTGGGCCGCACGTTACATCGAGCCGAACGGCAAGCGTCGCATCTTCGGTTCGTTCCGCCACGGCACGATGGCGAACGCCCTCCCCCAGGCGATCGGTGCCTCGGCTGCGCAGCCGAACCGCCAGGTCATTTCGATGAGCGGCGACGGCGGCCTCGGGATGCTCATGGGCGAACTTCTCACCGTTCGCCTGCACCAGTTGAACACGAAGATCGTCGTGTTCAACAACTCGAGCCTCGGCATGGTGAAGCTCGAAATGCTCGTGCAGGGCCTCCCCGACTTCGAGACCGACCATGATTCGGTGAACTTTTCGAAAATCGCCGAGGGCGCCGGTATCCCCTCGATCCGCATCGAGAACCCCAAGACTCTGCGCAAGGACCTCAAGAAGGCCCTCGCGGCACCCGGCCCGATGCTCATCGACATCGTGACCGATCCCGATGCGCTCGCGATGCCTCCGAAGATCACGCTCGAACAGATGAGCGGCTTCGCAACCGCGGGCGGCAAGATCGTGCTCGAAGGTGGCGTGGGCAAGATGGTCAATCTTGCAAAGTCGAATGTGCGCAACATTCCGCGCCCGGGGGCGTTCTTCTAAGAGCGTCTAAGGCCACGCCTCGGCGGGCCCGTGCTCACGCAAAAGGCGGTCTCCCTTAGGAGATCGCCTTTTGCAGTTGGTCGGCGGCGATGCGCACGGATTCAAGCATGTCGAGGTCGCGCGAGGAGTCGCTTCCCTGCCACGTGACGGCCACGGCTGCGACGGGCCACTTGGCGCCATCGAACACGGGGAGGGCAACGGAGCGGTGCCCGTCGAGAACCTCGCCGTTTTCCACGGCATAGCCGCGAGTGCGCGTGTCGCGAGCATCGGCGAGCGCCCGGGCAACGGGGAAGGCTGGGCCAACGTCGGCACCGAGATGAGGCTCGAGCACGGTTTCTCCCGTGAACACCGCGGCGAGTTGATTGGCGGGCAGGGCACTGAGGATCGCGCGCCCGCTTGCGGTGAGGTGTGCGGGCACGCGCACACCCACGTCGGTGGGGTATGACGCGGGCTTGTTGAGTCGTGCTTCAACCACGTAGAGAACGTGGCGCCCCTGCAACACCGCGACGTGGGAAATTTCGCCGACCCGATCCGTGAGGCGTTCGGTCACGCGTTTGCCAAGGCGGGCGAGCGGGGCCTGGCGGGTGTAGCCGAAGCTCAGCTCATAGGCGGACGGGCCAAGGCCGTAGGCGTGAAGGTCCGGGTAGTGCAGAACGAAGCCCTGGTCGAGGAGTTCGGCGAGGATGTCGTAGGTGCTCGAACGAGGAATATCGAGTTCGCTCGCGATGCGTGAGGCGGCGATGGGCCTCGAGCGCTGTGCGAGGTAGGTGAGGATCCTCAGCGTTGAGGCGGCTGCGGGTACTTTCGACGGCATGGGGGACACACTATCGGGCGCGCCTGGAGCGAATCTATTTGGATACAGTCCGCGCACCCATAATGGAGGGCGTGAACACGTTGAGCAGCATCGAAAGCAGTCCGTGGCAGGGTCGGGTCGACGGTGAGGGGGCGGCGCATGCGCGCTGGCATCAGCGCGTGTCGCTCGTGAGTGAGGGGCGCCCGCCCGAGGGCCCGCACGTGGCTCTCGCGGGCTTCGCCTCGCACGAGGGGGTGCGCCGAAATCATGGTCGCGTAGGCGCTGCGGAGGCGCCGCGGGCTTTGCGTTCGGCTCTTGCGGGCATGGCACTTCACGGCCCGCTCGGCACGGGCGAGGCGGCTCTCGTGGACTGGGGTGACGTGGCGACGGTCGGCGAAGCGCTCGAGGAGGCGCAAGCGGAGATGGGGCATCTCACGGCCCGTGCGCTCGGCGCGCAGGGGAATCGCCTCACGCTCGTGCTCGGTGGTGGTCATGAGACCGCATGGGCGAGTTACCTGGGGCTGCGCGAGCACTTGGGTGCGTGCGGGTCAGCGAAAGAAAGCACGCCTCGCCCTGGGGGCCCGGGGTCCGACGCATGCCAGCTCCCGTCGTGGGGTGTTCTCAACCTCGATGCCCACTTTGATCTTCGCAGTGCTCCCACGCCCACGAGCGGGACTCCGTTCTTGCAGATGGCGGAGGCGGAGGCGGCCGAGGGGCGCGCCCTCAACTATGCCGTTTTGGGTATCGCGGAGCCGGGCAATACGCGCACACTGTTTGAGACCGCAGATGAGCTCGGCGTTCAGTACCGCACGGATCTCGAGTGCCTTGAGATGGGCGCCGCGGGTGTCACGCGTTTCGTGGAGGAATTCGCGGCGAGCGTGGATGTTCTCTACCTGACGATCGACCTTGATGTTCTTCCCGCCCACACGGCCCCGGGGGTCTCGGCACCAGCAGCTCTCGGCGTGGATCTTCCCATCATCGTGGCGGCGGTGCGGGCAGCGGCGGCGTCGGAAAAGCTCGCACTCATGGACGTTGTCGAGTTGAACCCGCGCTTCGACATTGATGGACGCACGGCAAAATCGGCGTCCCGTCTCGTGAGCGAGGCCACGCATCTCGTGGCTAGCTGACTAGGATAAGGGTCACCCCTGTCCCTGCACCCGAGGAGATGCCATGAGCACCCAGGCAACCCCCGAAAACCTCTCCTCGAGCCCCGGCCTCATCGAGCACCAGGGCATCGAGATCGTCGCGGAATCCGAACGCACGGCGAAGCCAAGCGACCTGTTTTGGCCGTGGTTCGCCGCGAACATCTCGGTGTTTGGCATGAGCTACGGAAGCTACATCCTCGGTTTCGGCGTGAGCTTCTGGCAGGCCACGCTCGTGACCCTCATCGGCATCCCGATCTCGTTCTTCCTGTGTGGCCTGATCGCGATTGCGGGCAAGCGCGGGAGCGCCCCAACGATGGTGCTCTCTCGTGCGGCGTTTGGCGTGCATGGCCAGAAGGTTCCCGGAATCGTCTCGTGGCTCACCTCGATCGGGTGGGAGACGTTCCTGTCGATCATGGCGGTTCTTGCGACGGCAACCGTGTTCTCACGCCTTGGCCTTCCCAGTGGCACGCCCGTGCTCGTTGCCGCGACGGTTGCGGTTGCTGCGCTCATCGTCGTCGCGAGCGTGCTCGGCTACCACACGATCATGAAGCTGCAGTCGGTTCTCACGTGGATCACGGGCGCCATCACGATCCTGTACGTGCTCCTCACGTTCTCTCACATCGATGTCGACGCGATTCTCGCGGTCCCGAACGGCACGCCGCAACAGGTCATCGGCGCGCTCGTGATGGTCATGACCGGCTTTGGCCTCGGCTGGATCAATATCGCCGCCGACTGGTCGCGGTACCAAAAGCGCGAAACCTCCGACGGCGCGATTATCTGGTGGAACACGTTCGGCGGTGCGATCGCCCCGGTGCTCCTCGTGTTCTTTGGCGTGCTCCTCGTGGCCTCGGATCCCTCACTGAGCGATGGCATCGTGAATGATCCGATCGGCACGCTCGCCTCGATCCTCCCGATCTGGGTGCTCATCCCGTTCTGGCTCACCGCTGTCCTCGCGCTCGTGTCGGGGGCCGTGCTCGGCATCTACTCCTCAGGCCTCACGCTGCTCAGCCTGGGCATTGATATCCCGCGCCCCGCTGCGGCCGCGATCGACGGCGTGATCCTCACGGCGGGCACCATTTACGTGGTGTTCTTCGCGCACGACTTCCTCGGCCCGTTCCAAAGCTTCCTCATCACGCTCGGTGTACCGCTCGCGGCATGGGCGGGCATTCTTATCGCCGATATCCTCACGCGCCGCGTGGACTACGACGAGCAGGCATTGTTCGATGCACGCGGCCGCTACGGCTCGGTCGATTGGATCTCGATCGCGACGCTCATCGTGTGCTCCATGCTCGGCTGGGGGCTCGTGGTCAACGGCTTCGCGGAAGCTGCGGCATGGAACAACTGGCAGGGCTACCTCCTTGGCCCGCTCGGCGGGCGCGATGGCAAGTGGGCGGACGCGAACCTCGGCGTTCTTCTCGCACTCGTCCTCGGCTTCGCTCTCACGTTCGTGCTGCGCCGCGGCACAATCCGCCGGCAGGAGCTTGGCCAGTGAGCGGGTTTCCGACGCCTGTAGGCGCCGAGCTGACTCCTCACACTCACGTAGATCCCGCTCACGACTCCTCGAAGGCGTGGCTCCTCGTCATTGATCCGCAGGTGATTTTTGCCGAGCAATCGTCGGACTGGGCCTCCCCCATGTGGGAGGCGGCCTGGGCGAATATCGCGCGCCTTGCGGAGGCGTTCGAGGGGCGCGTGATTCTCACGCGCTGGATTCCGACGGCGGACCGCTCGACTTCGTGGGGCGAGTATTTCGAGGCGTGGCCGTTTGCGGATGTGCCCGCGAGCGATCCACTGTACGACCTCACCCCCGAGGCGGCCGCGCTCGACGCCCCACACGTGATTGATGAGCCAACGTTTGGCAAGTGGGGCGCCCAGCTCACGGCGATTACGGGCGGGAGTCCGCATCTCGTCGTGGCGGGAGTGTCGACCGATTGCTGCGTGATCTCGACAGTTTTGCCCGCGGCCGATTCGGGTGCGTGGATCACCCTCGTAGGCGATGCGTGCGCGGGCTCTGACCAGGGAAATCACGAGCGGGCGCTCTCAATCATGGGACTTTTTGCGCCGCAGGTGCGTATCGCCACAACGAACGAGGTGCTGTCCCTGGGTTGACGGGAGGAGGCTCCCTATGTTGTTAATGATAGCGACTCTCATTAACAACCGTTGCTCGCGGTTTTCGCCGGGCGACATAGAAAGGTGCTCCCTTGGTCCAGACAGCCACGGCGCCGGCGCGCACTCGCGCCGCGTTGCGCGCGCTCCTCGCGGCGTTCGCTTCGCTCGCCGTTATTCTCATTCCTCTCGGCTCGGCGCACGCCGCCGAGCGCCTCGTGATCGATTCCGGCCACGTCGATGCCTTCAACGTCACCGCTGAGGGCGACGCGCTCAAGCTCGACCTCAAGGAAGACGTCACGGGCTCGCACAAGACTCACGCTGCCGAAGACGTCGAGCTTCACGTGAAGTCGGCGGCGCTCAAGGATCTGCCGAAGGGTGTTCCCGGCGCCCCGAAGGCCTACTGGCTGCCGATCACCCAAAACCAGAACCTCCTCTGGCCCGGCTGGGACACCTTGGGGATCAAGGGCACGGGCTTTGATGAGTCGATCAAGCTCAAGTTCGACAAGGTCGAGGGGCCCGGGAACATCCACCTCATGGGCGCTGACAGCTTCGGTGCTATCACGCCGCTCCTCGAGAACGGCAGCATGGACCTCAAGTCCGGTTCCGTGCGCGACCAGTCGTTCGCTGCTCACACGCACGCGCACTGGGTCTTCACGAAGCCCGGCGTGTACACGCTGACCCTCCACGCCGAGGGCACGAAGGGCGGCAAGAAGGTCTCCTCGAACAAGGCGACCTACACCTTCACCGTGGGCGATGAGTTCAAGGGCAAGGCCGACGCCAAGGCTGAAAAGCCTGCACCGGCTCCTGCCCCCGCACCGGCTCCTGCCCCCAAACCGGAGGACTCGACGACACCGGAGAAGCCGTCGGACACCGCACCCACCGCGGAAGCGCCTGCGCCGAAGGACTCCACCAAGCCTGCCGCGCCCGCAAATCCCGCACCCGCGGACAAGCCGAAGCCTCGCACTTCCACGCCGAAGGCCAAGGCGCCGGAAAAGCCCGCCGCACCCGCGCCGAAGGCGAAGCCTAAGGCTAAGGCTGCGGCTCCGGAGGCCAAGACGCCGGCAAAGAACGCTGCTCCCGCAGCACCGGCGATGCCGGAAGCCCCCGCTAAGGAAGAGCCGAAGGCGCCCGTGTGCACCGCGACCGAAGTCGTGCGCGACGCAACGCAGGACGAGGTCAAGGCCGCGACGAGCACGTCGAAGGCCAAGGTTGGCGGCTCGTACACGATTCCCGCGAACACGCACGTGCACCCCAACTGGGTGTTCTCCAAGCCCGGCACCTACAAGCTGAAGATTCGCCAGAGCGCGAAGGGCAAGGACGGCAAGACCTATTCCGACACCGCGACGCTCACGTTCAACGTGGGGAGCAGCTCGCGCGCCACGAGCGGCCACTTCGACTTCGGTTCGCGCTTCGAGAACGGCGCGCTCATCTCGTCGATCAAGGACGACCGCAAGTCACCCGCGCAGTGGGTTGACCCCTCCTCCATCTCGTTCGGCCTCGGCAACGCCGCAAAGGCAAAGGCCCCCGCGGGCATCGAGTACATCGCCCCCGCCGGCTCGGACGTGTGGATGATCGGCTCGACTCAGGCCCCGAGCGTTCCGTGGGTCGGCGCGAACTCGATGCACCCCTCGATCATTCAGAACACGACCGGCGAAATCACGCAGACCCTCGTGTCCGCGAGCGGCCCGGGCAACGTGGGCGTGTTCACCGCTGGCAACTTCGGCCAGATCGTTGGCCAGAAGTGGTACTCCTCGACCGCCGGTTCGGGCTCGAGCGTGAGCGCCGCAAAGGACCGCAAGAGCGCGAAGATCGGCCAGATCTTCAAGGACGGCAAGGGCTACAAGATCGTCGACCTCAAGGGCAAGACCAAGGACGGCGCCGACTGTGAGCTCACCGCCGACCAGATCGTGGAGGCGGGCGGCTCCGCCGACTACGCCAAGTCCGTGACGGGCGACGCTCCCGCGGGTTCCGCTTCGGGTCTCCCGCGCACGGGCGCTGAGGTGACCGGCCTCGCCGGCACCGCCGCAGCGCTCATCATCGTGGGCGCTGGCACGGCAGTGGCGAGGCGCCGCTTCCAGTGACCTCCACCCCTCAACTGCGGCGGCGCTCCGTGCTCCTGGGCGCCGCCGCCTGCTCTCTCGGCGCGATCATTCTGCCTGGCCGCACCGCGCGCTCGAGCGAGGATCCTCGCCCGCGCGTCGTGGCAACGACCGGCATTCTCGCCGATCTCGCAAAGAACGTCGCGGGTCCCGATGCACTCGTCACGTCCCTCATCCCCGAGGGCGGCGACCCGCACTCGTTCGAGCCGCTCCCCCGCAACGTCCGGGACATCGCGTACGCCGATCTCGCGCTGTCGAACTACCTCATGCTCGAGGAACAGGCGCTGATCCGCACGATCGACGCGAACCTTCCCGCTGGCTCGACGCATCTCGCGCTCGCCGAGGAAGCCTCGACGCGCGGTGCCACAATCATCCCGCTCGTCGAGAACCGCTCTCTTGACACGGTGTGGCTCGGCCTTCGCGTCGCGGGCCGCGAACGTGGCGCCGGGCGCCTCACGCAGGTGCGTCTCGCCCTTGCCGAGAGCGACGGCCCCGGCGACCTGCACGGGTACGTGACCGGAACGTTCGGGGAGCCTCAGCGCGTCTTTGATTCGTCCGACGGCGTCTCGGCCCGCACCGATGCCATCGACCTTCCCATGGATGCCCACACGCACATGAGCTGGGCCTTTACCAAGGCAGGCGTGTATCGCGCGCGCTTCAGGGGAACGTGGAGCGGTGGAGCGCTTGGTGCCGACTCCTCCGCCGAGGGCGATGTCTGGATCTGCGTCGGCATCTCCCCCGAGGAAGCGTCGAAGAAAGGCGCCCATGCCTCCCTCGCGAAGCGGCGGGTGATTTCCGCGGGCCACGCCGACATCACGGTCGACGTGCCCTCTGACGCGCTCGTGATGCGCATCGACGACCCCGAGGCCGACGGCGGTACGCGCGACATCGCGCTCGACGACATGGTGATCCACGTGCCTCCGAAAGCGCTGCTTCCGGTCCCAGCCGATCCCGCCTTCCGATTCATCGCCCGCGGCGGAACAGACGTCTACCAGCTGCCGCAGGCTGTGCTCGGCAAGCACGTGCACGGCGAGATCGACCCGCACCTGTGGCAGGACGTCACGAACGCCCAGGCCTACGTCGAGGTCATCCGCGACCACCTGTGCGGCCTCGACCCGGACCACGCGGGCGGTTACCGCTCGCGGGCGGCCACATACCTGCGCGAACTCGACGACGTCGACTCCTACGTCCAGCGTTCGATCGATTCAATCCCGAAGGCCGGCCGCGAACTCGTGACGACCCACGACGCCTACGGTTACCTTGCGAACCGCTACGGGCTTCGGATCGCCGCCGTTGTTTCCCCCTCACCGGGGCAAGAACCCTCCATCGCGGATCGCCGCCGCCTCGCCGCCACTCTGCGCGACCTCGCCCCGAAAGCGGTCTTCCTTGAAGCCACAGCGGGACCGGTATCGACGAGCCTCGTTGATGCCGCCCGCATGGAAAAGATTCCCGTCCAGCCCATCTGGGGCGACTCCTTCACGCGCGAGGTCAATACCTACGCCGCGATGATGAGGGCCAACGCCGACTCCCTCGCGAGGGGGCTCGGTGGAAAACCCCTGGGCGATGGCGACCGGCAAGCGTCGGAATAACACCCTCCTACCAACGAAAGATGAGCTCATGACTTCCCGTTCTTCTCGCGCCCTCACGCGACGCCACTTTTCCGCCCTCGGCGCCGGCGCACTCGGCGCCCTGGCATGCGCCCCCGCTGCCCTCGCGGCACCCGCACGGCCCCTCCCGCTCGATCCGACCGACGGCGCGACCGACGGTGCCGACGACCCGGCTCTCAAGCAGAAGGTGAGCGATGACGAGAAGATCGTCGAGGGCGAGAAGGTCGTGATCGATGCGCATCACGTCGATCTCGGTCCGCGCCTCATCGACGGTGAGTGGATCTTCGCCGCGCGTGACGACACGGGGGAAACCCCCACGTGGCGCATGCTCGAGGACATCGTTTTCCAGGTTCATGACCAGGGTATTCTTCCCGTTCCGGACGATGAAGCGTACTCGTTCATCAAGGCGGAACCTGGCTCTGAGGTGTACGTCGTGCCCCAGACCGAAGTGTCGGGCGTCGTGTGGCTCGGGTGGAATACGCAGGATCCCGCTGTCGTCAAAGCATGCCCGCGCGGCGTCACGCTGCGCTTCACGCACGTGTCCGGTCCCGGGCACTTCAGCCTGTTCCTCCAGCCGGGCAACTTCGCGCCGCCGCAGCAGCTCGCCGATGGCGACACGCTCGAGCAGACCCCCGCCGACGTGTTCGTGGACATCAACACGCACACGCACGCGAACTGGGTGTTCACGAAGCCCGGCGTGTATCTCCTCGCCGTGGAGGCGGTGGCCGAGGGCGAGGATGGCACGAAGTACTCCGCCGGCGGCACCCTGCGTTTCGCGGTCGGCGATGCGACCGCACCGGATGAAGCGATGCAGGCGACGCCCGCATGGGGCAACGACGGTGCACCGGCCGCGGGAAGTGCGAGCGATGGCGGGTCCGACGCCTCCTCGGCTCCCGGCGCCGCGAAGGATGACGCGAAGGCCAAGCCCTCGAAGGGCGCTGCCGATGACGGCGCGAGCGAAAAGACGAGCTCGAACTCGCTTCCGTGGATCGTGGGCGGCGGCGCTGCCGTGGTTGCTGCCGCGGGCGGCGGAGCCTACGCGCTCAACAAGAAGAAGAATGAGCGCGCGCGAGCCGAAGCCGAAAGCGAAGCCGCAGGCGCCGGCTCTTCGACCGCGAACCACCCGGGCGAAGGTGGCAGGAAGTGACCTCCGCTCTCGGCGCACGCCCGCGTGAGGCGGCTGGCGCGACCGCGGCGGGCCACGCGGATCGCGCACGTCCGCTGTCGTGCTCGCAGCTGCGCGTCAATCTCGGTGGGCGCACGGTCCTCGACGACATCAGCCTCGATATCGAGGCGGGAAGCGTCACGGTGCTGCTCGGGCCGAATGGCGCCGGTAAAACCACCCTCGTGAAGAGCCTCCTCGGGGTGCTCCCCCTCGCTTCGGGAACCGTCGAGGCGCGCGGGGAACGTGCGTACGTTCCGCAGCGCAGCGAAATGGAGTGGGATTTCCCCGCGACCGCGCACGACGTGGTCATGCTCGGGCTTATTCGCAAGCTCAGCCGCTGGCGCTCCCCCGGCAAAGAGCACTACAAGGCCGTCGCGCACGCCCTGTCAAAGGTCCGCATGGACGCGATGAAGGATCGTCCGATCGGTGAGATGTCGGGCGGTCAGCGCCAACGCGTCATGATCGCTCGCGCACTTGTGCTCGAGCCTGCCGTTCTTTTGCTCGACGAGCCTTTCACGGGGCTCGATATGCCTTCGCAGGAACTCCTGAGCGACCTGTTCGTGTCGCTCGCGCGCGAGGGCTGCGCCGTTGTCATGTCCACCCACGACCTCACGCATGCGCTGCACGTCGCCGACCGCGTGGTGCTGCTCAATCGCCGAGTGATCGCCGATGCCCCGCCAAGCGAACTGCGCGACCCCGAGCCGTGGCGGGAGACCTTCCGCGTCTCCGAGCACTCACCTCTTCTTACGCACGTCGCCTCCGCGGTCGACGCCGAATCGAAAGACCATTGATGCTGACTCCTCTCGACTTCCTCACCGACCTCACGAACCCGCAGCTGACGTTCCTTCCGAAGGCTCTTGTCGTGTCGATGCTCGCAGCGCTCGTGTGCGCTGTTGTGGGCACGCACGTGGTGCTGCGCGGCATGACATTCATTGGCGATGCGGTCGCCCACGCGGTGTTTCCGGGAATCGCGGTGGCGTTCGTCCTCCAGGGCTCGTTCCTCGTGGGCGGCATTGTCGCGGGCGTCATCACGGCGATCCTCATCGCCGTTTTCGGTCACCATCACCGGTTGCGAAGCGACGCCGTGATCGGCGTGTTCTTCGTCGCGGCGTTTGCGCTCGGCATCGTGGTCATGAGCCGCGCCCCCGGCTACGGCGGTTCGCTTTCGAGCTTCCTGTTCGGGGCGATCACGGGCATCGAGGATTCGGCGCTCGTCACCTCCGCGGTGTTCACGGCGATCGTCCTCGCCCTCCTCGTCATCCTTCACCGCGACCTCGTTGTCGTCGGCATGGACCGCGGCTACGCTGCGGCACTCGGCCTGCCCGTGATGCTCCTCGACATCGCCCTCTCGGTGCTCGTGACCCTCGCGGTCGTCATGAGCATCCACACGATCGGCAACATCCTCGTCCTCGCCCTCCTCGTCACGCCGGCGGCCTCGGCGCGGATGCTCACCGACCGGATCGTGCCGATGATGGCGTGCGCGGCGGCGATCGGCATGGGCAGCGCCCTGCTCGGCGTGTACTTCTCGTGGGCGCTCGACCTTCCGACGGGCGGCACGATCGTGCTTGTTGCGACGGCGATCTTCGTTCTCTCGTGGGCGCTGAGCCCCCGCCACGGGGTGCTGCGCAACAAGCGCCGGGGCGAACTCGATAACGGCGCCGAGGGAACGGAGCTCGAGGCGGCGGTCTAAGGTTTACCGTTCGCCGACCCCGCTCGCCGGGGCATCACCCCGGCGAGGAGGTCCGGCTTCCTAGGCAGCGTAGCCGCGAATCACTCGCGGCTCCTTCGTGAGGGGGTGGTCGCTCGCACCGCTCGCAAACTGGGTGAAGTAGCGGCGCAGGTCAGTACCTGCACGGTCAATCTCCTCCCACGTGGCCCCCTCGAACGGGAGCGCACTTCGCCACGAGTCCTCGCGAGAAAATAGCAGCGCGATGTCCGTGACGTGCGGGGAGCCGAATGGGTTGCCGGGCACGCTCCACGGAACCACGGCGCGGTGGGCAACACCGCCGGCCGCGCCCCACTCGTGCGCGAGAAAGTCGATGCCTTTCGTAAATACAGCCCTGCTCGCCGAATCCACGAACGTCCAGTACGCCCGCTCCCCCACGCGCGGAAGCCCCCGCAAAAAACGGGCGAAAGGCATCGAATGCGCGAAGAAGCTGCTTTCGGTTCCCACCGCACTGATAAGGAGGGGCACCTTGGGCGCGATCGCGTGCCACGCCGCGAGCACGCTTTCCTCCGGCGGAAGCGGGTCGTGGCCGTATTGGACGCCGAACGGCATCGACCCCGCGTAGCCGAAGGGCGCCGCTGCCGTTTCAATGGCCTTTTGCGCCGCGAGCAGGTCCTCGATGGGCGACTCGCGCCTCACGCGCTTCTCAAGAATCCTCGCGCTGAGCGCGTTCATGCGGCTGCGCCCCTCGCGGATCCCGAGCGGCGGGCTGAGCGCGATCGCGCGGTCGAAGAGCAGCTCCTCGTCGCGGCCTTCGAGGATCGCGTGCCCCATGGCGGCGGCGTGGTGCAGGATGGCGTCGGCCCCCGCCGACTCCCCGAGTGCCGTCACTCGCGCAGCGTCCCCGCCAAACGACGAAATGTTGCGCCGCACCCACCGAAATGCCTCCGCCTGGTCGAAGAGCCCGAGGTTCGCGGGGCCGAGCGAGGAACCGAGGAAGCCAAGCACGCCGAGGCGATAGGAAACGGTCACGACGATGACTCGCCGCTCAGTCACCCACCGCGCGGGATCGGTGAACGCCGAATCGCCAGCCCCGGCGACGTAGGAGCCGCCGTGGATCCACACGATCACGGGAAGCTTCTCGCCCTCCCGGATATCACCGGGAAAGGTGATCGAGAGGTTTTGACAGTCCTCGCTCACGGGGAGGTCGCGAAGCTCCGGCCCGAAAATGGGCGGCCCTTCCACGGGATTCTGCGGCGACGAGGGGCTCCACTCGCGTGCCTCGAACTTCCCCAGATCCCGCACGGGAACCGGCTTGTCGAAACGTTCGGCGCGGGCGTACGGAATCCCCGTTGCGCGGATGACCTCGCCGTCGCGCCACCCGGTGATGCGCCCGGCCGGCGCGTCAACCACAATGCTCTGCTCTCGTGAAAAACGCTCGGAAGTCACGACACCATCGTACGAACGCCCGTCGGCGTCCTCGAGACTTGCCTGGGGATCTCAGCCGGTGATCCCGAACCTCTCGAGCAGCTTCTTCGCCTCGGCGCCGCCCGCGTTCTGAAGCGCGAGCAACTCCGCGTAGATGCCACCCGAAGCCGCGAGCTCAGCGGGGGTGCCGATCTCGTCAATGCGACCATCGCGCAGCGTGATAATCCGGTCGACACCCGCGATCGTCGAGAGGCGGTGGGCGATGATGATCGACGTGCGGTTCTCCATGAGCGCATCGAGGCCCGCCTGGACCTGCCGCTCGGCTTTCGTATCGAGCGCGGAGGTCGCCTCGTCGAGAACGAGGATCGGAGCATCCTTGAGCATCGCGCGCGCAACCGCGATGCGCTGGCGCTGCCCGCCCGAAAGTTTGAGGCCGCGCTCCCCAATCAGGGTGTCGTAGCCGTCGTTGAACCGCTCGATGAACTGGTTCGCGTTCGCGCGGCGAGCCGCCTCGCGCACCTCTTCATCGGTCGCGTTGGGGCGGCCGTAGGCGATGTTCTCGCGGATCGTGCCGCTAAAGAGCGCCGCATCCTGGAACACGACGCCCACGCGCGAGCGCACCACGTCGATCGGAAGCTCGTTGACGTTGTGGCCGCGAAGGCGCACCTCGCCCGTGCGCGTGCGGTACAGGCCGAGGATCAGGTTCACGATCGTGGATTTACCGCCGCCGGACTCGCCGACGAGCGCGACCTTCTCCCCCGAGTCCACGTGGAAGCTCATGTCGTGCAAGACGTCGTGGTTCTCTTCGTAGGCGAAGTTCACGTGGTCGAAGACGATGCGCGGGGCACCCTCCACCGCCTCCGGGAACGATCGCCCGTCGGCAAGCGTCGGCCATACCTCGACCTTCGTGTCCATGACCGCGAAATAGTCTTTAGACCCGGCAACCGCGCGCTGCGACGTGTCCACGACCCAGCTCATATTTTCGATCGGGTTGCGCACGAGGTTCATGAGCTGGATGAGGATGACCATGTCACCGACCGAGAAATCGCCCTGAACCGTGCGGATGAAGATGATGAGGTACAGCACCGCGAACGCGAGATTAAGCGCCGCGAGGCGGTAGACATCCATCTTGTGCCAATGGACCGACTGCTCTTTCGTGATCGCGTCGGTGCTGTTGAAGCGCTTCGTGAACGAGGCAAGCTCGCTCTTTTCTCGCACGAAACTCTTGACGACGCGGATCTGACCCACGACCTCCGCGAAGCGGCCCGAGGCAATGTCGATCTGCTCGTTCTTCTCACCTTCGAGTCGCTGCCACTTGACGCTCGTGAGGGAGGTCAGCCACAGGTACAGCGGGAACATGATGAACAGGATGAGGGCGAGCGGCCACCAGTACCACGCGCTGATCGCGAGCACGGCGATCGCGGTGATGATCATCGAGATGAAGGCGTTCGAGGCGATCTTCGCGAACGTTCCAATTTCGGCGATCGAACGGTTCAGTCGCGAGACGATCGTGCCCGTGAGTTCTTCGTCGTACCAGCGCTGCGGGAGGTTGAGCAGCTTGTCGTAGTAGCGAACGGAGAGCATCGCGCGAAGGCGGTTGCCCATAACGTCACCGAAGTACCCGCCAATGTTCTGGATGAGCGCACTCGCCATGAACGCGACGAAAATCCACACGGCCGTCACGATGATGTCGTGCAGAGCTTCGTCGCGCGTGAGCGTCCCCGCCACGGCCGCGGTTGCGGTATCGGTCGCCGAACCGATCAGGAACGGGATCACGAGGGTCATCGCGGTCGTCAGGAGCGCCGACACGACGATCAGAAGATAGAGCGGCCACAGCTCGCTCGTGAACCGGAAAATTCTCGAAAGTGCCTTCACCCTTCCAGGGTAGGCGAGGCCCGACGGTTGCCGAGCGCACGTCGTTTCCCCAGTGTGAGGAACTGCTCCCACTTTCAATAATGGAGTGGGCGCCGGCTCGCGATAATCGCGACGTCGGCGCCCCTTCGTTTCCTCAGGTGAGGACCATTCTCGTTACTTCATGCTCTCCTTGCGCGAGCGCGCCACGAGCACGCTCCCGAGGCCAAGGAACATGAGGCTTGCGAGTGCTCCTCCAAGCTCGACGCCCGTGCGTGGGAGGGACGCGTGGGATACCGCCGCTGGAGTGACAACTCGCGCGGGGCGTGATGCCGTGCCGGAATCGGCGACACCCGACTGGGCATCTTCACGATTCGCGCCCGTGCCCTGCTCGGCGGGGCTTTCGGCGACGCTTCCATCATCAGTGGGACCCTCGGCGGTGGTGCCCTCGTCCGTAGGCTGCGCACCCTCGGGTCCTTCAGCGTCGGCCGCCTCATCATCGTCGGCGGGAGCGGGCTCGGTGGGCGCCACACCGGTATCCGACGGCTCCTCGGCGGGATCCGGCTTCGCCGGAGCGCTCGCGCCCTCAACCGTGATGCACTGCGAGTGAGTCCGGCCGTTGACCTCAACGACAAGTTCGGCGGTGCCCGGGCGGATTGCGGTGACCTCGCCCGTCTGGGGGTTCACGCGGATCACGGCGCTTTCGTCAGCAGCCTCGGCTGCCTCGGAACCATCGTCAACGACGACGCCCTCGCCGTAATACTGTGCGGTCACGGGCCACGCGACGGGAACCTTGCGGCCATCCTGTTCGATGACTGCCGAGAACTCGCCTGTCTCGCCCTCCGGAAGGATCTTCGGGAGCGTGAGGGTGACCTCGTCGACCCAAGGCTTCACCTCGGCGGCAAGCCAGTTGACGCGGTCCGAGGTCGTGGGGTTCGAGCCGACCTTGCCTGCGCCCGGGTTGATGCCGAGCATCGTCCAACCGGTGAAGCCGCCCGTCTCCGGCGTACCCGCGGGGTTCTTCCCGGAGTTGCCATTGACGAGGTAGGTGACGCCCTCGACAGCCGCGCCGTGGAACACGCCAACGTGGGCGTTCACCACCGCAGCAGATTTTCCGGAGCGATCGCGGAACTCGCCAAGAACGCGCTCGAGTTCCCGAGCCTCGCGCTGGTCAGCGAGCTGGCTCGACTTCGAGGGAAGCGGATCGCTCGGCGGATGGTGGAAGAACACGACAATGCCCGTGAGGGTATCCGACTGCTCCACGTCCTTGAGAGCCTTCTCGAGCGCCGCAATCTGGTCGATGCCACCCGAGCGGAGCGAGCCTCCCGCGGTGTTGAGCGTGAAGATCTTCGTGCGGCCGAGGTCGCGGTCGTGGCGGGTTGCGCCGAAGGCATTCTCGAAGTTCTCGATTTTTCCGCCCATGATCTCGTGGTTGCCGGGCACGTAGATGTACGGAATCGACGGATCCCATTCCTCGTCGAGGATCTTCTTCGCAAGCTCGTAGTCCTCGGGGGTTGCCTCATCAACAAAGTCACCGTTGATGATGAGCAGATCGGGCTTTTCCGCCTTGATCTCGCGGAACGTGCGGCGGGCGCCCTTGACACCATTCGACTCGGGGGCGCGTGCCACGAATTGCGAGTCGCTCATGACCGCGATGCGCTGCGCACGATCGTCGACCGAGCCGACCGTGAGGAGTGCCGGGTCGTGGATGGCCTTGTCTTCGCTCGCCTCGGCGGACGTGGTCGTCGTTGCGGTCAGCGCCGAGACGGTCAGGTCGCCCTTGTATTGCGCGTCGGGGCGGGTCTCCATGAAGCGAAGACGCTCAACGGTCAGCGGCTGCGCGAGCCCCTCGGGAACGGTGAAGACCACCTGGTTCCAGCCATCGAACGTGATGTTCTCACCGTTAATGTTCGTGCGGGTACCCTTGCCGTCAACGACCTGGAGGCGCGGCCACACGCCCGTGGCATCGCCCTTGACGGTCGCGGTGAACGCGAGGGTGTTGCCCTCGATCTTCACGGGCTCGTTCGCCACGAGGTAGTAGCCGCGGGTCGCGGTCGACTGCGTGAAGTCATACTGCAAGCGGACCGCGGGGTCCTCTCCGTTCTCGCCAGTCGCGGGCTCGATCGAACCGGCGGCACGAGCGTTCGCATCGCTGAAGTTCTCCACGGCCGAGAAATCGAAGACCGGTGCCTCCGTGTAGCCGAAGCTCACGGGGACCGTCGTCTCGACATCGCCCACACTGAAGGTCACGGTGCCAGCTTCGGCATCGCCCGTGCCGGCGATCGCCCACGTGCCAAGCCCATCGTCGGTCACGGTAAAGCCATTGCTGGCCTCGACCTTGACGTCCTGGGTTTCGATGCGGGCGCGGCGGCCGTCGGAATCAATACCCGTGAGGGTGAGGCTGCGAGTCGAATCGGCATCGGGAAGACTCAGGGTGCGGGCGCTCGGACGCAGCGCGAGGAGATCGCCGAGAACACGTACGTTCACCGAGTCCTCGTGAACACCGGACTTATAGGTCACGGTGGCGCTGCCGGGCTCGACACCCTCGACAACCGCGGTTCCCGACACGGTCGGGGTCACTGTGGCGGCGCCCTCGGCCGTGTATTCACCTTCGACGGCGAGCGGAGCAAGGTTCTTTCCAAGCCCCGTGCCCTCAATCGTGCGGTGAAGGCCCGGGAACACGGCGTTCTCGCTCTCGAGGGCGATCGAGAGCTGCGCGTCCGAAAGTTCGTCCTTCGGGGCGCTCGAGTAGAACACGAGGGCGTCGGAAACGCTGCGGACATCGCCGTCGGAGGGGGTGTTCCACACCGCGGGGCCGTCGTCGCCAGCAGCGCGCGCAATCATCGCGGAGGAGCCGCCGCCGTCGAGGTTCACGGCGTTATACGCGCCGAGATCCTTGAAAAGCTGACCGAGCTCGGGGAGGGTCATGCCGTGGGAGTTGGCGCTACGGCCATCGAGCACGATCGCGAAGGCTTTCGAGCCGTCCTTGCTGACGCCGATCGCGGTTCGCGGGTGCGCGGTTTTGACGAGGGGGTCGTCATTCATCGCCATGACCTCGCCATTTTTGAGGATTTGGTCGCTGCCCTGCACGCCCATGTCGACGTTCTGGTCAGGGCCGATCGCGACGTCCACCTTGTCGCCAACCTTGAGCGCCGCGACCTTGTCGGCACCCTCTTCGCGGCCGAGGAGGAGCTGCGCGCCCTCGGGGATCTCCTGCTCCCCCACACCCTTCTCGACGATGCCGCTCGCCTTGACGACCTTGCCGTCCTGGACGAGGGCGTAAGCGGCGTGAGCGCTCACCTTGTCGGGTCCGCCGATAGGGCGATCGAGCGTGTAGGAACCCCAGCGCGAGTTGTACACGCCGATCTGACCCTCGGGGATACTCGGGTCGTTGAGGGTCGCAAGCTCAATCGAGGAACCGTCGGCAAGCGTGGCCTTACCCGAGGTCGTGAGCGCCTGCACCACGGCCTTGCCGCCAGCGATCGTAAACGCCGGGCGCTTGCTATCCGAGCCAACGACCGACTCACCATTCGAGACCGAGCTATAGACCGGCGCATCGCTGAAGTTAATGTCGAAGAAGGCCGAGTTGATCGCGGCAACAGCCTGGTCGCCGCGCTCGCCCGAGGTCATAAGCTCGCCAAGCGGGGCGCGGCTTGCGACAGCACCGTTGTCCACGATGTCCATCGACAGGGTCTGCTCGGTGAGATCCGCGGTCAGTACGCTTCCCTCGTTCCACCCCGCGCTCTCGAGGCGCGAGAAGGTCGTGAGGTCGAGACCCGGTGCGACGCGGCGCGTCTGCGAATCCGCAAACACGCCACCCTTGGCAACGTCGTCTTCGCTTGGCGCGGCCTGGGCCGTGGCCGGCGCGAGAACGGAGGGGGAGTCGGCGGGGAGGGCAAAGCTACCGGGAACGGCGATGGCAAGGGCCGCGGCAATGGCGAGGGCACGAAGGCCACCGCGCGTGCGGCGAGAGCGCGAAGCGCCGGCGGGGGCAACCTCGCCCGGGGCGGGGATACGGGGCATGATCTCTATCCTGAACTCGAGAAACAGTGTCAAGCTCAGGCTAGAAATCGAGTCCTAACGGCATCTTGCCCAGCGGTGAATTTCAGGCTGCGCCAGCGGCAACACCGGAGTTCACGGATCGTTCACCGCCGCAACGCGCACGCAGCACGAGGGCCGCGGCGACGAGCACAAGAAGCGTCACGGCGAAGCCCGCGGGCGCCATTCCCGTTGCCGCAAACACGACGTAACCCACGAGCGAGGATCCGGCCGCGACGAGCGCATAGGGAAGCTGGGTGTTCACGTGCGTACTCACCTTGCAGCCGGCGCCCGTGCTCGACAGGATCGTCGTATCGGAAATCGGCGAGCAGTGATCGCCGAACACACTGCCGGCGATGACCGCGCCGAACGCCGCGACCAGAAGCTCATTGCCTCCGGGAGAAGCATTCATGAGCTGGCCCGCGAGCGGCAGCAGAATGCCGAAGGCACCCCACGAGGAGCCGGTCGCGAACGCCATGAGACCGGCCATCGCAAACAGGATCGGGACGAGCCAGTGGGCCGGGAGGTTCACGTTCGCAACGACGTCGGCGAGGAAGCTGCCCGTGCCGAGATCGCCAATGACGGCGCCGAGCATCCACGCGAGAAGAAGAATCGAAATCGCGGGAAGCATCGACTTCGCGCCCTGGAAAGCGCCACCGAAACGCACGGTTGAGGAGAAGACCGGGTTGGAGAGGGTGTAGCGGTACAGGTAGTAGAACGCGACGATGAGGCCGATGGCGCCGCCGACGTTGAGGGACAGCGCCACGTTGGCATTGGCCATCGTCGAGAAAAGATCCCACGCGCCGGCCTCGAGGCCGCCGGTGACGTACATTCCGCCCACGACACCGAGAATCAGCAGCACGAACGGGACGAGCAGGGCGCGCTTCGCGCCCGGTTCGTGACGCGGGAGCTTATCGGTCGCCTGGCTGGGAGCGTCCTTCTCGTCGGCGTGCACGCCCTCTCCTGCGAAGGCCCGCTCCTCTTCCTTACGCATGGGCCCGAAATTGAGCTGCCAGGCGATCACGAGCCACAAGAACACGAGCGCGGCAACCGCGTAAAAGTTCATGAGCGCGGCGCGCACGAAAGCCTCGACTTCACTCATCTGAAGAGCGGAGGCCGCGAGGATCGGCGACATGATGCCGATGAGGGAGGCACCCCAGCTCGAGAAGGGGATGAGCACGACGACGGGGGCCGCGCCCGAATCGATCAGGTACGAGAGCTTGGCGCGCGAGACGCGTTGCCGATCCGAGATGGGCCGCGCGATCTGCCCCACCGAAAGAGCGTTGAAATAATCGTCGATAAAGAACGAGAGGCTCAAAAGGCCCGTGAGGATTTGGGCCCCACGTCGTGTCTTCACGCGCTTTTCCACCCAGTCCGAGAACGCCGACGTCCCGCCAGCCATGAGGACGAGAGAGGTGATGATGCCGAGTTCGAGGAGGAAGGCGATGATGAGGATCGTGTACCAGTTCAGCCCGCCATCTTCCCACACGAGTCCGAGGGCGGCCTTACCGACCTCTTTGAGTGAGGCGAGTGGCGCGAAGTCCGCGATGAGGATCGCCCCCGAGACAACGCCCGCGAAGAGGGATATGAGCACGCGTTTCGTCACGATCACGAGGAGAATCGCGAGAAGTGGTGGAACGAGGGTGAGGATCGGGTAGGTCTCGACCACAATGACCTCCTAGGCGTGTCGCAGACGCAAGAACACCCCCACAGTAGGCGCGCTTGCCCCACGTGAAAAGTGCAATAGCCCCCGAGGGGATCGATACGTGGTGAAGGATACGTGTGCTTAGGCCGTCGCGAGCGTCAACACGCCTACCCCGGCGAGGAGAACCGCGAAAAGCGCCGTAAGGCTCGAGGGCTGTGCCTTCGCCGAAAGGGGCCCACCGACCATCCCACCGAGCACCGTTCCGGCCGCGAAGATGAGCACCGACGGCCAGTCGATATGCGTGGGGGTCCCGATTCTCGCAAGCAACGCCGCGGCGGAGGTCATGATCATGACGAGCAGGCTCGTGCCCGACGCCGCACGCATGGGCAGCCCGAGAGCGATCACAAGCATCGGCACGGCAAGGAACCCACCGCCCACTCCAAAAAAGCCCGTGAGGAGCCCCGTGGCACTCGCGGCAAGCACGAGGGCGAGCCGGGACGGTTGGGGTTCAGGTTCCGACGGTTGCCCAGCAAGCGTCGGCCCCGTCTCTTTCGCGTTCTCTTCGGCACGCAGTAGGCGCGCGCGGCGTGCCATCACTGCCGCAACAACGAGCAGTAGCACGCCGAAGCACAGCATGAGCGCGCGCTCGGGCACGAGGAGCGAGAGCCTCGAGGCAAGCGCCGCCCCCGCAATCGCGATCGCGCCGAAAATGGCGCCCTCTTTCCATCGCACGTTCCCGTGCTTTGCGGGGTGGCGGATCGCCACAACCGCGGTGAGACCCACGACGACGAGCGAGGCCCCCGTCGCGTCGTGGGGTGCCATGCCGAGCACGTAGACGAGCACGGGCACGGAAAGGATGCCCCCACCCGCGCCGAGGGCACCGACCACGAGGCCGATGCCCACGCCGATCACCGCCGCGAAAAGGACGGCATTCATCGCATCACCGCGAGCTGCACGCCTAGATCACACCGAAATCGAGCATCGCGTCAGCAACCTTCACGAAGCCCGCGATGTTGGCGCCCACAACGTAGTCGCCGGGGCGGCCGTACTCTTCGGCTGTCGCGGCGCACGTGTCGTGGATGTTCACCATGATGTCGGTGAGGCGTTTTTCGGTGTCCTCGAACGTCCACGAGTCACGCGCGGCGTTTTGCTGCATTTCGAGGGCGGAGGTCGCCACGCCGCCCGCATTGGCGGCCTTGCCGGGGCCGAAGGCGATGTTGGCCTCCTGGAAAAGGTCCACGGCTTCGGGGGTCGAGGGCATGTTCGCTCCTTCGGAAACCGCGATGAAACCGTTCTTGAGGAGAGTCTTCGCGCTTTCGCCGTCGAGCTCGTTCTGGGTAGCGGAGGGGATGGCGATCTCGCCGGGGACCTCCCACACGTTGCCACCCTCCACGAACCGCGCTTTGCCGCCGCGGCGCTCGGCGTACTCGTGGATGCGGCCGCGCTCGACCTCCTTGATCTGCTTGAGCAGGTCGAGGTCGATGCCTTCCTCGTCAACGACGTAGCCGCTCGAGTCGGAAGCGGTGATCGCGGTACCGCCGAGCTGCTGGGCCTTCTCAATGGCATAGAGCGCGACGTTGCCGGAGCCGGACACGAGCACGCGGCGGCCCTCGAAGCCGAGGCCTTTCGCCTTGAGCATTTCGTTCGCGAAGATCGCGGCGCCGTAGCCCGTGGCCTCCGTGCGCACGAGCGAGCCACCCCAGGCGAGCCCCTTGCCTGTAAGGGTGCCGGCATCGAAACGATTCGCGAGGCGCTTGTACTGGCCAAAGAGGTAGCCGATCTCGCGGCCGCCCACGCCGATGTCGCCCGCGGGGACGTCGGTATCGGGGCCAATATGGCGGAAGAGTTCGGTCATGAACGACTGGCAAAAGCGCATGATTTCGCCCTCGGACTTGCCGTGCGGATCGAAATCGGAGCCGCCCTTGCCGCCGCCAATCGGGAGGCCCGTGAGGGAGTTTTTGAAGATCTGCTCGAAGCCGAGGAACTTCACGATGCCGAGGTTCACGCTGCGGTGGAAGCGAAGGCCGCCCTTGTAGGGGCCGAGCGCCGAGTTGAACTCGATGCGGAAGCCGCGGTTCACCCGCACCTTTCCCTCGTCGTCCACCCACGGGACGCGGAAGATAATCTGCCGCTCAGGCTCGGCGATGCGCTCGAGGATCGCGGCTTCGGCGTATTCGGGGTGGCGCGCGTGGAGCAGTTCGAGGGACTCGAAAACCTCCTTGACCGCCTGGTGGAATTCGCTTTCACCCGGGTTGCGGCGTAAAACGGCGTCAAGAGTCGCGTCAAGTGATGTGGCCATCGATCGTCCTTCGTGGTGGTCGCGTGCGATTGTTGTCGTACACCTCGGCTGATACTGACTGGTAAAGGCGTACTTGAAAATCTACACGCCGCGGCCACCTTTCGGGAAACACGGGTCTCAATATGAGAAATGCCGAGACTAGTGGCCCGCGAGTTGCTCGATCGCCCAGCGCGGATCGTCAGTGGAAATCGACTCCGGACGAAGCGCCACGGCCTTTGTGAGCTGCCCTTCCGTGTTCACGGTCCACACGTTGATCTTGTAACCGCGCGCGCGTGCGTCCTCGGCGGCCTCGGGCGTGAGTCCGTCCACGCTGCAGCTGAGCCACGTGCATCCGAGCTCCTCGAGCGTGTCCCAGGTCGAATCCTCGACCGTGTTCACAAGGAGACCGAGCCCCACGTGCGGCGCGATCTCGTGCACAGCTGCGAGAGCCTCTGGCACAAAGGAAATGACCGTATCGCGCTCTCCGTGCCCCGGGCGCTTATCGTGGATGAGCTGCGCCGACGCCTTCGCCGCCGAGGCTACTTTGACCTCGACGTAGAGTTCGAGATCCTCCATTGCGAGGAGCTCCGTGAGAAGCGGAACGCCGTGGCCACCCTGGAGAGACACCTGCGCGAGTTCAGCATTCGTGAGGTCCTTGATCGCGCCCTTCGCGGGGAGCGAGGCCGGATCGGCCATGCGGTCGATCGTCTCGTCGTGCATGATGACCGGCGTGCCATCGGCACTTAGGTGCACGTCGCATTCGACGACGCTCGCGCCATCGATCTTCGCGCGCCGGAAACCCGCGAGGGTGTTTTCGGTCGTCACGAGAGCCGCGCCGCGATGCCCGACGATCACGGGACGGTACCCCTCAACCCCCGCGACCTCGACGCCCTCAGTTTGCGACGGGGCCGCGCCCGCTGTGGGCGCATCCTCCACAGCCGCGGGGGCACCCGTGCCCGCGCCCCGCTCGGGAAGGAAGTGATCGATGCTCGCGAGTACCGTGCGCAGGCCGTGATCGGCGTCGTCCGTCATCGAGCGCACCTCATCACCCGTGCTGAGCGTGCTCATGATGGTGGGGTCGATGCACTCGACGATGCTCTGCTCGTAGGTCTCCCCCGCGCGCACGACGACGTTGCACGGGAGGAGGGCCCCCATGGACTTATCCGCGTTGAGGGCGCGGCGCGCGAGCGTGGGGATGCACGCCCCGAGAATCACGTAGGGGCCGAGCTCCGCACCGGCTTCCGCGCCGATTTTGTTGGAGAGCGTGCCCTGCATGTTGAGTTCGTACACCACCCCGAAACCTTCTTCGGCGAGGGCGTGGCGAGTCGCCTCGAGGGCAACGTCAAAGGGCGCCGAGACCTGCACTCGGTGCGTGTACTTCACGGGAGACTCCTTTTCCTGAGGTGTGCGCTCTTTGCGCGTGATCGAGCCAGGCTAGGCCCGCAATCCCACGGGCGATTGACGCCCCGGTGGCCTCGAGGTGAACGAGCCGGGTTACATGACGGGGCGAAGTGGAACGAGCAGCTTCTCGGTCACCTTTTCAATCCCGGCGCGCGCCTTCCATTTTTCGGGATCGACCTCGTAGCAGTCCTTGAAGTCGGCCTCGAACACCTTCTCGAGCGCCTCGGCGAAGGCCGGGTCGGCAACTTCGAGGTTGGTTTCGTAGTTCAGCGCGAGAGAGAGCCGGTCGAGGTTCGCGGTTCCGACGGTTGCCCACATTCCGTCGATCGTCGCGATCTTCGAGTGGTTCATCGCGGGGGTGTAGAGAAAGATGCGCACGCCGGAATCGAGCAGATCCTGATAGAAGCCTCTCGCGACCCAGTCAACGACGACGTGGTTGGACTGCTCGGGGAGCATGAGGCGCACGTCGACCCCACGCGCCGCGGCCGCGCGCAGCGGCTCGAGGAGCTTGCCGTCGGGAACAAAGTACGGGGTCGAGAGCCAGATGTTCTTCTGGGCGCGTTCGATAGCCGCGAGGTACATGCGGCGAATCGGGTACACGGCCTGGAGCGGAAGGTTGGGGTGGACCTCGACGCGCGTGTTCCATGCGTTGGGCGCGATCCAGTCGATACGCTCGTCGGCGCGGCGATCCTCGTTCCACACGTTCACGAACGCTTGCCGCAGCTCCCACACGGCGGGCCCAACTTCGCGCACGTGGGTGTCGCGCCATTCGCTTTCGTAGGCGTCGCCGATATTGAAGCCGCCCACGTAGCCGATCTCGTCATCCACGACGAGAACCTTCGAGTGAATGAGGCCGGTGGAACGAATCGGTGCACGCCAGAATGACCCCGAGATGGGGTACATGCGGTGAACGTTGATGCGCTCATCAAGCTGCTCGAAGAACTGGCGAGGAACCACAAGGTTCGCGAACACGTCCCAAATGAGGAACACATCGACCCCACGCGCAGCCGCGTTGTTCACGGCGTCCATGAAGCGCTGCCCCACGCGGTCGCCCTTCCAAATGAAGGTCGCGAGCATCACCGTGTGCTCGGCATGATCGATCGACTCGATCATCGACTCGAAGAGATCCTCACCGCTCGTGAAGATCGTGATATCCGACTTCTCCACGGTCGAGTCAAACGTGCCCGGCTTGGGGGCGCGGCGCTTCTTGCGACCGCGTTTGGTGTAGGCGTCCATCGCGAGGAGCGTTCCCACAGCGACTGCTTGAGAGGCGGCAATCCCCGCAGTCGTCGCAAGTGCGGCCCGCCTCGCGAGGCGTTTTGCACGACCAATGGCGCTTTGCTGTGCAGTGTTCTCACTCATGGTTCAATTCTCGCAAGTCTTGCTGAAGTTTGCGTCCCCGTCCACGTGCTTTGCCACGGCAGCCGCCACCACAAGGTCCTGCCAGCTCATCCCCACCGTGGTAACGACCGTGGGGGTATCCGGAACGTTCACCTCACCTGCCGCCATAGTCGCCTCTTCGCCAAGGAGCGCCTTCATGCTCACGAGCGCGCTGTCGGCAAGGAACCCGTCGGCTATGGCGCGCACAACGTCCCCGTTCTCGCGCAAGGCCACAGCTTCATCCTCGACGATGACGCGGGCGCGGCCCATCGTCGCGGCGGGAACTTCACGCGTCTGAGGCGTATGCGCCCCAACGGCGAGCACGGCGGCGTGCGGCTGCACCCACGAATCCTCGAACACCGCCTCTGTCGCGGCGCTCGCGCACACAATGACGTCCGCGGCCTCAACAGCGGCGCGGCAAGCGTCGGACCCCGCACGCACCGCTCCAACCTCGCTCGCACACCCCTCCTCGCCGACCGCGAGCGCACTCGCGCTCACGCGATCCGGATTGCGCACTGCGTAGGTGACCGCGCCGAGCCCCTCGAACCCCACACCCCCGTCGCCGCATTCCGCCGCGAGGGCGCGCACGAGCCCCTCCCCCTGGACCCCCGCTCCGAAGGCGACGATATTCGGGCGGCGCGTGACGTGCGCAGCGATCGCCGAAAGCGCAGGTCGCGCCCCCGCAATCGCGACGGCGGGCGTACGCAGCGCCGTGAGGGCGATCCCCTCAACGAGCGAGTGCGGCGTGAGAGTTTCCGCATCGCACAGGAGATAGGTGCCCTGGATGAAGGGCCGGTCCTTCTCAGGGTTGTGCGGCGCGAGGGTGAGGATCTTGATCCCCGCATCCTTGCCAACGCTCGAGGGCATCGTGAGGAACTCGCCTGCATCGACAGGAGTGAAGGTGCGCTCGGGATCGCTCGCGGGGTCAAATCCCCGCTCGAGAGCGGCGGTCAAGGCGTCTGCCGCGGCGCGGTAGCCCAGGGCAAACACCTTTTCTGCGGTGAAGGTTTTCATGCCATCACTGTGTCATGCGTGACTTGAGGCGAGCCGAATTGAGGGATGGGAGCGTAGCCTCGACACATGCCCACGTTATTGATAATTCACGGAACGACGCGCCCCTCGCGCACGGGAATCCTCGTCTCCCGCGCGCTGGAAGCCCTCGCAAAGGACATCACGAACTTCGACGTCGAATTCGCGGATCTCAAGGAGATCAATTTGCCCTTCCTTGACGAGCTCGAGCCTCCCCGCGCCGGAAACTATCAGCGCCCACACACGCGAGCGTGGGCCACCACCGTGGACCGGGCCGACGCCGTCGTGTGGGCGACGCCCCAGTACAACGGCTCGTTTTCGGCTCCGCTCAAAAACGCGATCGACTACCTCGCGGCGGAGTGGGAGGGCAAGCCGCTTGGCATCATCGCGTGGGGTTACCACAATGGCGGGCTGGACGCGGCGCGCGCGCTCGCGCCCGTTGCCGCTTCCCTTCGCATGAGGCTCGTCGAGCCGCTCCTCGGTTACACGAGCTACGGCGCTGACCTCAAAGACGGCTCCCTCGCCATCAGTGAGGAATGGACCCAGAACGCCACAGCCCTCCTCAAAGGTCTCGAAGAGCATTCGGCGTAGGATGCTCCGCATGCCCACTTCACCTCTTCGCCTCGCCGGCGACTTCGTTGTTCTCGAACCGCTCTCACTCGACCACCTCGAGGGCCTCAAGGATGCGGTGAGCGACGGCGAATTGTGGAAACTCTGGTACGCGAACATCGCGAAGCCCGCGGAAATGCGCCAGGACATCGAGAGGCGCCTCACGTTGCGCGACGAAGGGTCAATGATCCCCTACACGGTCATCCGAAAGGTCGATGACGACGCCGGCTACATTGCCGGGCTGACGTGCATCCTCAACATTGACCGAGCGAACCGGGTCGCTGAGATCGGCGCCACGTGGTACGCGCGAAGCGTCCAGGGCACCGCCGTGAACCCCGAGGCGAAGTTTCTTCTCTTGCGCCACCTCTTCGAGGTCGAGAAATTCCAGCGCATCGAGTTGCGCACGCATGCCCTCAACCGGCACTCACGTGCCGCCATCGAAAAACTCGGGGCGACATTCGAAGGGATTATGCGGCGTCATCGCGTTCTCAAGAACGGCACGACGCGCGACACCGCCCTCTACTCGATCCTCGACTACGAATGGCCCACCGTGCGTGCGCACCTCGAGCACCGGCTCGCGCAAGCGCGGGCCTAAAAGGGCGTTCGGTTCCGACGGTGGCCGCCCTACCTCCAGGCTTTTCGTGCCGAGGCGCTCACGAGGTCCACGAGGATCGAGAGCACGAGAAGGGCGAGGACGACCGTGAGCATCGAGGAATAGTCGAAGGCCGTGCGTTCGGCCTCGAGAACGCGGCCAAGGCCACCCGCGCCAACAACGCCAACCACGACGCTTTCGCGAATGGTCACTTCCCACCGGTAGAGGCTGTAGGCGGAAAATCGGCCTTTCACGAGCGGAACCACTCCGTAGACGGCCTCGACAAGGCGGCTCGCTCCAGCATGGCGCAGGGCGAGCGAGGGGCGGCGATCGACCGTTTCAAGAGACTCGGCGTAGAGGCGTCCGAGTACGCCCGCGTTGTAGATGCCGAGTGCGAGGGCGCCGGGGAGTGGTCCCGGGAAAAGCACAAAGAGCAAGAGGAGAGCCCACACGGGCGGCGAGGTCACGCGCACGAGCAAGAGGATCGCGCGGGCGAGGGCACCGAGGGCTTCACGCGCGACGTGCAGCGTGCCACGCTCCCCCTCGGGAGTCACGGGAGGTGGCGTGGCAACAAACGCCATGACACCGCCGAGGAGCGAGGCCACGGCAATCGCCGCGATCGACATCGTGACCGTGAGTGCACAGTCCACCAGCAACTGCGGCAGTGTCGACGGAAGTGTGGGCGGG
Organism: Dermabacter sp. Marseille-Q3180; assembly: GCF_940792985.1. Classification (NCBI taxonomy): domain Bacteria; kingdom Bacillati; phylum Actinomycetota; class Actinomycetes; order Micrococcales; family Dermabacteraceae; genus Dermabacter; species Dermabacter sp. Marseille-Q3180. The sequence goes on from NZ_CALNWU010000001.1 coordinate 1,296,030, forward strand.
AGCGCCTTTTCAGCAACGCGCGCGGCACGTTCGGCGATCCGCACGAGATCGAGCTTGACGATGTTCACGCGCAAGTGAAATGCCGAGAGAAGAAGAAGCACCGCGATGGCAATCGACGAACCGAGCATGAACCGGCGTGAAGGGTCACGAAGTTCCCGGCTCCACCATTCGCACGCGAGCCCCACGATAAGAAGCGCGTACATCACGGTCCACATTCGCTCAAAAGCGAGGCCCTGAAACGCCGTCGACAGCTCGAAGCCGAGACCACCCACGCCGAGCATGCCGAGGATCACCGCAGCGCGAAGCGAGCAATCAAGCCGGTAGAAGGCGTAGGCCACGAAATCCTTCCACACGCGCGGGAGGGTCCCGTACGCGAAGGCCGCAACCTTCCCCGCACCCGCGAGGCGGAGCGCATCCGAGGGGCCCGTAGCGGTCTCATCGATGATCTCCGCGTAGACCTTCGCGGTGATCGCCCCGAACGGTATCCCGATGGCAAGTACCCCCACGAGGGGATCTCTCCCGAGCACGAGCAGAAGCGCGACCGCCCATACCGTTTCGTGCACGCCGCGCGGAAGCGCACACGCGAGGCGCGCCGTGATCCACGCCGTGCGGGATCGCCACCAGCCCTCACTCATGATGACTCCGCCGACGAAACCGATCACGACCGCGAGGGCCGTGCCGAGTACGGAAAACGCGAGCGTCGTGAAAGTCGCCTCGAGGATGCGCGAAACGTAGGAGAAACTCAGCTCAGGGGAGAAAGCCGCGAGCCAAAACCGGGCAAGCGTCGGAAAACCCCCCGGTGCCAGGGCGACGCCCGGCATGACACTCACAACCGACACGAGAACCGCGCCGAGGGCGGCGATACTCCACCATCGCGCGCTGCGCACTTTCGTCATGCGTCGATCCTGTAGAGGGCCCTTGTGCGCTCAGCATCCACATCGCCCGCGGGCAGATCGAACTCGATGTTTCCCGCACGCAGGCCCACGACGCGATCGGCACACTCGGTCGCGACCTTCGGGTCGTGGAGGCTCACGATGAGTGCGGCGCCCGTCGAGTCAACGACGCGCGTGAGGATCGCCATGACTTCGCGCGCGCGGGCCGGGTCGAGCGCGGCAATCGGCTCATCGGCGAGGATCAAGTCAGGCCGCTGCACGAGAATGCGGGCGAGGGCAACCCGCTGTTGCTCTCCCCCCGAGAGAAGTCCCGTGCGCCTCGAGGCGAGGTGGGCGATGCCGAGCTCCCGCATGGCACTCTCGGCGACCTCGCGCTCGCGCGGGAAGGCGAGCGAAGTAAGCGCGCGAACACTCCCCCAACGGCCAAGGTTGCCCGCGAGAACGTTCTGGAGCGCCGAAAGTGGCTCGACGAGATGGAGGCCCTGGTGGACCGTGCCGATTCCGGCACGCGCGGCCCGAAGCTGCCGGCCGGAAAGCTCGGCGAGGTTCTTCCCCGCGATACGCACCGTTCCGGCACTCGGGCTCACGGCCGCCGTGCACACGCGCAGGAGTGTGCTCTTGCCCGCGCCGCTCGGGCCGATGAGCGCAACCCTCTCGCCGGGAGCAACGGTGAGGCTCCCGGCGAAAGCGCAACGTTCGCCAAAGCGCACCTCGACGTTCTCGAGGTGCGCTGCGGCCGTGTCGCGACCGGTCATGCTAGCCGAGCAGATCCAGTTTCTCGGCGGCCTCTTCGATGCGTGCGTAATCTTCGGGCTTCGCGTCGATGATGCTGCCAGCCTTGTAGAGTTCGAGCACGGCCTTGCCGTCCTCGTCCTCGTGCATCGCGAAGAGGGCGTCCTTGAGTTTCTGGGCAAAGCCCTCACCAAAGTCCTTCTCGGCCTCTTCCCGAAGGATCCAGTGGTAGTCGTGGAACGTGGGCGTCTCGAAAACGGCGATGACCTTCTCGGTATCGAGCATGCCTTCTTCGAGGCGGCTCCTCCACACCTGCGCGTTCACGGCACCGCCCTCGTAGGTGCCGGCTTGCACAAGCTCGATGGTCTTATCGTGCGAGCCGGAGAAACCTGGCTCGCCCGCGAGGTCGCCCTCTTCAACACCCGCTTCGGCGAGGAATGACGACGGCATGAGGCGGCCCGAGGTCGATGTTTCCGATCCGAACGTGAAGCGCTTACCCGCATAGACCGAGAGGCCCGCAACGTCGCTCACGGGCGCGATGCCGGAATCGGCGCTCGCGATGAAGATGCTCGTGAACTTTTCGTCGATATCGCGCTGACCGATGATCGTGACATCCGGGTTCTGCTTGCGGGCTTGCACCCCCGTGAGACCCCCGTAAAACACGAGGTCGAGATCGCCCGTGCCGAGCTGCGCGACCGACGCGGAGTAGTCGGGAACGGCAACGTACTCAACATCCCGTTCAAGCTTCTTCGCAAGATACTCGGCGAATGCTTCCTCACGTTCGGTGAGCACATCCGGATCCTGATCCGGAATTGCGCTCACGCGAAGGGGGCGCGAAGAATCCTCAGAAGATGACCCGCATGCGGCGAGAAAGGAAAGGGCGGGAAGTGCGGCGGCAGCCTGGATGACCCGGCGTCGCGAAACCATTAAAAAAATCCTTATCAGCAGGGAGAACGGACGTTATCGAATCTTACGCGACGCCCATCGCCGCTCCACAATCAGTCCAAATACGACGACGGCGATACCGACGCAGGCACCGATCGACGTTTCAACGATGCGGGGAACAAGCATCTCGTAGTTTCGCTCGGGATTTGCGAGATGCACCATGAGCAGCGCGAGTGGGGTGACGAACACGAGCCCGAGCGAGTAATTGCGCGTGACGAACATTTCCGCAAGGAACTGCATCACGACGATCCATACGACCGTTTGCCACGGCTCGCTCGGGAACGACATGAGGAACGCCGCAATCACGACACCAAGAACGGTCCCCACGACGCGATGGAGGGCGCGGTTGACTTGCCCTAGTCGACGCGTCTCGGAAAGTGGGGCGACGGCGGCCACCTGCGCCCAGTACGGCGAGGGGATCATAAGTGCGGTCGAAATGCTCCCCGCGAGTAGTGTCGCCGAAGAAAACCGCCCCGCATCCTGCACATAATCCGCGCGGGATACGCGCTCGGGCGCGGGAACCGCACGCCCCGTGTTCGCTTCACCGAGCACGTGAAAAAGCGCGCTAAACGCCAGGGAAATCACCACGCTTCCGCCGCCAACCAGGAGTGGCACCCACAGGGGAAAGTTATGCGGGCTCGTGGCGATGGCGGTCGAAGCGAAAACGAAAAACAGCACGCCCCTTGGGCGCAAGCCAAAGCGGGGCACGAGGCCCGACGTCAGGGCGGCAACAATCGTGCCAACGATGACGACGATCCAGGCCCCGGGAAGCGTCGGCACGAGCGCCCCAACGTGACGCGCGGCCGTCGCAAAAACCTCACACGCCACAAGGGCACTTCCCGCGATGGCTTGCTGGCGCACGCGTTCGCGCGTGGGCACGAATCGACCGTACAGCGAGCTGAAGGTGCCAAATGACGCAAACAGCGAAAGGTCAAGGCGCCCCAGCAGAAGGAGAATCACGAGGGGAAGGGCCACCGAAAAGGAGATGCGCACGGCGGGGACGAACTCTCCCCGCGCCTCGCCAAGGGTCACAAATGTGCGGGCGCTCGAGCCCACGTGCTCTCTCGCTTCGGCAGGAATCGCGTGCAGAAATGTTCGGTGGTGGCGGGAAACGTGAGATTCAGGCACGTTCTTCAGGATAAAACCATCCAAATTGAACGTGCATCAGCGCTAGCGGAAACTCACGCCGCGAGGTGTTCGATGAGGATCTTGAGGCCGAGGGCAATGAGCACCACGCCGCCGCCGATTTCTGCGGGCTTGCGGAAGCGGGCGCCGACCCGGTGACCAATGATGACCGCGAGGAAGGACATCACGAAGGTGACGGCGGCAATCACGAGCGCGGCCTGAACGATGTTCACGGCGAGCATCGCAAACGACACCCCGATCGCGGCGGCGTCAATGCTCGTGCCAATTCCCAACACGAGAATCTTCTTGAGGTCGAAACCCGCATCCTCACGCTGTTCGCGAACATCCTCGGGGGCAAAGGCCTCGCGGATCATGAGGCCGCCGGGAAGCGCGAGCAGCGCGAAGGCGATCCAGTGGTCGACGGGCGCGAGAATCTGCGAGAACTGCGACGCGAGAGCCCACCCGAGTACGGGCATGAGCCCCTGGAATGCGCCAAACACGACCGCGATGAGCACCGCGGCCCGGTAGGAGAGTTGCCGCATCTGGACGCCCTGCGTAAGTGCGGCGGCGAAGGCATCGGCGGCAAGGCCGATACCCACAAGAAGGATTGCGAAGATGTCCACGTTTTCCCACACTTTCGCGCCCGTGAGTGGTGTGTCTAGAGGAAACCGAAAGTGAGGACGTCCAAACAATTTGACGGGCCCTATCTCGCGGGCGATTCTTGAAGCGGGCCGAAGGGCCCTTCGCTGCCCGCGCATGAGAGGCCCATCCCCATGAAAGCCACGCCGGAACCGACCAGGGTCACCGAGGACTACCTCGCTGTTATCTGGAAGGCAACCGAATGGCCAGACGACGGGCACGCCCCCGCGACGAGTGCGATTGCTTCCGCACTCGGCGTCTCGCTCTCGACCGTTTCCGCGCAACTCAAACGCCTCGCGGGCGACGGCCTCCTCAACTATCGCCCCTACGGCGCGATCACCCTCACGAGCGAGGGCGAGAAAATCGCCCGCGAGGTCGTGCGACGCCACCGCATTCTGGAGACTTTCCTCGTAGAACACCTCGGATTCGCGTGGGACGAAGTGCACGAAGAAGCGGACCGGCTCGAACACGCGACGAGCGACAGGCTCATCGCACGCATGGACGATCTCCTCGGGCACCCCGCGGTCGATCCGCACGGAGACCCCATCCCGTGCGATATTCACGAGGCACCGTCACCGGGGGTCCCTCTCGCTCGCTGCGTGGAGGGGCAAAGGCTCGTTGTTTCGCGGGTCTCCGACGAAAACCCGGACATCCTGCGCTACTGCGCGAAGCGTGGCCTCGCACCCGGGGCGCACCTCACGATTCTCGAGAGGCTTGACTCGACAGGCCTCATGAGCATCGAGATGGAGCAAGGGCAGGTCGAACTGAGTGCCCAGATCGCCGGCGCGATCAGGGCGGTACCCAAAGGCGATTAAGCGCGCTGCTCGCGCGCCTCGGCACGCGCCACGAGGCGCGCGACGAGCTTTGCCCTGTTGGCTTCGGAAATCGGGCGTCCGCTGAGGTGGTTGTATACCCACAGCCCCGCACTCAGAACGTGATCCTCGAGGCGCTCGAGATCCTCATCACTCTCCACATTTTCACTCGGGTTGAGAAGCCAGCGCTCGTCAATGTCATCCCAGGCCCTCTCATAGTCACGGTGGCTGAGCGCCTGAATGTTGAGAAGAATCTCGGCGAGTGGCTCTTCGCGCTCGAGCGCACTGACGAGCGCGCGCTCGCGCTGTGCCGGCGTGAGGTCCTCGGGGGCTTTGCCGCCGCTTACGCGAACAAGCTCGCGCTCCCACAGGTGCGCGGCGTACCGGTGAAGCTCGATGAGGAGGTCGTGGCGCGAAGGGAAGTGATAAATGAGGCCGGATTTCGACATCCCGGTTGCTTCCGCGAGCGAATCGAACGTGAGTCCCTCGACGCCACCGCACTCGGTGACGAGGTGGTAAGCGACCTTCAGAGCAAACTCTTTCTTGCTGGTTCTGGGCATGGGGGGTCCTAGGGGGCGGGGATCAGCGGTGAGGGGAGTGCTTTTCAAAATAACAACGTTTGTTACCGTCCGTGGCAGATAGCGACTGAACGCGAGGTATGCCACATTTCTTACAGACGTAAGCGACACCTCTTTACATCTGTAAATCACTGGTCTACTTTTGATCCGGTCGAAAAGACTGACACCTGTAAATAAGAGCAGAGTCGAGGCCCCATGTCTGTCCTGTACGCCGCCAGGCGCGCCCTCGTCCATCGCGACGAGGAACTCCCGATCGATCCGCGTGCCCAAAAATCACGCGAATCGCTCATTCGCGTCATGATCGACGCCCTCGACGACAACCCGCAGCCACCGAGCGTCTCCGAACTCGTACGACGCGCCGGCGCGAGCCGCCCCACGTTCTACCAGCACTTCGGAGACATCCCCACGCTCATGCATGCGGCGGCCATGGAACGCCTCGAAGAGGTTTTCGCGATGCTCCCCCAGCAGGCGTCGGACCCCACGGAGCCCACAAGCCCCACCGACTTCCCCGACAACTGGACCCGCTTTGCGGCCGAAAGCCTCACGGCGCTCTTCACGCACCTGAGCGAAAACCGCGCGTTCTACCTCGCGGTTCTTGACGGCCCGAGCGGGCGTGCCGCCGAAAGCGAACTCACGCGATTCCTCGCGGGGCGTATGCTCGGCTTCGCCACGCTGCGTGACGCGCTCACCCGCCTCACGGGCCCCCGCGCCGCACGCTACGCCGAATTCCTCTCGGCGGGTCTCATCTCGCAAGCAACAAAGGACCTCCGCGATGACCTCCCGGTCACCGCGATGGTCGAAACGACAACCGACTTCCTCGCGGCCGCGACCGGCCTCAAGGCCGCCTAAGGAGAACGTTTCATGTCACAAGCCACCAGGGAAGCCTCGCGCAAGGCTAAGGCCAACTCCGTCGCGCGCCGCCTTCGCAACTCAGGCAACAGCCTCTCCATCATTCGCGTCATGATCCTCGTGATCGGCGTTTCGCTCGTTCCGCTCGTGTACGCGGCGCTTCTCACGTGGTCGAACGTCGACCCCATCAACAGGCTCCACCAGGTGCCCGCCGCCGTCGTCAACCTCGATAAGGGCAACACCGACCCCGATCTCGATCTCGGCGACGAGCTCACCGACGAACTCCTCGATTCGACCGCGAACAACAACCTCGACTGGACGGAAATGTCCGAGTCGCGCGCCAACAAGGCGCTCCAGGACGGCGAGATCTACGCGATTTTGCGGATCCCCGAAAACTTCAGCAGCAATGTCGCCTCGGTCGGAAACGACGACCCCTCGACGGCAGTCAAAGCTCAGCTCTCGATCACGACCAATGATGCGAAGAACATGATCTCGGGCAATCTCGCCCAAAGCATCCTCACGAAGGTCACCGACTCGCTCAACGAAAAGGTGAGCGACGAATACCTGCACAACATCTACGCGGGCTTCAACGACATGCACGACTCGCTCTCGGAAGCCGAGGATGGCGCGGGCCAACTCGTTGACGGTTCTTCCGACGCGAAAGACGGCGCCGACAAGCTCGCCGACGGCACCGCAACCGCGAAAGACGGCTCGGGTCAGCTCGTGGACGGCACGGCCGCCGCAAAGGATGGCACGGCTCAGCTGGCCGACGGCACCGCAACCGCAAAGGATGGCTCCGGCAAGCTCGTCGTGGGCCTCGGTGACCTCAAGGACGGCACCGTCACGCTCGCGAACGGCGCGGGCGATCTCGCGAACGGCACCACGCAGCTCAAGGACGCGACGGGACGCGCCGCCTCCGGCGCGGGTGATCTCGCGAACGGCGTAGGTCGTCTTAATTCGGCCGCCGGCCAGCTGAACGACGGCGCAACGCAAGTCAATGACGGCGCCATCCGCTTGCGCGACGGGCTCACGGACGCGCAGGGTGGCTCCGCGAAACTTGCCGAAGGCCTCAACGAACTAAACTCGAAAACCTCGATCCTCCCGGGAGCGGTCGCGGAGCTCAAGAAGGGCTCGGCGGCCCTCGCCGACGGCTCCGAGCTCATCGCCGAACGTATGGAGGACCTGAGCGACCGCGGTCCGGAGATCGTGGACGACTTGCACAAGGTCAAGGACAAGACGCGCGGTGCGCACGATGAGGCCGTTGAACTCAAAAAGCTCACGGTCGAAGATGTCGAAGGCACCGAGGACTACGCGGAATCGCTCGCGGATATCCAAGCGCACTGGGACGAAATGAGCCCCGAACAGCAAAAGCAAACGATCGACGGCCTCAAGGACGGCGCCGATCAAATCGCCGAGCGTTCTCGGAAAATCAACGCGGGCGTAAGCGACCTCGACCTCAAGATCATCGTTCCGCTCGATGTGGCCGCGCACGCTCTCGACAACAAGGTCAACGAGCTGCCCGCGCTGTTCGACCACGCGGCTGCAAAGTCGCGGGAAGTCGCGGACAAGTTCAAGCGGCTCGACGACGGTGTTGGCAAACTCGACGCGAAATCGACCGAGCTTGTGGATGGCATCAACCAGCTCGCGACCGGCGCGAACACACTCGACGACGGGCTCGGCAAGCTTTCGAATGGTGCCAGCGACCTCACGGGCGGCACGGGCCGTTTGGCGAGTGGCACGAGCCAGCTCAAGGACGGCACGGGAACCGCACTCGCGGGTGCCTCAACCCTCGCGGATGGCGCCTCGCAGCTCGATGCCGCAAGCGGCAAGCTCAACGACGGGGCCCAGCGTCTCGCGAGCGGAACGAGCGACCTCACGGACGGTGCGGGCAAGCTTCAGGACGGTGCCGTGAAGCTCGACGGCGGTATCGGCAAGCTCAACGACGGCGCCGTGAAGCTCCAGGATGGCGCCATCAAGCTCAACGACGGTGCGGTCAAGCTCAACGGTGGCCTCGGCGACCTGAACGACGGTGCGCGCAAACTCGGTGGCGGCCTCAGTGAACTCAAGGACGGCGCGAACGAGCTCCACGACGGCCTTGCCGATGGCGTCGAGCAAGTGCCGAATTACTCCTCGTCAGAGGAGGATCATCTCGCGAGCGTTGCCTCTCAGCAGGTAGACCTCTCGAAGCACCGCCTGCACGAGGTTGAAAGCTACGGCTACGGTCTTGGCCCGTACTTCATGACGCTTTCGCTGTGGATCGGCGCGCTCGCGTTCTTCCTCGTGTTCCCGGCCCTGAGCGGTCGCCGCGTGGGCAGCAACATGCCCGCGGCGATGGTCGCCCTCGCGAGCTACCTTCCGAGCGCGTTCGTGAGCCTGCTCCAGTCGGTGCTCATGGTCTCAACCGTGCACTTCCTCGTGGGCATCGACATGGTGCGTCTCGGCCAGGCGTTCCTCATTTCGTTCATCGCCTCGCTGACGTTCATGGCCCTCAACCAGGCACTCGTCGCGTGCTTCGGCCCCGTGGGGCGCTTCATGTCGCTCATCTTCACGGTGCTTCAGCTCGCGTCGGCGGGCGCTACGTACCCGATCGAGACGACCCCGAAGTTCTTCCAGATGATTAGCCCGTACTTGCCATTCACGTCCGTCGTGAACGCGCTCCGGGTGGCGATTGCGGGCGGAGACATCAACTTCGCGCACGTCATCTGGGTCATGGTCGCGTACGCGGCGGTAGCGGCGGTGATGCTCGTGTTGGGCGTCCGCGCGAAACGCCGGGTCGAGAAGCTCAAGGAGAAGATCCATGACCGCGTCGAGAGCGCTGAGCGCGAGGATGGGTCCGCGGCTGAGACGGCGGAAGGCTCCGAAGGAGCAGCAGATCCCGACGGTCCCTCAGAACGTGCGGAGGAACCGGAGGACGCCGAAGCTCCTCGGGGAGAGGAAGGCACCGACTTTCCGGCTCCGGAGCAGGAAGCCTGAGTAGCACCGGGCGCGAGTTATTCACAATCGGGGTCCGACGCCCGCCAGGGCTCACCTGGTTCCGTAGGATCGAAGCATGACGCTTCCTTCCCAACCGTTTCAGGTCAACCTTCACGCGGTCGTTGAGCTTCTGAGTACGCATATCTACTCGCGCCCGAGTGTGTTTCTTCGCGAGCTGATTCAGAACGCGCGCGATGCGATCATGACCAGCATCGAGCAGGGCACGCTCGCACCCGATGATGCCCTCATCCGCATCACGCCCGTTGGCCCGGAATCGAGCGAGCTCGTTGTCACCGATAACGGCGCGGGAATGTACCGCGAGGACATGGCGGAACTCCTCTCGACGGTCGGCCAATCGAGCAAGCGAGATATCTTCGATCTGCCTCGCACGGATCGCCTCGGCCAGTTCGGCATCGGTCTGCTGAGCTGTTTCATGGTGAGCGACGAGATCATCGTGGAAACCCGTCCCGCCGCGGGTGGTGAGGCGAGTCGCTGGGTGGGTCGCAGTGATGGCACATTCACGCTCGAGCCACTCGAAGGCACCTCCGGTGAGGGCATCAAGGTTGGCACTCGAGTGCGTCTCACGCCTCGCCCCGAGTCACGCGAACTCACGATGTACGCGCGCGTGTGGGAGCTCGCGACTTTGTACGCGGAGTTTCTGCCCGTCACACTCGAGGTGTGCGGTCCGCGCGGGACCGAACGATTCGTGAACCGCACGCCGTTCTTCACGCGCCACCTCTCGCCGAGTGTTCTCCCCTCGGAAACAGGCACTCTGGAGGAGGGCAGCATCGAGGACCTCCACGCATGGGCCCTCGAGCGGGATCTCGAGCACCTCGCCGAATACGGCGCAGAACTGCTCGGTGCCCCGCCGCTCGACATGATCGACATTTCCGTTCCCGAAACGGGCACGCGGGGAACCGCTTTCGTACTTCCAGCCTCGCCCTCCCCAGGTGCGAAGCAAACCACGCGCGCTTACATGGGTGGCCTCCTCGTTTCCGAGTCCGTTCCCGATCTGCTCCCCGAATGGGCGTTCTTCGTAAGGGTCGTTCTCGATTCCACGGGTCTCACCCCCACCGCCTCGCGCGAAAACTTCGTCAACGACGAGGCGCTCGCAGTCACGAAGCGCGCGATCGCCTCGAGCCTGCGCGCATGGATTCTCTCCCTCGCCGAAAACGATCCGCGCGGCCTCCAGCGCTTCCTTGCGATACACGACCTCGCATTGCGCTCCCTCGCAGTTCACGACGCCGAACTCGCGCGCATCGTGCTTCCCCATTTCACGTTTGAAACGAACCAGGGACGCATGCTCGTGAGCGAGATTGTCGCGGCGAACCCCCGCGTGCGCTATGCGGAAACAACCGAAGAGTTCCGCCAGCTCGCGGGCGTGATTCCAAGCGACCAGATCGTTGTCAACGCGGGCTACGTGTACGAAAAGGACCTCATGCGGATGCTTGGGGAGGCCCTCCCCTCCGCGAGCGCCAACCCCATCACGCTCGGCGATGTGATCGCACAATTCGGCGCCGTGCTCGGCGCCGATGCCGAGGGCGCAGAACGCGTGCGGGCCCTCGCGGAAACCGCGCTTTTCGGGCTCGACTGCGACGTCCAGGTGCGCGCTTTCACGCCCGAAGATGTCCCCGCCCTCTACGTCGTCGACCCCAACGTTTTGCGAAGCATGGAGCTCAAGCGCCTCGAGGAATCCACAAGCGGATTCTGGGGTGATCTCATGCGTGAAGTCACGGCGGCGCCAAGCCCCGAGCAAGCGTCGGAAAACTCCGAGCCGGGCCTTCCCACCCTCGCCACGCTCGTGCTCAACTGGAACAGCTCCCTCGTGAAGATGCTCGCCGGCATCGACACGGATGATCAGGTCGTGGCCTCGCGAACGCTGCGGCTGATGTACGTGCAGGCGATGCTCGCGGGACACAACCCGCTGAGGCCCGCGGATCGCGCAATCCTCAACGAATCGCTTTCGGACATGCTCGCGCTCTCCACGAACCTCATGCGGCGCGATATCTCGGTCGAGGATTTTCTCGAGCCGGGTGACGGTCACGAAAGTTAGGCTGGGATCATGCGCGAACTTCAACACACGATCATCAGCGAGATGGGCGTGAAGCCCCATATCGAGCCCGCGGTGGAAATTGAGCGCCGCGTAGCCTTCCTCACCGAATACCTGCACGCGACCGGCACGAACGGCTTCGTGCTCGGCATCAGCGGGGGTGTGGATTCAACCCTCGCGGGCCGTCTTGCGCAGCTCGCGGTCGAGAAGGTGCGCTCGCAGGGCGGCGATGCCAGCTTCGTCGCGGTTCGCCTCCCCCACGGTGTCCAACACGATGAAGCCGATGCGGCAGCGGCGATGGACTGGATCGGTGCGGACCGAGAAATGACCATCAACATTAAGGGCGCTACGGATTCGCTTCGCAGCGAGTTCACTTCGGCGGCGGGCCACGAGACGAGCGACTTCAATGCGGGCAACATCAAGGCGCGCCTGCGCATGGTCGCCCAGTACGCAATTGGCGGCGACGAGGGACTTCTCGTAATCGGCACGGATCACGGCGCGGAATCCACGGTCGGGTTCTTCACGAAATTCGGCGATGGCGGTGCCGACATCCTCCCGCTTTTCGGCCTCAACAAGCGCCAGATCCGCTCGCTCCTCGAGCATCTCGGCGCACCGGAGCCGCTATGGCGGAAGGTTCCCACTGCCGACCTCCTTGATGGCAATCCGGGCCGCACTGATGAGGACGAGCTCGGCGTGAGCTACGACGACATCGACGATTACCTCGAGGGCCGCGAGATCCCCGTAGCCGCCGCCGAGAATATCGAGCGCCGCTACCTTTCTTCGCGGCACAAGCGCACGACCCCCGTCACGATCACCGATACGTGGTGGAAGGGCGCGCCGGGGTCTCGATGAGCGAAGCCGAAACTTTCGAAAGCCTCACGCGCCGCTTCGATTCCGATGCGCCCATGCCGCACCGGGAACGCTGGGACATCGGCAAACGCGCCGAGCGCCTCGCGGAAGAGTCTGGCGATAAACGCGCTTTGTACGAGATCCGCATGCGTCTTGTGGGTTTCGCCTTTCAGGCCGCCGAAGCTACGGAGCAACTCACGCTGTTCCTGTGGTGCGCGCACATGCATGACTCCGATCCGGCTCGCTACCCCACACGGCCTCTCGAAGCTCAGCCGGACGTTGACCTCCTGTGGTGGTACAAGTGGCTCACGGTGATGCTTCTCAGCTACCCGCAGTACTCGCTCGCCCAGGTGCGCTCCGCGCTCGACATGATGCGCGCCGCCTACCGCCGCGAAGGCGCGGGCGAAGCGGGAATCCTGTGGGCCGAGCTCTCACTGGCTCTCGAAACGGGCAGAAACGATGAGGCGCGAGAGGTGCTCGCCCGCATCAAGGCTTCCCCACCCGACGAATACTCCAACTGCGATGCGTGCGCACGGGCACAGGAGGCCACGATTCTGTGGGAAATGGACGACGATGAGGCGGCTCTTCGCCTCGTAGACGAGATTCTCGATCAGGGCTACGTGTGTGCGGAGGAGCCACAGTCGATCGCGTCGGAAGCGCTTCTAGCTTTTGCGCGCGCCGGGAGGCTTCCCGAGGCTGCGGCTCTCGCGGAATTCACGTATCCGCTCATCATGTCCTCGCCCATGCACCTCAGCCACCAGATCGACCACATGCTGTTCCTTCTCTCGACGGGCAATCCCCGCACCGCGGCGATGCTGTTCGTGCGGCATTTGCCGAATGTTCACCACGAGGGTCTCCCCCCGAGCTCGTATCTCGCGGCTCTCAAGCAGCTCGTGGTGGTCGCAAGCGAGCTCTCTCGCGAGGGCTACGGTGCGATTGAGATCGAGGGGGTGCACGGCGAGGCTACGACCATTGAGGGCTTCATTGACTCGGCTCGCGTTGAAGCTCGCCCGCTCGCGATCGCCTTCGATAAGCGTGATGGCACGAGCGACCGCGTGAAATCGCTCGAGAGCGCCGGCAGCATGCCTCTCGAACGCTTCGAGTTCGAGCTCGGCGGCTGAGCGTACGTTCGCCCTCGCCGCTTACGTTCCACAAAAGCTCGTGAAGAAGCGCGCATTCGGCGGTGGAGATTCGAGATCGTCTAAGCCGTCCACGCGCGTAAAGGGGTTGCGGATCGCCGCGAGGAGCCGTTCGAATGTGGCGGCATTGCCCCGCTCAATGTCGCGCAGTGCCTTCTCGACATGGTGGTTACGGGGAATGTAGATCGGGTTCGCTTCCCGCATGAGTGTTGCCGCGTGCTCGGGGCTCGTGCCCGCGCGTGCGCGGTGCTCCTCGAGTTCCACTTGCCACTCACTTCCCGCAGCGAATTCCCCTTCACGTTCCGCATCGTCGGTGAGGGCCCTGAAGAACAGGGTGAAATCCTGCTCTTCGCGCTCGAGTGCGTCGAGGGTATGCGCGATGAACTGCTCTACGCCCGCTCCCGGTGTGGCACCGATCCCCAGTTTCCTCGCGAACACGCGTGTGAAGGCCGCACGGTACTCCTGCTCAAACTCCCTCAGCACGGTGCTAGCCTGCTCGATCGCGGTTTCGGGATCGGGATCGAGCAAATCGAGGAGGGACTCGGCGAATCTCGCCATATTCCACTGCGTGATGGCCGGCTGCTGCCCGTACGCGTACCGGCCACCCGTGTCGATCGAACTGAAACACGCGCCGCTCTCGTACCGGTCGAGGAAGGCGCACGGCCCGAAGTCGATCGATTCGCCGGCAACGCTCACGTTGTCGGTGTTGAGCACGCCGTGCACGAACCCCACGCCCATCCACTGCGCCACGAGTCGCGCTTGGCGCGAAGCGACACCGCGAAGAAGAGCAAGGGCGGGGGCCGTGGAGGCGTCGGGCCCCTCATCCCAAGCGGGGTAGTGCCGCTCGAGCGTGCTCCGCACGAGCCTTTCTCGCGTATCCGGCTCGATCGCGCCCTGGTCAGCAGCGATCCTTGCGAATTGGAAGGTCCCTACCCGCACGTGGCTCGCCGCCGTACGCAAGAGAATCCCCGCGGGTTCCGGCTCGGGGGCTCGGCGCCTGATCCGCTCCCCCGTCTCGAGAACCGCGAGAGTGCGGCTCGTGGGAATGCCGAGGGCATGAAGCGCCTCCGAGACGAGGTATTCGCGATACATCGCACTGAGCGGTGCCTTGCCATCGGAGCCCGGGCGCGAGAAGGGCGTGCGCCCACTGCCTTTGAGGTGCACATCCACGAGTGCATCGCCAACGGTCAACTCGCCCACGAGGTGGGCGCGGCCGTCGCCGAGAACGGGGGAAAACGTGCCGAACTGGTGGCCCGAATATGCCATCGCATGCGCGCTTGTCGCGTTCGCCAAGTCGCGAACGAGTCCCTCGACCGCCTCGGTTTCCTCCCCGGGGTCACTCCCGAGCTCTCGCGCAAGCGGGGCATTCACCGCCGCTACGCGCGTATCGGTGGGAATGTCGGGGGCACACTCGCGCACGAGGCCTGGAAACTCGCGCGCAAACTGGGTCGTGAGGGGCGGAAACTGGGAGCACACACCACCACGCTACAGGGGCATGCCCGACGCCTGCTCACCGAGCGTCATACCCACCTTCGTGTGCGCTGTCCCACTACACTTTCCGTATGCCTCGCTTTTCTCGCGCCGACATCTATCGGCGCCAATACAAAGCGATCGTCGTCATCTTCGCCGTGTGCTTCGCGCTCGTCTCGATTGTCACGCTCGTGAACACCATCGCGGCCGGGCAGCCGTCGGAATCACGCGCGAACCCCGCCGCCGCGCCCACCTCCGCCAAGGCACGAGTGATGACGATCCCCGAAACCCCCGCCAATGCGCCCGCACTTTCGAACTTGCCGCGCGGCGTTGAGCTCACCGAAGGGGAGAGCCTCGGCATCGATGTTTCTTCGCATCAAAAGACGATTAACTGGGGCGATGTTGCCGATGCAGGTGTGAGCTTCGCGTATATCAAAGCGACCGAAGGCTCGGGATACACGGATCCGAATTTTGCCGCGAATTGGAAGGGCGCCTGGCAGGCCGGCATCACGCCGGGGGCGTACCACTACTTCACGCTGTGCTCCCCCGGAGCGCAACAGGCACGCGATTTCTTGCAGGTAGCCCCACCGGATTCGGGTGCGCTTCCACCCGCCCTCGACCTCGAATTTGATGGCGCGTGCGAAAAGCGCCCCGAGGCTGAGCACGCCAATGCCGAGGTCGAGGCCTTCGTGAACGCGGTGGAGAAAGCCTGGGGGCGCAAGCTCGTGGTGTACTCGAGTAAAGAGTGGCGCCAGCACTACGACCTTCCGCACGCTGATGGCCGGCCAGACTGGCTTTTCTCGGAGCACCAACGGCCTGATCAGGAGGATTGGGCGGTGTGGCAGCTGCGGTTTGATGGCGCGGTCGAGGGAAGTTCCACGAAGGTCGACATCGATGTGATTCGACCGAAGCATCTCAAAGGAGAGTAAGAGATGACGAGACAAGTGAGCGTCGTCCTTTTTGACGGATTCGAGCTTCTTGACGTCTGCGGGCCGGTCGAACTCCTCAGTCACGTTGACGGCATCACGCTTGACTTTGTGGGGCCCGAGGTCGGTCTCGTGTCGAGCGCGCAGGGCCTTCGCATGGAGTGTCGGCGTTCGTTCCGGGAGCTCTCACAGGAGCCGGTCGACATCCTGCTCGTCCCTGGAGGGCCCGGGACGCGTGGGCTCGTCGACGATGCACCTTTCCTCGCGTGGCTGACCGAGGTCGGCACGCGCGCACGGCTCGTCGTTTCCGTGTGCACGGGCTCGGCGCTGCTCGCGGCCGCTGGACTGCTCGAGGGCTACCGGGCAACGAGCAATAAAGCGGCATTTGAGTGGGCGCGCACCTTCGGGCAGACGGTTGCCTGGCAACCCGAGGCCCGGTGGGTGGAAGATCGCGATCGGTGGACGTCCTCGGGCGTGGCTGCAGGGATGGACATGGCCGCCGCGCTCATTGCCTCCCTGTGTGGCATCGAGGCGCGTGATCGGGCCCTCGCGAAGGCCGAATACACAGCCCATACCAACAGCGATTCGGATCCCTTCGCCGCGGCGCCTCCTTCCCTTCCCTGAAAGTGGAGAAAGCAGGGGAGGCAATCCCCACATCAGTGCCGGTCACACGGTGTCGGCACCCTCGAGTGGGGCGGGCTCTCAAGGCTCGCGGGTACGGCGCCAGCGAGCGATCCATTCCTCAACATCGGCGATGGGCGCAAGGAGCGGGGCCTCGGCACTCACACCGGAGGGAGGCCTCACTTCTTGCACCGCCGCGCTATTTTCGCGGCGCGCCCGAGCGTTGTAGTCCTCGAGGTATTCGCGCACCGCGTCTTCTGATGGGAGCGAGCAAAGAGTATGCGCGAGCATATCGTGTTCCTTGCGCAGCACCACAGCGGCGGGCAGTAGCGCCTCGCGATCGAATTCGCCGGAGGAAATGCGCGATTTAATCCACCAGTCGGGATCGTGCACGTCCGGAAGCTCGAGCTGTGCACCCGCGAGGGGAAGGTTGTCAAAGACGCCGGCAGCGGCGGCCCGATCGGCAGCCGTCGGAATAAATCCCGCACCCTCCCCCACGGCGCCAAGCCAGGCATTCGTGTGCGCGCGTGCGCCCGGCTCCTCACTCATGGCGCTCGCCCCTCTCGGTCACCGTGTGCGAATACGCGAAAGCCCCTCCCGAAGGAGGGGCCCGCATGGAGTGCGCAAGGGGGGACTTGAACCCCCACGCCCGCAAAGGCACACGGACCTGAACCGTGCGCGTCTACCAATTCCGCCACTTGCGCGAGTACTTCGACACCGGGTTTCACGGCACACCGAGATCGAAGCGCTCCCTAATATAGCCGCACCGACTCCCGCGCGCGAATCCGCGCACGGGCCAGGTGGGCAACGCCACGGGTGTGTGCGTCAGCCGTCCGCGGGGGTCGGGAGAACAACGAGCACACCCGATTCCTGCGCGTTGAGGATCGTTGCCGCAATCACGGTCGCCTCGCCCTTGCCCCATTCAGCTTCGACAGGGCACACCTGCGAATTGCGACCTTCCGGAATGAACATTTCACCCGTGCATTCGAACTTCGAAACCGGGATCTCGAAGGCCTCCATCGCCTTGAGCGCTTTTTTCGAAACGTTTGCGCCATCAACCGGTGCGTCAGCCGCCCACATTCCGCCCGCGCCGTAGGCATACACTTCGGTTCCGGCTTCGGTCAGATTCGCGGTAAGCGAGGGGTCGAAGTCTTTCTCGAAACCGACCAGGAGGCCGGTACCTTGCACGCTCGAAAACGTTCCGTACACGTAGGCCTCGGTCGCCTTGTTTTCGCCCTTTACGGTGCAGTGCGTCTTCGGTTTACCGGCCGTAATGTCCACGTCTGAATCGCATTCGACGCTTGCCGAGGCGCCATCGGGAACGACGTCCGTGATCGCCTTGGCGATCACATCCTTCGAGACGGGAAAATCACCGATCTCGGGTTCATCGTCGCTCGTGATGTGGGCAACCATGGCAGGGGCCGAAGTGACCTCTCCCCCGGATTCGGCCGAAGGCTTCCCACTCGGCTCGCTGCTCGGCGACTCGCTCGGCTCGGAAGTTTCGGTTTGTTCATCACTCGCCTCTGAGCTCGGCTCAGCCGTGGGAATCGCGGTGGGGCTTGCCGTCGTGGTTTCCGGGGCAGCACTCGGCGTCTCGCTGGGCTTCGCAACCTCACTGCCTGTGGCGCCGCACGACGCGAGCATGAGCGCTGCGGCAAAGGCGGCGGATGCGCCGCGGAAGATGGACCTCATCGACATGGATTATCTCCTCTAAGAATCGGCACGAGGGAAGAGCGTGCGGAAACATCTTCCCCCGCCACGCCTCGAAAGTAAAGACTCGGCAAATTGTGGAGGTTGTGAAGGAAAAGCCGCACGCTCGAGGGGTGGGCGGGTTCCGACGGCTGCCAGGCGCCTTAGTGGGCCTCGCCGCTAAAACACCGCACGCACACAAGGGATTCGCGCCGCGATAAGCGACAACACCCACGAAAGCCCGAGCACGAGCACCCAGGCGCCCACGCACGCGAGCGTTCCGCCCGAGTCGAGTCCGGGCACGAGGAGGCGCACACCTATGAGCACAACGAAATGGCACAGAAACACGCCGAACGACGCATCGCCGAGGCGCCGCAACACACCCTGCACACGATCGGAAACCTCCCACTCGCGGCTCACGGCAAGAAGTCCCGCCACAAGCGCAAACGACGCACCGACGTTTAAGGGTGAACGATAGTTGCCGCTGACGAGCTTGCCCCACCCCTCGTTCTCGATACCGAGGCCGCCACACACGCCAAGAACCGCGAGCAGCGCGATACCGAGGGCGAGCACGGCGGGGGCAAGGCGCCGTCGGACCGGGTGGGCGAACGCGACGTGACCGGCAAGGTAGTGCCCTACGTAGAAAATCCAGTAGGTGAGCACCGCCCCGGAAATCACGCCGGTGGGTTGCCCGACCGCCTCAAACGCGTTCGGAGCGAGGTACACCGACAAACCCCACGCGAGGCTCACGCCCATGGCAGCCCACGCACGCGCTTTCGACTGCGCAACGAAAGAGCCGAGCACGGGGGTAACGATGGACAATCCCATGATGAGCCAGAGAAAGTACAGCTGTGGGGACTGATCCCCCATAAGCGCTTCTTTGACTAGGGCGTGTCTCTAAATAAGTGGTTGAGCCACTGGATGATGGCGCGGAGGACGGCTCCGGCGCGGTAGGTCAGGCCGCGCCATTGCTTCACGTCGCTGTAGCCGCGTTCGATGACGTTTCGACCGCGGTAGGCCTCGGTGTCCAGTCCGACGGGGCGACCGCCGCGTGAGCCTCGATTGCGACGGTGCTGCTGGTGGTCACGGGGCTCGGGGATCACTGCCTTGATCCCACGCCGCCGCAGGGTCTGGCGGGTGGCGCGGGAGGAGTAGGCCTTGTCGCCACGCAGCATGTCCGGTCTCGTGCGTGGTCGGCCAGGCCCGGGCCGGGTTACGGACAGCCCGTCCAGCAGAGGGCCGAGCATCGGGGAGTCTCCGTCTTGACCCGGGCCGCAGAGGATCACCAGGGGCAGGCCGTGTCCGTCGACGAGCTGATGGATCTTCGTGGACAGCCCGCCGCGGAAACGACCCAGCGCGTGATCAGCCGGCTCGTGGCGAAGATTCTTGTGGTTCCACAATGCCCCCTGTGGTGCGCTCGAGGTTCGTGCCGTGCTGGTGAGCACGACAGATCGTGGAGTCGACCGCGACCGACCAGTCCAGCTCTCCGTCCGCGTCGGCACGGACCAGGAGCGCGTCGAGGATGCGGTCCCAGGTGCCGTCAGCTGACCATGCGCGGTGGCGTTTCCAGACCGTCTGCCAGGCCCCGAAGTCAGCCGGGAGATCCCGCCAAGCGATCCCGCACCGATAGCGGTAGATGATCCCCTCGACCACCTGGCGGTGGTCACGCCGGGGCCGTCCTGACCAAGGACGTTGAGCAGGGAGGCACGGCTGGATCGCCTCCCACTGGACGTCGGACAACACACTTCGTCGGCTCATCCACCCACCATCACACCCCGGGCCACCACACACTTAGGAGACACGCCCTAGGCCGATCACGGCCTGCAGGCCGACCGCGTCGGCTGAGTATCCCGGTTCTGTAGCGGATCTCCAGGCGCCGTAGAGCTCGTAGGCGTCCAGTGCCGTCTGTGGCCCGAGAGGCTCTGCGAGTGCTTCCAGTGCTAAAGGGGCGTCTGCGCAATATCGGGTCTCGGAGCGATGGTGAGTCGTCCCCACAGTTCGGTCGGCGGCGACCATGCGATGGACGAGCGCTTCTCGGATGACGCCCAGGGTGAGGTGGAGGGCCATCAGGTGGCTTCCGCGGCCGAAGCGCACCGCTGCGAGGGCGGTGTCGAAGCGGACCTGGTTGTCGGCAGGCGGCATGGGCAGCGTTCCGGGCGTGCCGTGAATCGTGGCGTCGATCCGTCGGCCATCGGCGAGGACCGCGCGCACAACCTGTGCATCGCCGTCACTCGTCGACTGAAAAGCCCAGAGCCGTTCCTGCAGCGCCTCCTGGACCTCGAACGCTGCGTGGGAGGTGATGACGACGTCGAGGTCACTCCAGCCATCGAGCAACGCCGGGTCGGTCACCGATCCGTAGGGTTCGATGTCGGCGCCCGGAAGCGCATCTGTCATGGCGGCCAAAGAATCTGCTTGCCAGCTGCTCATCGCCGGAGTCTAAGGCGCAAGGCCCTCGAGGTCACTCAATAAACGTGCGACCAGCTCGTCCTCGCTTTGCCGCTCATCGAGGATGACCTCGCCGGGCAGTGCAAGCACGTCATTTGGGACGTACCAGGAGGCGACCTGTTCATCGCTGACATGGTCGGCGATAGGCTTCAGCGAGTGGCGCCGGAGCGTTTCCGGGAGGCTGACATCGAGGTAATACACGAACGACGGCCCGTCATGGCCGGCGATGAGCCGCTCGCACATCTGCTGATAGCGGGCCGATCTAAAGATGCCTTCGAGGACGGTGATGCGGCCACGCGCCAGACAGTGGCGCACCATTACCTCGGTCAGGCTGATGGTGTCGCCCGGCCCTGAGTCGTGCTCCCACAGCAGTTCCCGACGCACATGGTCCTGGCCGATCACCGCAACACAGCCGCGCGGCAGCTCGCGCTGCACCCGCCGGGCGACCGTGGACTTGCCGGACGCGGAATTACCGCGAAGGATCACGAGTGTCGGCACCAATGTCACCCCTCCATCTTAACACCCTCGGGGAACTGAGAGCGTCTAGCGCGGTCTTTGCTCAGTTGCTCAAGACAGAGCCGATGCGCGATCGCATACCAGCACGGCCTGACCTACCGCGCCGGAGCCGTCCTCCGCGCCATCATCCAGTGGCTCAACCACTTATTTAGAGACACGCCCTAGCCGCTCCGGGGTCAAATCGCGACCCAGAACCACTCCATTGATCACAACGCCATACACGAGCGTCCATACGATGGTCGCGGGAATAAGCCGCGCGAAACGCGAACGCAGAAACGGCCATGCTCCATTGCGCATCGCCACGGGGGCGAGGTTCAGGGCGTCGGAGATCATGATGAACACGGGCCCCGCGACGTTCATCATCGAGCGGAACACAACGAGTGCCAAGGGGGCGTTTTCAGCAGTGGCGGCGGGCGCGAGACAGTGGATGCCTACGACAGCGACGATCGCCGATATACGCACAACATCGAGCATTGGCACATAGCGCCGCTGAGGTGTCGAAGGCATGCGATTAAGGTTACGAGAATTCGGCGCGCGCCTTTTCAGCCTCCGCAAAGCTCGCGTCGATGGCCTCAACGCTAATGCGGTGGCGGAACACGAGCACGTATGCGAGGGAGACAAGCGCCACGAAGGGCACGCCCACCATGGCCGCGAGCTGCATGCGCTCAACGGCGAGCACGGTCGAAAACACGAACAGCAGCCCCGCGATACCCGCGATTGCCGTCGCGACGCCGCCGGGCATACGGAAAAGCTCGAGGCCGTCACGCGTACGGTGATACACAATGTAGGTCACGAGAATGAGCATCCAGACGATCACCGCCGAAAAAATCACGGTCGACATAATGAGCGGGAACAGCCCGCCGATACCCGTCATCGCGAGTACCACGACGAGAAGAATCCCGCACGCGTGCACAATGATGCCGGGAAGCGGGATGCCGCGGCGCGTGGTGCGCTCAAGTACGCGAGGCGCGAGAGAATCCGCGGCAAGCGAGTGGAGGAACCGCGAGCCCGCATACACGTTCGCGTTCGCGGCCGAGAGCGCCGTAATCACGACGATGAGATTGGTGAGGCCCGCCGCCGCGGGGATCCCGAGCTCATGGAACACCATGACAAACGGCGAAAGGCGCACGTCGCCCGAAGCCCCCGAGGCTTCTTTCCACGGCACAAGCGCCACGATAATGCCGATCGCCACGACGTAAAAGAAGCTCAAGCGGACCACGGTGGACTGCGCCGCCGTGCGAATCGATCGCGCGGGGTCCTTCGCCTCGGCCGCCGAGATCGAAAGCATCTCGATGCCGCCGAAGGAGAACATCACGAGCGCCATCGACACCCACACGCCCTTGAAGCCGAAGGGCATAAAGCCGCCGTCGTTCGTCCAGTTGGAAACGCCCGCCGCGGGCGTGCCCGGGAGGCCGAAGAACACGAGGCACAGCCCCACGAGGATGAACACCACGACCGCAATCACTTTGATGCTCGAAAGCCAAAATTCGATCGTGCCGAAGCTCTTCACGCTCACGACGTTGATCGCGACCACGATCGCGCCAAGAATCGCGACTCCAGCCCACTGCGGCAAACCGGGCGCCCAAAACTGCAGGTACAGGCTGCACGCGTACAGCTCGGCGGCCGTCACGCCAACTGTCACGATCCAGTAGAGCCACCGCACAAGGTAGCCCCAAAACGGCGAGAGGTAGCGCGCGGCGAGCGTGCCAAATCCTCCCTGGACGGGGTGGCGCGAGGCCATCTCACCCATGGCGAGAGCGATCGTCATGGCGATGGCCGAACCAATCGCGAAGCTGATGATCACGGCTGGGCCAGCGACCGCGATCGCGTCGCCCGAGCCAAGAAAGAGCCCGGTGCCGAGTGCCGAGCCCATGGCGATCATCGCCATCTGGCGGTGCGTGAGGGAACGATTGAGGTGGCCGTGTTCGTGGGGATCGCCGGCCGTGGGTGGGGGTGAGGATGGGGAGGTCATTCCAATAATGTATTCAATTTCTTGGTCGGTTCGGGCGATTGACCGCTAAATGGCAGAAAAAAGCGGCGGGCGCAAAGCCCGCCGCTTCCTCATACGCTCTTACGCGAGCGCTTACGCTATGCCCTTCAGGCGCGCGCACCCTTCGCGGCAACAACCTGGACAACGAGGTTTGCGTAAACCTCTTCGTGCAGGCGCACCGTCACGGTGTACTCGCCGAGCGACTTGATCGGCGCGGTGAACTCGACCTTACGGCGATCGATCTCGCGATCGAAACCAGCCTTGACGGCCTCGGCAACCTCGGCGGCGGTCACGGCGCCAAAGAGGCGGCCGTTCTGGCCCGCACGCTCGGCCACAACGACCGGCTTGGTCTGGAGAACGTCGCGGAGGGCCTGGGCGTCCTCGAGCGACGCCACGGCACGCTTCGAGTTCGCGGCAGCCATCTGCTCGAGCTGGCGCTCAGCGCCCTTGGTCCACGGCGTGGCGAGGCCACGCGGCAGGAGGTAGTTGCGCGCGTAGCCGGCCTTGACCTCGACGACATCGCCGGGGCCGCCGAGCTTGGAAACCTCATTGGTGAGGATGAGCTTGGTAGTAGCCATGTTTCTCTATCCTTCCTTGGCTCAGCGACCGGAGGTCGAGTAGGGAAGGAGGGCGATCTCGCGGGCGTTCTTGACGGCCTTCGCGATCTTACGCTGCTCCTGGACACTCACGCCGGTCACGCGGCGTGCACGGATCTTTCCGCGATCCGAAATGAACTTACGCAGAACTGCGGGGTCCTTGTAATCGATGTTCTCGATACCGGCGCTCTTAAGCGGGTTCTGCTTCTTCTTGGGCTTACGAAGCTCTGGCTTCGCCATCGTGGTGCTCCTTTGAGTGAGGGGAGCCCGGGCTTTCGACCCGGGATGGAATGGATATTTTCAAAGATGTATGCCGAGTGGTGCGGTTTAGAAGGGCGGGGGCTCTTCGGCGCCGCCGTTGCTCCAGGGGTCAACATCGGCGGGGTTCTGGCCGCCCTGCGGCCCTCCCTGGTTGCCACCGCGGTTGCCGCCGTAGCCTCCCTGGTTGGAGTAGCCGCCCTGGCCGCCACCGTAGTTGCCGCCACCATTATTTCCACCGTTGAAGCCGCCACCGAAGTTGCCGCCGCCGCGCTGAGTGCGGGTCGGCTTCGCGGTCGCGTAGCGGAGCGAAGGACCGATCTCGTCAACCTGGAGTTCGATCGAGGTGCGGTTGTTGCCTTCGCGGTCGGTGTACGAGCGCTGCTGGAGGCGGCCCTGAACGATCACGCGGGTGCCCTTCGTGAGGGACTCGGCGACGTTCTCGGCTGCATCGCGCCAGATGGAGCAGCGCAGGAAGAGAGCCTCGCCGTCTTTCCATTCGCCCGACTGGCGGTCGAACGTGCGGGGGGTCGACGCGACGGTGAACGACGCGACGGGAATGCCCGAGTTCGTAAAGCGCAGCTCGGGATCGGCGGTCAGGTTTCCGACGACGGTGATGACGGTATCGTTCGCCATGACTCTCCTTCAGCTGGTGGTGCGGTGTAGCGTGTAAACGAGGTTTTTACTTCTCGTCGACGCGCATGAGCTTCGTGCGCAGAACGGACTCGTTGAGGCCGAGCTGGCGGTCGAGCTCCTTGGCGGTCTCGGGCTTCGAGGTGAAGTTAAGGACGACGTAGATGCCTTCCTGCTTCTTGTCGATCTCGTAGGCGAACTTGCGCTTGCCCCACACGTCGGTGTTGTCGACGGTGCCGCCCTCAGCAGGAACAACTTTGATGAGCTTCTCAAAAGTGGTGTCCACGGTACGCTCGTCGATCGACGGGTCCAGGATCACGACCATTTCGTACTTACGCATGTGTAAATCCCCACCTCCTGTGGTCTATCGCGGCCACGGTCCTTCCGTGGCAGGAGGGTCATGCATGCGCCTGCGGTTTTCCACAGACTTCCCAAGTCTAGCGGCTCGGCCGGGTTCGGGGAAGGGGGTCCGACGGTGGCCTGGACCTCACCGCTACCGAGGTTCTTTCGGCGTCACGGTCGGTTCGACCGGTTTGTCGTTGCCGCGCGTCGGCTGCACCTTCGGTGTCTTCGGCTTTTCGCTCGGTTCGGGCTCGGGCTTGGGCTTCTCGGGCTTCGACGATGGCGTGGGCTGCTCGCTCGGCTCGGGCGCTGGCTCGGGCGCTTCTTCCGAAGGCTCCTCGGTTGCGGGCGGTTCCTCACTCGGCTGTTCCGACGGCTGCGCAGGAGCCTCAGGCTGCGTGGTCCTGCGCGGCGCGTGCGTCCGCTTTCTCCTCTTCCGCTTCTTCTTGCCATCGGTATCGACTTCGTCGGGGAAGTCGAGTTCGTCCTGCCCGTCGAGGACGCTTGTCATGATGTCGACGAAGATGCTCGCGGGCGCGCCGCCGCCGGTCATGTCCTCCCACGGGCCGAAGGGGGTGAGCGGTTCTTCAGTGCGGCCGTCGGCACTTGGCTGGAACATCCCCACCGCGGTCACGAGCTGCGGGGTGTAGCCCACGAACACTGCCGAGCGGAAGGCGCTCGATGTGCCGGTTTTGCCGGCGACGGGCCGGCCGTCCATTTTTCTCGCAACGACCTTCGCCGATCCGCGCGAGCTCGTGGGTTCCTGAAGGGCTACGGTCGCGTTGATGGCGGTGGATTCCTTGAGAACTCTCTCGCCGTCATCCTTATAGGCGTACTTGCTCGAACCGTCAGCGTTGGTCACTTTTTCGACGATGTGCGGAGTGCGTTTGATGCCTCCGGAGGCGATCGTCGAGTAAGCGTTGGCGAGCTCAAGCATCGTGGGTGAAGCAGAGCCGAGAACGTTGCTGGGGCTGTCGTCGAGGCCGGGCGTCTTCTCGGAAAGCCCCATCTTGACGGCCGCTTCGCGCGTCTTCTCGGCGCCCATGTCAACGTTGAGTGCCGCATAGGGCGTGTTGTAGGAGTGCCGCGTCGCGGTCAGGAGATCGACGCTGCCACGCGATACATTGCCGAAGTTCTTGACGGTCCACCCCTTGAAGGTCCTAGGCGAAGAGGCGTCCCAGTTGGAGTGGAGGCTATAGCCCTCCTCGAGCGCTGCAACAAGCGTGAACGCCTTGAACGTTGAACCGGCCTGCATGCGCGACTGGGTAGCGTCGTTACGCTGCTGCTTGAGGTAGTCCTTGCCACCGTAGAGCGCGCGGATCGCACCGGTTGACGGGTCGATGCTCACGGTTCCCACGCGGTTATTCTCGGGGCGGTCTTCGGGGAGATTTGCGATCGCTTCGACGGTCGAGTCTTGCGTGTGCTTGTCGATCGTCGAAACGATCGTGTAGCCGCCCGTGTCGATGTCGTCCTCGTCAAAGCCTCGCGCCTCGAGTTCCTTGCGCACCGCCATCATGAGGTAGCCGTTTGTGCCGCGCAAGGAGTTTTGACGTTTGTATTCGATCGTCTCGGGGAAGCTGAGCTTGTCGGCTTCCTCCTTCGTGAGGCTTCCCGTCTCGTTGACCTCTCGGTCGATGACGCGCTGCCAGAGCGCTTTCGCTTTATCGGGATTCTTCGCCGGGTCGTAGGCGCTCGGTGCGGGAATGACGGCGACGAGAAGTGCGGCCTCGGCGTCATCGAGCTCGCTCGCACTCTTGCCAAAGTAGGCCTGCGCCGCCTCTTCGATTCCGTACGCGGAGCGCCCGAAGTAGATCGTGTTGAGGTAGCGCGAAAGGATCTCGTTCTTGTCGAGCTCCTGATCGATTTTGACGGCCATGATCATCTCGCGCACCTTGCCGGTATACGACGTGACCTTGCCCGTGTAGTAGTTCTCGACGTACTGCTGGGTGATCGTCGAAGCCCCCTGGCGGGAGCCGCCAGAAAGGTTATTCACGAGGGCGCGCACGATACCCTTCGGCGAAATGCCGCGGTTCTCGTAAAACGTGGAGTCCTCGGAGGCGACGACAGCCTCCTTGACGTTGTCGGGAATCTCGTCGGCGGGCAGAATCGTGCGATTGAGGTCGCTGAACTCGCCGAGGAGAGTCTCTCCATCGGCGTAGTACACGCGAGTCGTTTGGGCGACCGCGATATCGGTGGGCTCGGGAACATCAGTCGTGGCATACAGCCACGCGCCGAAGCCGATGCCGGCGAAAAAGAGCAGCACAAAAACGGCGGAAAGGAGTCGCCACGATGGCCACCAGCGCCAAAAACCCTCCCTACCCGCGCGGGGATAATTGAGAAGGTTCGTGGGTTTGGGCTTGTTCTTAGCCCTGCGATTACCTCGTGGCGTTGACGACGGTGCGTCAGAGGGACGGCCGGGAGTGCGCGTCGTTGTTTCGGGGCGCGGCTTTGTGCGGCTGCGGCTTAAACTCGCCGCCGCGGGGGTCGTCGCCGCGCGTGCGGCACGCTTCCCACTCGAGCGTGTACGGCTTGTCCCCTTCGGCGTCTTATCGCTCACTTCGAGTTTCCTCTCGTCGCGGAGGCGCTGTCGTGCGCCCCATTATGCGCCCACCATTCCTGAAGGCGCTTGGAGGCCTCCTCCTCGCCGAGCGGCCCCTCCTCCATGCGAAGCTCAAGAAGGTAGGCGTAAGCCTTTCCCACGGCTGGCCCCGGCTCGAGCCCCAAGATCTGCATGATTGCGCGGCCGTCCAGATCAGGCCGGATTTTCGAGATCTCTTCTTGCTCGGCAAGCTCAGCGATACGCTTTTCGAGGTCGTCGTAGGCTTCACGGAGGCGCTGGGCCTTGCGTTTATTGCGGGTCGTGCAATCGGCACGCGTGAGGCGGTGGAGGCGCTCCAGCTGGTCTCCCGCGTCGGTCACGTAACGGCGCACCGCAGAGTCCGTCCACTCTGAGTCAGAGTAACCGTGGAACCGAAGGTGCAGTTCGATCAGGTGGGCAACCGCTTTCGTCGTCTCCTTATCGAACTTGAGGGCCTTCATGCGAGCCTTCGCCATGCGCGCACCCACCACCTCGTGGAAGCGGAACGTCACGACCCCGCCCTCTTCGTAGCGGCGCGTGTTGGGCTTCGCGCAATCGTGCATGAGGGCGGCAAAGCGCAAAATGAAATCGGGGCCGGGCACCGGTCCTTCGGGGCCCGTTTCAAGGTCAATCGCCTGCTCAAGCACCGTGAGCGAATGCGTATAGACGTCCTTGTGCCTGTGGTGCTCGTCGATTTCGAGCCGCATCGCGGGCAGTTCGGGAAGGACGATCTCGGCGAGACCAAGGTCGACCATTTGCTCGAGGGCGCTCCTCGGGTGGTCACCAAGCATGAGCTTCACGAGCTCATCGCGCACGCGCTCAGCGCTCACGATCGTGAGGCGCTCGGCGAGTGCCCCGATCGCGCGCGCGGTGCCCTCCTCGATGTCGAAACCAAGGGTGGAGGCAAAGCGGACGGCGCGCATCATGCGCAGCGGGTCGTCGCTGAAGGACTGCTCGGGGGTAACGGGTGTGCGAAGAAGCCCCGCGGCGAGATCCTCGAGACCGCCGAATGGGTCAATGAACTCGAGCGAAGGAAGGCGCACCGCCATCGCGTTCACGGTGAAGTCGCGGCGCGAAAGATCGCCGTCAATCGTGTCGCCGTATGCCACTTGAGGCTTGCGCGACTTCGGATCGTACTCCTCGGTGCGGTACGTCGTGATTTCCACCTTCACGCCATCGAGCTGCGCGCCGAGCGTGCCAAACTCGCGGCCCATGTCCCAGATCGCGCCGCGCTTACCTACCCATGCGCGAAGGATGCGCTCGGTCTCATCAGGCCTCGCCGACGTCGTGAAGTCGAGGTCATCGCTACTGCGCCCAAGAAGGGCATCGCGCACGGGCCCGCCCACAAGAGCGAGCTCCTGACCAGCCCCCTCAAACATTTCGCCAAGCTCATGGACGGAGGCTGGAAGCGCCCGAAACATGCTCTGCGCGCGGGTGCGAACGGTGTCAATCCCGATGCGCTCCACCCGGCGCGTGTCGCCATTAGTCACGTACGTCATTCCTCACCTTGGTTTGTGATGTGCAAATCGCTGCGCGCACGCAGCCCGTGTTTGGCACGCGGCACGAAGGCACGCCCTCTACAGTGGTTCCATGCTTCGATCCGTGACGCGGCGCGCCTTACGCGCCCTCCTCGTCATGGTCGCACTGTATTCAATTCTGTGTACGGCTCTTGCGCCCGTTGGCGCTTTCGCCCGATCGGGCTCCGCAGCCTACCAGTCTACCGGCCAGAAACCGCCCGCACATGTGGCACTGACCGCACCTGGGCTACCGTCGGAACCCGCACCCACCCCCGGGCCAGCCCCGGAAGCCGATACCCCGCTCACCCTGGACCTTCTTTCGCTTACGCCCGCTGCGGTAAGGCCCGGCGACACGCTCGAGGCCCGCGTGAGCATCACCAACACCACGGATGCGCCGCTCGAGAATGTGGCCCTCCAGCTCTCGAGCTTCACCTCACGCATCACCGATCGCACACTCGCCGATGAGTGGTCGGCAACCGCCCCGGCACAGACGTCCCGCCGCGGGACAGTACGCGGAACCTCGGCTGCGCGCACCCTCGCACCAGGCGAAACCGCCGAGTTCACGGTGCGAATCCCCGCCGACACTCTCGGCTACTCACGCGACGAGTCGCTATGGGGCCCGCGCCGCGTGGCTCTCACGGCAGTCACGGGAGCCACCACGGCGCCCGATTCCGAAGATTCCTCCGCAAACGCCACCCCGGTCGCGACGCTTCGCACGTTCCTCGTGTGGCAACCAGCTGACCACACGCCGAGTGTTTCCCTCGCCTATCTCGCGCCCCTCGCCTCCACCGACCCCGCGCTCGTGGCGACCAACCCGGAGGCTTTCGAAAAAGATGTGCGCGAGGGCGCCTTCGCCGCCCAGTGGGAGATTGCCCAACGCGACGACGTGAGCTGGTGGCTCGACCCCTCCATGCTCGCGGAGCTCAAGGTGCCCGAAGGGACGAGCACTGTTGAGGAAGCCCGTTTGAGTCTTGACGCGAAAACCCCCACGCCATCGCCGAGCGCGAGCCCGGCAACGCCCACGGCGCCCCCGGCCTCGGATGCGGGCGGCGCCAAGGAAACCCCGAGCATGCCTGCCACCACTCGCGCCGCAGGCACACCGTGGGGGCCGAATCCTGCGTGGGACGAGCGCCGCTCCTCACTCATGGACGCGGCTAGAACACACGACGTGACACTCGCCCCCTTTGCCCTCGCGAGCCCCGCAACAGCCCGCTCGACCACCCGGCTTCTCGAGAATGAAGCCGCTTCAGCCGCACAAAGCGCGGGCCTCGCGGCCGCCCCCACCCTGATGCGCGTCGAGTCCGGGGCTGTCACCGCGAATGCCGTACGCACCTCGGGAGCACAGACCGCTCTCGTACCCGCCGAATCCTTCTATTCGTCCCTGAACCCAAGCGTCACCCCGAGTGGGTACGCGCAGGTCGAGGGTGGCGACGAACCGGCAACACCGCTCCTCGGCTACGACACGCGGCTCACGCGCCTTTCGGAGCGGCTTGCCGATCACAACGATCCCGAACTGTCCGTTCAGCGGGCTCTCGCGGATACGGCACTCCTCGCGGGCGAGTCAGCGTCGGCCCCCCGCACCATTCTGCTTGCCCCTTCCCCTACCTCCCGACTCAACCCCGCACGCACCTCCCGCATGCTCGATGCCCTTGGCGCCGCACCGTGGGTCACGCACGCGCCCGCTTCCACCCTCGTCAAAGCGGCAAAGGCAGGAGAAGGCACCACGTCGATCAGCGGCGAGAGTGGGAACTATTGGGTGGGCAAGGTGAATAAGCTCCACGCCATCGGTGAGAAGTCCGACGCCAGCCCCGCCCGCATCGATCCCGAAGCCCAAAAGGTGCCGGCCGGCGCGAGCGGAAGGGTCGAAAAGAGCCTCACGAAGTTGGGCGACGTGCGCGCCGTGCTCGAGGATCCGAGCTACCTTTATGCGGCGATCTTGCTCGCGGCTTCGGGCGTGAGTACCCCACTTTTCGAGGATCCTCACGCTCACGTCACGCGACTTGCACACCTCAACACGGTCACCGAAGCGAACGCGAAGCGCATTTCATTGACACTCGCGGGAACCTACAATCTCGTCTCGAACGAGGCCTCGATCCCCTATACCGTTCACAACGGCTTTTCCACACCCGTGACGCTCAACCCGTCGGTCTCATTTTCCCACCGGATCGCAAAGGCTGGCGCTACGCTCGAGCCCGTCACGCTTCCGGCGCTCACCACGGGCGATAAGGCGATCCCCGTCGAGGCCGTGCGCAGCGGCAGCGGCTCGTTCACGGTGATGATTACAAACGGCGACGACGTGGTCCTCGATTCGCGCGAGAGCCAACTGAGCGTCAACCCCGAGTGGGAGAACTGGACAACCCTCATCGCGATGGTGCTTCTCGCCGCGCTCGTGATTACGGGCGTGATCCGCGCCGGCCGCACAAAATCTGATGCGCGAAGCCCGGCACTCACCGAGCCGGAAGATCTCGCGAGCGTCGACCACCCCGATGCGCCCCCTCACACACGTGTAGAACACTAAGGACACCACCCGAATCATGAACAACTCGAGCAGTTCTTCTGCGCGCGGCAAGGCCATGCGCGCGAGCGCAATCATGGCGGTCGCATCGGCATCAACGCGTCTTTTGGGCTTCGTGCGCACCTTCCTGCTCGGGATGGTGCTCGGCGGCTCCGCATCGATCGCCGCAAACGCGTATTCTGCGGCGCAGATCCTGCCAAACTCCCTGTGGATCCTCATCGGCGGTGGCACCCTCAACGCGATTCTCGTGCCGGCAGTCGTGCGTGCGGCGAAGCTTCCGGATAAGGGCGAGGATTTCTGCTCGCGACTGTTCACGCTGTTCTTCGTTGTCGCGGTGGGGATCACGACGCTCTGCACGCTTGCCGTCCCGTTCCTCACGATCGTCGCGAACTCCAAGCTTGACCCAGGCACGCTTCAGGCCGCGACCGTTCTCGGCTATTTCATGATGCCGCAGATGATCTTCTCGTGTATTTACATCATGTTCGGGCAGATCCTCAATGCGCACGAAAGCTTCGGGCCTTTCACGTGGGCACCGGCGCTCAACAACCTCATGAATATCGCGGGATCGATTCTGTTCCTCGTGCTCTGGGGGGCACAGCCCGACGGCACGCAGTGGACGTGGGGCATGCTGCTCGTTCTCGCCTTCTCCCAGGTGGGAGGCAGTGCCGCGCAGGCTCTCCTCGTGTGGGCGTGGACGCGGAAGATCGGCCTCAAGATCAGGTTCAAGTGGGGTTTTCGCGGGCTCGGCCTGCGCAAGCTCGGAACGATGGGGCTGTGGACGTTCGCGATGATGGTCGTCGGCCAGGTCGCGGTGTTCGCACGTCGCTGGTCCACGGGCGGCGCCGTGTCGGCTGTGGAGCAGGCGCAGGCGAGCGGAGCCGGCGCCAACCGAGAGCTTTTCCCCGCTCTCGCGGCCCTCGACTGGTCGTACACCGTTTTCATGCTTCCACAGGGCATCATTGCCGTTTCCCTCGTGACGAGCATCTTCCCGCGCATGTCGAAGCGGGTCAACGAACGCGACCACCTCGGGGCCTATCGCACCTATTCCTCGATGAACAGGATCCTGTTCGTCCCGATGACCCTCGCGACGGTTGTGCTCATCGTGCTCGCGGCACCGATCATGTGGGTCGTCGTGGGTGGCACGTCCCCCGTTGGGGCGGGCGCCAACGGTCTCGTGCTCATCGGATACACCCTGGGACTGCCAGCCTTCGCCGCAACGTATCTCGTCACGCGCTACTTCTACGCCTACGAGGACACGCGCACCGCCTTTATGATGCGCGTGCCGCCCACGGTGCTCTCGCTTCTCGCGATCCCCGTGATCCTCCTCTGGGTCGATCCGCGCTATGCCGCGGCTGCGGGCGCCTTCGCGAGTTCGATCGGCCTTGTGATCGGGTGGCTCGAAGGTGTGTGGCACATGCGTCGCAACCTCGCCCGAAACGGCGTGGATATGAGCCAGGTGAATTCTCTCGGCACCATTTCCACGATCGCGCGCCTTTTCGTGGCCGGCGCGATTTCGGCGGTGGCGGGCTGGGGGCTCCTCGCACTCTTTGGCGATTTCACGTGGCGAGGGCGCATTATCGCGATCATCGTGGGCGTGATCGTCGCGGCAGTGATGACCGGAGTATTCGCGCTCGTCGCGTGGATGCTCCGCGTGTCGGAGATTCGCGAGGCCGCGACCATGATCAGCTCTCGACTCGTGCGCAAACGCCGAGGCGGGGAGCCGGCAAAGAAGGCACCCGCTGCGGTGGAAGAAACCTCGAGCGAGGCCGAAGAGCCCCGCTACGATGGTCAAGCATCGGATCGAACCACTCGAGCGAACCAAAGGATCACAGTGACAGAAATCCGCAGCCTTGAGGAACTCTTCTCCTCTCTCTCACTGAGCCCCGCCCTCGAGGAAAAGGAAAGCGTGGGCTCTGACCGCTTGCCTACGTCCTCAACCGAAGGGGCGTCGTGGCACCGCGGCGTGAACGAGAACGGCGAGCCGATTCTCGTGTTCGTCGTTCGCGGTGAGTTTGCCGCCGATGTCCTCGATGCCGCACGCCGCGTGTCACTCGTGAACGTTCCGGGGCTTGAAGCCGTTCGCGACGTGCTCGAGTCGCACGAAGGCGAAACGAACGTCACGGCGGTCATCTATACCGACCCGAACCTGCCCACGCTCGCCGACCTCACGCGCGAGGGGGCGCTACGCGCGGAAACCGCCCGCACGATCGCTGGTCGCGTGACGGCAACCCTCCAGGAAGCCCGCAGCAAGGGCATCCGGCACCACCATCTCGATGAAGACCGCGTCTTCGTTGACCTCGAACACGATCAGGTGACAGTCCTCGGAGCGGGTATCGAGGATGCGGGCGACGAGGGCCTCTTGCACCTCACGGAGCCCTTCACGCTCAGCCCGGATGTGCGTGCGGTGGGGCGGATTCTCTACGTGGGGCTCGCGGCGCGCGGGCCGGAATTTTTCGGTTCCGACGCTTCCTTCGACCCGTCGACGACATCTCCGCGCACGGTGCCATCCGATCTGGGGAGGCTTACCGCCACCCTTCTCACGCCGCTCACACCAAACGCGCCCGCGGACGGCCCTCGCCCGATGACGATCGAAGACGTGCACGAGGAGCTCTCGCCATGGCAGTCACTCCCCGTGACCCTCGAGGCGTACGATCCTGAGCAGCACGCCGGGGCGCCGGTACCGCTTGCGGAGCGAAACACCTCCGGTCCCGTCGTCGCGGGTCCATTCGAGCACCGGGAGCAGCTCAACGCGCAAGAGTCGGGGAGCACCGATGAAGCATCGGTCGATGACGCCACCGCCGAAAGCTCTTCTCCCGTCGAAGCCGACCACGGCGACAGCGAAGCCCGGGCCGAGGCACCGGAGGCCGAAGAGGCACACGACGAAGCCGACGCTCCCCTCACGGGAGAGGCTGAGACCACCGATAAACCCGTTGCGGAGGCCGACAAGCCGTGGTCCGAAGTGATCGATGCGCCGAAGGCACCGTCGGCGGCACACATGTTCCCGGGGCACATTGATGCCGATGCCCACCACGCCCCCGCGGCACTCACCGAAGAGCCCACGGCGCCGGTCGCACCCCCGGTGCCTCCCGCGCCCGCCCCCATTCCCGTTGCGGGTCGCGAGGAGTCCCTCGCCGAATCGCCGCGCACGCCGAACACGAACGATGACGCACACGAAGCGCCCGGCCGCCCCGTCGTTGCGCCGCCCTCGGCGGTCCAGCACTCGGCTCCCCGTGTGCGCCAGACGGCGCCCGATGCCGGAGTTGTCATCCCCGTGCAGGGGCGCGAAGCGAGCGCACTCGACCCGCACGCGCCTGCGCCTCACAGCCAGCAGCACTCCTCGGCATTCCGCGACGTTATGGACATCGCCCTCGCTTCCGATACGGCAGGAAGCAGCTCAGCAGCCGAAGGCGACGTGTCCCGCTCCACGACCGCGCGGATTATCCTCGTCGCGGCCCTGCTCGCCGTGATCCTCGGCCTCGTGTGGGCCATCACCTCAGTGACGTCAGTGGGCCGGCACGACCGCGATGTGGCAACGAGCCCGACCACGCAGGCGTCGGAAGAAAAGGCCCCCGAAAAAACCGAAGCCCCTAAGGAAGAGCCCAGCGAGAAACCTACCGAGGCACCCAAACCCCTGGCGCCGCTCAACCAGGTGAGCGTGGTGTACCCGCCCGATCCGGCGAAAGCCGATAAACCCGAAGACGCAGGGCGCATGCTCGACGGTGACCCGGGTACCGTGTGGAAAACCCAGCGGTACGCGAGCGCCGAGTACGGCCACCTGCGCGAGGGCATGGGCGTCAAGCTCGACCTCGGCGACGGCGAAGTCAAAAACGTTCGCGTTACGCCCGGCGCCCAGCAGGGCGGCACGATCGAGCTGCGCACCCTCACCGAGGACGGCCAGATCGGCGACGTGCTCGCCTCCGGTGAGGTCGCCCCCGGCGAGGACCTCACGCTCACGCCCGAAAAGCCCGTGGACGCGCGCTCGCTCGTGCTGTGGGCGCCCAACCTCGGCGCTGTCGACGGTGGATTCCGGCTCGAGATCGCCGAAGTGAAGGTCAATCAAGAATGACCCCCATTCGCCGTGCGTCGCGTAGCGCCCACCGTGCGCGCGGTGAAAGGCGAAGCTGGACTGGCTTCCCACCGGGGGTGTTCGCGGGCTTCCTCGCTGCGACGATTCTTCTTGGCATCATGTTGTCGTGGGCGCTCAACCTGAGTGTCGAAATGGACGCCCCAGCAACCCAGAATGTTGCCGATTCCAACCCGGCACCGGGAACCGACAACTCCGGCCTCCCCGTTCTCACCGAGTACACGATCGGGGCCGAGGTGCAGAATCTCCTCGACACGGGGAGCTTGCAAACCCCCGCGACGTTCGACGTCACGGAGTGCCTGAAGTCCCTCTCCTCGAACGAATCCGTGCTTATGCTCGAGCAGGTTTCGTGGGGCGGCGACGAAAATGCGTGGCTCCTCGTTCTCGATGAGCACAACCTCACGCAAGTGCGTCGTGAAGGCGGGGAAGTTTCGGCAACGGTCGTGCGTTCCACATGCGGTAGGGATGCCGACGGCGCCTCCGCGCCCCTGTTTTCCGCACGGGTGCTCGTGGATCCGAAGAGCTGACCGCGAAACTCAGCCTTCACCCCTACCCTTGTTCTGTTTGATTGTTGGCGAGCCTTCGCTGTGAAAGGACATCATGACCACCTCTGAGCCTCAGACCCCGATCCTCAACACCCTCGGCGGCGGTTTCGGCATCAGCCTTTCGGGATCGCAGACCGACACGGCCGAGACCGCGGCCCCCTCCGATGCCGCGGACGCACCCGTGCGCGACATCGTGATCGTCGGCTCGGGCCCGGCGGGCTACACCGCTGCCGTTTATGCAGCCCGTGCGGGCCTCAAACCCGTGGTGATCGCCGGTTCTCTCGATGCCGGCGGCGCCCTCATGACAACCACCGAGGTCGAAAACTTCCCGGGTTTCCCCGAAGGTGTGATGGGCCCGGACCTCATGGGCAACATGCAGGAGCAGGCCGAGCGTTTCGGTGCTGAGATCCTTTTCGAGGACGCGACCGAGGTCGAGCTCGCGGGCGACGTGAAAACGATTCGAACCGAGGGCGGCGAGGTATTCCGCGCGAAGGCCGTTATTCTCGCGACCGGCTCCGCGTACCGCAAACTCGGAGTGGACGGCGAAGAGCGCCTCTCCGGTAAGGGCGTGAGCTGGTGCGCCACGTGCGACGGCTTCTTCTTTAAGGACAAGGACATTTTCGTGGTGGGCGGCGGCGATTCCGCCGTGGAGGAAGCCACCTTCCTCACGCGCTTCGGCAAGAGCGTGACCCTGCTTCACCGCCGCGATGCGCTGCGTGCCTCGAAGATCATGGCGAAACGCGCTGAAGACGACCCCAAGCTCGCGATCCGTTGGAACACCCAGGTCGTGGGCATTGAGGGCGAGAACGAACTCTCGCACCTCGTTCTCGAAGACACCGTGACCGGCGAACGCGAAACCGTGCCCGCCGACGGCCTCTTCGAAGCGATCGGCCACCTTCCCCGTTCCGGTCTGTTCAAGGGCCAGATCGACATCGATGACGAGGGCTACATCATCTGTGAAGGCCGCACGACTCACACCTCCCTCGAGGGCGTTTTCGCGTGCGGAGACGTTGTGGATCACCGCTACCGCCAAGCCATCACCGCTGCGGGATCCGGCTGCTCGGCTGCACTCGACGCCGAAAAATATCTCGCCACGCTCGAGTGAGCGACTTCGTCGCCTGCGGCGCCTCCTCGCGGAGCGGCGTTACTTTCGAGATTCACCTCTACTGGGCATCGTGGGCGGCGCCCTCACTTCCGGCGCCGCTCACCGCTCGAGAGCTCCACGGAGTTCTACCTTCCAATGTCGAGGTACACGTCCACGACGTTTCTCTCAGTTCAGGAGAAGGGAACCTCGAGATCCCGACCGGGGAGTTTGTGCCTCGGGTACTCCCTACGTGGAGAATCATCGCCCGGAACGGTCGAAGCGTTATCGGTGAGCGGGTGCTCACAGGCGCGCACCCGAAATTCACCGTACGCGAGGCATTGGACGAATTACGCAGCGCACTCGACTCTGGGCGCCTCGCTTAGAACCCTGAGTTTGTTTCACGCTCGTTGAGCCATGCACCCGCAGCACCCCTGGACGCCTGCTCTTCCTCTGCGTGGCAGCTGTGCCTTCCCTCGGCGCCCCCTTTCGTTCTTTTCCTCGTTCCTCCACGCTTGCCTATGCCTCGCACCGGC
Source organism: Dermabacter sp. Marseille-Q3180 (assembly GCF_940792985.1). Lineage (NCBI taxonomy): Bacteria > Bacillati > Actinomycetota > Actinomycetes > Micrococcales > Dermabacteraceae > Dermabacter > Dermabacter sp. Marseille-Q3180. The sequence continues at coordinate 1,333,956 of NZ_CALNWU010000001.1, forward strand.
TTTCCTACCTCGTACATGGGCTGTCAATCCCCACCGTTATTGGCGGAATCGACCCGCGTATCGGCCGAACGTGAGGGAGGCGTTGCTTCTTTCGGCGTGAGATCTACCTTGACTCTTGTGGTTTCTCGGTTGCCAATGCGCACCCTTGCTGCGGCAGCGGCTCGTCAGCAAAACTCTCGCAAATCCCGACGCTGCCGACCATATGGTTAGCCAAGAGTTATCCACAAAGCTGTGCACAAGCGTTACCCCAAGTGTGGATTTCTGACTTTTGTGGGCCTCTACCTGGGGTTTTCTCACGATCTTCACTGTCCCCTTATCGAATTCGTGTGTATAATTTACGCCCAAAATCTCGCGGATGCCCCACTTATCCACATCTTTATTCACATCTGTGTGTTTCACGTGGGCCAGGCCGATACCCCCTCGTTGTTCCCGATCGCGATTCTCTACCCGACTACCTTCGGAAGATGATTTTCAGACCTCCGACTCCCTCACTGACTCGATAGGGCGTTTCGCGTGAAACGTTGTACCTTTGCATACGGCCTGCCAAGGCTTTTCACCTTCGGCTCCTTCGCCTGCTAAAAGAGCCGCCTGAAGCGGCCCTCTTCTCTCATGCCACAGTTTGCTTTTGGGCTTTCACGTGAAACATAGGTCCTTGTCCGCCCTTCAAAACTCATCGTGGATAGCCTTTTGAGGATTATGCGTATCCTGACCCAGGACGGACGGGAACTTCGTTCGCCAGGAACTCGGCTTCAAGTCGTGCCTTACCGTCGCGCGTTTCACGTGGAACGCTGCAGAAAGCACCGAAAAAAGTTGCTCGCAGCGTTGGCGCCAAAAACGCTACCGCAATTTCACCGCTTGTTTCACGTGAAACGTTCGGACCATGCTTACCACTACAGTCCGAAAGGCACCGTAAAACACATGCGTCGGGTTTCACGTGAAACTATGCAGCCGCGTCACGCGCTTTGGCGCTCCGACTTCGATGAGTCCGTTAAACGCGAATCTGTCTTCTCGCTAACTTGCTCCGGTTCGTAGTTTGCGGCCAACGACACAGCCGTTGTTTCACGTGAAACACCGATTTCCCTTTGCCGCTACGCGGCCAAACGAAACGACAATCCACCGAAGTGACTATATAGTTCGCCTACATGTTTCACGTGAAACCGGAGGCGGCATAGCAAAAGCAGCGCGCGAAACTTGCGACCCGACTCAAATCGAACCGACACGTGTCTACGAGTACTGAATGCCCCAAAGCGGTGTCTACTGAAATGCGCGCGAAACAATCCGCGGGTACTTATCCATTCTATAGTTGGCGTTTCACGTGAAACGCGACAACGGAGTCATCGAGAGAATCTATCGCTTAAAGGTGCTTCGGTAAGCAACACCAGAAATGTTCACAATGCAGTGGTGAAGATGATCGCCGGGGAAAGAGGACCCGAAAACCTTTATAGGCCGCTGCTGCGCCCTACTACACGTTTCACGTGAAACAGCAGACCACAAACCGTCGTCTCAAGGCCACCAGCTTTATCAGGAACTGCAGGGCACGCATAAGCAAGCCGATCACAGGGACGATCCGGAGACCAACAACCCATGGCGCCGAATGTTTCACGTGAAACTTACTAGAGCCGTAGAGAACGCGGCGCGCAACAACTGAGGATCGAGGGCCCGGCGGCTCGACCCAGCGACTACCGACGCCTTTCGAGAGCCCGCCTTGGAGGAGGACGCAATAGATGCGTCGACGGGAAACGAAGGGTCCAGCGGCGAGCTCCGCAAAAGAGCACAGCACCACTAGCACAGTGACACTGTTCCTCGCGCATAGCACGAGGAATCTACTGGGAAGACGTCATTTGAGGTGCCTGATGGGGCAGGCACCATGACCAAAGTGGTAAAGAGCGAGCCAGAATTTTCGATCCACGCACAAACGACATCGAACCCGGGTGCCGGGGCCTTAAAGACCAGGCAAAGCGAACCCGCGTGGGCTGCGAGCGCGAGCGCGGGGGCGAAAGGGCCCTGTTTCAGGCCCCACTCAGCGAGGGATCAGGCCTCGGGGATCTCCACGTTGTCGAGCCCGAGCTTTTGCACAATCCGCTCGAGATCGTCGAGATTCGTGAACTCGAGCGTGACTTTGCCCTTGCGCTTACCCACATCGATACGCACGGGTGCCTCGAGCTTGGTGGACAACTGCGACGTCAAGGACACCACGCGCGGGTTATACGAACTACGGCGTGGTACGGCGCGCGTAGCCGTGGAGGATTCAACGCCGTTCGCGATCAGCCGCTCAACGGCGCGGACGCTCAGGCCTTCGCTCACGATGCGCTGGGCAAGCTCCTCTTGGAGCTGCACATCGTCGAGTCCCAGGAGGGCACGGGCGTGACCCGCGGAAAGCGCCCCCGATTGCAGGCGACGCTGCACGAGGGGAGGGAGGCGCAGAAGGCGAAGAGTATTCGAGATTTGCGGCCGCGAGCGACCGATGCGATCCGCCAGTTCATCCTGGGTGCAATTGAAATCCTCAAGCAGCTGACCGTAGGCGGCCGCCTCTTCGAGGGGATTCAACTGCGATCGGTGAAGGTTCTCGAGCAGTGCGTCGCGAAGGAGATCATCATCGGCTGTGGAGCGCACGATTGCGGGAATCGACTCGAGCCCCGCGCGCTTCGCCGCACGCCAACGGCGCTCACCCATCACAATCTCGAATGGCTCGCCATCAACGGAGTCGGTCACAGGCCGCACGACGATCGGCTGGAGAACGCCAACTTCGCGCAGCGAGTACGCGAGTTCATCGAGCTCATCATCGTCGAAGACGGTGCGCGGATTACGAGGATTCTCCCGGATCTCGGAGATCGGCACCTCAACGAATTCAGCACCGGGAACGGGCACGAGACCAGCCTGCCCAGCGGGTGACGTGGGCACGTGGTCGGTTCCAGCGGAGGAAGCGGGCGTTTCACGAGTGGCCGTCGGTGATGCGGCGGCTTCAGCGGCCGGCGCTGTGTCCGACGGTTGCTCCGCCGAAGTCGCATCCACGTGTTCCTCGCGTTTCTCGGCCACGTCGCGCGAGGTCGCAGCCTTCGCTGCAGACTTCTTCCCGCCGCGGCGCTTCGAGCGAGCGTCACGTGACCATGAATCAGCGAGCTCGAGATCAGCAGACTTGCGGTGTTCGCGAGTACCGCCGGACGAGGAATCATCCGAACTGAAGAACATATCCACGCCACGAGTGCCGGCGGGCCTCGATGGTGAAACCTCAGCTTCGGTCGAGGCGGAGGTGGCGTCGGAATCCTTCTTCGAGGGGGAAGAGGGCTCAGCGGGTGGAGCGGAAGGCTCAGGGCTTTGTGCCTCGGGGGCTTCGGGCTTTTCGCTGCTCGCTGGTTCGGAGCTGGGGATCAGCGCACCGATTCCCCTACCAAGGCCGCGTTTCTTCGCCATGATCTCCTCGTTTCAGTTCTTCGGCTCGGGGCGACGGGAAATCTCGTGCGCGGCAGCGCGATAGGCGAGGGCACCCGTGCTGTTGGGATCGTAATTAAGAACGGTTTGCGCATAGCTCGGAGCTTCCGAGATGCGCACCGATCGGGGGATGACGGTGTCGAGGGTTTGCGTGGGGAAGTGCTCGCGCACGTCTTCCGCCACCTGCGCGGCGAGGCGCGTGCGTGCGTCGTACATCGTGAGCAAGATCGTCGACACTTGAAGGTCAGGGTTGAGATGCTTGCGGATGAGGTCGATGTTCTTCCACAGCATCGCAATGCCCTCAAGCGCGTAGTACTCGGCCTGAATCGGCATGAACACCTCGCGGGCGGCCACGAGCGCATTGATCGTGAGCAGGCCAAGCGAGGGCGGGCAGTCGATAAGCACGTAGTCGAGACGCGGCTGCCCTTGCTCTTCGCGCTCAGTGAAGTAGTCCGCGAGGGCGTTCTTGAGGCGCGATTCGCGCGCGACCACGGGGACGAGTTCGATTTCGGCGCCCGAAAGATCGATTGTCGCGGGCGCGCACAGGAGCGACTCTGCTTCTGGAGAGGGGGTCACGATTGCCGAGAGTGGCTCGTCTTCTATAAGCACGTCGTAAAGCGAGGCGATCTCGGGGTCGTGCGGGATGCCAAGAGCCGTTGACGCGTTGCCTTGCGGGTCGGAATCGATGACGAGCACATTAAGCCCGCCCTTCGCGAGTGCGACCGCGACGTTCACGGCACTCGAGGTTTTGCCCACGCCGCCTTTTTGGTTCGCGACGGCCATGATGCGTGTGTCTTCGGGTGCCGCAAAGGTCGCCTTCTCGAGACGCTTGCGCAGCTCCATATCGTTGCGCAATTGCCGCATGAGCGGCGTCTCGTCAAGAGAGCTTTTCTTAGCCACGACGCGGCCCCTTTCGCCTCGTTACCTCACGAACGTGTGCTCGTACCACTGTAGTAGGAACCTCCACGGATGGATCTCCGAATTCCTCAACGCGAACATCGACCGCGCCGACACGCGCGAGGGTCTTCGAGGCCTTCTCGACCTCGTCGCGCGCGCTCTTGCCTTTCATCACCACGAGTTCGCCACCAATCCGGACGAGTGGAACGGTCCACTTCGCGAGCTTGTCGAGCGCAGCTACGGCACGTGCCGTCACGGCATCGAATTCACGCTCGCCGTGGAGGTCCTCGGCGCGGGCACGCACAACCTCGACGTTGACGAGGCCGAGCTCGTCAATTGCACGCTCGAGGAAGTCCACGCGCCGCTGCATCGTCTCGATGAGGGTCACGTCGATGTCCTCGCGCGCGATGGCGATCACGAGCCCGGGAAGGCCCGCACCTGAGCCAACATCCGCGAGTGACTCCACGAGCCCCACGGGCCCGAGGGCACGCACCATGAGCGCGCAATTGATGACATGCCGCTCCCAGATTCGATCCACTTCCCGGGGGCCGATCAGGCCTTCCTCAGCTCCGCGGGTGCGAAGAATGTCCGCGTATCGCTCGGCAAGCGGAAGCCGTTCCCCGAAGAGCTCGCGGGCGAGGGGATCGAGATGGGCGGGGGCGGGAAGCATCAGTCTTGCGGGTAGATCACGACGTGGCGGGTCTTACCCTCGCCATCCGATTCGGAGCGAAGGCCGTGGCGCTTCGCAACATCGTGCACAACCTTGCGCTCGAACGGGTTCATGGGCTGGAGAGGAACGGGAACCTCGCCGTTCTTCGCTTGCTCGACGGCCTTTTCGGCGAGTTCTTCGAGCTCGCTCTTGTGACCCGCGCGGAAGCCGCCAATGTCGAGCATGAGGCGCGAGCGCACGCCCGTCTTCGTTTGCACGGCAAGGCGCGTGAGCTCCTGGAGAGCGTCGAGAAGCTCGCCCTTGGGCTCGTTGAGTGCGCTCAGTTCGGCGGCTCCGCGGATCTCCACGGAGGCGCGGTCGCCGTCAACGTCGATGTCGATATCGCCATCGAGGTCGGCGATGTCCATGAGTTCTTCGAGGTAGTCGGCGGCGAAATCGCCCTCCTCTTCGAGGCGCGCGAGGCGCTCTTCGGCAGAGGTCTGTGCGTTGGCCTTCTCGTTCTCGATCGTGTCGTTCTCGCTCATCGGGAATCCTTACTTCTTCTTACGCTTCTTACCGAGGGCGTTGCTCGACTTCGAGCCGCCTTTTTGGGTGCCACCGCCGTTTTCGGCCGCCTTCTTGCGGCGCTCTTCGATGGCTTTCGCTCGCTTCTCGCGGGCACGCTGGAGCATTTCCTCGTCGCTCAGTTTGCGGCCGTTTTCGTACCGCTTGGGTTGAACGCGAATGTTTTCGGCCTTTGCCGCTTCCATCTCCTGAACACGCTTGGACTTCTTCGGGGTGAAGTCGAGCGGCTCAAGGCCCTGCTTCTCGCGCTTCTTGTTGATGCGCTCGTGGCGAGCCTTCTCGGCCGCGGAACCGGGGGTGGGATTCTTCGTGATCATCCACCACTGCTGGCCGAACGTCCATACGTTGGTCGTGAGCCAGTACCCGAGCACACCGATCGGCATGCCAGGGCCCGAAATCACGTAGATGAACGGGAGCATGTAGAGCATCATCTTCTGCGTGGACGCCATGGGCCCCTCGAGGGCCGACGGCGGCATGTTCCGCATCGTCAGCTCTTTCTGCGTGAGGAAGGTGACGAGCACCATGAGCGCGATGATGACGCCCGCGATGATCTTCGCGGACATGTCGCCAGTGAGGAACGAATCGGAGATCGTCGTACCACCGAAAATGCGCGCATTGTGGGCGCTATCGGCGAGCTCGGGCGTGAGGATGCCAAAGTTCGTGTTGTTTTGCGCGGCCTCCGGAAGCTTGTAGAAGAGTACGCGGAAGAGCGCCAAGAAAATCGGCATCTGGATGAGAACCGGGAGGCAAGAGCCAACGGGGTTCGCGTCGTGCTCCTTGTAGACCTGCATGGTCTCTTGCGCCATCGCCTGGCGCGATTCCGGGTCGGTCTTGCCCTTGTACTTCTGCTGGATCGCCTTCAGTTCGGGAGCGGCGATCTGCATGCCGCGCGAACTCTTAATCTGCTTGACGAAGAGCGGAAAAATGATGATGCGGACCACGACCGTGAGAAGCACGATCGAGAGCAGCCAGGTCCACCCGGAATCGGGGTCCATCACGAAGGACAGCAGCTTGTGGGCCTGGACCATGATCCAGACGACAACCCATTCGATGGGGTAGAGAATGTTCAACTTCGGCCTTTTCTTCCTGCCACTCGCATGCGCATGACGGTCATGCGATGAGCGGCGTGAGGTCGGGTGTTCGGGTCAAGCCTAGTGGGTGCGAGCGAACTTGGGGCTTTCAGTGTCCCGCACGGCTACGGGTTTCGGGTTCGTCCACATGCCCGGGGCGGGGGTCGGGTCGATCCCGCCGTGGCTGAGGGGGTTGCACCGCAGGATCCGCCACGCGGCAAGCAGCAATCCCTTGAAGGTTCCGTGGCGGCGGATTGAGTCCACCGCGTACTGCGAGCACACGGGTGTGTACATGCACGCGGCGGGCAGGTACGGGGAGATGCCGCGCTGGTACGCGCGAAGGATTCCGACGGTTGCCTTCATCCCTGTGCTCCCTCCTTTTTCGCGGTGCGCTTCTCGAGTTTTCGTAGGGCGGAGGCCAAGGCGGAGTCGACTTCACCGACGAGTGTGTCGTGGTCAATCTCGTTGATCCCCACTCGCGTGCGTACCACGACGCTCGCGTACGCGGGCAGAGAATCAAGGCGAGCTCTCATGATTTCCCGCAGCCGCCGCTTGGTGCGGCTGCGCACAACGGAATTGCCAACCTTTTTTGACACGACAAATCCCACGCGCGGCTCCTCCTGGATCCTTTTGACCTCCGGGGAGGAGAGGATCGCGAGGTGCACGATCACGTGGGATCGAGCCGCTGACACGCCCTGGCGGGTGGTCAGCCGGAAGTCGTCGTTGTGACGTAGGCGGCTCACTGCCCGCACGTCACGCCGCGGCTCAGGCCGAGAGGGAGGCGCGGCCCTTCGAGCGGCGCGCGTTGATGATGGCGCGGCCCGCGCGGGTGCTCATGCGTGCGCGGAAGCCGTGCTTCTTGGCGCGGCGGCGGTTGTTCGGCTGGAACGTACGCTTGGTCATCTTTTCTCTCCAAATAAATCGGGGCCCTCGTTTCCGGGAAGGAACCGCGATGCGGCCGGAGGGCCCGGTTAAAGACGGCCCATGGGGCCGGTGGTTTCGGGTGTGCGCGAGATCCACAGTGATGGTTCTCGTGAACACAGACTGATCGAGTCTAGAATCGCGCGGCTACTCGGTCAATGGAACTGGGCTCGATTCGGCGAAGTGTGCCTAGAATCTCATGGTTATCCCCAATGATTCGACAGGGTGTGCTCCTTCTTCCACGTCATTGGGCATAAATGTGGAAAACATGGTGGATAATTGTGGTCGTCCGCCGCACCCCCGATCCCCACGAGGAGCCCCGAATGGACGAGACCGCACTCGATCGCGACGCGCTGTGGGCCGAGTGCCAGCAGATTTTGCGCGCCGATGACTCGGTTTCGAATCGCCACCTCGCCTACGTCACGCTCTCAAGTTTGCGCGGATTTCTCGAGGATACGGCCCTGATCGCGGTGCCGAATGCGACCGTGAAAGACCTTTTTGAGATGCGCATTCCCGAGCAGCTTCGCTCCGCTCTCTCACAGGCCATGGGGAAGCCCGTGACTTTCGCGGTCACGATCGATCCCACTCTCGGTCTTGACGACGCCCCCGATTCTCCGGCCCCTGCTCCCGCTCCCACAGTTGACAACATTGTGGATAACTCTGTGGATTCTTCGGGAACAATGGGTATCACCCCACGTCGAGATGGGGATAACTCTGTGAATACGGTACCGGCAGGGGCCGAGCAAGCGTCGGACCCCGCGCCCTATTCCCCCTATACCCCGGCGGAGGGAACCGACCGAACCGAAGCACCGGCCAGCTCCGTCGATCTCCCCACGGCGTCGTCTCTCGGGAACGACTCTCGCCTGAATCCGAAGTACACGTTCTCAACGTTCGTTGTGGGTGCCTCGAACCGCTTTGCCCAAGCCGCTGCCTACGCCGTGGCCGAGCAGCCCGCCCTCGCCTACAACCCTCTGTTTATCTATGGCGGGTCCGGACTCGGCAAGACCCACTTGCTCCACGCAACCGGGCACTACGCGAAGCAGCTGCACCCGAACATTCAGGTGCGCTACGTCAACTCCGAGGAATTCACGAACGACTTCATCAACTCGGTCCAGTCGGGTCAGTTCGGTAAGGCGCAAGAGTTCCAGCGCCGCTACCGCGACATCGACATCCTCCTGATCGACGACATCCAGTTCCTGCAGCGCGCGCCCGAGACCCTCGAGGCGTTCTTCCATACGTTCAACACGCTGCACAACGCGAATAAGCAGATCGTCATCACCTCGGATCTTCCCCCGAAGCTCCTCGGCGGCCTCGAGGATCGAATGCGCTCGCGTTTCGAGATGGGGCTCATGACCGACGTGCAGCCACCAGATCTCGAGACCCGCATCGCAATTTTGCGTAAAAAGGTCGCAGCGGAGAACAACGAGGAGGTTCCTCGCGAGGTGCTCGAGTACATCGCGGAGAACATTTCCTCGAACATCCGCGAGCTCGAAGGTGCGCTTATTCGCGTGCAGGCACTGCATTCACTTTCGAAGCAGCCCATGGATGTAGAGCTCGCGCAGAACGTGCTGAAAGACCTGCTCACGCACGATGGGGGTGCGGAGATCACCCCGAATCTCATCATCGCGGAGACGGCGGCGTACTTCGGTTTCGGTGTTGATGAAATCAAGGGCACCGCTCGCACCCGTGCGCTCGTCACGGCCCGCCAGTGCGCGATGTATCTGTGCCGTGAACTCACTGAGATGCCGCTCATGGCGATCGGGGATGCGTTCGGGGGGCGCGATCACACGACCGTCATCCATGCCTACAAGAAGGTCTCGACGCTCATGAAGGAGCGCCGAGCCCTGTTCAATCAAGTTACAGAGCTCACGGCTCGCGTAAAAGCGAACGCTCAGGAGCAGGGAAGGCGCTAGGTAGTCTCACGGTTGCGAGCAGCGCAACGAGCCTGGTCACGAGCAACGTTTCCAGAATTGTGGATAACTTTGTGGAGAATGTGCACGCACGGCTTGGCTGTTGTGAGGAGAGAACTCGCCACAGCGGCGAATAGTGACTGTTATGCCCAATATCTCCACAGCTTCTCGTCGTTACTCGCACCGAATTAGAAACTTGTAGTTTTCAGCGTGACCTGCAGAAATGATGGTTATCCACAGCTTCAACAGCCGTAATTAAGAGGGTTGTTTAAACTTGAGACACGGGTGATGGGGAAAACTCGCGTTGCTCGCAAGATCCAGGCCCTGAGGATGTGGAAGCCTTGGGGATGAGAATGACAGGCGTGTAATTTTGACCCGGGCGAGAGACAAAGAATTTGGCTAAAGTTGGGAAGTACGCGCGAGGGCGCGGAAAGCTTTTTCGTAAAGGAGCCGAGGCGTGAAATTTCATCTTGATCGGGACGTGCTGAACGATGCCGTGTCGTGGGCAACCCGCACTCTCCCGCAGCGCCCCGCAATGCCCATCCTCCAGGGCGTGAGGATTGTTGCCGAGGATGGCGAACTCAAGTTTTCGACCTTCGACTACGAAGTGAGCGCCCACATCTCCGTTGAGGCCGAGATCGACGAGCCCGGCGAAGTGCTTGTTCAAGGCAGGATGCTCAGCGATATCGTGCGCGCCCTTCCCCACAAGACCGTCTCTGTGAGCCATGAAGGCCCGAAGGTAGAGATCCTCTGTGGCTCCTCGCGCTTCGCACTCTCGACCCTCCCGGTTGCCGAATACCCGGTTCTTCCCGAGATGCCGCCCGTCGTGGGCACGATTGATTCGGGAACCTTTGCCCGCGCGATCGCGCAGGTCTCGATCGCCGCAAGCAAAGACGATGTTGTCCCGTTGCTCACGGGCGTGAAAGTCACAATCGAGGGCGAGAAGGTCATGATGGCGGCGACCGACCGTTACCGCCTTGCCGTTCGCGAATTCACCTGGAACCCCGCGAATCCTTCGAGCGAGTTGAGCGCCCTCGTGCGTTCGCGCACCCTTACCGAGGTTGCTCGTTCGCTCAGTGGAGGCAACGTCGAGGTCGCGCTCAGCGAAGGCGACTCCGCAAACCTCATTGGGTTCGAATCCTCGGGTCGCCGCACCACCTCGACCCTCGTTGATGGCGATTACCCGCCCGTGCTGCGCCTGTTCCCCGATGTCACCCCGTACACCGTGAGTGTCGCGACTGCCCCACTCATCGAGGCCGTGAAGCGCGTGAGCCTCGTGGCAGAGCGCAACACTCCCGTGCGCCTCACCTTCAGCGAGGGTCAGGTCGCTCTCGAAGCGGGGGACGGTGACGAGGCTCAGGCAAGCGAGGTTCTCGAAGCGAAAGTTGACGGTGGCGATCTCGTGGTGGGCTATAACTCGGGCTTCCTGCTCGATGGCCTCGGCGCGCTCGGTACCGACTTCACGCACTTCTCGCTTCCCGATTCGGTCAAGCCCACCGTTCTTCGCGGGCAAGAATCGCTTGAAGCAGCACCGGAGGAGCACTACCGCTACCTCCTCATGCCTATGCGCATCTGAGCGTTTGATCCTCGATGCACCTCAAGGCGCTCGAACTCACCAACTACCGCTCCTACGCCCACACCTTTCTGCGCTTCACACCCGGGATCACCGTGTTCGTGGGAGCGAACGGCCAGGGGAAAACCAACATCGTCGAGGCCCTCTGGTACCTCGCGACCCTTTCCTCGCACCGCGTGGCACATGACGCCGCCCTCGTGCGGCGAGGCGAGAAAACCGCAATCATCCGCGCGATGTGTGAACGCTCTGGCCGCGATGTACGGATCGACATGCAGATCTCGCCAGGCCGCCCCAACGAGGTGCGCCTGCACTCGCAGCCACTTGCACGAGCCCGTGAAATCCTCGGGCAAGTTCGCGCCGTCATGTTTTCCCCCGAGGATCTCGCCCTCGTGAAAGGTGAACCTGAGGGCCGGCGTCGCTTTCTCGATGAGATCCTCTTCGAAATCGCCCCGCGCTTCGCGAGCATCAAATACGACTACGACAAGGTGCTACGCCAGCGCAATCACCTTCTCAAGCAGATGCGCGCCATGAAGAAGGGCCGAGGTGGAAAACATGCGGCAGAGGAGATTGGCGGCATGGACCCGCGCGAAGCTGCCGACGCCACTCTTGCCGTGTGGGACGAACAGCTCGCGCGCCGCGGCGCTGAACTCATGCGTGCACGCCTCCACCTCGTGAATCGCTTGCGACCCCACGTTGGATACTCCTACCTGCGGGTCTCGAGCGACGAAGGCGCGGATCCCAACCTCGGTCTTGGCCCCGGCGGTCGCGGCGCCGTCACGAGTCCGGCGAACATCCGCTACGCCTCGAGTGTTCTCGAGGGTGACCTCGCCGCCGCAACCGACGTCGAAACGACGCGCGACGAGCCGCCCCTGCCGAGCCTGCAGCAGCTTCATGACGCCCTCCTCGCCCACATCGAGGAGCGCCGCGACGACGAAATCGACCGCGGCGTGAGCCTCGTGGGACCTCACCGCGACGACCTCGAGATCCGCCTCAGCGACTTCCCTGCCAAGGGCTATGCGAGCCACGGCGAATCATGGTCGCTCGCCCTTGCGCTCCGCCTCGGCTCCTACGACCTCCTCACGATCGAGGAGGGCGACCTTGGCGACGGTGAGCCGATCCTCATTCTCGACGATGTGTTCAGTGAGCTCGATGCCCATCGTCGCGAGCGCCTGGGGCGCATCATCAAGGGTGCTGCGCAAGTGCTGATTACAACGGCGAACGATGCCGACATCCCTCGATCGATCGGCGACGACGTGCACGTCGTCGATGTCGTGAAGGGTTCCGCGACCGTGCGCGAAGGCGGGCCTCGAGGCGCGAGAGATGCGGGGGCCACGTGGTGAACAGGGCCGAGGCGAGTCACGGCCCGCAGAGGCCTTCACTCAACCCCTATGCACTCGGCACGTGGCAACAGCGGACTGCTTCGAAAGGGGCTGCGAACAAGCAGGGGAGTGGTGTGGCTCAGTCAGGGTCTTCCGCGCGGGAGGCCGAGGAGCCCCGAGCCGAGCGGGAGCGCGAGGAGGGCGAAGCAGGCGTCGGACCGGGAATGACCGATGAGCTCACGCCTGACCCCGAAGCGAAACCCCGAGATTTCTCGCGCCCCGATGAGCTTGGCCGGCGCGCCCTCAATCAGGCCCGGGCGGCCGCGAAGAAGCATGGTTACAGGCCGCGCGCGAGCCGTCTCACCCGGCCCAAGGGCGATCCGCGTGGCGAGCGGGCCCAGGGCGCCGGCTATTCGGGGGCGGGGCCCGATCCGCGCGATCCGCAGCGCTTGAACACCGTGCTAGAGAAGATGCTCGTGAATCTCGGGTGGGATCGAGGTCTCAGCGCGGGACGTGTGCTTGCTGAATGGGACGACATTGTGGGGCCCGCTATCGCGCAGCATTGCCACATCGAAAGTTTCGAGGAAGGCGTGCTCGTTGTGAGCACCGATTCCTCCGCGTGGGCGGCGCAGCTGCGCATGCTTTCGCCGCAGATCGTGACGCGAATTCACGAGCGGGTAGGTGCCCAGGTCGTGAGCGAAATCAAGGTAGCTGGGCCGAGTACGCAATCCTGGAAAAAGGGGAGCCGCACCGTGACGTGGCGCGGCCCGCGCGACACCTATGGATAGGGCTAAGTCACCAGGGTGCAGAAAACCGACAAAAAACCCCATAGTTCCTCTGCACTTCAGTTGGTCTGGCGACCCAAACCCCCGTTAGCCCTCTGCAATTCAGAGTTACGGGAGGTTCAAACCCCCGTTAGCCCTATGCAATTCGGGGGAGGGGGTTGTGCTGACCGACACACGGGACGGCGATATGCACGCATGAACCTCCTTCCGGGGTTCCCGTGCGGTAAAATTTGAGGGTTGAGAGTGGTCGAGTTCCGCTCAGCGGCCTGCAAATGGCCCTGAGAGGCCACGGGCCCCCGAAATGGGCCCGCCCCCGTGCCAAGGGGTGAAGATGGCTCACGGGCCCTCGATCCTCACACCCGGGTTCAACCGACCCGGCGTTGACCATCAAGGAGATTCCTTCGTGAGCGAAGCCCAGGAAAACGCACCGCATTACGACGCCTCGGACATCACCGTCCTCGAAGGCCTCGAGGCGGTTCGCAAACGCCCAGGCATGTACATCGGTTCGACCGGCGAGCGCGGTTTGCACCACCTCGTGTACGAGATCGTTGATAACTCAGTTGACGAAGCGCTCGCGGGCTACGCGAGTGAAATCACCGTGGACGTGCTCGAGGATGGCGGCGTGCGCGTGATCGACGATGGCCGCGGCATCCCCGTTGCTATGCACCCCACCGAGAAGAAGCCCGCCGTTGAGCTCGTGCTCACGGTGCTTCACGCGGGCGGTAAGTTCGGCGGCGGCGGCTACGCGGTCTCGGGCGGTCTGCACGGCGTGGGCTCCTCCGTGGTGAACGCGCTTTCGAAGCGCCTCGAGGTCGAGATTAAGCGCGACGGCTACGTGTGGCGCCAGCAGTACACGCACGGCGTGCCGAACGCCCCGCTCGAGAAGGGCGAAGCCACCGAAGAAACGGGCACGTCGCTCACGTTCTGGGCCGATGGCGATATTTTCGAGACCACCGAGTACGAGTTTGAGACGCTCCGCAAGCGTTTCCAGCAGATGGCCTTCCTGAACAAAGGCCTCAAGATCACCCTCACGGATCACCGCCCGGTTGAGGATCCCGTTGACGATGATCTCCCGGATCTCGACAACCTCGATCAGGATGTCGACGAAAACGACGGGATTAACGACGCGGCTCGCCCCACCGACGCCGGTGCCGACACGGCCGAGAAGCCCAAGACCAAGACCGTGACGTTCCTGTACGAGCAGGGTCTCGAGGACTTCGTTAAGTACATCAATAAGCAAAAGCGCGCCGAGGTGATCCACCCGGAGATCATCAGCTTCGAGAGCGAAGACACGGACCACATGATCTCCGTGGAGATCGCGATGCAGTGGACCACGGCGTATTCCGAGTCGGTGCACACGTACGCGAACACCATTAACACCCACGAGGGCGGCACGCACGAAGAGGGCTTCCGCAGCGCTCTCACGGGCGTGATCAACCGCTACGCGCGCTCCAATAACCTTATGAAGGAAAAGGACGCGAATCTCACGGGCGAAGACATCCGCGAGGGCCTCACGGCGGTCGTGTCCGTAAAGCTCGGCGAGCCCCAGTTCGAAGGGCAAACGAAGACCAAGCTCGGCAACACGATCGCGCGCACGTTCGTGTCGAAGGTGATGACCGACAAGCTCGGCGACTGGGCCTCGGCCCACCCGAACGAGATGAAGATGATCGTCACGAAGGCGCAATCGGCGGCCGCGGCCCGCGAGGCCGCCCGCAAGGCGCGCGATGCGACTCGCCGCAAGTCGCCGCTCGAAACGGGCGGCATGCCCGGCAAGCTTCGCGACTGCTCGAGCCGCAACCCCGCGATCAGCGAAATCTTTATCGTCGAGGGTGACTCGGCAGGCGGCTCGGCCGTGTCCGGCCGCGACCCGAAGACCCAGGCGATCCTCCCGATCCGCGGCAAGATCCTCAACGTGGAGAAGGCGCGCCTCGATCGCGCCCTCGACAACGCCGAGGTGCGCTCGCTTATCACGGCGTTCGGCACGGGTATCGGCGAGGATTTCGATCCCACGAAGCTGCGCTACCACAAGATCATTCTCATGGCGGATGCCGACGTGGACGGCCAGCACATTTGCACGCTTTTGCTCACGCTGCTGTTCCGCTACATGCGCCCGCTCATCGAACTCGGGCACGTGTTCATCGCGATGCCGCCGCTGTATCGCCTCAAGTGGACGAACTCGCCGCACGAATACGTGTTCAGCGACGAGGAACGTGACCGCAAGCTCGAAGAAGGCCGTGCCGCCGGCAAGCGCATTCCGAAGGACAACGGCATTCAGCGCTACAAGGGTCTCGGCGAAATGGACTGGCGCGAGCTGCAAACCACCACGATGGACCGCGATTTGCGCACCCTCAAGCAGGTCACGATGGCCGAAGCTGCCGACGCCGACGCGGTGTTCAGCGTGCTCATGGGCGACGACGTGGACGCGCGCCGCCGGTTCATTCAGGAAAACGCGAAGGACGTGCGCTTCCTCGATATCTAAACCGCGCACCGAAAGGCGAGCCGAGGTTATTGAGAGAGCATTCACGCGAGGAAGACTAGGGGAGAAGACATGAGCGACGAGAACATCGAAGATCAGGGCCCGAAGAGCGCCGAGGATCTCGAACACGCGATTCCGCAGGGCCTCACCACCACCGTTGACGCGATCGACGAGGATGAGGGCGATCAGATCTTCCAGGTGGATCTGAACAAGGAGATGCAAAAGAGCTACCTCGATTACGCGATGAGCGTGATCGTGGGGCGTGCACTTCCCGATGTGCGCGACGGCCTCAAGCCGGTGCACCGCCGCATTGTGTACGGCATGTACGACGGTGGCTACCGCCCCGAGCGCTCCTTCAGCAAGTGCGCGAAGGTCGTCGGCGAGGTCATGGGTACCTACCACCCGCACGGCGACTCCGCGATTTACGATGCGCTCGTGCGCCTCGTGCAGCCGTGGAACCTGCGCTACCCGCTCGTGCTCGGCCAGGGCAACTTCGGCTCGGCCGGTGACGACGGCGCCGCGGCCTCGAGGTACACCGAGTGCAAGATGTCGCCGCTTGCCCTCGAGCTCGTGCGCGATATCAACGAAGACACCGTGGACATGGTGGGCAACTACGACAACACGGTGGATGAACCCGTGGTGTTGCCCTCGCGCTTCCCGAATCTTCTCGTGAATGGCTCGGCGGGTATCGCCGTGGGTATGGCGACCAACATCCCCCCGCACAACCTGCGCGAGGTTGCTTCTGCGGTGCAGTGGCTGCTCACGAACCCTGAAGCCACGAAGGAAGAGCTCCTCGAGGCGTGCATCGAGCGCATCCAGGGCCCGGACTTCCCGAACGGCGCAACGATCACGGGCCGCAAGGGCATCGAGGAGGCGTACCGCACGGGTCGCGGTTCGATCACGCAGCGTGCCGTCGTCAAAACTGAAGAGATCAACGGCCGCCTCGCGCTCGTGGTGACCGAGCTTCCCTACCAGGTCAATCCCGACAACCTCGCGCGTAAGATCGCCGAGCTCGTCAAGGCCGGCCGCATCCAGGGCATCGCCGACATCACCGACGAAACCTCCGGTAAGACCGGTCAGCGCCTCGTGCTCACCCTCAAGCGCGATGCCGTGGCGAAGGTTGTGCTCAACAACCTGTACAAGCAAACTCAGCTTCAGGAGAACTTCTCCGCGAACATGCTCGCGATCGTCAACGACGTGCCCCGCACGCTTTCGATCGATTCGTTCGTGCGCGAGTGGACGAAGCACCAGATCGACGTCATCGTGCGCCGCACCCGCTTCCGCCTGCGTAAGGCCGAGGAGCAGATCCACATCTACCGCGGCTACCTCAAGGCCCTCGATGCGCTTGACGAGGTGATCGCGACCATTCGCCGCTCGCCCGACGTGGACGAAGCCCGCACGGCCCTCATCGCGCTTCTCGACATCGATGAGATCCAGGCGAACGCGATCCTCGCACTCCAGCTTCGCCGCCTCGCCGCGCTCGAGCGTCAAAAGATCATGGAAGAGCACGATCGCCTTGCCGCGTTGATCCTCGAGTACCAGGAAATCCTTGGCAGCGAGCAGCGCCAGCGTGAAATTGTGAGTGAAGAGCTCGAAGCGATCGTGGAGAAGTACGGCGATGATCGCCGCACCCAGATCGTGCCCTTCGATGGCGATGTGTCCGTTGAGGACCTCATCCCCGAAGAGGACATGGTCGTCACGATCACGCGCGGTGGCTGGGTCAAGCGCACGAAGACCGACGAATACCGCGCGCAAAAGCGTGGCGGCAAGGGCGTGCGCGGCGCGAGCCTGCGCGAGAACGACGTCGTGGACCACTTCTTCACGACCACGACCCACAAGTGGCTTTTGTTCTTCACGAACTTCGGTCGCGTGTACCGCATCAAGGGCTACGAACTTCCCGAGGCGCCGCGCGACTCGAAGGGCCAGCACATCGCGAACCTTCTCGAGTTCCAGCCGAACGAGTCGATCCGTTCCGTGCTCGTGATCGGCGGATACGACGAGGCGGAGTACCTCGTGCTCGCCACGAAGCAGGGCATCGTCAAGAAGACTGCCATGAGCGCGTTCGATTCGAATCGCAGCGCCGGCCTGATCGCGATCAACTTGCGTGAGTTTGAGGGGTCCGACGGTTCCCTCGTCACCGATGAGCTTGTGGCGGCCCGCGCTGTCAACGGCGATGATCACCTGTTGCTTGTGTCGAAGAACGGCCAGAGCGTGCGATTCCCCGCTTCCGACGACGTGTTGCGCCCCATGGGCCGCGTCACGGGCGGTGTGACCGGCATGAAGTTCCGCGGTGACGATGAGCTTCTCGCGATGGATGTTGCCCACCCCGACACGTTCGTGTTTACCGTGACCGATTCCGGCTTCGCGAAGCGTTCCTCGATTGACGAGTACCGCGTGCAGGGCCGAGGTGGCCTGGGTATTAAAGTCGCGAAGCTGCCGAACGACCGCGGCCCCCTCGTGGGTGCCGCGATCGTTGAGGAAACTGACGAAGTTTTCGTGCTCATGGAAAAGGGCAAGGTCGTGCGGTCCTCCGTCGCGGGCGTGCCTTCCAAGGGCCGCGACACCATGGGCGTGGTGTTCGCAAAGCCCGACCAGAAAGACTCGATCATCCTCGTCAACGTGTTCAAGGAAAGCGAGCACGAGGAGGACGATGACGAGGTCACGGAGGCACCCGGTGAGGGTGTCACCGCGCAGGGCGAAGCTGCCGAGAACGCCGAAGCCGAACAATCCGGTGAGACCGACACGGCCACGGAAGGCGAGTCGACTGACAGCGGCGATGCCGGCGATGCCGTAGTCTCGGACTGATCGAATGAGCGAGGAGAACACCGTGAGTTCCACGAGCGACGATAAGACCCAGCCGATCGCTAAGCAGGGCGGGCCCGAGCAGAGCGCCGAGTCCCGCAACGCCACCGACGCGCTTTCGGAAGGCGTCACGAGCCGCATCGACGCGATCAAGAGCGGAGAGGGCGACGAGCCGAAGTCGAGCTCGCGCACCAAGAAGAATGCCCAGGCACAGGGTGCGAAAAAAGGAAACGCGGCAAGCGGACAAGCGTCGGACCGAAAGGGCGACCAGACCCCTTCACCTTCCGCTTCCAAAGCATCCCAGGCGGGGACTTCCCGCACCCAGCGCCAGGGCGCGCAGCCGCTGCCGAAGAGCCGCACGACCCACCAGCCTGCTGGCCGCCCCGTTCCCGGCGCCCATGACGCCGCGCCCGCGCAAGAGGTGCCGCGCCAGGGAGGCCGACGCGTGAAGCTCACGCTCTCGCAGCTCGATCCGTGGAGCGTCATGAAGCTGTCGTTCCTCGTGGCGATCGCGTTTGGTATCGCGCTCATCATCGCGGTGGCGCTGCTGTGGCAGATCGTCGACGCGATCGGCCTGTGGGACCAGATCCACCAGATCGGCTCCGACCTCAACAGCGGCAAACCGCTGCCCTTCATGGAGTACTTCGAGTTCTCGAAGATGCTTTCGTATTCGGTGATCGTGTCGGTGCTCAACGTCGTGATCATTACCGCGCTCGGCACGCTGTTCGCGTTCCTGTACAACATCGTGGCCTCGCTGCTCGGCGGCTTGAAGGTCACGCTGACGGATAATTAAGCCACGGCCCTCTCGCCTGTGTGGCGTCTCATACACATGCGTGCGTGCGTTTGTGCGAGGGACCCGCACTGGGCTAGAGTGTTTCCTCGTTGGAGTTACGCAAGTTGCTCCAGGAGGGCCTATAGCTCAGTCGGTTAGAGCGCTGTCCTGATAAGACAGAGGTCGCTGGTTCAAGTCCAGCTAGGCCCACTCAACGAACGGAGGCATCGTGAAGTTTGTACGAGCACTTCTTTTGCTCATCGCCTCCACCGCCATTGGCCTCTTCGCCTGGCGGAAAGTTGAGGAAAAACAATTGCGAGACGATCTCTGGCAGGAAGCCGAAGAGCAGACTCGCTGACATACCGGGGGCTATGGCGCAATTGGTAGCGCACCTGCTTTGCAAGCAGGGGGTTACGGGTTCGAGTCCCGTTAGCTCCACAAGGAAAACCCCAGGAAGGTCTTGAGCCCTCCTGGGGTTTCTTCATGCCCTCAAACGCGTGACCGGCGGAGCCAAATCGAGGTGGTAAATCCCCGGAAATGGCGTGGAAAATCCCCGCGCGGAGGGTGGCAAATCCTCGGAAAAGGGGTGGCAAATCCTCGCTTTTTATATGGGGCGGCGCTTAGAATGACCGCATGAACTCGGTAAACGCCCACATTCCCCGGCATGCGGTGTCAATCGCGCGGGAGATCCTCGAGGACTCGCCCCTGCTCGTTGTTCAAGGCGCGCGCCAGGTCGGGAAATCAACGCTCGTGGGGCAGGCTGTTGATCCACAACGCGCTCATATGGTCACCCTCGATGATCCACTTGAGCGAGCGTTCGCGGAAGCGGACCCGGCAGCGTTTTTACAACAGGCCCAAGGTAAGACCCTTGTGGTCGATGAGGCGCAGCGCGTTCCGGCGCTCGCACTTGAGTTGAAACGCACGATCGATGCCGACCGGCGCCCGGGACGATTCGCGATCACCGGGTCGTCCGATCTGCTGCGCACCCCTGGTGTCTCTGATTCTCTCGCGGGTCGCGCGGAGTTTCTTCGCGTGTATCCGCTTACCGCTGGCGAAATTATGGAACGGGCAGAGCCCGAGGATTGGATCTCGTGGATTCTTGATGGCGCAGCGGGAGCAAATGCTGGCAAGGTCTCCTACTGCGGCGGGGATGAGCTTCGAGGCATGGTCCTCGGTGGTGGCTATCCGGTTCCCGTGCAGCGTGAAGGGGAGCGTCGCAAAGCGCGGTGGTTCGATTCGTATGTCACTTCACTCATCGAGCATGATGCGCCTCAACTCGCGGGCGGCCAGTTCCCTTCCCAGTTGCGAGCACTCTTGCGGCACGTCGCGGAGCAGGGCCAATCGGAACTCGTGAAGGCGAAAACGGCACGTGCTCTCGGGGTTGGCGAGACGGCACTCGGGGACTATCTCGCTCTCGCTGAGCGCATGTACCTTCTTGATGTCACGCCCGGGTGGGGAGTGGGTTTCACGAATCGCGTGGTCAAGCGCCCGAAAGTCGCCGTGGCTGATTCGGGCCTTGCCGCGTTTTTATCTGGGCTCACGCTCGAAAAGACGCGCGTCGCGGGAGGCGCGGAACTTTTCGGGGCAACGCTTGAGTCGTTTGTGGGGGAGCAGCTGCGAGCGCAATCGACCTGGTCACGGGAGCGCTTCAGCCTCCACCACTATCGCGAACGAGATCGGGAAATCGACGTTGTCGTTGAACTTGCCGATTCTCGCTTGATTCTCATCGAAGTGAAGGCGGCCGAAACCGTGACGGAACGCGCGTGGAAAAACCTTGATGTGGGATCAGCTCCCTTCAAGGATCGAGTCGCGGCGCGCGTGGTGCTGTACTCGGGAACGCGCGCAGTCACCATGAAAAATGGAGGAGCCCCCCTCCACGTTCTGCCAGTCTCGAGTCTTTGGCAGCACCCGTAAAAGAGCGCTTTTCGTCTTTCGCCGAGCGGGGGCGAGAAAAATTTTTGCCTCGAGCCCATTTCGCCGCGAGAAGCCCCCACATAGGATTGCCCCATGACCGCGAATCAGAACGAAGAGCAGCGGAGCGCAACCACAGCTGCCCCGGAGCCGACGTTTCCGCGCTTTGATCTGGGGAACTCACGCGTGAATCTCGACCGGGCGACCCGTATCGCCGCGGAGCTTGAAGACGAAGCCCTAGCGCACAAGCTCACCGAAGGTCGCTAAGGTACGCCAGGGCTTTTGCGCCGCAGCATCAGGCGGCATGCCTCTCAATTAGAAGTAGGTCACGCACCACGGCTCGCGGCGGCGCTGCAGGAGGATGCCGAGCTTGTCGACCGCGTCTTCGTCACCGCGCACCCAGCCCACCGTTTCGAGGGCCTGGATGTTGACGCCGCCAAGGAGAGTCGAGCCGAGAGCCGGAACATCGATCTCCACTTGCGGATCTCCCTCGTAGGGCTCGCACGTGCCCTTGCCGTCCTCCACGGTGAGGCGCCAAGTGCCGTCGGCAAACCCCATCGAATCCACCACGCGGAAGGTGACGTCACCCTCGGTGTAGTAGTTGCGGGCCTCGAGCAGCGCGGCCGGGTCGATCACGCGCAGCCACAGGAAGTCGTTGTGCTCGGTGATGTGGTAGCGGCGGCGATCAGCGAGGGCCCAGGGGAGGTGCTCGTCGTTGCGGGCATTATCGAAGCGGACCCGACGCACGAGATCGAGCGAGCCGAGGAACTCCCACATGGCGATGCTCGCGTCGGTGTTGCAGGGCACGAAGTCGATGACGTCGAGGGCGCCGCCGCGGCTTTCAAGGCGCCACGTCGCGTAACCGTCGAGCTCGCCCTTCTCGTTCCAGTGGCCGATCGCGCGGGTTTTGTTGTTCGTTTCGCGCGTGGGCTTGTCGATCGAGCCGTTGCGGATTTCCATCTCGGGCGCGCAGCGGCTGATCGAGCCGGTTTGGCGCGCGTGGAACTTCTCAAAGACGTGGCTGGAGGCTTCGGCGAGCTGGGTGACGTCGATGTATTCGCACGTGCCGGTGATGGGTGCGGACACGCTGAAGCCCGAGCCAGCGTGCAGCTCGACGGAGGTGCTGAAGATCGCGGGGCCGAAACCGAAACGCCCGTAGATCGCCGCTTCGGTTGCGGTGAGGGCCGCAACGGCGAGCCCCTTTTCCTTCGCGTCTGTGAGCGATTCCGTCATGAGGGTCGTGGCGATGCCTTGGCGGCGATGGGAGGCGAGCACGGTGACTTCGCTGATCTGGTGGCAGTCGATGACCTTGCCGCCAACGTTCAGTTCACCGGTCCAGCCCATGAAGGTGGCAACGGGAATGTCGTTGCCGAGGCCGTAGGTGGGTCGTTCGGAATCGAGAACGGTGCGGGCGGTTGCCTTGCGTTCCGCGTCGATTTTCAGTTGGTGTTCGAGGAATTTCTGTGAGGGGTAGGGATCGTGGAATCCCTGCTGGACGGCGGTGAGCCAGGCGGGATACCAGGGGTTATCGTTCGGGTCGGCGCTTGTCACGTGATGGGTTTCATACTTGAGATTCACGCGAGTGACACTAGCAAAGTAGGGTTTGGAGCATCTGAGGCGAAAGACGGGAGGTGTCGTGGCTGCGTTAGTTTTCGATGCCGTCTCGTTCTCGTTTTCCTCGCGTCCGCTTCTCGACCGCGTGAGCTTTCGCGTGGGTGCGGGGGAGCGAGCGTGCCTCGTGGGCCCGAACGGGTGCGGCAAAACCACTCTGCTTCGGCTTGCGCTCGGGGAGCTAACGCCCGAAGGTGGCGCGGTCACGTGGGAAGGAATGGGGTCCGACGCTTGCCAGCCTCCGTCGGCAGAAAACTTTTCCGGGAGTGTTGGCGACTATTTCGATGAAGCCCTTCGGCCCGTGTGCGCTCTCAGCACGATGTTTGAACGCCTCACGGCCCACATGGCGGCGGGCGGGGGTGAGAGCTCGGACGATGCTCGCGAGTACGACGCTCTACTTGCGCAGATGACAGTGCGCGATGTGTGGTCGCTTGAGTCGCGCATCGATGAAGTGCTTGCGGGGCTTGGCCTTCCGATGCTCACGGGGGAGGGCCGCGAACGTGATGTGGCAACACTTTCCCCAGGCCAGCGGGGGAGGCTTCCGCTTGCGGCGATGCTTATCGCGCGGCCCGAGGTGCTCATTCTCGACGAGCCTACGAACCATCTTGATGCCGAGGGCTTAGCCTTCCTTGCGCGCACCGTGCGCCAGTGGGAGGGGCCGGTGCTCATGTCGAGCCACGACCGCGCGTTCATCGAGGACACTGCCACGGCGATCTACGACCTCGACGTTGCGACGTGGCAGGCGCTCGCGACGGCCGAGGGGCACGAGCTTCACGGTGTGTATCGCACCTCGGGCTCGTATTCGAAGTTCCTCGAGGCGAAGCACAAGGCCCGAAAGGCGCATGCGCAGATTCACGCGGCGCAGCAAAGCGAGAAGCGAGAGATTGGCGAGCACCGCCAAGCGGCGGGGGCGATCGCGAGCGGAGGGGTGCGTCTCGCAGAGGCGAGCGGTATGGCAAAGAAGTTCTTTGCCGATCGCGCGCA
This sequence comes from Dermabacter sp. Marseille-Q3180, assembly GCF_940792985.1. Lineage (NCBI taxonomy): Bacteria > Bacillati > Actinomycetota > Actinomycetes > Micrococcales > Dermabacteraceae > Dermabacter > Dermabacter sp. Marseille-Q3180. The sequence continues at coordinate 1,357,650 of NZ_CALNWU010000001.1, forward strand.
AGCCACTTCAACTCGGCGCACGCGCAACGACGACAAAAAGCTTGAGGCGCTGGAGGAGCGGGAGGTGCGTCGGCCCCGCTCCTACGACCTGACGTTCCCGCTCGCGCCCGCGCAGAACGCCGCTGGCCTTGCCCTTTCCACGCGCGCCGCCGCCGTTGAAGGGCGCTTGGCGCCGCTCACCCTCGACTTGTCTCGCGGCGAGCACTTGCTCATCACGGGCGGTAACGGCGCCGGCAAATCAACGCTCCTCACCTGGATTGCCACGGGGGAGCCGCCAGAGGGCGCGAGTGCGCACGGTTCCGTGTCGTGTGACCGGCCCGTGGGATTCGTGCCGCAACGCCTACCGCGCATGGGCGATCCAGGCTTCACGCGCGAGGTGTGGACCGAGGGGATCGGGGAGCGCGGATCGGGAATGCTGCATCCCTCAATGTGGCGCACGCGGATCGACGAGCTCTCTGCGGGAAATCAACGACGCGCCCAGCTTGCCCTCGCGCTTGCCGAGGCGCCGTCGTTCCTCGTCATTGATGAACCCACCAACTTCCTCGATCTCGCCACGGTTGAGGCGCTCGAGCGAGCCTTTGGCGAATGGACGGGGACGCTCATCATCGCGAGCCACGACCGCTGGCTCATCGAACATTGGGAGGGGCGGCGCCTCGAGCTTTAATTGAGGAGGTCGTTTTTCGAGGTCGGCGCCGCGCAGCTCGCTTTCGGATGCTGATGCATCTCATTCCATAAAGACCAGCCCTCATCGAGGCTAAGGTCTCCGTCGGCAATGGTTTCCTTGAGGATTTCTACAGTGTCGATGGAGCGAATACCTCGAAACGTGGCGTACTCCCGTGATTCGCGATCATCTGACACCCATGTGGCCCTCGCGAAGTCGACGCGTTCGAGGAGTGTGAGAGTCATAGCTTCACCGAGGTGCTGTTTCGGTTTGGCACTGGTGCCGCCGAAAACGGATACGCGAACTTTGAGTGCCTTGAGTTCTTCGTCAGTGGTGAGTTCAATTGGTGTTCCGAGCGCTTCGCGAAGCTGTGCAACTGAGTCAAAGGTGCGCTCCCAGTCGCGAAGTTCCTTCTCGATACCTTCGCATTGCGCACCCCTATTGCGCAGCCACGAGATGAGGAGATCCGTGCGCTCGACGCAAGCAAACGTCACGGCCACCGTTGTGTCGGGGAAGATCTTTCGGGCGCTCACGCGGCGATAGCCACTTCCGCGCGTGCCGCTTTACGTGCCTCATCCACGTCAGCGATACCGGCGAGATCGGCAAAAGGCCTGATCGTTGTGCGTTTTTCGCAGTAGGCGAGGGCAAGGTCATGAAGGAGACGTCGCGGCTTTCGCTCTTGACAGTTGCGTTCGTGCCACGCGCTATAAGGCTCCATGCAGAGGGGCGGGTCCGGCCACGCCCCCGCGAGGGTGGGCAGTTGCTGAGCGTAGAACTTGCTGTGCACTCTCGCAGCAAACGCGATGGGTGCGACGCGGAAGCGGTAGGCCTCGTGTGCAAGCTGTTCGGGCGACCAGGAATCACGATCAACGACCTTGTCCCGGGGCATGAGAACGGCGCTCGCGATTTCGTTTGCGACACGCTCAATGGGGTCAGCGCTTTCGTAGTCGATTACGTCTCGATGGTGCGAGGTGTTGTGTTCGCATACCAAGTGTGCAAGCTCGTGCGCGATCGTGAAGCGAATCCGCTGTGGGCTGTTGGTCGAGTTCGCGATAATCGCGCCTACCTGTTCGCTTCGCGCTTGAATGCAGTAGCCGTCAATTCCTTTTGGAAGTGGCGTCACCCATACGTCGATGCCGAACGCTTCTTCGATGGCGCTCGCCAGTTCATCCACGTCGCCGAGAACTCCGTCGCCAACGAACTGACGAATATGTTGTACGACGATTCCAGCAGTTCGTTCCGGGGATGCTTCTGGTGGGATCACCGGAAACGAGAGCACGCTGCCAACTCCCAGCTCGGCGAGCCCGAGGCGTCTCTCATAGAGCTTCAAGGCTTTCTCGCTCAGTTCAGAGTCGAGATGAGCGTTTACTCCTCCACCAGCACGAGCGGCTGCAGCAAATGGAAGCGAGGTGCGCCCAATAAGAGCGTCGATGCTAAGCCCGAGGAAGTCTGCAATCCAGGCGAGTTCAACCGCCTTGAAGGTGCGTTCGCCTTGGATTGAGCGTGTAAGTGCCGAAGCCTGCATGTGTGCGGCTTCAGCGACCTTTTTACGGTTGTGCCCGGAGTCGTCGATGCAAGCACCGACGGCGGCGCCGATCGTGGCATTATCCATATCGTCACTCTACCGTTCGAAATTGCGCTGAGCGCAAGAACTGTGTGCTACACCTCGGAAGGTTTAGGACCGCCAGAAGCTCGTCACGTTCTGCTTCGTCGCGAGCTGGTAGTCGATGAACGCCGCGAGCAGCTCATAGTCGAAGGGTTTACTCCACGGCTGGCGGGCGAGCATCGCGGTGCGGTCGGTGTCGCGTGCGGCCATGAAGGCAGCGAAATGGTCCATCGTTGCCTTCTCGGGAGACACGGACATATGCATCTTCGCCGCCGAGAACCCCACGATGAATGTGCCGTGATGCGTGAACATGGGCGTGCTCCACGCCATTCGCATCTCGAGCTCAGGGTACGTCGCCTGCACCCAATCGAGAACCTCGATCATGCGCTCGCGCTTAGGGCCCTCGGGCACCGTGTCGAGGAACTCGTCCAGCGTTCTGATGGTCATGGTGCCACCTTAGTGGAGGGCCGGGCCTGTCTATGCGTGGTGTGGGGTCCGACGGTTGCCTGCCTACCATCGCGGCGGGCTTTTATGCCCCTGACCTAGGCGTAGAGTTAACGACATGCGAGGCTGCAACGGCTGCTCATAAAATGATGGGCAACGACGTCACCTCTTCGGGAGTATGAAGCATGAGCAAACCAAGCGTGCTTTTTGTGTGCGTGAAAAATGGCGGCAAGAGCCAAATGGCGGCAGCACTCATGCGTCACCATGCACGAGGTGCCGTTGAGGTGCATTCGGCGGGTACGAAGCCGGGAACGACGCTCAATGAAGCTTCTCGCGCGAGCGTGGCAACCGTCGGAGGAAATTTTGATGGTGAGTTCCCGAAGCCGATCGACCCGCGCATCCTGCGCGCCGCGGACCGCACCGTCATCGTGGGAGGTGACGCGCAGGTGGAACCGATTGAGGGCATGCGCGGGACGATCGAAAAGTGGGAGATCGATGAGCCATCGCTTCGCGGCATCGAGGGGGAGGAGCGCATGACCCTCATCCGCGACGATATTGATCGACGCGTGCGGGCCCTGCTTGCAGAGCTGACCGCAAGCACCGAGTAACCGAAAGGAACAACCGTGCAGGATACTGCCGCACCTCGACTGTCCATCCTTGACCGCCTTTTGCCGCTTTTCATACTTGTGGCAATGGCCGTGGGCATCGCCCTCAGCGTGTGGGTGCCGCAAACCTCGGAGCTTCTCAATCGCGTGAAGATCAGCGATATTTCGCTGCCAATCGCACTTGGTCTCCTCGTCATGATGTACCCGCCGCTCGCGAAGGTGAGGTTTGAGAAGGCGCGCAAGATCGCGCGCGATAGGCGGCTCATGATCCTCTCGCTGCTGCTCAACTGGGTGGTGGGCCCTCTCGTGATGTTTGCCCTCGCGTGGGTGTTCCTGCCGAATGAACCGGAGCTTCGAACGGGTCTTGTGATCGTGGGTCTCGCGCGCTGCATCGCCATGGTGCTCGTGTGGAGCGATCTCTCATGCGCGGACCGTGAGGCAACGGCTGTGCTCGTGGCGATCAATTCCGTGTTCCAGCTCTTGATGTTTTCGGTGCTCGGCTGGTTTTATCTGCAGGTTCTGCCCGGGTGGTTGGGGCTGGACACGACGAGCGCGCAGTTCTCCTTCGCGGCAATCGCGAAAAGCGTGCTCATTTTCCTCGGGATTCCCCTCGCACTCGGTGTGCTCTCGCGCCTGATCGGCGAGCACTACAAGGGCCGTGAGTGGTTCGAAAATAACTTCCTGCCGAAAGTTTCGCCGCTTGCGATGATCGGCCTGCTGTACACGATCGTGGTGCTCTTCTGCCTTCAAGGCCGGCAAATCCTTCAGCACCCGTGGAGTGTGGCGAGCGTTGCCGTTCCTCTCTTCGCGTATTTCGTGCTCATGTTTGGCCTCTCGCTCTTTGCGGCGCGCGCATCGGGCATGAACTATGCGCAGAGTGCCTCCACGGCGTTCACCGCAACGGGGAACAACTTTGAGCTCGCGATCGCCGTGACGATCGGAACCTTCGGCGCGACCTCGTCGCAGGCACTCGCGGGCACGATCGGACCGATGGTGGAGATCCCCGTGCTGGTTGCGCTCGTGTACGTCATGCGCGCCGTGGGGCCCCGCCTGTTCCCTGGGGATCCGACGCTTCCTCGCATCTCGCACGGCGCTTGATCTGTGGGCCATGATCGATGGCGCTAGCCGGGTAGAGCTTCCACCGGTCAACTAAGGTGTTGCGCAGTCAATGTCGTAGACGTGACTGTCGAAGGGCCTCACCTCAAGACTGATGAGGTAAGACCCTTCGAGAAATTAGTGCCGTTAGCGTCTAAGCGGGGGCTGGTGCCGACGTATCGGCGTCGAGACCCTTCTCCGCTTCTTCCTCACGAGCATCACGTTTGCGGTGACTGAGCCAGGTGCTGAAGCCGAGAACAGCAATCAGAAGCACTCCCCATACGAAGTTGGAGGCGAATGCTGAACCAGACCAGGAGCCAAGGACCATGTTGATACCGGTTTGGAGTTCTTGCATGGCGATCGCTCCGATGGCGATCATCCACAGACGGCCGGCGCCACCGTAAGGGTCCATGCCGGCGATCACGGCAATCAAGATGGCTTGCATGATTAAGGAACGGGCTTTCACGGCGATCACCTGGTGATGGGTGCCTAGTCGTCGAGGTTGAGAAGCCTCCTGACGATGGTAAGGGTAAGGATTCGGACAAGTATCAACCTGAGTACCTTGACACCGACGTCAAGCCTGATGACAAGGTTGAGATCCCGCTGAAGCCGGGCAAGCTGTCTAAGGGCACCACGTGCGACATTGACATGAGCACTGTTCCAGCTGGCTGGAACGTGTCCATGGGTAAGAACTGCACGCTGATCGTGGTTCCGGGTAAGGATGCTAAGCCAGGCGATATCGCTAACATCGAGGTGGACTTCACCTACCCTGACGGCAGCAAGGATACCGCGACCGCTCAGGTCGCGGTTGCTGAGCCAGATGCACCAGCTCCGGCTCCGGCTCCGGCTCATGGAAAGGAAACCCCAGGTAATGGTGGTGACCTCGCTCGTACCGGTGCTCAGGTTGCAGGTGTTTTTGGTATCGCTGCTGCGATGATCGCTGCAGGCTTCGGTCTGGCGTTCATGCGCCGTCGCCGTGCAGGAGAAGGAAACTAGATCGCCTAACCGGTAACTAGCCGGTATAACCCAGTAGGAGTGAGACCCGAAGAGGTCTCACCCCTACGGCGCTTAACAAACGCTTATATAAAAGCTGGCCTAACAGTCAAAACAGCACTTGAGAACCGCGCAACCTAGAGGCTTAGAGACTTAGCTGCGAAAAACTTGGACATCTGTTGGCGGCCCCACTACACTGTAACAAGTGTATGGCTTGGCGCGGCTATGTCTAGCGTTGAATGACGCGGGGGTTCGCCGAACAAACCTACCGATCCCCTTTTTGTCTACAAATCCCCTTTTTGTCTACAAGACCTTCGCGGAAGGAAATTTTTGACAACATGAAGAAACAAGGTGTTTCCCGTCGTCGCGGTATGAGGTTTGCGGCCGCTGCCCTCGCTTTGGGTATGGTGACCCCGCTCGCATGCACCGCACTCCCTGATTCCCCGTTCGGTTCGGTAGCCTACGCGGACGAACCTACAGCTAATCCCAGCAAGGCCATCCACTCGCCGGGCAAGGCAGACCAGGAGGGCACGATCTCCGGTTCTGTGAAGGAGATTGTTGAGGCGACGGTTCCTTTCGAGAACGTCCAAAAGTCCGGAAAGGCGCTTGAGGGTGTCAAGGTCTACGCTCAGTGGTACGAGGGTGAAAACACTCAGCACTCGTCCCCGGTGTACTACACCGAGTCGGACGCGAACGGTAACTTCACCATCAACATGGCTCCGTATACCGATGCTCAAGGCGTTAATCGTGAGTTCCGCGCGGATGCCAGTGTAGGTAACTTGAATGAGAATGCTGACTGGAGCCGGGACGAGAACCGTGAGAAGATCCGCGTCTGGACCGAACTTCCGGAAGACATGACGGATAAGTACCGTCTGGTGCACCAGCCGGCAGCTGGTATCTTCCCGCTGACGACTACCACCCCGACCACCCAGGGCGATGGTAGATGGGGCAACGGCAAGATCACCGGCATGACCATCCAGTACGCCCAGAAGGACAAACTGCCGCAGCATCTCCCAGAGAATAAATGGGGGGAAAGCACCGGCACTAACAACTCTGGTGCCTACAAGGGCCAAGCTTTCTGGAACCTTGATGTTCTGCAGGGTGCTACAAACCACAACCAAGCGAGCGCTTTCGATCCTAAGGACATCCCTGCCCCCGGTCTGAAAGTTGTTGGCTCCTACCTCACCGATGAAGCGGTGACCAAGATTGAGGAGTACGCGAAGGACAACTTCGGATCCAAAGAATTGCGCGGCAAGGGCTGGACCCCGACTGATGAAGCTGGTCTGCAGAAGTGGATCAATGAGCAGGTAGCGGAGGATCCAGAAGGCTGGATCGCAGAAACCCTGACCACCACCACCGGCGCTGACGGTAAATTCCAGCTGCTGTGGAAGGGTATCTACGGCAATAACCACACTGGCACTGGTGGTGGCATTAACCCGCCTGCGGATAAGTTGCATAAGCTTGCAGGTTCCCACGATGAGGGTTCCTGGCTTAACGGCAACCGCGAATCCAAGCACGTCAACATGGACTGGAGCTACGTCAGCGTTCTCGACAAGGACGGCAACCCGCTGCCGGACAACATCGGTACGCTGTACCCGTGGGCTCTAGGTAACTGGGCTGGGCCGACTAGTGGCGGTGCTCACGCGGAGCTCTTCGGTGGTGACCTTTCGTACATCGAGCCCACCGCTGACGTCTACACCGGCTGGAACATCGCGCTTGCTCCGCAGGCCTTGAAGTTCGATGTGGTTGATAAGAACACCACCGATAACTGGGCCAACATCGGTGACAAGGTCCAGACCGATACTGCAGGCCTTCCGATCTCGGATAACCTGAACTACTACATCGAATGGGTCGACAAGGACGGCAAGGTCGTCAAGACGTGTGAAACCGCTAAGGCTGACACCGCAACGAAGATCCCGAGCTGTGAGCTCGAGGTTCCTGCGGATGCCCAGGCTGGTGACACGTTCACCGCTCGCCTGAAGGTTGCTGACGAAGATCCAGATCCGAAGAACGATCTGGTTCTGGCCATGGACGCTTTCGCAGTTACCCGTGACTACCTCGAGTACGAGCCAGTCAACGCGAAGGTGGAAGAAGCGGCTACCTCGGAGCCGAAGTTCGACAACCCAGAAACCGAGCCTGAGGAAGCCAAGCCTGAAAAGGCAAAGTTTGAGCTCGGCAAGCTGCCTGAGGGTGTCACTAAAGGACAGGTCAAGGTTGACCCCAAGACTGGAGTTGTGACCTTCACCCCGAACGCTGACCAGGCAGACAAGACGTTCAAGTTCCCTGTCGTGATGCGCAACGAGGACGAGGACCTTCAGGTTCCAGTTCTCGATGAGAACGGCGACCCTGTCAAGGACGAATCCGGTAACCCGAAGACCCAGGGCCGTATCGTTGCCCGTGGTGAGGCTGTCTTCAACGTTGTGAAGGACGACGATGGTGACGGTGTTGCACCTGATCCAGACGGTAATAACGACGGTGAACCAGACGACCCGAACGCACCGGAAGTCGACGCTCAGGGTGTGACCTTCGGTGTTAAGATCGACGGCAAGATCGTCGAATCGGACGGTAACAACGACACGGCCGAAGAGCTCCCTGAGTCAGTCCGCGACGTGGTTGTTACTCTGAAGGCGGAAGATGGAACCGAATACAAGTCCAACGACAACGGTGAAACCTGGCGCGGAGCCAAGGACTACCCGGTTGTTCAGAACTTTGGTCTGAAGGACCTTCCAAAGGGCAAGTACACGGTTTCGGTCGCTGGTGTCGATGACATCAACAAGAATGACCTGAAGCTCAAGGCTGACAGCCAGCTCCGCGACGACGCCGAGATTCAGATCACGGGCAACACGCCTAACCTCTTCGTTGAGCTCGAAACCGTTGACAGCAAGAACTACGAGCCCGGCTACGAAGATGGTTCGGGTAAGCCTGGTGAGGATGTGACTGTTCCTGCTCCTGAGTTCAAGGACAAGGACGGTAACCCGACCGAGGCTCCTGAGGACACCACCTTCAAGCCGGGTGATAATGCTCCGGATGGTGTGACGGTTGATCCGAACACCGGTGAGATCACTGTTCCGGTTCCGGGGGATGCGAACCCGGGTGACAAGATCACTGTTCCTGTCGAGGTGACCTACCCGGATGGTTCGACGGACACTGTTGATGTGACTGTGACCGTTGACGAGCCGGACACTCCTGCTCCTGCTGAGGAGAACAAGGACCAGTTCGAGCCGGAGTACAAGTCCGAGCTGGTTGTTCCTGGTGAGGAGACGAAGTCGTCGCCGACCTTTACTGATAAGGACGGTAAGGACGCGAAGGCTCCTGAGGGTTCGAAGTTCAAGATCACTGATGGCTTCACTGCCCCTGAGGGCTACGTCGTTGAGATTGACGAGAAGACCGGTGAAATCACCGTTACGTTCCCGGATGAGTCCAAGCTGAACAAGGACACCAAGGAAGAGTTCGATGTTCCTGTCACGGTGACCTACCCTGATGGCAGCACCGATAAGACGGATGCTAACTTCAAGCTGGACACCGATAACGACGGTAAGCCTGACACTGAGGACGAGGACGACGACGGTGACGGCATCCCGGACGAGGACGAGAAGGATAAGGGTTCGAACCCGAAGGATGAGGGCTCGATTCCGGCAACTCCGCTGGAGCCGGGTAACCCCACCAATGCCGCAACCTTCGAGCCGGAGTACGAGTCCGAGTTGGTTGTTCCTGGTGAGGAGACGAAGTCGTCGCCGTCGTTCACTGATAAGGACGGTAAGGACGCGAAGGCTCCTGAGGATTCGAAGTTCAAGATCACTGATGGCTTCACTGCTCCTGAGGGCTACGTCGTTGAAATCGACGAGTCCACTGGTGAGATCACGGTGACGTTCCCGGACAAGTCGAAGCTGAACAAGGACACCGTTGAGGAGTTCGATGTTCCGGTTACGGTGACCTACCCGGATGAGACCACCGATGAGGTGGAGGCGAACTTCAAGCTGGATACCGATAATGACGGTAAGCCTGACACCACCGATGGCGATGACGATGGTGACGGCATCCCGGACGAGGACGAGAAGGATAAGGGTTCGAACCCGAAGGATGAGGGCTCGATTCCGGCAACTCCGCTGGAGCCGGGTAACCCCACCAATGCCGCAACCTTCGAGCCGGAGTACGAGTCCGAGTTGGTTGTTCCTGGTGAGGAGACGAAGTCGTCGCCGTCGTTCACTGATAAGGACGGTAAGGACGCGAAGGCTCCTGAGGATTCGAAGTTCAAGATCACTGATGGCTTCACTGCTCCTGAGGGCTACGTCGTTGAAATCGACGAGAAGACCGGTGAAATCACCGTTACGTTCCCGGATGAGTCCAAGCTGAACAAGGACACCGTTGAGGAGTTCGATGTTCCGGTTACGGTGACCTACCCGGATGAGACCACCGATGAGGTGAAGGCGAACTTCAAGCTGGATACCGATAATGACGGTAAGCCTGACACCACCGATGGCGATGACGATGGTGACGGCATCCCGGACGAGGACGAGAAGGATAAGGGTTCGAACCCGAAGGATGAGGGCTCGATTCCGGCAACTCCGCTGGAGCCGGGTAACCCCACCAATGCCGCAACCTTCGAGCCGGAGTACGAGTCCGAGTTGGTTGTTCCTGGTGAGGAGACGAAGTCGTCGCCGTCGTTCACTGATAAGGACGGTAAGGACGCGAAGGCTCCTGAGGATTCGAAGTTCAAGATCACTGATGGCTTCACTGCTCCTGAGGGCTACGTCGTTGAAATCGACGAGAAGACCGGTGAAATCACCGTTACGTTCCCGGATGAGTCCAAGCTGAACAAGGACACCGTTGAGGAGTTCGATGTTCCGGTTACGGTGACCTACCCGGATGAGACCACCGATGAGGTGAAGGCGAACTTCAAGCTGGATACCGATAATGACGGTAAGCCTGACACCACCGATGGCGATGACGATGGTGACGGCATCCCGGACGAGGACGAGAAGGATAAGGGTTCGAACCCGAAGGATGAGGGCTCGATTCCGGCAACTCCGCTGGAGCCGGGTAACCCCACCAATGCCGCAACCTTCGAGCCGGAGTACGAAGATGGTTCGGGTAAGCCTGGTGATGATGTCAAGGTTCCTGCTCCTGAGTTCAAGGACAAGGACGGCAACTCGACTGACGCTCCTGAGGACACCACGTTCAAGCCTGGTGAGAACGCGCCTGAGGGTGTGACGGTTGATGAGAACACTGGTGAGATCACGGTTCCGGTCCCTGAGGATGCGAAGCCTGGTGACAAGATCACTGTTCCGGTTGAGGTGACTTACCCGGATGGTTCGAAGGACACCGTTGAGGTGACCGTGACCGTTGACGAGCCTGACGCTCCGGCTGAACAGCCTGACTGGAACGATGACAAGGGCAACCCTGGTGACAAGGTTGAGGTCCCGAACACTGGTGGTCCGGTTGAGGATGGCACCACTGTTGAGACCGAGGGTCCTGGTAAGGCTGAAATCGATGACAACGGCAACCTCGTTGTTGACATCGACAAGGACGCCAAGCCTGGCGACAAGCTTGTTGTCATTGTGAAGGACAAGGACGGCAACGAGATTGACCGCGTGACCGTGACGGTTGACAAGCCGGCTGAAGAGCCTGCTCCCGAAGGCAACGGCAACGTCCCTGCTAAGCCAGGCGACAACACCGGTGCACCTCGAGGCAAGCAGCCCGTCAAGGTTGTCCCGCTCCCCAGGACGGGTGCTGAGGTTGCAGGCGTTGCCACAGCCGCAGCTGCGCTCATCGCAGCGGGCCTCGGCCTCGTGTTCTCGCGCCGCCGCCGCGCAGGTGAAGAGAACTGATCGCCTAACCGGTAACCGACCGGCATAAACGGTGGGGGTGAGACCGCAACGCGGTCTCACCCCCACTAGTTTTAAGCAATTCGCAGTTCTCGCCAGAGCTCTTCTCGAGCCGATCAACCGTGCCTGGGCTCTATAGATAATCGCGAAAGTCCGCCAGTTCCTGGCCGACGCGAGAGATGTACGTCGGCAGCGCCATGCCTGTCATTGACGAGTAGTGAGTGATCCGAGCGACCTGAGTGCCTTCTCCGGAAGACTCCCGAAGTGCGCCCAGGGATGCGGGAGCATGAAGCGCTTTGAAGACCTCCGCACCGAGACCAATGATGAGTGGGTCGTGGCTACCGAGGGTTTGAAGTTCCTCGCAAAGGCCCTCGATCTGCTCGCGCACGAAGCGTGGATCCCTAAGAAGCGTGTTGATGGGCATCGACTTGCTGCTTCGGAACGGAGCGACTCTACCGTCCTGCATCTTGACGAGATCGGTGATGTAAGCACCTTCGAGTCCATTGGCTTTGCATGCATCACGGAGGCGCCTGTCACTCGTGCGGCCATGCTCTTCATGAAAGCTCGCGAAGCTCAAATTGTCAGTGACGTCGGTGATGTCGGCGGCCCGCTCGGCAAAGTTGAGGGCGACAAGTACAAGATCTGTGCGTAGCGAGGGGAGCTCGGTATCCAGCTGTTGCTGGCTCCGCACTTCTCCAAAGGTGCGAACTGCAGAATCGAGCTTCAATTGTGGAGCGCGGGCAGGGTCGGGGCTCCACGGAGATTCATTCCACACGGTCCAACTCCCGCAGAGTCCGTAGCGAGTGCGCATTAAGTCGAAGATTTGGTAATCCACTGACGAATACCTCGAGATTGGTTCTTTAGTTGGTTGGCCCTAAGGGTAGCGTTGAAGAAAACTGGTTTTGAAAGCGTGAGGACGTCCATCATGGCTACCGACAACACCCCCACAATCGATGAGTTTCGCCCTGTTGTGTTGGCCGTTCTCGCTGACGGGGAGACCCGTGGGTTTCGGGAATTGTGCGGCCTTGTTGCCGATGCTGCGGGTCTCACACAGGAGACACGGAGTGAACGACTCAATTCGGGTCAGCCGCGGTTCATGAATCGCACGGGGTGGGCGTGTTCCAGCATGACCAAGGCGGGCCTTCTCGAACGCCCGAAGCGAGGAACCTATCGCATCACCCCCAACGGTCTGACGGTTGCCAGCCGCAAGCTTGCGACTTATACGGAGAAAGACCTCATGGAGTGGGAGGCGTGGCGCGAGTACCAAGGCGAGGTCGCGGCGCGCCGATCGGCCGATGAAACCCCTACCGTTGCGGTCTCGGATATCGAACAAGATGCCGATCCGGTCGAGGCTATCGCTGCACGGTCGAGGGACTTCAACGCACAGGTCGAAACCGACCTCCGAAAGCGCCTCCAGGAAAACTCGCCGGAGTTTTTCGAGAAAGCTGTGATTGATCTGCTGTGGGCAATGGGCTACGGCGGAGATTACGGCGAGAAGCAGCACGTTGGGCGATCGGGTGACGGGGGCATCGACGGAATCATTCACCAGGATGCTCTCGGCCTCACGAACGTGTATATCCAGGCGAAGCGCTACGCCGACACGAATAGGGTGGGCGAGCCCGAGATCCGCAACTTCATTGGCTCTCTCGATGCGCAAGGCGCAAACCTCGGCGTATTCATCACAACGTCAACCTTCCTTGATCGGGCAAAGGTCACCGCCGCTGGCTACCGCCACGGGCGCATCGTGCTGATCGACGGCATCCGGCTCACGAAACTGATGCTGGCCTATGGGGTCGGTGTGGAAAAGGCGCAAGAGTTCACTCTCTACGCCGTGGATGACGATTACTTTGAAGAGGACAGCCTCTGACCCCTCGCAGGAAGCGTTCGCACGAGAGTCGAAACTCGTGCGATGACGGGCGCTCTCGAACACTCAGGTTCGTTATCTATTCGTGATGTTAACTGGGCCGCGTACGAAAATCCCGACGAACTTGTACGTGAGCGATTGAGAAAACGGGGGATCGACATGCACTACGACATCGACGACCGGGCTGCCCAGGCCACCATCTCGCAAACGAGCGGAACGGTCAGTGGAATTGAATCCGCCAATACGAACCTGAAGGATGACGCGTCGAGTTTGGGGGGCAGGCTCAGGCACAGCCCAAAAACGGCGGCCGCTCTTACGGGTGATGTTGCCACCGCCTTTGAGGCAGCGGGTGAAGCCCTCGTGGGGATGGTGAACAACAACCTCCAGTCGTCGTCGGATGCGGTGAAGTCGTACATCGACGGTGACAACCAGATGTGCACGCTCGCCGATGCGGGACGGCAGCAGGCCTACGTGAACGACATGCCCGGCATCAACTAAGCACGATCGACGAGTGAGGAACAGCAATGATTTTTGATGTCCCAGAGATCGAAAACCCGGCAGTCGTCGCTTCTGGCGCGGCCGATATCCGTACCGCCGGCGAAACGGTTGAGAAAAGAATGAAGGACACCGCGGGCGCATGGCAGCCCATCCGTGGCCAGTATGATGCGCCCGAGGCTGCTCAAGTTCATCAGGCAATGGACACGCCCGAGCAGATGGCAGCTGAAGTGAAGGCATCCGCAGGACAAATTGCCGCGCGACTCGATGCCTACTCGGTTGAATTAGATCTGCTGCAGGCTCGCAAGACTATGATTGAAATCGAAATTGCGCAGTTCATCTCCGAAAAATTGGCCGCTACTGTTGGTCTCCCTGGAGCCAGCGCAGCGCTCGCTGCTCGCGAAGCCGAATTGCACGAGAAGTGTCGACAGCTCAGGAAAGCTCGTGATCACGCCGACCAAGATTGTGCGGGCTCGATTAGCGGCATCGTAGAAAGTACCGGCGATGCCATAGGCAAGAAGTTTCTCAGGGCTATTACCCGCGGCAACGATATTGAAGGTGGCGCTGGAACGGTTCTTCAGGGGCTTAAGCTCGGTACCGATATTTACAAGTACCGTGCCACGAGCTTCTTCTACGTCAACGGCACGATTGAAATCAAAGAGGATTGGGCGCCAAAGTACCTGAAGAGACTTGCTGGTAAAGGTAAGTTCGGTAAGGGGCTCGTCAAAGGTCTTACAGGCTGGGACGCGAGCAATGTTATGGATCCGAAAGCCGTTCTTCCGGAAACCAATCCGCTGAGTCCGCTGGCAAAGCCAACGACCACCACCGGAGCTCTTCAGTCGTTTGTGGCGCGCAGTACGCTCAAGCTCGAGGGCGCATCATCGCGAGTCCCACACAAACACAGCCAGGCCGTCACCGACGGAAAATGGAAGAGCATCAAGGGAACCGCAAAGTTCATGTCGAAGTCCGGAAACTACATCAGCGCCGCCGCTGCCGGTGTGGATTCATGGCAGACGGACTCTCACGTAAACCCGGACATGGGTAATGTGCAAAAGGGTGCGCGTGCGGGTGCCCTCGCTACCGGCGCGGGGGTTGGCGGCTGGGCCGGTGGCAAGGCCGGCGCGGCCATGGGCGCCGCGATCGGCTCCTTCGGCGGCCCGATTGGTACCGTGGCGGGCGGTGTTGTCGGCGGCATCATCGGCGGTGTCGCTGGCGGCTCGGCAGGTGGCTGGCTAGCGAAGAAGGGCAACGAAAAATTCCTAAGCCAAGGCATCAAGTAACACCCAGAAATCGCTGATGAACAGCGGTTTTCATAGAGCGTGTGAGTGGACGAGAGGACGTAAGGAGGGGCAATGCCCGGATCTGGCGAGGCAACACCCGCGGAAGTGACGACCTATACCCACCCGGACATGGTCGTCGACGTGTACGCACCGCGAGGGTGGGAGGAAGATACGTCCGGCGCTGACCGGGGAATCTTCATTTACCTTTCGGACGACGTGTGGAACGAGCAGTTCCGCCCGAACATCGTGCTCATCCAGAGGAAGGCCGAGCCGGGAACCGAGTCGCTCGACAAGCTCGCGGCCACCCAGGGGGAAGTCGAGGATTCGTTCGGCGAGCAGCTCGACGAGTACCGGCTGCTGCATTTGGACGAGGGAACCGTCGGCCTCCAGGGCGTGCCCGGGCTTCAGCGGATCGCCTCGTATAAGAACCCCGACGGCATCCCGCTCACGATGTTCCAGTGGATCGCGGTGCACAATGGCACGCACGTTGATCTCACGATCACCTACCCCACCGAGCTCCTGGGCGAGCGCGCGCAGCTCATCCTCAACATGGGGCACGGGCTGCTGTGGAAGGAGTCGGCGAAATGACGGAGCACAACACCATGGGCAGCGAGAACATCGGAGTGGAGCTCGGCTTCGAGAGTTTCATGATGCTGCTTGAGAAGGGGGTCCCGAACGAGAACTTCACGATCGTTGACGTCAACGACCGGGTCGTCGCGAGCGATCACCACGTTGCCGACGGCACCCAGGCCATCTGGGACACCCTCAAAAATCACCGCTACCAGCTCACGATCACCTCGATTGCCGGCAACGGCGCGGAGGACAACCGTTTCCTGTGGCTCGGCCCGAACGGGTGTGTGAGCGCGCAGACCGTGCTCACGAGCGAAGTCTCCACTCCGCCGAGCTTCGTGCTGAAGTCCCACTCTCTTTCGAGCCGCTACACCGTGCTGTTCGACCTCACGGATCTCACTCCCATCGCGGAGAAGGATGTCACGTCAACCGAAGCGGTGCAGATCGAAGCGGAAACCTGGGAGAACCTGGTCCTCGAGCCCGGTGAGGAACGCAAGCACCACAGGGCCCAGCAGGATGTGGCCGAAGCACTCAGCGCAATCTCCCAGGATATGGCGAGCGACATCACCCAGGGCCTCTACGAGCAGGTGGTCGTGGCATCCGAAAAGCAAACCGACACTGGCTCGGCACCGATCGCAACGGTGTGGGTGGCAACCCCGCACGGCTACGTATCGTTCTTCTCGGAGCCGCGAAAACTCTTCGGTAGCTCGCACTATCTTCAGCCAACCGAAGCGTGGGTGCTGTTCATGATGGCCTCCCACCAACTCCCGAGCGCTCAGCAGATTTCTACTTGGTGAGCTGCGGAGACCGGCGCCAGCTACCTGAGAGACGCGTGCTCTCATGAAAATTCTTCTGTGGGCCCTCATCTTCGTTGTCACCACGGCGATCTTTGCGTTCTACATGTTTCACGTGCGCTACCAGGAAAACGCCGAGTGGTACGACGACTACCGCGAGATCCCAAACCTGTGGATCCTGCCCTATTGCACGCCCGTGTTTAGCGTGGGTGCGCTCCAGATTATCTACGACGAACTGGGGCAACCGGGAGGCGCATTCGTGGCTGGGCCCCTGCGGATCCTCGGGATCATCACCGTATTCATGATCCCCATTGGCCTTCTCGGCGGCACCGGAGTGCCGCTGCCGTGGCCGCTTGCGCCCCGCTGGGTCGTGGAGCGCCGCAAGAAGGATCGCGAAAAGAAGCGGAAGCGCAAGGCCTCGCGCGCCTAAAACCCAAGACCAGGGCAGCAGCGCCTAGATTCCCCGCGTCGCCATCACCTCGCGCACGCGGCTCATGCGCTCCTCGTGCTCGCGAGCGCTATACGCGCCGAGCTTCAGATCATCCGTGAGGCGGCCATCCACGAGCATCACGAGGCGGCTCGCACGCGCCGCGACCTGAGGGTCGTGCGTCACGAGAATGAGCGTTGTGCCGGCGTCATTGAGACGCGAAAGCACATCGAGAATCTGCTGACTCATTGCCTGATTGAGCGCGCCCGTGGGCTCATCGCCAAATACCACGCTCGCGCCGTTAATGAGGGCGCGGCAAATCCCCGCGCGCTGCAATTGCCCACCGGAAGCCTGCCCGGGCAGGTGATCGGCGATCGACGCGATCCCGATGTCGGTCATGAGTTCTTCGGCACGCGCCACGATTTCACTGCGCGGCCGCTCACCCGCGAGGAGCCCGGGCAGCACGATGTTGTCTCGCAGGTCAAGGCTCTGCAGAAGGTGCGGTTCTTGAAAAACGAAGCCGATGTGGCGCAAGCGAACGTCGGCAAGCTCCCGCTCCCCAAGCTCCGTGAGCTCCCGCCCGCCGAGCGTGACCGTGCCGGCCGTGGGCCGATCCATTCCCGAAAGCATGTGGAGAAGAGTGGTTTTCCCCGAGCCCGAAGGTCCCATGATCACCACGAACTCCCCGGCGGCAACCTCGAGGTCGATGCCGTGCAGCACGCGCTGGCTGTAATCCTTGATGATTCCTGACGCGCTCAGCATGAGATCCTCCTAGTCGCGAAGGGTGAGGGTGTGAAGTCGAAGGGTGGATGTGCGAGTCGCGAGCAGCACGCACGCGAAAACCGCAGCCGGAACAAGCAGCCACGCAACCCACGGATTGGGCATGAGGGAAATTCCGGGGGCCCCCATCTGCCCCATGATCAGCCGGAACAGGGGCTGGGTGGCGAGGGCGGCGAGGGCCACGCCTGCGGCAACGCCCACAATTCCGACGCTTGCCAACTGCACCATGTGCATGCGCGTGAGCGCGGTGTTTCTCATCCCCAGTGCCTTGAGTGAGGCGAGTTCACGCCCGCTGCGCGCGATGAGAAGCACCACGAAAAGGGCGACGATGAGGAATGTTTGCCCAAGCGCGATCGCCGCCGCGATCCACGTGACGGTGCGCAGCTGCGCAATCGCGCCGCCCATCGTTTGCGAGGCGTAATCCGCCATGTGCGTGACCCGCGCTCCGGGGAACTCGTGCGAGAGCCTCGCGGCAACGGCGTTGGCATCCTCACCGGGGGCGAGGCGCACGTACACGAGCTCCGTGAGCGGCATAGTGGGGGCAGCAAATGCCGCCTTCGCGGTCATGCCGCCATTCGTGATGTCTTGGTAAATCCCGGAGATCCGCAGCCGTCGGACCTCACCTTCGCCGCGAAGCGTGACCGTTTCGCCGACGCTCGCGCCGAGCTCCTTCGCTTCGTTCACGGAAAGGGAGATCTCCGATGCGCTCGCGGGCGCGGCACCCTCCTGGTAGGTGAGCGGAAAGGTCGCGTGGTCGCCCACCTCGACGAGTACGCTTTCCCACTCGCCTTCGGGGTTTTGGGCCTCGAAGCGGCCCGTGGTGAGATGCGCGGTCTCGGTGATCGCTGGATCGCTTGCGAGGCGCGAGAGGAGGGGTGCGGGAGATTCGGCATTCTCGCGAACATCGATCCGCAAGTCCGCAGAGCCCACGCCGAGATAGGTGGCGAACTGCGGGTTCGCGAAGGTCGCGGCAATGTTTGCGGGCACGATGATCGCGAAGGCGCTGAGCGCAATCACGGCGATGAGCAGCAGATTTTGGGGATTGAGTGCGCCGCGAACGCCAAGAAAATCGGGAACTGCGAGGCGCGTGCGGGCAAGCCGCCACCGCGGGGCGTGCTGAACTCGCGGGCGCGCGGTTCCCGTGCGCAGCGCTTCTGCGGCCGACATTGTGCCGATGCGGCGCATGAGCAGCCAGCACGAAGCCACGATCGCGAGAGTTCCCAAGGCGGCCACGCCTACCGGGGCCGCCACGAGTGCCACGTGGAAGTGAGGCTTACCGATGTACATGAGCACGCCCCGGCTTGCGAGGGTTCCAAGCGGAAACGATGCGAGAAGGCCCGCGAGCGCACCCGCCGCGGTAAGCGCCGCGTACTTGAGAATGAAAAGACCCTTGAGTTTTCCGATCGGTGCGCCGATTGCTTTGAGCGTCGCGATCTCCGCCATGTCGGTGTGGAAGGCCGCGAGGAAAGCGAAGCGCAGCGCGAGGAGGGCAATCACGATCAGCAGTCCCGCGATGAGGGTGGCGACGATCGCGAGGAGCAGCGCGCTGAGCGCATTCATGAGCGCGAAGATTGTGGAATCGACCATGACGCCGCGTGCGGGAAGTCCCGCGTGAACGTAGGCGTCTTTGACTTCCTGAAGGCTCGCGCCTTCCTTGAGGCGGAACTCGATGAGGTATTCGGGCTCGAGGTGCGCGCGGGCGGCCTCGAAGTCGCTTTCGTTGACGACCATGCGTTTCGAGGTGACCATCGACGGGTTCATTTGGGCATCGCGCGCAAACCCGGCAACCGTCAGAACTTGCGGCGTTCCGCCGACCTCAAGCGTGACCGTGTCGCCTTCCTTCGCGAGATTCTCCGCCTCGTAGTACACGGGAAGCCACACGTCGCCGGGGGAGGGGGCCACGCGGTTGCCGCGCTCGTCGAGGAGGAGGTCGAAGCGCTCGGGGGAGGTGACGAGGGCCGGCTCGAGTACGGAATCGGCCTGGTTTTCGCCCGCGATGGTGAGGCGTGCTGTGGGAACCGGAAGGGTTTCCATGACGTCGGTGTCGGCGATGCCCGGTTGGGTGCGCGCCCACGCGGTGATGTCTTCCGGATTGAGCGGGCCGGCGTGCATTTGAACGATGTCGGGCGGGCGGGAATCGGCCCAGAAACTCTCGAGGGCAACGGCGGTGCGGGAGAGAAGAACGGCGCTTGTGCACGCGAGGAGGGAAGCGATGGCAACGATCGCGAAGAGCACGAGCGAAACTACACGGTTGCGCCGGAGATCGGCGCGCAAGAGGCGCCAGAGCATGGGTCCCCCTGGAGGTTGCGGTGGTATTACCAGCATAGTGCCGGGGCTCGCGCCGCAGGTCCCATTTGACGATGGAGATAACAGCGTGAGACCCCTCTGTTTCAGTGGCGCCTAGGCGGTTTTCTCCCTTCGAGAAGGTCGGGGTGGGCTGGCGGGAGAGGTCCTGGCGCTGTACTGTAAATGAGAACAGTTACCATTCAAGGAGGGGTTCATGCGGATTCTCCGCTCCACCTGCGCCACGCTCGCCGCACTCACGTTCGCCCTCGCGCCCGCCTTCGCGGGGCCCGACGGTGATCGCACGGTCCAGACGAACGCGCATATCGACGCGCCCAAAGTCTTCTGGGACGAGGACGCCCAGCAATTCCAGATCAACTCGCAATCCAACGGGACAACGCTCCCGCTCGACAAAACCGCAAACTGGGTCGGCCGCGGCTACCTGGACAACGGCACGCAAAGCTACATCTTTGACGTGACGAAGGATCCGCGCCTCGCGTTCCTCGGAAAGGAAGGCGACCACCTCTACATGGCGCCTCACAGCCCAGGACCCGGCAACACCCCCATCTGGTCAGGTTTCGGCGCCGACACGGCAGTGCCCATCGAAAACTTCCAAGACGAGAACTTCGCGATCGAGCTCACGGGCTTCAACGGCCCAGGCGAGATGCACATGTTCAACTACTCGGCGTACGGTGACCTGCCCGTCACGCGCCTGTTCTCCTCGCACGATCACAACTCGCGCGCCGTGTGGCTCGACCCCGGCACGCACACCCACAACTTCACGACCTTCACCAAGCCCGGCCGGTACGAAGTCACCTACGAGGCGAGCGCACGAAAGTCCGACGGCACCTTCACCTCCTCGAAGCCCACCACACTGGTGTGGCGCGTGGGCGGCACCAACCCCGCCGACGAAAAACTCGGCGATGTCAAAGCTGCCTACGACAAAGCCGAAGGCATCAGTGGCAGCAGCACCCCGAGCTTCTCGATCGCCCCGCACACCGGCAAGAAGAAGGACGGCGACGAGCGCCTCACCGACCTCACCTTCGATGCTGGCAACGCCGACGCTGAAGGCACCGTCGTGTTCTTCATAGACGGCTACCACCTCGCCGAAGTGCCCGTGAAGGGCGGCAAGGCCACGTGGAGCGAGATGATCGGCTCGCAAAAGTCGACCTTCCAGGCCGTGTTCGTGCCCACGAAGGGCGCTGCTCGCTGGATCAGCGCACCGCTCACCTCGAGCACTGGCCAAGCGGCCACGTCAACGAAGGACGCGGGCGACTTCCCCACGGAAACCCCCGACTCTGTCGCGACCGGCTTCCCCAAGGGAGAGGTAAAGGTCAGCTCACGCGACGTTTCGGTGAGCGCGAAGGCCGGCAAGAACGAGAGCCTGATGAAGCTCTCCACGAAACCTGCCGACGATTCCCTCACCTATCACGTTTCGGGCGGGTTCTACGAAAAGGGCTCCCAGTTCGCGACGTGCGACGTTGATGTTGTCAGCGGCCCCGGCCGCCGCAGCTTCGATATCGACCATGAGGCTTGCATGGGCGACGCGTATGACCTCCGCCTGACCCTCGAGCCGCTTCCGCGTGCCGCCATCGGCAACACCGAAGTCGCGGACTTCGGCCCGGTCAGCGCCAAGGGCAAGGAAATCTCGACCCAGTTCTCCGAGAACGGCGCAACGGGCACCCCGGACGCGCCGGAAGGCGGAGATGCGTCGGACCCGGGCGCCGGGGATGAAGGGGCCGACGGTTCCCTCCTCGACACCCCCGTGACCATCAACAACGGACACGTTGACCTGCGCGTCATGGACGTCGACGGAAGCTTCTCCGTTGCCCTCGGCGACGACTCGCGCCAGCACGCGAAGAAGTCCGTGCTTCGCACGATCGACTCGACGACGCTCGAGGTCACGAACCTCGCGAAGGCGACGCGCGGCGGCAACATCCTTGCCGACAAGAGCTACGACGTGCTCGGCCCGAAGGGCAGCGAGCTGTATGTTCTCCCGCAGGCCCAGCAGCAGGGGCGCGTGTGGCCGGGCTTCTCGAGTGAAGAACTCGACCGCGCGAAGTATCCCAACGGTGCGACGATGACGCTCACGCCCGTGAGTGCTCCCGAGGGCGGTAAGTGGTTCGCGTACACCGAAAACCTCGGCACGATCCAGCAGATGTATGCCACGAGCGAGAAGGCTTCCGACATTCCGCTTCCGCCCGGCACCCACATGCATACCGCGTGGGCCTTCACGAAGCCGGGGACGTACACGATTGATGTGACTGCGCGCGCGAAGCAGTCGAGTACGGGCGAACGCAGTGCCGGTGGGGACGAGGCTACCGCCAAAACCCAGCGCCTCACCTTTGTTGTGGGCGAGCAGCCGGGCGGCGACCAGGGCGATGCGGAGGGCCAGGATCCGTCGGGCGAAAACCCGGCCCAGCCAGCGAACCCCGCTGGCGATGCCGGTGACACCGATGGGACCGGAGCCGAAGGCGATCCCGCGGGCGCCGGTGCCTCTGATGCCGGTGGCAGTGCTCCCGAGGCTTCCGACGCCGGCGCATCCGATGCAGACGGCGAGGGTGGCGTTCTGAGCGACCTCCCGCGCACCGGCGCAAGCGTGGGCCTGACTGTTGCCGTTGCCGCCGCACTCGCGGCCGGCGGTGCGGCGCTCACAAGGCGCCGCAAGAGCAGCTAAACGCTCACGGCTACAGAAACGGGCCCGTGCTTCTCCAAGGAGGCGCGGGCCCTTTCGCATGGTCATTGACGATGGGGTCAAAGCGGGGAAAGTGTGCTGCTAGATGAGGGTTCGCTTCGTGAGGCGCAACCGGACATCGGCGCATTCTGCGACCCGCTTGGAGTGGGTCACGACGATCACGCACTTTCCGGCTTTTGCCGCGCCCCGCAGAATCTCGATCACCTCTTCCGCCGTGTCCTCGTCGAGGTTGCCCGTCGGTTCATCCGCGAGAATCACCGGAGCCTTCGATACGAGCGCACGCGCGATCGCCACGCGCTGCTGCTGCCCACCCGAAAGGCGAAGCACATTGCGGCTCGCCTGCTCCTTCGTGAGACCGAGGTTTTCGAGGTTTTCAACGCCTGCCTTCTTATCCACGAGACGAAGGTTCTCGAGTGGAGTGAGGTAGTCGATCAGGTTGTAGTTCTGAAACACGAGGGAGATCTGCTCGCGGCGATGCTTCGAGTACCCCGTTTGCGCAATATCGGTTCCGTTGAATCGCACCGTGCCACCGGTGGGCGCTTCAAGGCCCGCAAGGAGGCTCAACAGAGTGGATTTGCCCGCACCGGATGCGCCGACGATCGCGTAGAGCTTCCCGAGCTCAAAGGTTGTCGAGACGTCCTCGAGAACCCGGCCGCGAGACTGCTCGTAGGTGTAGCTGACGTGATCAAGGTGAAGAATGCTCATGATGTGCTCCTAGCTCATAGAGGCGAGAATTGACTTCGGGCTGCGCCGAAAAACAGGAATAAGAACCGCTGCGACAGCAATGGCGACGATGAGGGCGCCCACGCCAAGCGCAGCGAGGGCCGCGAGTGGACTCGCGGAAGGGGAGAGGGCTTCGAGAACCGGGTCGTGAGAGCGGGCCAGGAGAGCCTCGCTCACGGCAGTCGTCGCGAGGAACCCCAGCCCGAGTGCGAGCACCGCCGCGACGGCTACGAGCGCGCAAATCTCCGTGAGGAACTGACGAAGGATGCTCCCCTTCGATCTGCCAAGGGAGAGCAGAATCCCGATCTCATGGAGGCGGCCGCGCGCCCAAAACGCGAGCACGAGCACGAGCACCGCAATGCTCACTGCGCTCAGTCCAAGAACGAGCCACGTGAGAAGGCGTTCCACGCCGGCGATCGAGGCTAGGACGGTGCGAAACTGCGCCGAATTATCCTCGAGGCTCAGGTGAGGGCGAGCCTTATGCGCCTTCGCGAGCACAGCTGGAAGCGCCTCAGCGCTCGCGGTGCTGTATCGCGCGAGGGTCAACGACGCCGGATCGGTCAGGGGTGTCATATCTTCGGCCGCGGCGAAAATACGGTTCTCCGCGGCGCCCGCAGGAAGGCCGGACGGATTCTCCGCGCGACCGCTAAAGATGCCGGTCACGACGAGGCGCACGAGCTTGCCGTCACGCCCGAGCGTGATCGCACTTCCCACCGATAGGTGGTTCTTCGCGGCAAAGTCTTTGTGCACGAGGGCGCCGTGCGACGAAGGCGTCAGGTACTCGCCCTGCTCAAGCGTGAAGACCTTGCCTTGAAACAGCGGATTCAACTGCGAATTAGTCGTCGCCGTCGCCGTCATGTCATTCGCGAACTCTGGGTCAAGCTGCACCGCCCCGGCCGCCGTGACGGGACGGTCACCTTTCGGTTTTACGAGCAGATCCGTCTCGTACGCACTTGAGGTCACGCCGGGAAGCTTCGCGAGAGCGTCGGCATCGGTGCGGGCGAGGCTGGCGTCGGAATTCTGCGCCGTGAAACCCGCCCCAACGTGCCGATCGATCGCGCCGCTGATATCGCCCATCGTGGCGCGCACGCCCGATTGCGCCACGAGGCACGTGAAAATGAGCGTCATAAGAAGCAGAAGAATGATGCTTCTCGCCGGACGCCTTTGAAGAGAGAAAGCGGCCAGGCGCAGTGAAGACAAGCCCATCATTTGAGAGCCACCAACAGTTTTTTCGGGGCCGTGCGAAGCATCGGGAGTGCAGCGAGCAGCACGCACACGATCATGACGATGGCCGCCGCAATCGCGACGTATGCAACATCCTGATGACCGAGGCTTACGTGCAATGAATCGAGAGTTTTAAGCGCGCTCGACGATTCGAGATCGGCGCCGGCCTGCTGCCCGGGAGCAAAACCATTCTTCGTAGAAGAATTGACGCTTCCCAGCACCGAAGAGCCAATGGATTGCGCGATCAACGTGCTCACGAAATACGAGAGTCCAATCGCCGGAATGGCGATGAGCCCAAGCTCCATCCAGTATTGGCGCAGCATTCCACCCTTGGTGGTGCCCACCGAAAGGAGCACACCCGTTTCCTTCTTGCGTTCACCGAGCCACAGGAACAGGATGAGGCTCAAAAGCGCGATGGCCAGGACGAACGTTGCGATTCTCGCGCCGTTCATGATCGAGCGAACGCCATCAACCGCACCGGTGATGCCCGCGAGATACTGCGTCGACGGGGCAAGCTGATAGTTGCGCCAGTCAATACCGAGGCGGCTCGCTTCCTCCGCGACCGTCTTGAGCTCAGCGCCCTTCTTCACGAAGAAATTAGCGTCCTGATAAATCTCGGTTTTCTTCGTCCAGCCATAGAGCTCACGGGTCGTATCAAGATCCGTGAACAGCGTATTGGCGAAAAGTTCGCTGCGCTGGGCAACGGGCCTCGGGTTATCTCCCGAAAAAATGCCGACAATTTCCGTTTTCACTTCGGTTGTGGATCGGTTCTGGTTGTCGACGTCGAACTGATTACCCTTCACGGTGATCTCGTCGCCCACCTTGAGGCCGTTCGCCTTCGCGAGATCCTCGTGGATGAGGGCCTTGTGCGAGTCCCCACCGCGCAGGTGGCGGCCTTGCGTGAGGGTGAGAGCCCCACCGCGGAAGCTATTTTCCAGCTCAGAGCCGTTCACGCCCCACACGTTCGCGGCGTTGCCGAACTGCTTCTCCTTTTGCTCGTCGTACTCGTTGTGATCGAGCTTCTTGACGCTCGCGCCCACGAGATCCGCCGTGACGTTCTGACGCGCGACGTAGCTCTCGACGTTCTTGAGCTTCGCGATCTTCTCGATATCCGCACCCTTCACGGTGCCTGCGCCGCGGGGTGTTCCCTGATTGAACTGCGGGTTGTTTTGCAGAACGAAGCCCGCGCCCGTGCGCCGATCAACCTGCGCTCCCGCCGCATCGGCGGCGCGTGTCACCGAACTGGTCACCATGAGCGCCGACATCATCGCCGCGAAAATTCCTAAAATAATGAACGACTTGACGCGTTGACGTGAAACGTAGCGCCAGGCCCGGCCGAAAGACGACACGGAACGATCCTTTCCAGAAGGCAACATAGGGTGTTTGAGCCGCCGCATAACAGTGTGCGGCAACGACGAAAGAACCTAACGAAGCAGTCTGGAATGGTTCCCAGCTTGAGGTGGGAAACGACGGTGAAAGCGGCATGTCCTCGGGGAAAACTCCGGGATTGAAATGGGTAAAAGGTCCCGAAAAAGGCCCGTTTTCAGGGAGAACGCGGGCAAACCCGGATCAATCCCCTAAAACGCCGCGGGGGAGTGATTTACGGCGGCAGGGGTGTATGCGGAGCAGCTAGAACCCGGTCCGCGTGACCTTCGGGTAGTACTTCCGGAACTTCTGCACCTGGCGGAGACCCGAAGCGAGAGCGAAGCCCTTCATCCACGCCCCCTCCGGGGCATAGCGGTAGGGGTTGTCCACACCGTGAGCACGAACGGCGGAATCGAGCTGAGCGCGCAGCTCGGGTTCGGTGACGTAGTGCTTCACGAGGCGCGTGGGGAGGATCGAGTAGAGGTGCTGCTCCTCGGCGCGCACGCGCTCAAGGGGGGAGCTGTCGATGAGGTCCGCGACAATGTGCTCGGGGTAGGAGCCGCCTGCGGCGGTGACGTAGTGGTTGTTGCGGCCAAGCCTCGGATTGAGTTCGAGGAAGTAGGCCGTTCCATTGCGCGGGTCGACCTTGAGATCAACATTGGCGAAGCCGACGTAGTCCACGTGGTCGAGGAGTTTTTCGAACTGCGCGACGATTCCGCGGTGAGGACCGGTGAGCATCGCTGCGGGGGTGCGCATCACGGTGAGTGAACGCATGCCGTAGGCCTTGTGAAAGGCAATCGAGACGTTGAGCGAGTTGAGACCCGCGCCGAGGATCACGACATCGAACTCTGTGCCGCCTTTGCTGATCCCCGGTGTGGGGCCGGGCTGGGAGACAGTGAGGTTCGAGATGGCCACGTGAAACGCCTTTCGCTGGGAAACATCCGGCGCTTGAGTTTCTCGAACGGCAGTTTTGGCGCTCTCTGTTTGCTCGCACAAAGTGTTCGTAAAATCATTCATTGCTAAATCAGCGCCCCCAGGGCGCACATCTCCAAAGGAGCATCGATGAACGACAACACTCCCCTCGACAAGGTCAAGAATGCCGCGCAGTCGCTCGCGGACACGGCGAAGGAGAAGCTTCCCGCGGGCGTTGATGCGGCGGCTGACGCCGTGGTGGACCTTGCCGCGAAGGCTGAGGAGAAATTCCCGCAGGCCAAGGGCGTGACCGACAAGGTTGTGGACGTTGCGGGCGCGGCGCAGGACAAGGCCCATGAGCTCGGCGGCGAGGGTGACGGCGACGCGGATGGGGAAACAGCAAAATAGGCGCTTAAAAGGCGAGCCGCGCCACTAGAAGTCGCCGACCGCCTCCACTTCATCGAGATTGGTGCTAGCCTTCGAAAGGTTGTGCACGGACATGGACAGAGAGCCATGCGAGCACTTCATGTGATCCGGGTACAGCCATGCCTTTGTCCCGTTTTCACGTGAGGAATGTGCATGAGCACCATAGCGCCTGAGCGCCCCGCAACCACCCCCATTTCCGCCCGCCCCGCCGAGAACGAGTCCGCAGTGACGGCCTCGGGGCCGGCCCCGACCGAAGCGAACGGCCACGACGCCGACTTCAGCTTCACCCCAGTTCCCGCATCCGCGCGCCACGGTTTTTGGGCCGTGGGCTTCGTGATGCTCGGATTTACCTTCTTCTCCGCCTCGATGAGCGTGGGCGCGAAGATCGGCAACGGTCTCGATCTTGGCGGCTTCGTGTGGGCCACGGCGATCGGCGGGCTTGTGCTCGCGATCTACACCGGTGGCCTCGCCTATCTCGGCGCGAAAACCGGGATGGGACTTGACCTCCTCGCCCGCCGCGCCTTCGGCCGTCGCGGCTCGCTCTTGGCTTCCGCCCTAGTGGGCCTGACCCAGATGGGATGGTTTGGCGTGGGCGTGGCGATGCTGGGTATCCCCGTCGCCGACCTCCTCCACATCAGCCCCTGGTGGATCGTGATCGCGGCCGGTGCGGCGATGACCGCCTCCGCCTTCTTCGGCATGAAAGCCATCGAGATTGTCTCGTTCATCTCGGTTCCGCTCATCGCCATCCTCGGCACCTATTCGATGGTGACGGCAACCAGCAAGGCCGGCGGTCTTGTCGAGGTGTTCGGTGACGGCTCGATGCCGATCGTGACCGGCATCGGCATGGTTGTGGGCTCGTTCATTTCGGGTGGCACGGCGACCCCGAACTTCACGCGCTTTGCTCGCTCGGCGAAGGTCGCCGTGATCACCACGGTGATCGCGTTCTTCCTTGGCAACACCCTCATGTTCAGCTTCGGCGCGGTGGGCGGCGCTTTCACCGGTAAGGACGACATCTTCTACGTCATGATCGCCCAGGGCCTCGCGATCCCCGCGATTCTCGTGCTCGGCGCGAACATTTGGACGACCAACAACAACGCCCTGTACACCTCTGGCCTGGGCTTTTCGAACATTACGCGCGTGCGCACCCGCCCCATGACCCTCATTGCGGGCATTTTCGGCACGGTGAGCGCCCTGTGGCTCTACGAGAACTTCGTGGGCTGGCTGAGCTTCCTCAACGCGGCACTGCCGCCGATTGGCGCGATCCTCATCGTGGATTTCTTCGTGCGCAAGCACGCCTACCTCGACCCGAACGCGAAGGAGCAGACGATCGCTCCGCACGCGGTCATCGGCGTGATTGCCGGCGGCCTCGTGGGCTACTTCGTGCCGTGGGGGATCTCGGCCCTCAACGCGGTCGCGGTCGCGATCGCCATTCACCTCGTGGGCGTAGCCTTGACGAAGCGCCGCTAAGAACACTTGTGGGTGCGGCGCGGTTCGCTCCTGTCAGGTGGGTCGCGCCGCCTCAATCTCTGGGCACCCCGCTCGCGTGGCGGGCGTCGCCCACCGGGGGTCCTGCGGGTTTCACTCGAGTGGTCTCCCGCCCTTACCCTCTCCCCACCAAGAGAAAGGCTGCCCTGTGCTTATCCAGAACGTCTCCCTTCCGGGCCGTGAGGGCTCGGTTGACCTTCGCATTTCCGACGGTTGCTTCACCCACATCGAACCCAATCTCGCCGCCGAACCCGGTGAAGAAACGTGGAACGCCGAGGGCCGCCTCGCGCTCCCGCCTTTTGTGGAGAGCCACATTCACCTCGACTCGGTTCTCACCGCGGGTGAGCCGAAGTGGAACATGAGCGGCACGCTCTTCGAGGGCATCGAACGCTGGAGCGAGCGAAAGAAGACCTTGAGTGTCGAGGACGTCAAGGAGCGCGTGCGCCGCGTGGCACGTGACCAGGCGAGCTTCGGCGTGCAGTACGTGCGCACGCACGTGGATGTGACCGATCCCGAGCTAACGGCGCTACGGGCGATGCTTGAGCTGCGCGATGAGCTTGCCGAGCTCATCACGCTTCAGATCGTGGCGTTTCCGCAAGAAGGTATCGATTCGTTCCCGAATGGCCGCGACCTCATGGTCAAGGCCGCTGACATGGGCGTCGATGCGATCGGCGCGATTCCCCACTTCGAGTTCACGCGCGAGTACTCGGTGGACTCGCTCAACTTTGCGTGCGAGCTCGCGCGCGATCGCGGCCTGCTCATGGATGTGCACTGCGACGAGATCGACGATGAGGCCTCGCGCGGCCTCGAGACTCTCGCGACGCGCGCACTCGAGTTCGGCATGGGGGAGAAGGTCACCGCGTCGCACACCACCGCGATGCATTCCTACAACAATGCCTACTTCGTGCGTCTGCTGCGCCTGCTCACGATGAGCGGCATCAACTTCGTCTCCAACCCCATGGTGAACACGCATTTGCAGGGCCGCATGGATACCTACCCGAAGCGCCGCGGCGTCACGCGCGTCAAGGAGCTCACGGAGGCGGGCATCAACGTGAGTTTCGGGACCGACGATATCCGCGACCCGTGGAACCCACTCGGCACGGGGAACCTCCGCGACATTGTGCTGAACGGCCTCTATGTCACGCAGATGATGGGGTACCCGCAGATCGCGGAATCCTACAATTTCGTGACTCACAATGCAGCGCGCACGCTGCGCCTTGAGAATTACGGCATCGAGGTGGGTAACCCCGCCCGTTTCGTTGTGCTCGATGCACCGAACTGGGTTGAGGCGCTCAACTTCAACGCGCCCGTGGTCCGTTCCTACAGGGACGGCAAGCTGGTGGCGAAGACTGAGCCGGCAACCCGCGAGGTTTTCTGGGGCTAGGCGCTGCACACCTCATCGCGATAAGGGAGGGCCCGGGCAATCGCCCGGGCCCTCCCTTGTGCCTCTTGCTGTTTAGTTCTTGCGCATGCGGATCACGGCGAAGGCGCCACCGCCAATGAGCGCGAGGGCGAGGATGGCCGTTGCGGCGATCTCAGCGCCCGTGCGCGGCATGAAGCCGTGAGCGCCGCTCGCCTGACCCGAGCCCTTCGAGGGCTTCGCGGGGGCCTGCTTCGACGGTTCAGCCTTTCCGGGGCCGTTGGCTTCGCCGCCGTCGGACGCTGTAGGAGCCTTAGCCGGCGGTTCGGCCGGGGCGACTGCGCCCGTGTCCCCGTCGTTCACACCGCCCTCAGCGCCGCCGTTGTCACTCGGCGCGGGGGTGGGATCGGCGACCTCGCTGAAGGAGATGCCCTTCATCTGCCACTCTTTCTCCGTGATCGTGAGCGGCTGGACGATCGCTTGGGGCGCGGGCTGAGGAATGCCGTTGTCGATCTTTACGCATTCGATCTGGAGGTTTGCCTCGCCCGTCGCGGCGATGTCCACGAAGCTCGCGTCGATCGGGTTGATGACCGTGCCGTCGTTTTCGAGGGAGTCGATTCCCGACATGACCACGCGTGTCGCCTTCTCGCCTTCACCCTGGACGAAGACGGTGCGGGCGCCATCAACGTAGGGCTCTTCGCACTTCACGCGGGATTTCACGGTGTAGGTGAAGGGGTCTGCATCGAGTGCGCCGTGTGCCTGGACGCCCTCGGCATTCTCGATCGTGGCCGTCACGGAATCGTCGAGAGTGACCTTGGTTTCCGCAGCGGCAACTTGGGGGAGGGCGAGGAGTGCTGCGGCGCCGGCGAGGGCAGCCGAGCGGCGGAGCGGGAGGGAGAGTTGCATGGTTCTACACGTTCCTTGGGGCGCGGGGAGTGGGTTAGCGAGGACAACTGTGACAGGCCATAGTGAACACTGGGTAACTCGCCGGTGTCGAATTTCGCCCCCAACTCGTTACTCGCTATTCATTTCCTCCCTTTAGCGTTCTCATTGGTCTCCCCGACGCCTCGAGAGAAAGATTCCCCATGACCGAGCTCCGCTCCCCCCACGCCTCCTTGCTCGCCCCGAGCCGACGCACCGTGCTGCGCGGCAGCGTTGCCGCCGGTGCCCTAGGTGCCGCCGCGGCCGCAGCCACCGGCTCCGCTATCGCCGAAGAAACCCCCGTGACCACCACCGGCGCGACCGAGAGCCAGGATCTCGCACCCGCCGAGACCGGTCTTGAATGGCTCGTCGTTGACCACCACGTGCACTCGCTCTACAGCCACGATGCGAAGTACACGATGGAAATGATCATGGATAAGGCCGAAGAGTTCGGTGTGGACGTCATCGCCTTCACCGAGCACTCGAACTGGGGCCACGCCAACGAGGGTGGCGTGTGGGAGGCGAACCGCCTTATTCGCAAGGCCCGTGACGAGCGCAAGCTCATGGTTTTCCAGGGCATCGAGTGGTACATCCCCGCGGCCGAGCACTGCACCGTTCTCGTTGCCCCCGGCATCAACGAGGCTCGCGTGCTGCGCACCTTCGAGCTCGAGTTTGACGGCAAGCTCAACGGCTGGGAAAAGCCCGCGCTCGATTCGCCCGAGGAAGATTTTCAGCAGAAGAAGGCGTGCGAGGCTATCGCTTGGCTCGGCCAGCAGAAGGGCGAAGGCTTCATCGATGACGCGATCGTGATCGCGAACCACCCGAGCCGCTACTGCATCGACTCGCCGCTCGAGCTTCGCGCGTGGCACGACGCGGACCGCGACATTTACCTCGGTATGGAAGGTGCCCCCGGTGCCCAGGGCTCGGCTTTCGGCCTCAACCGCGACCCGAAGTTCCAGCGCGGCGAATACGAGAACAACCGTCGCCCGGACTCCTCGCCGCACTACCCCGACGAAGCCTTCCGCACGCGCGGCGGCTTCGACTACCTCACCTCGGTCGTGGGTGGCATGTGGGACTCGCTGCTCTCTGAGGGCCGCCGCTACTGGATCACCTCGAACTCCGACTTCCACCTCAAGACCCACGACACCTACCGCGTGGGCGACTACCCGAAGGGTGACGGCTGGGAGGAAGGCGCGAGCCTCGGCAACTTCAACCGCGCGGGTCGCCGCCCCGTTCCCGTCAACACGAACGAAGCTCAGGGCGGAAGCGACTACTGGCCCGGCCAGTTCTCCCGCACGCACGTGGGCGCCACGAGCCGCTCCTACGAAGCTGTCATGGAGGCCATGCGCGCCGGCCGCATCTGGATCGAGCACGGTCACCTCATCTCCGGCCTCGAGGTCGTTCTCTTCGCGAAGGACGACAGCGCCGAGCCCGTGACTCTCGGTGACACCCTCAAGGTCAAGGCCGGCACCGAGCTTGGCCTGCGCGTGAGCGTCACACCCACGACGAAGGAAAACTCCGCGGGGATTCTCCCGGAGCTCGCGCACATCGACCTCATCCGCGGGCTTATCACTGGCCCGGTCGAGGACGTCAACACGACGACGGCCCCTCACACCAAGGTCGTTGAGCGCAAGGACACCGCGGGCCACGGGCGTGAGAAGTTCACGGTCGAATTCGACCTCGGCGCCGTCGAGGAAAGCGGCTACCTTCGCCTGCGCGGAAGCGATGGCAAGCGCTCGGGTGTGGGCCCGATGGGCAGCGATGTTGATCCGGCCGGCCCGATTCCCCACGGTGGCGAGAACGGCGCAGGAAGCCCGTGGATCGACACGTGGATGTACACCAACCCGATCTTCTTCGAGGTCGAGTGATCACGGTTTCGTGAACACGAGTGGGGCCGGTTTCGCGGGGGTTATGCCCCGCGGAATCGAGCCTCATTTCCATCGCCCGCCCAGGACACACACCGCATGAAAGGACACCCCGCATGGCCCTCAACCGTCGGACCTTCCTGACCGCAGCCGCCGCGACCGCCGCGAGTGCCGCAACCCTCGCGCCCGCGAGCGCGTCACCGCTTTTTGAGCGCGACGAGAACGACACCCCGCGCCTTCTCGATAACCCGTTCGATGCGAGCCTCAAGAACCCCGCGCCCGAGGGGTGGGCGCCGAAGAGCCCGCTCGCTCGCGCTCACGCCCACAACGACTACCTGCACACGCACCCGCTGTGGGATGCGCTTGCGCAGGGCTTTTGCTCGGTTGAGGCGGACGTGTGGTTTGAGGGCGGGCAGATCCTCCTTGGCCACACCCGCCTCGGCACGGCAAGCGGCCGCTCCCTCGAGGAGTTCTACGTGAAGCCGCTCGCGGCGCTCGTGCGCTCCAACGGCGGTCACGTGTTCCCGGGCTACGACGGCCCGTTCCAGCTCCTCATCGACATTAAGGACCAGGGCGAGAAGCAGCTTCCCGCGATCGAGAAGCTGCTTGCGCCCTACAGCGACGTGTTCTGGCACGTGGATCGCTGCGGCACCGTCGTCGAGAATCCCGTGCGCGTGGTGTACACGGGCGGTCGCCCGTACGATCTCATCAAGGACAACCCGGTGCGGTTCGGCTCGGCCGACGGCCACAAGGGTGACCTCGGCGGCGAGATCAGCTCGCTCGACATGCCACTCATCTCGGAGGATTGGGCGACGTGGGGCTGGCAGGGCTTCGGCGAGCGCCCGGAAGAGCAGTTCCGTTCGCTCAAGGAGTTTTCCGACGGTGCCCACGCGATCGGCGCGCGCTCGCGCCTGTGGGGTGTTCCCGAGCTTCTGCCCAAGCGTCGCGAGATCCTGTGGCAGATGCAGCTCGATGCGGGTATCGACGTCGTGGGCGCCGATGACCTCGCTGAGCTGCGCGCGTTCCTTCTCGAGCACGGCGCCGCCTAAATCAACTCTTTCGAAGGCCTACCGCGCGCGCTCGGCGAGTAGCTCGAGCACGTGGCGGTAGGTCTTTCCCGTTGCGCGGGTCATGCCGATTTCGCACGTGCGATTGAGGGAGGCGTGGTGGTCGGCGCCGAGGGCTTTCACTTCGGCTGCTTCGGCTGCCGTTGCCGAGGCGGTGAGCTCGGGGTGGAGCATGCCGCGATCGCCCGCGAAGGCGCAGCAACCCCACGCATCGGGCACGGTGACCTTCGCGTAGGCGGCCTCAGCGATCTTCGTGAGAGCGGGATTGAGTCCCATCTGCGTGGAGGAGCACGTGGGGTGGAGAATCACGTGTTCGCTTGAGCGGTCGATGTCGAGGCGCTCAAGAAGATGATCGGCGGTGAACTGCACGGCATCGATGACGTCGGCACCGTCGCGCTCAAGGATCGCCGCGAAGCCCTCGGTGCAGCTCACGGCGTCGCTCACGATCGGCAGGTCGAGCTCGCGCACGGCGTCCACCACCTTTCGGGTCTTCGCGGAGATGACCTCGTGCCCCTTGGCTTTGCCTTTCGACGTCCACGGCGTGCCGCAACACGTGGAATCGATGCCCTTCGGAATAAGAAGCGCGAGGCCCGCCTTCGCGAGAAGTTTTTCGAACGCGGAGACGACGTTTCCACCTGGCGCGGCCCCGCCGAACATCGTGTTGACGCACGCGGGAACATAGATACCCGCGACCTCGCCATTCGGCGCCCCGAACAGGCGGCCGGGCAAGTTCGAGCCGACAGCCCGATGCTCTGCGCGCTCGCCGAGGGTGCCGCGAGCCTTCCCGCCGGCCGGCAGATCCTTCGTGTATTTCGGCACGGTGTCCTCGCCCAGCAAGCGTCGGCCCACGCTCGTTGCCGCCCCCACGGCAGGTGCCGGAACCTTATCCGCGACCGAGAGCCCAACCGCGGCGCCGCGCGTGATCGCACCCCACGACGCTGCCGCGGCCTTCCACGCGCCGGATTCGACAGCGTTCGTGTTCTCGCGGCGCAGTCGCTTGACGAGAAGTCCCGTATTGATCCCCACGGGGCACGCCGTGACGCACATGCCGTCCACGGCGCACGTGTCGATGCCTTCGTAGTCGTAGTCCTTGGCGAGCTCATCCGCCGTGGCCGCATCGCCCGCGTTGCGGGCACGCTCCTCGGCGCGGCGCACCACGATGCGCTGGCGCGGCGTGAGCGTGAGGTCCTTGCTCGGGCATACCGGCTCGCAGTAGCCGCACTCGACGCAGCGATCGGCCTCGACCTCGATCGTGGGGTTGAGCTTGAAGTTCTCGAGGTGGGCCTTCGGGTCGTCCTCGATGAGCACGCCCGGGTTGAGGATCCCCGCGGGATCCACGAGGTGCTTGATGCTCTTCATGACCTCGTAGAGTTCGTCGCCGTACTGGCGGTGCACGAACGGCGCCATCGCGCGGCCCGTGCCGTGCTCGGCCTTGAGGTTGCCGCCGCGAGCGAGCACCACGTCCACCATCGACTCGGTGAAGGCGCCAAGGCGCTCGCGGGCGGCGTCGCTCTCGAAGCGGTCGGTGAGCATGAAGTGGATGTTGCCGTCTTTCGCGTGGCCGAAGATCACGGAGTTCTTATACCCGTGTTCGTCGAACAGCTCGTGCAGGTCACCGCATGTGTCGGCGAGGTTCGCGGGCGGGACCACGACGTCCTCGAGGAGTGCGGTTGTGCCACTTTCGCGCGCGCCCGCGACGGAGGCGTACAGGCCTTTGCGCAGCGCCCATGCGGTCGCGCGCATGCGTGGATCCTCGGAGAAAACGGCGGGGGAGCGTAGCTCGTGGGCGCGCAGGATCTCCTCGCCGGCGCGCTGAGCCGCGGCGAGTTTTTCGTGCTCGTCGTCGCGGTACTCGATGAGCAGTGCCGCTTCCGTGCTCGGCGCGAAGCCCTGGATTTGCTCGGGCACGCGGGCGAGCCTCTGGCCCACCGCGATCGAGGTCGAGTCCATGACCTCGAGCGTCGCCGCCCCCGAGTCCACGAGCTCGGGCAGGATTCGGGTAGCCGCATCGAGCGTGGGGAACACGGCGAGCGCACTCGTCGTGAGCGCCGGGATCGGGACCGTGCGGAACGTCGCCTCGGCGATGAACGCAAGCGTCCCCTCGCTTCCGATCACGAGCTTTTCGAGGATGTCGATGGGGCGCTCGGCATCGAGGAACGCGTTGATGCCGTAGCCCATCGTGTTCTTGAGTGCGAAGCGTTCGCGAATGATGCGCACACTCTCGGGGTTCGATACGACCCTTTCGCGAAGGCGCGAGAGGCCCTCGTGGATGTCGGGCGCGTTGGTGCGCAGGCGAGCGTCGGCCCCGTCCCGATCGCTCGTGTCAAGGGTGAGGCCCGACGGTAGCACCATGACCATCGATTCGAGGGTTTTGTAGGTGTTGTACTCCGTGCCGCAGGCCATGCCGCTCGAGTTGTTCGAGACGACGCCGCCGACCGTGCACGCGGCCTCGCTTGCGGGGTCGGGGCCGAGGCGGCGCTTGAAGCGGCGAAGGCGCGCGTTGACCTGCGCGATCGTGGCGCCCGATCCGGCTCGCACGCGCGCGCCCTCGTCGAGGACTTCGATGTGGCGGAAGTTTTGGCGCACGTCGATCTGAACGTGGGGACTCGCGGATTGGCCGCAGAGGCTCGTGCCGCCCGAGCGGAAGGCGACGGGACTCTTGGCGGCGTTCGCGCCTTTGAGGAGCGTGGCGACCTCGCGTGCCGTATCGGCAAGGACGACAGCTTCGGGGGTGAAGAGGTAGTGGGAGGCGTCGCTTGCGGCGGCCACCCTGTCGATCAGTCGAGTCTGGATGCGGCTTTCGTCGCGCACGGCAGCGGTGACGAATGCGGGGGCGGTGTTCACGAAATCCTCCATGGGCGCGCCGGGTAGGCGTAGACGACGCCTTAAGCCTAGACCCGAGGAAGCGGGCCCTCACTGCGTGGTGGAGTGCTCCGCGTGTCTCTCCCACGCTCGGTAGTTATGAAATGACATACAAAACGAAGGAAACAATAGCCGTAAGGTCGTTATGAATGTAAAGATAGTCGGGCTGGCGCCGGCGAAGTCGCATCCCATCCACATTTCTCGTATCCCAAGGAGACTTAAGCCAGTGAGCGCCACTGACACGGCCTCGATGCCGGCCGTCCCGGCGTCGGACCACGCCCACGTACTCGAAGCGATCCCCGAAACCCTCCCCGAAGACTCGCGCCCCCTGCCGGATCTCCCGGCCGGCGCGTGGTGGCCGGTGGCGGCGTCGATCTTCGCGATCGCGTGGGGCGGTAACGAATTCACCCCGCTTCTCGTGATGTATCGCGAGGTCTCGAACTTCTCCGACCTCGTCGTCGATGGTCTGCTTGGTGCCTACGTTCTCGGGATCGTCCCGGCTCTCATGATCGGTGGGCCCCTCTCCGACGTCTACGGTCGCCGCCCGATTCTGCTGCCCGCCGCACCGCTCAGCCTCCTCGGCAGCCTTATGTTGATGCTTGCTCCCGGCTCGCCCCTCATGATCGGCATCGGCCGCATCCTCTGCGGGCTCGCGCTCGGTCTCGTGATGGCGATCGGCACCGCGTGGATCAAGGAAATTTCCGACGCCTCCGGAGCCAACCCCGCCGCAGGTGCCCGCAGGGCGTCGCTCGCCCTCACCACGGGCTTCCTCGCCGGTGCCCTCGTGGCCGCGATCCTCGCGCAGTGGGGCCCGTGGCCAACCCGCACCTCGTATGCGCTGCACATCCTCATCACGATCGTGACCGGTCTGTGGCTCTTCACCGCGCCCGAAACGCGCACACCAGGTCACCTTCCTGCCGAGAATGAACCCGCCTCGGGTGCCGAGACGCTCATGTCGAAGCTCATCGTTCCGAAGGCCGCGCACAAGCGCTTCCTGCGCGTGGTGCTTCCCGTCGCGCCGTGGGTTTTCGGTGCATGTGGCACCGCCTACGCCGTTCTTCCCGCTCTGCTCAAGGATCGCGCCGGTGACTACCCGATCGCGTTCGCGGGCATCATGACCGCCGTGACCCTCGGCTTCGGCGTGGGCATCCAGACCGTTGGCAAGAAGATCGACACTCACCGCAGTGCACGTGCCTCCGTGATCGCCATGGCGATCGTGGCGACCGGCGCGGTATTCGCCGCCGGCGCCGCGTCCACGACGAGCCTCACGATCGGCCTCATCGCCGCCGCGACCCTCGGCTGCGGCTACGGCCTCGCGCTCGTGGCCGGCCTCAGCGAAGTTCAGCGCCTCGCCGGGCCCGACGACCTTGCCGGCCTCACCGCCGTGTTCTACTCGATCGCCTACCTTGGCTTCTTCGTGCCGATGCTCCTCGCGGCGCTCAGCACGATCTTCAGCTACACGGCGATGCTCATTGGCGGCGCCGTGATCGCGATCCTCACGCTCGTGGAGGTCGCGCTCGCCTGGCAGGCACACCTGCCCGGCGCGCACGAGTAAACGAGGCTTTGCTCGGCGACCTACGCAGCCCGGTCGAGGGGTTCAACCTCGGCCGGGCTCGAATGCCTGAGAGAAAGCAGGCCGCCAACCGCGAGGGTCACGAGCACGCCGAGCAGCGGGTACCACTGCCACGCGATCCACACCTCGCCCACGACGTATTTCTCCATCACGAAGAAGAACGCGTTGGTTGCGACCGCGCACAGGAACGCGATATTCGCATCGAGAGTGCGTGCCCGCTTGTTGACGATGCCAAGCACAAACGCGCCGAGCAGCCCGCCGTAGGTAATGCCCGCGATGCCAAGAGCGAGCACCACGATGCTGCCCTCGTCGCTGCGGAAGAACGTTGCGGGAAGAATGAACAAAAGGCCCCACACGATCGTGGCGACGCGCCCCGTATTGAGCTCGTCGTCCTTCGTCATGGGAGTGCGGCGCAGCTTCGCCACGACGTCCGTGACGGTCGACGAGCTGAGCGCCGAAAGCGATGACGACAGGGTCGACATCGCGGCCGCAAGGATGCCTGCGAGGAGCAGGCCCGAAACACCCGCGGGCAGGCCCTCGATGATGAACTTCGGGAAGATCTCGTCGTCGCGCGTGAGCCCAAGCTCGGTGGGTGTGGCGTGGTTGTACCAACCCCATAGGGCGAGCCCCACCACGAGGAAGATCGCGAACTGCACGACCACCAGGAAGCCCGAGGCAATGAGCGCCTTTTGCGCCTCCGCCTTCGTGCGGCACGCGAGCAGGCGCTGCACGATCAGCTGATCCGAGCCGTGCGAGGCCATCGCGAACACGGTGCCGCCGAGCAAGGACGGAATGAGGCCCGAGGCGCCGCTGATGGGGTTCTCGCCCAGAATGAAGAGGTTCGTTTTTCCGGCCTCGACCGCATCGCTGAACCACGAGAAGCCGAGCGAGGAGCTTACGACGATGATCGCGAGCAGGCCGCCCGCGACATAGAGGCACATTTGCACCACGTCGACCCACACGACCGCGCGAATACCGCCGATAAACGTATAGAGGATCGTGACGACCGCAAGCACGACGATGATGACGAAGTAGTTCGTGTGCACCCCGAGGCCGTCGAGAATGATCTTGAGAGGAATGGCCGCAGCGAGAACGCGGACACCGTCGGCAAGAAGGCGCGTGAACAGGAACGTGACGCCCGCCGTGGTTTGGGTGGCCGAACCGAAGCGCTTGCCGAGGTAGGCGTAGGCCGTGACCATCTCGCCGTCGTAATACCGGGGGAGAAGGAGGTAGGCGACGATCACTCGGCCCACGATGTAGCCGAAGCCGAGCTGCAGGTAACTGATGTCGCCCACGAAACTCATGACCGGAATGCCAATGACCGTGAGCGCACTCGTTTCCGTGGCAACGACGCTCAGGCACACCGCCCACCACGGAATGTCCCGACCGCCGAGGAAGTAGTCCTTGGCGTCCGATTGTTTTCCGCTGAGCTTCAAACCGAGCCAGGCGGTCGCGATGAGGTACGCGATCACCACCACGATGTCGATGACCTGCATAAAAACTCCTAGGGCGTGCGTCGACGCAGTCGAGGGATCAGGGTGCGGCGCCGCTCACCAGGAGGTGCGCAACGCTGCGCGTGAAACCATCGTACGGGCAAACCCTAGAGTTTGGAAGAAAATTTTACGCTCGGGTCGATCGGTCTCTGAGCTCGAGGCAGTTTCTCCACAACAAGGAGAGAGGACTCCGTCACGAGTTCACGCACGAGATCCGTGCTGAGGCTCGGCCCCGGCGTCAACGAAATCCAATGCCGTTTATTCATGGGTAGTTGCGAGATGTGATGAGGATAGGGCGACGACTGCAATTCCGCTTAGGCTGACTGTGTGACATTCGTGAGTGTCATTGGTTTTTTCTCTCCGTGAGTACCTCTACGGGCGTGCCAGCAATACTTGAATCGATGTTGAGGACCAATTTTCCGTCTCTATAGGCGCTCGCGGGAAGCGTGAAGCTTACGACCCTATTGGGGGAGCAAGGCCCGGAACGCACAAGGTCGCTCGTCTGGGTTGTGAAAGTGAACTGAGCAGCTTCTTCTGTGCAGTAAAAATGAAACGTTCGCGGACCGCTGCTATCTAGCACCGATTCGACCTTGAACGGCGTAGTGGAAGAAACATAACTCTCCGCAGTCCCTCCGCTTGGCAGTGTTGGGTGGTCTTCTATTGCGCCAGGAGTGCCAAGGAGTATCTCTAGCGCAAAGTGCGGATCCCCCGGGGTGACGTTCCTGGACTCTGTTTTCGGAGGAGCTAGATTGTTTGGATCCTTTTTCTGATCGGCAGGATCGCTTTCTTTCCCTGGAGTCGCGTTTTTGACGGAGGGGCGGGGTGTCGCGTCCGTAGTGCTCGGAGGAGTAGCTTGCTCTGCTGTTGGTGTGCACCCCGCCAGAGCGCCTAGTGCTAGCGCCAGAGCTGCGGGAAGGCCGCCAAATCTCCAAAATGTGAGCCGTGACATAGGTGAAGTCTAGAGCGGAGGAGCAT
This sequence comes from Dermabacter sp. Marseille-Q3180, assembly GCF_940792985.1. Taxonomy (NCBI): domain Bacteria; kingdom Bacillati; phylum Actinomycetota; class Actinomycetes; order Micrococcales; family Dermabacteraceae; genus Dermabacter; species Dermabacter sp. Marseille-Q3180. The sequence goes on from NZ_CALNWU010000001.1 coordinate 1,398,318, forward strand.
CTGGTGTCTCGCGCTTCCGGTACTACTTTTCGCATGTAAGGCGACTGTGCGACTGAGGTAGCGAAAGCAACCGATCAGTCTCCTTGTGCCCGCGCCGCAACCTGGTGCAGTGAGCCTGCTTCGTTGGTTTCTTTTTCGTGGGGCGATGCGCTCGATGCTCAATCAGCAAAACACTTAGCCGCGCGGCAGGCGTCGGCCCCGCTCGAGAAGCCTGCCCCCGATCCGGCCGCGCGGGCGCTTGTGGCCCGTGGCCCGGAAAAGCCACAGGAATGGCGCGGGGAGTGCGCGCGCGATCGGGGCGCTGAGCGCCCAGCGCCACGGGGCGTTCGAGTCCTTGTTGGGGCGGTGTTCGAGGGCGTGGACGGTGGCTTCGGCAACCTCGTCGGGGGTCATTGTGCCCACGAGCAGCTCGACTTTGGGGACGCGTCTTTCGGAGTTGGGGTTGGCTTTGAAGTAGTCGGAGTGGACGCGCGTGGGGGTCATTGATCCGACGTTGATCCCGGTGCCGTGAAGGTCCTGGCGCAGGGCCTCGGTGAAGCCGCGAACGGCGTAGCGAGCGGCGGCATATCCCACGGCGCCGGGCCACGCGATCTGGGCGACGGGGGAGTTGATCTGGAAAATCGTGCCGCTGCCGCGGGCGAGCATCGGTTCGATGAGGCCGCGCGTCATGTCGAATGCCGCGAAATAGGGCAGCGCCATCTGCTCGCGCGCTTCCTTGGGGCTCGTCTCCTCGATGCTGAGGAAGCGCCCCGAGCCGGCGTTGTTGATGAGGATGTCGGGCGTGCCGTGCTCGGCGAGGATCCTCTCGCACACCTCTGCGACGGCGTCGGCATCCGAAAGGTCAACGGGGTAGTACGCCGCGCCGGTTTCCTTCGCGAGCGGCTTGAGCTTCTCCTCGCGCCGTGCCAGCAGGATCAGGCGGCATTCGCTATCGCTGAGCCTCTGAGCGAGAGCCGCGCCGATACCGGCGGAGGCGCCCGTGATGACGATCAGTTCCGAGGTGAGGGGGCTCGGGTTGCTTTGCGTGCTGTCCATGCGCTTTGTAGCCATGCGTCGAGTCTAGCGAGCGGCCATCTCGCCCACGCCGAGGATCCACTGGATCGCGGCGGTCGCCGCGCCGCGCGCCCAGAAGGCGAAATCGTGCTCGCGAAGCTGGATGTCGAGGCCGCTCGCGCTCACGTGCCTCACTTCGGCGATACCCGCGTCGAGCTCCTCCTCGTTGCCGGCAAGGAACCGCGCGCCCTCACCGGAGATGACGACGGCCTGCGGCATCGTGAACGCGGCGGCCGTGCCCACGAGCCGGCCCACCTTGCGGGCCGCGCGCGCCGACTCCTCGACGGTGAGGGGGCGGGCGCCGCTCAAATCGGGCCAGTCGGCGCCCCGGATGGCGCCGGTAATCGTGCCGAAACCCGTGTTCTCGTCCGTGATCACCCGTCCGTCCATCACGAGGGCAAACCCCGTGCCAATTCCGACGGTCACCACGATGAACCTCGAGGCTTCAAGGCCCGCGCCGAACCAGTTCTCGGCTTCGGCAAGGGAGGTTAGGTCATGCACGATGAGGACGGGGAGACCGGTGAGTTCTTCAAGCCGATCGGCGGCGTGCACGTTCGTCCACTCGAGGAACGGGGCTTCGCGGACGATGCGCCCGCCGTCGATCTGCGCTCCGATGTTCACGCCGATGGCGGCAATGGGGAGCGCGGGGTGGGAGGCGGCCAGCGATTCGCGCAGCTGAGCGATGAGGGTGCTTGCTTCGCGGAGAACCGTGTTCGGCTGCAGGTCGGTGAGGCGGAGTGTGCGTGAGTCGAGCACGGTCGCCCGCGCGTCCGTGGCGATCGCCACGAGGCTTTCGTGGGTGATGGATACCCCGATGAGGGCGAAGCTCGTGAGGTTCACCGAGAGGGGGATTGCGGGCCGGCCCACCTCGCTCGGAACGGGGGCGCCCTGGAGCATGAGCTCTGCTTCAACGAGCGGGGTCGTGACGCGCGTGAGGGAGGCGGCGCTCAGGCCGAGGCGCTCGGCGAGCTGCGTGCGCGGAAGCGGCCCGTAGCGGAGCAGTTCGAGGTACACGCGCCTTGCCGACGGCGGGAGTGTGTCGAGCGTGAGGCGCTCGGGGACGGTTGGGGTGTTCACGGTACTCAACTTTGCCAGATGCTGCGGGGTGTAGCGCGACTTGCCTCCCACTTCGGGGAATGCGCTTGACGGAGATTTATTTTATAACGAAAATAAGTAGGTCATTGAAGACGCACCTCAAGGAGAAACCATGGCGACCACCACCCGTCGCGGCTTCCTCGCGGGCATGGCGGGTCTCGGGACCCTCGGCGCGCTCGCGGGATGCGGCGGCTCGAACTCGGGCGGCACCTCGCTCGAATATTTCCAGTTTAAATCCGAGGCCATCGACCTGTTCAACTCGATTTGCGAGAACTTCAACGCGCAATCGAACAACGTTCACGTGCGCCAAAATTTCCAGGCCGACAACGCTACGGCGCTGCGCGTGCGACTCGTGAAGAACAACATGCCCGATATCGTTTCGATCAACGGCGACTACAACTTCGGCTCGATCGCCCGCTCGGGCGTGTTCTACGACTTCGCGAAGACCGACCTTCTCGGCGACGTCCAGGAAGCCGTTGGCGAGATCCTCCCAAGCCTCGGCGCCGGTGCGGAAGGCGAGGTCAACGGCCTGCCGCTCTCCACGAACGGCTCGGGCATGATCTACAACAAGGACATCTTCGACGACTTCGGCATCGAGCCGCCCAAAACATGGGACGACCTCATCGCCGCAGCCGAAGAATTCTCTGCGGGCGGCGTGGACCCGTTCTACTGGGGCTTCCGCGATAACTGGACCGGCGCGCCCATGTTCTCGTCGATCTCCGGCAACTTCCTTCCGAACGTTGCCGAGTGGTACCAAAAGCGCCTCGACGGGGACACGACATTCGACGACCTCCGCCCCGTGCTCGAGAAGATGAACCAGATCGCCAAGATGGGCAATAAGAACAAGTACGAGGTCGACTACAACGGCGGCAACCAGGGCTTCGCCCAGGGCAAGGGCGCGATCTACGTGCACGGCACCTACGCGATCCCCGCGATCCGCTCCTACAACCCCGACATCAACCTCGGCACCTTCGCGACCCCTGCCGACGACCCCGCCGACACACGCGTGGTTTCCGGCGTGGACGTGGCACTCACGATGGGCGTCGAACCCGAGCACGAGGAAGAAGCCCTCGACTTCATCCGCTACGTCATGCGGGAAGAGAACGTGCTCGCCTACTGCAAGGAGCAGGTGGCCTTCCCGACCCTCAAGGGCACCGAGCCGGATGACCCCGCGCTCCAGGGACTCCAGGACTACTTCGCGAACAACCTCGTCGCGACCTACTCCGACCACAACTTCCCCCAGGGAGTGAACCTCAACAACTACATGCAGCAGTTCCTGATCGACCACAACATCGACGCGTTCATTAAGACGCTCGACACGCAGTGGGACAAGGTCACGAAGCGCATGGCCGCGACGGCGTAAGGAGAAGCCACCGTGTCTGCAACGCACACAAAATCCGGCTCCGCGCCGGTGCTTCGCTCAAAAAAGAAGCGAATCGATCCCGCCCACGTGTGGATGGTCATTCCCGCGATCATCATCTTCGTGGCCCTGCTCGTGTGGCCCCTGATCCAGGGCATCTTCTACACGTTTACGAATTACCAGGGCTACGGCGACTGGCGCTTCGTGGGCCTCGACAACTATAAGTTCCTGTTCCAGGACGACGTGATCTGGGGAAGCTACGGCTTCACGTTCCTCTTCGCGATCTCCTCGACGCTTGCGACGAACGTCATCGCGATGGTTCTCGCGCTCCTACTGAACTCGGCGATCAAGGCGAAGAACCTCTTTCGCGGAATCTTCTTCCTCCCGTACATGCTTCCCGTGCTGATCGTCTCGTACATCTTCAGCTACCTGTTCACGAACAACATTCCGCTCATCGGCCAGTGGCTCGGTTGGGAATGGCTCTCCTCCTCGCTGCTTGCCAATGAGAGCCTCGCGTGGCTCGCGATCGTGTTCGTGGGCGTGTGGCAGGGCGTCGCCTTCACGACCCTCATCTACATCTCGGGCCTGCAAACCGTGCCCGAAGAGGTCTACGAAGCCGCCTCGCTCGACGGCGCGAACAAGTGGAAGCAGTTCTGGAAAATCACGTTCCCGCTGATCATGCCGTTCTTCACGATCAACGTCGTGTTGAGCTTCAAGAACTCCCTTGGCGTGTTCGACCAGGTCGTCGCCCTCACCGAGGGCGGCCCCGGCACCGCCACCCAATCGATCTCGTTCCTGATCTTCAAGAACGGCTTCCAGGGCGGCGAATTCGCCTACCAGACGGCGAACGGCGTCATCTACTTCATCATCCTCATCGTGCTGTCGTTCGCGCAGCTGCGATTCCTCCAGTCGAAGGAGGCCAACTGACATGAGTACCCAGTCGATCCCCACCCCGGGTGCCGCAGAAACACCCGCTAACCAAAGCATCGAGAAGGGCGGAGCAAGCGTCGGAAAGCCCGCGCGCAACAAGCGCCGCTACCGCCTCCACCGCACCAACTGGTGGGCGACCGCCCTCGTTGCCGTTCTTTCCCTGACGATCCTCGTGCCGCTGTACTTCGCGGTGGTGACCGCGTTCAAAACGGCACCTGAACTCGCTGAGAGCGGCTTCGGACTGCCGAACCAGTGGAACCTCGACAACTTCGTGGAGGCCTGGCGCCTCACCGAGTTCCCGAAGCGCCTCATGACGAGCGCGATCATCACCGTCGGTGCAGTGATCGTCACGCTCCTCACGAACTCGATGGTGGCCTACGCGATCGCGCGTAACCTCCACCGCAAGAGCTTCCAGTTCCTCTACTACTTCTTCGTGGCGGCGCTCTTCGTGCCGTTCCCGATCATCATGCTGCCCGTGGTGAAGCAGACGGCCGCGCTCGGCATCGACAATGAAGCCGGCCTGATCCTCCTGTACACCGTGTACGGGCTCGCGATGAACATCCTGCTCTACGTGAGCTTCTTGAAGTCACTTCCCGAAGAGCTTGAAGAGGCCGCGCGCCTCGAAGGCGCCTCGACGTGGACTGTGTTCTGGAAGATCGTGTTCCCGCTCATGGGCCCCATGAACGCGACGGTCGGCATCCTCACGTGCCTGTGGTCGTGGAACGACTTCATGCTGCCGCTCGTGATCCTCTCCGACCCCGACTCGCAGACGCTCCCGCTCGCGCAGTACGTGTTCCAGGGCCAGTTCAACACCAACTACCCGGTCTCCTTCGCGAGCTACCTCATGGCGATCGCGCCCATGATGCTCGTGTACGTGTTCGCGCAGAAGTGGATCATCTCGGGCGTCATGCGAGGCTCGACCAAGTAACTGGACCCTGAGCACGCGCCTCGCGCGCCGCTTTTTGATGAAGAAAGCATCGCTCCCTCCCCGCACCGTGCGGGAAGGGAGCGATGTTCTTGATGAAGTGGAACGGCAGGTGGCTCTAACCGATGAGCGAGGCGAGCCGTTCGCGCTCGGCCTTCACCTCGGCACCCGCCGCTTCCGCGACGAGCGCGAGCGCGAGCGCCATGCCGAGTGCGCCCGGGTCAGGCGTGCCGAGCACGCGATCGCCGAGGTAGCTCGAACGCCCGCGACCGCTCGACATCTCCTTCGTGGACTCCGCACCGTCGATGGCGGCGCCGATCGCCGCGGCATCCAGCTTCTCAGCGCCCGACGTTGCAACAGCCTCGAGCACATCCACGATCGTGCGGTCGCCCGGCTCGGCGCCGCCCACGCGCGTGACCGCCGCGCGGGCCTCCTTCACGCCCTCCACAAGTGAGGTGCCGTTCTTCGCCGCCGCCGCGATCTCCTGGAAGGCGAGGCCAAACAGCGGGCCGGAGGAGCCGCCCGTGTCATTGAGGAAACCCTCCGCGATCGACGTGAGGTCGGCCGCGAGATCGGCATCTGCCCCGCTCGCGCGCGTGAGCGTCGCCTTCGCTGCGTTCGCGAGATTCGTGCCCACGTCGCCATCGCCGGCCTTCTGGTCGATCTCATCGAGCGCCGCGCGGGAACCCTCGAACGTTTCCACGAACGTCGAAAGCCAGTCCGACGCCTGCTTCGCCCCAGCCGAGGCTTCATGTTCAGCAGCGTCTTCGCCCGCGTTTTCGGCCTCGCGGCCCGCGTGCACGTCGAAGCCTTCCGGCACGAGGCGCGGGGTGGGCAGGGCCACCGTTTCGTGGGGCGCGCACACGTATTCGAGCCACTGCTCCTCGAGCGCTGTGAGCGTAATCGAGAACCCGGCCATATCGAGCGCCGTCGTGTAATTGCCCGAGAACGCGACGCGCACGTTGAGGCCAGCCTCCACGAGTGCTTCGTGGGCCGCGGTTTGGATGTGCAGCAGCTCGAGGGGGGCGAGACCGCCGAGGCCGTTGACGAAGAGCAGCGCGCCCGCGCTCGCCTCGAGCTTCTCGGCGAGGGCCTCGCGCAACTCGGAAATCATGCGCTGCGTGAGCTCTTCAAGCGTCGGCTGCGCGATTGTTTCCTTCGCGCTCTCGCCGTGAATGCCCACGCCGTACTCGAGCGTGCCCTCCTCGACATCGAACGCGAGATGATCAGCGCCGGGGGAGGTGTGGGCACGGCGAGCGACCGAAAGGGAGCGCGTGGCGGCGACGAGCGCGTCACCGAGCTCCTTGAGTTCCGCGAGGCCAAGGCCCTGATCGGCGGCAGCACCAAGAACCTTCTCCACGAGGGTCGTGCCGGCAATGCCGCGGCGGCCCACGGCGCCCGAATCGGTGCCGAGGTCATCATCGACGAGGACCTGCGCGCTCTCGATCCCTTCGGCCGAAAGGCGCTCCGCCGCGATATTGAAGTTGATGCAATCGCCCGTGTAGTTCTTGACGATGTGGAGCACGCCGCCGCTCTTCGCCACGGCGCGACTCGCCTCGAAGATCTGGCGTGAATGCGGGGAGGTGAACACTTCGCCCGGCACCGCTGCATCGAGACCACCGCGCCCCACGAATCCCGCGTGCATGGGCTCGTGGCCAGCGCCCCCGCCACTCACGAGTGCGACCGTGCGCTCCGGGGCCGGCTTCGCCGCGCTCACGAAATGCGGGTCGCGCGAAAGGGCAACGGTATCGCCGGCCGCCGCGGCAATCGCGGTAAGCGCATAGAACGATGGGGACGCAGAATCTGAGTAAAACGCCGGCACGGGAAACCTCCTGTGGTTGATGTGCGCTGGTGCTCTCACGGTAACAACCGGGCCTTTGACGGTCCTGGCCGGTGAACGATGAGGGCGCGACGAGGCAAAGCAAGCGTCGGACTCAAAACCCCACCGGAAAAAGCGAACTTTCCAGCCGACTTTCTTTTACGAAGAAAAAATCTCGACTACCGTGGAGACATGAACGACAATCTTCGCCCCATGCCCCCGCTTGCCCACGCCCCCGGCGCCGACCAACCCGACTGGTGGAAAAACGGCGTCGTGTATCAGATCTACCCGCGCTCCTTTGCCGACGCGAATGGCGACGGCATCGGTGACCTCCGCGGCATCATCAACCATGTTGACCACCTCGCCGCACTTGGCATCCAAACCGTGTGGCTCTCGCCGATCTACCCCTCGCCGCAGGACGACAACGGCTACGACATCGCCAACTACCGCGACATCGAACCCATGTTCGGCACCCTCGACGATTTCGACGAACTCATCGAAAAGCTCCACGCGCACGGGATCCGCCTCGTTATGGACCTCGTCGTCAACCACTCGAGCGACGAACACGAATGGTTCCGCGAATCCCGCTCCTCGCGCGAGAACCCCAAGCGCGACTGGTACATCTGGCGCGACGCCCGCGAGGTGGAAGGCCTGAAGCCCGGCGAACGCGGCACCGAACCCAACAACTGGGACTCCGCCTTCAGCGGCCCCGGCTGGCAGTGGGACGAAGAAACCGAGCAGTTCTACCTGCACATGTTCTCCCGCAAGCAGCCCGACCTCAACTGGGAAAACCCCGAGGTCCGCGAAGCCGTGTACGACATGATGCGCTGGTGGCTCGACCGCGGCGTCGACGGTTTCCGCATGGACGTCATCAACCTCATCTCGAAGCCCGAAGGCCTCCCCGACGGCCCGCCGACGCAGGACGGCCTCGGCTCTGCCTTCGCGATGGTCATGACCGGCCCGCGCTTCCACGAATTCATGCAGGAGATGCGCCGCGAGGTCTTCGACCGCTACCCCAAGACGTTCGTCAATGTTGGTGAAACCCCCGGGATCACCACCCACGACGCGCTCCTCACCTCCACACCTTCGCGCGGCGAACTCGAGATGGTGTTCCAGTTCGAGCACGTTGGCCTCGAGCACGAAGGGCACAAGTTCAACCCGTCGCGCCCGCTGCCCCTTCACGAACTCGCCGGCAACCTCGCCCGCTGGGATCGCGAAGTTGCCGAAGAAGGCGGCTGGAACTCCCTCTACTTCGAAAACCACGACCAGCCTCGCTCCGTGTCCCGCTGGGGCGACGACGACCCCGCGTGGCGTGTGCGCAGCGCGAAGGCGCTTGCGGGCATGCTCCACGCGCACCGCGGCACCCCGTACGTGTACCAGGGCCAGGAAATCGGCCAGGTGAACTTCCCGTGGGAGCGCCTCGAGCAGTTCCGCGACATCGAGGTCCTCAACTACGTGCGCGAATCCGAGCAGTTCGGCCACGGCAGCTTCGAGGAACTCCTGCCCGGCATCAGCGACATGAACCGCGACAACGCCCGCACGCCGATGCCGTGGACTGCCGCGGTTGATTCTGGTGCCGGCTTCGGCGAGAGCGAACCGTGGATCGCCGTGAACCCCTCTGCCGCCGAGGGCGTCAACGCCGCCGACCAGGTTGGCGTTGAAGGCTCGGTTTTCGAGTTCTACCGCGCCCTCATCGCGCTGCGCAAGAGCGAGCCACTCCTCGTCTCGGGCGGCTTCGAGCTGCTCGGCCCGGTCGAAAGCATGGGCGAGGGGCTGCCGGGCCAGTCCGGCCTGTCGCGTGTGTGGGCCGTGCGCAGGTCTGGCACGGCAGGGGAGGGGTCCGACGCCTCCTCGCTCATCGCCGTTGCCAATTTCTCGCGCGAGGCCGTCGAGCTTAGTTCAGACGTCTGGCCCGAAGGCGCCGAGGTTGTGCTGTCGAACGTTGCCGAAGGCGAGCGCGCCGGCGAGCAGAAGCTCGGTGGATGGGAGTTCGCGCTGCTCAAGGCGTGAGCTTCTCATCGTTGATGAATAAGGGAGGCGCCCGGCGGAATGAATCCGCCGGGCGCCTCCGCTATTGGTTATCCGAACCCGTAGTTTTTCTGTGCGGGCCGCAGCTTACGGCGCGTGAAGTGGCGCGCGTGAAGCCTAGGCCTTCTTTTCGCGATACGGATTGGCTGCCTGCGCCACGCTCGCCCACGAATCAGGATTCACGAGAAACGTCACGGCATCGCTATCCCAGAACACGCGAGTCACAATGCCCTTGGAGTCCGTGTCGTAGGTGAAGAACACGACGGCCATGTCGAAGGGGCGACCATTCGAGCGGGCCTCCACGTAGCGTACGGCTGGTTCTTCGAGTGCATGCCTCGAGAACACAGCTGGCGCAAAGGCGCCGGACTTCACGTAAAACACCGGATCAACCTGCTGGAGCATGAGCCCATTGAGACCCGAAGCAACCGTGAAGATCACGCTGAATGCATCCCACTCGTTGGAGAAATCGTGAACCTCGGGCTGTACCGATGCTGCAAGTTCGCGCAGGGTCTGCTGCTCAACCTCGGAAGGGTTGCTCCCACGGTTCATCTCATTGCCTTGAGTCATTGCTTGTTCAGCTCCTCTGCGAGGTCGAGAAGTTCGCGAGCGCCCACGGGTTCCTCATCGCCACCGAAGTTGTCCACATAGGTGTAGGTGAACTCATCGGTGTCACGTTTGAAGCGAACCACAAGGGTTGCCGCACGGTCCTTGTACACCTGCTTTTCGAGGAAGAGCTCGAGGAGGAGCTTCTTGTGGTCCTTCGCGAAGGCCAAATCAACCGTGTAGGGATCCTCGCCCTCGAACTTTGCGATCGAGGTGTCGAAGAGCTGGCCAGTCTTGGTGTGAACAAGGAATGAGGTCAGCACTTCAAGGCGCTCGATATTCTCGAGGCCCTTTCGCACCCAGTATTCGTAACGCTCAATGGGGCTTCCTGCCCACGGGGCCGTAAATGTCGTCATATTTGCATCCTAGTTTGTGCTAGAAGGTCTCGTCGGACGGCGGCGGCTAGGGGTGATTCACCTGATCGAACGCGAACCATGGCACCGCACCAGAGCCGAGCGCGTTCGCCTTTACTCCGCTCAGAGCACTCTTGCGCAAGTCGCGGCCGTATGTCTCAACTTGTGTCTTCTTAGGGTTGCGATGGAAAATGTCGTGCTCGTCGTTGTGAACAGCGCCGTCGACGCGCATCCACTGCCTGCCGGTTTCGCGATCGTAGAGATCGACAGTTGCGTGATAGGCCGTCGGCCGGCGTCCCGTCGAATCAAGGGTTGCCCGGGTGGAGTAGTGGGCGTAGCTATTCTCGTTCTGGACCGCATCACCGATGATCATCTCGATGTTGTAGATGGTTTCATGATTCACGTCGTGGTGCTGGGCCATGTAGTTGCCGGAACCGACATCCGGCGCGAACATATGTGCGAGCAGGTGCCCTTTCTCATCGACGGGCATAGTTGGCCTGTCGGTTCGCATGAGCTTCTCACCTGTTTCCGGATCCATCGTAAACGCTCCGGCGTCCGTCAGTGCCTTGTTAGCTTCGCCGTCGTCGAGTCGATTCCTCAGGGCGAACTTATCGAAAATGATTGCTTCGGATTCGATGTAGTCCGGGTAGTGTCGATAAACAACTTTATTTCGGCCAATCTGAATCGTCACCTCGCGCATATTCTCATTGACATAGTCAACGACGCGGATATGCGAATTGGGAGCTTCGCCTCTCTTCCATTCCTTTTTTTCCGGAAGGGTGTCGGGCAGCAAGCTGTTGTTGTCTTTGACGTACGCGCCCTCATTGACGGAGTAGTCAATTTTGGTGCCCCGCCATTCGTCTTCGGGCCGTTTTTTGAGATTGTTTTCAAAGTCAAACTCTTCACCCGACGCGATCCGCTTTTCAGCATACTCATCGAACTTGAGCTGATGATATTCGGCGCGGACCTTGTCAGCGTCAAGCTTTTCGAGCTTGGCAACACGGTCCATATCGTCCTGCATCAGCGCGCGTTCAATGAGTTCCTCACGCGCGGTCGTCTTATAGAACTCGTCTGCTGAAACATTCGGTTTCTGTGCCAAAGTAGCCGCTTCGTCGGCGTGATGATGCCGTGAGAAGTGAGAATCGTCGACCGGCTTGTGCGCAGTATCGATGGTGTCGCGTGCTTCGCCCAAGGGGCCATCCTCGTGCGGCTTGAGCAGGTCTGCTTTCTCCGCCGCGTGGGCTTCGTCGTTGACGTCGATTCCGGCTGCCTTTCGCCCGTCGACGATCTCAACATCTTCACCGTGAGCGGCATTGCTAGCTCGCGGCGCGTCGTCGGCGTGTTCGCCAACCTCGCTCACCGCGGCGCCTGCAGACTTCTCTCGGGCGCCGTCGTCAACACGGGGAGCCTCGTCGCTGCTCTTTGCCGCCGTTGCGGCGTCAGAGTCGGGGGCGTGCTTCCCCTTATCTGCGACATCGTCGGCGTGAGTTGCAGCGTTCTCCGCGACCTCCCCGCTAGCCCGGGCCGCACTACCGGTGTGATCCGCCGAGGCCTCAGCGGCCTCCTTGGTGACCGGTGCGGAGACATCTGGCTTATCGGCCTTTCGGCCATCGACGCCGTCGACGTCGGCAATATCGTCCTTGGTAGTCTTGGCGATGTCATCGGCGCTATCGAGGGCACCCTCGGCGCCGGGCTTTTCGGCAGCGACAGCCGCGCGGGTGGCGTCGGCGTTATCGACATGCTTGGTGGCGGAAACCCCATCGTCTGACGGGCGCGCGTGCGAAGTGCCCTCAGGTGCGTCCTTCGCGCCGGGTGCCGAGGCATCCGGTTCGTCTGTTCGGCGAACAGGTTTTTCGGCGTCCTCGAGGTCAACGTGGTCATCGATATCGCTCTTGCCGCGCTTCGGCGCGACTTCGTCGCTCTCGTCGAGGAGCGTAGCTGCGCCCGTACGACTGTTCGAGCCAGCGCCCGAGGCAGTGTCGGTGGTGTCTGCATGAGAGGCGGCACGCTTAGAGGCATCGTCGCTGTGCTCTACGGTTTCTTCAGCAATGTCATCAATCGAAGAATCGCTCGCACCAGTATTGGAACGCTTGGGCTCAGGTTGCGATTCGTCAAGCCTCGGCTTCTGAGGCCGCGACGCAGCCTCGCCAGCGTCGGCAGACTTGCTGGCTGCCGAACGCTCAGCAGTACCCGCGGCCGAATCCGCGCTCGCGCGACTTGCCTTGGCCGGCGCCTCATCCACTCGCTTCGTGGCGGTCTCGGACACGTCGCTTACTCCATGACGGACCTGGCCGGCACCAGTCTTCACGGCACCCGAGGCATGCTCGCGAGCTTCGCGGGTACCGACACTCATGACGTCACCAGCGCGGCTGCTGACGTTCGTCGCGGCGCTACGGGTGATCGGGCTAAGGCCCACGGCAGAGGCGACCTTGTTGTAGCCGCCGGCTGTCGCAGACTTTGTGGAGGCGACGACGCGGGCCGTCACTGACTGGCGCGTTGCTGCTTTAGCCCGTTGCGCCGCGAAGGCCTGCCCCCCTTCCTTCATACCGGTCTTCACAGCGGCCCTAACCCCTCCGGCGGTGGCGGCTTTGGCTGTGCTTTTTGCGGCTACGGTTACACCGACCTTAGCCGCCCCGGCTGTGCCACCGGAAGCTACTGTGCCGATGAGGTCGGGAGCGAGGTAGCCAACGTAGTAGGCAGGATCGTCTTTAAATTCTTGCCATTCGTTCTTCGCGAAGTTTTTGGTGTTGCGCCAGGCAGCAGAAGCCGCGTCTTTGACGTCGAAATCTTGCATGGCCCGCATGGAGGCGTCTTTCATGCGGCCGAGGCCGCCATTTTTGACGAAGTCATCAAGCCCCTTGACCGTGTCGAATATCTTCTGCCTGTTCTTCCAGGCTGAAACGGCACCGTCTTTGGCGAGCACCCCAAGATCCCAGAGCGCCTTTCCGGTGTCGACAACCGAATCTTTAACGCCCTTTAGGAAGCTGAAAACAGGATTGCTGCTTTTACGCCCAGATTCACCCTCTGGAGCTTCTTGCGGTGGCTCGGGGGGCTCGGCACCGAAGTTATCGATTCTCCACGACAGCTCTTCGTCCGCATCTTTGACGTCATCGCAGAGCTTCTTTACCTCGTCAGCGAGGCGGTCAAGTTTCGCCTGGGCGTCCGCTATAGCCCGCTCTCGCTCGTCGTTTGGAACCTCGTGCTCATTGCCTTCCGAATCAGTCTCGGTCTTCGTTTCTGGCATGGCTTCGGCAGCAGCTAGATCAGACTCAGCAGCCGCGATCTCGATCTCGAGCTGGCGCTTGCGATCCTTGAACTTATCAAGCTTGTCGGCGTACTCGTGGAGCGCTTGCTTGATATCGTAGGCAATCTTCTTGTTATCTTGCACCATTTTCAACGGGTCGCGCATCCCGGCATGGATTTTTGGTGCTTCCGGAGCTTCGTAGGTATCGGTAAGTTTAAACCAGATCTCCGAGACTCCGGCAATAATATCGAAGGCGTCCTGAGCGGTTGCGTCAATCTCGTCGCCGAGCTCGCGAACCGGGCCGGCCTCATCGATTTCAGGAAGTTGTGCTGCAAGTCCCATGTCATTCTCCAGGCATGTCGAGTTTCGGAATCTCACCGGCTGCACGAGCAGCGTCGGCACTCATCGTTGCGTCTCCAGTGACGTAACTATTGATTGCTCTTTGAGTGCAGTTGATAGTCAAGTTAGAAAAGCCATGCGCGCCCGTGATGAATGCGCAAAAGATGTCCTCTAGGTACTTGGCAGCTGAGGCGCGACTTTTCGGACTGTGCGTGAGGGCACTATTCGCCGAAGACTTCGCTCCCTTCGCCTTGCCCTCCGGACGCTGCATGACGTCTGTTTGGGTTCTTGCCTGATTAACGATCCCTGTAGAGGCGACTGTATCGACGTTGTAATGCAAGGTATGTGCCCCCTTGTGTTAAGACGCTTCGAATGCTGGGCAGTGTCGTATCCAGCAGAGTCGCCCTGCCGCCGCTGGGGCGGCAGGGCGTTTGTGTGTGGTGGTGTTAGCCGATGTTGGCGACGGCGTTGGCGGCGCGTTGTTGGGCGCTGGTGGCGGTTTCGTCGTTCTTGCCCATGGTGGTCTTGACGAGGTTGATGATGCCCTTGACTTCGTTGGAGGCGCGGTTCCAGCGCTGTTCAACGTGGCGGTATTCCTCGGAGACGCCGTCGGCCTGGAAGTCGGCCATGGCGGTAGCGACCTGCTGGTCGCGCTGAGCGATAAGGCCTTCGAGGCGGCCGATGATGCCGGAAATGTCGCCCTGGACTGCCTGCGAGGTGTTGACGTCAAAGGAAATACGATCGCTGGTAGGCATGAGAGTTCCTCTCTAGAAAAAAAGTATGTGTGGTAACGGGTGAAGTTCAGCGCTGGCCGGAGAAGCGTGCGCCGTCGAAGTTGGCCGAGCCCTGTGCGGAGGTCGAGTTGTCCATCGACTCCTGGTCGCCGGTCTGGAAAGCGGTGTCCATGCCGCCCTGGCCTTCGACGATGCGGCTGAGCGAGGAGTTGAGGTCGGCGCTGATTTCGTCGGTGCGGCCCTTGAACTGGTCGAAGGCTGCGCGACCGGCACCGTTGAACTTGCCCTCAAGCGGCTCAACCGAAGCGACGAGCTGCTGGACGAGGGTGCCCAAATCGTCGTTGGAGCCTGCGGTGTTGGTGGTGAGGGTGGAGAGGGTCTGGCTGCCCATATCGAATTTGATGCCCATGTGTGCACTCCCTTGAAAGTATTGGTGGGAGTGTGTGAACCACGGCGTCAGAGCGCGTGCGGTTCCCACGCTTCCCCTTGTGCTGTCCGGGACACACGTCCCGTTATCTGACCGTTATAAAGTACAGAGCCGACGTGCCGTGCACCACCCGAAAGCAAACCATTTTGCGTTATGTTTCCGTGATATTCACTTAGGTGCGCCAGGCGACAACAACATTGATGTTGTGTGCGCATGCGAAGGCCCCGCGGAACGGTGGTGCGACGCAATGTCGCTCCCTCATCTCGCGGGGCCAGCGCCTTTCCTGAGTTGGCTACTCGGGGTTACGGAACGAGTTGCTTCACCTCAGGGTTCGCGGACAGGAAGTCCTCGTACGCCTGGTTCGCTTGCCCCTGTGCAAAACCCTCGGGGTCATCAGCAAAGGCGCGGACCGCATCGCCGTCGACTCCGTCGATCGCCGAGATCTGATCGATGAGATCGTTTCGGAACTCGAAGAAGTCGTGCTGTGATGCATTGCCAAGCGTTTCGAGTGCATCGGCGACAGGGTCGACTGGACGCGGAGCCGGGGCGGGCGTCGGTGCGGGCTGGTCGACAGGAGCCGGTGCCGGTGCCGGTGCAGGAGCAACGGGTGCCGGCGCTGGTGCCGGAGCCACGGGTGCCGGTGCCGGTGCGGGTGCGGGCGCTGGCTGGTCGACAGGTGCCGGTGCGGGTGCAACGGGTGCCGGGGCCGGAGCGGGCGCCACGGGTGCCGGTGCGGGCTGCTCGACAGGTGCGGGTGCAACAGGTGCCGGGGCCGGTGCAGCCGGAGCGGGTTCAGGTGCTGGAGCTGGCGCCGGAGCGGGTGCCGGTGCTGGAGCTGATGCCGGTGCAGGCTGATCGGTGGACGCCGGTGTTGAAGGTGCCGCAGGTGGCTCACCTTGGGAGCCGTAGGCTTCCTTTAGAGACCCATAAATGCCGTTATTGAAAGCTTCGCGCGCCGGGTCCTCGTACACCTTCTTACCAGCGTCGTTCAGCCCCTTCTTTAGGGCTTTCTCGCCCGGCTTCGTAAGTTTCTTGACGACGACTTGGCCGGCTTTCAGCTCTACGCTGAGGCCGCCGGTAACCACGGTGGGGGCGAGGCCTCCGATGGTGTAGGCCGGATCGTGCGCCGTCTCGGTTCCCCATTTTCTAAGCCACGCCTCACTGTGGATATAGACGGAGGGGGCCGCTGGGCCCATGGTGGCGTCCTTCATATTTTCGTTTACCCAATAGAACCCAGTAAGTGCCCCTTGCTTTAGGGAACCGTCTTGCGCTCCTTTTGCAATTGAGGGCGCCGCCGCTGCAGTCGTTCCGACAGCTCCAAGAGCTGATCCCATTCCAGGAGGGGCTAGAAGGGTGCCCATTTGGAGCCAAAACTGCCTGTGACGAGCGCCGTCTGGGCCAAAAAAGAAATTCTTTAGATCGTGGCGATGATTCCAAACGTCAGAGACGTTGAGGCGAACCGTGCCGACAATAATTTTTGGCATGCCGATAACGGCATCGAAGACACCTTTGAAGAAGCTGCCTCCGGCGAAGTTGCTCCACGCTGCTTCACCAGTATTTGGATTGATAGTTTCCGCAGCGATGGAGTTTGCGAAACTTCGGTCTGCTTGCTGGACTTTAAACTTGAAGGCCTGAACCGCACCTTCCGCCGCTGCAATCAACTTATAGGCTTCAGAGAGCGCTTGCTTTCGTTCTTCGTTATCCTTTTCGATCGTCTCGCTCGGATTATCCGGGTCCGGCTCTTCGACGGTTTCAGGCATCGCCTGAGCTTCTGCGTATTTCTCGTTAGCTGCGTCGATTTGTGCTTCGATCTGCGCCTTTTCTGTGTGAAGGTCGCTGAGAGTGTTGGAATACGAGTCGAAAGCGTCTCCAACTTTTTTGGTGCGTCGTTCGAGCTCGTCGGCGGCCTCTGATGGGGTGTGGAATGCTCGTTGAACCTTGCCACTTTCGGGTGCCTGATAAGAGGTGGCGATATTCGTCCAGCCGTACTTGGCTTCATCGATGATGGACTTATTGAGCATGCCAATCGCCACGAATTTTGCGCCTAGTTGGCTGACGTTGCCGGGATCATCCAGCTCGGGGAGATCAGACTTTGAAACCATGATTTACTCCAGGGGTTTACTTCTCGATGGGGTACGGGCCGTAAGGGCGCTGCTCCGCTTCCCGTGCTTTTGCAAATGAATTAGCTAACATCTCTTCGGGGCTGCTCGCGTAGTTGGCTTGGCCCATCGGGTTTTCTGGTGTGCATACTCCGGGACCACCGCCATTGGCTTCGTTGTACCGGTCCAGATTTGTCATGCGACCTTTGCCTTCGGCGGCGGCTGCGTTGCTGTTACTGTTGTCAGCCATTTCAGAATCGGCGCTCATGTAATAACGCATTCCCTCGGAAGCGTATTCAATATTTTGGTTGGCGCGCCCACGGCCGTAGTCCACTTCACTGCGGACGTATAGTTCCAGGCATGAGCTTGATGCTCCGCGACTGAGAGTGCTGTGTTCGAGTGCTTGGCTGGTAAAATCAATTGCCTCGTCCACAAGAGCGTTGACACCAGTGAGGTTATCGAGGGTGTTCCGAGCATCGCGGGCTCGAAAGAAGTATTCGTTCGGCGTAAGTCTAAAATACATGGATAATTGATTCCCCCCCTGGTCGAGGATCGCGGTTACATAGCCGCGCAGTGGTGATGTATGGATCTCCCACCGCGGTTTAGTTGAGGTTTTCTCCGGCGATCCATAGAGGGCCTACGCGGAGATGCTCGCACTCGAGGTGTCGTTGCGAAGAGTCTCTGAAGCTGTTGGTTTTATTTGCTATCGGGTGTGATCCGAAACGGAGCGCAGCGGCTCTTGCTGTTTCGTCACACGTCCACTCTTCGGGCTTTTATCGTGAAGAACGCCCTGCCGCCGCTGGGGCGGCAGGGCGTTTGTGTGTGGTGGTGTTAGCCGATGTTGGCGACGGCGTTGGCGGCGCGTTGTTGGGCGCTGGTGGCGGTTTCGTCGTTCTTGCCCATGGTGGTCTTGACGAGGTTGATGATGCCCTTGACTTCG
Source organism: Dermabacter sp. Marseille-Q3180 (assembly GCF_940792985.1). Classification (NCBI taxonomy): domain Bacteria; kingdom Bacillati; phylum Actinomycetota; class Actinomycetes; order Micrococcales; family Dermabacteraceae; genus Dermabacter; species Dermabacter sp. Marseille-Q3180. The sequence continues at coordinate 1,416,267 of NZ_CALNWU010000001.1, forward strand.
TTGGAGGCGCGGTTCCAGCGCTGTTCAACGTGGCGGTATTCCTCGGAGACGCCGTCGGCCTGGAAGTCGGCCATGGCGGTAGCGACCTGCTGGTCGCGCTGAGCGATAAGGCCTTCGAGGCGGCCGATGATGCCGGAAATGTCGCCCTGGACTGCCTGCGAGGTGTTGACGTCAAAGGAAATACGATCGCTGGTAGGCATGAGAGTTCCTCTCTAGAAAAAAAGTATGTGTGGTAACGGGTGAAGTTCAGCGCTGGCCGGAGAAGCGTGCGCCGTCGAAGTTGGCCGAGCCCTGTGCGGAGGTCGAGTTGTCCATCGACTCCTGGTCGCCGGTCTGGAAAGCGGTGTCCATGCCGCCCTGGCCTTCGACGATGCGGCTGAGCGAGGAGTTGAGGTCGGCGCTGATTTCGTCGGTGCGGCCCTTGAACTGGTCGAAGGCTGCGCGACCGGCACCGTTGAACTTGCCCTCAAGCGGCTCAACCGAAGCGACGAGCTGCTGGACGAGGGTGCCCAAATCGTCGTTGGAGCCTGCGGTGTTGGTGGTGAGGGTGGAAAGGGTCTGGCTGCCCATATCGAATTTGATGCCCATGTGTGCACTCCCTTGAAAGTATTGGTGGGAGTGTGTGAACCACGGCGTCAGAGCGCGTGCGGTTCCCACGCTTCCCCTTGTGCTGTCCGGGACACACGTCCCGTTATCTGACCGTTACACAAAACCACAACGTCCTGGCGGCGTCACGCCAATCCACCAAAAGGTTCCGTTATGTTCCCGTAATGTTTACCCAAGTGGCCTAACTCAGGGATTGTGTGCACAATGGCTCTCGCATATTGACCGCTGACGCGCTCAGCAGGGGGTTTGAACTGCGTGTACACCTATGATGACCAGCTTCTCGACGCTGTTAAAGTGCGAAGGAAACGGCTTGCCCAGGCGCTTTTGCATCGGTCGGAGAGGCTGCGTCGGACGTGGACGGACGGCCTCGGCACGATGCTCGCCAGTATTTTCTTCGCCGTCCTTGCGTGTGCTGTATGCGTAGCCGTGTCGTTCGTTATGCATCTCCTCGCGACCGACACGACCTTTAAACGACAGCCCATGCAGGGCACGTCAATCACCACTCCCGCCACACCTCCCACTACGCCGGCCTCCACGCCGAACACTGCTGATGAGGACAAGCAATGACCCAAAGCCCTTACGTTCGCCTCACCATTCGCGGAAGTGAGCGCGCTGCGGACGTGATCGTCCCCGGCTCGCTCACGCCCGCCGATGTGATCCCCGAGTTCATTGAGCTCGTAGGCGAAACCACGAAAGTTTCAAGCCTCGGCCTTTTCACGGTCCTCGGCGCGCGACTTGAACACACGGTGCCCGTTGGTGAGCAAGAGCTTCTCGACGGCCAGGTTGTGCAGGTTCTGCCGCTCGCCGACGCTCCCTTGGAACCGGTCGTTCACGACGTCGTCGATCGCCTCACGTCAATCGACGTCCGGGGTTTATGGAACGACACCAGCCGCCCGTGGGTGCTCGGCATTCTTTCCACTGTCCTTCTTCTTCTTTCCCTGTGGTTCATCCCCGGTGCGTTTTCCCGCCCGTGGTGGCCCGTCGCGGGAATGTACGCGCTCACCATCGTCACCGCGGCGCTGAAGGTCCACACCCTTGCGTGGCCGCTGTACGCGGGCTCGCTCCTGCTCACTTTCCTCGGAGGGATCAACTTCGAATTCGGGAGCAAGGAGAGTGCGATTTGGTGGCTTAGCGCGTTCGCGGCAAACCTTGCAGTGTTTGGGGTTCTCCGCCGACGCTTCCTGGCGCTCGGCACCGCCCTCGCCACCCTTGCCGCTAGCATCGGTATCTTCACCCTGTCCACAACGCTCGGTGCAACGGTGGAGCAGGCCGGTGCGATCGTTGCCGTGATCGCCCTCGCGGCGCTCGGCCTAGTGCCGCGCTTCGCGATGCAGGGGGCGGGCCTCTACAAGGTCCAGGATGCCCTCGCCGAGGGCGATGACGTGAAAGTCAAGCGGGTCGATGTCGCCATTTCAGAGGCGTATGAGGCTCTCTCCATGTCGGTTATCGTTCTCGCGGTGATCTTGGCAATCTCCCTCGGTCTTGCGTCGGCCCTCGTTGCGGAGAACATTTTCGCGGCGATCACCGTGGCAGCCGTCGCCATTGCCATGGTGTTCCGCACTCGTCACTTCCCGTTCGCGCTCCACCGGGCTGTTCTGTGGGGCGCCGCAATCGTGACTGGTGTGTGTTGCGCCCAGGCGATTGTCGCGTCGAACCCCGACCTCTCGCTTTGGCTCGGCGTGGGCGTCATCGTTGTGGCGATCGCTGTGTACACGGTCCCGCGTTTCGCCTTCCGTAGCTCCGTGAACTCGGCCCTTGGACGTCGCATCTCCGGCGTGATTGAACGCATTTGCACGCTCGTGACCGTGCCTGCGCTCGTCGGTATTTTCGGTGTGTATAGCGAATTGTTGAGGACTTTCTAGTGAACCAAAAAGACCGCGCACTCAAGATCAGTAAACGCAAGGGCGAAGGCGGCGCGCGTCGCGCGCTGCGCCGGGTGACCGGATGGATCGGCAACGACGAAACCCCGACTCGCATTGCACAGGCCCAACGCGATGAGCAACTGCCCATTACGACTGGGCGCCGCGTCGCATTTCTCGGCGCCCACGGCGGCGCAGGCGTGACCTCGCTCCTCGTCGCGAGCGCAGGCTACCTTGCGCAAGCGCGCGGCGGTTCTGTGACCGTGGCCGGACTGCGCTCGACGAGCGACCTTGCGTGGTTCCTCGGTGAGAACTACCACCAGCGAGGTCTTCGCCTTCAGCAGACACCTCTCCTGCAGGCGCGTGAATCGATCGGCGAGATCTCGCGATCGCAGCAGGTGCTTCTCGTTGACTGCGACTCGCACGTGAATGACGACGAGCTTTCGATGCTCATGCCGCACGTGATCGTCATCGTGGGTCGCCGTACCGTGCAAGGCATCGAGAAGGTCGAGAACATTCGTGAGGCTCTCGGCGACAAGCACGGCGCCACTATTCGCTTGCTTCGCGAGACCCCGGAAAGTGGCCTTGGAAAGCCCCGCGGCGGCATCCAGCTCGGTGACCTCGTGGTCATCCCGCAGGATCAGCATCTCGCGGGCGACTCCCACGTGCGTATCGCCAACATTTCAGAACCCTCCCGCGTCGCAATCGAGGAGCTGGGTGCGCTCATGATGCAGTTGGCGGTCAGTCGGTGAGTACACGAATCGTCCACCGTCCCGCCCGAACCTCGCCCTCGGCCCCGGGGATCACACGCCACGAGATCGAGCTTCCGCCGGCGCTGCCCGAGAACGACGGCACGGCGAACTTCCTCATGCTGATCCCCATGCTCGGTGCCGCGACGAGTATGACCCTCATGATGCTGTTCAGGGGCTCCGCCCTCGCCGCAATCGGTGCCCTCATGATGATCGTGACGGTCATCGCGTTCGTCATCATGTTTATGAGCAACCGTGGTCGCACAATCAGGCGTCGGCAATCCCTCCGAGACCGGTACCTGACCTACCTCGACCGCCAATCGAGCGAGCTCTTTGAAGCCGAGCAGCATCGGGCCGAGCTTGCGCGTGCAGCTGAACCCCACCCCGGGGCTCTTCTGTCTCTCGCGCGCTCCACCTCCAGGCTGTGGGAGCGCCGCCGCGACGACCAGGACTTCATGCGCTTGCGGCTCGGTACGGGTTTCGCGCCGGCGGTCGAGTTCGACCGCGTCGGCGAAGATAACGCGATGAGCCTCGACGATGAGTTCATGTCGAGCGAGCTGGATCGCGTCGAAGCCCGTTTTTCGACGATGCCCGATGCGCCCGTGACCATCCCGTTCGACTCCGTGGGCAACGTGAGTATCGTGGGCGATCAGCCGTTCTGCCGTCGCATCGCCGTGTTGCTCACGAGTCATGCGGCAGCACTGTCCTCGCCCGAGGACATCCAAATGGCTCTCACCTACCCCGAGGGTGAAGCGCGCGAATTTTGGTCGTGGATGACGTGGCTTCCGCACATGGCTGACCAGTCTCGCGCGACTCAGCACGGTCCCATTCGCCGCATCGCGAAGGATGAGCGACAGCTCGGAGAGGTGCTGCGCCCCGAGCTTCACCGACGCCTCACGGAGGCTGCGCAGCTTCGACGCAATCTCGGTGGTGGCAACATCTCGAGCACCATGGCGCGCATGTGGATCGTCTCGGATCATCACGGAGAAGATGCGCTCGATCTTCCCATCGGCGACCGCGAGGTGCGCCCGTCGGACGTCGGCCTTACGATGCTGCACCTGCTCGCGAGTCGCGAGCACGAGCCCGACGACATCACGCTTCGCATCAGCCCCTCGTCGGTCAAGTCCGATGAGGCGATCATCGAGCGCTACACGTCGCGAGATCAAGAGCCGGAGCGCCTCACGGTGAAGCTCGACGAATTCACGCACGAAGAGGCGAGGGCGCTCGCGCGCTATCTCTCCGGCGTTCGCCTCGCACCCGACTCGCTTGAACACGACGAAACGCAGCAAGCACTGCGCGCCTCGGACCTTCTTGGTGTCGGCGAACTCACGAACATCAACCTTGAGGAAGCGTGGACCCCGCGCCCCCGCTCGAGCTTCCTGCGCGTACAGATCGGTACCGACGACCAGGGCGCTCCGGTCATGCTCGACCTCAAGGAGTCGGCACAGTACGGCATGGGGCCTCACGGCCTCGCGATCGGTGCGACCGGTTCCGGTAAGTCTGAGCTCCTGCGCACCTTGGTGCTCGGCCTCGTCACGGGACACTCGCCGGCGGACGTCAACATGGTGCTCATCGACTACAAGGGCGGTGCAGCCTTCGCGCCGTTCGAGAATCTCCCGCATGTTGCGGGCGTCATCACGAACCTTGGCGACGACGCGAACCTCGTGGAGAGGGTGTACGCGAGCCTCGAGGGCGAAGTCAAACGCCGCCAGCAACTCCTGAAGGACGCTGGAAGCCTCTCGGATATTACGACGTACCGGCGTCGTCAGGCGGCCGACGGTGGCGAACACATGGAGCCGCTTCCGCATCTGCTCGTGATCATTGACGAGTTCGGCGAGCTTCTGACGGCCCGCCCGGACTTCATCGACCTGTTCCTGTCGATTGGCCGTATCGGTCGTTCGATCGGTGTGCACTTGCTTCTGTCGAGCCAGCGCATCGAGGGCGGCAAGCTTCGCGGCCTCGAAACCTACCTGTCGTACCGCATCGGTCTTCGTACCCTGTCGGCGGCCGAGTCGCGCACCGTGATCGACACGGTTGATGCGTTCTCACTCCCACCGTTGCCCGGTTACGGCTATCTCAAGGTCGACACGACGACCTACACGAAGTTCCGTTCGGGCTACGTGTCGGGCCTTTTGCCGGCGCAAGAGGATGAGATGGAGGTTGCGGACCTCCCGCACGTCTCCCTTATCGATGAGTTTGCCGTCCTCGATACCGATTCGGAGCCCGATAAGAAAGCTGCCCCGGGTGGCGCCGATGATGAGGACGAAGAGGGCGACACGATTCTCTCGACCGTCGTCGCCCAGCTCGAGAAGCAGCCTCGCGTCACGCGCCCCATTTGGCTTGACCCGATCGACAAGGTCATTACGCTTGACCAGGCTGCCGGCAAGCCCATGGCTACGAGGCGCGGCTTGCGTCTGTCGAAGGACAAGCTCCTCTCGGTGCCGATTGGCATGATTGACGATCCGGCGCGTCAGTGGCAGGGCAAGCTCAACCTCGATCTTGCTGGCCCAGGCGGTCATGTCTTTATCGTGGGTGCGCCCCGCTCAGGCAAAACGACGGCACTCCACACGATCGCGGCGTCGCTCGCGCTCACGCATCCGTCCGCGGAGGCGATCGTATACGGCATTGACCTGCTCGGCTCCGGCCTCATGGCAATTGAGAAGCTTCCGAACGTCGCGGGCATCGCGACTCGCCAGCAGCGCGAGGCCGTGCGCCGCACGGTCGAAGAGGTTCAGGCCGCCATGCAGGCCCGCGAGCTTCTGCTTCACCAAAGCCAGCTTCCCGACCTCGAATCGGTACGGCGTGCGGCGGGCCTCGACGTTGATCCGAAGCTCATGAGCGAGATCGTGCTGCTCGTTGACGGGTTCGGCCAGTTCAACGAGGAGTTCAACGACCTCGAGGAGAACATCAAGGACATCGTCCGCCGCGGTGCTGGCCTCGGTGTTCACGTGGTCGCGACCGGTTCGCGCCTCAATGACGCGCGACTGACGATGCAGACCTACTTCGGTAACCGCCTCGAATTGCGCCTCACCGACCCGGGTGAGTCGAGCGTTGCGCGTAAGCTCTCGGCGACGATTGCCGCTGACCGCCCGGGTCAGTGCTTGACCTCGAAGAGCCTGTTCGGGCAGATCGCGCTCCCGCGCATCGACTCGAAGGCGGACCGCGAAACGACCGTCGAGGGACTTTCCAACCTCGTCGAAGCGGTTTCGGCATCGACCACGGACCGCGCGCCCAAGGTGCGTCTGCTTCCGACGGTTGTCACGCCCGACCTGCTCGCGCAGAGCGAATCGAAGAATCTCATCCCGATCGGCCTTTACGAGGGCGACCTCGGCACGGCGCAGCTCGACGTGGAAGGCACCGACTGGAACATGGTGATGCTCGGCTCCAACAAGATGGGCCGCACGAGCATGCTCAAGTACATCGCGCGACAGATGATGGAGCGATGGAGCCCGGAAGACCTGGTCTTTGCCGTCTTCGATCCCCGCAGAAACCTCGCGGATGCGATCCCCGAGCCCTATCTCGGCGGGTATGCGGCTTCCGCGACCCTGGCTGAGCAGCTCGTGGCCGCCATTATTCCCGAGCTTAAGAAGCGCGTTCCAGGCTCACCCGAAGCGGCGGAGGCCGAGGGTGAATCGCAGCCGCGCATCGTTTTGCTTATCGATGACTATGACGTGCTCACGGCCGGCAACATGAGCCCACTTCAAGCTCTTCAACCGTTCCTCGCGATGGGGCCGGAGATCAACCTCTCGGCGATCATCGCTCGCCGTGTCGCGGGTGCATCGCGCGGCCTGTACGAGCCGGTGTTCAACACGGTGCGTGAAAGTGGCGCGACGGGCTTCATGTTCTCGGGCGACCGTACCGAGGGTCTACTCCTCGGTGGCGAGCGCGCCCGCTCCCTCCCGACGGGCCGGGCTCGCATGTTCCGCATGGGGCAGCCGGGCGAAACTGTTCAGATCGTGTACGAGGGTGGCGATGAGGAAGTGACGCACTCGCGTGGCTTCGGCAGTCCACACGCAAACAACTGAGAGGTGAAGGCATGAACCAGCAGGCCATTGTGCGGCTTCACAGCCCGCGCGAGTGGGAGGCCGAGCGCCTCGCCGATGTCGTGAGCGCCGTGTTCTCGCCCGATCACGAGATGTGGTCGACCGACTGTGATGCGGTCGCGATCACCGACGGCACGTCCAACACCCCGCCCATCTGGTTCGTTGACGATGCGGTCATCGCCGCTCCCTACTATGCGGCCGAGATCGTCGGGCCACGCGCCGAGACGATCGCATTTGCGAAGGCATGCGCGCGTGCGTTTTCGGCGAGCGCGAGCGATGTGAGCATCGACGTGGACCTCGTGGACGATGCGGGCTGGGCGAACCGGACCCCGCGGGAGCAGATTAGCCGCGGTGAATACTACGAGGACGACACACCTCTTGTGCCGCGCGTGATCGACATGCCCGTCGAGGTCATCGAGTACAGCCCGTGGATCTCCGCGCTCATCGCGAGTGCGCAGGCCGAGCCCCACTCGCTCATCATTCGCACGCCGGAACGTACGCGCATCACCCCGTACATGCGCCGCATTTTCGAGACGTTCCAGGTGCTGTGGATTCGCGAAACCGCCGATGGGCCCGTCGAGGGGATCATGGGCCTCGGGTACGACTGGACGAGTGATGGCGTTCTCGAGCCGGCGGAGGGGCGCAGCGTTGCGCACTTTACCCCGCAGAGTTTGCGTATTCGGCTCCAGGTGCTTCACCCCCTTGACGACACGGAAGCGGTGGGTGAAGCGAGCGAGCGCCTTCTCGCGGCAACCGTCGGACTCCCGAGCGTGCGGGTGGGGCGAAGTGAAATTTCTCGTGCACCGTGGGACCGCGAGGTCGTGGTGGGCATGTCAGCGGAGGCGTCGCCCGCGATGATCACGTGGTGCCTCAGCGGGCCGGACATGCGCGGGACGCTTGACCTTGTGCCGTCTAACCAGGGAGTTCTCGAGGATATTTTCCTGGAGCTTCCCGTGGGGGAGTCGAAGCTGAGCAGCGCCGACGCGCGCGCACTCTGGGATCAGTTCAAGGAATATATGCCGCTCGGCTTCGTGATTGCAGAAGGCATGGAGGCCACGACCCGGCTCGTGCACGAGTCGGCAGAGCACGCGTTGAAAGACGACTTGGATCCGTGGGAGGGCGGCTACGGCTACCTCGGCTACCTCGGTGGCAACCCGGGTGGGGAGAATGCGAGGGAGGAGTCCGACGGCTCCTCGGCCTCCGGTGAGGCTAGGCCCGAATAAGCCATGTCAGGCCCGTGGATTCACGGGATTTTCGGAAGAGATAGAGAAGCGCCCGTCGGACCCCCTCCGCCGGGCGCTTCTCGTACCGCGGAAATCCCCTCACCGCGGCACCGCCTCACCCGCGCGACGATGTCAGCTGCGGGTGGCGATGGGAACGCCGACTGGCGGCGCGGGCATGAGCCCTAGCTTGTGGGGTTAGGGGCGCGGCTGAGTCGCGTTGAGGCCGGTGAGGCTAGCGACACGAGCAACGTCACGAATATATAACAGTCGCAGGTCAAGCGCGATTCAGAGACGTTGTTTTGGGAAATTAGGGCATGTGTGCTCCGCCACTTTGGCGCTAGCTGCCGTGTTTTGGCTGCGCAGAGCCGGGGCTATGAGGCTCGCGCCTCGACGTGCTGGCCACCAGGGACGGCACACGGGTGGGGCAGCGCTGGAGTTGGGTTCCTCGGGTCGCCTTCGAGCGTGCGGTTGAGGGCGGGCCCGACGGTTGCCGGTTTAAATGTCTCACCCCCGGGATACCGTTGTGGACGTAACGGGAAACGGTCGAGAGGGGCCCTCGTGAAGATTCGATTTGGCTGGCTTGCCGATGGCGCCGCGTGGGCGTCGCGCGGCGGCGCGGAGCGTACGTGGGACATGGTCGCGGGGCCGCGAGAGCTCGTGGGGGTGCTGCTTACGCGTCTGGGGCTGCGCCATCCGGAAACGTCGCACGCGGTGAGGGTCGCGCGCATGCACCGCCTTCTCGGCGAAGTGGATCACTCGTGGTATCGGCGCTCACGAGAGCTGGACCCGTGGAACACGGCGCGCGTGCTGCTTCGGCTACGCGATGAGGCGCTCGAGTTAGGGTGGCGTGCGCCTGAGCCTCGCCGGATTGATGGAGTACGCCAGCCCCGGCTTCAGGCGCTCGCGGCTCTCGAACAGGCCATTGTCGTGGGCGTCGAAGGAGTTCCCGGTGCGAATCTGCCACCGGGGTTTGCCGATGATCTCGCGAGTGTTCATGCCGAGCTCGAAGAGCTTGCGGCTTCGAGCGAGGTGTGGTCACTGGGGATCGAGGCCATTGAATGCGCCGAGGATCCTCGCAGCCTCCCGGGCCGGTGGCCGGCGATTTTTACGCTCCTCTCGCGCTGCGGCGTCGAGGTGACGGTTCGCGAGGACGATGCACGCGTGCCCGGTGCACTGTCGATCGTGCGTGCGCCTCAGGAACTTTCGGCCGGAGAAGTCGCCGCGCAGATCCTCGAAGATGCATGCGCGGGCGAAGGCGCCGTGACCGTGCTTGCAAGTAGGGGAACACTCCCGCTTGACCTGTCGCTGACGCGGCGCGGCCTCCCGCCCGTCGCGCATGCGCCGTCGGAATTGCCACGGCTTGCCGCACAGATCGTGCCGCTCTTTCTCGAGGCGAGTAGCGCGCCCGTGAACGTGCAGGCGCTCGTGGAGTTCCTCAGTGTCGAGGTTCCGTGCGAGAAGAGGCGGGAATCTGCGGGAGAGAGGCAAGCGTCGACCCCCGTGCTGCCGTGGAAGGTGACCCGCGCGCTCCTTCGCGCCCTCGGGGAGGAAGCGGGGATCGACGCGAGCGATCCGCATTCGGCCTTCTCACGGGCGCTCGAGGAAATAGCTGCGGATCCCGAAGTCGGCACGCAGAATGTCGCGATCGTGCGTGAGCTGTGCGCGTTCACCGCCGAACCTCCAGGGAAGGGCGTGGCGGTCGGTGCTCTCGGCAGGCGCCTTGAGTTTCTCGAGGCACGAGTGGAATCGATGCCGAGAGCGGCCGGGCCCGCGAAGAGAATCATTCGCCAGCACCTCGCGACCCTTCGCGATCTCTTGGATCTCGTGGGCGGGCAGCTGCTCAGTGAGCGCGAGCTGCGTGACCTTGTCTCGGCATCCGCGCCCTCGGCACGGTCGGTGCTTGCACGTCCATCCGTCGCCCCGTGGGTAACGGCGATCAGCGAGGCGCACGTGGATGGAGGGACGGTGGTGTGGTGGGGCGCCGCCGGAGTCCAAGGAAGGCGCAGTGCCACGTGGGACCGCTCGGAAGTTGACCTGCTCGAAGAGGGCGGGGCGCGCGTCCTTGAACCGGAGGCACTCGAGGCGCTCGAGATGGGCACGAAACTGCGTGCATTGAGCCGAGCTTCAACGATCGTCGCCGTCGTTGCCGATGTCGTGGACGGCGAGCGTGCGAGCCTCAGCCCTGCGCTTGCGCCGCTCGCGGGAGCATGGCTTGACGCCCACCCCGACATCAAGGCCCTGGACCCGAAGCAATCGGATCCCACGCACCACCGAGCGCTCACTATCGATGCGCGTCAATGGGCAGCGCGACGGCTCGAGGCGGGGCTTTGTGAAGCAGTGCCCGAGCTTCGATTCATGCCGCCGTCAACCCTCGCGCGCGACGTGACTCCCGGTATGCACCTCATGCCAGAACGCCTGTCGTTTACGCAGCTCGAAAAGCTTCACCGAGACGCACTTGAGTGGGTGCTCCGCTACCCGTTCGGGATCAAACCGGGCAGCGCCGCGAGCGTCCCGAGTGGCAACCGCGCGATAGGCACGCTCGTCCACGCCGTTATCGAAACTCTCGTCAATGACAAGCTCGTGCCGCCAAGCTACGAGGTTCCCGAAAGCACCGTCGAAGAACTCGCGGCGCGGCTCATCCCCCGGTACGCGAGTCATCTCGACCTCCCCGGCAACGAGGCTCTGCGCGCGTACGTCCTACGGCGGGCGAAAACTAGCATCGGCATGCTGTTTCGCACGCTCCGCAGCGCGGGCATCAGCGTGCTTCAGATCGAGCACGCACTCGAAGGCGTGCCCCTCACCTTCACGGTGGAAGCCACCGGCGCAGCCCAGCAGTTCACCGCGCCCCTCTTCGGTTCGATCGACTTCACGGGAATCGAGGAGAACGGAAGACCCGTTCTCCTCGACTTCAAGTGGACGAACAGCACGTCGCGATACGCGAACTACGTCGCCACACACGAAGCGCTCCAGCTTGCGACCTACGCGTGGGCGTACGGCGCACAGAGGGGTGAGATGCGCGAGCCGCGCTCCGGATATTTCATGCTGCGCCACGCGGAGTTCGTGACCCTCGACCGGGGACTCGGTGGGCGAGGGGAAAGCGGCGAAATTTCCGACGGAAGCCTCGCCCTTTTCGAGCGGCTTCGCGCCACCATCGAGGATGAACTGAGCGCGATCGCCCAGGGCCGCGTGACGAGTGTGCTGGGGGACATCGCCCTCGCGAACGGCCTTTCGCCCCTCGACACCGCCCACAAAAAAGCCGCGGCGGAACTTGCCGAGGAACGCGTGCAAGCGGGGCGCGTATTCGTCGACGCTAACGCCGCCTACAGCGACTACTGCCTGCTCACGGGACTCACGGGAGACTACTCATGACCTTCACCGTCATCACTGCGTCGGCGGGATCCGGCAAAACCTATACCCTCACCACGCGACTGGCTGATGCGCTCGCGGGCGGCGTGCGCACGAGCGAAATCATCGCGACGACCTTCACGGTGAAGGCCGCGGCCGAGCTCCGCGAGCGTCTCCAAGTACGTCTTCTCGAGCTCGGGCACGTGGAGCAGGCGAACGAGATCGGCTCGGCACTCATTGGCACGGTCAACTCGATCGCGGGAAGCATCGTTCAGGACTACGCGATCGACATGGGGCTTAGCCCCGAGCTGCGAGTGCTGAGCGAAGAGGAAAGCGAACTCATTTTCACGGCGTCGATCAACCACACCATCACCGAGATCGAGGAGCGCGAGCATGCGCTCCTCGCTCGACTCGGGTACGAAGGGGCACCAGACCAAGGCGCGAACCCGTTTGAGCGCGATGAATCATGGGCGAGCGCCGTCACGAGCATGACGAGGCTCGCTCGCACAAACGGCATCACACCCGCCGCCCTCGAGCACAGCGCCGAGGAATCGATCACCGCTTTCCGCTCGATGATCAATGAAGCAGGCTACGAGAGTGGACCCGATCAGCGCGGAGCCTGGCTGCGCACCTTCGAACGTTGCCTCGCAGAACTCACGGCGGATCGCGACGCGGCACGCGCGGCCGAAGCCCAGGGTGAGGAGCTTACGCATTGGCCGAGCGACGGCGAGCCCGCGAAGCGGGTCTCGTCGACACTTGGAAACATCGAGGGATCGATCGTGACGCTCGAGTCGCTCTACCGTCGCATGAGCCGCGGCATCGAGAGCGTGCCGTGGACGCAGTGGATGGCACTCGCCGACGTGACGAAAGTGCGCCCGGCCCACGGAGGCAAAAAGCCCGGTGCGCGACCCCAGGCTGTCTTCGCACCGCTTGCCGACCTCATCCTCGGCGCGAGCGACGGCGTGGGGGTTCTCGGCAACGAAGCGTTCCTCGCGGACGTCGAGAAACTGATTCGCCTCGCGTTCTCGACTGCGGCACACGCACTCGAAGCGTATGCCGAGCACAAGGCAGCACTGGGGGTCATGGACTTCGCCGATCAAGAGACCCTCGCGCTCGATCTCGTCACGAACAACGAACGCGTGCGCTCCTCGCTCAAGAGCCGCTTCCGATTCCTCGCCGTTGACGAATTTCAGGACACATCCCCGATTCAGCTCGAGCTTTTCATGCGTCTTGGCGACCTCGTCGAGGACGTCGTGTGGGTGGGTGACCAGAAGCAGTCGATCTACGGCTTTCGCGACGCGGCCCCCGAGCTCATGTCGGGCGTCGTCGACGCCGTGCGGGAGGGCCGCGGAGGGTTCGCTGGCGGAAACGTCGAGGCGCTTACCGATTCCTATCGAAGCTCTGAGCCGCCGCTCGCCCTCACCAACGCCCTGTTCACGGCGGTCTTTCGAGACATGAAGCCGTCGACTGTCGCGCTTGACGTGCCCGGTGCTCGCGAGAACACGCGGCACGAGGGCAGCGTGGAGCTGTGGAAGGGCCCCGAGAACCTGCCACGCGCGAAGGACGCAGCATTGCGAAGCTCCATCGCGACGGGCATCCACGCGCTCCTTACCTCGGGCGCCACAATCGCCGGAGAGCCCCTGACTCCCGGTGACATCGCCGTGCTCGCGAGAGGCGGGGGAGCGCTTGCCACCGTGACGGACGCGCTTGAAACCCTCGGCATACCCACGACTGGCGCGAAGCGTGATCTCTGGACCGGACGCGAAGCGCACATGATGCGTGCCGGCCTCGCGTCCCTCCTCGACCCGAACGACACGCTCGCACTCGCCGAGCTGGTGAGCCTCGTGCCGGAGCACGCGTCGCACGAAAGCTGGTTCCACGAGCTTGGCGCACTCCCCAATCGTGCCGAGCGTGCGCGGCGCATGCGCACCTGGCGTGAAGATCCCGCACTTGCGGGTCTCGAAGCTTTGCGTGCGCGCGCTGCTCAACTCAGTCCGAGCGAAGTCGTTCTCGCCCTGATCGATGCGCTCGAGCTTCCGCGGCGCGTCAAGCAGTGGAGTGCGAGCGAGGAGCGACTCGCAGTTCTCGATGCCCTTCATTCGCTTGCCCGCGAGTACGAGGAGGAGTGCACGGGCAGGGGCCGCGCCATGGGCCTAGCCGGCCTCGGGGCCTTCCTTGCGGAGCACGGCAAGGAGCACAGGCTTGCGCACGACCCGAACGCCGTCACCGTCAGCACCATCCACGGTGCAAAGGGCCTGCAGTGGCCCGTGGTCGTCACGATCGTTCCCGAGAAGGCGAAAAACGTTCGAGACGCGGTGACCGTGCGGCCGAGGCCAGCGTCGGAATTCGATCCCGAACACCCCCTCACCGGTCGAGCGCTGCGCTTCAACCCGATCATCAACGACTCTTTCGCGCCCATGGCAAAGGCGCTCGCACACGATAGCGATGTGACGCGCGCGCGTCTCGCCAACCGCGCGGAGGAGGCCCGCATCCACTACGTTGCGCTCACGCGAGCGAAATATCAGCTCGTTCTCGCAGGTCATAAAGACCTTACCGAGACGCTGTACGCACAGTTTTCGCCCGAGGTTCTCGAGGCGGAAATCGCCGAAGCAGCCTCGTGGACGCCCGAGCGGGACGAATCCACGAAGGCCGTGAAGGAACGCAAGGAGGCTCGGGATCAGAAAGCCACGTACACGCTCGAGCTCACGGAGAAATCCGACGGCTGCGCAGCCCTCACCGTGGCCGGGGCACGCGTCCCGGCCGGTCTGCCGGGCCAGAGCGAGCCTCACTGCGCCGCTGATGCTGACGACGACGCCCAGGCGAACGGGTGTGAGTGCGGTCCTCGCGTCTCAACGATCCCCGTGACGGTTCTCCACCACGCGACCCCAGGCGACGCCGATGACCCCGATTCGCCTCTCGAGCCGTACCGCCGGGAGCGAAGCCCACTCGCGGCGGAACCCACGGCGGCTCCCACGGGGGCACCGTCCAGTTTCATCGAGCACGAGGGCGGCCTTCCCGCGCGTTTTGCTGCGAGCGCCGTGGATTCCACCGGTATCGATGCGCGAGTCACGATTCACGCGAAGCTCGGTGCCCCGCTCGTCGGGGAGGGCGGCACGCATCGAGAACTCGTAGGCGAAGCCGTCCACGCCTACCTTGCGACCCCGTACTCGCAGCTACCGCGCGAGCGCCAGCTCACCCTCGCCCGGAGGATCACCGAACGATGGCTCGGCACAAATCCTCTGCTCAAAGCGAAGGTCACGCCCGAGGTCATCGTCGAGGTCGGCGAGCGATGGCACGCCTGGATCACGCGCGAGTTCCCGGGGCACACCGTCGGCACCGAAGTTCCGGTGGCGTGGTGGAATGCCGACGGTCAAGCCATGGAAGGCTGGATCGACTCGCTCCTGACCCTCGAAAACGGTCACAGCATCGTCGTGGATCACAAAACGAATTCGCGGACCGAACCAGCCGACGTCCTCGACTTGATTCGCCGCGAGTACGTGGGCCAGCTCGCGACCTACCTGAATGCGCTCGTGGAACGCACGGGGTGTCGCCCCGAGTACGCCCTCGTGCATCTCCCACTCAGCGGGTACGTCGTGAAAGTGGAGGTCAAGCCCTAGTTTCGTGCGGGAAGCAGCCCGAGCGCCTCGGCGATCGGAACGGCGCTCGCCGCAGCCCATGCCTGCGGGCGACACGACGCGGGATAGGGCATCGGCTGCTGCACGGCAGCCGTCGGATCCCCCGCGAACAGTTCGGCAGGCGCCAGTCGAAGCCCTGCGCCGCCCGCACGAGCGACCGGGCGATCTGCCGTGCCTCGCTCGTGAATCCCGCGCGCATGGCTTGGCGCATGACGAACGCCGTGTCATGGCTCCACACGCTGCCGCCGTGGTAGCGGGTGGGGAAGTAGGTACCGTTGTCGCTTGAGAGGGTGCGGATGCCGAAGCCCGTGAACATCGTCGAGTCCATGAGCCGGTCGATGACGAGGCGTTCTTCGCGCTCATCGAGGAGTCACGCGGCTACGAGCCCAGCTTCATAGGCGTACCCCTGTACTTCAGTGAGGGCGATCGGTCCTTCGACGATCGTGCCATCCGCGAAGCGCACGGAGTCGCCTGAGTCTTTCCAGCCCTGGTTCGCAAGGCCCTGGCCGGATTCGTCGATGTACTCGAGGAAGAGCTCGCCGTCGGCGTCGGCGTGATCGAGGAGCCAATCGGCGGCGCGCGCAACGTTGTCCGCAAGGGCTGACGGCGTCCCTAACGAAACCAGGAGAATCTGTCCCCAACAATTGTGGCGGAACTCGATCTCATACCGCCACAAACGTAAGGGGTTAGTCTCCTAAGGCAGCAGCTGCGTCGTTGCCCGTGTCGCGCAAGCGCTCGACCCAGCGCTCGTGGAGTACGCTCGCGGGGCTTTGTTCCTCCTCGGCAATGCCGGGTTCGAGCGGTTCATAGGTGAGGTCTTCATTCACGTCGTCCTCGGCGACGTCGAAGCGCAGCACGATACGGGTAGGAACCGGCTCGCCCATGGCCTCGAGAACGTCCTGGAAATCGGCCGTGCTTTCGGTGAGCGGTTCGAGGAGATACTCGACCTGCTCCTCGATCGGGCTTTCGAGCTCGGGGATTGCTTTACCGAGCTCGTGCGAGCGGACGATGGCGCCGTCGATCTCGTATACGGCGTTCACCGAGACGGCTCCGCCGAGGTGGGCAACGACCCATACGCGCTGAAGTGAGTCGTGGCAGTCGGCGAAGCTATAGGCGACCTGCAAGCAGTATGCCGACCATTGGTCGAAAGGTGTCTCGACGGCGGTGGGGTCCGTCGGCTCGAACTCGAGAGTGGTGGCGTGAGCGTCCTGTTCGTCGCCGGATTCCTCGGGGAGTGCGGATGCCGAATCGACGCCGGTCTCGCGTAGTCGCTCTATCCACCGCTCGAGGAGTTCGGTATTGCTCGCCTGCTTTTCTTCGGGAACTCCGGGTTCGAGCGAGTCGTAGGTCATGCTCGCCGTCAGTTCTTCCTGCTTGACGTCGTAGCGCAGCACGATGCGAGTGGGCAGTTCCTCGCCCGCCTCGACGACGGCGTTTCGCAGTGCAACCGAGTTCTCGAGGAGGGGATCGAGGAGTTCGCCCTGCGCGTCGGGGGAGCAGTCGAGTTCAGGGATCGCCTCGTTGAGGTTGTGGGGCTCGTAAATGCGACCCGCGACCTCGAAGGCGGCGTACGGCGTCACCGTCGGGCCGAGGTGCGCGATCACCCAGAGCCGGTCGAGTGCCTCGTGGCCGTCGGCGTAGGTGTCAGCGAGTTGCACGCAGGCGGGCGCCCACTGTTCGAACTCACTCTTGAATGTGTCCTGGTTCACCATGGCTCAAGGCTAAACGCTTCCGCCTGGGAGGGCTCTTGCTGGCGCGACGGCGCCTTTTCTTGGCCTGTACCCTGGAAGTTATGGCTTCTTCCGCGCGCACCCCTCAGCCGCCGTTTCCCTTCGTGCCGAAGGCCCTCATCGAACCGATGTTTGGGCGCGTCGTCGTGGAGCGCGCGGCCGATTACGCGAATGACGAGCATATTCGTCTGCCCAATTGGGTGACGACCTCGACCGGCTCGAAGGGCGAGCTCATCGGTGTCGTGCACGGTCGCGGCCCGGATCCCTATCGCGTGCGCGTGTCGCTTCACCGCGTTGACGATGAGGAAAGCGACTCCGAGGAGGCGCTTCCTCTGTGGATTCCCGTGCAGTCGACGTGCACGTGCCCCGTGGCCATGAACTGCAAGCACGGCGCTGCGCTTGCCCTGTGGTCGGGGCAGCAGGCAGAGGCGTGGGCGAAGGCCCGCGAGGCGGAACCCGAGGAGCAGCCAGCGTCGTGGCTCGAGACCCTCGCGCCGCTTTTGCGCGCGAGCGAGGAAGAGACGGAGGATACGACCCCTCTCGCCCTCGGCTTCGAGCTCAAAGCCGAGCAACTCACGAAGACGAGGTTTTCGTGGGGGTATGAGCCGTTCACGAAAGAGCACCTCGAGGCGGGCAAGAGCGTGTATCTGTCGATCCGCCCGCTGCGCCGCGGCAAGCGCAACAACTGGATCAAGTCGGGGCTGTCGTGGCGCACGTTCGAGTACCGCATGAACGGTCGCGGCTACGATCCCGCGCATGCTGACGCCCTGACCAGGATCTTTGCGCTCTCGGAGGCGGATCGCAGCCATACGGCCGCGGTCGAGCAGCTGTGGATCAACCAGTTTCGCTCCCCGATCTTGTGGGAGGCTCTCGCGCGCGCTCGCGAGGCGGGGGTGGCGTTCGTGGGGCTCGAGAGCGTGGGTGAGGTCAGCCTCGGTGAGGGGGCCGACGTTGGCCTGGACCTGAGTGGCGCCGATGCTCTCAAGGTGCGGGCCCTCGCGCATATCGACGACGAGCCGAGGCCCGAGGCGCACATGCTCGGTTCGAACGGCGTCATTGATATCTCCCCAGGCAAGAGCGGCACGTTCAATATTGAGTTTGCGGCAACGTCCGCACCCGTGCCGATGCCGGTGCAGCGCCTCCTTGAAGCCCGGACCCGCATTGACGTGCCAAAGAGCGACCGCAAGGCCTTCTTCGAGAGTGCGCTTCCTCGCCTGAACCGCGTCACGAGCGTCGCGAGCGGCGACGGGAGTGTCGCGATGCCTGCGCCCCAGAAGCCGAGGCTGCAGCTCGAACTCACGTATAGCGGCGCCAATGCCCTTGCTCTGAAGTGGTCGTGGCTGTACCCGTCGACGCGCCGCCGCTTCAGCGTGCATGCGCGTGACGGCGCCGACCGCGATCACGACTACGAGGATGAGCTCCTCGCCGAGGTGCGTGAGGTGTGGCCAACGGTGGGCGGCGCGCGC
The DNA here is from genome assembly GCF_940792985.1 of Dermabacter sp. Marseille-Q3180. Taxonomy (NCBI): domain Bacteria; kingdom Bacillati; phylum Actinomycetota; class Actinomycetes; order Micrococcales; family Dermabacteraceae; genus Dermabacter; species Dermabacter sp. Marseille-Q3180. The sequence goes on from NZ_CALNWU010000001.1 coordinate 1,434,923, forward strand.
CCCGATGACCGCGCCACCGAAGGCACCGAGAAGCTGAGCGACGTGGACACCGCCCACTTCACGACGCGCGTGCTGCCCGCGCTCGAGACTATGGACGGCATCGACGTCACGATCTCGGGCACGCGTCACACCTACCGCGAGCTCGACGGCGCCCCGTCAGTGCGCGTGCGGCAAACCGAGAATCCTACGAAGAACGACTGGTTCGACCTGGGCTTTGAGGTGACGCTCGACGGGAAGACGATTCCGTTTCCTTCGCTTTTCGTCGCGCTTGCGAAGGGGCAGTCGAAACTTCTTCTCGAGGATCGCACCTATTTTTCGCTTGAGCACCCGGCCTTCGATGCCCTTCGCGCCCTCATCGCCGAGGGGGAGGCCCTCGCCGAGTGGGAGCCCGAACGCCAACAGATCTCGAAGTATCAGGTGGGTTTTTGGGAGGATCTTGCCGACGCCGCAGACGCGGCCGAGGCTGCCGATGGTTGGCAGGCAACCGTCGGAAAACTGAAGAATCTCGAGGCCATCCCGCACACGTCCCTTCCCACCGGACTGCGCGCGGAGTTGCGCTCGTACCAGCGCGAGGGCTTCGAGTTCCTTGCGCTTCTGTATTCGCTCGGGCTCGGCGGGATTCTCGCCGATGACATGGGCCTCGGCAAAACACTCCAAGCGCTCACGCTCATCCAGCACGCGCGAGAGACGGCGAGTGCGGGGGAGGGGAACGGCCCGGTGACGGCGGGCGCGGGGGAGACCCCCACCCAGGAAATTTCAGGTCCGACGCCTACCGGCCACCCCCGACCTTTCCTTGTTGTGGCGCCGAGTAGCGTCATCGGGGTGTGGCAGGCAGAAGCCGAACGCTTCACGCCCAACCTGAAGGTCGCGCTCGTGGATCGCACGCGGCGCGCCCGAAAAACGGAGCTGCGGCGCGAAATCGAGGGCGCCGATATCGTCGTCACGAGCTACACGATCGCCCGCATCGATTCGGAGGATTTCGCACGCGAACAGTTCGCGGGCCTCATCCTCGACGAGGCACAGTTCGTGAAGAACCGCGCCTCGCGCATCCACCAAGCGGTCAAGCGCATCAAAGCGCCTTTCCGCCTCGCGATCACCGGCACGCCCATGGAGAACTCCCTCGGGGACCTGTGGGCGCTCATGTCGATCGTCGCGCCGGGCGTTCTTGGCCCGCACGTGCAGTTCCGCACCCACTTCACGCAGTCGATCGAATCGGGCGAGCACCCGGAGAAGATGCCCGTGCTTCGCCGCCGGCTGCGACCGTTCATGCTGCGACGCACGAAGGAACTCGTGGCGAAGGATCTCCCTCAGAAGCAGGAGCAGGTCGTCAAGGTCGAGCTCGAGGGCGCGCACCGCAGGATCTACGATTCGGTGCTCCAGCGCGAACGCAAGAAGGTTCTCGGTCTCATCGACGACATGGACAAGAACCGCTTCATCGTCTTTCGCTCGCTCACGCTCTTGCGGATGCTCGCGCTCGATCCCGCACTCGTGGACGATGGCGGCGATAAGAACGCGCCGTCGACGAAGCTCGCGGTTCTTTTCGAGCGTCTCGACGAGGTCGTCGCCGAGGGCCACAGGGTCCTCGTGTTCTCGCAGTTCACGAGCTTCCTCGCGCGTGTCGCGGAGCAGCTTCGGGAACGCCAGGTCGCCTACCAGTACCTCGACGGTTCGACCCGCGATCGAGCCGACGTGATCCGAGACTTCCGCGAGGGCGATGACCCGGTCTTCCTCATCTCCCTCAAGGCTGGCGGTTTCGGCCTGACGCTCACCGAGGCCGACTACGTGTTTCTCCTCGATCCGTGGTGGAATCCCGCCGCCGAAAACCAGGCGATTGACCGCACGCACCGCATCGGCCAAACGGAACGCGTCATGGTCTACCGTCTCGTTGCGGCCGACACGATCGAGGACAAGGTCCTCGCGCTCCAGGAGAAGAAACGCGCGCTTTTCGATTCGCTCACCGACGGTGGCGAGGCGTTCAGCGCGCAGATCACCGCCGAAGACGTCAAGGAGCTCTTTTCGTGACCGCCCTCGAGAATCTCGCCCGCTACTGGCCCGCGCCTACCGAGCGCGACCATAAATACACGCGGGGCGTTGTGTGCATGGCGACGGGCAGCGAGCACTACCCGGGTGCGGCGCTCATCGGCTGTGAAGCGGCGGCCCGCTGCGGCGTGGGCATGGTGCGCTACGCCGGTCCCGAAGCGGTTGCGCGCATGGTGATTGCGCGTACACCCGAGGTCGTCCCCGCCACCGGTCGCGCGCAAGTCTTCGTCGCCGGCTCGGGCTGGGAGGGGCCGGACCGCCTCGAGGCGGTGCGCGCGTGCATGAGGGAAACCTCGCCGGGTGCCCTTCTGGTCGCGGATGCGGGTGCGCTCGGCTCCGCAGGTCTTGTCACGGGGTCCGACGCCAGCCCCGTGCGCACCGTTCTTACCCCTCACGCGGGGGAGGCCGCGCACCTCCTCGAAGGATGGGATCGCGCCCGGATCGAGACCTCACCCCGCGAGGCCGCCGAAACCCTCGCGGTGGTGACGGGCGCGACGGTGATCCTCAAGGGGCACACGACATGGATTGCCGCGCCGGGAGAGGACACCCTCGCGGTCACATCGCCCACGACGCGCCTCGCGACCGCGGGAACGGGCGATGCGCTCGCGGGCATCACCGGGGCGTTGCTGGCGCTCAACCACGCACAGATCGCGCAAGGGCTTGAGCGCGGCGACCGTCGGACGCTCCTTGCGGTGTGCGAAGCCGCTGTGACCCTGCACGCTCACGCCGCGGCCCTCGCAGCGGGTGAGGGCCACGCGCCGATTCTCGCAAGCGACATTGCGCAGGTGATTCCCGACCTCTTCGCTCGACTCTCGTCCAAGGTGAACACGTAGACTAGACACAATCCGAAGATGGGCGCCCCATGATGTGAGGCGCCCTCGTCATTTCCACCGCCCCCAGCCCGAAGGGACCCCGATGGGTGAGATTTCCCTGCAGTTCGAGGTCATTTCGCTGATTGTCCTCGTTGCGATCCTCGTTATCGACCTTCTCCTCGTTCTCAAGCGCCCCCACGTGCCGTCCTTCAAGGAATGCATCGGCTGGGTCGTGTTCTACGTGGCGCTCGCGCTCATCTTCGCCGTCACGCTCTACTTCCTCGCCGGCCACCAGGTCGCGGGACAATTCATCGTGGGCTGGCTCACCGAATACTCGCTCAGTATCGACAACCTCTTCGTGTTCATTGTGATCATGTCGAAGTTTGCTGTGCCGAGGAAATACCAGCAAGAGGTGCTCATGGTGGGCATCATCATCGCGCTCATCGCGCGCGCGATCTTGATTTTGCTCGGCGTCGCCGTGATCAATTCCTTCGCGTGGGTGTTTTACATCTTTGCGATCTTCCTGTTCTACACGGCCTACAAACAGGTCCAGGGCGAGGAAGAGGAGGAGGCCGAGGACGGCTTCGTCATGAAGAACCTTAAAAAGGTCGTCCACGTCCACGATCACTACGACGGGAGTAAGATTCGCACGGTGGTGAACGGCAAGAAGGTCTTCACGCCGATGCTGCTCGTGTTCCTTACGATCGGCCTGACCGACGTGATGTTCGCGTTCGACTCGATCCCGGCGATCCTCGGCATTACGCAGAACCCGTTCATCGTGTTCACGACGAACCTCTTCGCGCTCATGGGGCTTCGCCAGCTGTACTTCCTACTCGGTGGGCTCGTGGACCGCCTCGTGTACCTCCACTACGGCCTCGCGGCGATCCTCGCCTTCATCGGCGTGAAGCTCGTCATTCACGCGGCCCACGAGGCGCCGCTGTGGCCTAAGGATTCAGGCTTTGGTCACTTCGTGCACTCGATCCCCGAGATCCCGATCTGGCTTTCGCTCGCCGTGATCGCCGGCTCGATGATCATCGCGATCATCGCCTCGCTTCTGTGGGCGCCGAAGACGAACGACGATCAACCGGCGGCTGCTGTCGAGGGTGGCGAAGGCCGCTAAGGGTAGGCTTCCCGGTCTAGCGGGCAAGGTTTTTAGCGACATAGCGTGAGAGCTATGAGTAGCTCCACCCCTGCCCCAGAAACCTCCCCCGAAGACACACACGACCGCGCCGCGTCATCGGCGAACCTCAACCGCCTGCGTGCCGGCGTACTCGGCGCAAATGATGGCATCGTGTCCGTCGCCGGCATGGTCGTTGGTGTCGCCGCCGCAACCCCGACCTTCGGCGCTCTCGCGATCGCGGGCGCCGCCGCGCTCAGTGCCGGCGCGCTCTCGATGGCGATGGGCGAGTACGTGTCCGTTTCGACGCAGCGAGACACCGAACGTTCGCTCCTCGAGCGTGAGCGGCAGCGCCTCGCCACGGACCCGGAACGTGAACTCGCCGCCCTCGCGGCCTCTCTCGAGGAGACCGGGATCCCCGAAGACCTTGCGCGCGAAGCCGCCGAACGCATGAGCGCGCACGACGCGCTCGACGCTCACGCCCGCGTGCGCTACGGCATCGAAGAAGAGTCGATCGCCTCGCCCATGGGTGCTGCGTTTGCTTCCCTCATCGCGTTCACGCTCGGCGGCTTGCTTCCGGTCATCGCCGTGCTCGTCACGCCCGTGGCCTTCAAGGTTCCCGCCGTCGTGGCGTCGGTAGTGCTCGCACTCGCCCTCACCGGTTTCATTTCGGCGCGCCTCGGCCAGGCGAAAGCGGGCCGCGCCACGATCCGCACGATTCTCGGCGGTACGGCAGCGATGGCCGTCTCCTACGGCATCGGCACGCTGCTCGGCGTGAGCGTGATCTAGGTGTACTGACCGGAGAGGTTGATCGACCAGTCCTTAGTCAGCGCGGAAGGTGCGCCGGTAGTTCGTGGGAGTCACGTTGATCTCACGACGCAGGTGACGCCGTAGCGTGCTAGCTGTTCCCAAGCCAGTGCGCTGGGCAATGACATCGACTGGCAGGTGGCTGTTCTCCAGCAGGTGTCGGGCGGCAAGGACTCGTTGGTGCAAGATCCATTGCAGGGGGGTCTGTCCCATCTCGGCAACGAAGCGTCGCGCGAGCTGCCGCTCGGACAAGTGCGCCTGGCGCGCCAGGTCGGCGACGGTGAGGCTCTGGTCGAGGTGGTCCACGATCCATGCGGCGAGTTCGGCGAAGCCATGTGTCGTGGGAGCAGCCGCTGGCTCGATGTATTGGGCCTGGCCGCCTGCTCGGTGGGGCGGTACCACCATGCGGCGAGCGATCCGGGTAGCGGCCCGCTCCCCAAAGTCCCTGCGCGCCAGGTGCAGGCACAGGTCGATTCCGGCTGCTACACCGGCGCTGGTGGCGACCTGTCCGTGGTCGACATAGAGCATATCGGGCTGCACCGTGATGTCGGGGTACAGCCGCTGCAACTCCATGGCGTCCTGCCAGTGCGTGGTGGCCGTCAGTCCGTCAAGGAGTCCGGTTGCAGCGAGAGCGAAGGCGCCAGTGCACACCGACGCGACTCTTGTGCCGCGCTGGTGGGCCTCACGGAGCACCTTCAGCGTGCTTTCATAAGGACGGGGATAGGGCCGGTAGCCAGGGATGATGATCGTGTCGGCGTGGGCCAGCGCGTCCAGGTCATGGACGGTGCCGATGCTGAATCCGCTGGAGGTCATTACGTCGTCACCGCCGGGCGTCGACACCGCAAAGGTGTACTCCTCCTCGGCGGGGTGTCCGAAGACCTGAGCAACCGTCGACAGGTCGAAGGCGACCACTCCGGGCAGGGCGAGGGCGACAACATGGTGTGGCATGTAGCAATAATGGCAGGAACTGCGCGTTATACGTCATTCCCGCCACTCGCACTGGGCAGGGCGCCCCGGTAGGTTTGAGTCCATGAGCAAGCGGGTGGTCACGGCAACCGGCGTTTCGGCAGGCTTCGATATGGCCCTCCTCTTCGTCGGACGACTCGCCAGCCCCGAACGCGCCCGACAAGTACAGGACGGCATCGAGTACCACCCGGCGCCGCCCATCTGGCCAACGCCCTTAAACCACTGACACATCCCATTGAGCCACCAAGCCAAGTCTCCGGACATGCCGGGGCGGTTCACATTCCCAGATCGAGGAGTAATCACATGACCGAAACACGCAACCCAATCCCACCGTTCACCGCTGAAACCGCCGCCCGTAAGGTACAGGCCGCCGAGGACGCATGGAACACGCGCGATCCCGAGAAGGTCGCGCAGGCCTACAGTGTGGACACTGTCTGGCGAAACCGTGACCAGACGATCACCGGCCGCGACCAGGTGATCGCCTTCCTCACCACCAAATGGGATCGGGAACTGGACTACCGGCTTCGCAAGAACCTGTGGGCGTTCACCGACGATCAGATCGCCGTGCGATTCCAGTACGAATGGCACGACCATGACGGCCAGTGGTGGCGCTCCTACGGTAACGAACTGTGGCGCTTCGACGCGCACGGCTACATGACCCATCGCGAGGCCAGCATCAACGACCGCCCCATCAGCCAGGAGGAACGACGCATCACCCCAGGCCGGGGCGAACTTCCCACCTGGTGACACTCCGCCGCCCTTCTCGCGATTGATCACCGTCCCCGGTCAGTACATCTAGGCGCCGGCTCACTCGCCGGGAGTGTAGATCCACGGCGCTTGCGGCAAGGCTTCAGGGTCGAAGGCCTCGAGGATGTCGCGGGCGCTTCGGCACCCCGGAAGCCCCAGGGAGTTGCCGATGGTTTCGGCGACGTCCTCGGGGCTTTCCCCTTTGGCGAGGCGATCCCTGAGCGTCACGGCTCCGTCTCGCTTGGCGAGCCTCGCCCCATCAGTGTTGAGGGCGAGCGGGACGTGAATGTAGGAGAGGTGCGCCGACGGATGCGGCGGCGAGGCTGTTCCGGCGACCGTCGGACCTGCGCCGAGCCGATCGGGGTGCGGGAACAGCCAGGGCGCGGCAAGCGCGAGCAGGTCGGTGAGGTAGGCCTGGCGCGGGCTCGAGCTGAGCAGATCATCACCGCGCACTACCTGGTCGACCCCCGTCTCGATATCGTCCACGACCGCCACGAGGTTGTAGGCGAACATTCCGTCGCCGCGCACGAGCACGAAATCGTCCACATCACCCACGGTGTGCCCCGCGTAGAGATCGGTGACCTCGTAGGTTGCCGTGTGCGCGCGGAGCCTGAGCGAAGGTTCGCGGTTCAGCGCGCGCATCTTCTTGCGGCCGGCCTTTCGCTCGGCCTCGGTCAACTCACGGCACGTCCCTGGGTACGCCCCCGGCGGGGCGTGAGGGGCCGACGGCGCCTCGTGAATCTCGCGGCGGGTGCAGTAACACTCGTACACGAGCCCCAGTTCGGTGAGCGCCGCGACGACGTGTCGATACAGGTCAAGGCGCGCCGATTGCCACGCGACCGGACCATCCCAATCGATCCCGAGAGCCTGCATGTCCTCGAGCTGCCTTGCGGCGCTTCCCTCTTTCACCCGGTTGAGGTCCTCCATGCGCATGAGGAAATCGCGGCCCGTGCGGCGCGCGAATACCCACGCGAGGATCGCCGTGCGGAGGTTGCCGAGGTGGAGGTCGCCACTCGGCGAGGGCGCGTAGCGGCCCGCGAAGCCAAAGGGGGAGTGGGAGTCAGGAGTAGTCATGAAGATCGAGGAGGTAGACGACATGCGCGCCCGTTTCGGTCGGGTCGCTTTCGGTGGAAAGGGTGAAGCCGAGGCGTTCGGCGAGGCGGCGCGCGGGGAGGTTCTGATCCGCGGTAATAAATGCGGCTTCGCGCGGGGCGTCGCGGAGGGAGGCGACAGCACGGAGACTCTGGTCGAGGGCGGCCGTGGCAAGGCCCGTGCCCCAGGCCTCGGGTGCGAGCCTCACGTAGGTGTTGGCGACCCAGCGCTCGCCGAGCGGCATGCCCGAGAGACCAGCAACACCGAGGAACCTTCCCGTTCCTCGAGTGCGAATCGCGTGGTAGCCGTAGCCGTCTCGCTCGTGCGAGGCGATCCACACACCGAGAACGCGCTGCATCTGGTCGACGGTCTCGAGTGGCCCAATCGAGTCGAGCTCGAACGCGCGTGGATCGGAGTGAAGGAGCCACAGCTCAGGGAGGTCCTCGGTGGTCAACGGTGCGAGGACGTGCGAGAGAGCCCCGCTCCCACGGAGTGCGTGGGGAACGGGGCTCTCGCTGCTCAGAGGCGAAGTGTCACTCACCCTTGTGGGTGTTTTCCTTCTCGCCATCGGCGAGGGACTCGGGAACGTCGCCGGCCTCGGCTGCGGCCACCGAATCGGAAACCTCGGTCGAATCCTCTTCGCTCACGCCTGCGGCAGGGTAGTGCGAGCGAGCGAAGTCAGCCGGCGGAGCCCACGGATCCTCGACGGGGCGGGTCTTCTGCCACGCGAGGTAGCCGGCGGTGCCGGCAACAGCGGCAATGCCGAGCACAACGAGGACGGTGCCCACCTTCGACTTCTTCTTGTCGGCCACGGGGCTCGTGGTAGCGGCGGTACGGATTTCTGGAGCGCCCTTCTCCCACTCGGCGCGAGCGGCATCGACGGCGGCGGCAACGGCAGCGCCGAGGGTCGTGTTCGCGGCGTCCGCCGTGCGGCGAGCGCGGGGGAGGTAATCGGCCTCGAAATCGCTACGGAACTTGCGTGCGCGGGGGCCGACGTTGCGGTCGAATTCATCGGAAAGACGGCCCGAAAGACCGCTCACGCGTGCCTGGCCGGCGTTGAGGCCCTTGCGCACGCGCTTTTCCACCTCGGGGGCGTAGTCGCCGTAGAACTTCTCGGCGCGCTTACGCGCCTCTTTCGAAGCCTCGTTGAACAGCGGGCCGGCGTTATCGAGCGCCTTGCGCCACGTGCTCTGGGCGTGCTTCGCCTGCTTCTTGGCGTTCTTTGCGTGCTTCTTCGCGGCCTTCTTGGCCTCGCGCTTGGAATTGGTGAAAGCCATCGCTGAACCTTTCGTTCGTGCGCCGGAAACCCCGGCGGCGGTCTGGAAGTGCGGGTGGTGGCCACGCCGCGATGTCTCAAGCCTACTAGCGGTACATCGGCAGATCACAGTTTCTATGCAGAATGGGTGAGCGCCGTTCAGCGGTTTTCAGCGAGGGTATGGGAGGATCGAGGCATGTTTGCAACGCTTCACACGAATCACGGCGATATCCGCCTCGAACTGTTCCCCAACCACGCTCCCAAGACCGTCGCGAACTTCGTTGAGCTCGCCAAGGGTGAGCGCGAGTTCACGAATCCGGTGACGGGCGACAAGGAAAAGCGCCCCTACTACGACGGCGTGATCTTCCACCGCATCATCGATGGCTTCATGATTCAGGGCGGCGACCCGACCGGCACCGGCACGGGTGGCCCCGGCTACAACTTCGACGACGAGATCTCGGAGAAGAACTTCAACGAGCCCTACGTGCTTGCCATGGCGAACGCCGGTAAGCGCATGAACGCCATCACGGGCCGCCCCTCGGGCACGAACGGCTCGCAGTTCTTCATCACCGTTGCCCCCACCCAGTACCTCCACGGCAAGCACACCGTGTTTGGCGAGGTCGCTGACGACGAGTCGAAGAAGGTCGTTGACGAGATTGCCAAGGTCGACACCGACATGCGTGACCGTCCGCTCGAGGATGTCGTCATCACCTCGGTGACCATCGAGGACTAACCCGCAGGGTTTCACCGTCAATGTCCCAGAGCTACGGAAAAGGAGCCGATCCGAAGCCGGGCGGGGGCGAGCCGGACTACACGAGTAGTGCGGCCCCCGTGTGCCCGCGCCACCCGGATCGGCCCTCTCTTATCCGCTGCCAGCGCTGCGACCGCCCCGCGTGCGTCGAATGCCAGCGCAGGGCCGCCGTAGGCATCCAATGCGTCGACTGCGTGAGCGAGGCCGAACACAGTCAGCGTCAGAGCATGCCGCGAACCGTTGTGGGAGCCGAGCCCGTGCGCACCCTCCCCGTCGTGACGTACACGATCATGGGGCTGTGCGCCGTGATCTTCGCGCTCCAGTTCATCGGGCTTGATCACACACTCTCGCAGTGGTTCATGTTCGCGCCGTTCCGCTCGCTCGCGATGCCGTGGACTTTCCTCACGAGCGGCTTCCTCCACGGGGGAATCGCACACGTGGGGTTGAATCTCTACGCGCTGTGGGCCGTTGGGCAGTATCTTGAGCGCGCGCTCGGGCACTGGCGATACCTCGCGGTGTTCCTCGTGAGCGTGTTCGGCGGGCACACCGCCGTGCTGCTTCTGTCAAGCATCGGCACGGATTCGTGGTTCACGGGCACGGTAGGCGCTTCGGGCGGTCTTTTCGGCCTGTTTGGTGCGCTCCTGATCCTCCAACGCCGGCTCGGTGCGGAGAGCACGCAGGTTCTTATCCTTATCGTGCTCAACTTCGTGATCGGTTTTCTCTACCCGGGTATCTCGTGGCAGGGCCACCTTGGAGGCCTCGTTGTGGGGGCAGCAGCCGTCGGCCTGTTCTTCGCAACCCGACCCACCGCCGAACCTGGCGCGGATCGCGTTGCTGTCGCGAAAAAATCGGCGCTCATTCACGGCGGCGTGATCGCGGGAATCGTCGTGTTGCTGATCGCCGCGTGCGCGGTCAAGTGGTGGTTCGCGGCGCAGACGGCTTACCTCGCCTAGGGTTACTCCAGCCACCACCGCACAACTGAGTTATCCACAACGTTGTTCACGGTTGGGGAGAACTACAGCGGTGTCATTCACGCGTGAACAGCACCGATGCCCCGCCCACACGGGCGGGGCTTTCGCGTATGCGGTTGGGGCGAGCCCTTAGAGTGCGCGGTGTGCCTCATGTTCGCGCGCAACCTCGGCTTCGGCGGCGGCCACGCGTTCGCTCCACACCTCGCGGAGAGATTCGAGGGCCTCGTGCGAGGGGGCCTGCTCCACATCGAGTTCAAGAATGGTCGCGCCCTCATCCTCCATCAGGGTGGCCTGCACGATGATGCGAGCGTTCACGAGCGGGCTGTCGTACTCCACGCGAATGCGGTGCCCGAGCGCCGAGCCGAGCACCTTGCCGATGATCTCGCGGTTCTTACCGGGATTCTTGACGAGCGGGCCACCCACCATGAGCGGGATCGACGGCAGGCCCAGCCAGGCGGGAAGCCACTGCTGGGTCATGCGGTCCCACGCCTCGTCTTGTGAAAGCGCGAACTGGCCGCGTGCGCGGAACGTGTAATCGGTGCGTGAAAGGGTGCGTGCGTCACTCATGCCTCCAAAATAGGAAGGCCCGCGCCCCCTGGGAAGAGGGCGCGGGCAGGATCCGCACAGTGTTCGGGAACTTGTTACCTTCCGCTTAACGGAACGAAACTTCGCCTCCGACGGTTTACTTGAAATCCGCCGTGGCCGGGTCCGGGCCGCCGCGGCCATCGGCACGCGAAAGGGCGTTGATCTTCTCGATCTCCTCGCCGCTGAGCGTGAGGCCAAGCGACTCCCAGTTTTCGGCGATGCGCGAAGGCGTGACCGATTTCGGAATGGCGATCGTGCCGAGCTGGCGGTGCCACGCGAGGATCACCTGGGCGATGCTCGCATCGTGGGCTTTCGCGATGGTCTCGAGGGCGGGGTCGCTCAGAACGTCTCCGCCCTGGCCAAGCGGGCCCCACGCCTCGGTGGCAACGCCGTACTTGGTGTTGGCAACGCGCAGCTCCGCCTGGTTGAAGTAGGGGTGAAGCTCAACCTGATTGAGAACGGGGGTGACGCCGCTCGTTTCGATGAGATCCTCAAGGTTTTCCGCGGGGAAGTTCGAGACGCCGATCGACGTGATGCGGCCCTGCTTCTGGAGTTCAATAAAGGCCTTCCACGTGTCGTTGTAGAGGCCGAAGCTCGGGCATGCCCAGTGGATGAGGTACAGGTCGAGCACCTCGAGGCCGAGCTTGCCCATGGACTCGTCGAACGCGCGCATCGTCTCGTCGTAGCCCTGGTTCGCGTTCCACAGCTTCGTCGTGATGAACAGGTCCTTCGGGTCGACGCCCGCGGCATCAATACCCTGGCGCACACCCTCCTCGTTGCCGTACACGGCGGCGGTATCGATGTGGCGGTAGCCGGTCTCAATGGCGGCCTTGACGGCAGCGGCGGTCTCGTCGTTCGGGACCTTGAACACGCCGAAGCCGAGCTGCGGGATCTGCTTCCCGTCGTTCAGGGTCGTGAGTGGACTTTCGTAGGCCATGGTGTCTCCTTACAGTTGGCGGTCACACTGTTCTTGGTCTGCGTGAAATTCGTGGTGCTTAGCCCTTGTAGCCCGCTCCCCGCACCATCGTTTCGGGGTCGAAACCGGTGCGCCCGGCTTCCCCGCGATCGAGGGTCGCGATCGCCTCGAGGTCCTCGGGCCTGAGGCGAACATCCAGTGCAGCGAAGTTTTCGCGGATGCGGCTCGGCGTGACAGATTTCGGAATGGCGATCGTGCCGAGCGCGAGGTGCCACGCGAGGACCACTTGCGCGGGCGTCGCTCCGCGGCGCTCGGCAATGTCGCGGATAATCGGCTCGTCGAAGAGGCCCTTGGCTCGGTGAAGCGGTGCCCACGCCTGGCTCAGCACGCCGCGTTCGCGGTTGGCCTCGCGAAGTTCTGCTTGAGCGAAGTAGGGATTGAGCTCGATCTGGTTGAGAACCGGCGCAACGCCCGTCGCGGCCGTGAGCTCGTCGATGCGGTGTGCGGGAAAGTTTGCCACGCCGATCGAGGTCGCGAGGCCCTCCTCGCGGAGCCTGATGAGTTCCTCCCACGTCTCGACCGTGAGGCCGTTCATGGGCATGGGCCAATGGATGAGGTAGAAATCCACGTAGTCGAGACCGAGTCGCTCGAGGCTCTCCTCGAACGCGCGGCGGGTCTTCTCACGCCCGTGGTCGTCGTTCCACACCTTCGTCGTCACGAAGAGGTCGGAACGCGCAAGATTCGAGTGGCGCACGGCTCGCCCAACGCCCTCCTCGTTGTCGTAGAGCTTCGCGGTGTCGATGTGCCGATAACCGGCCTCGAACGCGCACTCGATTGCGGCCTCGACCTCGTCGTTCGGAGTTTTGTACACCCCGAAGCCGAGCTGGGGGATCGTCCTGCCGTCGCTCAGTGTGAGCAGGGGGCTTGCAGTAGCGGCATCGCTCGCGGAGGTCATCTCATCCTTCTTCCTAAAGCCTCGCACCAGCCTATAAACCTCCATCGGGTGGTCCCTGAATCATCACGATGGTGGAGCTGCACCCGTACAATGAGCGTCATGGAGGCTTACGGGGCGCGTGCACGCGCGAAGGCGCGGCAACCGTCGGATCCCCTCCCCCTTCCCGAAAAGCCGCGAGTGGTGCCCCGCCCGCCGCATACGAAACGCACCCGGTTTGCGAAGTGGAAGCGGCCCGTTCCCCTCACGTACCCCACATACGACCACGCGGCGGGTCACGGCCACGACCGCCCGCGCCTCGAGATTTATCCGCGACTCGATGCCGTGTTCGTGCTGCTCGCGACCGTGCTTTCGCTCGTACTCGCGTATGTGTTTCTTCGCCAGGGCCTTACGACCAACCCGAGCCGCCTCATTAACCTGCTCGTGTTCTGGCTCGTGTTTACCTACGCCGCACTCCCGCGCATTCACCAGGCGCTCACGGCCGTCTACGTTCCCGATTACTTCATGGGACGCACGCGCACGGCGGACGGGCTGCTCGGCGACCCCGTCAACCTTGCTTTTGAAGGATCGGCTGAAGATATCCACGTGGCGATGCGCAAGGCTGGATGGGTGCTCGCGGAAGAAAACACCCTGCATAGTGCACGCCGCACCGTGGTCGCATTCCTCTTGAGGCGCTCGTATCCGAGGGCGCCCGTGAGCTCGCTCTTCCTCTTCGGCAGGCGCCATGAGTTTGCCTATCAGCAGGAGGTGGGCGGTACAACGCTCAGGCGTCATCACATTCGCTTTTGGCGCGTGCCGCACAAGTGGGTCATGCCTGGCGGGCATCGCGTGACATGGCTCGCCGCCGCCACCTATGACCGTGGCGTGGGGCTCTCGCGATTCACGCTCCAGGTCACGCACAAGATCGACGAAAACACCGACGTTGAACGCAACTACGTGGTCGATACGCTTCTGCACGCCGATCACGCGATCCCCGTGGGCGTCATCAAGGACTATTCGACCTCGTACCACCACGTGAATGGCGGCGGCGACCCGCTGCGTACCGACGGCCACCTACCCGTTGTTGACGTGACGGGTGCCGAGGCCCGCTCGACCGGTTCCACCGCCGTGATCCAGCCGCGCAACCGCGCGACGGGCATCTTCTACTTGAGGGGCCGCTCGCTTCGCCCGGGCGAACTCATGCAATCGCTCGAGCGCGAATGGCACGGGGCACGCGAGGATTTCCTCCAGGCGATCCGTAACTTCGGCGACCACCACCTCCCGCCCCCCTCGATCGGGTTTGTGGGGCTCATGATCGCTCTTGAAACGATCGCGGTTCTGGGGCTGTGGTGGCTCGTGTGGGCGAAGGGTTCGGGCGCAACGGTGGCCGACGGCGTCACGCGTGCTCTTGGTTTCGAGCGTCTCGGTGATGCTCCGCTTGTGCCTCTCACCGTGCTCGTCGCGGGGCAGATTGTGCTCTTCCTGCTCATGCTTGGCCGCAATCGATGGGCGAGGCTCGGCCTCATGGCGCTGCTCGCGTTCGATTCGCTGACGCGCATCAGCGTGGCCGCACTTGAACCGGCGGGGGCGGCGAGTGCCTCCGAGCTTCTCGGCGTAGGCCTGAGCACCCTCGCGCTTCTCACGCTCACGTCGGATGCGGCCCGCATCTGGGTGCATACGGACCGCATCGCGTATTACGCCGCGCGCGAGAGCGCGAACGATGAAGGTTCCTCCTGCGGCGAGGATCCCGCCCGAGCCTGAGGCTTACGGCCTGCGCGCGGAGTCGTCGGAGAACACGTCGGGGATGCCGTCACGGTTGGCATCGACCTTCTCGCGTTCGGCGATCTTCGCGTAGCGGGCGTTGCGCGGCGCGAGGATCGCGGCACCCACGATCGCGGCGAGCACCGAGGCGGTCAGCACGCCAACCTTCGCCCAATCGTGCGCGGGGTTGGACACATCGAAGCTGAGCTCGGCCACGAGGAGCGAAACGGTGAAGCCGATGCCCGCGAGCGCCGCGACGCCCGTGAGGTCGATCCACTTGATGTCCGGGTCGAGGCTCGCGCCGCGGAGACGGGTCACGAGGAAGGTGGTGCCCACAATGCCGAGCATCTTGCCCACAACGAGACCCACGATGATGCCGAGCGCAACGCTCGACGTCCAGGCCTCGGTGAGGCCGCTCAGGCCTCCCACGGCGACGCCCGCGCTGAAGAACGCGAAGATCGGCACGGCGATGCCCGAGGAGAGCGGGCGGAAGCGGTGCTCGAACGTTTCGGCAAGCGAGTAGCGCTCGCCGTACTTCGAAAGCGGATTCACCGGGATCATGAAGGCGAGGGCCACGCCGGCGATGGTGGCGTGAATGCCGGAGTTGTAGAAGAGCGCCCACACGATGAGGCCGAGTGGGAGCAGCACGAACCAGGCGGCGCTGTAGTGCTTCTTGAAGAGCGCCTCGGCTTTGTTGGCGACGAGCCAGTAAAGGGCGAGGGGGATGAGCGCGAAGGCGAGGTAGTGGAGCTTGAGGTCGCTCGAGTAGAACACGGCGATGATCGTGATGGCGATGAGGTCATCGACGATGGCGAGGGTGAGGAGGAAGGTGCGCAGGGCGGCGGGAAGCTTTGACCCAAAAATGGCGAGAACGGCGACAGCGAAGGCGATGTCGGTCGCGGCGGGGATTGCCCAACCGTCGAGGGTTTCGGGGTTCGCGGCGTTGAAAGCCGTGTACAGCAGGGCCGGGAGCGCCACGCCACCAACGGCTGCCGCGACGGGCACAAACGCGCGGCGTGGATCGCGCAGGTCTCCCTTCGTAAGCTCCATCTTGAGCTCGAGCCCCACGAGGAAGAAGAAAATCGCGAGGAGCCCATCGGCGGCCCAGTGCGCGAGGGAGAGGTCGAGGTTGAGCCAGCTCGTGGAGAAGCCGACGTGCATGTCGCGAAGCGAGAAGTAGGCGTCGGCGGCGGGGGAGTTGGCGAGGATGAGCGCGAGAATGGTGGCGCCTACGAGGATGAGGCCGCCCGTGGTTTCGGCCGTGAGAATTTTTTCGATGCGTGTAAGTTCGCGGTAGGTGCCGCGGGCGAGAATCGTGTCGGTGCGGCTTTGATGGTTGCTCGTCATGGGGAGAGTCCTTGGGGGCTCGGCGGGCATTATCAACGGGCCGCGGTCTCGGCCGCGGGGCCCGTGCCGACCAGACTTCCCGGCACACCAAAAACCGAGTGTACATGCCGTTTCATTGCGCGTGCGAAAGGGGCCCAGGTCGTGTGACCCGGGCCCCATTCATGTGCGGGGTGCGCTACTGCTGAGGTGAGCGCGAGGTGTCGTCGGAGAACACGTCGGGGATGCCGTCCTTGTTCTCGTCGCGCGATTCGAGCTCGGCGATCTTCTTGTAGTGATTGTTGCGAGGCAGCAGAATGAGTGCGCCCACGACTGCCGCGAGCAGCGAGGCGGTGAGCACACCGATCTTCGCGTCTTCCACGAGAACGCTCGTGGGGTCGAAGCTCAACTCCGCGACGAGGAGCGACACGGTGAAACCGATGCCGGCGATGGCGGACATACCGATGAGGTCGATCCATTTGATCTCGTCGTCCAGGTTCGCCTTCGTCAGCTTCGTGACGAGGAAGGTTGTGCCGGTAATACCGATCATCTTGCCGCACACCAGCCCGAAGATCACGCCGAGGGCCACGGTTGTGGTCCATGCGTCGAACAGACCGCCGAGGCCGCCCACGGCAACGCCCGCGCTAAAGAACGCGAACACGGGAACGGCAACACCCGTGGAGAATGGGCGGAGCCTGTGTTCGAGGGTTTCGGCGAGCGAATGCTGCTGGCCGTAGGCGCTGCGTGCGTGGACGGGCACGCAGAACGCGAGCACAACGCCCGCGATGGTGGCGTGGACGCCCGAGTTGTAGAACAAGATCCACGTGATGACCGCGAGCGGGAAGAGAATCATCCACGCCGCCGAGTAGTGCTTCTTGAACAGCCATTCGGCCTTGTAGGCAACGAGCGCGTAGATCGCGATCACGGGCAGCGCTGCAAGGAGGTAGAGCAGGTTCGTTTCTTCGGCGTAGAAGATCGCAATGATGAGAATCGCGATCAGGTCGTCCACAACGGCGAGGGTGAGAAGGAACGTGCGCAGCGCCGCGGGCAGCTTCGAGCCGATGAGGGTGAGCACGGCCACGGCGAAGGCAATGTCGGTTGCCGCGGGGATCGCCCAGCCGTGGTGGGAGGCTTCGGGGCCGGCGAGGTTGACGAGCGTATAGATCACCGCGGGGACAGCCACGCCACCGGCGGCCGCGAGCATGGGGACAAGCGCGAGCTTCGGATCGCGCAGGTCACCGCGAATGAATTCGTGCTTGAGCTCGAGGCCCACGAGGAAGAAGAAGACGGCGAGGAGACCGTCGGCGGCCCAGTGCGCGATCGAGAGGTTGAGGTTGAGCCAGCCGAGGTCAAAACCGAGATGCGCATCGCGCACGTCGAAGTACAGATCCGAAAGGGGGGAGTTTGCGCAGATGAGCGCGAGGATGGTGGCGATGACGAGGGCAACACCACCCGCAGATTCTTTCGTCAGGATTTGTTCAACGCGGCTGTATTCGCGGAAGGTTCCCTGCTCAAGGATTTTCTTGGGCGTGCCCGGCTTGGGTGCGGGGAGGTCGCGATCCGACGCCTGCTTGCTATTCACTGCGTGCTACTCCAATGGGTTGATCGTCGTGAAGGATTCGGGTTTGTGGTCTTAGTTGCTCAGGCGCTCGAGAAGCGCGAGGAAGAACGCTTCGCACTTGTCGAGTTGGTCGAGGGCAACGTATTCGTTCGCGCCGTGTGCCTGGGCGATATCGCCGGGGCCGATGACGACGGCGCTCATGCCCGCAGCTTCGTAAATGCCGGACTCGGTTCCGTAGGTGACTTTCGTGGGGCTGATGGTCACGCCGAGTTCACGCGCGAGCTGTGCGGCCTCGCCCTCGGTTCCGCAGTCGAGCGGGTAGAGAAGCGTGCGGATCGTGAGGCTCGCGCCCACGTTTTTCGCTTGCTCGGAATCGGCCGGATCGGCGGGAACTGCTTTTTTCATTTCCTCGTCGAGTTCGGCGATCTTCGCCTGGATGCGGCGGGCGATCGCGATCGCGTCGTCGCTTGGGAGGGCGCGGTATTCGAAAAGAAGGTGCGCGTGCGCTCCGACCGTGTTGATCGCGTTTCCGCCATCAAAGCGGTTGACGCCGCCCGTGATGTGGGGGACAAGGAAGGCGGAATCGCTCGGGCCTTCGGCGATACCGCGGTCGATGATCTCTTCGTGGAACCAGGTCGTGAACTCCGCCGCATAGCGGTTGGCATTGAGTCCGCGGGGGAGGAGGCTCGAGTGGGCGGCGATGCCGTAAAAATCAGCCTCGAAGGAGTTCATGGACTTGTGGGCGGTGATGACGTCCATCATCGTGGGCTCGCCAACGTAGGCAATCCGCGGGGCGATCTCGAGCGTGTCAAGTTGCTTGACGAGTTCGCGCGCACCGTTGCAGCTCGTTTCTTCGTCCCATGTCGCGGCGAGGTACACGGGTTCCGTGAGGTCGGCGGCGAGGAAACGATCGGCGAGGGCAGTGAAGGTGGCGATGTAGCCTTTCATGTCGGCCGTGCCGCGGCCGTAGAGTTTGCCGTCGCGCTCGGTCGGCTCGAAGGGTGGGCTTACCCACTCTTGTCCCGTGACGGGCACGCAGTCGGTGTGGCCCGCGATGAGGATGCCTCGGCGCGCGGCGTCGCTCGCGTGTGCAGGCGTGCTCTCGCCCTCGAGTCGGTCCACGCCGCCGCGGCCCGTGCCGTAGTCGCGACCGAGCACGTCCTTTGCTGCCCGGTCCGTGCTGTCGCCAGCGCTTTCGCCCTTCGCGGGGAATACGGCAACGAGGTTCGCATCGAGACCGTCGTCTTCGCGGAACACGTGGGTCGTCACGCCCTTGCTCGCAAAGATCCGCTGCAGCAGTGTGATCGTCTCGAGGTTCCCGGTGTGGGAGGTGCTGTCGATTCGCACGAGAGCCTCGAGGATTTCGCGGGGGCTCGTGGGCAGGTTCGACTCGGGGTTCTCAGTCTGGGGCATAATTCCACGTTACCCCCTTGACGATCTCCACGGGAGAGGCGGTAGTTTCACTGTGAGAGAGCTGTCGAGGAAAATCCAGGTCGTCAAGGCTCGGGAGCAGGGAGGCTCACCGTGAGGGTGGTAATCGCGCCCGATTCCTTTAAGGAGTCGATGAGCGCGCGCGAGGCAGCCGAGGCGATCGCGCGAGGAGTACGCACAGTTTTTCCCGGAGTGGCGTGCACGCTCATTCCCGTGTCCGACGGTGGCGAGGGATTCACCGCTTCCCTCTCCTCCGCTCTCGAGGCCACCCGCCACCCCATCACCGTCGCCGATGCCCTCGGCCGCCCCGTGAGCGCGGAGCTTGCCCTTGCCTTGGAAGTGGAGCCGCCCACCGCCGCCCTCGAGATGGCGAGCGCCGCGGGCCTCATGCACCTCACGCCCGATGAGCGAGACCCGTGGAGGGCGAGCACGCGCGGTGTGGGGGAGCTCATTGCGTACGCCCTCGACCGGATTGGCGAGGGTGGCCGCCTCATCATCGGCATAGGCGGCTCCGCCACGAACGATGGTGGGGTGGGCATGCTCGGGGCGCTCGGCGTGCGCTTTTTTGATTCCGACGGTTGCCCGCTTCACCCCGTTCCCTCCTGCCTCGCAGGCAGGCTCGCGCGTATCGATGGGAGCGGCCTCGATTCACGGCTTTCGCAGGTCAGCATCGAGGTTGCGTGCGACGTCACGAATCCGCTTCTCGGTCAAAGCGGCGCAAGCGCGATCTTTGGCCCGCAAAAGGGTGCGGATCGCACCACGGTGGCGAAGCTCGATGCTTTCCTTGGGGAACTCGTGGAGGCTGCGGAAGCGTCGGACCCCGCCCTTCGCGCCCGCGCCCACGCGAACGAACCGGGCGCCGGAGCCGCAGGCGGGCTTGGGTGGGCTCTGCGAACGTTTCTCGGCGCGCGCTTCGAGCCGGGCTTCGATCTCGTCGCGCGCACGGTGGGGCTAGAGCAGGTGATCGAGAATGCTGACCTCGTGTTCACGGGTGAAGGGGCGATCGACGCACAAACGCTCCACGGCAAGGCCCCCGCGGGGGTCGCCGCTCTCGCAAGGCGCCACGGCGTGCCGTGCGTGGCGTTTGCGGGGCGCGTAGGCGAGGGCGCCGAGGTGCTTTACGCTCATGGTGTGAGCGCTCTCGTACCGATCGTGCAGGGAGTGACGACTCTCGAAGAGGCTCTCAATGACGGTCCGCGCAACCTCGAGCGTGCAGCGGCAACCTCGATGCGACTCATGGAACTAGGAAAAGGAGCAGTTCATGGCGACGAATCAGGCTGAAAAGCGTGTGCGTTTTCGAGACGTCAAGCCATTCGAGGTCGCGGATTCGCTCGAGGAACTCAGAGGGCCGTCGGAAGGCTTGCTCACTCCACCCGTGGACGTTCATTGGTCGGGGTTGCGCACCACGTTTGACGTGTCGAATGAGCGGCAGCGTCGTCGCCTCTACCAGGCGGTTCTTTCCAATGGCCGCCAAGAACATTTCACCGCTTTTCTCAACCGTGATCTCCTCCTTCATGACTGGCCGACCCTAGCGCTCGACACTCGCATCGTCGATTCTTGGGCGCGGCGATTTCCTGAGATTGAGCAACGTCGACGGAGGTAGAGGCGATGGACGAGGAAATGCGTGGTGCGCTTGGGCTTTTTCGCGAGGCGATTTTGGAGCGAGGGGCCGCAGCCGAGGAACCCTAGAGCGAATCCTGCCACGCCTGATAGAGGGCAGCGAAGCGGCCACCCTTCTCGATGAGCGCTGCGGGCGTGTCGTCCTCCACCACGACGCCATCGTGGAGCACGAGCACGCGATCGGCGATCATCACGGTCGAAAGGCGATGCGCAATGATGAGTGCCGTGCGATTGCCGAGGAGCTTCGTGAGGCCCTCCTGCACGAGCCGCTCGCTCGGGAGGTCAAGCGAACTCGTCGCTTCGTCGAGGATGAGCACGTTCGGGTTCGCGAGGAATGCCCGCGCGAACGAAATGAGCTGACGCTGGCCTGCGGAAACGCGCCCGCCGCGCTTGCTCACGTCCGTGTCGTAGCCGTAGGGGAGGGCTTCGATGAACTCGTGGGCGCCGATCGCCTTCGCCGCGCGGATGATTTCCTCGCGGCTTGCGCCGGGACGCCCGAGCTCGATGTTGTCGGCAACGGTGCCGCTGAACAGGTAGGCCTCTTGCGTCACCATCACGACATTGCGCGTGAGTTCCTCGCTCGTGAGGTCGCGAAGATCGACACCGTCGAGCTCGACCCTGCCTTTCGTGACGTCGTAGAAGCGCGACACGAGTTTCGCGATCGTCGACTTACCCGCACCCGTTTGCCCCACGAGAGCGACGGTCTGGCCCGCGGGAATCGTGAGGTCGAGGGGCTTGAGCACGAGCGGGCCATCCTCGCTATAGCGGAATTCGGCATCCGTGAACTCGATGGCTCCCCGGCCGCTCGCAATGGATTTCGCGTGCGCGGCGTCCGGGTCGGCAACCGTCGGAACCTCCCACAAAAGAGCACTGATTTTCTCGAGCGCGGCCGTGGCCGACTGGAACGAGTTGTAAAAGTTTGCGATCTCATCGACGGGCTGGAAGAAGCGCCGCGCATACAGTACGAGGGCGAGGAGCACGCCCACGCTCAAATCGCCCGAAAGAACGCGGAAGCCGCCCACGACCAGCACTGCCGCGACCGTGACGTTCGCGAGCAGGCGCAGAGCAGGCTGGTAGATGCCGAACACGGAGATCGAGTTGAGGGTCGCGCGGCGGTAGTTTTCGGCGAGCGCGCGGTACTCGCGCGAGTTCGATTCCTCCTTGCGGAAGGCCTTGACGGCGCGGATGCCGTTCATCGCTTCGACGAACTGCACGATGAGCGCAGCCGAGTGGGTGCGCATGCCGCGATACGCGATCCGCGAGCGCACCTGGAACCACACGGTCAGCGCGATGCAGGGGATGAGCAGCACGAGCATGATGAGGCCCGTGGGCCAGTCCATTGCCACGATCGAGGCGGCGGTGAGAACCATCGAGAGGCTTGAGCCGATGAGGATCGGCACGCCAAACTCGAGAAGCTCGCGCAGGGCCTCCATGTCGGACGTTTGGCGAGAGACGATACGCCCGGAGGTGTAGCGCTCGTGGAATTCGAGGGAAAGGCGCTGCGTGTGCCGGAAAACGCGGCGGCGCAGCTCGAGGAGGAGACGCTGGCCGATCACCGAGGATTGGCGCGTAAAGACGAACGTGAGGGCCGCGGCAACGATCGCGCACGCCGCGTGGAGAGCTGCGGCGCCGAGTGCGGGCAGCGCGTCGCCCTCGATGAGCGCGGGGAGACCGTGGTCGATGCCCCACGCGAGGATCGCGGGCCCGGCCACGACTGCGGCCTGCGCGAGAACCACCATGATGGCGACCAGTGCGATCGAGGCCTTCTCGGGTGCGAGAAGTTCCCGAAGAAGGGCGAATGAACGCTGGCGCGAGGCACGGTTTTCTTCCTTCGTGAACTCGTGGTTTTCGTCGGTGACGACCTGGCTCATCGCGCACCTCCCTTCTCTTCGGCCGCGGCGCGGATCTCGGCAACCTCGAGGCTTCCCGTTTCCGTTGCCACGCGCGTGAGGTTGCGGTTGCCGCGCGCTTCCTCTTCCTGGTTCGCGATCACGTAGCGGTAGCGTTCGCTCGTGGCCATGAGCTCGGTGTGTGTGCCCACGGTCGTGATGCGGCCATCCTCGAGGAGTGCCACGCGGTCCGCGAGGGCGACCGTTGAGGTGCGGTGCGCGACGATGAGCGTGGTCGTGTGGGAGAGAACCTCGCGCAGGCGTTCCGTCACGCGCTCTTCCGTTTTCGTATCGAGCGCGGAGAGGGGATCGTCGAGGAGGAGCACCGTGGGCTTCGCCGCGATCGCGCGGGCGAGGGCGAGGCGTTGGCGCTGGCCGCCCGAAAGGCTCATGCCCTCCTCGCCAATGTGGGTGTCGAGTCCCTCGGGCAGGTCGTAGGCGTAGCGCGCGTCGGCCGTGTCGAGGGCGAGTTCGAGCGCCTCGTCAAGCTCGGCACTGCGCGCGGAAGTGCGCGTCAGCGGGGGCACGGTGCCGTCGGAACCAAAAAGCCTGTTCGGAAACTCCACGGTTCCGACGGTTCTTTCGTACCCGGGCGCCCCAAGCAGCACGTTGTCGCGAACGGAATCGCTGAACAGGGTGGCGTCTTCGAACGCGAAGGCCGTGATCCGGTGGAGGGTGTCGAGGGGGATGTCGCGCACATCGTAGCCGTCGATCGTGACCTGGCCGCTCGTGACGTCGTAGAGGCGCGGCACGAGCTGCAGCAAGGTGGATTTGCCGGAGCCCGTGATGCCCACGAGCGCCATTGTTTCGCCGGGCTCGACCTCGAGGCTCGCCCCGTCGATGAGGTCGGGCATGTGCGCGGGCGAATCGTCGTAGCGAAAGTGGACGTCGTGGAGAGCGAGCCGCCCCTCGAATGTGCGCCCGGGGTCGATTGCGGGGTGCTCAGGGTCGGTGATCGTGTTCTCGGCGTCCATGACTTCGAAGTAGCGGTCGAGCGCGGTGTTGGTATTGATGAGCATGCCAAAGAGCTGGCCGAGCATGCGCACGGGGCCCGTGACGAGCACGGCGGTCACGAAGTAGGCGCTGAGCTGGCCGAGGTTCATGTGGCCGTGTGCCGTGAGGTAGATGCCGAGCAGGAGGCTCACCGAGGTGGCGATCTCCGGGAGGCCATACATGAGCATGTCGAAGCGGGCGATGGCCGTGGCCTTTTTGACCTCGGTTCCGCGAAGCTCGTCGGCCTGGAGGGTGAACTGTTCGAGAGCCGTGGGGCCGCGCCCGAAGGCCTTGAGCACGCGAATGCCCTGAACCGACTGCTCGATTGTGGTGGCGAGATCGCCGTTTTGATCCTGAGAGAGGCGCGAGAGAGTGGAGAATTGGCGGTTGAACCGGAACGAAAAGATTCCAATCGGGATCGCCGCTGCAATAAAGACGAGGGCGAGAATCCAGCTCGAGCGAAGGAGCAGGATGATGCCCACAATCACGGTGACCGCGGTGGTCACGCCCATGATTACGCCGAAGGCGATCCAGCGGCGGATGAGGTTCGTATCGCTCATCGCGCGTGAGAGGAGCTGACCCGAGCTCCATCGGTCGTGGAAGGCGACGGGCATGTGCTGGATTTTGTCGTAGAGATCCGTGCGCATGTCACGCTCGATCCCGGTCGCGGGCACGAGGGCAAACACGCGGCGAAGGAAAAGCAGGAGCGCTTCGAAGATGCCGAGCACGAGAACGGTGGCGCCGGCGGTCCACACGGCTGCGGCGGTGCCACCTTCAACGAGGTCGGAGTTGACGAGGCGCTCGAGCACCTGCGGAATCATGAGGCCGAGAACGGCGCTGCCGATCGCGCACACGAGACCGAGCATGAGACGGACGCGAATCGGTCGAACGATCCGCCACAGCCGGATCATCGGATGTGTGTGTGAGGGCGCGGAGTCTTTGTGCATGGCCCGCACGATTTTACCGGCGACTGCCGGTTTATGTGGGCTGTTTCACTACGTGGAAGCGGTCTGTTTCTCGAGCTGGGCGATGCGCTGATACGAAAGGCCGAGTGCCTCCGCGGTGTCGCGTTGGCTCATGCCGCTTGCGCGCAAGGTGCGGACGGCAGCGCGTGAGAGGCGGGCTGCCTCGGCGGAAGTCTTTCGAGACTCTTCCTCAAGGTCGCGGGCTTTTTGCCATGTCGAGCTCACGTCGCGCGGAAGCTGGATCGAGAGATCGACGGTCACCTTTGATTCGTCGACATCGAGGTAAAGGCCGATGGCCTCGGCTGCGACGGCGCGGGCATCCTTGAGGTTGCGTGTTTGAGTCGCGATATCGAGGGCCGGAATCTCGACAACCCACCATCGACCTTCGCGGCGAGCAAGGACGTGAAATGGCGAAGCCACCATGAGTGCTACCTCCACTCTTTCGGTGCTTGGGAGCCGAGCGTTCGTGCGATGCTTCGAATGACGCCCGGTGAAATTTCTGGATGAGCTGGAAGGATGATGGGGGAAGGGTTTGAGGGGTGCTTCCACTTCTCGTGCGAGCCACGCGTACTGTCATGTCTCCACCCTCGTGCCCGAAGCACCTTGGCAGCGTCGCGGTACTTTATTGGCTTGACCATAGGGTAAATCTAGAGCCCCTTGATGTTCAAGACTAGCGCCCCTAGTCAAATGTGGATCAGTGTGAGTGTGGAGCGGCGACTACGCTAGAGCCATGATTCACTCACGCATGGATTTTCACTCGCCCGCACTCGGGATGGGCACGAGCGCGGTGGTGCTTTACCCGCAGCAAACCGACGGCCAGATCGGCATGGCGGGAGGGATCGACCTCGACGAGAACGGCGAGCCGCGCGTTCCGGTCCTGTACCTCCTGCACGGCCTGAGCGATGACTGCACGGGATGGACGCGCCGCACGAGCATCGAACGCTACGCCTCCGCGAAAGGGATCTGCGTGGTGATGCCCGAGGTGCGCCGTTCGTTCTATGCCGATGAAGTGCTCGGTGAAAAGTACTGGACGTACGTGAGCGAGGAGCTTCCCGCGCTCATCAACCAGACCTTCCGCATTTCGACCGCTCGCGAAGACACGTTCGTTGCCGGCCTCTCCATGGGCGGCTTCGGCGCGATGAAGCTCGCCCTCAACCACCCCGAGCGCTTCGCTGCGGCAGGTTCATTCTCGGGTGCGCTCGCGGTCGCGGAGCGCGACTACACCGAGTTCGGGCATGCGATGCCCGCCCGCATATGGGGCCAGGGCCTTACGCCCGAGGCGGGCAGCGTGTACGAGCCGTACTTCGAGGGCGTTGAGCAGGGCGCGTTCCCCGCGATTGACGACCTCAACGCGCTCGCGCGGAAGGCCGAGCCCGGCTCGCTTCCGCGATTGTGGATCGGGTGCGGAAATGAAGATTTCCTGCTTGAGGAAACGCGTACTTTCGTGAGGGCGCTTGAAGAGCGCGGTCACGCCCACGAGGTGACATACACACCCGGGGCCCACGAATGGGCCGTGTGGGACGAGTACGTGCGCCGCTTCCTCGAGTGGATCTAGTGCTCTGGCGTTTCGCCTGAGTCCTTGGTGCTCGCGGTGTTCGTGCTGTCAAGCGCGTCGAACACCTGCCCCGATGTCGCGTTTTCCAGAACCCGCTCGCCGATGAGAGCGATCGGGAGTGCCGCGAAACCGCCGTGTTGCTGCGCGAACGCCCACGCCTCGGTGTCGTGGTGGTAGTTAACCCACGACGTGCGCGGATCGGTGGGCTGAAGCGCGATCTGGATTTGGGCGCTGTGCTTATCGGCGGGTGACCACACGATGATCGCGTGGTCCGGGGCGCAGTGCGTGAGTGCGTCGAGCCACGGGGTGTGCTGACCCTTGCGGGCGGGGGAGACCCACCACGCGAAGAACAGGGTGGGCACGAGGATGATCGTCATGGTGATCCACCACCCGTAGTACGCACAGATCGCCGCGGCGATCGCCCCCACGAGCAGAAACATGGCCGTGCGCAGCCACAACCGAATCGCGGGCGGGTTTGAGTGAGAGTCGCGCGTGCTCATGACTGCGTCTCCTCGCGCGCGTTGTTCTCAATATCCGCGAGGGCATCGAGATTGTCGATGTCTTCGGTATCGAGGTGCACATGGGCGTGCGTGAGCGTGCACCCGTGGGCGTTCGCGTTGTGGCGAAGCGTGTTCACGAAGGCCGCGATCGCGGGGATCTTGAGCGCGCCGGGGCGGTTGACGATGCCGATCACGCGGTTGTCGAGCTCTTTCACTTCCTTGATGACGACCGTGTCGTTCGGGTAGGCCTCGAGGGCAATCTCGGGAAGGAGGGCGACAACGCCCGTGTTGTGCCCCACGAGGCGTTGGGCCACCGTCGAATCGTCCGTGCAGTACCGAATATCGGGTGTGAACCCCGCGACCTGCGCGTGGTGGTGGAGGTTCGCGCTGCACCTATCGCAGCCGGCAACCCACGCCTCGCCGTTCAAATCCTTCATGCTGATGTCGTCCCGCTTCGCGAGAGGATGCCCCTTCGGGAGAATGAGCCGCACCGGGTCGGCGAGGATCGGCGTCCACTCGAGCGCTTCGTGCTCCTCGGGTGGGGTTTGCGAGTAGCGGAAAATCATCGCGACGTCGAAGTTATTGCCGCGCACGCCTTCGAGTGCCTCGGGCGGCTCGCATTCGGTGAAGCCCAGTTCTATCCCGGGGTAGTCCTTTTCCATGCGGGCGAGGGTTGGCGGTAGCAGCATCGCGGCGGCCGAAGGAAAAGCCGCGCAGCGCACGAGGCCCTTCTTGAGGGCGGCGAGGTCGTTCATTTCGGTTTCCGCTGCCTCGAGGTTCGCCGCGATGGCGGCGGCGTGCACGGCGAGGCGCGCGCCGGCCTCGGTGGGAGTGACGCCGCCCGAGCCGCGCACGACGAGCTGCATGCCCGTATCTTTTTCGAGGGCAGCGATGTGCTGGGACACGGCGGGCTGGGTCCAGCCAAGCTCACGCGCCGCGGCGCCGATCGAGCCATTGGTGACCACTCTGTTGAAGATCACGAGTCTGCGAGGATCCATACGCCCGAGTCTACAGGCCTCCAAAGGGTTTCTTATGGGGTGTGTGCTACGTCTAGGATTGATTCTTGTAACAGGTTCACTCGGGAGGCACCGGATGCGGCGACTCAGCGGCCATCTCCAGCGCTATGCGTGGGGCTCGCCCGCGCACCTTCCTGAATTCCTTTCGGTTGAGGCCGACGGCACCCCGTGGGCGGAACTGTGGTTCGGAGCCCACCCGCTTGCGCCCGCAACTCTCACGGCGAGTGGCGAGGCCCTCAACGAAGCGATTGCCCATCACCCGGAGAGCATGCTCGGCGAAAGCGTCACGCGCGCCTTTGGAAACGCCCTCCCGTTCCTCCTCAAGCTCATCGCGCCGAAGGAACCGCTCTCGCTCCAGGTGCACCCCACGCGAGAGCATGCGCGCGAATGCTTTGCCGCCGAAAACGCCGCGGGCCTCGCGCTCGATTCGCCCGAGCGCAACTACCGCGATGCAAACCATAAGCCCGAGATGGTGCTCGCCCTCGAACCCTTTGAGGCGCTGTGCGGCTTCCGCACCCCGCGCAAGGCCGCTTCGATTCTCGAGGGGCTCGAGGCTCCGCTCGCGAAGCGCATACTCGCCTTGCTTGAGGCCCAGCCGAGCGCGCACGGTATGCGGGCAGCGTTCCGCATGCTGGTGGCCCCCACGATGCGCCCCGATCCGCGCGGGATCGTTGCGCTCGCCGAGGAGTGCGCCGCGCGCCTGCGGGCACGCACCTCGCCCTCGCCACGCATCGACCGCGCCGTCGCGCTCCTCAACGAGAAATACCCTGGCGACCCGGGTGTTGCCGCGACTCTCCTGCTCAACCCCGTATCGCTCAAGCCGGGCGAGGCGATGTTCGTTCCGGCAGGCGCCCTCCACTCCTACCTGAGCGGCTTCGCGGTCGAAATCATGGCCTCGAGCGACAACGTGCTACGCGCAGGCATCACCCCGAAGAAGGTGGACGCCGACGAACTTCTGCAGTGCGTGTCCGTGAGCGCCGCCCCGCCGATTCGTATCGCGCCCGAGCGCCTCAACGACGTCACGAGTGCGTACTTCGCCCCAATCGACGATTTCGAGCTCTCGACGTTCACGAGTGAGGCGGGCGATGACTCCTCGGCCCAAACTTTCGTGGGCACGGGCCCGCGCATCGTCGTGTGCCTCGACGGGCCCCTTACGCTCGACACCTCCGCGGGCAGCGACACACTCGAGCGCGGCGAGGCCGTGTTCATCGCCGCTCACGAAGGCGCGCTCACGGTGCGTGGGCACGGCCGGCTCGTGCAAGCGAGCGTGCCCTAGGCCAGTTCCGACGCTCGCCTACGCCTCAGCGCCCCCGTGTTCTCCAAGGTGCATCCACGCGTCACTGCGGCCGCGCCACCAGAGCGTCGCGGCGCGCGAGGCGAGAAACACGAACGTGAAAATAGCCCACAGAAGCGCCAGTGCGAACGGGGAATCGGCGGGAAGTAGGCCGGCGTCGGACACCCACCAGAGCCCGAGGGCGAACGGGAGATACGCACCCATCGTGACGAGCCCGGCGAGCCCGAGATAGCGAGCGTCGCCCGCGCCCATGTAGACCCCGTCGAGCACAAAAACGTACCCGGCGAGTGGCTGCGCGACGAGCAAAACCACGAGTGCCCACGTGAGTGAGCGCTGCACCGCGGGATCGGGCGTGAACACCTGGGGGAGCACGAACGACGCGAGAAGAAGCACGGCGGCGACGGCGATCCCGCCGACGAAAGACCAGCGCACAAGCGTGCGCGTCACGGACTCGACGCTCTTGCGGTCGCCCGCCCCGAGGTGCTTACCCGTGAGCGCTTGCGCCGCGATCGCGAGGGAATCGAGGGCGAGCGCAGTGAGGGAGAAAACGGAGTTCATGAGTTGATGCGCGGCGAGCGTGACCTCGCCGAGCTTGATCGCGATGGCCGTGGCCGTGAGGAGCACGACGCGCATCGTGACCGAGCGGATGAACAGCCAGCGCCCTTCCTTCCACGCGGAGCTCACGCCCGAGAAGTTCGGGGCGAGGCTCACCGAGCGGCGTCGGGCCCCGCGCACAATGATCCCGATGTACCACGCCGCCATGCCCCACTGGCAGATGAGCGTGCCGATCGCCGAGCCCGCGATACCGAGATCAAGGCCGAAGATCAGCGCCCAGTTGATGGGCACATTGAGCACCGCGCCCACGCCCGCGATGATGAGCGTGATGCGCGTGTCTTGGAGACCGCGCACGAGCCCGAGGGCGGCCTGGAGCATGAGCATCGCTGGAAGGCCCGCAGCGGAAATGCGCAGGTAGGTGGCCGCCTCGTGCGCGACCTCCGCTCGGGGCCCGAAGAAGCCGATCACGACGTCCGCGCCGAAGCCCAGCACGAGCGCGCACCCGAGGCCAATGAGGGCGGCGAGCCACGTGGCATCGATGCCCTTCGTGAGCGCTTTCGTGAGGTCACCCGCGCCCACGGCGCGCGCGACCGCCGCGGTCGTGGAGTACGCGAGGAAGATCGCGAGACCCACGACCGTCGTGAGGATCGTCGAGGCGATCGAGAGGCCGGCAAGAGCTGCAGTGGACACGTGCCCCACGAACGCCGAATCCACGAGAATAAAGAGCGGCTCGGCCACGAGCGCGCCGAGCGCTGGGATTGCGAGCGCGAGGATCGCGCGGGCATCGGTTCGGGGGGCATCAAGCGGGGCAGAAGAACTCACGGGACGATGCTAAGGGTCCGCGAGCTGCTCCCTCGAGGCGCGGGCGAGGCAAACGTGATGAGGAAGTCATCTCTTCGATTCGATGAGTGCCTCTTCGTGCGGTAAAGTAGATCCGGTTCAGGGGCTATAGCTCAGTTGGTAGAGCGTTTCGTTCGCAATGAAAAGGTCAGGGGTTCGATTCCCCTTAGCTCCACAACAACCCTGTACAACGATGGCGGCTCCTTCTAGGGCCGCCATCGTTTCGTTTGGGCAGTGTGAGCGGTTATCCTCCCCTCTGGCAGACCGTCTGGGTGTTGCCGGTTCAGTTCTATATGCACTTGTGCGAAATCCACCTCGCCCCAGCGTGGCGCAATCTGTCCCAAGCCGCGAAGCAGCGCCGCGTCGCATTGCACTTTTGCGCCTTCCCGACGAGGCTGACCGAGCGCATTGAGGGGACACCTCAACCCCTTTGAGCGCCCAAGAACAGTAGCTCTCGGCCCCCTGGCGTGTCCGCTCTGAGACAGAGTCGTCCCAGGCTTGGTCGGCGGTGGGTGCGATACTGGGCTTGAGCGCCGGTGGGATAGTCCTGGGCGAGAGGGAGAGAGCACATGGGCGAGCGCGACAAGTCCGGCGGCGACGAAGCCGTTGACTGGCCAACCGAGGAAGACGGTCAGACCGGGTCTGACACACTTGAACTCGCTGTGTCCACGACCCTCGTCGAGGTGACGCCAGGCGTCGCAGTCGTATTCGG
Organism: Dermabacter sp. Marseille-Q3180; assembly: GCF_940792985.1. Taxonomy (NCBI): domain Bacteria; kingdom Bacillati; phylum Actinomycetota; class Actinomycetes; order Micrococcales; family Dermabacteraceae; genus Dermabacter; species Dermabacter sp. Marseille-Q3180. The sequence goes on from NZ_CALNWU010000001.1 coordinate 1,465,928, forward strand.
CGAAGTCCCCGACGGTCTTGAACTCATCAGCCTTGACATGGTGCCGTCCTTCGACCGCGCTCAGCTGTCGACCGCTCTCGGTTCATTCGGCAACGCAGGCACGATCGTCGGGAACGTCGCGGAGGCTGTGTCGAGCGCGCAAGGCCTCTTCCGCGTCAACGATGCGACGCTGTCTCTGCTGAAGAGCGGCGGTCAGATGGCCGCGAAGGACGGTGCCCAGCTCGGGGCGATCTTCAAGAACGGTGAACTGGTCGCGCAGGCGCGATTCATCCCCCAGACGATGACGGCCGCCACCGCGATCGCAGCCATCGGCCCGGCCGTCGCCATGATCGCCCTCCAGATGCAGCTCGGTGAGATTTCGGGCCTCGTCCGCTCCAACATTCAGCTTACGACGCAGACGCTCAAGGCCATCCGAAACGAGCAATGGGCAGAGCTTGAAGGGCTAGCGGAGTCCGTCGATGAGGCAGTCAAGGAGACCCGCGAACTCGGCTCCGTTACGGATTCTGTATGGGAGCCCATTGCTCCCAGTGGTCCCAACATCCGCAAGCAGTTGAAGCTATACCGCAAGAATGTGGCGGACCATGTCCAGGAACTCGGGAAGTTGGACGGTCGTGCTCGCCGCCAGCACCTCGAATCCAACGCCGAAGCAATCGTCTTCGATACCTACGCGCTCCTCAGCTCGCTCAAGACTCACGCGGAGTACCAAACTGTCCGGGCTGCCCTCGCCAGAACACGAGGCACCAACGATGAGAGTGAAGCGCAGCTCTTCGACCGAATCGTCGGGAACACCCCCGTCGAGATCGAAGAGTCGCTCTCTGAAATCCGCTCGTTGACCAAGTCACTCGTGCGTGAGTTGCGGATCATCGCCGAACTCCCCGGTCGCGCTACCGTGCCTCTCACGAAGAAGAGGACGGATGCAAAGGCGTCCCAGCTCACTTGCAGGCAGCTCCTGGAAGCCATAGAACCCTTGGCCGACCTACTCCAGCCAGCAGCTGAGATGCGAGCGGTACCGGTGGCCGTGTGCGCACCCGAGGGGCTCGACCTGGATCCCTACCTGCGTATCCTCAGGTGGTTCCTTGAGGATGGTGAGACGCTTCGCAGCGTGGCTTTCCCGCACGAAGTGGGGACACACCCCTTCACCGGATTCGGGTCAGCTATTCTCGCCAAACGGATTGACGCGACCTGGGAGACGCTTGTGCCAAGCAAGATCAGCGCAGTCGTTGAGCAGTTCGCATCGAGCACTCTCGTGGCGGTCACCGATCGTCGGATTATCACAGCCGATCCGAGAGACCTCCTGCGGAAAGGTGAACTAGGCCCGGTCTACTTACTGAGCGACGTGAAGTTCGTGCGCTTTCGCTCCAATCGCGAAGTTGTCGTCCGGTCGAGTATCGACATGCTCACCGAGCAGCAGGACGTCCACTGGATGTTCCCGGACGCCGCCGTGCACGAGGACATCGACAGCTTTGCGGCAGTCCTCGCCGAGGCTGGGCACCCCACGATCCCGGCACCGGCAGCGATCGAGCAGCCCTCGCAGGCGAGCCGTATCGCGGAAGACTAGTTCTCCAGCCGCGAGTTCGGTTGTCGTGGTCCAAGTAGGGAGATCAGGAGGTGATCGCCCGAGACTCGGAGTTCGACACAGACCTCCAAGGCTCCAGCAGTGTGACGAGAGAATCGAAACTTGCCCCGCCTGTGAACTGCTCCCCATTAGTTGGACTGAGAAATCAGTTACCGACTAGTGGGGAGTAGTTTTCGTTGAGAGCACAAAGTTCGCTGAGTGAGCATCAGCGCGAGCAGTTGGTTGAACTTTTTGAGCAAGGCATGGGCTATAGAGCTGCTGCTAATGCTCTTGGGGTCTCTAGATACGCCGTCCGTACGCTCTGTCGTCGGTTTAAGTTGCATGGCAGGCTGTGTCTTGTGGAGAAACCGACTAAGCAGCAGTATTCGTTCGAAATCAAAAAGGAAGTTGCCGAGCGCTACCTTGCTGGTGAGACAGCGATGGATCTTGCGCGCGAATTTGGTCTGTCGTCGCAGCAGCTAGTCAGAGCGTGGTCGTGGAAATGGCGTAAAGGTGGCGATGAGGCACTAAAACCGAAGCCCAAGGGCAGACCCAAAGGCGCTATCGCACCGAAGCCGCTCTCGCAGGAAGAGAAGCTACGTCGCCAGATCGCACGGTTGGAAGCGGAAAACGCCTATCTAAAAAAATTGCGGGACTTGAGGAATCAGGGACGCGCCTGAAAGTCCAGGCGATTGTCATCCTCAAGTCACAGCATCGCCTGCAAGACCTTTTAGATGCGGCAGGCATGCCGAGATCGACGTTCTTCTACCACCAGAAACGACTCAGCGAGCCGGATAAGCACGCTGCGCTCAAAGACGCGATCCGGGAAAGCTTCGAGCGTAACAAGCATCGCTACGGCTACCGACGAGTGCTACTTGACCTGCGCAACCAGGGGTGGGTGGTCAACCACAAGCTCGTCTACAAACTCATGTGCGAGATGGGGCTTCGAGCCAAAGTCCGCCAGCGCAGGCCGTATGTTTCCTATAGCAGGACGATCAGCCACATTGCCGACAACACCCTTGACCGCAAGTTCACCCCAGATAAGCCAAATACCGTCTTTGCCAGCGACGTCACCGAGTTCAGGGTCCAAGGCCGCAAGGTCTACCTGTCACCGGTGATGGATCTGTTCGACCGTTCAATTGTTGCCCACACCGTGGCTACATCGCCGTCGACAACGTTTACCGCTGATTCTTTAACTCAGACGATTAAAACGTGTGCACCTGAACCTGGGTGGATGATCCACACCGATCAAGGCTTCCAGTACCAGCATTCGTCCTGGCGCAACCTCATTCATGACAACGGTGGTGTTCAGTCGATGTCCCGTAAAGGCAACTGTTACGACAACGCGGTCATGGAGAATTTCTTCGGACACTTGAAAACCGAGATGTACCACGGAGAAATCTTCGACACCGTCGCAGAGTTCAACCAGGCGATCGACGAGTACGTCCAGTGGTACAACACTGAACGCATCCAACAACGGCTCAAGGGCCTGACCCCGATGCAATATCGAGATCAGGCCCTTGAAGCCCTAACCGCCTAGAGTTAAACCGGTCCAACTTTCGGGGGCCAGTTCACTGATGGCGGGGCAGTTTTGTTTCTGTGGTGACGTGGGCTGGGGCATCCTGAGTCATCCCAGCCTTTCAGGAGCCCCTGTTTCGTCAGGAGGCGGCTGCCCTCTGCGTCAAGGACGCGCAGATCCGTATCGTCACAGGCCAGCACCGACCCGCAAGCCGTCCGCGCTCGACGAAGCGTCGACTTCACGGGTGACCAATTATAGAGTTGAGACATGACGGATTATCGATCTCGCGTCGTGGATGGTGAGCTGATGGCGCGCATGGCGGCCATGGGGGCGGTGCTCGTCGACGGACCCAAGGCGGTCGGGAAGACGAGGACCGCTGAACAGGTCGCGCGCACGGTGCTCCGCATGGACGTTGATCGGGCCGCTCGTGCCGCACTGGAGGTAGCGCCCGGGCAACTGTTCACCAATCCGACCCCCATCGTGTTCGATGAGTGGCAGGAGACCCCGGAGCTGTGGAACCTGGTGCGCCGTGCAGTCGACGATCATGACGGGAAGGGCCTTTATGTCTTGACCGGCTCGTCCCGCCCCCGGGACGATGTGAAGACGCACTCTGGCGCCGGACGGATCGCCCGACTGCGGATGCGTCCCATGAGCCTGTTCGAAACAGGGCACTCCACCGGCGAAGTCAGTCTGCGGCGACTGCTGGAGGGGGAGGATCCCGCCGGGGCAGGCGCGGGGTTGGCCGTGGGAGACCTGCTGGAGCGCATCGTCATTGGCGGCTGGCCTGACCTACTGGATGTCAGTGAGCACGAGGCGTCGCTGTGGCTGCGAGACTATCTGCGCGCCGTCGCGGAGGTGGATGTTCCTGGACTCGGACCCCGCCGGAACCCTGGCAATGTGGAAAGGCTTCTTTCAGCGCTCGGACGTGGCGCTGCAACGCCTCTGAAACTCTCTTCCCTGGCTGTGGATGTGGGCGGTGCCCGGGGTCGTGTCGCCGCCGAGACCCTGACCAACTACCTCGACGCTCTGGACCGACTCATGTTGATCGAACCGATTCCGGCGTGGCGTCCCCACATGCGTTCGCGGACGCGACTGCGTGCCGCGGCCATCCACCACTTTGTCGATCCTTCATTAGGCACGGCCGCATTGGGGGTCGGGAGCGATGATCTGCGTCGGGACTTGAGCGCCGCTGGCCTCCACTTCGAGTCGCTTGTGATGCGCGACCTCCGCGTCTACGGACAACCGTTGGGCGCCACGCTGTCATCATGGCGTGATTCCCAGACCGGGCTCGAGGTTGATGCGGTGCTTGAATTGCCCGACGGTCGATGGGCGGGCATCGAGGTCAAGTTGGGCGAGGCCGCGGCGGATGCGGCAGCGGACTCGCTCTTGCGCATGGCCGCCAAGATTGATCACGATCGCCACGGCGCGCCTGTCGCCCTCCTGGTGGTGACAGGCGGTCGCTATGCCTACAAGCGTCCCGACGGCGTCTGTGTCGTACCGATCACCGCACTGGGGCCTTGAGTGTTGCCACCCCGCAGACGAGTTTCGACAAGCCTTCCGCTAGGTCCACTGGAAAGGAAAGACCCCAGGCAGCGCCAGGCGTGTGGCGTGCCTGGGGTTTTCGCATGCGCTGTCATCCCCCGTGCCTCGACCGAGAGTATTCATTGGGTCACTTCCCAGCTATGCGCAGTTACTTTTTGTCGTGTGAGGCCCGAGCGAACTTCGGCCGTGCAGCCGTAGGAAGGATCGAACGAATGAGCACTTTTAGAGACCGCAAAGAGACTGCGCTTGTGGTGGTCGATGCCCAGACGGGTGTTCTTTCCTCCTGTCACGACCGGGACGCCGTTGTCGACCGAATCAACGACCTGGTGACTTCGGCGAGGGAGGCTGGGGACCCTGTGGTCTGGGTGCAGCATTGCAGCGACGAATTTCCAGAGGGCAGCGACGTGTGGCAAGTGACCGCCGAGCTTCAACCCGAACAAAGCGAGCCGCGAGTCCTCAAGCGCTACGGCGACTCATTTGAAGACACGACCCTCGAGGCTGAGCTTGCGAAACTCGACGCCGGCAAAATTATCGTGTGTGGTGCAATGACGGACGCCTGCATCCGTTGCACGATCCACGGGGGTCTCGCTCGTGGCTACGACGTCACCCTCGTCTCGGACGCGCACACGACCGAGGATATGCGACAGTGGGGTTCCCCTATCGGGCCAGAAGAGGCCATTGCTTATCTCAATATGGTGTGGTCGCACACGTCCGCCCCTGGTCGTGATGTCGAGGTGATCGCCGCTGCAGCGATCGATTTCGCCTGCCCTGCGGCATAATTGGCAGTCAGCCGCCACTCAATTACCGCGAGATAGGAGCAATCCTCAATGTTCGTGGTTCGCTCCCTCGATTCGACCGATAGTGACGAGATTCTTCGCGTTCTCCGGGACGACGGCGGCTACGCGATGCGCGTCAACGGCGAGCAAGCCGATTCCCGCACTGTGGCTTCGCTCCTGAGTGACAAACCGCCCGAGGTGGGCGCCGATGATCACCATGTTATGGGTCTGTGGGTCGACGACGAACTCGCGGGAGTTGCCTCGTTTGTCGTGGGGTGGCCGTCCCCGGACATCACGTATCTCGGCCTTCTCCAGCTACGTACCAGCCATCAGGGTCGCGGGCTCGCCCGTGCCTTTCACCAAGCACTTCGCGCCGAGTTTCCCGGGCGGTGGCGCCTCACAGTCGTCGACACCAACGCCGAGGTCCTCCCGTTTTGGGAGCGCCTTGGGTACACGCGCACGGGCGAAACGAAAGAGTGGACCAGTGATTCGGGCCTTCGCCACGAAGCGATCGTCATGGAACTTCCGGCCTCACGTGAGCGCCCTGCTCCGCTCCGCCCGCTGCCCACATCGTGAACATTTCGCACGATTTTCGTCTCAGTCCCCATGGGTCCCGAGGCTTCTTCAACGGAAGGCGTCACAATAGGCGCATGACCAGTCACAAAAACTCGCGTGAATTGAAGCCTCTCATGACGACCCGCCGCGGCGTGCTTGCCGCGGGTGGTGTTGCCGCCACGCTGCTGCTTGCGGCGTGTGGAAACTCAGAAAGCAAGGAAGGCACGCAAGCGTCGGATTCTGGCGCTTCCGACGCTGCCCCCGCTCTGCCCGAGCCCACGCAGAGCGAAGCCGTGAGCGTGCCATTCGACGAATCGAAGCCCTACCTCGAGTTCAACCCCGATTCCGAGGGGCCGGCCGTCGAGTTGCTCGTTGACTACCGATGCCCTCACTGCAAGCTCTTTGCCGAGGCGCAGGATAAGGACATTCGCGAACTCGTCGAGAAGGGCTACATCAACTATCGCGTGTACCCGCGCCCGATGCTCGACAAGCGCACGGGGCTCACCTTCTCGAACGACACGGCGAGCGCTGTCGTCGCCTCGTGGGTCGAGGATCCGAAGCTGTTCTGGGACATGAACGAGGCGATGTTCGCCCTTCAGCCGGAATCGCCCGAGGATCACACTCCCGACACCGCCGAGGTTGCCGAGGCTGCCGTCAAGGCCGGTGCGAGCGAAGAGGTCAAGAAGGCAGTTCTCGACGAGAAGTACCGCGAATTCGTGGCGACCGTCGAAGAGGTTGGCCAGGAACGCGAGGTCGGTACCCCGACCGTGTACATCGACGGCGAGGAGTGGATGGGCGACGGCGAGCAGCCGGGAACGCTCAAGGTCGACCTCGTGAAGGCGATTGCCGCGAAGGCGAAGAAGTAGACATTCACGATTGGTAGCCTGCAGGTATGGAGAAGCGAGCCGCGCACGAATGCGATGCCGGCTCGCTTTTCACGTGGCACGTGCCGCTTTTTGCGGTTGCCAATCGCCGGGCTTTTGCGCGCGAGCGGCGTGCGCGCGTGGACTCGTGGTGTGCGGGGCAAGCGTCGGATTCCTTTGAAAGGCGCGCGGTCGAGCTCGTGACCGCGCCCGAGGCGCCCTCGGCAGCGCTCTGCCATGCGGCCCTTGAAAAATCCGCTTCCGCCCCGGGGTTTTCGGGGCCTGACCAGAACCTTCGCGCCGCTTTGCTGCAGCGCTTTGCGCTCTCGGTAGTGGACCCGGGCGGCGCACGCGGGGGCCGGCGGGCACGCGCCTTCGGTCCGACGGATGCCTACGCTGCCGCCGCGGAAGCGTTCGATTGGTGTGAGGCCGCGCGAGAGAGCGGCGGCGTTGCCAGCATTCCCGATGTCGTGGTCGAGCTGGGGCTGACTCTCGTGCGCACGGCGCTCGTCGCGGGCATGACGAACGAGGTGGAAGCGCCGCTTGCGGCAGTTGCGGAAAACGCCTCTCGCGCTCACGACGTGCACGTGCGTTTTCACGCCTGGTCGTCGATCGCGATTACCCGGCTCGCCCAAGGCGACCCCGAGGCAGCGCTCATCCCCGTCAATCGCGCGAAGATTCTTGCCGACCGCGCTCGTGACCTCGCGGGGCAGTGGCACGCCGAGCGGATACGCGCACAGGCCCTCAGCATGGCGGGGCGCGAGCGCGCCGAGAGCGCCGCGTATGCAGAGGTTGCGCGTCTCGCCGAACGCGTTGCCGACGACCTCGACAGCACCCTCGATCTGCGACGCGATGCCACCGTTTCGGCGCTCCACGCTCGCGCCCATGTGCTCGCGCACATGATCGACGAGGGGCGAGACTCTGCCGCTTCCCGCGAGAGTGAGGCGATGCTGCGCCGCATTGCCCGGGCTCGGGCAGCGGGCGATGCCGATGAAACGGTGCTCGCCGAATTCGAGAGCCTCGCGCTCGCGGACTCGCGCTGAGAGGGGCGTTAGGCCATCGTGTCGCGCAAAACCGCGATCACGCGGTCCGCTTCCGTATCGGGGTTCACGAACACAAGTCGCAGTACCGTTTCGCCGCTGTGCTTCGTGGGGATGCACAGGATCACGCCGTCGCGGGCCATGCGCTGCGACCACTCGTGATACTGCTCGTCGGTCCAACCCGGGCGGCGGAACACGAGAACGCTGAGCTCAGGCTCGATCACCATCTCGAGGTGCTCGATATCGTCGATGCCGCGACGCACCGCGCGCGAAGTGGAGAGGCACTTTTCGATCGCCTCGGAATACTTCGCTGTGCCGTGGGTGAGCAGCGAATACCACAGCGGGAGGCCGCGCGTGCGACGCGAAAGATGAGCCGCGAGGTCGCTCGGGTTGGCGTCGGACCTCACGATTGAATCCAGGTATTCGGCGTGCTGAGAGTGCGCGCGGTAGGCGGGGCTCGGATCCCGGTACACGAGTGCGCAGCAATCGTATGGCGCGAAGAGCCATTTGTGCGGATCGACGATGAAGGAATCGGCTTCCTCGATCCCGTCGAAGCGGGGGCGTGCACTCGGGGCCGCGAGGGCGGCGCCGCCGTAGGCACCGTCGATGTGCACCCACACGCCGCGCGCGTGCGCGACTTCGACGACGGAGCGAATATCGTCGACGATGCCGGCGTTCGTGGTGCCACCCGAGGCAACAACCGCAAAGACGCCCGGGTTCTCGTCGAGGGCGCGGGCGAGGTTGGGGCCGCTCAAATGGCCGCGTTCGTCCACGGGGACGGTGACGACTTCGACGTCGAGCAGGCGCGCTGCACTGCGGATCGACGAGTGGGCGCTGCTCGCGCAGGCGACCTTGAAGCCCGTCGTGGGGCGACCGTCGATAAACACGCCACTCGAGGCCCATTCTTCGCGAGCCTTCTCGCGTGCCGTGGCGAGCGCCGAAAGATTGCCGCTCGTGCCGCCCGAGACGAAGGCACCAGCGGATCCTTCTGGCCAGCCGAGCAGGTCCATGAGCCACCGCAGCACCTGGTTCTCGGCCCAGATAGCGCCGGCGCCGGCCTCCCACACGCCACCAAACACGTTGGCAGCGCTCACGACGTTGTCGAAGGCAACGGCCGCGCGCGTGGGGGCACCGGGGATGTAGGCGAGGTTCATGGGGTCATCGGCGGCGCGGGTCGCCGGGATGAGAATGTTTTCGTAGATCTCGAGGGCTCGATCGGCGCCGATGCCCTCTTCGGTGATCATGTCGCCCGCCAGCGCCTTGACGGCTTCGTCAAGCTCGGCTGCGGAGCGTGCCGTCGCCTTCGGGTCATGGGCGAGAGCCGTGTGCTCGCGCGCCCACTTCTGTGCGGCCTCGACGGCGTGCTGCTCATCCCCCCACACGCTCGACAGCATGCGGCTGGGGCGTCGGGTGGCGTAGGCGGTGGAGGGGGATTCAGCGGGTGCGTTGGCATCCGGGTTGTCGTTCCGACGCTCGCCCGCGTCCTGTTGAAACTCATTCTTCTGTTCGTTAGTGCTCACGCTCTCAATTTTAGGTGCGGCAGCCCGGAGCTGCCGCAGGTCAGCTGCGCCTCGTCGTTCTTCAACACGGGACGCTTCCCGCCCCTCGGACAATCTCCACAATTGGCGTTGGTGTCCTCGCGCTCATGGCGGCGTGCCGCTTATGGCCGCACGGCCGCTTCCTCAGGCGCTCGATTCTGTCGCGAGCGTTCTTCCCCGTGTTTTTCAGGTTGCCTAACTGTCGTATCTGGGTGTGGCGCTGGTGTAGGTGCGCCCGCTCTGCGTGGTCCAAATGGTGCTTGTGCTTGCGGTGGTTTCTGTGTTGGCGAGTGTGACGGTGAGGGCTTCTTTTGCGAGGTTGCAGCGAGCGCAGAGGCCTTGGGCGTTGGTGAGTGTGGTGGGTCCTCCTTGGGCGTGGCGTTGGATGTGGTCGATGTGGGTGATGGGGGCGTCGCAGTAGGGGCCGCGGCAGGTGCGGTCTCTGAGGCGAACGAGTTCGGCGAGGGCTTTGGGGAAGAGTCTGGAGCGGGAGTCCATGGCGAGGATTTCACCGGTGGTGGCGCTCGTGAAGATCCTTTTGTATTTGACGAGGACGTCGTTGTCGAGCAGTTCGTTCAGGTAGTCGAATCCGGCTTTCGCGGTGATGGGGCCGGCGTCGGGGATGTAGGCGGTTGAGGTATCGGGGTTGACGGGCACGAGTAGCCCGATTTCGAACCTGCGGGCGCGCTCTGATCCCCGAACCTGCAAGGTGGTGGTCTCGGGTTCGGTTGGGGTGGTTTCGGTTTCTCTGTGTGTTTCTGTTGGTGGTGTTTGTGGTGGGGGTGGAGTGTCTGGTAGCGGGTCTGTTTGCCTGGCGTTGCTGGTGTTGTGGGTGAGGTTCCCGTTGTTGGTGTGGGGGTGGGGTAGTGGTGTCCAGGGGTCGAGGGTGATGCCTGGGGCGGTGCTGGGTGGTGCGAGCTGTGTGGTGGGGTGGTTGGGGCGTGTGTTGAGGAGGGTCTCGACGAGGATGTCGATAGCGAGGTTGTTTTTCGTGTGCGCGGGTTTTTGGTAGTGGCCTCGCCATGCCCCACCACGTGGCTCTACGGTCACGTCGTGTGTTCCGTCTTTGGTTTCTAAAATTTTGAGGTGGAGATTTTCCCGTTCAAGCATGGTTTTGAATTCGTGTGCTTTCTTGCGGGAAGCGTCGCCTGTTTTTTCCTGTTCGAAATGGTCAAGCGATCTGGGATGAGTGGCCTGATTGAGGAAGGCTCCTGGTGTGCGGTTGAAAGCGTTGAAGCTTTCGGGGGTGTGTGGGGTGTTTGTGAGGTGGTGGAGGGTGAAGTCGCCGTTTTCGAGGAGCGAGTGGAGTTTGGTGGTGGTGTGTTGGGCGTGGTTGTGGACTTTGCGTTTGGCGGTGGTGATTTCGTGTTGGTTGAGGGTGTTGTAGGCGCGGGCGGCGTGGTGGGTGAGCAGGTCGTGGATGCGTGTGGCGTCGAGGGTGCGCAGGGTGAGGGTGAGGCTGCTCATGCCGTTGCGTAAGGTTCTCAACGTGAGGCGGCGTGTGGTGAACGCTTTCTTTTCCCGCTCCAGCGCGGTTTGAGGATCAAGAGACAGGAGGGCGGTACTGGTGTAGTTGCGCCAGTGGGATTTTCCGGCGTGTGGGGAGCGTTCCAACTCCCGTGCAATCGGCGCATCCAACATCTGTGCGTGGGTGCTTGTGGCATCGCGCAGGCTGTTCGTGATCGCGTGGGTTTCGTTGATGGAGATGCGGCCTTGTTCAAGGTTCGAAAGGAGCGTCGGCAGATTCTTCGTGAGCATTCGTGCGCGGGCAATCTCGACGCTCGTCGCGTAAGGGGATTGTTTGAGGATCAACGACACCTCATGCGCGAGAGCCCGCCGCACAGCGAACACTCGTGCCCGATCCTTGTCACTGAGGGAATCTAGGCCCGCAGACGGATCAACCCCGGCAGCATCCTCGCTCGTGCTCTGGGCAGCGGCAGCGGCGGCAGAACGCTCGCAAGGCTCCGTGCGGGAGGGGGCACTGGTGGTGTTGGTAGCGATCTCTTTGCTGGAGAGGTGGCCGATCCCGTCGGTCTCGTCGAGCTCGGTGAGAATGTGCGCTTTGACTGCTTCGGTTAGTTCGGCGATCCGAGTCAACGACTCCAGCACGTCCAGGCGGATAAGGAGATCCGGACCGTCAAGGACACGCGCGGGCGTCGTTGCCGGGTGAGCCGGAGCGGCGGCATGGGAATTATTGGATGTGAGTGCCGTGGGGAAGGCTTCGAGCATGCCCGTCAGCGAGGCCTGCCAACCCTCGGAGCGGGCAAGGAGAAGGTTCAGCACGTCCGTGCGGGTCGGGGCATCCAAGCTCGCGACAATTGAAGCGCGTGAAGTGGTGGCGTTGTGCTCGGTGACTGTCGCGGTCATGATTTTGTTTCCTCCTTCCCCAATGAGGGCCCTCAATCTTGAGAGCTTTGTGTTCGATATTGATACCTCGAGCCTATAAAGGGGGTGAGACATTTAAACTCGACCAATCCCGAAAAAGAACCCTCGAATAGGCAGGGGATGTGGATAACTGAAAACCGCGAAACCGTAGCGTGTGAAAAACCTGAAATATTTGTGGATAAAAGCAGATTGTGGAGCACGAGCCACCGCATAAAACACCGCGACAACAAAACTCCGTCAACAGCGGACGGATTGGCGAATGTGGACAACCTCTCCAGAACTGAGAGTCCGACGGTTGCCCGGCAAGCGTCGGAACCGGACGGGCCAAGCGAGCAAGGCCCATCCCTCGAGATGCCCCGACCTGATGACCCAAAAAAACTTTCGCAACCCTCACGTTCCTGCGACACTTGAGGCATGGCTACCGTGACTCATTTTTCTGACCAACAGCGCTTCAGCGCCACGGAAGGTGGCGTGGAGGCGGGGTACCTCGAATACGACCGCGAGAGCGATGGCGCCGTGTTCGTCGCCACGCATGTCGTGACGGATCCGGAGTTTCGCGGGCGAGGCATCGCGGGCGAGGTGACCGCCGCGGCGTTCGAACATGCGCGCCGTCACGGCGTGAAGGTTCGTCCCGTGTGCCCCTACGTGCAAGGCTGGCTTGAGAAGAACCCGGAAGCGCGCGACCTCGTTGCCGAGTAGCGCTTCGCGGTAGGATTCTGGGGCATTCATGCCCCGCCTCGGGGGCAGTCACACCGAGACTTGAGGAGGTCGTATGTCGAGCGCCCTTTTGGAGCCGGGTCCCGATCAGGGAATGGACCGCCTCCCGCCGCAGGATCTAGGTGCTGAGCAGGGCGTTCTTGGCGGCATGATGCTGTCGAAAGATGCGATCGCCGACGTCGTCGAGAAGCTCCGCAGCAACGACTTTTACCGCCCCGCGCACGAACTCATTTACGAGGCGATCATCGACCTGTACGGTCGCGGGGAGCCGGCCGACTTCGTGACAGTCGCGGATGCGCTGCGTGAGAAGGGCAACCTCGAGAAGGTCGGCGGAGCCCCGTACCTCGCCGATTTGATCGATGCGGTTCCGACGGCTGCCAACGCGGGGTTCTATGCCGAGATCGTCGCGGAGCGGGCCACGCTCCGTAGGCTCGTCGAGGCTGGCACGCGCATCGTGCAGCTTGGTTTCGCCGCGGATGGCGGCGAGGTTGATGCCGCCGTCAACGAGGCACAGGCGCAGGTGTACTCGGTCACGGACCGCACGAAGTCCGAGGACTACGTGAAGCTTTCCGAAGTGATTGAGCCGACGATGGACTTCATCGAGATGCTCCAGTCCAGAGGAGGGCAGGTCAACGGCGTGCCCACGGGATTCGCGGAATTCGATGAGCTGACCCAGGGCCTGCACCCCGGGCAGATGATCATCTTCGCGGGGCGCCCTGCGATGGGTAAGACCACGCTCGGCATGGACGTGATGAGGAGCGCCGCGATCCACAACGGGATGGCGTCGGCCATTTTCTCCCTCGAAATGGACCGCCAAGAGATCATGATGCGCATCATGGCTGCCGAAGCGCAGGTGCCGATGAGCCGCCTTCGCGACGGCACGGTGGACGATCAGGACTGGGAGCGCCTTGCGCGCGCCACGACTCGCTTCATGGATGCGCCGCTGTATATCGACGATTCGGCGAACATGACCCTCATGGAGATTCGCGCGAAGTGCCGCCGCCTCAAGCAGAAGGCGGATCTCAAACTGGTCGTGATCGACTACCTGCAGCTCATGAGTTCCGGTAAGCGCGTCGAGTCGCGCCAGCAGGAGGTTTCGGAGTTCTCGCGTGCGCTCAAGCTTCTCGCGAAGGAGATCGAGGTTCCCGTGATTGCGATTTCGCAGCTCAACCGCGGAAACGAACAGCGCACCGACAAAAAGCCCATGATGAGTGACCTTCGCGAATCAGGCTCGATTGAGCAGGATGCGGACCTCATCGTGCTCATTCACCGCGAGGACTACTACGAGAAGGAATCGGCCCGCGCGGGCGAGGCGGACCTCATCGTCGCGAAGCACCGCAATGGCGCAACGAAGACCATTCCCGTGGCGTTCGAGGGGCATTACTCGCGTTTCAAGGACATGGCGCAGTAGCGAGCCATGTCGACACTGATAGACGAACTCGGAGGTGAGGACGTGTCGCTGAGCGGGAATGAGCTGGCGGGTGCTGAGCATGCGCCGCTTCGCCGATCTCTGCCTGCGACAATCGCGGAACCGCTCGCCCGATTCGTGTCCCCCCTGACGCCCGTGGATGCACTGCGCAACCTCGTGTACGTGAGCGCGGCCGGGGCCGATGGTGAGCGGCTGTGCCGTGTGGATGCAGTGCTCGACATTCGTGGCGTGTGGGTCGCTCATCGAGGCCTACCTGCCCCACTCGCCTCGGTGCAGGGACTTGAGGAACACATCGCACCCGCGTGGGAGTACGCGCTCGAGGCGGCTCGCGGGGCCCAATACCCGGCGGTCACGGGCGTCGAGTTCCAATGCGATCGCACCGGCGAGGTTCTCGCGCGGATTTTCGCCAGCGCCGCGCGCCCACCCGCGGATTCGGGCGCGGATTTTCACGTGTGGCATCTCGTGCCCGAGCTCGATGAGCTGTGGGAGCGCGTGAAGCCCGAGTCGTGGTGGGAGCGCAGGCTCGAGGATCTCCAGACCCTGTTAGGACGCGTGCGAACGCGGGGACAGGGGGGACTGTGAGCGCGCGAAGCAAGCGTTTCATCCCGATCGATGTCATCGCCCACTCGGGCACGGGTGAGGTCTGGCGTGCATGGGACTGCGAACGCGAGGATCAGTGTGCGCTCAAAGTTCTCGGTGACGGGCAGTTGGTCTCGGCGAGGCGGATACTCGAAGATTCCGACGGCGCCTTTGCCCACGAACACCTCCTTCGACCGTATGCGCTGAGCGAGCACGAGTCGCTCATCGCGATGCCTCTCGTCTCCGGCGGCTCACTCGCGGAGGTCGTAAGCCTTCGTGGCACACTCGGGGAATCAGCAGCTCTTGCAGTTCTCACGCAAATGCTCGAGGCTCTCGCCACGATGCATGAGGCAGGCTGGGTGCACCGCCGCGTGGGTGCCGACACGATCATGTTCCGCGAGGATCGCCCGCCCGTGTTTAGCGTTCTCGCAGGCATGAGCGCTGCGATCCCCGCCCACGAAGCCGCGGAGTTTCCCGTTCTCGACGCCGCGACCGTGGAGAACTTCCGCGCGCCCGAGATTGTTTTGGGAAGCGTGGATACGGCCGCGAGTGATGTCTACGCCCTCGCCGCGTCGATCCTGTTCGCGCTCATCGGTCCCTCCGCGCTGAACGACACCACGGTTCCTGAACATCTTTCCCCCGCGCTCGCGCGCACGCTTTCCGCGATGCTCGCCGAGAGCCCCGACGAGCGCCCGCGCGCGCGTGAAGCGCTCACGTGGCTCCCGAGCGTAGAGCCCGGCGCCCCGGTTCTTCTTTCCGACGGTTCCCCGCTAGAAATTGTGGACCTCATGCCGGATATCCCGGAGGACTTCGACCCCTATGAGGGCGACTCAACGACGGTGGAGTCTGCGCCATCTCCCGCGCCTGCGAGGCACCTCGAGAGCGCCGCGATCGTCGAAGAGGTGGACGACGTCGAGGCGCCGTTCGACCCGCCCGAAAGGAAAGCCTCGCGCGCGTCCTCGCTTGCCCTGGCGAGCCCCGATGAAGGCGACGTCGATATCCGCATCGGGCACCGCGATGGCGATGGCCGTTTTGGCAGCTACGATCGCATGACCCTCGTGGGCTGGGCCGCGATCATCGCGGGCATGGCGATCGCGATCGGCGCGGGTGCTTTCGCCTCGCTCACGCTCGTCGGCTTTCTGTAGAAGGCGGCGTTTGAAGTCTCGCACGCAAGAAGCCGACTGTAGTTCCCTCACAGGCTGTGAGGGATGAGGCCGAGATAAAGACTTCCGGCTGGATGCGGGTGGTCGATTCGCTGAGCGACCGAACGTGAGTGTTCACCTATTCATGAGACTCAAAGGGACGAGATCGCTGCGGCACTACCGTGGCCTTCGCTAGTACTAGATCTTGTAGGCCTTGGTAGCACCTACTTGGTGAATGCGTGGATCATGGGAGACGATGAGGGTGATCCACTGGTGCCTAGTGTCTTTGAGGTCCGCGAGGAGATCTTCGACGGCCTGGGGGGAAAGGCCGTTGAGCGGTTCGTCGAGGACACGTATGCCACTCGTGCGGCGCATCATGCGAAGGAGCGCAACTCTCTGACGTTCCCCACCCGACAGTGTTGGTTCAAGGGAAGTAGTGAGGGCTGGTTGACCGGGGCTGGGTAGTCCTCGAGCGATGAGTTCGCTGGTGAGTGTGGGACGCAGGTCATCGCGATCGAGCACGATGTTTGTGATCAGCGTGTCGTTGAGGAACGTGGGGTGTTGCGGGTGCACGAACACGGAACCGTAGGGAAGTTGCTGGATAGGGACCCCGTTGACGAGCATGGTGCCGTGCAGTTCGGTTCCAAGTCCCGTTATGGCTCGTAGAAGTGAGGTTTTTCCATTCCCTACGTCACCTTGGAGCCACAAGATGTCGCCGGGCTTCAAGGTAGCGCTGAGTGGAGTGGTAAGGCGGCCGTTTGGCAAAGTGACCTGGACGTTCCTGAGTTCAAGAACTGCTACCTCGATACTGTTCGAGTTGGAATCGACGCTCGTGGGAACGGCAACCCATTTGTCGTCGTTCGGTGCGGGGGGTGCTTTCCTGTCTGCGCTCGTGACGGTGTTCGGTGTCGTTGCAGGCTGATTGAAATCGTCTGCATCATCGTCGAGTACGAGCCAACCCACGCGTTGAGAGACAATTGCTCGCGATCGTTGCGCGGCTAGAGCTGAGTTGAGAGATTCGACTGCCCCCTGGACGGGTGTGACAAGTATGGCCGCGCCGACGATGTGTCCGGGGTCCATAAGTGAATACGCGGCAAGGACGGCGCCGCCTGCGAGCACGATTGTTGAGGCGGCGAGTGGGCTTAATGCGAGTACTTGGTCGCGGCGTGTGCGCAAAATAAAGCCGCGTTTACCTGACCCTGCACGGAATTCTTGCCACGCGCCTCTTAGGTGATCTGATGCGATGGCGTGGCGTGACCGAGCCCAGTAGTAGTCGTGTGCGGCGTGCGCCTCCTGCAGAAGTGCGGTGCGCAGCATGGTGAACTGTCGGATGGCATCGGCGGCTTTCGCTCCCGGTCCATTAACGAGGACGGCTGAGGCGATCGGGAGGACGGCTGCGAGAATAACCAGGAGAATTGAGAGGGGATTCCATGTTCCGGTGATGGCCAAGGCGATGACGCCCACGGTGATCGCCACGGGCGCCCCAACAATAGTGAGTGTGTTGAGACGGTAGGTGACCAAATCGATGATGAGACGGTCCGGGACTTGTCCTTTGTCCACGAGGAGGGATTTCGCTGGGCGTAAGTGCAAGTAGCGATCGAGGAGCGCCAGCTCGTGCTCATACGTATCTTTGAGCAGTACCCGGTTTCTTAAGAGAAGCGTTCCAGGTTGCAGCACCACGCTAAGCGCGATGACAAGTATCACTGGCCAAATGTCGAGGTGCGCGCCGTTGAACGCTGAGTTTATAAGTGTGCTCGTGCTCACGGCGAGGACTACGGTGATACCGCGCGTGAGGGTCTCGTGGAGGATTTGCAAGGCACTGGAGCGCCACATGGTGCGGCAGAAGTCACGCATGAGAATACGGCGGGCCGCTGCAAGCTGTGGCGTGCCGGCGGCAATTTCAGTGCAGACTGATGGCTCCGTCATTTACCTGACCGGCCTCTCAACCGTGACCGTTCTTGCCGATAGTGGTGTTGAAAAGCGAGGTGTGTGAGCAATGGCGATCACTGATCCCTCGTATTCGTTGAGGAGCGAGGCGAGGCCCTGTGCCGCTTCGGGGGAAAGATGAGTGTCGGGTTCGTCAAGGAGAAGAACTCCCTGGGACGACGCGACTGTTTCTGCAATAAACACTGAGCGTCGCTGTCCCCCTGAGAGGCTGCGTACGGGAACTTCGCCGAGGGTGGTGAAGGCGTCGGGCCCGAGAAGGTGTGTGAGGGTTTCTGCCGCTCGGGCGGGGCCATCGCCCACCGCGCCCTCAATGTGCTCAAAGAGTTCGCGGACCGTGAGGGAAAGTAACGGATCATGTTGGCTGAGGTATCCCATACGAAGGTCGTTGCTTGAATAGGCAGAGGCTACGCGACCAGTTCTTTCGTCAAGACCAACAACAGCCCGCAGAAGGAGTGACTTCCCGGCTCCGTTCTGACCCGCGATCAGCATTGTCTCTCCTCGTGCTAGGTGAAGAGCATTAACGTGGGCCATCACTGCTCCTTCGCGTCGTACCGTTACGTCTTGTAGATCCAAGGCGGCGGACGAGTGATTGGTGATTGCCCCGTAGGAACTGAAGGCACAATCAAGAGAGCGAAGACGTCGACGCTTGCGTCGCACCACCCAGAATGCCGTGAGATTTGTAGCGGTAGAAGATGCAAGCGTGAAGAATGTTTTAAGGACGATTACTAGACCTACGGCCCCAGAAAGGGCAAGCCTGTTCGTCCCCACAAGCCATAGCGCTAGAAGTAGCGAGCCGTAGAGTGCGGCAGCCTGTACGAGGTTATTGAGACTGCTTTCTGCGGCCCCGGTGGCTTCTGACTTTGTTCCAGCGCGCAAATGGGTGCGGTCGAGGGCGCGAACTCGTTGTTCGATGTACGCCTGGAGTTTTTCCGTTCGGATCAGGTCGAGATTTTCGCGGGCTTGGAAGTATTCGGAGTTGATAGCGGATTCGATATCGGTGGTGTCCTCATATGCCTCCTCGGCCCACTTCTTTACGGCTAGCGAAGGCAATACAGTGAGGACCACTCCGCCTAGAGCTAAGGTGAGTGCCCATGGGCTCGCGAGGTAGACCCATATGAGTGCCGTGATGACTCCGACGAGCGATACCGCGATACGAGGAAGAGTGCTGACACGCCAGGTGATGAGGTCTGAAAGGTCATCGACGAGGCGTTCCTTTACGAGACCGGCGCCGAGAGCATATGGCTGCCTGAGGAGCTGCTCTGTTATGGAGGCCTGAGACTCGGTAATGGCCTCTTGACAGGCTCGTTCCTCGGCGGCACCGGCGAGAATCGAAACGAGAAACCCCAGTGCAATGACTGCGGCAATCTGGAAGCTGAGCATCCACGCCAAAGCGGGGAGGCGGTTTTGGGCAGCGATAACCAGAGAGTCCGAGAGAGCAGCAAGGACGAGAGGGAGAGCGGTGCTGATGACGGCGCCAAGGAACGCAGCCATACGCCCGGAAGGCCGGATAGTGACGAGTGATTCTATAGATTTTGGCATAGAAAGACTTACGGCTGATCGCTGACGTGGCGATCAAGATCTTGGTGAGGCGGGAAGGGTTTTTATACCCAATGGGCATAATGCATGCAGGGTTGTGCCCTTGCTTTGTAGGAACTTTTCCAAAGTTTCGAGTTTCGGGGGTTCGGAGCCTCGCCCATCGAGGGGTAGTGGTCGCCTTTTAGGGGGGTAATCGGTCGTCTGGCCAGTCTTGGACGTGCCGCAAGATTGGCTGCCGCAACTCATGACCCAGGTGTGCCCTTCTGCGAGTTCATCAATGAAGGATTTCTTTCCTCTCACCTCCTTGGTTTTTATTCGGCGGTTACTGAAACTCTAGAGTGTGAGATGAGGAACAAACGGGACTTTTGTTGGAAATTTGACCGGTGGAGCGCTTCCCCGGCCACGTGCGGTGTGGCTGTTCAAAAGTAGCCCTGGATGTTCACGGCTGTTCATAAGCCATGAGGTTGGCTGATACACAGACGGAAAACGCCAACGGAAAACCCCATCTCATCACTGGCGTTCCCAGTGGGTCAAGAGGCTCTAGTTATCCGCCGAGGACGTCGCGCCACGGCTCCACGACAGCGGGATGAGGCCCTAAGGCCCGCACGCGCGAGGCAATCTGCACAAAATCCTCGCGAGCCGTGAGGGGGCCCGCCACGAGAATCGAGTTGCCCGTCGCACGGGAATGCGCGACGTGAGCATCGGTGAGGATCCACGGCTCGGGGTAGCCTCGCTCGGCGCACGCGGCGTGAAGCTCTCGCGCCTGCGCGTCGAGGAAGCGTTGGGGCTCGTCGTCGCCGATGTTGACGAGGAGCACTCCCGGATCCTCAGCTTCCGCGTCGAGCACGTCGAGCGCAGCGCCATAAAAGCTCGCCGTTGCGAGGTGAGGCGCGGTTTCCTTCCCGCTGAACACATCGAGGACGGCGGCGTGGAACCGTCGGACCTCACCGGAGCCCTGTGCGGGGGATGAGTGGCCCTCCGAGAGCGCACGCACCTCGGCAAGTGCGTCCCCCACGCGGTGCTCGAAGCGAGTCCCCGCGGGAAGAGGAAGGTTCTCGAGCACGAAGGTGACGAGGCGGGGTTCGATGTCGACCGCGAGCTGCATGCTTCCCGGGCGCGTGGCCTGCACGTACCGCGCGAGCGTGAGCGCGCCCGCGCCGAGGTGAAGAATGGTGATCGGCGCGCCCGCCTCGAATCCTTCGTCAAGAACGTTCGCGATGCGCCTCAAGTACTCGTAGCGGATCTCTCGCGGATCGGCGGGATTGACGTGAGACTGCTCGTGCCCGCCGATCGTGAGGATCGTGCCGCCCCAGTCGAGGTCGTCGACCAGGGCGGCATCGAGGTCGCTCACCTCGAGGTGGATGTGCGGCATGATGCTTAGATTCCGATGGGTGCGGCGCCCGAGGCCTCACCCTTGTCCTTCGACTCGCCCTTGATGTTGAGCGCCTGGATCTGGGAGTTCTTGCGCGGATCCATGAGCAGATCGATAAGGACCTTCCCGCTTTCACCCTCGAACGTGCACACCGCTTGGAACGGTGAAAGAACCTTCAGGCTCGAAGCCTTCTCGAGCGTGAGGTCGGTGCGCTCGAGCCTCGCGATGCGAAGGGCCGCGTCACGCAGACGCACGCGTTCGGCGCGCGAGACGTCCTGATCCATGTTGGTCGCAAACAGCGCGAGAAGCGGGTCACTTTCCTCGCTCACGCCCTGCTCGGCGCGGTTCGCGAGCACGGTGCGGGCGGAGCCGCTCGGGATGAGGGTGGTCGGCTGGCCCTCGAGCTCGACGTTGCGCAGCCACGCGAGAGCCTTTTCGAGGGCGTCGCGCGTCGAAGGAGCGAGCTCGCGCTTCGGGGCCCGGGTGAGCTCCTCCTGGTGGGTGCGGATCGCCTCGAGCGCCTCGAGCGAGCAGGGGATCGCGGGCGCGTACTTCGAGTTCGCGAGGGCGATCACCGTGAGGCCCGTGCCGCGCAGCCACACCATGTATGAGCCGTAGCCCGGGTACCCACCGGAGTGGGAGATGACATCGCCGAGTTTCGGGAATTTCTCGACGACGAGCCCGTAGCCATAGCCGCGCACGCGGCCGAAACCGTTTCCATCCTCGAGAACCGGCCACTCCTGGATGCGGTGAATCTCCTGCATTTCGCGGCGCGACGCCGGCGAAAGCATGGCGCGCGACTCGGCGCTGATGCCGTCGGCACCGCGCACGCCCACCTCAGCGAGGAACGCCGTCCACTTCGCGACGTCCGCGACGGTCGAGAAAAGCCCCGCCATCGCGCCAAAGGCGCCGGGAGTATCAAAATCGACCTCTTCGAACCGCTTCGCGCCCTCGCCATCGCCCACGCGGTGACCCGTGAGCACGCGCGAGCGCTGCTCGTCTGTCATCTCCGCGAGCGAGAACACCGTGTCCGTCAATCCGAGAGGATCGATGAAGCGGTGACGGATCTCGTCGCGGAAGCTCACGCCCGTGACCTCATCGATCACGCGGCCGAGAAGCACGAAGCCCGTGTTCGAATACTCGAAACCGCAGCCCGGCTCCGCAATAAGCGAGAGACCACCCGAGATGTACTCATCGAACTCGTCGGCACTCATCGATTCCTGCCGGTCGCCCCACGGGTTATCCGTCACAAAGCCCGCGGACATCGTGAGGGCGTGGCGAAGCGTAAGCGCGGGGGAGTCCTCGCTGAACGCGCCGATGCCTTCGGCGGCGGAAACGTACGTCGAGATCGGGTCGTCGAGGCGCAGCTTGCCCTCGTCGCGCAGCGCAAGGATCGTCGCGGCCGTGAACGACTTCGTCATCGAGGCGATACGCGAAATCGAATCAACGCCTGGCGTGAACGCGCCCTCGTCATTTTCGCCTCCGACAAGCGCACTCGAACCCGCTCCGCCCGAGGCAAGGATTTCGCCGTCGCGCGCCACGCCCCAGGCCACGCCCGCCATGCGGTGATCCGCGACAGCCTTGTCGAAAATCGCCGCGACGGCGTCAATCGTCTCGTTTGTCAGTTCGTGAGCCATCGCCCGGGCCCCGTCCTTTCGTGTCTGTCGGCGGCACGTCTTTTGGCGGCGCGTCGCCTTCTCGTTCAGCTTCAGCGTAAAACGCCGCGAACAGAGCCGCGGCCTCTTCACCCATTGCCCTCACCAGTATCTCGGATTCGAGCCGCGCGGGATCAAAACGCGTGCGAGTCTCCACGTGCGGTTCGGGTCCGACGGTTGCCGGAGCACCGTCGGAATCCCCTTCCGTGAGATGAAGCTTCTCCACGTCCAGGCCGAGGAGTGCGAGGTAATCCGCGGGTGCGCGGTCGATGTGCTCGGTGAAGGCGAGCGCGAGTGCCCACACGTGCTCGCACACGTCTGGCCAGCGCAAGCACGTGCACCCGAAGGAGAGGGGGAGTTCGGCGCTCGGGAGGAGGGCGAGGCCCTCTTTTTCGAGTTCGCGTTCGTCGGCGATGTCGTAGGTGCCCGCGAGGACGGCAAGGATCTCGTGCGGGTCGCGCCTGGCGCGCGCGCTGAGAGCCTCGATATCTCGGGAGCCCCGGGGCCCGAAATCGAGCTGTGGATGCGTGAGCGTGCTGTCGATCGCGGCTGTGACCTCGCCCTTCACGTGGCCGTCGGTGACGTCGAGCCACTCGACAGCGCCCGCACGCGCGAGCCGCCTGCCCGCCGCGAGCCGTGTGCGGCCGAGTTGGACTTCTGCGCGTGCGAGAAACTCGGTCGCGAGGAAGCTTTCGCCGATCGCGCCGCGTTTCGAGGTCATCTCGATGCTCATGAGCGCCTGCCCTCCCGCGCGTCGCTGAGCGCGACGATCTCGGCGAGTTTCTCATTGCTGAGTTCCGTGAGCCAGCCTTCTCCGGAGCGGACGGTGTGTTCTGCGAGCTCGAGCTTCGTGCGCAGCACATCGTCGATCTTCTCCTCGATTGTGCCGATCGAGATGAGCTTGTGGACGGAGACATCGCGGGTTTGGCCGATGCGGAACGCGCGGTCCGTCGCCTGGTTTTCGACGGCGGGGTTCCACCAGCGATCCAGGTGAATCACGTGGTTCGCAGCGGTGAGGGTGATGCCGGTGCCGCCAGCGCGGAGCGAAAGGAGCATCGCCCCGGGGGTGCCGGGGGAGTTCTGGAACTCGCGCACCATCTCGTCGCGCTCGGCCTTCGAGATTCCGCCGTGGAGGAACGGCACGCGAATCCCGAACGTGTTGTTCCAATGCTCGAGCATCGTGGGGGCAAACGCCGTGAACTGCGTGAAAATGAGAGCCTTCTCGCCGCTCGCGACGACAGATTCGAGGATCGTGTCGAGCCGCTCAAGCTTGCCGCTTCTGTGCTCGCCAGCGGCATCCAGCAGGGGCGAGCCGTCGCCGAGGAAATGCGCGGGATGCCCGAGGACCTGCTTCATTTTCATGATCGTGGTGCTCACGATCGTGCGGCGCCGGCGGTCGCGGGCGAGGGGGTCAGAAACTTTCGCGAGCTGCTCGAGCTCTTTCGTCATGTCCTCGACGAGCGCCTTGTAGAGCCCGGCCTGCTCCTCGGTGATGTTGACGAGCTCGCGCTCTTCACGCTTGTCGGGAAGATCCGAGATGATGCTGCGATCAGTCTTGACGCGCCGCAGGATGAAGGGGCGCGTCACAAGACTCAAGCGTTCCTGCACGGCCCGGTTGCCCTCGTTGATCGGCTTGACGAACCTCTCCCTAAACGCGGCCTCGCTTGGTAGCAGCCCCGGCGTGGTGATCGAGAGGATCGAGTGGAGATCCGTGAGGTCGTTCTCGACGGGCGTGCCCGTGAGAGCAAGCCGCCGCCCCTCCGGCAGGGCCTTGACGGCCTGCGTGACGCCGGTGTCGTGATTCTTGACGTGTTGCGCCTCGTCGAGGATCACGCGGTGGAACGTCGCGGAGGCGAGATCATCGAAATCGCGTGCGACGAGCGCATAGGTCGTGAGCGTGAGGTGGGAAGCGCGAGCGCGCTCGCGGAACGCCTCGCCGTGGAGTCGATCGGGGCCGTGGTGGATGTGGACGTCGAGGCTGGGGAGCCAGCGCTCGGCCTCGCGCTGCCAGCTACCGAGGACCGACATGGGACACACGAGAAGCGTGGGCCCGATCTGGGGGAGCTTCTCGCGTTCGCGCGCGAGGAACGCGAGAACCTGCATCGTTTTTCCGAGGCCCATGTCGTCGGCGAGGATCCCACCCACGCCGCGCGAATCGAGGAACGTGAGCCAGTCGAGGCCGCGCTTTTGATAGGGGCGGAGCGTCGCCTTGAGCGTGCGGGGGGCGGGGAGCGCGGGAACGGAAACCTTATCGGTGCCAAACAGCAGCTCGTCGCCGTTGTTCGTCGCCGCTTCGACGTTCAGATCAAGATTCTCGAGACCGCTCTCGGTGAGAAGGCCGCGGAACTGCACGTCGGTGAGCGTATGTCGGTCGCCTTCGCGGGGGTTCGTCGCTGACGCTTTCCGTGCGCCCTGGAGGAACGCCGTCGCGGCACGTAGCGTTGAGGAATCGAGGCGCACCCACTGCCCGCGGATGTTCACGAGCTCGCGCTGCTCCTCGAGGAGCTCCTCGAGTTCCTCGGGGCTCAGCATCGACTCGCCAACCGCGACGCCAAACTCGAACGACGCCATGGCACCCGAGAGGCCAACCGACTTTGTGGGGCGGTTCTCGGGGTCCTCCTGCGGCGTTGCCACCGTCGCGACCACGCTCACGCGCTGCTTCGTCCATTCACGCGGAAGCATGACCACGATGCCCTCGGTTTCGAGCACGGCCGCATCATCGGTGAGGAAGCGCGAAAGCTCCTTCGTGGAAAGGTTCCACGTGAGCCCTCCCGGCTCGGCGTGGATCGCCGCAAGCGTCGGAGAAAGACGGCGCACGTGGGAGGCATGCTCGAGCGCACCCACGCTCGTGAGGTCGCCCGCGTTCACGAGTTCCCCGAGCAGGTGCACGCGTCCCGACGTTTCCGCGAGGCACACCTCGACCTGCCAGCGGGCGGCACTGGAGTACACACGGAGTCCGACGGTTGCCGAGCCAGCGTCGTACCCCTTCTGTTCCGCCTCGCGCACGCGCACCGTGAGGCGTGGCTGCCTCTCGCTCAAGAGAACTCCGGCGAGCGCCGAATCCACGAAGGAGTCGAGGGTTTTACGCACGCGGCGGTCGCTGACGGTGTCGAGGGCGAGGAGCGTGTCGCTAGTGTCGAGGGCATCGAGGAGCGCCGCCCCCACGGGGTCGAGGCCCGCGAGTTCCTCGGCGCCCGGGAGCTTTCCCGCCCGTTCGCGTTCCTTGCGCACGCGTGTGAAAGCGACGCGCGCGTGAGCGTCGACGAGGTGTTCGAGCGCGGGATGAACGGGGGAAGTACCCACTGCGAGACCCGGGGCGAGACGCCAGCGCACTCGCGAGGTGTCGTGGGCGCTCTCGGGCCCGGGAACGACGTCACGCCGGTCGACGATCGCTCTCGCATGCGAGTCGAGGTTGAGGATCGCGAGGGTTTCGGGCGCGATGAGGATTCCCTCGCCGAGGTCGAGCGGGCGCCCGGCCTCGGCGAGCTCACCGATGAGGCGGTTGATGCCCTCCTTGCTCGTATCTCTCGGCGTTGCCGACGTGCGTGCGAGGTGAGCGATGCGTGTGCGCAGCGCGGTTGTGAGTTCGGCAAGGTGCGCGCTTTCAAGCGCGAGCGTGCGCACGCGCGTGCGGCGGCCAAGGAGCTCGACCTCGATCACGTGACGCATGGGCCGCGCGAGCCACGCCCCGATCGAAGCGAGTGGCGCGGGTCGAGTGCTCTCGGGAGAAAGCGCCGTGAGTGCAGGTTCGAGAGCGTCGAGCGTATGCGCGCGGCGCTCGGAGTCGGTCACGTGGGCCCACAGGCTCACGCCGAGTGAGGCATCAGCGTGAAGGTGGAGCGTGCACGAACGATACGCGAGGCCGGGCCTCGACTCCGCCTCGTGAGTGCCCGTGGTGCTCAGAGGCCGTCGGCGACCGTCGCGGTTGCGCTCATCCACGCCTCGCGCGTCTCCTTCGAGAGCTTGGCCCATTCGAGGCTTCCGCCATCCACGAAGTGCGGCTCAAACGGAACTTCGAGCACGGCGCGCGTGTGAGCGCCGAAGTGGTGAAGGAGGCGCTTGCGTAGCACGCGGTCGATCTTGCCGCGCGAGGAGTGCGACAGGATCGTCACGGCGTTCTCGACCTGTTTCTTGTGTCCCGTCATGCGCAGCTCATCGATCATCCACGCCGCGGCGTTGAAGGTGTCCTCTCGAACCGTCGAGACGATCACGAGCTGATCGGCGCCCTCGACAGCGGCGAGCCAATTCGAGGCGCGCACGTTATTGCCGGTGTCCACGACCTTGATGCGGTAGAAGCGCGAAAGCGTGTCGTTGAGGCGATTGAAAGCATCGCCGTCGATCGACGCGGCCGAGCCCGGATCCTCATCGGAAGCAAGAATGTCGAAGTTCATGTCGCCTTGCGGGCGCACGTATTTATCGAGGTCAGCCACGCGCGCATCCGGGCCCGCGAAGTGATCGAGGTTGTGGAGAAGATCGAGGGCCGTGAGGTGGTGCTCGCTCGGGATGCCGCGCCAGCCAAGGGTGCCTCGCGTTTCGTTGTTGTCCCACGCGAGCACGCTTCCCCCGCGGAACATGCCGAGGGTCGCGGCGAGCATGAGCACGCTCGTGGTTTTGTGGGCGCCGCCCTTGAGGTTCACGACCGCGATGTTCTTCGGCGCGTCAAGCCGCTTGCGGATCCGCTCAATCTGATCGAGTTCGAGGCGCTCGGCGCGGCCCGGCCCGGGCTTAATGAGACCGAACGTGGCCTGGCGGATGAACTTGTTGAAGCCTCGCGTGG
Organism: Dermabacter sp. Marseille-Q3180; assembly: GCF_940792985.1. Classification (NCBI taxonomy): domain Bacteria; kingdom Bacillati; phylum Actinomycetota; class Actinomycetes; order Micrococcales; family Dermabacteraceae; genus Dermabacter; species Dermabacter sp. Marseille-Q3180. The sequence goes on from NZ_CALNWU010000001.1 coordinate 1,492,855, forward strand.
CGACCGGCTTGCGGTGCGCGTCGTTGCCTGCACGTAGGTCATCGAGGGTAGGGAGGTTGTCGTCCTGCGGGAGCTCGCGTTTCGGTGCCACAACCGGCTCGTGCGGCTTCGCGGGAGTGGAGGGTTTAAGTACATCGCCTTCCGCATGATGCTTCGCTTCGAGCGGCGCGGGAGACGACGTGGAATCAGCAGCGGGGCGTTCCTCCGCAGCGGCAAGGCGCTTCTGGAGATCGGCGAGAGCCGCGGCGGAGGCAGCGCTCGCCGAACTGGGGGAGGATGCGCTTGCCTGGCGTGGGGCATTCGCGGGCGCGGGGGTCGTGGCACTCAGCGCCGAATGACGCCCTCGCTTTTGACCTGCGGCGGCAGGCATCGCGGCGCTCGAGGCATACAGCGGGCGTGAGTCCGCCTCACGCGGCTGGATCCGGCCGTTGGGTTCCACGCGAAGATTGTGGGTTGCCGGGCCATCAAAAATGACGACATCGATCGGGCCGCTCTGTTTACGCGCTTCTGCGACGAAGGCGTGCTTGATGGCTGTGCGCACCTCGTTCCTGCTCTCGCCTTCGATGCGTTCGGCGCGGTCGGCGAACTGAATCGTGGCGTCCTTCGCCGAAACGATGCGTGCGTGAGCAATCATGAAGGTCCTCGCTGCGAATGTGTGGATGCTTGTCGAGGGCGCCTGCGCGCCCTGACCTCCCATCGTAACGGCCCCACCTTAAACGAGGGGAGGCGAGGTGAATCACTCGTGGAGAACCCGCCGCCGTGAGGCGTCGATCAGAGTTCACTTTTATCCCAAAGTGTTTTAGAATTGGAGTACCGGCGTTGCCCGCTCCGCGGCAGTCCGGCGTCGCATGAGCGGCATAAGCACGGCACGTGTGCCGGAACATAGCCGCCGCACAGCGCTCACCCCCTTGCGCGTGCGGCCTGGCGATCGGCAGTTCCCCCGAACCCGATCGCCGCTCCGCAGGGACCTCCCCCCTTCGTCCCGCGGAGCCAGCGAACGGACCGTGAGCCCCATCTGTGCGCGCTCCGGTCCGTTCGTCTGTTAATCCCGGTGCTTGCGCAGGCTCCCTACTTCGTTCCCAAAAGCGCGACATCGCTCCCAAGCTCGAGCCTGTAGCCCGATCCGCGCACCGTCGAAATCAGCTTCCGGTAGCGCCCCAGCTTGTTGCGCACGCGGCGAATATGCACGTCAACGGTGCGCTCGCCCGCCTCGCTGCCCGCCGAGTTCCACACCTCGCTCATGAGTTCTTCGCGCGAAACGATGGAGCGCGCCTTGCGGGCAAGATACGCCAATAGCTCGAATTCGCGATGCGTGAGATCCACGTCCTCACCGTCGATCCGTACGCGGCGCCCAAAGAGGTCGATCACGAGTGAGGGCTGTGCGAGGCGGGCACCCCGGCGCCCGGGAAGCGATGGGCTCGCGGGGCTGAGCGCGCTCGCAGCCCCCGGAGCACTTACCGGACTCACCGAGCGTGACTGAAGCAGACGCAAACGCGCAGCTTCGGCATCGCGCCTCGCGGGTGCGTTCGGTGACACGACTCCGGCTTTGCGCGGGCGCAGCGCTTGCGGTTTGCCTGCGGGGCGCGGCGGGATCGAAGCGGTCGCGCTCTGGCCGGGCACGGCGGTAAAACGGGCGGGGCGGACTCCGGGTTCCGACGCCACCTGCACGTGCGCGGTTCCGCCTTTGGCGGTGGCGAGCGAGTGGGCGTGGGCACGCAGCGAATCCGCGAGAAGCGTGACCTCACGCGGATGGCTCGTAGCGGGAAGCTCAACGGTGAGCGTCACGCTCACCGTTCGGGTCGAAGCGGAAGCGAGGGGGCGATCAAAAGCAACGGTCATGGCGATTCTCCAGGATGCGGCGCCGCGTGGCGCGAAAAGAATGAGGAATCCGGGATCTCGCGGGGGAGTGAAGTGAACTCGCGTGCGAGGCGTGCTCCCGGTGGGCACCTGGAGCCCACGCCCAGTGGCCGGCTCCTGTCAGCCGGCTTTTTGCAGTGCGCTTAGAGGCGCGGCTGACCCTGCATCATGGACATCGCCATGTCCATCATCATGCCGCGCATCATGAAACGGGAGACCGAAGCGGTCCCCTCGTTGATGTTCGATGCGGCATGGAATGTCATGCCACAAGTGTGAAACATGAATGACGCCGGCGCAAGTGGGCGTTCACATACTGAAACATTTGGGGGGAATCAGCTCGTGGGGAACGCGCGCCGCGCCGGCGCCGTGCACAAGAGAAGAGTGGAGCTTAGTCGACGACTCCGAAGAGGCGATCGCCCGCATCACCGAGGCCCGGAACGATGTAGTTCTTTTCGTTGAGCTTCTCGTCGATCGCCGCGGTCACCACCGTAATGTTGGCGTTCTTATCGAGCTTCTGCTCCATCGTTGCGATGCCCTCGGGGGCCGAGAGGAGAGTGACGCACGTGATGTCGCGAGCACCCTTTTCGAGCAAGTAGTTCACGGAGGCGATGAGGGTGTGGCCCGTGGCGAGCATCGGATCCACCACGAAGCACTGGCGGCCCGTGAGGTCATCGGGGAGGCGGTTGGCGTAAGTCGTCACCTCGAGGGTTTCGTCATTGCGCACCATGCCGAGGAAGCCCACCTCGGCCGTGGGAAGCAAACGAGTGATGCCATCGAGCATGCCGAGGCCCGCGCGGAGAATCGGCACAACCATGGGCTTTGGATCCGTGAGCTTACGGCCAACCGTCGTCGCGACGGGGGTCTCGACCTCCGCGGGAGCAACGGCGACATTGCGAGTCGCCTCGTACGCGAGGAGGGTGACGAGCTCATCAGCGAGCTGGCGGAAAACGGAACTCGGGGTGTTCTTATCGCGAAGGACGGTGAGCTTATGGGCAACGAGCGGGTGGTCAATGTTCAATACGCGCATGAGGCCAGCCTATTACGATGAAAGCCGATCCGGCGCGGCCACAGGGCCCAAACATGAAAGCGAGGCGCGCATGACACACTCGGTTCTCGAATTGGACCAGCTCATGCAGCCCGCGATCAACGAAGCGCGCACCGCCTCGACGCCACCGCGCCGCGACATTCCCATCGGTGCCGCCGTGTACGACGAAGAGGGAAGGCTCCTCGCGAGCGCCGGCAACCGTCGGGAAGCGGATGAAGACCCCACCGCCCACGCCGAAATCCTTGCCCTTCGCGAAGCGGCCCGCGTGCGCGGGCGCTGGAACCTGAGCGGCTGTACCCTCGCCGTGACCCTCGAGCCCTGCACGATGTGCGCGGGTGCGATTGTGCTTGCCCGCATCAAGCACCTTGTCGTGGGCGCGATGGATCCCAAAGCGGGGGCGGCCGGGTCGCTCTACGACCTCGTTCGTGAAGAGAGGCTCAATCACCGAGTGGAACTCACCACGGGCGTGAGAGCCGAAGAATGCGGCGATATGCTCCGCGATTTTTTTCGCGCCTTGCGTGAACGACGCAAGGGGCTACGCGAAGGGTAAAAAGTCCCGTACGATGATGCCCGTGACACACGCGTAAAAAGAGGACGAGCGCGTGCGCCGACGAGCAAGGGATTGACATGTCAGAAAACCCCCCGCAGCAGAATGTGCCTCAAGGCGACGGCCAGGGCACTCCCTCGAATGTTCCGCCTTCGGCGCCCTCGGCCCCGGCGGCACCGAACGCCCAGCAGGCGTCGGAATCTGTGCCATCCGCCCCCCAGTACCAGGCACCTCAGTACCCGCAGAGCCAGCCGAGCGCGCCGCAGTACCCGCAGGGTCAGCCGAGCGCGCCGCAGCAGTACCCGCAGGGTCAGCCGAGCGCGCCGCAGCAGTACCCGCAGGGGCAGCCGAGCGCGCCTCAGGGCTACCCACAGTTCCAGCCGCACCAGGGGCAATTCCAGACGGGTCAGCAGAACCCGCAGAATCACCAGGGCCAACAGGGCCACCAGGGCCCCGATTTTGGCAAGCAGCTTGGCCAGGCCGCGTCATTCATCGGTAATCCGCTGCCTACGCTGGGCGCCGCCTTCGCCTCGTACGTCACCGGCCTCATCGTGGCCGCGATCGTGATCGGCCTTCCCCTTCTCGGCTCAATGGTGCTCGATACGCCGAGCATCATTCCCGATGTGAAGAATGGTTTCGGTGCGGCGGGTGTTGGCCAGCTCAAGCCGGATACGCCCGAATTCCTGTACATCCTCGGCGCGCCCTTCCAGGTCGTTTCGATGGCATTCCTCGGCTCGTACACTGTCAACACCACCATTAAGGGGTCGTTCGCCGGAGAAGACGACGCGACGATGTCCACGTTTGCAAGCCTCGGGCTCGTTCCCTTCCTCGTGCTTGCTGCGGTGCTTGCCGGCGCCTTCTTCGCGGGCCGATACGTCGCCAAGCGCAAGCCGAACGAAGGAACTGTCGCCATCTGGGTTCAGGCAGTGATCGCGAGCTTCGCCGTCGCGGTTGTCTCGACCCTCTTGTCGTGGGGCCTCGCTGCGCGCGGGAGCGAGGAGATCGATAACTACGGCATGAACTACGAGACACACGTGAGCCTTCACGCCGCGGGGGTCCTTCCGTTCCTCGGTATCTTCGTGCTCCTCGCCCTCGCCCTCGTGGCGGGCCGCTACAGCACTCGCCCCCTCCCGAAGAAATGGCCGCTTGTAAGCGAGTACTTCGATGCGGCGAAGCTTGCGCTTCTCTATGCCGCCACGGCAGCGATCGTGGGGCTCTTTAGCAGCGTCGTTGTCGTCCTCATTGCCGCCATCAACGAGGGCCACTTCGGCGACACTCTCAAGATGCTCGTGATGTGTGTTCTCACGCTCCCCGCGACACTTTTGACGGTGCTCTTCACCCACTTTGGTCTCGCGACGTTCTCGCCGGTGAACTACACGTATGGCCACGGCGCCTACGCAGGCCTTCTGATTAGCCAGGAAGGCGACATGGTTTCCGTGTTCACCCTCCCGCACTGGTGGATGATTCTTCCCGCGATTCCGTTTGCCCTTCTTCTCATGTTCGTTTTCGCAGGGGTGTGGGCGAAGTCCCGCCGCCGCGTAGAAGGCAACACTCTCGCGACGGTGACCTCGTGGGCCGCGCTTCCCGCCGTCTTCTTCGTGCTGAGCGTTCTCGGCATCATCTTTGCGACGATCAACTCGAACTTCGGCGCGAACGGAGCTCGCGACGTTCTCGAATCCGCCGGGCTTTTGAACTATGAAGGCGATGTCCATGCGGGTGTAAGCCTCGCGACCCCCTTCATTGCCGCGGTTGTGGGAATCCTCGTCGAGGTCATTTCTCGCTTCATCGCCCCGTTCTACACCGGTTTCGTTCCGGCGATCGCCGGCGGTTTCGTGCACAAGCAGTACGGGAAGAACTCCGAGTACAACGCCACCGAGGTGCAGCACAAGAAGATCGACTTCAACGCATTGGCGGCGAACATGCAAAATCAGCAGGGGCAACAGAATCCGCAGGGCCAGCAGGCTGCACCGCAAGGGTTCGGCCAGCAGACTCAGCCGCAGTACGGTGGGCAGCAGCCACAGTTTGGGCAGCAGGGCCAGCAGGCGCAGGCTCAGCCCCAGTACGGTGGTCAGCAGGCCCCGCAGTATGGCGGCCAGCAGCCGCAGTACGGTCAGCAGAGCCCGCAGGCTCCGCAGTATGGCGGGCAGCCCCAGCAGCAGGCCTCCGAAGCTCCGCACTTCACGCAAGAGCAGGCCTACGGTCACAACCAGCCGCCTCAGCCTGGTTCTGCGCCTTCCGCTAACGACGGGCCGGCACAGCAGTAGTCACGTCGTCATGTCATGAGCGGCGCCCCTTCCGCAAACGCGGCGGGGGCGTCGCCTTTTGTGTGAGCTGTGTGTCCTTTCATGAACTGGCATCTGCGTACCGTACCGCATTTCCCGGATACTGGAGGGCGTGATCACACTCGACGGACTCACCAAAGTTTTCCCCGGAACCGGCGGTTCCGAGGTTCGCGCCCTCGACGGCATCTCCTTGAATGTCGCCGACGGCGAGATCCACGGCATCGTCGGCCGCTCCGGCGCCGGTAAATCAACGCTCATTCGCTGCCTCACGGGCCTCGAAAAGCCCACGAGCGGCACCGTGCGGATCGGCGACACCGATATCGCTGCCCTCAACGGTCCCCAATTGCGCGCCGCGCGACGGAAGATCGGCATGGTTTTCCAGCACGCAAACCTGCTCGATTCCCGCACCGCCGCACGCAATATTGCGCATCCGCTTGAGATCGCCGGCTGGTCTCGCGGAAAAATTCGCGAGCGCGTCGCGGAACTCGTGACGCTCGTGGGCCTCGAAGGTCGCGAAAACAACTACCCGGCGCAGCTCTCCGGCGGGCAGATCCAACGCGTCGGGATCGCACGCGGCCTCGCGGCACGCCCCCAGGTGCTTTTGTGCGATGAGCCCACGAGCGCGCTCGATCCCGGGACGACGCGCCAGATCCTGTCCCTCATCAAGAACCTCAACCGCCGCCTCGGCATTACGGTTCTTCTCATCACCCACGAGATGAGCGCCGTGCGCGAAATCTGCGATCACGTGACACTCCTCGACGCCGGAAAAGTTGTGCAGACCGGAACGCTTCTCGACGTCGCTTCCGACCCGTTCGGTCGCCTCGCAAAAGAACTCATTCCGCTGCCGCCCGCCCCCACCGGGGTCGATGCGAAGATCGTGAACCTCGATTACGGCAAATCACCAGCGGTCAAGAACGTGAATGACATCGTGCGCTTCACCGAGAAGCACGATGCGCTCGCGGAAGTCGTCGCCGCCTCGATTGAAACGATCCAGGGCCAGCAAATCGGCCGCGTGCAACTCGCGCTCCGCAACGCCGACAACAGCCCCATTAGTGCGCCGGGCTTCGCCAAATTCGTACAGGACTGCGCCGATAACAACATCGTCGCCGTGGAGGTGCAGCCGTGACCCAGTGGATTCAGGACTTTTTCTCCGACCCGATCTTCACCTCCACGAGCACGAATAACTCGCTGTGGATCAACACGGGCCTCACGATCTACATGGTTGCGTGGACCATGGTGCTGAGCATCGTCATCGGCATCCCCCTCGGGATCGGCCTTTTCGAACTCTCGAGGGCCCGCAACCGCGCTGCGCGCATCGCCTACCAGGTGCTTGGCTTCATCGTGAACGTGCTGCGAAGCTTCCCCTTCGTCATTCTCATCATTGCCCTTCTTCCACTCGCGAAGGCACTCGTGGGGCGTGGGACCGGACCGAACGCCGCGATCATCTCCCTTACGATCGCCGCTGTGCCCTTCCTTGCCCGTCTCGTGGAAACGGCACTCAGGGAAATTCCCGCGGGCAAACTCGAAGCAGTCGAAATGATGGGGGCGAGCCGCTTCCAGGTGATCCGCCACGTACTCGTTGCCGAGGCACTTCCCGGCATCATCGCCGGCATCACCACGACGACGATCGGCGTGGTCGGTTACACCGCGATGGCGGGCACCGTCGGCGCTGGCGGCCTCGGCGACCTCGCCTTCCGCAAGGGATACTTGAGCTACAACAACACGGTCATGATCACCACCGTCGTCGTTCTTATTCTTCTCGTGGTGCTCGTGCAGGTCGTGGGGGATTGGGCCGCGCGAGCGGTTGATCACCGAGCGAAGGGCTAACGCACGCGGAAACGGTTGAGGGCAGTCCGACGTCGGACCCCGCCCCAACGCGCCCGGCACCCGCGCCAATGTCACGAACCGTCACATTTCTCGCGCCCAGGTGCGCACGCACTGCAAGCTAGAGCCAATCGAGAACAGCAAAAGGAGATCACCATGACCAACCTCAACCGTCGCACCCTTCTCACCTCGGCCGCTGGCCTCGCGGGGCTCGGATTCTTGAGCGCGTGCGTGCCGAACTCGCCGGGTACCGGGGGCAAGAGCGGTGAAGCGAGCGTGGACTCGTCGCTCAAGATCGGTGCGTCACCGGTTCCCCACGCGGAGATTCTCCAGTTTGTGAAGGACGAGCTCGCGAAAGACGCGGGCATTGACATCGAGATCGTCGAATACACCGACTACATCCTGCCGAACAAGGACCTCGAGGCGGGCGACACCGACGCGAACTTCTACCAGACCCCGAACTTCCTCAAGAACGAGATTGAAGAAAACGGCTACAAATTCACGGCCGGCAAGGGCGTGCACATCGAGCCTCTTGGCCTGTACTCGGAGAAGGCGAAGAGCGTCGAGGAGATCGCCGAGGGTGGCGAAATCGCGCTCAACAGCGATCCCGCGAACACCGCGCGTGGCCTGAGGCTTCTCGAATCGGCGGGACTCATCTCGCTCGGTGACGCCCCCGAGGACGCACTCGTCAAGCCCGAGGATGTCAAGGAGAACCCCAAGAACCTCAAGTTCACCGAGCTCGAGGGGGGCCAGATCCCACGTTCGCTCGGAGACTTTGCCGCTGCCGTGATCAACGGCAACTTTGCGCTCGAGGCAGGCCTCAAGCCGAACGAAGATTCGATTTTCCTTGAGCCGGGAGAAGACAGCCCCTATGCGAACCTCCTCGTATGGAGAAGCGAGGATGACGGAAACGAGTATCTCAAGAAGCTCGAGGAGCTCCTGCACTCCGACGAGGTGAAGGCCTTCATTGAGAAGACCTACACCGACGGTTCCGTCATCCCCGCTTTCTAAGGGGAATTAGATCAGCTCGGTCGCCCCGAGCTGATCGAGCACGAAGGCGTATTCCTCGGCGCGCTGCTCCCACCGGGCGTAGCGCCCCGAGCGGCCGCCGTGGCCGGCAACCATCTCGCACTTGAAGAGGATCGGGTGAGCGGGAATCGCCTCGCCGCCCTCATAGTTGCGGGTCTCTTCGCGAAGGCGAGCCACCCACTTGGCGGGCTCGACATAAAACACGCGGATGTCGTTGAGACTCGTTGTCGCGAGGATGGCCGGGTACTGCACGCCCCGGATGTTCTCGTAGGGCGAGTACTCCTTCATGTACTGGTACACCTCGGGATCCTCGAGCGGGTTGCCCCACTCCTCCCACTCGCCGACCGTGAGCGGGAGGCTCGGGTCGAGGATCGTCGTGAGTGCATCCACGAACGGCACGCCGGCGACGATGACGCGGAACGTTTCGGGCGAGAGGTTCGCTACCGCACCCATGAGCAGGCCGCCCGCGCTTCCACCATTTGCCGCGATGCGGTTCTTGTCGAACCAGCCTTCGCTCGCGAGGAACTGTGCGGATTCCACGAAATCACTGAATGTGTTCTTTTTTGCGAGCTTTTTGCCGTTCTCGTACCACTCACGGCCCATCTCGCCTCCGCCACGGATGTGCGCGATGGCGACGACCACGCCGCGGTCCATGAGGCTCAGCCAAAACACCGAAAGCGTTGGATCACTGGGGATTTCGTAGCTCCCGTAGCCGTAGAGGAAGCCGGGGTTCGTGCCGTCGGGTTCGACGTCGGCGCGTGCCATGAGCGAGATCGGGATCTTCGTGCCGTCATGAGCCGTCGCCCACAGGCGCTTCTCTACGTACTTCGTGCGATCGAAGTTCGGGACGGGAGTTTCCTTGAGGATCTCCGGTTCGCCACCCGAGGCCGGAATCTGTGCGACGGTCGTGGGGGTGAGCATCGAGTCGAGCGTGTAGCGAATCGTCTCGTCGTCCCAGTTGCGGTTGTGAGCAAGGTAGACCGCATCGAGCTCGCCGCCGTGCGAAATGTCGAATGCGGAGGCGGTATCCCACCCCGTGCTGCTTTCGGCGTTTTGCTCGCCGCTCACCTGATCGCGCTGCAGCACGCGCACGGTGGGCAGCCCCGCCGCGCGCATGGTGATCGCGGCGTGGCTCTCGAAGGCGTCGGCCGCCTCGATGCGTTCGCCCTCTGCCGGGGCGAGGATCTCGCGCCAGGTTTCTTGCGCCTCGGCACCGCTCGCGTCGAGCTCCTGGCGTGCAAGGGCAAATCCCTTGTGGTCGCGGTTGTGGATCACGAGGTAGTGATCGCCCGCGTGCTCGACCGAGTACTCGACGCCTTCGACGCGCCCCGCGATCGAACGCGGCTGCTGAATCGGGCTCTCGAGTGACGTCACGAGCGCCTCGGACGTGACGCGCGAGGCCGTCTCGATGATGAGGGCCTTCCGGTTGCGGCTCGCCCCGGCTGCAGTCGTGAACTTTTCGTCGTCCTCCCGGAACAGAAGGCGGTCGTCCGACGCCTGCGTGCCTACCGTGTGCACCCAAATTTCGCATTGACGCCAGGCTTCGTCGTTTTTCGCGTAGACGATTTCCGAGCCGTCGAGGGAGAACGCGAGACCGTAGGCAACGTCCTTGACGGAATCGTCGATCACGTCGCCCGAAGCGAGGTCCACGATGCGAAGCGCATACACCTCACCGCCAGAAGTATCCACGCTGTAGGCGAGGCGGTTCGATTCGTCGTTGAGGGTGATGCCGCCGAGCTGGAAGAACTCGGTGCCTTCCGAGAGCGCTTGCGCATCGAGATACACGTGCTCGCCGGGAAGCAGCTCATCGTTTTCGACATCGATGACGGGACGCTCGGGGCTGTCCGCGAGGGCGATGCGGCTAAAGCGCGGGTAGTTGTCGCCCTCCCGCGTGCGCGAGATGTACCAGTAGTCGCCATCGCGGTAGGGCACGGACGAATCCGTTTCTTGCGTGTGGCTCTTGATTTCCTCGACGATGCGGTCGCGGAGCGGATGCAACGGCTCGAGGATCTGATCGGCGTAGGCGTTCTCGGCATTCAGGTGGTCGAGGACCTCCTGATTTTCCTTGTCACGCAACCAGTCAAAATTGTCCACGACCGTGTCGCCGTGGTGCGTACGCTCGATGGGTTTCTTCGCCGGAACCGGCGGTTTAAGGGGAGTGTTCTCAGTCATGGAGACAACCCTATAGTCCTGACGTTTGCGTCGCCTGCGCGTGACCTGCCTCCCACAAGGTTGCTCGAACTTTGACGATAGGCGACGAATCGGTAAAGTGTTCGGCGGTAGCGTGTCCGAGCGGCCGAAGGTGCAACACTCGAAATGTTGTGTACGGCAACCCCGTACCGCGGGTTCAAATCCCGCCGCTACCGCCAAAAGCCTCGAGGAGGCGCAAATCCCCGGTTCCGTGCGAACCGGGGATTTTTGCATGGAGGCACTCGGCTTCCACGTTCATTAGCCTCGCGCCGTCGCCGGGCCTCCGCCCGTTCCCAGAACGGTCTCTCGCTTCCACCACAGTATTGACCTAACCCCATCGTTGGATCGACCTAGTCCCACCATTGGATGCCCTGTTCCCCGGTGGATCGACCGAGCCTCCGTTGGATGCCCTGATCCCCCTCCCGTTGGATTGACGTAGGTGAATGGTCGAAACGGGGAAGGAGCGAGATGACATGCGACGTGGTGGGTTTGTGTCGCAGTTGGTATGTGACCCGGGACAGTGACCTAAGGCCCATTGTTAGGGGCGCTCAGGCGCGTTTTGGGGGTTTTATGGTGTGGGCCACGAATGGGTGGTGTGGGGT